>NZ_BDAU01000011.1 GCF_001612615.1 Nocardia amikacinitolerans NBRC 108937 | reverse complement strand
GTCGCTATCCCGAAGTCGCAGTAGTCGAGTGGTTCGGTTGTGATGACGATCGAGCAGCCACACCCCGACGACCGCATCGTGATCATTGGCGGAGGCCAGGCAGGCGCCGAATGCGCGGCGTCCCTGCGTATGGCAGGGCACCGCGGCCCGGTGACGATCCTGACCGCGGAGCCCGCCTATCCGTACGCGCGCCCGCCGCTGTCCAAGGCATACTTGTCCGGCGCCGCGACGGTCGAGGATCTCTACATCCGACCACCTGCCACCTACGCCCAGCAGGACCTCGACATTCGCCTCGGCACCCGGGTCACGGCCATCGACCGAGTGCGTCGGTACGTACGGGTCGCGGCCGGTCCGGACGTTCCTTACGACCGGCTGGTGCTCGCCACCGGGGGCCGTGCCCGCCCTCTCCCAGTGCCCGGCGCCGTGTCGGCCCCGAACGTTCACACATTGCGGGGTCTCGCCGACGTCGACGCCATGCGAGAGCAGTTCACGCCCGGTGCCCGCCTGGTGGTCGTCGGCGGCGGGTATGTCGGCCTCGAAGTGGCCGCGGTCGGTTCGAAGGCTGGCTTGAAGGTCACGGTGCTCGAGGCAGCGCCCCGGGTGCTCGCTCGGGTGACCGCTGCGGTGGTGAGCGAATTCTACGAGCGGGTTCACGCGGAGCAGGGCGTCGAGGTGCGGACCGGCTGCTCCGTGGGCGGTCTCGAGTACGGACTGGACGGACGGGCACTCGGCGTGACTCTCGCGGACGGCACCCGCCTCCCCGCCGACCTGGTGGTCGTCGGCATTGGACTGGTCCCCAACACCGAACTCGCTGAGGCGGCCGGTCTGCCCGTCGATGACGGCATCCTCGTCGACGAATTCTGCCGCACCGCGGATCCGCACATCCTGGCAATCGGCGATTGCACGCGACACCCCTGCGCCCAGCACGGCGGGTTCCGTCGCCTGGAGTCGGTGCCGAACGCCACCGAACAGGCGCGGGTCGCGTCCGCGGTACTGACCGGTGCCCCACGCGCCTACGACGCGATCCCATGGTTCTGGTCCGACCAGTACGACGTGAAGCTACAAACGGTCGGACTCTCGGCCGGTCACGACGAGGTCGTAGTGCGCGGGCGTACCGATACGGGACGCTCTTTCACTGTCTTCTACCTCGAGGACGGCGAAGTCACGGCCGCTGACGTCGTCAATGGGCCCCGTGACTTCATGGTCGCCAAGAAGCTGGTCGCATCGCGTGCCCGCGTCTCGAGCGACCTGTTGAGAGATCAGGCGACACCGCTCAAGCAGTGTCTTTGAGCGCTTCGGCTGTGAAGCGCGTGAGTTCAATCCACGATCGGAGATTTTCTATGTCGGAAGCCGTCATCGTAGATGCGGTTCGAACCGCTGTCGGACGCGGTAAGCCTGGCGGAGCGCTCTCTGCTTTGCATCCTGCCGAGTTGCTCGCCACTACACTGCGTGCGCTGGCGGACCGCAACAAGCTGGATCCGGCTCTCGTCGATGACGTCTTCGCCGGCTGCGTTTCGCAGGTGCGGGATCAGAGTTACAACATTGCGCGTACCGCCCTGTTGACGGCGGGATTCCCCGAGGCTGTCCCCGCCACGACCATCGACAGGCAGTGCGGCTCCAGTCAGCAGGCTGTGCATTTCGCTGCCCAGTCGATCATGGCGGGAGTGAACGAGATCGTCATCGCTTGCGGCGTGGAATCCATGAGCCGCGTGCCGATGGGGGCCTCCGCGATCGGCGGCGATCCTTTCGCGTCGCTGTCGGAACGGTATCCGGACGGCCCGGCGAATCAGGGGGTTGGTGCGGAGCTGATCGCGAGCCGTTGGAAGCTGTCGCGTAGCGAACTCGACGAATACGCCGCGGCCTCGCATCACCGAGCGGCCAAGGCGCAGGCCGCTGGTGCGTTCGACGCGGAAGTAGTCCCGGTAACCGTGCCCGGCTCCGACGGTGGCTCGCTCGTTCACGACTTGGACGAGACGGTTCGGCCGAACACTACCGTCGAAGGCCTAGGCGGTCTGAAGCCGTCGTTCCACACGGCTGAATTCGCGAAACGCTTTCCCGAGATCGAATGGTCGATCACACCAGGAAACTCCTCGCCGCTGACCGACGGTGCATCTGCTGTGCTCGTTATGAGCCGTGAGCGCGCCGAACAGCTGGGGCTGCGACCGCGTGCGCGTTTCAACGCCTTCGCCGTGGTAGGTAGCGACCCGTTGTTGATGCTGACCGGTCCCATCCCGGCGACACAGCGGATTCTGCGGCAGGCCGGGCTCGGTATCGACGAGATCGACGCGTTCGAGGTCAACGAAGCTTTTGCCTCGGTTCCGCTGGCGTGGGCGCGTGAGCTCGGAGCCGACCTGGCGAAAGTCAATCCGAGGGGCGGAGCGATCGCGCTCGGACATCCGCTCGGCGGATCCGGAACCAAACTGCTCGCGACGATGCTCAACCACCTCGAGCAGACCGGCGGTCGATACGGACTTCAGACGATGTGCGAAGGCGGTGGCATGGCCAACGCCACGCTCATCGAGCGCATCTGACGCCGTCCTATCGTGCCGACATGCCGAAGGGCGCCGCTCGGCTGAATGACCCTGCGGCCGTAGACATCCGAACAGGGCTACGCCCATGAGTGTTCATATCGGCAGGTCGCCCCAGTCGCAGCAATGGAAGGCGCCCTCCAAACAGCACAGTGTGCGATGTGTAGTGGGATACGCTGCCTATTAACCACGAATTAACGCGTGTTCCCCAGTGTCGGGACGTGCTGGCGGATGGTGTGCTGCCAATGGCCGAGGATGATCCTTACCGGACAGTCCGTGACGTGTCCGAGCCGGTCACGGAGGAGTTGCGCTCGGCAGGGTTCGACGATGCCGAGGAAATCGGGCGGGGCGGTTTCGGTGTGGTCTATCGGTGCACGCAGGCCGATCTGGACCGAACGGTGGCGGTGAAAATCCTGACCGCCGACCTCGATACGGAGAACCGGGCGCGATTCTTCCGTGAGCAGCAGGCGATGGGCCGACTGACAGGGCATCCGAATATCGTGACGGTGCTTCAGTCGGGGGCTACCGCGAGCGGGCGGCCGTACCTGGTGATGCCATATCACCCGTTGGACTCGCTGGACGTCCGGATCCGCAGTCAAGGTCCCCTGCCGGTCGAGGCTGTGTTGTGGATCGGTGTGAAGATCGCCGGAGCACTGGAGAGCGCACATCGCCTCGACATCGTGCATCGGGACGTGAAGCCGGGAAACATTCTGCTGACCGATTACGGCGAGCCCGCGTTGACCGACTTCGGCATCGCCCGGATCGCCGGGGGATTCCAAACCGATGCGGGCACCCTCACCGGATCCCCGGCGTTCACTGCCCCGGAAGTGCTCGAGGGCGAAACCCCCGGCCCGTCCGCGGACGTCTACGGGCTGGGCGCCACCCTGTTCTGCGCGCTGACCGGGCACGCGGCGTTCGAACGGCGCAGCGGGGAGAACGTTGTCACCCAGTTCCTGCGGATCACCACTCAGCCTGTGCCGGACCTGCGCGAGAGCGGTATCGCCGACGATGTGTCCGCAGTGGTCGCGACCGCGATGAGCCGCGATCCCGGCCAACGGCCGTCGGCGGCGGCGCTGGGCGAGTCGATCCGGCAAGTGCAGCGCCACCACGGATACGCGGTCGAAGACATGGCGCTGCAGGCTGAACCGGGCGCGCAGCGCCGAGATCGCAAGTCGGCCTTGCGGGGATGGCGCCCGCCCGCAGCGCCATCGATAGCTCGCCGCAGCGCAGCGGCTCTGCCGCTCGAGTTGACCAGTTTCATCGACCGCCGCACCGAGGTGGCGCAAGTGAGGAATCGGCTGGCTTCGAGCCGGTTGGTGACGTTGACGGGAATCGGTGGGGTCGGCAAAACCCGGTTAGCACTGCGTGCCGCCTCTCTTGTGCGCAAAGACTTCGCCGACGGGCTGTGGTTGATAGAACTGGCCGACGTAACCGACCCCTCGCTGCTGCTCGCAGTCGTTGCGGCCGGCCTGGGGTTGCGTGACGAGTCGACGCGGCCGCTTCCGGAGGTGATAGCCGAGTTCCTGTCCGGCCGCGAGTCGCTGCTGGTGCTGGACAACTGCGAGCAGCTGGCTCCGGAGGTCGCGGGGCTGGTCGAGCCCTGGTTGCAGTCCTGTCCCGATCTGCGGATCCTAGCCACCAGCCGCGAACCGCTGGATATCCCTGGTGAGGCGGTATTTCGAGTGTCGCCGCTGCCGGTGCCCGATCCGGACAAAGAACCGTCGTTACGGGGACTGCCCCGCTACGACGCGGTGACGCTGTTCGCAGACCGCGCGACCGCCGTAATCCCGGATTTCGAGCCGACCGCGGACAACGGGGCCGCCATCGCCCGCATCTGTGCTCGGCTGGACGGAATACCGCTGGCGATCGAGCTCGCCGCCGCCCGGATGCGCACGATGTCGCCCGAGCAGATCCTGCAACGCCTCGACGACCGATACGCGTTGCTCACTCGCGCGAGCCGCACCGCACCGACGCGGCAACAAACCCTGCGTTGGTGCGTCGACTGGAGCTACCAGTTGTGCGACCCGGCCGAGCAGCGGCTGTGGGCTCGGTTGTCGGTCTTTGCCGGCGGTTTCGAACTCGACGCCGCCGAAGATATCTGTGGCGCTGATCTCCCACCGGGCGGCCCGCTCGATGTGCTGTCCTCGCTGGTGGACAAGTCGATCCTGATCCGGGACGAGGCCGGCGGTGTGGTGCGCTTCCGGATGCTGGAGACGCTACGGGAATACGGCAGGCAGAAGCTGTATGACGTCGGCGAATACGGCGATATGCGTCGGCGGCACCGCGACTGGTATCAGCGGTTGGCGATGGATGCGGAGGCGGGCTGGATCAGCGACCGGCAGCCCTACTGGCTCGCCAGGCTCGAGCGTGAGCAACCGAACCTGCGCGACGCGCTCGAATACTGTTTGGACGAGAACAGCGAGGAGGCGGCCGAAGCCGGGCTACGGACCGCCACGGCACTGTTCATGTTCTGGAATTTCCGAGGCATGTACAGCGAGGCTCGATCGTGGATAGCGCGGGTTCTGGACCACCCCGCCCGACAACCCGTGCCCGACCGTGTCAAAGCGCTCTACGTGGGCTGCGTCTTGGCGTCCATGCAGGGCGATCTTCAGGCGGCTGACAGCCTCGTGGAGCAGGGACGCGTGCTCACTGAACAGGCTCCCACCCCGATGGTTCAGGCGCTGATCGCCTACTGCGAGGGCGGCCTGCAGTTCTATCGGGGTGAGCTTGCCGCGGCTTCCGATTCCTTCGAACGAGCCGCCGACGGATTCAGTTCGGACCGCAGTGGATACCTGTACGTCGCCGCCCTGACCGTGCTCGGTTGGGTGCACGAACTGACCGGTGATACGGAGCGGGCGCTCGAGTACCACCGGCAAGTGCTCTCCATCACCGAGGCATGCGGCGAATCGCTTTTTCGGTCTGCCGCATTGCGGGACACGAGCATCGCGGTCTGGCAGCAAGGTGAGGGGTCCGAGGCGATCGACCTGCTCCAGCGTGCGCTGCGATTGAATCGTCGAGTGGGCAGCCCGGTTGTGGCAGCGTTGAGTCTCGAGGCGCTGGCCTGGATTGTCGGCGCCGATGGTGACGCCGAGCGCGCGGCCGTGCTGATGGGAGCCGTCCAGGAACTCTGGCGATCTGTCGGGAGCCCCGAGGGTATCTTCCCAATGCCGCAGCATCACGACGAATGCGTGCGACTGGCGCGATCAGCCCTCGGGACAAGGCGATTCGATTCATCCTTCGGACACGGTCGAGCGATGAGCATGGATGAAGCCGTGTCTTATGCACTGGATGAGCGACCCACCGCCACGACGCCCGAGTCGGGTCGGTGCATATTGACCAAGCGTGAGCGGCAGGTTGCGGATCTCATCGCCCAAGGCATGACCAACCGGCAGATCGCTGCCGAATTGGTGATCTCGCAACGGACCGCGCAGGGCCACGTCGAACACATCCTCACCAAACTCGGATTCACCTCGCGCACTCAGATCGCAGCTTGGATCGCAGAAGATACCGAGCGGCGGAACCATCGATCGTCCTGATCGGTGTCGCGGTCGCGTGCCGGGTCGCTCACTGGAGAAGGACTCGGGGAGCCGCTACAGCCTGCGCGTCAGCATGATCTCAGCTGTGCCGGCCTCCTACAGGCGTTCGATGATGGTCACGTTGGCCACGCCGCCGCCTTCGCACATGGTTTGCAGTCCGTAGCGGCCGCCGGTGCGTTCGAGTTCGTGCAGGAGCGTAATCATCAGTCTCGTACCGGAGGCGCCCAAGGGATGTCCGAGCGCAATGGCGCCGCCGTTGACGTTGAGCTTGTCGGGATCGGCGCCGACGTGTTTCAGCCACGCCATCGGGACGCTGGCGAACGCCTCGTTCACCTCGTAGAGGTCGATGTCCGAGATCGTCAGGCCTGCGCGCTGCAGAGCGTGTTCGGTGGCGGGTAGGGGAGCGGTGAGGATATTGACCGCGTCGTCGCCGAGCACCGAGATGTGGTGGATGCGCGCCCGCGGAGTCAGGCCGTGGGTTTTGACGGCGTGCTCCGAGGCGACCAGTACGGCGGAGGCGCCATCGGAGATCTGGCTGGAAACGGCCGCGGTGAGTTGTCCGTCCGGACGCACGGTCCGGAGGCGGGCCATCTTCTCCAGGGTGGTGTCCGGCCGTGGGCCTTCGTCTGTAGTGACGCCGGCGAACGGGGTGATCTCGCGATCGAAGCGACCCTCTTGTTGCGCGACGGCCGCACGCTGGTGGCTGGTCAGTGCGAACTCCTCCATATCCAGTCGGGAGAAGCCCCAGTCCGAGGCGATGCGTTCGGCACTGGCGAACTGGGAGACCTCGCCGGCGCCGAAGCGCCGGATCCAGCCGGGCGAGCCGCTCCAAGGATCGGTTGCGCCGTAGGGTTCGCCCGCGGAGTAGGACGAACCGATCGGGAACTGGCTCATCTTCTGCACGCCGCCTGCGACGATCAGATCGGACGTGCCACTCATGACCGCCTGGGCCGCGAAATGCACTGCCTGTTGCGAGGATCCGCACTGTCGATCGATAGTCACCCCCGGCACCGTCTGCGGTAATCCGGCGACCATGGCGCAGGTGCGTGCGATATTGCCGGACTGGGAGCCGATGGTGTCGAGACAGCCGTAGATGACATCGTCGATCGCGGCCGGGTCGAAGTCGCCTTGCTGGACCAGGACGTTGATCGGGTGCGCGCCGAGATCGGCCGGATGAATGGCGGCGAAGCCGCCGCTGAGTTTGCCGACGCCGACCGGTGTCCGGATGGCGTCGACGATGTATGCCTCGGGCATGAGGAACTCCGTGATTCTTGTACTGGGGGTGAACCGTCAAGCGGTGGGTTGAGAAAGGCCGAGGTCCTGGCTGCCGAACGTCTCGCGCAGGACGGTCTTCAGGACCTTTCCGCCCACATTACGAGGAAGCTCGTCGACCACAACGAGATCCTTGGGGTGTTTGAACCGCGCGAGTCGAGCCCCGAGGAATACGCCGACCTCGTCCAAGTCGAAAGTCTGGTCTTCGTGCAATGCCACTACCGCCACGGCGATCTCGCCCCAGCGTTCATCGGCGCGCCCGATGACGGCGACCTCGGCGATGGCGGGGTGGTCCATCAGTGCGTTCTCGACTTCGGCGCAGTAGATGTTCTCGCCGCCGGAGATGATCATGTCTTTTTTCCTGTCCACGATGTACAGGAATCCGTCGTCGTCCTGACGGCCGAGGTCTCCGGAGTGCAGCCAGCCTCCGGCGAACGCTTCGGCTGTGGCATCCGGCCGCTGCCAGTAGCCGGCCATCACCGTCGGCCCTCGGAAGACGATCTCGCCGACCTCACCAACGGGTACATCACGCATCTCGTCGTCGACCACTCGCACCTCGAGCGCTGACGTCGCCACCCCCACGGAGCCGAGCTTGCTGAGGCTGTAGCGACCGTCCAGATAACAGGCGAAGCCGGTACTTTCGGTTTGCCCGAATACCGCGACCGTTTCGGCATCGGGGAACGCCTCGCCCATCGCCCGCAGCAGAGTGTCGGAAGCGGGGGCCGCGCCCCAGCTGAGCACGCGCAGACCTACTGGGCGCGGTCGTCGCAGTTGGGCGTTTGCCACGGCCTGCCATTGCGCGGGCACCAGGAACACCCACGTCGTCCCCTCTTGCTCGAAGACGTCGAGGGTGCGGTCGCCATTGAACTCCCCGATCGGATGGATCACCGACGGACCGCCGAAGTACAGCTGCGGTAGCACCGAGGCGATTCCCCCGATGTGAAAGAGCGGTACTGCGACCGAGACCACATCGCCGCGGCGGCAGGACAGTGAATCGATGAACGCCATGCAGATAGCGTTGAGATTCGTGTGGGAAATCATCGCGCCCTTGGGTTTTCCCGTGGTGCCCGATGTGTAGAGGATCAAGGCGGTGGAGTCGTCGGGCACATCGATGTCGGGCAGCTTGCCCGTGTCGTCAGCGATCAACTGCTCGTAGCTCAGCTGCTCCTGCTCTGCGTCATCGACCGCGACGATGAACTCGATGGCGAGCGAGTCCGCGGCGACGGCTGCTGCCGGTTCGGCCATGGCTCGGTCCGTGACGACGGCCTTCGCGCCCACGTCGGTGGCTATGAAGACGGCCTCGGCTGGGCTCGTTCTGATGTTGACAGGTACTGCGATGGCACCGGCGGCGGTGATCGCGAGGAGCGTCTCGACGTACTCGGGCCGATTGAGCATGAGGACCAGGACGCGGTCGCCGGTCTCGACTCCGCGCTGTCGGAGGGCTCGCGCCAGTGCGGTCGACCGATCGTGGAGTTCTCGCCAGGTCACGGTGCGACCGAGATACCGCAGCGCGGGATGGTCGGGGATCATCCGGGCGTGGCGACAAACCTGGTTGTTCCAATGGCGTCGACGTGAACGGGTGAGGTCGATGCCCGCCTCAACCTCTGGGCGTTGACCTGATGTCGTGATCATTGCTTCTCCACTTCGCCGACCGCCGTCGGCGTCAAATGTCTTTTCAAAAAAGCGACTTGGTCGTTGACATTGGGTGTCCGCCACGGTTCCACGTAGACGTCGAAATGGCCTGCCGGGTAACGGCATACCTCGGCGCGGCTGCCTACTCGTCGCGCGACGCGCTCGAGCGTCGCGGGCGGCGCCACCGCGTCGTGCTCGCCGATTTGGAGAAGTACCGGACACCGTAGTTTGCCGACTTTGGTGATCGGACGGTTGAGCGGTATCGCGAGTAGTTCTCGGGCCGCGAACTCGTTGCGCCACGTCGGCCCGGCGAAGGCCCGCATACCCGACACGGCGTCGGGCGAGTTCATCGCCGCGACGCTACCGGGCGGTCCAACGACGGGCACCAGCAGTGGCGGTCGGCCCATCAGGGACCTCGCGACGTCGCGTATTGCGGCGAGGTTGACCTTCAGGACGAAACCGAAACCGTTCGATTTGACGGCACTTGCCAGCGACGCCATCCCGTCGACGGCGGCCACCTGCGCCACAACCGCGGCGACCCGGGGATCGTCAGCCGCGACAGCAAGAGCATGACCACCGCCGTAGGACGTCCCCCACAAAGCGATTCGGTCGGGGTCGACGCCGTCGAGCGCACGCGCGAACTCGACCGCCGCGAGGTAATCGCGGCGGTGGCGTCGGAACGAGACCAGCTGGCGCGGGGTCCCCGCCGAATCGCCGAAACCGCGGTAATCGAAGAGGAGAACATCGATTCCGGCTCCGGCAAATGCTCGGGCGAACGGCAGCAAACCGCTGTCGCGTGTTCCACCGAATCCATGCGCCATCACCACGCAGGGTCGTCCGTCGCCGACGTCGAGCTCCGAGTCCGCACCAGGCAAATGCCAAGCGGCGCAACGCTGTCCGTCACTGATGAACTCGACTTCGTTCATCTGCACATTCCTTTCTGAAACCGTTGGCCAGGTACCGGTCGCACCCGCTACCGGAAGGCCCGGTCGGTCGGGCCCTTCCGGTCCGCGACGTCGGATCGCGGGCGGGTGAAAACCGGGACTCAGCTGTTGACGGTGACGACCTGCTGCGCGGTGTCGTCCGCTGCGGTGAAGGCGAATCCGGGAAAACCCGCTTCGGCTTCGCTCTCGAGCCGGTCGAAGTACGTTCCCGCGCCACCGAAATAGGCCAGAATTCCACGAGGTTTACCGGGAATATTTGCCCCGAGGAACCAAGAGTTGGCTGTCGCGGCATTGGCCAGGACTGTGCCCTCGAGGATCTCTCCGGCATGCTGGACCCAGGAATCGACCGATTCGGGGGTCGGCTCCATCGCGACCGCGCCGTGTCGCTGCATATGCGAAATGGCGTCGGTGACCCATTCGACCTGTCCCTCCACCATGGTGGGGCCGTTGGCGAAGGGGCCCAATGGACCCGCCACAGTGAACATGTTGGGGAACCCGTCGACTGCCATTCCGAGATAGCTTCGAGGGACGCTCTCCCACACCTCGCTCAGACGCCGACCGTCGCGGCCGCGGATATCGACCCCCTGCGCGGGACCGGTGATGGCGTCGAACCCCGTAGCGAAGATGATGACATCGGCCTCGTAAACATCGGTGGCCGTGCGCAGGCCCGTCGGGAGGATCTCCGTGATCGGGTTCTTACTCACATCCACGAGTGAAACGTTCTCGCGGTTGTACGCCTCGTAGTATCCGTGTCCGCAAGGCGGTCGCTTGGCGGCCAACGGGTACTGCGGGCACAGCAGCTCCGCGGTGGCGGGGTCCTTGACGATGGCACGGATCTTGGATCGAATGAACTCCGAGGCGATCTCGTTGGCCTGCCCGTCGAGCCAGAGATCGTTGAACGTGTCGAACAGGAAGCGGAAACCGCCGACCTCCCAGGCTCGTTCGAGTACGCGCTGCTGGTCGGCCGGACTGTAGTCGGCGGCCCCGTGCTCGCACACCGGCAGATCCATCGCGTAGAACTGGCGGCGAGCCCGCTCCCAGATGTTGTCGTAGTCGGCTTTGATCGCCGCGCGCTCGGCCTCGTCGAGCGGCCGATTCCGCGCGGGCAGTACGTAGTTCGGGGTCCGCTGGAACACGGTGACCTCCGCCGCGGACAGAGCGACCACGGGAACGACCTGAACGCCTGAAGCGCCCGTCCCTACGACGGCGACTCGCTTACCGGTGAAATCGATGTCGTGCTTCGGCCAGAACGCGGTCTGATACCACTCGCCGGCGAAGGAGTCCAATCCCGGAATATCGGGCAGGAAAGGCTTGGAGAGCGGACCTGCGGCGGAAACGAGATACCGGCACTTGAGCGATTGCCCGTCGTTTGTCTGCACCAGCCAGACGTTGGCCGATTCGTCCCACGTGGCACCCGTCAATCGCGTCTGGAATCGGATGTGCTTGCGCAGATCGAGCCGATCCGTGACGAACTGGAAGTATCGCGACATTTCGTCCTGGGTCGGATACCGCTGCGACCAATCCCATTCGGCGAGTACTTCTTTGGAAAACGAATAACAGTAGTACCAGGCTTCGCTGTCTGTCCGTGCTCCAGGATAGCGATTCCAGTACCACACACCGCCGACATCTGTTCCGGCCTCGAGGAGTACCGTCGACAAATCCATTTTCCTGAGATCGTGCAGTGCCCGCAGACCGCCGAATCCCGCCCCGATTACCACAGCGTCGAAGTCGATCGAGTCGCTCATCATTTCTCCTTTCGCGACGTCCGCCGACGCTACGCGTGACCGGCGTCACTCCAGAAGTGTGCGTTGCCCAGAAATGCACCGGGTTGCTGTGCAAATGCCCAACCGCAATTCGGTCAGCGCCGCCCGCCCGACCAATGAACGAGCTCCAGCGCCAAGCCCACGCTGAGATGCCGACCAGACAGCGGCTGCGGTAGTAGCCGCTGCGCGCGTTCCAGGCGGTTCAACACGGTGTTGCGATGGGTGAACAGCCGTGCCGCGGTACGGGCGGTGTTGCCGTCCTCCTGCAGGTAGACCCGCAACGTCTCGCGCAGGTCGGTGTCCGCGTCGGCGAGCTCACCCAACGTGTCGGAAACGAACTGCGCGGCCGTCTCCTCGTCCTGCGATGCCAGCACCGCGATACGCACATCGTCGTAGGCGGTGAACCGTTCCCTCCCGGGGTTGCGCTCGGCCACGCGCCGCGCGGCGACAGCCTCCCGGTGGGTTCGGCGGAATCCGGTCATGTGCGGCCTGCTGGACCCAGCGGTCGCCAGCACTCCCTCCGGCGCCTTCGCCATCGCCTCGCGCAACAGGCGTACATCGAGCCTGTGGTCGCCGCTCAGCCACACCCACGTAGTTGCGGTGGTGGCGGGAAGAATCAGCGGGGGTCGCAGCCCGGCTTCCAGCGCGACGAGGCGGGCCGCCTTCTCGAGTAGACCTTGCTCGTGATCTTCGGCGGCTGACCAGAACACCATCCCCGTGTGCCAGGCCGACAGGTCGTATCCGAGGCGTTCACGTGCCACGTCTTCCCGAATCGGCGCGCCGTCGATGATCAACGTGACCGTTTCCAGACGGCGGGTGAGTACGCCGCCCATCAAATCATCGCGCTCGCGCTCGATCTGGCGATCGATCGAAGCCAGCGCCGCGTCGACCCAGTCGTTGATGGAACGCAGGCCGAAGTCGGCGACGGCGGCGACCTCCCGCGGAGGCACCGCCCCCGCCGCCGCCAGCACCCAACGCCGGCACCCGATATTCTCGGCGCACCGGTAGCCGGTCAGCAGCTGCTGAAAGTCGACCCCGTGCCGGATCAAGTCACGGGCGACATCGAGGGCGGCGGGGGGAACATCGACGGGCACCCGTCCGCCCGGTCGGCGGCGCTGGGCGTCGACCCAGCGCAATGTCATCGCCCGGACGCTCGCGCGCACGCTCTCTTCGAGCGCGGAGTCACCGGCCAGTGCGGGCGCCGCGGTGATCGCCGCCGCCGTCATCTCGTCGACAAGCCCATCCAGATTCGCCACAAACCCGTCGACCGTCGCGGTGATCAACCCGGACAGGTGCGCCGACGGTGGCTCCCAGCCCAACGCCGCGGTGGACATCAACTCACACTATCCCTTCGCACCGCGCGTCCCCGCCGGGATCAGGCGATTGGACCGACGGTCTCGTTCCGGTCAGGGGCAGGCAAACAATCGTTCGCACGGTAGGCGTGGCAACAGTCGGCGCTGCTCGACGGTGCTGCCGATCAGCTCGGCCGAATGCCGGTGCTTGCGCCGCTGCCATTCGTCGATCAGGTTGCGTGCCGCTTTGGCGGTGGCGACATAGTCGAACACCATGTCGGCAAGCCGGATCCGCAGGTGCACCTCGACTTCGGGTGGCTGCCATGCTGCGGCTGCGGTCATGGGTGAACTCCTCGGACGGCGAGTGGTGAGTGCCGGTCGATCTATCCGGCGGTGGCGGTGAGTAGTTCCGCGAACCGCTGTTGGGCCTGGGCTCGGCGGGTGGGCACGTGCTCGGTGGGCACACCTCCCACGGGGGGCGTGTAGCCGCGCAGGATCAGCTTGGCGACGCTGTCGCGGTGCACCTCGTCGGGGCCGTCGTAGAAGCGCGCCGCGCGCGCCGCCCGGTACATTCCCTCCAGCGGCAGATCGGCGGAGTAGCCGAGGGAGCCGCAGGTCTGGATTGCGCGGTCGATGACGTCGTGCAGCACCTTCGCGCCGTAGTACTTGATGAAGGCGATTTCCTTGCGTGCGGCCGCGGTGCCGAGCTGATCGATCGTCCACGCCGCGTTCAAGGTCATCAGGCGGGCGGCCTGGATCTCGGCGGCCGAGTCGGCGATCCAGTTTCGGATGGTCTGCTTGTCCGCCATCGTGCCGGCGTGCAACTCGCGGGAGACGGCGCGTTCGCACATCATGTCGAAGGCGCGTTTGGCTTGCCCGATCCACCGCATGCAGTGGTGGATACGGCCGGGCCCCAGCCGCTTCTGGGCGATTTTGAAGCCGTCGCCGACACCGCCGAGCAGCGCGGTTGCGGGCACCCGGACGTTGTCGAACCGCACCTCGGCGTGGGATGGATAGTGGTTCGGCTGGGTGATCGGGTGCTCCATGGTCGCGAGATCGCGCAGGATCCGCACGCCGACGGCGTCGATCGGGACGATGAATTGCGAGGCCCGCCGGTGCTTCTCGGCTTCCGGGTCGGTCACGGCCACGACGATGACGAAATCCGCGGTCGATGCGTTGGAGACGAACCACTTGTGCCCGTTGATGATCCACTCGTCGCCGTCGCGCACCGCCGTGGTGGACAGGCGAGTCGGGTCCGAACCGGCGTGGCCCGGCTCGGTCAGCGCGAAGGCCGAATACATCTCACCGGCAAGCAGCGGCGCCAGCCACTGCTTCTTCTGCTCGGCAGTTCCTGCGGCGGCGAGGATTTCGCTGTTGCCCGAATCGGGCGCCTGATTGCCGAACACCAGCGGCGCCAGCCAGCTCGAGCCGATGATCTCGTGCATCAGGCCGAGCTTGACCTGGCCGTAGCCTTGGCCGCCCAGTTCCGGATCCAAGTGTGCGGCCCACAGCTCCTGCTGCTTCACCTGCTCCTGCAGTGGCGCGATCGCGCGACGCAGCTGTGTCCAATCCAAGCTCAGCGTCTCCAGCGGAAGCACTTCGCTGCGAACGAAATCCTGGATCCAGTCCAGCTTCTTCTGGAATTCGGGGTCGGTGGAGAAATCCCACGCCATGACGGTCCTCGATTCGTGAATACGGTTAGTGGTGGTCGATGAGGTTGCGTGCCCGGGCGAACAGGGTCGCGGCGGAGTCGTGCAACCGTTGCCCGATGTCGGCGGGGGCAAGGCCGGCGCACGAGCGCGCGTAGGTGCCCTCCAGAATGATGCCGAGTTTGAAACAGGCAAGGACGGCATACCAGTCCGCGGCCGACACATCGAATCCGGTGCGTTCGCCGTAGCGCCGGACCAGTTCTTGCGCCGATGGCAGTCCGCCGGCGCGGGCCAGCGCGGAGCTGAGGACATCGTCGCTCCGATCCGGTTCCGACCAGGTGGCCAGCAGCCAGCCCAGATCCAGCATCGGGTCGCCGATCGTGCACATTTCCCAGTCCACGATCGCCGCGACGTGCGGTCCGTCGGGCGCGAACATGACGTTGGCGATGTGGTAATCGCCGTGCATGAGCCCGATCGGTCCGCTGGTCGGCCGGTTGCGGGTCAGCCACTCGGACACGAGCTCGACTGGTAGGCCGTGGCCCGGGTAGTTGTCCAGCTGCGCGTAGGAGTCCAGTTCCTGCAGCCAACGCGGCACCTGGCGTTCGAGGAAGCCGTCGGGCCGCCCGAAGTCGGCCAGCCCCGCCTGCTTGTAGTCGGCCGTGCTCAAAGTGGCCAGAGCATCGACGAGTGCGAAGCCCATCCGGTAGCGAATGTCTGCGTTCGAGGCATGGAGCGCGGGCAGTTCCACCGCGGCGTTGAAGCCATCCAGCGGCTCCATGAGGTAGAACACCGACTCGCCGAGCACCGATTCGTCGGGACAGGCGGCGATCAGCCTGGCATGCGGTACCGCGGTGCCTGCCAGCGCCGCGAGCAGCCGCATCTCGCGGCGGAGGTTGTCGTTGGTGGTGGCGCGTGGATGCAGCGGCCCTCGACGCAGGACGAACTCCCTCGTGCCGCGGGTGAATCGCAGCATGATGTTCTGGGTGCCGCCGCCGATGGATCGCAGCTCTGTCAGTGGCCCATGCTCGAGGTTCTGGAGGTCCATCCAGCCGGCCAGCGCGGACAACTCGACCCCGGGAACGCCGAAGGTCGGGTTCACGATGGCGCAGGTCATCGGACACCGCCATCGAGCCGTAGGACGGCACCCGTGCAGAAGGACGCCCTTTCACTCGCGAAATACAGGGCGGCTCCGACGATTTCGTCAGGGTTGCCGCATCGGCGCAGGGCCGCCTGGTTGTCGAACAGCACCCGCATCTCGTCGGTCCACGCGTTGGAGATGTCGGTGAGGAACGGACCGCACTGGATCGCGTTGACCCGGACGCCGGACGACCCGAAGGTCTGCGCCAAGCCCTCGGTGAGGTTGTTGAGCGCGGCCTTGGCGGCCGCGTAGGGAATGGCGCTGGGATCCGGGCGAATCGCTTCGATCGAGGAGATGTTGACGATCGAGCCGCCTCCGCTCGCGGCCATCCGTGCACCGATAACGGATGCCAGCCGGAAGGGGCCTTTGAGATTCACGCCGATCACCTTGTCGAAGTACGCCTCGGTGATCTGATCGACCGACGGATACAGCGGTGACAGTCCGGCGTTGTTCACCAGCACGTCCACCTGGCCGAACTGCTGGTAGACAGAGTCGATCAATGCGTCGCACTGCGCCCAATCGCTGACGTTGCACGGAACCGCGAGCGCTCGACGGCCGTGCAGGGCTTCTGCTGCCTTGGCCACCACCTGGCAATCATCGAGCTTGCGGCTCGCCACCACGACATGGGCGCCTTCGGCGGCGAAAGCGCGGACCATCTCCTGGCCCATCCCTCGGCTGCCTCCGGTGACGACTACCACCTTGCCATCGAATTCCATTGTGACCTCGTTGTTTCCGTGGAATTTGGGTTCGGGCCGACGCGGTTTCGTTGTCGGGATCTTCCTCGGTGGTGCGTCCCGGGAGGGACTCCCTTCCATGCCGTGATCCCGATGCGTCTAGCAGACAGTGTATTGAGTGTTCACTACATTATCAACAAACTGGGATTGCTCGCCTAGGGCCCCGGCGTGGCGTCTCTTCCGGGTATGAGAAGCGGCTATCCAACTCAGGTGGCTCACCGCACTCCCGCTGGGTACATCGGTGCGATAGGCAGGAGGCATACGCACACCGATCGAATCGCCGGCTGTGAAGTCGGCGTAGTTGACGAGGAGCTGGCGCTTGGCCGCGTCGATCGGGCTCGACCTTCGAACTCGCACACCCGAGGAGACTGCAGTGGCGATCGGCGCGGAGATCATCCGGTGCCGGCTGCGACGCGTACGCGACTCGACATCAGTGCGGGTGGCGAACCGGTGGCCGGGATCGACTCGGTGAGGTGGCGGTGGCAGCAGCCCTGATCAGGATCGTTCGGATGTGCGAGGGCGAGGCGCGCGGAGGCAAGATTCTCGAAGCCTGACTCTAGACTGTGTCGTCGTGGGTGCATCTGATCAGTCGACTAGCAGCGGTCCGCGACGTCCGGGTCGGCCGCGGGGCAGTGTTGCCAGCAATACCGAGGCGACGCGGGAACGGATTCTCGATGTGGCGATCGAGCTGTTCTCCACGGTGGGCTATCACGCGACGAGTGTCGCGGAGATCGGGAACCGGACGGACCTGCAAGCCGGGGCGCTGTACTACCACATCAAGTCCAAGGAAGAGCTGCTGTGGGAGATCCTCCGGAGGTATACCGAAAAGGCACTGGCAGGGGCGCAGCGCGTCGTCGCCACGGATTCCACCCCGGTCGAGAAGCTCGGACAGCTCATCGACTCTCACGTCCGCATCATCGCGCGGCACCAGAGCGAAGTGCTCATTCAGATGCGCGATGCGGACGCCCTCAGTGACGAGCACATGCGGCAACTGCAGTCGCTGCGGCAAGAAGTGCAGGACTGTTGGGAAAGCGTGCTCGAAGAGGGGTATCGCGCGGGCGAACTGACCCGCGGCAATCGGATCGTGGCCAATGGCTTACTGGGAATGGTGAATTCGGTATCGCAGTGGTACCGGCCCCGACGTGGTGAGAGTGTCGATGAAATCGCACGGGAGTTCCGGGCGATGGTCATCGACGGCCTCGCGCGCTAGGCGGCTTACGCGGCCACGCCGCTGAGGCGCCCATCGGATCGGCGACTCGGACAGGCCGCCGTGCGCGGTATTTAATAGAGTGTACACTCACTATAAATTGAGGGCACAAAACGGACCCGACTAGACATCTTCAGGAGAGCAAGCACATGAGCACTGACACCGTCCGCGCAGCGATCGTCACCGGTGCCGCACGCGGCATCGGCGCGGCAACCGCGAAGCGGTTGGCGGCCGAGGGATTCGCCGTCGCCGTCCTCGATCTGGACGAAACGGCTTGCAAAGCGGTTGTTTCGGAGGTCGAGGCGGTCGGCGGCACCGCGCTCGGTGTCGCCGCCGACGTCGCGGACGAAAGCAGTGTGGAATCCGCGGTGAACCGGGTGGCCGGCGAACTGGGAGCGCCGCTGGTGCTGGTGAACAATGCCGGCGTCATTCGCGACAACATGCTGTTCAAGATGAGCGCGAACGACTGGGACTCGGTCATGAACGTTCACTTGCGCGGAGCCTTCCTCATGAGCCGGGCCGCGCAGAAATACATGACCGAGGCCAAATGGGGTCGGATCGTCAACCTGTCCAGCACCTCGGCGCTGGGCAACCGAGGCCAAGCGAACTACTCGGCGGCGAAGGCTGGACTGCAGGGGTTCACCAAGACTCTGGCTCTCGAGCTCGGCAAGTTCGGTATCACCGCGAACGCGATCGCGCCCGGATTCATCGAAACCGAGATGACCCAGGCGACGGCCGAACGCATGGGCGTGCCCTTTGAGCAGTTCCGTGACGCCGTAGTGAAGGGGATCGCCGTCGGCCGCTCGGGTCGGCCCGAGGACATCGCGAACGCGGTGGCCTTCCTGGCGGGAGATGGAGCTGGATTCATCTCGGGTCAGACCCTGTACGTGTCCGGCGGTCCGGCGGCTTGAGCGAGCAGGAACGCGAAATGAAGGTTTTCGACGGAATCGCCCAGTTCCAGCAGGCGGTCGGCAGCCATCTGGGCTACAGCGACTGGTACGAAGTCACCCAGAAACAGGTCGATCTGTTCGCCGACGCCACCGGTGACCTCCAGTGGATCCACGTCGATCCCGAGGCGGCCGCGAAAGGGCCCTTCGGTGCGCCCATCGCGCACGGTTTCCTCACCTTGTCGCTGCTCCCGGTGCTCACCGAACAGATCTGGCGTATCGACGGGCTGAAGATGGGAATCAACTACGGCTGCAACAAGATTCGCTTCCCGTCATTCGTGAAAGTCGGTGATCGGGTGCGGGTGGGCGCCGAATTGACCGCCACCACCGCGACGCCCGCAGGCACTCAGATCACGATTACGGCGACCGCCGAGATCGAAGGCGGCGCAAAACCCGCGTGCGTGGCCGAATGGGTGCTACTGCTGGTGGATTGACGGCGTAGGCGTCTCGCGGAGTACGAGACCTATATGGAGGCATCGGGCCATGGACTGCACCGAATTCGGATATGTCCTCGCCGGTTCGGCGGCAATCGTTTCCTCGCGGTGCCATGGCCACCCCGACGCGTCGATCCCCACGATTGCGGGCGGGCACTCGCAGCGATACCGGCGTGGTCGGCGTGGTGGGATCGACCGGCCATGACCGAGTCTATGGTCAGGCGGGGATGTCACCACGCGGCGGAAAGCATCGGCTTTCGTGAGACAGGCCGGCGCGCAGCCGACGGTATAGAGAGCACACATCGTGTCCGAGTCGGGCGAGACGCTGTCCACCACGACATCGGTTCCAATGAAGAGCTGCTGTTCGAGATACTGCCCCACTACACCGATCTGCGGGCCAGTCACATCCATCTGATCTCGATCGGTGCCGAACAGCCAGGTGACAGGGTCCTGAATTCGGCAACACTCCGGCACCGCGAAGACGGCGAGCGCTGTCCGCACTGGAACTCTGAGATCCTCACGGTCGCCGGATCGGACGGGTTGATCGGCGACGAGGGGACGTCGTGCGGGTCCCGCCGGCGTCGTCTCGATCACCGAATACTCATCCCGATCATCGCCTTCGGATTGGCGATGATCTTCCTCGTTCTGGCCTTCATAGTACTGGCCCGAGAAGTTGCCCACACCAGCGAGAACGGCCCCGGAGCGGCCGAGCTCGGGAAACGCGCCACGCTGACAGCGACGCCGCTGATGGGTTCGCCGGTGCGGCATTCCTGGACAGGGTCGAGCTGAAACCGCAGCGGCACACCCGACCCGCGCAGACCGCGACCGACCAAGGTGCGGCCACCGAGATTCGCCAATGGCAGATGGGTGATGACCGACAGCAAAAAGTACGTCCGCCCCCGCACCATGCGGGCCGATGCCACCCGCAACCGTCGGCGCATCCTCGAAGCTGCCGACGAACTGCTGGCGCAGTACGCGAGCATGTGACGCTCGATGATGTCGCCAAGGCCGCGGGAGTGGGTGTTGGCACGGCGTATCGGCATCTCGGGAAAAATCTGATCACCGAAATTTTCGAGCACTACCTCGGGCGGATCCGCGAGATCGCTGAAACCGCAGCCCAGCTGGACAATCCGTGGTGCGGTTTGGTCGAAATACTAGAGGACATGTACGAACTCGTCGCCGGGAACCGGGCCTTCATGGCCGCTGTGACGGGATCGCCAGAGCACTCAGCACTTTTCGACCGATAGAAGGCTTTGATCAGTCACCCACTCGGCGAACTTCTCGCCCGTGCACGGGTCGACGAGCTGGTGCGTCCGGAGATAGCGATAGGTGACCTCTTGGCTGTCATCTCGATGGTGCATGGCGTGGCAGTCTTCACCTCAGGTAGTGGACCCGAACCAATGGTGGCGATATTTGATGTTGCTGCTGAACGGAATTCGATCGGATCGCAGCGTAGGACTGCCCCTACGACCGGTGGCGTTGAGCGCCGAACAGGTGAGGCAAGCACGGACGATCGCGGTAGCGGGGCGTCGACGGTGACCGGCTTCGAGGCAACGACCGTGCCCCCACTGACAGTAGTACGGCGAAGTCATCGGCCCGGTGATGGCTGCGCGGGTCGACCGGTCTTCCTCTCCTGTAAGCCCTCTCTCGGCACACGAAACAGAACTGCCGCCACCGCGGGGATAACCGCGGCGGCGGCAGGCGCACCACGGAGGCGGATTACACGGGCGCGGCGCGGGTTTGCGGGGTGTGCCGTCACCGCGCGATGCGGGTAACGCGGTGACGGCACGGCGCGCCACTGACGGGTGTGGCGCGGGCTTCGGATGTGTTTCCTATAGTGCTTTGAGTTCTTCGGTGACGGCGCCGACGGACTTCTTGGCGTCGCCGAACAGCATGGAGGTGGTGTCGGCGTAGAACAGCGGGTTGTCGATGCCCGCGAAGCCGGAGTTCATCGAGCGCTTGAGCACGATGACGCTCTTGGCCTGGTCGACGTTGAGCACCGGCATGCCGTAGATCGGCGAGGACGAGTCCTCGCGGGCGGCCGGGTTGGTGACGTCGTTGGCGCCGATGACCAGGGCGACATCGGTGCGGCCGAACTCGCCGTTGATGTCGTCCATTTCCTTCATCGCGTCATACGAGACCTCGGCCTCGGCCAGCAGCACGTTCATGTGTCCGGGCATGCGACCGGCGACCGGGTGGATGGCGTATTTGACCTCCACACCCTTCTTCTCCAGCAGCTCGGCCATTTCCTTGACCGCGTGCTGAGCCTGCGCGACGGCCATACCGTAACCGGGAACCACAATGACCTGATTCGCGTAGGCCATCTGGATCGCTGCGTCCGCGGCCGAGGTGGCCTTGGCCTGCTTCTGCTCACCGCCACCGGCGCCGGGCGCGGAGCCGCCGCCACCGAAACCACCGGCGACGATGGCCGGGATGGAACGGTTCATGGCCTTGGCCATCAGGTTGGTCAGGATGGTGCCGGACGCGCCGACGATCATGCCCGCCACGATCATCGCGGTGTTGTTCAGCGCCAACCCGGCTGCGGCGGCCGACAGACCGGTCAACGCGTTGAGCAGCGAGATGACCACGGGCATGTCCGCGCCACCGATCGGCAGCACCACCATCAACCCGAGCACGCCGGCGAAGACCAGCAGGCCAACCATCCAGAACCACGGCGCGCCACCGTCGGCCGCGCCGATGCCGATCACCACGGCCGCGGCGATCGAACCCAGCAGAAGCAACAGGTTCAGCGGCTGCTGCAACTTGCCGAGGCCGATCGGACGACCGGGCAGGATCTCCTGCAGCTTGCCGAAGGCGATCAGCGAGCCCCAGAACGACACCGAACCGATGATCGCGGCGAACAGCGAGCCGACGATGATGTGCACGGTCGGTTCTTCCCCGTGTTTGAAGTTGGAGAAGCCGGTGGTGTCGAGGAATTCGGCCCACGCGATGAGCGCGACCGTGCCACCGCCGACACCGTTGAACGCGGCCACCAGCTGCGGCATCGCGGTCATCTTGGTGTACTTCGCGGGCGGCACGCCCAACACCACACCGAGCACCAGACCGGCGACGATCAGGATCCAGTTGCCGGTGTCGCGCACCGCGATCAACGTCGCGACCACCGCGATGCCCATGCCGACTGCGGCGATCCAGTTGCCGCGCACCGCGGTCTTGGGGCCGGTCAGGCCCATCAGACCGTAGATGAACATCGCGAAGGCGACGATGTAGAGAATGTTGACCAAGTTGTCCATGACTCAGTGGCCCGCCTTCACAGTCTCATCGCTGCCCTTGGCTTCGGCCGCGACCGGCTTCTTGGCCTTGAACATGCCCAGCATCCGGTCGGTGACCACGAAACCACCGATCACGTTCAGGGTTCCGAAGACCACGGCCACGAACAGAATGATCTGGATGCCGATCGAGGGATTCTCGACCCGGCCCAGCGTCACCAGCGCGCCGAGCACGACGATGCCGTGAATGGCGTTGGTGCCCGACATCAACGGCGTGTGCAGGGTGTTGGGGACCTTGGAGATGACGGCGAAACCGACGAACCCGGACAGCACCAGGATCGCGATGTTCGCCAGCAGTTCGGTATACATCAGCTCAACTCGCCATCGATCGGATTACGGGTCACACACGCATCGGCCAGCACCTGATCACTGCAATCAGGTCGCAGCGCACCCTCTTTCAACATCAACTCCAGCAGGGCCACAACGTTCCTGGAATACAGCTCGCTGGCGTGCTCCGGCATGGTCGCCGGCAGATTCAGCGGCGAAGCGATCGTGACACCGTGGCGCACAATCGTTTTGCCGGGCTCGGTCAGCTCACAATTGCCGCCGGTCTCACCAGCCAGATCGACGATCACGCTGCCCGGCTTCATACCCTCCACCGCCGCGGCGGTCACCAACCGCGGCGCCGGACGACCTGGCACCAACGCAGTCGTGATCACCACATCGAACGCCGTAATGGCTTCTTCCAATGCCTTCTGCTGACGTGCCTTCTCCTCGTTGGTCAGCTCACGCGCGTAACCGCCCTCGCCCGCGGCATCGATGCCCAGATTCAGCCACTGCGCACCGACCGAACGCACCTGATCGGCGACCTCCGGACGCACGTCGTAACCCGTCGTCCGGCCACCCAAACGCTTCGCGGTCGCGAGAGCTTGCAACCCGGCCACACCGACACCGAGCACCAGCACGGTCGCGGGCTTCACCGTGCCCGCCGCGGTGGTCAGCATCGGGAAGAACCGAGTGGACTCCGACGCAGCCAAAAGGGCGGCCTTGTATCCGGCGACATTCGCCTGCGAGGACAGCGCGTCCATCGACTGCGCACGCGAGATACGCGGAATCGCCTCCACCGCAAAAGCTCGCACACCGGCTGAATACAACGCCTTGATCTTGTTCCCCGGGCTACGCGGCGCGAGGAAGCCGATCAACGTCTGCCCGATCACCATCCTCGCCACCTCGGCGTCGTTGGGCGGCGCAACCTTCACCACCACGTCGGCCTCCCATGGGTCACCGATCGTCGCGCCCGCTTCGGCGTACGCTGCGTCCGGAATCGAGGCTCCCAGACCTGCACCGGACTCTACGATCACGTCAACACCCTGCTTCGCCAAGCTCGGAATGAGCCTGGGCACCAGGGCAACCCGGCGCTCTCCGACATCGGTCTCGCGAACGACGCCGACCCGCGGCCGGTTGCGGAGGCCTGCGTCGGCGCTATGCGGTGTCCCCACTGATCAATGTTCCTTACTCGTCGTGCGGCCGTGGTTCCGGCGATGCCCGGGACCACGGCGGCGTCCGGGGAATCGAGGGAGGTAATTGTAGTGAGTGTACACTACATTAATGAGGCGACCAGCGCGGACCTCGAGGGGAGGCTCGCCGCGGCGATTGGCGGGCTCCTCGGCAGCGCGAACCCCTCGGGTCACAGAGGAGTTCGGACATCGGCGCCACGTTTCGCTGATCGAGAGGATTGATGGAAATGACCGCAGCGTCACCTGGCTGCCGGCAGCGGGCCGGTATCGAGGGGATGGACGAACACAAGGTCCGAGTGAAGCGCGAGCTCCGCCGACGGCATGTCCTTGCGGCGGCAACAGAAGTCTTCGCCACGCGCGGCTATCATGCCGCCAAGATGGATCAGATCGCCGATCGGGCAGGTTATCCCAAACCTGTCCTGTACGAGCACTTTCAGACCAAGCTCGACTTGTACTTGGCGGTGTTGTCCGACCCCATACACGTCCTGGTCGAGAGCGTGAGGCGAGCGCTGCGATCGCCTGTGAGCAATGAGAAGCGCGTTGCCGGAGCGGTCGAGGCGTACTTCGACTTCGTCGACCAGGACATAGAGCGCTTCCGGCTGGTCTTCGACTCCGACGCCGCGTCGGAGCCCTCGGTGCAATGGCGCGTGGGGCGCGGAACCGATGCCTGTGTGGAGGCCATAGCTCAACTCGTCGCGGACGACGCCGGACTCGCTGTCCAGCAGGCTCGCCTACTTGCCGCGGGACTGGTCGGCGCCAGCCGGTTCGCGGCGCAGTACTGGCTCGAAACCGGTCGAGTCATCCCCAAGTCGGACGCCGTCGACGCCGTCGTCACGCTCTGCTGGGGTGGCCTGTCCAGCGTCCCGATCGAGCAGGACTGACGCGCAGCCACCACTGACGACAGCACGGCTATGGAAATCCACAGGTGGTCGAGGTGTAGCTCCGAGACGAATGTGTGCGGTGCGTTCTCGGTGACGCAGGCGGTGCTCGATGTCGTCGTGGCGCCCTGCCTCGGCTGTGGGTGCCACGACGCAGCTCGGCGGTGATGATCACCCGGTCAGAATGCCGCCTCGTCCATTTCCATAACGGCGGTGTCCAGCGACGCGAGGATCGCGCGAGTCGAAGTGAGCTGGGGGAGAAGGTTCTTGGCAAAGAACGACGCAACCGTGACCTTGCCCTGATAGAAGGCGGCCATGTCAGCGTTGCCGTCGATGGCCTCCAGCGCTACTGCTGCTTGTTCGAGCAGTCGCCAGCCGATCAGCAGGTCCCCCACCGCATACAGCAACGGCACCGAGCCGAGGCCGATTTTGTAGATCTGCTCCGGATCGGAATCAGCGGCGCTTCGGTAGTCGGTGAGGGTTTCGATCATCGCCCGAACGGCATCGAGAGCCGTTGCCAGCAACAGCCTTTCGGTAGTGAGGCGGCCCTGCGGGTCGCCGGTGGCGAGGAAAGTGGTGATCAAGCCGAAGACATGACCGAGTGCGCGTCCGCCGTCCCGGATGATCTTGCGGAAGAAGAAGTCCTGTGCCTGGATCGCGGTGGTGCCCTCGTAAAGGGTGTCGATCATTGTGTCGCGGATGTACTGCTCGTGCGGGTAATCCTGCAGAAATCCGGATCCGCCGAGGGTTTGCAGGCTCAGCTTCAATGTGTCGTAGGCGCGTTCGGAGCCAACGCCCTTCACGATCGGCAGCAAGAAGTCGCTGACCCGTGCCGCCAACTCGGGGTCTGCACCCGAAACATGCTGCGCGAGTCGAGGAACGTCGCCTTGATGAGCGGCGGTGAACAGATACAGCGACCGCAGTCCCTCGGCATAGGCCTTCTGCGTCAGCAGAGACCGGCGCACTTCGGGATGGTGGATGATGGTCACACGCGGCGCGGTCTTGTCTGCGAGCTGGGTGAGGTCGGCGCCCTGGACGCGGTTCTTGGCGTACTCGAGGGCATTCAGATATCCGGTGGAAAGCGTGCCGGCGGCCTTGTTGCCCACCATCATGCGCGCACCTTCGATTACCTTGAACATCTGAGCGATGCCGTCGTGGACCCCGCCGACCAGCCAGCCGACCGCGGGAACGTCGGTGCTCCCAAAGGATACCTCGCAGGTCGGCGAAGATTTGATGCCCATCTTGTGCTCCACGCCGGTGACGAAAGCGCCGTTGCGCTCGCCCAATTCCAATGTCTCCGGGTCGAAGTGGTACTTCGGAACGTAGAACAGGCTTAGGCCCTTGGTGCCGGGTCCAGCGCCGACCGGGCGGGCCAGTACCAGGTGAAAGACGTTTTCCGCGGTGTCGCCAACGTCGGCCCCCGAGATGAAGCGCTTGACGCCTTCGATATGCCAGGTGCCGTCCTGCTGCGGGATCGCCTTGGCCCGGCCCGCACCGACGTCGGACCCGGCGTCGGGCTCGGTGAGCACCATCGTCCCCGCCCAGCCGCGCTCCAGACCCGCTGCGGCCCAATGCTTCTGCTGCGGTGTGCCGACTTCGAAGAGCACCTCCGCCATTTGCGGACCCATCTGGAAGAATTTCGCCGACGAATTGGCGGCGCACAACATCTCCCGCACAGCCCATACCAGGGGCATCGGAGCGGGGACGCCACCAAGCTCCTCCGGGAGGCCCAGCCGCCACCAACCCGCCTCGTGGAGTGCCAGCACCGACTTACGCAGCGGATCAGGCACCCGGATCTCGTGCGCGGCGGCGTCGAAGACCACCGGTTCACGATCGGCTCGCGCGAAAGATTCCGCGACCGGTCCCTCCGCCAACCGGGATACCTCGGCGAGAATGTTGTGCGCGGTGTCGGAGTCCAGATCGCCATAGTGTCCGGCGTCGAGGAGTTCACCTATTCCGAGTACATCGAACAAATCGAATTCGATGTCTCGGACATTGCTCTTGTAATGGCTCATCAGGGGTTCTTTCCGTGGCGCGCGGCGTGCGGGTCGGCGCACGGCGACATATGGACAGGGAGTGTCGGCCATTCCGGCCCGGGGAGGGCGCTCAGTCCGCCCAGATACGGTCGATGGTCGTGGCCGCCGACGGCGGCGGTGTCGGCGCGCCGGCGGGGGTTCGCGAGAATCGCGGCGCCGGCGCGTGTTGCACGATGCCCTCGAGTTCGATCAGGCTGCCGCGTGCGGCGATATGAGCGTTCCGCTCGGCTTGGCTCCAGGTCAGAACGGGGGTACAGCACGCGTCGGTGCCGTCGAACACTTCCGTCCACTCGTCTCGGGTCTTGGTCTTGAACTTGTCGGCGAACAGCTTGCGTAGCTGCTCTTGGCTGTTGGGATCGTCCTGCGGGGGCAGGTACTCGGGGTCGAACTCGAGTCCCGCGAGCAGTTGCGCGTAGAACTGCGGTTCGATGGCGCCGACGGCCATGTACTTGCCGTCGGAGGTCTCGTAGGTGTCGTAGAAGGCCATGCCGGTGTCGAGCAGATTGGTGCCGCGCTCGTCCGACCACTGGCCGACGCCCTTGAGACCCCAGATGATGTGTGAAAGGGCAAGCGCGCCATCGATCATCGCGGCGTCGATCACCTGGCCCTTGCCCGAGTTCTGCCGTTCCACCAGCGCGGCGAGGACGCCGAACACGAGGAACATCGAGCCGCCGCCGAAGTCGCCGACCATGTTCAGCGGCGGCACCGGGCGCTCGCCCTTGCGGCCGATCGCGTTCAGCACGCCGGTCAGCGAGATGTAGTTGATGTCGTGGCCCGCGCGGTCGGCCAGCGGGCCGTCCTGACCCCAGCCGGTCATCCGGCCGTAGACCAGCCGCGGATTGCGCGCCAGCGCCTCGTCGGGGCCCAGACCCATGCGCTCGGTGACGCCAGGACGGAAGCCTTCGATCAGCACGTCGGCTTTCTCGATCAGCCCGAGCACCTTCTCGATGTCGGCCGGATCCTTCAGGTTCGCCTCGACGATGGCCCGGCCGCGCCACTGAGGGCGTTCCGTGCGGCCGGGGAATTGGCCGGGACGCTGCACCCGCACCACGTCCGCGCCGAGGTCGGCGAGGAGCAGTGCGGCGTGCGGGCCTGGCCCGATGCCTGCCAGTTCGACAATCCGAATGCCCGCGAGCGGGCCTTGTTCGGGAGTGGATGGACTTCTCACGACCTACCTCGGTTCTGGTTCATACCCCAGTCAATGTAGCGAGCACTCAGTATATATTCAACGATAGGTCGGTTTGGCGGCGTATTCGTCCCGTGAGTCGGGCGCAGAGGCCCGTGGCGGATCAGCTGGGTGGGAGGGGGTGAGCCTGTTGGCGCCTGTTCGGGAGTGTGTGATTCATGCCTGTCGATCGACTTCTGGTCTGGTTTGGTCGCCGATCCGGGGGCGGGTCGGTTCTTGGATGAGTTGAGAGTGGGGTTTGCGTGGCGCAAGGCTGTTGTGACGGTTGTCGATGATTTCGACGGTCGTTCGCAGGCGGCGGAGACGGTGTCGTTTGCGATGGACGGTGTAGATTACGAGATCGACCTGTCGCAGGAGAATGCGGCGCGATTGCGGGATGTGTTCGCACTGTGGGTGTCTCATGGGCGCCGGGTCAGTAGATCCGGTCGGCGGAGCAAGAGAGTGGAGCCCGCGGGCGGGACGGGCCACAGCCCAATCTGGTACGGGGTTGGGCGCGAGCCAACGGCTATGACGTGCCGCGGCGCGGTCGGGTGCCCGCGGAGGTTGTTGCGGCCTACGAGAAGGCCACGTCCTAAAGGGGGAACTATTCTGAAGTGGTGGACCCTTCCTGCAGCGGAAGCGGCGGACCCGCCCTCCGAGGTGGAGGACGGGGCGCGCTTCCCCGTCGGCCGCGGGAACGCCGCCACGTTATCGGCCGAAGGTCCTCGTCACTCGCACCCACCACGGCGGCCTTCGCGACGTCGAGGTGTCCGACGAGTGCGGATTCGACCTCGGCGGTGGAGATGCGGTTTCCGGAGACGTTCATGACGTCGTCGACCCGGCCCAGCACCCACAGATCGCCGTCGGTATCGAGTTTCGCGCCGTCACCTGCGAAGTACCAGCCCTTGTCGCCGAAGCGGTCCCATAGGTGTCCCGATAGCGCTCGGGATCGCCCCAGATGCCACGCGGCATCGACGGCCACGGCTGATCGAGCACCAGATAGCCGTTGGCCTCGGTCTCGCCGAGGACGACCGGATTGCCCTCCTCGTCGACGACCTTCGCCGAGATGCCCAGCAGCGGGGTCATGGCCGCACCAGATTTGTCGGTCGTCAGCCCGGGCAACGGAGAGATCATGATCGCGCCGGTCTCGGTCTGCCACCAGGTGTCCACGATGGGGGCGGTATTCGCGCCGATGACCTCCCGGTACCAGCGCCAGGCCTCGGGATTGATCGGCTCGCCGACGCTGCCCAGCAACCGGATCGAGGACAGATCGTGTGCGTCGGGAATATCCCGGCCCCACTTCATGAAGGTGCGGACCAGCGTCGGTGCGGTGTAATAGATTGTGACGCCGTACTTTTCGATGATCCACAGTCCCCGTGCTCGTCGGGGAAATTCGGGGTGCCCTCGTCTACGACCAGGGTGGCGCGGTTGGCCAGCGGTCCTGACACGAGGTAACTGTGCCCGGTAACGCAGCCGATGTCGGCGGTGCACCAGTAGACGTCGCGTCCCGGCTGGTGGTCGAAGACGTGATGATGGGTGTACGCGACCTGGGGCAGATAGCCGCCCGTGGTGTGCAGGATGCCCTTGGGTTTTCCGGTCGTGCCCGAGGTGTACAGAATCACAGCGGATGCTCAGCCTCGAACGCATGGACCTCGTGCTCGGCCGCGGCCTTCGCGACGATATCGTGCCACCACACGTCGCGGCCGTCGGTCCACGGCACCTCGATCCCGGTGCGGCGCACCACGAGCACTCGTTCGACCCCGGTGCGCACTTCCGGCGAGCGCCTCGTCGACGGCCGCCTTGAGCGGGGCGGCGTCGCGGTCGGCGGCGGCCCGGTTGCACAGGGACGCATCGGCGTTGGCCGCCGCGGTGAACTCCGCGGTCGGCGGATACGCCCTCAGGTGATCAGCTGTGGTCTGGGTCATCTCGCCTCTTTTCTCGCATGCCTTCGGTCGCAGGTGAGCGCGTCCGTGTTCCCAGCCACAGTGAGGGACCCGCACCTGCTCTCCAGGCAAGTCTCGCGAACAGCCGCGCGTCCTTTCGTAGACCGTCGGCTGGGGCGAGGGTGGAGTCGGTGGGTGTCCAACCGGGTCCGGTGCCGATGCGGCGGTAGTCGTCGAGCACGAAGTTCGACAGCTGGCGGACATAGTGCAGCGGTGTCTGCTCGGCACACTTGCGCAAGTTCGGCCCGGTGCGTCGATCTTCGACGCCCCGATTGAAGACCACACATTCGTCGACGAGGACTACGAGTAATCTGCCGAAATCCGCTTTGCTATTAGTGATCTCAGGTAGCAATCGGCAGACGTGGCGCGTGCACTCGACCTCGCTGGCTCCAAGCCAGCAAGGTCTGCAGGATACGGCCACGCGACGCCGACCTGTGGGTCGCGTCTCCTAGACCTTACGCGCACATCGGGCGGTTGCCTGCACCAAACGGCGCCCTGCCTAAGAGGCAATCTCGACGGCCGCTACTCCGGCCATGCGACGCACCGAATGACCTATTCCTAGCGTTTTCCCAGGTCGATCTCTGTGTTTAGCGCATGTGTCCCCCTCCGGACACCAGTGCAAATCGGCCCCGGCAACTTCGGTTGTCGGGGCCGATGCCGTTTGTAGAGGTGGAAGGTCTGGTAGAGCTCCGCTCGGTCGGATCGCGCTCTCGCGGTGTTAACCGCCGGGAATGTCGCCGAGGGAGTCGATGAGCTGGCGGATCTCGGTCTCGGTCAGACGGGGAATGGTGGGCAGGTTGTGTAGCTCCGTTTGTGCTGCCACCTTCTCGGCTCGAGCGGTGTTCATCGCGGTCACAAGGACCTGGGGGTCGACTCCTGCTTCGATGGCGGCGAGGTGGCGTTCGAGTTTGGCTTCGGCGTCGGCGATACGGCGTCGCAGCAGTGCGCGGTGTGTGTCGTGGTCGCCGTCGTCTTGGGCCGCGAGCAGGCTGGCGATAGTGCGGTCGCGATGGGTCCGATGGAACAGGGTGGCCAGCCAGCGGTCGATCGGTGCGACGAGGTGGTCCTCGCGCAAGTTGACCGTGACGGGGTGCTCGGCCAGGGCGGGGCTGCCTGGGGTCAGGTTCTTGGCGCGACAGCGGTAGTAGACGACTACTCGGATCGCTCCGGCCTCCATCTTGCGTCCGCAGATGTCGGTGTTCGGGGCGGGGGAGTTGGCGTATGTGTTGGGGTTGTTTCACGATGCGGGCAAGGCGGGGTGTGTTTGGCAGCGTCGGTTGATCGAGGTTGAGGCCACCGAGGGGCGGGTGGGGGTGCCGCACAAGGAGGTTGGAGCGCGGGCGCTGCGTGGGGTCGCGGGTTTGGCTGCGTTGGCGGTGCTGGGTCACCACGGTGGAACTATGGCTGGCCCGCACCACCGACGAGAAGACTCCCGGATATTTGTCTCCGAAAGAGGATTTCGCTATCGGCCTCTGTTGCGACCTGGCCTACGCCGGGGAGCGCATCTACTCGCACGGGCTGCCCATCGACGACCCGCGCACCGCGGTGCCGATCGGCGCGGGCTGCAAGGTCTGCGAGCGCACCGACTGCGCGCAACGCGCCTTTCCGCAACTGGGTCGCCCGATCCGCGTGGACGACAATAGTTCCCAGAACATCCCTTACGTACCGACGACAGCGAGCTGACCCCAGGTCGTCGGACGTCCGCGCTCGGGAGGATGCTCGTTGTCACCGAATGCCGACGACCACCGCATCGGTGATGGATCGCCAGGCCACACCGGCTTCGGTGAATCCGGCCTCGGCGAGCCGGTCCAGATGCCAAGCGAGCGGCTGGGGCACCCCCGGTTTCCTGCCTTCGAAAATGGCGCGGCTGGCGGTGGTTTCGTCGGCAAGCTCCGGATCGGCGGCGATGTCCGCCCACCATTGGTCCCAGTCACGGGCGCCGTCGGCCCGAGCGCGCTCCTGGTGAGCGCGTTGGATGATCTCATCCAAGGTGTTCAGCATCGGCGTGCGTGGATCGGGCATGTGGTCGGCGTTGACGAGTACCCCGCCCGGACGCAGCAAGGGTCGCGAATCGGCGTACAGCCGGGCCAGGGCGTCGGCCGGCATCCAATGCGTGGCCGTCGCGGTCAGCACGGCGTCGAACGGCTCGGACGGCAGCTGCCGCGTCCACCCCGGTTCCTCGAGGTCGGCGACCACGAACGAGATGCGGGGATCACCGTCGAACGATCCCCGTGCCACCGCCAGCAGCGTGGGATCACGATCGACCGCCACCAAGCTCGCCTCCGGCAGCCGGGCGAAGAGCCGGCGGCTGATGGTTCCGGTCCCGCACGCCAGGTCGAGCACGCGCGGTGACTTCCCCGCCGACGCCTCCACCACGTCGAGCAGCACCCGGAAGCGTTCTTCGCGGTCGGGCAGGTACAGCTCCTGCTGCCGATCCCAGCTCCGCTGCCACGCCTCCCAGTCCATGCGCACTCCCTCCACCGAATCGAGGCTCGCCCACCCGGCGAGGCGGGGCCGATCCTATCGGCGATGCCGTGCGATTCGGCGGAACGAGCGGTCGCGGCCGCGCGGTGGCCGCTCAGGCGCTCAGTGGTGCGGCGGTGACCTCGTAGCCGAGGTTGGTCAGCACCTCGCGCCGCACGGTGCGCAGGGAGGTGATCGGCATGAGCTCCGGGATGAGTGGCGGAACCAGCACTACCGTCGCCTCGGAGAGCGGTCTCGCTGCGTCTGATCAGGTCGTTTCGCCGGAGCCGAGCGTCGGCTACGGCTTTTGGTAGAGGTCTGGGACGCCGTCGTGGTTGTCGTCGCGTGTTTCGTGTTCGGCGATGAGTCGGTAGGTGCGGTTGCGCATGCGCAGCAGGATCGCGGCGAGCGCTGCGGCGGCGAGGGTACCCAGCAGGACGCCGATGCGGACGTGGTCGCCGCGCAGTGTGTCGTCGGTGTAGGCGAGTTCGCCGATGAGCAGTGAGACGGTGAAGCCGATTCCGCCGAGCAGTCCGACTCCGGCGACGTCGATCCAGCGCAGGTCTTCGTCGAGTTCGGCGCGGGTGAGTTTGGCGGTCAGGTAGGTGGTGGCGGTGATGCCGGCCAGTTTGCCCGCGACAAGGCCCACGATGATCCCGACGGTGACTGGGTCGTCGAGGGCCTGAGCCAGGCCGGTGAGTCCGCCGAGGGTGACTCCGGCGGCGAAGAACGCGAAGACCGGTACCGCGAATCCGGCCGAGAGCGGGCGGATGCGGTGTTCGAAGCGTTCGGCGAGTCCTTTGTGGGCGGTGTCGGGTCCGGCGCCGATGGCGGATCGGGCGACGGGGACGGTGAATCCGAGTAGTGCTCCGGCGACGGTGGCGTGGACGCCGGATTGGTGGATCAGCCACCAGGTGAGCACGGCGAGCGGGACGAGGATCCAGAAGGTGCTCAGGCGTTTGTTGACCGCGAGTGCGAAGGCCGCGAACGGGATGACGGCGAGCCCGAGATAGTTCAGGTGTAGTTCGTCGGTGTAGAAGATGGCGATGACGGTGACCGCGAGCAGGTCGTCGACGACTGCGAGGGTGAGCAGGAAGGTGCGTAGCGCGGTCGGCAGGTGGGTGCTCAGGACGGCGAGCACGGCCAGGGCGAAGGCGATGTCGGTGGCGGTGGGGATGGCCCAGCCGTTGAGTGCACCGCCGCCGGTTCTGAGGTTGATGGCCACGAAAATCACGGCGGGGCCGAGCATTCCGCCGATGGCGGCGACGACCGGCAGCGCGGCCCTGCGTGGGTCGCGTAGGTCTCCGGCGACGAATTCGCGTTTGAGTTCGAGCCCGACGACGAAGAAGAAGATCGCGAGCAGCCCGTCGGCGGCCCAGGAGCCCAGTGTGAGGTTCAGGTGCAGGCTTTCCGGCCCGATCCGGGTGTCGCGCAGGGTGTAGTAGGCACTGGACCAGGGAGTGTTGGCCCAGATCAGTCCGATGGCCGCGGCGATGATCAGCAGGACGCCGCCGACGGTTTCCTCGCGCAGGACCGAAGCGATACGGCGCGATTCCGGCCAGCTGCCGGGGGTGAACAGTCGTCGTGGTGCGGGCGAACTCGTCCCTGCCATGAATGCCTCTCAGGTCCGGACCGGCGAAGCGACCGAAGGCTGCGACTCGCGGTCCACAGCGGAAACCGATGCGTAGGGATCCACGGGGCAGGGTGCTCGGGGCCGAAGGCCGTATCTGTCGGATCTGGCTGGGGGATCGAGCGCGGAATGAATCGCGATCACCAGAGCGCACCTCTCGCCGGACGAACCGACCCGGTCCTCCGGGCCGGCTGCCGACCAGACTTCCCGGCGCTCCACCTGTAAAGATGCCGCAAATGTCCAGGCGAGGCAAACCCGGCGAGAACTGTCCTCTCATGCTATGGACACGCGATCGCTCGCCCGAAGCCAGGCATGTCGATGCGTCCACAAGGTGTGCCGAGGAAGGTCATCGGCGCTGGTATTTGAGCGCGCAGCCCGCAATCCGATGAATCGCCGCGGCTCGCAGGTGGCACGGGCTACGGTGTGGACAGCCTGCTACGGCGATGTGGCCGGAGTTGATGGAAGCGGGGAGGGGGCGTTCGGTGGAGCTTCGCAGCGGCGAGGGCCTAGCGGTGGAGTACGTGAAGATGGCGGTGGGATGGGATCCGGCCCGGCGTTCCCGCTTCGGCTTCCGAAGCAAGGACATCGATCTCAACGCCGCCGCGCTGCTGTATGCCGACCGGTCCTTGGTCGACGTGGTCTATCACCAGCAGTTGAGTTCCCGCGATGGCGCGGTGCGTCATCACGGCGACAGCACGACCGGCGAGGGCAGGGGCGACAACGAGGTCATCACCCTCGAGTTGACCCGGCTGTCGCCCCACGTGACCGTGATCGCGCTGCTGGTGAGCTGCTACACCGGGCAGAGCTTCGACCGGATCGACAACGCGTTCTGCCGACTGGTCGACGGCACCACCGACGCGGAGCTGTCCCGCTACGACCTGGGCGAAGCCGGTCCGGTCACCGGATTGTTGATGGGTGTGCTGCACCGCGGCGATCGGGTGTGGAGCTTTCGGCGAATCGAGCGGGGCCTCGCGGCCGGTCATCCGGTCGAGGCGGTTCCCGCGATCGCGCCCTACTTGTCCCGATCCGAGATCTGATCCAGTCGAGGCGACATCGACCGGCAACTGCGGCTCGGGCGGACTCGCTTCGTTCCGCGCCCGTGACGAATCGTGAACTGTGAACACGGATGTCAGCCTCGCAGGTCGCGGCGAGTGTAGCCGTAGAGTCCGATCGTCGTGGTCGCGATCGCGATGGCGGCGAAGGTGAGGTTCGCTGTCCAGTCCGGTGCGGTGTCGGGTACGGCGGCCAGATGCGCGAACGGCGAGATCTCGCGGACCCAGCCGGGTGCGCCGGTGCTCTGGGCGAGGACGTCGAGGAGAAATCCGCCGACGACGGGCACGGCGCCGATCGGCTCGACCGCACTGGGGAACCAGCCCAAGGCCAGTGCCGCGGCGCCGAGCGCGAGCAGAGCGAGCGTGGCGACGTTGGCGGCGCCGGCGATGGCCTCGGGCAGGCTCAGCGGCGCACCGGCCAGTACCGCACCGACCCACATCGCGACCGCCGCGGCGAGCAACAGCACCGCGAGACCCGCTGCGGTGACGGCGATTTCGGTTCCCGCCGACCTGTTTCGGGTCAGCGGAAGCGCGTGCAGGGCGGTCCAGCGGCGCGCGGTCTCGTCGGCGGCGAAGGTGGCGATGCGGGTGGCGGCGTAGAGCCCGGCCGGGATGGCGAGCAGGGCGAACATCGCGGCGGCGAAACCGGTGGCCGAATCGAGGCCGCCGAAGCCGGCCGTCGCGGCGAGTTCGGCGAAACGCGGGTTCTCGGCGAAGAATTCCAGGATCGAGGAGATCAACGCGCCGACGAGCAGGAAGTAGGCGGCGATCCCCACACCCCAGCCCGCAGTGGGCGCCAGCGCGCGCCGAACAGCGAAGCCCAGCACCGATCCGAGCAGCCGAGTGCGAGCGGGTCTGGCGTCGGACAGGGTGACCAGAGCACCGCCGAGATCGCGCCCGCGGACGGCGACCAGCGCCGCCGCGACGGGGACGATGGCCAGTACCGCCAGAACGAACAGCGGTTCGATTCGATTGTCGGCGTATGGGGCGACGCGTGCTGCGAGCCCGAAGGGGGTGAGCCAGGCGGTCCATGCAAGTTCGGGGACACCGTCGGCGAGCATCCGCAGCAGCAGGCTCGCCCCGAGGACGGCCGAGGCGAGCCCGGCGGCCGCCGCCCGAGACGGCAGCAGTTGCGCGGCAAGCAGTCCCACGCTCGCGAAGGTCACCGTCGCTCCGAACACACACAGGCCGTGCAGGAGAGCTCCGGTGGGGTCCGTACCGGTCACCACCAAACCGGCTGCGACTCCCGTCGCGATCACGGCAGCGGCCAGACACAGTGTGGTGGCGCAGCGCGCGACCAGATCGATCGGGCGCAGCCTGCCGCCGAGCAGCAGGTCCCAGTGTCCGGCGTCTTCCTCGCCGCGGGTGAGGCGGGTGGCGGCCAGCAGTGCCCACATACCGCACAGCACCAGCACCGGGGTTCCGGTGCGCCAGACGGTGAACCCGCCGGGATCGTCGAGGGCCAACGGGGTACCGAAAAGGATTCGCACCGCGGGGTTTTCGGCCAGTGCGCGCAGTGCGCCCGCATCGATGCTGTCGGCGAAGGTCGTGCGGTACTGAGCCGCGACGAGAGCCGACAGGCCCGTGGCGGTCAGTGCCACGATCGCCGCGCCGCGGCGTGCCTGGCGGCGGGTCAGCCGAGCTGCCGCCCGCCCGGGTGCGGAAACGTTCACCTGCTGCGGCCGGACCGTCGTGGCGGTCATCGCCGTGCCTGCCCGTAGTAGTCGAGGAAGATCTCCTCGAGTGTGGGTTCCCGAGACGACAGCGCCGTCACTTGCGCCGCGGCGAGCGCGCGCAACGCGGCCGCGGGCGGCCCGGCCAGGGTGAACCGCATCCGGCCCTCGTCGAGCACCTCGATGGCCTCGACACCGTCCCCCTCCGCCAGCGCCGGTGCCTCGCCCAGGAAAGCGACCTCGACGATCGTGCGGTGCAATCGTCGCAGCTCGGCCAGCGTCGCGATCTCCACGAGTCGTCCGGCGCGCAGGATCGCGACCCTGTCGCACAGCGCCTCGACCTCACCGAGCTGATGCGAACTCAAGAACACCGTCTGCCCGCGCTCGCGTGCTTCGGCGACGCACCGACGGAACTCGCGTTCCATCAGCGGGTCCAGCCCACTGGTCGGTTCGTCGAGCACGAGCAGCGGAGCCCGGGAGGCGAAAGCGGCGACCAGGGCGACCTTCTGCCGGTTGCCGGTGGAGTACGCCCTTCCGGGCTTGTCGACATCGAGGTCGAGGCGCTCGATCAGCTCGGCGCGATAGGACAGATCGATGCCAGGGCCGACACGGGCGAGTAGCTCGAGTGTCTCGGCGCCGGTCAACGACGGCCACAAGGCCACGTCGGCGGGCACGTAGGCGAGGTGGTGGTGCGCGCGCCGCACGTCACCGGCGTCGACACCGAACACTCGCGCCGCGCCCACGGTGGGGCGGATCAGGCCGAGAAGCAGCCGGATGGTGGTCGACTTGCCCGCACCGTTGGGGCCGAGGAACCCGAACACCTCACCGGGCGCGACGGTCAGGGTGAGGTCGTCGACCGCGATGGTGCGGCCGAAATGCTTGGTCAAATGCTCGATCGAGATGGCCGCACGGGTATCGACGCGCGCGGACATCGCCGCTGTGGACATGGAAGCCCTTCCAAGGTCGGCGGATACGACACGCCGACCAGACTTCCCGGCTCACCTGAGTCAAAGGTACTCCACCAGCGCAGTCGCCGCGGGCTTTCGACCGACAGGCGCACATCGCGACAGCGAAAGGCCGCCTCATCGGGCCACGTGGCCATCGGTGACCGGTGGCAGGGATTCTTCAGGGTTGGTCACGGTGTCATCGGAGTGACGGTCTCGGTTTCGGCGTTCTGGCTACCGTGTTCTGCTCCCCTGTTGGCGGCTGAGGTTTCGACTTGCGCTCCGGTGAGTCGGCGGGCTGTGTTGATCAGTTCGATCATGCTGTACGCCTGGGGCGTGTTGCCCAGGTGGTGGCCGGTCGTGGTGTCGTACTGCTCGCTGAGCAGGCCGACGTCGTTGCGGAGATCCAGCAGCCGTTCGAACAGTTCATGCGCCTGCCTGGTGCGGCCGGTGCTGTGTAGCGCGTCGGCCAGCCAAAAGGAGCAGGCCAGAAATGCGCCTTCGGTGCCGGGTAGCCCGTCGACTCCACCATCGGCGTCCGGGCGATAGCGGTGCACGAAGCCGTTGTCGCACAGTTGTTTTCGAACCATGTCGACCGTACCGACAACCCGGGGGTCGTTCCATGGCAAGAAGCCGACTCTCGGGATCAGCAACAGCGACGCGTCCAGTCCGTGTGAGCCGTAGAACTGGGTGAAGGTTGCGCGCTCGGCGTCGTAGCCGTTGGCGCAGACCTCGGCATGGATCCGGTCGCGCAGCGCCCGCCATCGCCCGATCGGGCCGTCGAGGCCGTGAGCTGCCACGGTATGCACGGCGCGGTCCAGACCCGCCCACGCCATCACCTTCGAGTGCACGAAATGTCTTCGCGGGCCGCGCATCTCCCACAGGCTGTTGTCCGGATCGTTCCAGTGCCCTTCCAGGTAGTCCAACAGTGCCCTTTGCACGTCCCAGGCTGTCTCGTGCACCGGGAGACCGGCGTCTCGGGCCAGGTGCAGCCCATCGAGGACCTCGCCCCACACGTCGAGTTGGAATTGTCCGGTGGCGGCGTTGCCGATCCGTACCGGGGCGGCGCCGTCGTAACCGGACAACCAGCGCAGCTTCTGCTCGGGCAATCTTCTGGCGCCGTCCAACCGGTACATGATCTGCAGTTTGCTCGGGTCACCGGCGACCGCGCGTACCAGCCACTCCCGCCATGCGCGGGCTTCGTCGACGAAGCCGGTGCCCAGCAACGCCTGCAGCGTGAACGTCGCGTCGCGCAGCCAGCAGAAGCGGTAGTCCCAGTTGCGTACACCACGGGGTTGCTCGGGCAGCGAAGTCGTTGCGGCGGCGACGATTCCGCCGGTGGGGGTGTAGGTCATCGCCTTCAAGGTGACCAGAGCGCGTCTCACTTCCTGCGACCACTTGCCTCGGTAGGTGCAGCGGGCGATCCAGTCCGCCCAGAACGTCTCGGCCTCGGTGACGGCCTGTTCGGCGTCAACAGGATCTGGGCAGGCCAGATGTGATTGTTGGTAGGTGAGGACGAAAGGCACCCGCTGACCGGCGGCCACGTCGAACTCGGCGGTGGCGGACTGATCGTGGATGCGCAGTGGCGCGCCGGTGTGCAGCCATACCGCGTCCGGTCCGGCGATGGCCGAGAACACCCCGTCGAGGTCGCGAACCCACGGGGTGATGCTGCCGTAGTCGAATCGCAGCCGAAGTTCCATGCGCATCGGCACATGACCGGACACACCTTCGACCACTCGCACCACGTCTGCGGCGTCGCCGCGCGGTGGCATGCAGTCGATGACTCGCGCGGTGCCCGAAGGTGTGTGCCAGAGGCTGTCGAGTACCAGCGAGTCGCCGTGATAGGCGCGGCTGCTCGCGTGCCCGCCGCCGGCCGGTGCCAGTCGCCAGCGGCCCGCACGCGAGTCGTGCAGCAAAGCGGCGAAACAGGCCGGCGAATCGAAGCGGGGCAGACACAGCCAGTCGATACTGCCGTCCTTGGCGACCAGCGCCGCGGTCTGCAGATCGCCCAGCAGCGCGTAGTCCTCGATAGCGGATGGCATCCAGACCACCTCCCCGATCACCCAGCGAAGTACCCGCAGACGGGTTCGCTATTCGCCTTCGCGGCCGGACACCCGGCCAGCGGCGACATGACCTCGATCCACGTCCGGACCGACGGGTTCGGCACCCTGGTCAGCTCCACCGATGCCTTCTCACTCGACGACCTGCGCAATGACGGGCAAGGGTTCGTCGTTCGACTGTGACCTCTGCCCGGCCGGCGGCAATCAGAATGGATAGCGATAGCCGGTGATCCAGAACGGCTGCACGCCGTAGTGTTGGTAAAGGTCCTGGTAGAAGACGTGCTCGTCGAGCAGCGGTGGGTCGTACGGCGCGCTGTCCGCGACCTGCTCCTTGGCCCGATCGATACGCACGGTCTTCTCGTCGATTCCGGTGATGGCCTCGACCGGGATCAGCCGTTTCGTCCGGCCGAATCCGAGCAATCCGCCGGAGGCCAGGCGCAGGAATCGGACCCGATTCTCCGCCTCGTCGACGAGTAGCCCGTCGACCTCGCCGAGTTCATCGCCATGGGGGTCGAGCACCGTCCGGCCGCGGATATCGTCGGCTGGGTCGCGCACCGTCAGATCCGCGTCCTCCATGTCGATGAGAGTTGGTAGCCTCTGCTCGGCCATACGCTCCTCCATTGCCTCGAGCCCATCGCGCGACCGCACCCGGACTCACCGTGCCATCGATATCGCGCATGCCCGGGAGCCGCGAAGGAAAACGTCCTCGCTCGGCGTACCGCGTGCCGACGGATTCACTGCCTGTCGATATCCAGTGCGCGCCACTCCCGGTCCAGTTGCGCGTCGCGATGTGCGAGCAGCACTCCGTGGACCGCCGTGGTGAGGATCAAAGCGATGCTCCAGGTTCCGGCGAGCACCCCGAGCGCGGTCGCGACAGCCGTCCAACCTGCGCTGCGGGTCGATGGCGCGGGTTCGGTGATCTTGCCTTCGTCATCGATGTGCAGGGTCAGGGTTCGGCCGCGGATCGCGTTGGGGGCGACCGGGACGCTCGCGGATCCGGTGTGTCCGTCATGTGTCCACCGCACCTTGGCCCTGGCACTGATTTGATCGGATGTGTGTATCGGCTCTGCGACGATGGTGGCGGTCACCGTCGAGGTCGCCGCCTGTTGCTGGCGGATTCGGGTGGCTTCCCGTGCGTAGGTCTCGGTGCCGATCGCGCCCGCGGCCGGCACCGCGATCAGGCAGATGGTCATCGCCAGAAGCCGGATTGCCGACTGGATCCGGTCGCCAGGTCGCATGACCGGGTTCCGGCTCCAGGGCACCATTCGAATCAACCGGGTGGGAGCGGGCGGGTAGGACTCCATGGGGATCACCACCTTGAAATACGAGTGCCCGAGAAGCGGGGTCCTACTCTTCGGATTCAAGGCGCTTTCCGGCGGCTTGGGCCAGTCGGAGGAACTCCAGCGGCAGCGGGAAGATCAGCGTCGAGCTGCGATCGGCGGAGATGTCGGCCATGGTGGACAACACGCGCAATTGCAGTGCGGCCGGCTTTCTTTCCATGACGTCTGCCGCCTTGCCCAGGGTCTCGGCGGCCTCGTACTCGCCTTTGGCGTGGATGACCTTCGCGCGGCGTTCACGTTCGGATTCGGCTTGCCGAGCCATCGCCCGTCGCATGGATCCGGGCAGCTCCACGTCCTTGACCTCGACGTGGTCGACCTTCACACCCCAAGGATTGGTGGCATCGTCGATGATCTTCTGCAGACGCCGGTTGATCTCGTCGCGATTGACCAGCAGATCGTCCAGATCGGTTTGACCGAGAATGCTGCGCAAGGTCGTCTGCGCGAACTGGTAGGTGGCGGTGACGTGGTCTTCTACGGCCACCACCGATCGCACCGGCTCGACGACCCTGAAGTAGGTGACCGCGTTGACGCTGACGGTCACGTTGTCCCTGGTGATCACGTCCTGCGGGGGGATGTCCATCGTGACCGTGCGCAGGGACACCTTCACCATTCGATCCACGATCGGGATGATGAAGAACAGGCCGGGTCCCTTCGCGCCGATCACCCGGCCGAGCCGGAAGATCACGCCGCGCTCGTATTCGTCGACAATGCGAATCGCCGCAGCCAGCAAGGCAAACACGGCCATACCGGCGATCAACACGCCGATCACGGTTGCGTTCATTTCTCCTCCTGTGCAACGGCTTCGACGATCAGGGTCAAGCCGTCGACCTCCACCACGCGCACCCGTTGCCCCGCGTGCAGCGGCTGGTCGTGGCCGCGCAGATTCCACCAAGCCCCTTCCACCTGGGCGCGCCCGCTGTGCCCTTCGGCCTCGTCGACGACGGTGTGCTGCCCGATCATTCCCGTGTCCCCGGTGATGGGAGCGGCTCGGCGCGCGCGCAGCGCGAGCCGGCCCGCGAGCACCGTCCCCGCAGCGACGACCACGACGGTCGGCCACAGCACCATCGGTTCGACCTCGAACGGCCCTTCGAACAGCATCAGCCCAGCCGCCGCCAGGGCGATCGCCCCGCCACCCGCGAACGCGCCGATCCCCGGAGTGAAGAGTTCGGCCGCGAACAGCGCCAGCGCCAGCACCACCAGCAGGACACCCGCGACCTGCACCGGTAGCACTGCCAGCGAGACGAAACCCAGCGCCAGCATCACCACGCCGATGACTCCTCCCACGCTCGCGCCGGGATTGGCCAGCTCGAATATCAGCGCGAGCCCGCCCAGGGAGATGAGCAGGAAGGCCAGGGTCGGGTTCGCCAGTAGTTGCCGCAGCTTGGTGAACATTCCCATCTCGTGGTCCACCGCCGAGGCGTTCGCGGTCCGCAACACGGTTTCGGCGCCGCTGGCCAGGACGACGGTGTCGCCGTCTATCGCGCGCAGCAACTCCGCTCGATCAGCGGCCAGCAGATCCACCGCCGACAACTCGACCGCCTCGGGTGCGGGCACCGCTCGCCCCTCGCGGACCATGTCCTCGGCGAAATCCACGTTCCGGCCCCGCTGCTGGGCCACCGATACCGCGAAGGCCGCCGCGTCCTCGATCACCTTTCGTTCGACCTCACCACCGCCCTCACCGTCGAGACGGACCGGGGTCGCGGCGCCGATCGTCGTGCCCGGCGCCATCGCCGCGACGTGTGCGCTGAGGGTGATCAGCGCTCCCGCCGAGGCGGCGCGCGCCCCGGACGGCGTCACATAGACGATGACCGGAACCTCGGCGCCAAGGAAAGCCTGCACGATGTCGCGCATCGAAACATCGAGACCGCCCGGCGTATCCAGTTCGACGAGAAACGCCGCGTAGTCGTTCGACTCCGCCCGCCGAACCCCTTCGCCGACGTGGTCGGCCACCACGGAGGTGATCGGCCCGTCCACCTGCGCGACCAACACGCTCTCCGCGGGCACGCCCCGCGCTACCGGGTCCACGCCGCCCAACGACTGAGCCAATCCCAGCGCACCCAGCAACAGCATCAGCGCGCGCATGCGAGATCCTCGCTCAGTCATCGAACCGATCCGGGCACGGAGGCCCGGCCACGACGGCCTCTCGTCGGGCTTTGCCGGATGCCGTCGGGCACTATGCGGGCGGACCTGCGCGATCATCTGATTTGGGCGCGGCAGCGCCTGCGGGTAGGGCTCGCCGGGCGTCGACGTGTCCGACGAGGGTGACGCCGATCAAGATGACGCCCACGAGCAGACTGTTGACGATGGCGGGGATCGCTTCGTCGGTGGTGCCGTAGTCGAACAACAGCGGGCTCACCAGAAGCCAACCACCGAGTGCGACGCCGAGCGTCGTGGCGGTGACCACGCGGATAGGGCGGCTGAGCCGGACCAAACCGAGCACGGCGATGGCGGAACCGGTGAGGACCTCGTTCCAGCCTGCCGCGAACCATCCGGCATCGCTGGGATGTGGCCACCGCAGCGGAGCGAGCGCCAGCCAGGTACCGAACAGCAGCGTGATGGTGGAGACCAGGCCGGGCAGTTGCGGCCCCGGCAGGCGTTGCAGCCATCGGACGCGCTGGTCCTCGGTTTCGCGTGAGCCCAGCAGCAGACGTTCGACCAGGCCGCGGTGGCCGACCGGCAAGCTGTGGGCGGCATTCGGGGCGGTGGTCATCGGTTCGTGGTCTCGGCGCGTTGGTGGCGCAGTTGCCAGATGCGGGCGCCTCCGGCCAATGCCATCACCAGCAACCCGCCGATAGCGGCGAATAGCAAAGCCACCCCCAGCGGCATGGTGAAGCTCCACGCCAGGAAGGAGATCTCGGTCTTGGCGGTGTTCTGCAGGATGAAGATCAGCAGCACGATCGCGATGACCGCGCCGACGGCGATCTCGATCCACGCGCGAGCGGTCCAAGTCCTCGCGCGGCCACCCCGGGGACGGGGCTGCGCTTTCGCTTTCGGGTCGCCGTGTTCGCGGCGCAGGAAGTGTCCTCCTGCGGCATTCGATGCTGTCACCGGCTGATTTTTGGCGCTCATCGCGCCCTCCTCGATATCGAGAGCCAATTCGGCGAAAAGGGCACGCCGTGGCTGGCAGGCCGGCCCTGCTGCGGGCAGCGTATAGGTCGGCCCTATACCTTTTGCGTACCCGCCGCTATTGCCTGGCAAACCGCCAACGTCCTATTTACGTGTGAGCGCGACGACTTCAGTTTCTGCAGGAGGCCGCAAGGTTTATCCGTCCGCGTGCCGTGTCATCCCGTCCGCAGGGGACGATTCTCAGGAAGAGGTCGCCTGATGAACGCGATTCGAGCAATCTCCAACGGCGTGGCGCTGACAGCGGCCCTGACTGTGCTCGCGCTCGGACTGGCAGCCTGCGACACGAAAGAGGAAGTGTGCTGCTGGCCTACCGCCGCGATCGGCACACGCTACGCCGAGCTCTCCGGTCCCACCGGCCCCCTCGGCGACTGCCGCAGCGAAGAATACGACCGCGACGGTGGCCGTGTTCAAGACTTCCGCAACGGCGCCATCTACTGGACCGACAAGACCGGCGCCTGGGAAGTGTACGGCCTGATCGGGGACAAGTACGAAAGCATGAACGGCCCCGCATCTGCGTTGCGCTGGCCCGTCAGCGGAGAATTGGCGACGCCGAACGGAGTCGGCCGATTCAACCGGTTCCAGACCGGCAATATCTACCATTCCCCGGCGGGAACCCACGCCGTTCACGGGGCCATTTTCACCGAATGGGCCCGGCAAGGCTACGAGAACGGCCGACTCGGATTCCCCACCTCGGACGAATACGACGTCCCGAGTGGCCGTCGCGTGGATTTCGAACGCGGCTGGATCGAATGGAACGAGGACACCGGCCGAATCACCAGCGGATGAGACGCTTGCCCGGCCAGCCAGAGCACACACCCGCCGACAAAACGCCCACCATCCATCCTGGACCGAGTGGTCCACTATCGGCATACGATCGATGGATGCCGAATGATCCGAAGACCACACGCGGACGCGCCACCCGGGAACGAATCATCGAACGCGCCGCCGACCTCATCGCCGAGCGTGGTGTCGATGCGACGAGTCTTGATGTGGTGCGCGCCGCTTCGGGGGCCAGCAAAAGCCAGTTGTATCACTACTTTTCCGATCGGGACGATCTGGTCGCGGCCGCGGTGGAGTACCGGTGCGGGCAAGTGCTCGATGAGTTGACGCGCCTGCTGGGGCGGGTGGTGTCCCTGGACGAGCTCACTGGTGCGCTGGATGGATTCATCGGGGTGTACGAGCAGACCGCGGCGGGCTGTCCGATCGGCACACTGGCCAGTGAGGTGGCCGACCGAAACGAAGGCGCCAGGCGGCAGGTCGCCGCGGCGTTCGACGCGTGGGAGCGCTTGTTCGCCGACGCCATCGCCCGGATGGTGGAGCGCGGCGAGCTGCGGGCAGACGCGGACCCGGCGACGCTGGCCACCGGCCTGCTGGCCAGCCTGGAGGGCGGGTTGCTGCTGGGCCATGCACGGCGCGACCCGGCCTCGTTGCGGGTCGCCGTGACAGCCGGGCTGACACTACTTCGCTCGTACTCGATTTGACCCCGTCTCGCACGCGGGAGCACGGGCAACACCGAAAAACTGGACCGGTTAGTCCATAGCGTGCTAGCTTCAACTGGACCGAATAGTCCAGTTGAAGGTGAATCATGGATGCCGAACCCGATTCGAAGCTGGCCACCAGCCGTGGCCGACTCGTCCTGCTCCTGCTGTGCGCGGTGCAATTCCTCGATATCGTCGATTCCTCGATCCTCAATGTCGCGCTGCCCTCGATCCGGGCGGATCTGGCGTTCACCGCCCAGAGCGTGCAGTGGGTGCTCAGCGGCTACCTGCTGACCTACGGCGGATTCCTGCTGCTCGGTGGGCGGGCCGCGGACCTGATCGGGCGGCGGCGCATGCTGGTCGCGGGAACGACGCTGTTCGCGGTGTGCTCGCTGGCCGGAGGTCTGGCCGTCAACCCGGAGATGCTGATCGGCGCCCGCGTGCTGCAGGGCATCGGCGCCGCGATGATGGCCCCGGCCGGACTGTCGATTCTCACCACGACCTTCAATTCCGCCACCGACCGCAACCGGGCCCTCGGTATGTGGGGAGCGGTATCCGGACTGGCCGCCGCGACCGGAGTCTTCTTCGGCGGTGTGCTGTCCGAAGGGCCCGGCTGGCGGTGGGTGCTGCTGGTCAATTTGCCGGTGTGCCTGATCATCATCATCGCCGCGCACCGGTTGCTGCCCATCGACGGACCCCGTGACCGGGTCCGCGACTTCGACGCCGCCGGTGCGGTGCTGGCCACCGGAGGCATGCTGGTGCTGGTCTACACCTTGGTGCAGGCGCCAGAACACGGCTGGGACACCGTCGCAACCCTCGCTGGTCTGGCGTCGGCGGCGGTGCTGCTGCTCGCTTTCGTCGGCAACGAACTGCGCCACCGCAATCCCTTGTTCCCCTTCACAATCTTCCGGATCCAGGGACTCGCCGCCGCCGACGCCACCCAGATGTTCGCCTTCGCCGGATTCGTCTCGATGTTCTTCTTCCTCACCCTCTACATGCAAAATGTGCTGGGCTATTCGCCGATCGAGGCCGGCGCCGCGTATCTGCCGGTGACCGCGGGGATCGGGATCGCCGCGGGTGTGTCCGCCCGATTGTTCGACCGCATCGGCACCCGTCCGGTGATCGTCGGGGGCGGGTTGATCGCCGCGACGGCGATGTTCTACCTCTCGCGTATACCGGTCGACGGCGCTTACCTGCCGGATCTGCTGCCCGGCCTGCTGATCGTTTCGATCGGCCTCGGCGCGGTCTTCGTCGGCGTGACGACCGCCGCCAACGCCGGGGTGCCCAGCGACCGGGCCGGCTTGGCGGCCGGGCTGCTCAACAGCTCGCAACAACTCGGCGCCGCACTGGGATTGGCGATCCTGACCGCTATCGCCACCTCCCGGACCAACGATCTACTGGCCGCCCGAGTACCGCAGCCCGAGGCGTTCACGTCCGGATTTCAGCGAGCACTGCTGGTCTGCGGCCTCTTCGCCCTCGCCGCCGCGATGATCGGCCTGCGCGCGGGCAGCACAAGGCATCCGAGGCGGGCAGGCGAACTCGGCGCCCCGGTGCCCGCCGGGCAGCGTCTGGAATCGGAGGGCGTCGCATGAGCACGTCGCGCCGCACGCGGGTCCTGGTCACGGGAGCCACCGGCTTCCTCGGCACCCAGGCGCTGCGCGCCTTGGCCGCGCATCCAGAAGCCGAACCGATCGCGGCCTGCCGCACCCCGGCCCGGCTGCCCGACTGGTTCACCGGGCAGGTGCGCCCCGGGGACCTGCTCGACCCCGGCTACCGCCGCGCCGTCGTTCGAAATGTCGACGTGGTATGCCATCTCGGCACGTGGGGAGCCTTTTGGGCGCATCGAACCCAGGAGCGCACGCACTTCATGGAACCCGCGATCGACCTCGCGGACCAAGCCAGGATGGCCGGCGTGCGGCGGTTCGTTCTCGCCGCCACCGTGGCCATCGGCACACCGAGCCGTGACGGTGAGCCGGTCGACGACTTCTCCCCGCCGCGATACACCGGCTTCTGGCCGCACGCCGACCGCCTGATCGACGTGGACCACCACCTGAAGGAGACCAGCGGTGAGGGCACCGGCATGGTCACCCTCCGACTCGGGCACTTCGTCGGTGCGGGTAACACGCTGGGACTGATTCCCGCCCTCGTGCCGCGGCTGCGCACCAGACTCGTGCCATGGATCGACGGCGGACGCGCCCGCCTCGCGTTGGTCGGCGACACCGACCTCGGCGCGGGAGTCGCCGCAGCCGCACTCGCCGAGCGACTGGCCCCCTACGAGTCGTTCAACATCTGCGGGCCGGAATTCCCGACAGCGCGTGCGGTCATCGAATTCGTCGCATCCGAAATCGGTGTTCCCGCACCCTGGTTCAGCGTGTCCTATCGCACCGGCTACGGCTTCGGCAAGCTGATGGAGACGCTGCACCCGATCCTGCCCGGCGCCGATCCCTTCCTCACCCGATCACTGGTACACGTCGCCGAGGACTGGCCATGTCCCAGCGACTACGCCACACGCAAGCTCGGCTACATCCCCCACAAGGACTGGCGAACAGCCGTCCGGGAAAGCTTGCGGTGGTTGGGAACCCAACGCCAGGGCTGGCCGCGGCTCGCGCAGCAGGTCTGAGCGCATGCACAGAGAACGAGCGAATCACTCGCATAGGTCGTGCCGAAGTGACGAACCTGTGGTCGAATGGGCTGGCACTGTGGCCCAGTCGCTGCATGCTCCCCACTCGAGCATGCGAATCCACCGACGGTCGGCGGGCACTGCCGCACGTGCGCGAGGAATGAGTATGGGTAGCAGCCTCCTGATCGTGGAGGACGATGATCGCGTCCGAACCGCCCTGCGGATGGCGATGGAAGACGAGGGCTATGACGTTGCCGAAGCCGAGGAAGCCGAGATCGCGCTGACTCATGTGCGGCGAAGGGGCGCACCGGATGTCATGATCGTCGACCTTCGGTTGGGAGAAATGGACGGATTCACCTGCATCCGGGAAGTTCGACGAGACCACGATGTCCCGATTATCGTGGTCAGTGCACGCGACGACACCCATGACGTGGTCGCCGCCCTCGAAGCCGGTGCCGATGACTTCGTCACCAAGCCGTTCCAAGTCGAAGAGATCACCGCGAGGATGCGAGCCCTGCTGCGACGCGCGGGAACGAGCACGGCACGGGAATCGCCACCGGACATCGTCCTCGACCCCGAATCGGACGCGCCCGTAGTGCTGTCGCCGAGCCGAGGCGCGGTCCGCCGCGGCGACGAACAACTTCATCTGACGCTGACCGAGTTTCGCCTGTTGTGCGAACTCGCCGACGCAGCGGGACGGGTTCTCTCCCGCGCGGCACTGCTCGAGCGAGTCTGGGATCGCGGGTTCTTCGGCGACCAGCGAATCGTCGACGTCCACATGCGGCGACTGAGAACCAAGATCGAGCGCGATCCATCGGATCCACGCCTCGTGATCACGGTCCGAGGCCTCGGATACCGGCTCCACATCCCGCACTGACAACCTGGCGGGCATCCGCTCATCCTCCGAAGTCTCGACAGATCCCAAGGGGCTGACTGGTGGCGTCAGAGCGCCGCGTTGGAGTTTGTCTCCACGTTTATGACAGACACGAAGACGTTGATCGTTAATCTCAGCAAGTACATGGTCGACACAGGCGGCAAATCGAAAGTGCCTGCGGCTCTGACCGTTCCGGGATGGCAACCACGCAATCCGACGGGACCTGGCTGGGGCGTGCCGTCATGAGGCCGGGTACGACGTGGTTGCGAATCGGGAGCCTGGCCTCGGGCTGCTGCCTCGCCCTGATGGGTTGCAGCACAACGAAATCCGACGTGGCAGCGCCGCCGTACACCGACCCGCCCGCCGACTGCTCGCCGGTCCATGCTGTGGGTAGGGACTCGGTGTCGCGCTTCGCCGGCAACCTCTATGACCCGAGCATCGAGCTTCGGAGCGAGCGGCCCGAGCAAGAAGGCATAGGTAACGCCGTAGTGCACATCCGGTTGAACAGGACCTACGCCAAAAGCCCGACACCGCAACAAGAAACAGACGTGGAAACCAGCGCGTTGGCATTCGCCCACGCACTCGCGGACCATCTCGACAGCTTCATGCCCTAGCCTCGACCTTGGGCGAGCCGCCAACCACGATCACCGGCCGCAGCGCTGCGTGTTTGACGCCGCCGCCATCGCTGACCAGGACGACCTCGGAGGCGAGCACGTCCAGCAAAGAGCGGTTCCGGATCGCTGCGATGGCAGCGCGTGCGGTGGCACACATCACGCCGTTGTCGTGTCACAAGAGCCGAGTAAGTGGCGTCTCGTGTCAGCCCAGGGAATTCGACCCTGGTTCAAGAAGGGACGCGATTGATGACGACGGAGCAGGGAATCGTTTCGCTCGGCGGGAAGGTGGCGGTCGTGACCGGGGCCGGGTCCGGCATCGGTGCTGCGACCGCAGCCGCGCTGGCGGCGCTGGGAGCGCGGGTGTGCTGCGCCGGACACAACGTCGAGAATGTCGAGCGGACGGCCGCGGAGATCAGGGCCGCTGGTGGAGAAGCGTTCGGCCTGCGGGTCGATGTCGCATCCCCTGAGGACAACGATGAAATGGTCAGCGAGACCGTTGCCCGTTACGGCGCTGTGCACATCGCGCATCTCAATGCTGGAACCGGACATTGGGCCGGTGTTCTGGAATACCCACTGGACGAGTGGGACAGGACAATGGCGGTGAACCTGCGCGGTGTCCTGCTCGGTCTGCAGGCCGCGGGCCGGGCGATGCGCGACGTCGGTGGCGGCTCGGTGGTGGTCACCGCGTCGGCGGCCGGGCTCACCGGCGGCCGGATGTCATCGGCGTACTCGGCGTCCAAGCACGGTGTGCTCGGTTTGGTCAAATCCGCTGCCCTGGAGCTGGGTCCGATCGGCATCCGAGTCAACGCCATCTGCCCGGGGTTTATCGCCAGTAGCGACCTCATGCGGAAGATGGGGCAGGAACTCGACCTTGCCAGCCGATTTCCATTGCGCCGACCAGGGCGTCGTGAGGAGGTCGCCGACCTGGTCACGTTTCTGGCAAGTGATCGCGCGTCGTTCATCACCGGAAGTGTGTTCACCATCGATGGCGGCTGGCTGGCCGGCGGCATCGACCTCCGGGACGATTCCGTGGATCAAGCGACCAGCGACGCCCGGGTCACCGCCCTTGCCAACACGCGCGGTGATGACCTGGGTCCGGTGTAAATCGGTTGGCGCAGCTCCCGTTTCGCTGGTGACGTTACGCAGTGCCGCTTGTTCCCAGGTCGACCGTCTCATGCATGACGTGGACTCGATCTCGGAGGCGAGACGGGTATTCATAGTCCGGGTCCCCCGTTCGCAGGACGTCGCTGTCGTTGTCGACGGCTTCGGTCCGGTGGCGCCGCATGTGCTGCGGCGCCCCGGTCCGACTCGGCATCCATAGGGTCTCCGAGCAGTAGGCCCAGTGGCGTTCGCTTTTCAGCCGAGGTCGCGGTGATTGAATCGGTAGCTGCCTGCGGCGACCAGGGTGATCGAGGCGGCGGCGAGGACGGTGATGCCGCTCCAGCCCACACCGTTCCGCAGGGGTTCGCTGTCGATGTAGTAGTGGAACGGGGACAGGTAGGTGGCCCAGTCGAGGCCGATCTGGCCGGCGAAGGCGTGTGCCGCGTAGGCGGCCACGCCGACGACAGCGGTGACGGCGAAGACTACGCTGCGGCGGCCGAAGGCGGCGCCGAGGCCGGTGGCCAGGGCGCCGAACGCGACAGCGAGCAGGATCAAATGCAGGCACTGGGCGGCGAACTGGCCGGGGCTGACCGCGGAGAGGTCGGCGCCGCCGCGGATGGCGAGCATGGCCAGCCAGAGCACCGCGCCCAAGCCGGTGGCGGCGGCGACGAGGGCGGCGAAGCGCTGCAGGATCAACGATGTCCGGGTGATGGGGTGTGCCAGAAGCAGATCGAGGGTGCCGGATTCCTCGTCGGCGGCGCTGACACGGGCGCCGAGGGCCGCGCCGAAGAACATCGCCAGCAGCGGCACGATCAGCCCGAATACCGTGGAGCCGAGATAGCCCGGCGCTGAGGCGATGTCGTTCATGTTGAGGGCTTCGCGCAGGCCTTCGGGCAGGTTCTCGGTCTGGCTGCCACCGGATTTCGCCATCTGCGGGTAGAAGCTGGCGTAGATGACGGCCGCGAGGGTGACACCCGCGGTCCAGCCGAGCAGGCTGCGGCGGTTCACGCGCAGGGTCTTGGTGAGCACCACGGTGTGGGCGGTGGCCGCAGCGCGGTCGATCATCGGGGCTGCGGCGGTGGAGACTGTGGTCACGCGTTTTCCTTTTGCGAGAAGTTGTGGCGGACTGGGTAATTCCGCGTGCGGTTGTCAGACGGCGGTTTGTGGTGCGGCTTCGGCGCCTGCGTAGTAGCTGTGGAAGATCTCGTCGAGGTGGGGTTCGGTGGTGTGCAGTGCGAGCACGGTGTGCCGGGCGGCGGCCTTGACGATCGCGTCGGGTGTGCCGGTCAGTCCGGCGCGCAGCGTGGTGCCGGCGTCGTCGAGTGCGGGGTCGACCAGTCCGGGCAGACCTCGGAACTCGTCGACCGATACCGGTGCGGCGAAACCGATTTCGATCCGACGGGTGGCTGCGGCGCGCAGATCGGCGACGGTATCGAGGGCGACGAGGTGGCCGTCGCGCAGAATGCCGATGCGGTCGGCGACGGCTTCGACCTCGTCCATGATGTGGCTGGACATGAAGACTGTCTGCCCGTTCTCGGCGGCCTCGGTGATCAGTTCCAGGAAGGTTTGCTGCACCAAGGGATCCAGGCCCGAGGTGGGCTCGTCGAGTATGAGCAGTTCCGGTGTGTGCATGAACGCCTGCACCAGCCCGACCTTCTGCCGGTTGCCCTTGGACAGGCTCTTGATCGTCGCGGTCTGGTCGAGACCGAGGCGGCCGGCGAGGTCATCGATGCGGCGCTGGGGTACACCGCCGCGCAGATCGCCGAGGAACCGCAGGCAGTCACGCACCCGCTGCCGTCCGTCGACGACGAAATCGCCTGCCAGATAACCGATCCGGCGGCGCATCTCGACCCCGTCGGCGCGCGGGTCCAACCCGAGCACGGTGGCGGTGCCCGACGTGGGACGGATCAGGTCCAGCAGCAGCCGGATGGTGGTGGACTTGCCCGCGCCGTTGGGCCCCAGGTAGCCGAACACCTCACCGGCGCGGACGTCGAGGGTGAGACCGGTCAGGCCCCGGCGAGTGCCGTACGCCTTGGTGAGGTCACGGATTTCGATGGCGTTGCTCATGACTCATACATTAACGAAGTTTCAGAGATTCGTGAAGGCTCTGAATAGTTGGAGTTGTCTGTACTATGTGACGCATGGACTCCAAGCAGCGACTTCGCGATGCGGCCGAACGGCTGGCTCTGACCCTGGCGCAGGGCGGGATGCAGAAGGCGACGGCGCGGGTGATGACCGCCCTGCTGTACACCGAGCAGGAGACGATGACCGCCGCCGACTTGTGCGAGCAGTTGTCGATCAGCACCGGGGCGGTATCGACGGCGATCAAGCAGTTGGCCCAGTCGGGGATGGTGGAGCGGGTACCCGCACCGGGAAGCCGCCGCGAGCACTACCGCTTCCCGAAAGGCGTATGGGCACACCTGTTCTCACAGCAGAACGCCATGCTGAAAGTGATGCAGGACGCCGCCCAGGACGGCCTCGACGCCGTCGCCGAGAACACCGCGACCGCCGCCCGGATGCATGAGATGCAGGACTTCTACGGTTATATGGCGCAGGAGATGCCCGCCCTCATCGACCGCTGGCGCGACGAGCACTGACGCCGCGCATGGCCGCACCGATGCCGTGCCAGGCGGTTGTGTGAAAGCTGCCAGTCGAGGCAGTGGCGGGATGAAGCGATTGCTGCTCACCGTGCGCACGGCCTTGATATGGCGGCGGCGTTGGCGTCGAGCCCGACCCGGTGCGCGCATTCACGCACCGAGATCGGCACTCGTGGCACGGCCCGGCTTCTAGAGGCCTGGCGCGGCCAGGGCGTCACGAACGAACCCGTCGCGCGTTCGTCACCGCCATCGCGTTGGGTTCGTTCGATCGCCGTCACCGCCCGAGGTGTCGGCCGGCACCGGCGATGCCTCGCCGCCGAGTCGGTACCCACGTTCGGCACTCACCGATCCGCGGGCGTTCTCGAGACTGCGACCGCGGCTGCCACTATCGGAGCGGCGATAGGCTCTGCCCCGCTTCTACTTTGCCGGGAACGGGCTGTTGACAGTGGTGAAGTACTGGATCGCGGCGCCGATTGCCACGGGGGCGGTGACCAGGATCTGGCCCGCGACGGTACCGAGAGCACCGACCGCGGCGATGCCGACGAGGCAGCCGACGCCCGCGGCGGGGATGAACGGACCGAACAGACCCGCGATGGTTCCCGCGGCGATGGTCGCGCCCGCGATGCCGCCGAGCACACAGCCGACCGCGGCTCCACCAAGGCCGCCGACCAAGGTTCCGATGGTGGCGCCCATGCTGATCGTGCTGGTCATCCGGGACCAGGCGGCTTGCTCGCGCTCGTATTCGGTCTTCCACGGCGCCTTGTCCTCGTAGGGCAGCGCGACGGGCTTGTAGACCGCGCGGTCCATCGACAGGTCCGGCGTCAGTGTCGCGGTGCGGCCGGAGATCGCGGCGTCGATCGGGAATTCGAACTCGTCGAGAGTGAACTTCAACGGCGTCCCGGCGACCGTAACGCCATCTCGGGACTTCACTTTCAGCGCTCCATCCTCGACAACCAATGCGCCGGAGTCGATTTCGATGACCGAGGACGTGTCGGTGGCATGAGCGGTGAAGGAGATGGCCTGGTCGTCACCCGGGTCGGCGTGTACGGTGCCTGTCGCGGCGATCAGGGCGGTCAGCGCCAGTGCGGGCGCGGCAAGGGTCCTCAGCAACATGGTGGTTCCTCATCGTGATTCGGCCGCACAGGTAGCGCGGCCGGATCATTATCGGTAATGATTATCATTATCAGCAACTTCTTCGTGAAATTCGTTGTGCAGCAACACTTCTCGTTGAGCCTTCATCGAAGCCAGTTGCGCTCTTGGTGGAAATGGTTATCATTATGTGCCGCTCGAGCTTGGAGGGTTTGTGGGACATCTACTGATGGTGGAGAGCTGGGTCGGCTCGATGAGCACACTGCTTCCGGCCGGGATACGGGAGAGCGGACACACGTTCAGCTTCCTCACCCGAGATCTGAGTCATTACCTGCGCGGAAAGCCTGGCACGCATCCGCTGCTGACGGCGGCCAACGTACTGACCGCCGAGACCAACGACGAGGCCGCGCTCGTGCCGTACGTGCGCAGGCTGCACGAGGTGCTGGCCTTCGATGGGGTGCTGTCCTCGTGTGACTACTACTTGCCCACCGTGGCGGCGATCGCAGCCGACCTTGGCTTGCCCGGCCCCACCCGGGAGGCCGTCGCGGCGGCCTGCCAGAAGCATCGGACCCGCGCGCTGTGCCGGGACGCCGAGGTACCGGGACCGGCCTTCGCCGTAGGCGAGGAATGGGACGAATTAGCGCACGCCGCAACGGAAATCGGATACCCACTGGTCGTCAAACCGGTCGACCTGTGCGGCGGCATGTATGTCTGTCGCGTCGACGACGAGGAGCAGTTGCGTGCGGCTGTCGAGCGGATCGCCGGTTTCCCGGTGAACGCGCGGGGGCAGGCGCGCGCGCCGCAGATCCTTCTCGAAGAGTGTTTGGTAGGACCGGAATTCAGCGTCGAAACGGTCACCGTGCGTGGCCACACCACGGTGGTCGGCGTGACCGACAAGCGGCTGACCGGAGCACCGGCGTTCATCGAGGCGGGGCACATGTTCCCTGCCGCGCTGACCGCCGCCGAGCAGGCCGCTCTCAGCGCGGTGGCTCGTGCGGCGATCGCCGCGCTCGGTCTCGACGACACCGTCGCGCACACCGAGATCAAGCTCACCGCCGACGGCCCCCGGCTCATCGAGGTCAATCCCCGTCCGGCGGGCAATCGGATCACCGAACTGGTTCGCCTGGTGACCGGCATCGACCTGGCAGCCGTTCATGCCGAGGTGGCCGCGGGCGGCACCCCCGATCTGACCCCACGTCCGACCGGTACGGGCAGCGCCGCCATCGCCTTCGCGGTCGCCGACCGCGCCGGTGAGCTGACGGCCGTATCCGGTGCCGAGCAGTGGGACGCCGATCCACGCATCGTCGAGCACGTCATAGCGGAGCCCGGCACGCGGGTACGGGTCGCGACCGACAACAACACGTATCTCGGCCATGTCATGGTGGTCGACGAAAAACCGGGTACCGCTGGCGATTTGGCGCGTGACCTGATCGACAAGCTCATCGTCGACGTCGCGCAGGTGACGGCATGACTACAACGGATATCACCGTGCTGCCGCGTCCGCGCTCGGTCGGTGAACTCACCGACTTGGCGAGGAAGGGTCGCCTGGGGGCCGACCCGGCCGACCTGGCGGTGGCCACCGCGTTCCATACCCGCTACGGCACTCGGCACGCAGGCCGTCACGGCGGCTACCGGAACGAGGTGCTCAGCATTCGCGTCGGCGCGGCCGTCGGCTCGTGCGGGCTCGAGCCCGGCGACGATTCCGCACACGCGGACCTGCTCGACGACTGTGTCGGCGCGACGGTCGCGCAGCTGCTCGACCATCCACTGGCTGCGATCCGAATCGCTGTCTTGGATGCCTACTTGATGCATTCGTGGCCGCACCCTGCCGCAGGTGGTGTCGCTGCCGAGTCCGTCGGTTTGACCGCGGGCAGCTCGCTCGAGAAGTCCCGGCAGCGCGCGGAGGCCGTGGTGGACCTGCTGCCCTCGGACGTGCGGCGCGTGCTGGTCGTCGGCGTGGTCGGCTCGCTGCTCGCGGCACTGCGTGCCCGTGGCATCGGTTACTACCCGTGCGATCTCCTCGGGGGGCGAACCGAATGGGATGAGCCCGTGCACCGAAACGTCGCCGATGCGCCGTCGGACTACGACGCGATGCTGGTCACCGGAATGACGCTGGGTAACCGAACATTCGACGCACTGCTGAGCCAAGCGAACGCCCGAACGATCCCCCTGGTGCTGTTCGCCCAGACCGGCAGCGCGGTGCTGCCGTGGTTCCTCGGCAGGGGCGTCACGGCGATTTCGGCCGAACCGTATCCCTTCTTCTCCCTCGACGGTGGCCCGAGCACCCTGTATCGCTACCGTGACGGGGGGCTCCCGTGCACCCGATGATCGGCCCTGCCCCGCAGCCTGCGCTCCTCGGGTTGGTCGGCGGCACCCCCGTCGTCCCGATCCCGGCCGGAGCGAGCAGCTACTTGGCCAAGTTGGAGGCCGCGAGCATCGCGGGCATGAAGGCGCGGGCGGCGGTGTCCATGCTCAGCGCGGCCCGCGCCCGCGGCGAACTCGCCCCGGGTGCGACGGTGATCGAATCGACCAGCGGCACACTGGGTCTCGGCCTTGCCCTGGCAGGGAAGGCACTTGGTCACCCAGTCGTGCTCGTGGTCGACGACGAACTCGAGCCGGAGATGCGCGCGCTGTTCACCGCCTTCGGCGTCGGTCTGGAAGTGGTTGATGAGCCACATCCCGAGGGTGGCTGGCAGCGCGCCCGGCTCGACAGGCTGGCCGAACTGCTCGACGCTACACCGGGCGCGTACTGGCCCGACCAGTACGACAATCCCGACAACGCCGCCGGTTACGCGGACATGGCACATGAACTGCTCGAACAGGTCGACCACGCGGACGTGCTCGTCGCGGGCATCGGCTCCGGCGGCCATTGCGCCGGACTGACCCGGGTGCTGCGCGCCCATTGGCCGAGTCTGCGGGTCATCGGCGTCGACTCGGTCGGCTCGCGCATCTTCGGTCAGCCGGCCCGCCCACGACTGATGCGCGGCCTCGGCAGCAGCATCCTGCCGCGCAACGTCGCCTACGACGACTTCGACGAAGTGCACTGGGTCGGTGCGGCCGAAGCCGTGGCCTCCTGCCGGAGGCTGGCCGCCGATGTGGGTCTCGCGGGTGGTTGGAGCACCGGGGCGACCTCGCTGGTCGCCGCCTGGATCGCACGGCGCGAGCCTGATGCTCGCGTACTCACCGTCTTCCCCGACGGCCCGCATCGCTACCTGCGCAGTATCTACGACGACGAATGGTGCCGAGGCAACGGACTGCTCGGACCGACCGTCACCGAGCCGGTCGAACTGCCGACGCCCGACGCGGAGGAGGCGCGGGGGTGGGCGCGGTGCGCCGTGGTCCGGGACCCGTTGGGCAAGGAGATCCACGCGTGAGAATGACGTGGACGGCTACCACCTTGAAATTGTCCCGCCCGCTGCGTATCTCGCGTGCGTCGATGGGGGAGCGAGACGCGGCGTGGGTCACGCTGACCACCGACGGGCATACCGGACACGGTGAAGTCGTCAGCAGTCCACGCCTCGGCCTCGACCTCGCCGCGATCGACACCGCACTAGGCGGGCTCGCCGAGCGGATCGCGGCCTGCACCGATCCTGAGCATGTCCGCACGCTGCTGCCGCGCCTGCGCGCGGACTTCCCGCTGCCGGTGGTCGCCGCACTCGACAGCGCGGTGCACGACGTGCTCGCCCGCCGCGCGGGACTGCCGTTGTGTGAGTACCTCGGTCTGCCGCAATGGGATTCGGTACCCACCGCGTACACGATCGGCTTGATGAGCCCCGTCGAGGCAGAGGCCACCGCACACCGGTTGACGCGGGCGGGGTTCACCGTGCTCAAGATCAAAGCGGGCGCACCGGAACCGGCCGAGGACGTCGAACGCGTCCGGGCGATTCGCGCGGCTGCGCCGACCGCGGAAATCCTGCTCGACCCCAACGGCGCCTGGGACGTCCGCACCGCCGTCGCGGTGCTCGGCGCGCTCGCCGACGAGGGCATCGCGGCCGTCGAACAACCCGTGGCCGCAGGTGATCCCGCCCAGCTCGCCGTGGTCGCCCGAGAGGTGCCGATGCCGGTGCTCGCCGACGAGGACGCGGGCTCGGTCCTCGATCTGGACCGGCTGCCCGACGGCATCGGTGGCATCAACATCAAGCTCGCCGAGTGCGGCGGCCTCGACGCGGCGCGCACGATGCTCGACTGGGCGAGGGCACGCGCGCTGCCGGTGCTGCTCGGCTGCCAGGCATCGAGCTCGCTGGGCATCGCTCCTGCTGCCCAGTTGATCGGGGCCGCGCGCTGGGTCGATCTGGACGGTCATCTGCTGCTGGCGGATGATCCGTGGACGGGTTTGGGTGGTGCGGACGGCACACTGCGTCGACCGGCCGGGGCCGGGCTAGGCGTGCGGCGCGTGCGAGCGGCCGCATGACGGGGCTCGGGCTGTTCGGCACGTTTCCGCTCTCCGTGCGCCTGTTGCTGGTCAACCAACTCGGCGGCAACATCGGGTTTTTCATGCTGGTGCCGTTCCTGGCCGAATATCTGCGCACCGATCTGGCGCTGTCGGCGGCTGTGGTCGGCGTGGTGCTCGGCGTGCGGAATCTGAGCCAGCAAGGCCTGTTCCTGGTTGGGGGCTCGGCATCCGATCGCCTCGGCGCGCGGGGGGTGATCATCGTCGGCGCAGGCATCCGGGCGGCGGGGTTCGCCCTGTTCGCCGTCGGCGGCTCCCTGCCGGTGGTATTGCTCGCCTCGGTGCTCACCGGATTCGCGGGCGCGCTGTTCAACCCGGCGGTGCGCGCCTACATCGCCCGTGACAGCGGCGACCGGGCAGCCGAAGCGTTCGCCCTGTTCAACGTTTTCGGCAATACCGGCGCGGCGGTGGGGCCGGTCGTCGGGATGCTGCTGGTCGGGGCAGGGTTCCGGTTGACCGCAGTTGCCGCGGCCGCTGTCTTCGCCGGATTGACCATCGCGCAGCTGATCCTGCTGCCCGCCCGGCCCGCCCCGCGCCGAGACACCGCGCTGCGCGCGGATTTCGCGCGGGTATTCGCCGATCGCCGGTTCTGGGCTTTCGCGCTGGCGTTGATGGGCATGTTCGCCCTGCAGAGCCAGATCTACTTCCTGTTCACCCTGCAGGTGCAGGATCTCGCTGGGCCGTCCGCGGGCTCCGCGGCCGTCGCGGTGCTGTTCATCGTCGAGACGATAGCGGTGGTGGCACTACAAGTTCCGACAACCAGGATGCTCTCCCGGCGAACCGATCGGGGTTCGGCGATGGCACTGGGCATGGCCGTGTTGGGTGCGGCGTTCCTCGTCCCGCCCGCCGCCGCGGCGATTCTGTCACCCGGCGGCGACGGCTTCGTCGCGGTCGCGGCGCGCGTCGCGCCGGTCGTGGTCGCCGCGGTAGTACTCGCCTTCGGTGTGATGGCCGTACAGCCTTTCGTGAACGAGGCGATTCCCCGCTTCAGCGGACCGCACTTGACCGGCACCTACTTCGGCGCGTTCTACCTGGCCTCCGGTGTGTTCACCGTGGCGTCCACCAGTCTCGTCGGGACGGCCGTCGACCACGCGGGCGGTCCGCTGACCTGGCCACCTGCCCTGCTGTGCGCGGGTACCGGATTGCTGTCGGCCGTTGCGGTGCTAGTGCTGCGCAGCCGCGGCTACCTCCCCGAGGCCACCACAGCACAACCCCGACCGATCACCGCGACCACGAGTCGCACGGCGAAAGGCGAGTCCGCTCGATGACCGCTCACGATCAGGGCCCGGTTCTGCTCAGCGAGAACCTGCTGACCGACAATCCCGCGCTCTACGAACGCACCTTCCCCGACACCGGCGAACGCAACGCGCGCTTCGTCGCGGACCTGGTGGCACGCTTTGGCGTCGGCGCGCTCGACGATCTGCTCGACGTCGGTTCCGGCACCGGTCGCGACGCGGCCCGCCTCACCGAACTCGGCTACCGAGCCCGCGGCGTCGACATCTCACCCCGTATGGTCGAGTACGCCCGGATTCGCTACCCGGCAGTGGATTTCAGCGTCGGCGACGCCCGCACGCTGCGGGCGGAGACGCCGGTGGACGTGCTCACCTGCTTGGGCAGCACGCTGCTGCACCTGCACGACACCGCCGAGATAGTCGCGGCGCTCGACCGTTTCGCCGCGTGCCTGCGTATCGGCGGGCTGCTCATCCTGGAGATGCGCAACGGTGCGTTCCTGCTCACCGATCGCGGCAGGCGCGAACTGCTCGACGAGGAAATCGTCCGGCGGGTCGACTGGGAAGGCGTCGCCTACACCTCGCGCACCTCGCTCACCGTCGACCTGCCCGCGCAACTGCTACGCAGACAGCGGACCTGGACGTGGCCCGGGTGTCCCGAGCCGGTCGTCCAGCACACCGCCTGGCGATTGCTGTTCCCGCAGGAGCTGCGCCACCTGCTGACCGGTGCGGGATTCGAGGTGCTCGCCCTGTTCGACGCACCGGGCCCGTTGACCACACCCCGCTGGCCCGCCGACGGCGTGCTGTCCGAGCGCCTCGACGGCGACCGTGTACACGTGGTCGCCCGCCGCACCGGCTCGGGCCCGCGATGACCGCCCTACCCCAGGTCGGCGTCGGCAGCGCGTTCGGCAGTTGCGGCGAACTGCTGCAAGGCGCCACCGCCGAGCACGACCGCGACTTCCTGGTGACCCTGCCCATCGCCCGCGGCGCGGTCGCGGTGTTCGAGCCCGACCCGCAACGCCACACCGTCACCGTGATTCCCGCGCACAAGACCAAGTCCCGCGCCCTGGCCAGCGCGCTACTCGCGCGCTCGACGGTCGTGCGTGGTGGTGTGCTCACCCTGCTCGGGGATCTGCCCGAGGGCAAAGGGCTGGCCAGTTCCACCGCCGACCTGGTCGCCACCGCGCGGGCAGTGGCCGACGCCGAGGGCCGAGACATCAGCGCGGCCGAGATCGAGACCGAACTGCGGCGCATCGAACCCTCCGATGGAGTGATGTATCCGGGCGCGGTCGCCTTCTACCACCGCGAAGTTCGGCTGCTGGGCATGCTCGGTGCGCTGCCGCCGCTGACCATCGTCACCGGAGACGAGGGCGGCCACGTGGACACGGTCGCCTTCAACCGCAATCGGCCGGCATTCACCGCGGCCGCCAAACGCGAATACAGCGATCTGCTCACTACTCTCGCCGTCGCGGTCGCGCGCCGCGATGTGACAGCGATCGGCGCGGTGGCCACCCGCAGCGCGGAACTGAGCACCGTGCTGCGGTCTCGGCCTCATCTGGACACGACCATCAGCGCGGCCAGAGATTTGGGCGCGGCCGGAGTGGTCGTCGCGCACAGCGGCACAACCACCGGCATCCTGCTGGATGAGGCAGACCCGGATCTACCCGTGAAAGTGGCTGCCGCACAGCGAATCTGCGCCAGCTTCGGCACAGCGGTTACGGTCCACCACACGTGGCGACCCGCACCACCGGACTGGACCGCGCCCCCACGGCACGCCGTGGAGGTGGTGACTCGATGATCACCGTGGACGACGTCGGCTTCTCCTACGGCGGTCGAATCGTGCTCGACGGCGTCGGGTTGGTCGCCGAACCCGGCACCATGGTGGGCCTCATCGGGCCCAACGGCTCGGGTAAATCCACGCTGCTGCGGCTGCTCTATCGCGCACTGCGGGCCCGGTCCGGCTCGGTGGTCATCGATGGCACTCCGGTCGAAGCACTGCGCGGCCGGGCGCTGGCGGCGCGACTGGCCGTCGTCGCGCAGGAATCGCCGGCCGAGACGGCGATCACCGTCGCCGAGACGGTGCTGCTCGGTCGCGCCCCCTGGGCCAGTGCGCTGCAGGGATACTCGCGGGCCGACCGCATCGCCGCCGCCGCCGCGCTCGATCGGGTCGGCGCCCGCCACCTGGCCGACCGCGCCTACTCCGCCCTCTCCGGCGGAGAGCGACAGCGGGTGCTCATCGCACGGGCGCTGGCACAACAGGCCGACCACCTGTTGCTCGACGAACCGACAAACCATCTCGACATCGGTTACCAGCACGAATTGCTCGGCCTCATCCGGGAACTGACAACCACGACCACCCTGGTGGTGTTGCACGATCTGAATCTGGCCGCCCGCTACTGCGACCGTTTGGTGCTGCTGAACCAAGGCCGGGTAGCCGCCTCGGGACCCGTCGAGGACGTGCTCACACCCGGCATCCTCGAACCCGTCTACGGGGTCTCAGTCCACATGTCGGCCGCCTTCGGCGCGCTTCAACTGCTGTTCGGCCCCCGCGACCCAGGAGCGCACGCCGAGATGCTCGATTCCGGAAAGGCGGCCGTGCGATGACCGCGACCGTGGCCAGCAGCGAAGACACCGACGATCTCGACCACGCTCGGCACCGCGCGACCACCGTGCTGTGGCTCGGCGGCCTCGGTGCGGCCCTTACTGTGACGCTGATCGTTGCCATCGGGCTCGGCCCGGTGTGGGTGCCGCCCGGCACCGTCGCACGCATCGTCGGCCACCACATCTTCGGGACGCCCGCGGTAGCGGACTGGACTCCGGCGCAGGACTCCATCGTCTGGCTGGTACGCGTGCCGCGGGTGCTGCTCGGCGCCATGGTCGGCGCTGCGCTGGCCGTCGCGGGCGCGGTGCTGCAAACGTTGGTGCGCAACGTGCTCGCCGACCCGCACATCCTCGGCGTCACCTCCGGCGCGTCGACGGGCGCCGCGGTGTCGCTGCTGTTCGGCGTCACCGCCGCCACCACGGCCGCGCTGGCGGCGAGTGCGTTCGCCGGTGCGCTGGCCGCGACGGTGCTGTTGTTCGCCATCGCCAGGATCAATGGGCAGATGACCTCCCTGCGGCTGCTGCTGGGCGGGGTCACGATCGGTTACCTGTTCTCCGCGGCCACCAGCTTCCTGATCTTCGCCTCCGACAACCAGGAGGGCGCCCGGACGGTGTTGTTCTGGCTGCTGGGTTCGCTCAGTTCGGCCGGTTGGTCGTCGGTGGCGACCACGGCGCTGGTCACCGCGGCCGCGGTCGGCGCCTTGCTGCTGCTCGCGGCGCGATTGGACGTGCTCGCCGCGGGTGACGACACCGCCCGCGCGCTTGGCCTGTCCCCGGTCCGGCTCCGAATGATCGCGTTGGGCGTTGTCGCGCTCGCCATCGGCGCGGTCGTCGCGGTGGCGGGCGCGATCGGCTTCGTCGGCCTGATCGTGCCGCATGTCGCGCGCCTGTGCGGTGGCGGGACGCATCGTCGGCTGATCCCGCTCTCGGCGGTGCTCGGCGCACTGTTCCTCGTCGTCGCCGACGTCGCGGCGCGCGTGGTTTTCGCGCCACGCGAGCTTCCGCTCGGGATCGTCACCGCGGTCGTCGGTGCGCCGCTGCTGCTGGTACTGATCCGCCGGTTTCGGCACTCACCCACCTGAAACTCACCTTGCAGGAAAGGAACCCCGATATCGTGTCCACAAGTTTCACCCGGGCCGCCCGGCTCGCGCCGTTACCCGCCGCGTTGCTCACCGCAGCGCTGCTGACCGGCTGCGGCAGCCCTGCTCCCGCCACCGTCGAAGCGTCGGAGGGCTTTCCGATGACGATCTCCAGCTGCGGCCGCGACGTCACCTTCACCGCCCCGCCTCGGCGGGTGGTGACGGTCGGCTCCGTCGCGGCTCCACTCATCGCGGCCGCGGGCGCCGCCGACCGCATCGTCACCCGCACCTTCGAAACCGCGCCGTTCCCCGGCCAATACGCCGACGCGCTCGAGAACATCGAAGTCACCGCTCCCACCGGTGAACTCGCACGCGAGGAGATCATCAACCGCACGCCCGACCTGGTGGTGAGTTACGAGGGCGCCGCGGTCACTCCCGACGACCTGGCGCGGGTGAACATTCCCCTGCTGGTGACCCGCGGCTACTGCCGCGACGCGGCGGGAAGCTATGACGACATCTTCGCCGACATCGAGCTGTACGGTCGGCTGTTCGGCACGTCCGCGGCCGCGAGCGCCGAGGTCACCGCTTTGAAACAGCGCGTAGCCGCGGTCGCCGACCGACACCCCGCCGACCAGACGACCCGACCCGCCGCGGCGCTGATCATCTCCCGCGACGGTGCCAAACTCAGCGCCTACGGCAGCACCAGCACCGTCGCAACCCAGATGCGTCTGCTCGGCCTGGACAACGTCTTCGGCGACGTCGCCAAACGCAGCTTCGACGCCAACACCGAGACACTCATTCAGCGCGACCCGGAGGTGATCATCCTGCTCACCCAAGGAACCCAGACCCCGGAATCGGCACGCAACGCCCTGCGCGAGCGCCCCGAACTGGCCGGGCTCCGCGCGATCCGCGACAACCGGATCATCGCCATCCCGTTCGGCTACACCGGCCCAGGGCCGGTCGCCGTCGAGGGCCTCGAAGTACTCGACCGCGAGCTCGGAGGACAACGATGAGCGCGCCCGCCGCCACCGGCTACCGACTGCGCGTGGCCGGACCCGACGATCTTCCCGGCGCCCGCAGCGTCATGCTGGACACCTTCTACGAAGTCTTCGGCATCGGTTACCTGCCCGAACACCACCATGACGTGATCGACCCGGAAACGACGTATCTGCGTCACCCGCTCAACCAGCTCTGGGTCGCCGAGCACGAGGGCCACATAGTCGCCACCACGGCGATCCGCGCCCAAGGCCCACGCCACCCACCGCACCCAGCCTGGCTGGCGGAAGAATTCCCCGACCGGAGCACCGCACAACTTTTCCGGGTCTACGTCCGCCCCGAACACCACCGCCGCGGCCTGGCAACCCGATTGGTCCGCGAGGCGATCGACCACGTCTCCGCCACACCGGCGTTCGACCGGCTGTACCTCCACACCGACGCGCGAACACCAGGCGCCCTGGACTTCTGGCTCACCTTCGGCCGAATCATCCACGACGCCCGCGGACCGCACACCGGATTCCAGACGGTGCACCTGGAGATCCCCCTTCCTCGCGCGTGGCCCAACCCACGCAAGAACAACGAGGGCGTGGTGGAACACAGCTGAACAACAGGCTGGGTTCGGTGGTCATCGTGCGAATGTCCGCTCCAGTCCATGGGGATCGGGTTCGGCGAGCACGTCGTGGACGCCGTTCGCGTTCTCGATCCCCTCGCGGATAGACCGGATCACGAGGTCGTCGATTCCGGCGTCGTCGCGGTTCCATTCAGCGAACGCGCTCGGTCGGATCGTGTCCTCGCGGCGAGGACGGCTGAGATGTCGCCGAGGGACAGGTTTGCGCCGGGGTCGGCGGCGCGGTGTTTGGCGAGTTCGCGGTCGCATTCGGTGATCGAGCGCTGGCCAGTTCGCGCTCTCCGGGGCGGCGACAAGCCGAATACCAGCGGCCTCGTAGCCTCAGGCGGACGCCGGGCGCCTCGTCTCTCGGTACGTGGAGTCGTCGCGTGAAGGTCGTGACATAGAGTGCGGTTCCGGGGGACAAGCCGGGAACGCCGTCGAGTGCGGCCCCAGACCGACCTCCTGCCCGCTCCGGAGGCCGCCGGCACGACCGCGTGGCCATGGCCGAATCGAGGTCGACGCCCGCATGAAGGCCGCGGCGAATTCCCTTGACGCAGTGACGTCCTCGTCATCTGACGCGGCGACGACCCGCGACATGTCGCGCCCGGCGCGCCTGCACGTCCACAGCGCCGTCTCCACCGTCCTGGCGCTGCACAGCGATCACGCGTTGCGCGAGCTCGTGAACGCGGCCGCACCGCTCGGCGCCGGTATCGGCGGGAAGTCGGCGCTGCTGCAGGTCGCCGGAACCCCGGTCTTCGTGAAACGAGTGCCCCTCACCGACCTGGAACGGCAGCCGCAGCACGTCCGGTCCACGGCGAACCTGTTCGACCTGCCGCAATTCCACCACTACGGCGTCGGGCTCATCGGCGGGGCAGGCTTCGGGGCCTGGCGCGAGCTCGCCGTGCACACAATGACGACGAACTGGGTGCTCGCCGCCGAACACGAGGGCTTCCCGCTGATGTACCACTGGCGGGTGCTGCCGGACACGACACCGCTGCCGCCCGAACTCGCCGACATCGACCGCGCCGTCGCCTACTGGGACAACCGACCCCAGATACGCCACCGGATCGAGGCCCTGCGGGACTCTTCGGCGAGTATCACGCTGTTCCTGGAGTACATCCCACAGACCCTGCACCAGTGGCTGAACAACCAGATCGAAGCGGGCGAGGAGGCCGCCAACCGGGCCTGCGCCATGGTGGAGCGCGAACTGACCACCGGCACCGCGTTCATGAACAGCCGTGGGCTGCTGCACCTCGACGCGCACTTCGAGAACATCCTCACCGACGGTCAACGCCTCTACTTCGGCGACTACGGCCTCGCGCTCTCCTCCGGATTCGACCTCTCACCGACCGAGGCCGCGTTCTTCGACCAGAACCAGAGCTACGACCGCGGCTACACCACCACCTACCTGGTCAACTGGTTGCTCGTCGCCCTGTACGGGCTCCGGCGGGAGGACCGGGAGGCGCGCGCCGCGTTGGTGCGTGCCTTCGCCGAAGGCAAGCCGCCCGAGGGCATCCCCGAGGGCGCCGCCGCGCTCCTCGCCCGGCACGCGCCGATCGCCGCGGCGATGTCCGTGTTCATGCGTTCGTTCCAACAGGCGAGCCGGAGCACTCCGTATCCGGACCAGGAGATCCGCCGCCTGCTGGGTGGTCAGACCTCTGTGCTCGTTCCGCCCGTGTGACATCCCCAGAAGCCGGTGGACTCGGCGGAATCCCGGTCGGCGACAGGGACGGGCGGCCATGCCCATGTAGGTGCCTCGATCTGCGATCGGTGGGGGACAAGCAGTGGATCGGCGGCGATGCGGGCGGCGGTTTCGGCGTCGGGTGGGTAGGGCTTCGCGCGTACCACCCACGCCCGGCGCAATTCGGGGATGGTCACCTGGAGTCTGTCTCGTTCCCACACCAGGGTGCCGGACCAATCCATGTGTTCGGGGCCGTCGTCGAAACCCATGGTGTAGCCGAGGTAGTCGTTCCACACGGCGTAGGAGGTCGGCATGGTCAGCGCTTCCGGGACACGGAGTTCGACCAGCCAGCGGCCGTGTGCCCACTCGTGGTCGCCGAGTAGCAGATTCGCGGTCGAGCGTACCGCGGACCGGCGCCACGCCCTGCCCGGCCAACACCAGATCGGTGGCGCGCCATGACATTCGATGCCGCGGCGCCGCATCTCGGCGGCCATGTAACGGAAGGCAGGGCGCCAATTCGGGGTGACCAGATCCCAATCAGCTCGGTAGACACCACGGGACTGGAGGGCGCTGATCACCTCCGGTGCCTGCAACGTCCACAATCGCATCGAGCCATCATCGGGTAGCCGATTGTTGCCGGGCAACTGGATTAGTGCTCCCCCCGGATCGCTTCGATCACGAAAACGTTCACCGCGATCGCTGTGATACAGCTGCGGGAACGCGGGCTGGTGGATCTCGACGCGCCAATCGGTGACTACCTGCGCGCCTATCGTCTGGTCCCCACCGACCCCGAATTCGGCTCGGTGACGGTTCGCCACTTGCTGGCCCACACCTCCGGCATCGGGGAGATCGCCTACCCGCTGCGGGTGCTCGGCCCGGATTTCGGCGGAGAGGGTCCCCCGGGCGCCCCGATCCCGCGGCTGAGCCAGTGCTACCGGCGTGGCCTGACTGTCGGCGCACGGCTTCGCCACCCTGGGCCAGCTCGTCACCGACGTCACCGGCGCCGCGCTGGCGGACTGTCTGCGCGCGCAGGTTCTGCTGCCGGCTGGTCAGCCAGCGGTGCGGTCGTTGCTGGCGCGGCGGCGCAGTCTTGGCTGCTGGAGGTGGGGCGGTTGCGCTCAGAGTCTCCTCGATATCGGTGCCAGGATCGGGGTGGTGGACCTGGTAGAGGTCGATGTGGTCGACGCCAAGACGCCGCAGGGACGCTTCGACGGCGGAGACGATCCAGCGGCGAGAATTGCCGCGCCGGTTGGGGTCTGGCCCCATCGGGCCGCTGAACTTGGTGGCCAGGACGACGTCGTCGCGGCGGCCGCGCAATGCCTTCCCGATGATCTGCTCGGATTCGCCATCGCCGCCGTATACGTCGGCGGTGTCGATGGTGTTGATCCCGTTGTCGAGCGCACGGTGGACGATGCGCACGCACTCGTCGTGGTCGGGGTTGCCGAAACGCCCGAACTTCATGGTGCCCAAGGTGTAAGGGCTGACGGCGGACCCCGTGGGTGCGACCGGAATCCGGTCGCACCCAGGGCAATGTGGAGGCTCAGGCCGGGGTGTACTCGGCCGCGACGTCGAGGATCCAGGTGATGCCGAAGCGATCGCGCAGCATCCCGAAGGCGGGCGCCCACTGCGCCGGGCCGAATTCCTCGATGACCGTCGCACCGTCCGCGAGGCGTTCCCACAGCGCGCCGACCTCGTCGGTGGTCTCGCCGCGGACCGAAAGGAAGAACGGCTCCTCGGTGTGGGTGGTGCCGTTCTCGCGGCGGGTCGTGGGAGCGACCGGTGTGGCGATCGCGTTCTCGCCGGGTACGTCGTAGGCCATGACCCGGAACCCGTTGTCCGCGACGACCTCCCCGAACACCACCTTGACGGTATCGGGCAACCCGGCGGGCATCCCGAAGTCGCCATAGGTGGCGACGGTGATCCGACCGCCGAACACCGACTGGTAGAACTCCAGGGCCGCACGGGCCTGTCCGTGGAAATTCAGGTGGGCGACAGCATTGACCGACATAATGATCCGAGTCCCTTCGGAGATGATTCGCGCCAGAGGATTCCGGCGACGAGAGCCACTCTGGCATCGGTAGCGGCCAGGGAATGTCCGCTTCTTGTGGCAGTCTGGCCGACATGCCGACCGCTTCTTCGACGGCGGCCTCCCGCCGCCTGCTCTCTCTGCTGTCGATGCTCCAGGTCCGCCGCGATTGGCCAGGAGTTCTCCTCGCCCGGCGCCTCGGTGTCAGCGAACGCACGGTGCGCCGCGACGTCGACCGCCTCCGCGAGCTCGGCTACCCCGTCCGGGCGATCAAGGGACCGGAGGGTGGTTACCGACTCGAGGCAGGCAACGAACTGCCACCCCTGCTGTTCGACGACGACCAGGCGGTCGCCCTCGCCGTGGCGTTGCGCGCCGCGGCCGGGACGGGTGCGGGCATCGAAGAGTCCGCAACGCGGGCCCTCGCTACCGTCCGTCAGCTCCTGCCGTCCCATCTGCGGCAGCGCGTCGACTCCCTCGAGCTCAGCGCCGTCGAATCCGCTGCGCGAGAGACCGATCCTCGAGCTGACACCCACGTGCTACTCGCCCTCAGCGCGGCCATCCGATCCGGCGAGGAGGTGCGGTTCGACTACGAGTCTCCAGCGCCGCAGGACGATGCCGCTCTCCGGCCACCGCGGCGGGTCCAGCCACACCACCTCGTCGTCCGCAACGGACGCTGGTACCTCATCGGCTGGAATCCCGAACGCGGGGACTGGCGGATCTACCGTGCCGACCGCATGACCCTACGTATCCCCAACGGACCGCGCTTCGCACCCCGGCCGGTGCCCGGCGGTGACGTCGCCGCCTTCCTCGCGGCTCGCTTCAAAGGCTCGGAAACCGTGAACGTCTGGCCGTGCCTCGGGGAGGTGATCCTGGATATCCCTGCCGCACAGGTGATCCCGTTCGCCAGCGACGGCATCGTCACCGAACTCACGCCCACCCGAACCAGACTGCTGGCCGGCTCCTGGTCCTGGGCGGCCCTCGCCGCGACATTGGCACGGTTCGACACCGAGATCGAGGTCATCGGCCCGCAGTCGTTGCGCGACGCGTTCGCAGACCTCGCCGGTCGCGCAGGCCGCGCCGCCGGAATCGACTGATTCCAGGTAGATCGAACAACAACCGACTCGGTCCGCCGTCCCATCTCTTCCGCAAGCGCGTGGCCGCAGGTCGGTGGGCTGAACGAGACCGTCGATCCATGAGCCGGGGCAGGTCGGTTCAGTGGGCTCCGCTGGGTGTGGTGCGGGTGCATTGCATGACGTCGATGTGGCCGCGGCGGGCGTGGTCGGCGTATCCGGTCAGGTATCGCGGAAGATGAATCGGTCGATACGCGGTTGGCCGTCTACCACTGTCGAAGGAAGGGGCCGCAGTCGGGTCGATAGAGTCATCGGCACGGGAAGGCTCGTCACGAACGTTCCGTCCTCCCCATGCCGTTGTCGCGGGCTTCGATTGCCTTGACCGTCTTGCCAAGGGCCTGTCGCAAGAGGGGCCTGCCGACGGTCCCGACGACGACTCCCAGGACCCGTCCCTTGAGGTTCTTGCCCTCGCGCACGATGACAACGTCCACATCGGTCGTCCCGTCCGGCTGGCGAGTGAAGGTATACGTGTGGCCCGAGTGGCCGCCCCAAACGTTCGAGTCGGTGGTCGTCAAAACGACACGATCGGGGTCTGACCAGTCGTAGTGCAGGCGCTCCCAGATGCCGTGCGAGCCCTCGGTGACGTCGGCCTGACTTCGCCCCTGGTCGTGCACCTCGAGATATTCGTCGGTGCTGTTGCCGAACAGCTGCGAGCGACCCGGCCCGAAATCGGTCAGCGCCGCCACGAACTGCTCCGGTGTCGACCTCGTCTTTTCCTTGAAATGGATGGTGGACATTGTTTGCTCCTTCGCTTCAGACGGTAAAGCTGATGTCGTCGGAGTCGCTGTGCCCGACCTCTGCGATCGTGAGGTCGTGTCCTTCGAGCATGCATAGGTCGATCCCCAATTATGCCGCGTGGACGTAACCCTCCGACGCGAGAAGCATTGAAACGATGCGGGTGAAGAGACATCAGGACTTTCGGCCGGGTCGCTCGAAGGTGTTCGGCAACAGCGCCGACGACGCCCCGAGGGTGACGGGCCTGACGCACCAAGTATCCGATCGCGCGTTGCTGGAGAGCGGGCCGATGCGGTCTGCGGCGCCGGCTACGACGAACGCAGCGACGAGCGGGTCTCAGTCGGGGTCGGCGCGTTGGTCGATGGTGCGCTGCAGGTCGGTGTTGAGGCGCTGGGCTTCGGCGAGTTGGTCTTCGAGGATGACGATGCGGCAGGCGGCCTCGAGGGGGTTGCCTGCATCGATGAGCTCGCGCACGCGAGCGGCCAAACGGAGCTGGTAGCGCGAGTAGCGGCGGTGCCCGCCCGCCGAACGCTGGGGTGTCAGTAGTTCGGCAGCGTCGAGGCCGCGCAAGAACGCGGGCGTGACACCGAGGATCGCCGCGGCCCGGCCCATGCTGTAGGCGGGGTAGTCGTCGTCATCGAGCCTCTCGGCCGCAGTGGAGGCGTCGGTGGGATTCGAGTTCGATTGCTGCACAATACCTCTGGGTCAACGCAGACGTGGGCCCCGGCGCGTTGCGCGCCGGGGCCCAGGATTGAGGAGGGACTTCAAATCAGTTCCATCGCTCGGCCGCTAGGGGCCGATGTCGAACACCGCACTCGAGACACCCCGAGCGCGGAAACTGCGGAAAAACTGTTCAGTGACCACCTCCTGCGGCGCCGGTCGGATCGTGCGATATTTCCGCCTCCCCTCCGGCGGTCCGCTACGAGCGCAGCGGATTGTCTCTCACCGGAGGGGAGGCCGTCTCTTGCTTCCGGGCAGTTCACCTGCCCGGCCTCTCGACTCTGTTCATCACCAACGTCAGTTACCCTAGACCGAACCTTGCAGAATGTCTACATCCGCTGGTGCAGATTTTCGCTATCCGGTGCAGGTGGCCAATTCGAGGCGGCAGTGCAGTTCGGGAGCATTCCGACTGGGGGTACGTCGACGTGCTCACCCTGCCTGAATTCGTCGACCGGTGATCGGGCTCCGACGAACTCGAGCAGCACGAGGACCACCGCGCAGTAGACGCTGGTGGCCAGCCCGGTGTGTGACGGCAGTGGCGTGCGGGGTGCGGCGGTGATGGTGAGCGGGCGGCCAGCGCGGTGGCCTGCCGCAGCGGTCTGCGGCAGTGTCGCGGCCATGCCCGCGTCGGGCCTTACTTATCAGCCTGGTCGCGGACGGCTCGTCGGGAGCCCAGCTCTGGCCCGCGACCTGGGGTTCGTGCTGAAAGTTGGGATCGGTAGGTGGCGTGCGCGGCGTCTACTTCCCCCATGACATCTTCTCAACCTCCCGCGAACCAACCGCAATCCGCCGGCTTGGACAAAAAGACCAGCGCGATCCTGTCGTACGCGCTGGGATGGCTCACCGGAATCATCTTCCTCTTTGTGGGAAAGAACGATCCCGATGTGAAATTCCATGCCTCGCAATCGATCGTCTTCTTCGGGGCGGTCTCGGTGGTCAATATTGTTCTGAGCATTGTCGGCTCGCTCCTCGGGATCCTGGGGATCATCTTCAGCCTCGCCGGCCTCGCAGTCGCGGTCTTCGCGGTCGTCGTCTGGATCATGGCCATGGTGCAGACGAACAACACCGGCGGTGTCCGCGCGGGGCTTCCCATTGTCGGAAAATTCACTGCCCGTTATGCCGATCAGTTGGCCAACTCGATCAAGTAGCGGCGTATTCGAAGTCCCCAGCTGGATTTCGCAATCGAGGATGCTGTCGGCAGCCCTGCCGGAGACCAGATGCGACAGCCCGAAGATCAACGGCCCGAGGTCATCTCGGGCCGTTGGCGTCCGCGCGGACGAGATACCCCGCGGTCGGACGCGTACCAGCCCGGGCCGCAGGAGGGGGCGACTATGTGCCGAGCTGCTCGCGGACGAATGCCGCCGCCTGGTCCCGGTAGTCGTTGACGAAGTATGCGAAATGCCCAGGACTCAACGCATTTCCGAACCCGGCGGCCGGATCGCCGCCCTGGCAGACGCGGTCGGCGGCAGCGCAGTAGGAGCGCACGCGGTCGGTGAAATCTCCGAGGGCGCCGACGGGCAGCGCGGCGACACCCGACAGGGCGGGATCGTAGTTGCCGCGGTTGAAGGGGTCGGCGCCGTTGAACAGCGGACTGCCGAACAGGGCGATTGCGTCGATCTGCGCGGCGGCCTGGTCTGTCAACGCGGTTCGCGTGCGAAGGGTGTTGCCGATGACGCGGGTGCCCTGTGAGTATCCGAGGAGGACGAGCTGCTGATTCGGGCATTCGGCTGCGGTCTCGTTCACCAGTGCCGTCAGGTTCTCGACGCCGCGCACGGGGCTGTCCGGGGCCATCGAAGCGGGATACTCGAGCTCGGTCACTGTGGTGCTGCGGCCGGATTCCTGGGCGATCCGCCCGGCCAGCGGGGTCAGCAGCAGACTGCCGATCTGCGGTTCGAGCGTGCCACGCACGGTGACGACACGGACCTCCGCGCAGCCCTTAGGCCCGGGGGAGGGCTCAGCGGACGCGATCGGGAGGACCGGCAGCGCCAGCGCCGCGGCGACGGTCGTGGTAGCGCACAGCAGGATTCGAGAACGTTCACGCATGCGCCCCAATGTATTGCGCCCAGGCCCGGTCATGCGGCGCAACTCGGCGCGGTCCTGCACATACAGCGCGGTAGTCCTCAGTTCTCCAGCGCCGGGGCGATGGTCGAGATGTCCGCGCCGAGGCTGTCGACACGGGACGTGTCTTTGAGGTCGACGCCGGATCGACCGAGCCTGCGGGCACCCGCGACCAGACCCGACACCACCCGGGCGGCGTCGGCGTAGGTGAGGCCGTCGGGCGGGTGGATATTGGAGACGCAGTTGCGTTCGGCGTCGGCGCGGCCGGGGCGGGGGAGGTGGGTGAGGTAGATGCCCAGGCTGTCGGCCACCGAGAGGCCGGGGCGTTCGCCGATGATCACCAGCACCGTCCGCACGCCCATGGCCGCTGCGATGTGGTCGCCGAGGGCGACGCGCGCCTGGGTGGCGATCACCGGCGGGGCGAGGCTGTAGCGGTCGCCGAGTTCGCAGGCCAGCGCGGTCAGCAGGCCGGCGCCGTGATCGGTGAGCGCGCGCGGGGACAGCCCATCGGCGAGCACGAAACCGATATCGGCGCCGCTGTTCTCGATACCGGACAGGTCGGCGGGCAGCCTGCCCAGATCGGGCCTGCGCAGATATTCCGAGCGATCGGCGGCGCGGCTGGTCACCGCGACCGGGTGGCCCAGTCCTATGCTCGCGATCTGTTCGGTGAAGACTTCGACTGCCAGCGGGACGTGCACCGCGTCCCTTGCGGCGGCGTGGGCCGCGCGCAGGGCGAGCACCTCGGTGGTCGGCAGGGCGTCGCCCGAGCGCCCCAGCCCGATCCTGGCCTGGGTGTTGCGCCGCAGCTCGCGCCAGAACTCCTGGGCCACCGCCGAGTCGGCGTTCGCGGTAGCGCGCCCATCCGCTGTCGGTTCGCCAACTGCGTGCCCGCTCGGTTCGGTGTTCGATCGCACGATGTGCAGAACTGGTTTCGTCGCAGCGGGTTTCATCGGTTCGCCGCCAAGGCTCGCAGCGGTGACGACAACGGTTCCACCTGGCGGATCCGGCCGTTGGCGTCCAGCATGCCCAGCCCGGACAGCCACGCCTCGAATTCCGGTGCGGGACGCAGGTTCAGCACCTGACGGGCATAGAGGGCGTCGTGGAAAGCCAGACTCTGATATCCGAGCATCACGTCGTCGGCGCCGGGCACCGCGATGACAAAGGCGCAGCCCGCCGCGCCGAGCAGGGTGAGCAGGGTGTCCATGTCGTCCTGGTCGGCCTCGGCGTGGTTGGTGTAGCAGACGTCGACGCCCATGGGCAGGCCGAGCAGCTTGCCGCAGAAGTGGTCTTCGAGCCCGGCGCGGATGATCTGCTTGCCGTCGTAGAGGTATTCGGGCCCGATGAACCCGACAACCGTATTGACAAGCAGCGGTTGCAGATCCCGGGCGACGGCGTAGGCGCGCGTCTCCAGGGTCTGCTGATCGACCGGCCGATCACCAACGCCCACATGGGCATTCGCGCTCAGCGCCGAGCCCTGGCCGGTCTCGAGGTACATCACGTTGTCGCCGACAGTACCGCGCCCGAGCGAGCGCCCCGCCTCGTTCCCCTCACGCAGCAGCGAGAGGTTCACGCCGAAGCCGGCATTCGCGCCCTCGGTGCCTGCGATCGACTGGAACACCAGGTCCACCGGCGCGCCCGCCTCGATCAGGCCGATGGTGGTGGTGACGTGGGAGAGCACGCACGACTGGGTCGGGATGTCGAAGCGCAGCCGGACCTCGTCGAGCAGGTGCAGCAGATCGGCGGTGGCCTGGGGTGAGTCGGTGGCCGGATTGATGCCGATCACCGCGTCACCGCAGCCGAGGAGCAGTCCATCGAGGGTGGCGGCCGCGATGCCGCGCGGATCGTCGGTGGGGTGGTTGGGTTGCAGCCGGGTGCTCAACCGGCCGGGCAGGCCGATGGTGGTGCGGAAACCCGCGGTCACCACGGTGGCCTTGGCGACCGCGATCAGATCCTGATTGCGCATGATCTTGCTGACCGCCGCCACCATCTCCGGCGTCAGCCCGGGTGACACCGCGGCCAGCGTCACCGCCGCGGTGTCGGTGGCGGCGACCGCGAGCAACCAGTCCCGCAGTCCGCCGACGGTGAGATGCGCGATCGGGGCGAACGCGGTCCGGTCGTGGCTGTCGATGATCAGCCGGGTGACCTCGTCGGTCTCGTACGGAACGACCACCTCGTTCAGGAAAGTGGTCAGCGGCACGTCGGCAAGGGCCCACTGCGCGGCCGCCCGTTCAGCGTCGGTCGCGGCGGCGCAGCCGGCCAGCTGATCGCCGCTGCGTTCGGGTGTGGCCTTGGCCAGCAGATCGACAAGGCCGTCGAACATGTAGGTCCTTGCGCCGACGGAACTGCGGTACACGGTCATCGGGTGCCGCCTCCTCTCACGGATCGGTGGTGCGTCATTCCAGCTCTTCCTCGGCCTTGGCCAGCGCCGCGAATTCCTCGTCCGGAGACTTGGCGACCAGGTGCTTGCGGCTGTAGAGGCCGAAGTAGGCCAGGAAGGCGCAGAAGACGCCGAGGGTGAACAGTGCCGCCTTCGGGTCGACCAGGAAGGTGGCCGCCACCGAAGCCGCCGCGATGACCAGCGCGAACGAGGTGGTGACGATGCCGCCCGGGGTCCGGTAGGGGCGGGGCATATGCGGCTCGCGGATTCGCAGCACGATGTGGCTGACCATCATCAGCACGTAGCTCAGCGCCGCGCCGAACACAGCCATGTTCAGCAGCATCGCGCCCTCGCCGGTGAGCGAGAGGGCGAAGCCGATGACGCCGGGCACGATCAGCGCCAGCATCGGCGCCTTGCGCGAGTTGGTCACCGACAGGCTGGTCGGCAGGTAGCCGGCCCGCGACAGCGCGAAGGTCTGGCGGGAGTAGGCGTAGACGATGGAGAAGAAGCTGGCCACCAGTCCGGCCAGGCCGATGTAGTTGACCACCTTGGCCGCCGAGCTGTCACCGAGCGCCTCCACCAGCGGGTTGCCCGAGGTCGATGCGCCTTGGGCGCCGAGCGCCCCGGTCACCAGGAACAGCACCACCGCGCCGGTGACCACCAGCAGCAGCATCGCGACGATGATGCCCTTGGGCACGTTCTTCTCGGGCTCGGTGGCCTCCTCGGCCGCCAGCGGCACACCCTCCACGGCCAGGAAGAACCAGATGGCGAACGGGATCGCGGCCCAGACCCCCATGTACCCGAACGGCAGGAACGACGACGCGCCGGTGGCCTCCGGATCAGGGGTCATATTCGTCAGATTCGCGACGTCGAACTCGCCAAGCGCCGCCACCGCGAAGATCACCAGACCGACCAGCGCGATCGCGGTGATCACGAACATCGCCTTGAGCGCCTCACCGGCCCCGCCGAGGTGGATACCGATGAACAGCACGTACACCGCCAAATACACCCACCAGCCGTCGGTGATCCCGAACAGGTTCAGCGACTCCACATAGGCGCCGATGAAGGTGGCGATGGCGGCCGGTGCGATCGCGTACTCGATGAGAACAGCTGTGCCAGTGGCGAATCCACCCCACGGCCCGAGCGCGCGCCTGGCGAAGGTGTAGCCGCCACCCGCGGCGGGCAGCGCCGAGGACAGCTCGGCCATGCCGAGCACCATGGCCAGATACATGGCGGCGATGACGATCGCGGCGATCAATAGACCGCCGAAACCGCCCTCGGCCAGGCCGAAGTTCCAGCCCGAGTAGTCACCGGAGATCACATAGCTCACGCCGAGACCCGCCAGCAGCACCCAGCCGGCCGAGCCGGAGCGCAGGGTGCGTTTGGCGAGATAGTCGTCGGCGGGGATGTCCGTGCCCGCGGCCGGAATCGCGTCGGTACTCACAGGTAAAGCTCCTCATCAACAAACAAGCACGCAGCGACGGCAACGGTGGTCGTCGAGGGTTGCAGAATGGTTGACGACTGTTACCGCCGTGGATCCTCCAGATCAGCGGCGCGTATCCAGCGCCGCTGACCTGCGAGAACGATGTGATAGCGCGTGTTTCACATCACAGTTGAACGGTGTCACCGGTAGGCGGCGGCTGGGACTCCAGCGCGGCCACCTCCGCGTCGGTGAGCAGGCGGGAACGGATCAGGAACCGCACGCCATCGGGGGCCTCGAGCGAGAAGCCGCTGCCCCGGCCGGGCACCACGTCGACGGTGAGATGCGTGTGCTTCCAGTATTCGAACTGGTCGGCACTCATCCAGAACGGGGTGTCGCCCGGCAGATATCCCAGCAGCACATCCGAGGCGCCCACGCGGAACTCGCCGCGCGGATAGCACATCGGCGAGCTGCCGTCGCAACAGCCGCCGGACTGGTGGAACATGACCGGGCCGTGCCGCCCGGCCAGGTCCCGCAGCAGCGTCGCCGCCTGCTCGGTGAGGTCGACGCGCTGCCCCATCAGAAGAAGCCGAGCTTGCGCGGCGAGTAGCTGACCAGCAGGTTCTTCGTCTGCTGGTAGTGCTCGAGCATCATCTTGTGGTTCTCCCTGCCGATGCCGGACTTCTTGTAGCCGCCGAAGGCCGCATGTGCCGGGTAGGCGTGGTAGCAGTTGGTCCACACCCGGCCCGCCTTGATGCCGCGGCCGAGGCGGTAGGCGGTGTTCATGTCCCGCGTCCACACGCCCGCGCCGAGCCCGTAGAGGGTGTCGTTGGCGATCTTCAGCGCCTCGTCGGTGGAGTCGAAGGTGGTCACCGCGACGACCGGGCCGAAGATCTCCTCCTGGAACACCCGCATGTCGTTGCTGCCCTTGAAGATCGTCGGCTCGATGTAGAAGCCGCCGGTCAGCCCGTCGACCGTGCGGGCCGCGCCGCCGGTGAGTACCTCGGCACCTTCCTTCTTGCCGATGTCGATGTAGGACAGGATCTTCTCGAACTGGTCGTTGCTGGCTTGCGCGCCGATCATGGTGGCCTCGTCGAGCGGGTTGCCGCTGACGATGGCCTTGGTGCGCTCGACGCAGCGGGCCATGAACTCGTCGTAGATGGAGGAGTGGATCAGCGCCCGCGACGGGCAGGTGCACACCTCGCCCTGGTTGAGCGCGAACATCACGAAGCCCTCGACGGCCTTGTCCAGGAATTCGTCGTCGGCGGCCATGACATCGGGCAGGAAGATGTTGGGACTCTTGCCACCCAACTCCAGCGTCACCGGAATGATGTTCTCGCTCGCGTACTGCATGATCAGCCTGCCAGTGGTGGTCTCACCGGTGAACGCGACCTTGGCCACCCGCGGGCTCGACGCCAGCGGCTTGCCCGCCTCCACACCGAAACCATTGACCACGTTCAGGACTCCGGGCGGCAGCAGATCCGCGATCAGCTCGACGACCTTCATGATCGAGGCGGGTGTCTGCTCGGCGGGCTTGAGCACCACGGCATTGCCGGCCGCGAGCGCGGGAGCCAGCTTCCAGGTGGCCATCAGGATGGGGAAGTTCCACGGGATGATCTGCGCGACGACCCCCAGCGGCTCGTGGAAGTGGTAGGCGATGGTGTCGGCGTCGACCTCGCTGATCCCGCCTTCCTGCGCCCGCAGCACGCCGGCGAAGTAGCGGAAGTGGTCCACCGCCAAAGGCAGGTCGGCGGCAAGGGTCTCGCGGACCGGCTTGCCGTTGTCCCAGGTCTCGGCGACGGCGAGGGCCTCGAGGTTGGCATCGATCCGGTCGGCGATCTTGTTCAGGATGTTGGCGCGCTCGGTGGGGGAGGTCGCACCCCAGGCGTCGGCGGCGCGGTGGGCGGCGTCGAGAGCCAACTCCACATCGGCGGCGGTGGAGCGGGAGATCTCGCAGAACGGCTGTCCGTCCACCGGCGAGGTGTTCTCGAAGTACCTGCCCTCGACGGGCGGGACCCACTTGCCGTCGATGAAGTTGTCGTACCGCTTGGCGTAGCTGACGATGCTGCCTTCGGTGCCCGGTTTGGCGTAGATCATGTGCGGAAGCTCCTCGCTGATTCCAGTGAAGCGTGACGGCCATCACTATCCGTCGCGAGGGTTGATGAAACGTTGAAGCCCGGACCGATCAGGCGCGAAGAGCGCTGTGCAGGCGGGCTGCGGCTACCGCGCGTCGCGCGTCGCGGGTGGGCAGCAGCGCCAGGGCGTGCTCGTGCACGGCGATGTCGTCGGGGGCGGCTTCGCCGTAGGTCATGGCGTGCTCGGCGTCGGGGCTGGCCAGCACGGCGCTGCGCATGGCGACCTCGAGATGGTCGCGCCATTCGTTGATGCCCGGCGTGTCCGAATCCGGCAGCAGCGGACCGTGATACAGCCGGACGGCGGTGTCGAGATCGCCCGCCTCCAGCGCGCGAAGGACGTCGACGGCGTCGCAGGACAGGGCGGTGGTGAAGCGGTAGACGCGGCTGGTGATCTCCCCGCCGGTGGCGCGGCGCAGGTACGACATCTCCGATTTGAGGGTGCTCGCGCCGACCGCGCGATCGCCGTAGACGGCGTAGTGCAGGCGTTCGTGGCTGTAGCCGTCGTCGTCGAGGGCGAGCAGGGTGAGGATCTCCAGCTGACGCGGCCGCAGCCGGATCGGCAGCCCGTCGCGGATCAGTTTGCCGCGGCCGAGACAGGTCAGCCGCATCCCGGCCGGTGCGGGCATGACCGCGTGCAGTTTGGACTCGATGGCGGTGGTCATCGTGCGCACCGTGGCCATGGCCAGTGGGTGCGAGCGTTTCCAGGTGGTGGACAGGTCGAGCACACCGAGCAGGGTGCCGTCGGCGGCGCGGATCGGCGCGCAGTAGCAGACCCAGCCGTGCAGGGCGGCGACCAGATGCTCGGCCGAGAACACGGTGTGCGGCTGATCGGTGCGCAGCGCCAGCGACAGCGCGTTGGTGCCCATGTGCGCCTCGTCCCAGCGGCCGCCGGGCGCGAAGTTCACCTGTTCGGCGCGCCTGCGCATGACCGGACCGCCGTAGGTCCACAGGATGGTGCCGGAGGCGTCGGTGACCGCGGCGATGTAGCCCGCGTCGTCGGCGATGCTGTGCAGCTGGTCCTCGAGCTCGGTCACCGGCCCGCGCAACGGCGACTCCGCCCACCGCGGCCCGATGTCGGTCTCGCTCTCCGGCGCGCAGACACGCCCCGGATCCACCGTCCGCAGCGACCGCAACCACGACTGCGCGACCTCGGTCCGTACCGCCGAACTCCGCTCCGGCGCCGCCCTGCCCGCAGGGACCCACTGCGCCCACTCCCGCTCCAGCGCGGCGCGGTGTGCCGAGAGCGTCAGCTGCGGTGCCATCTGCGGTTTCGCGTCTTTCTGTTCGATTGCACGACGAAGTTTGCACGATCATATGCCTGACTGCCACATGCTGAGCAGCAGTTCGCACGCTCCTCGCAGCCCACGACCGCCCGTAGCGCGTTGTAGCACCAGGGGCCACACGGCGGTGGATGCGGCGGCGTTCAGATGGGCGGAGGCAGGGTGTCGAGGACGCGCAAAACGTTGCCACCCAGAAGGCGGTGGATGGTGTCGGGGTCCAGGCCGCGCCGCAACAGGGCCTCGGTGAGCTGCGGCAGCTGGGCGAGGCTTTCCAATCCGCTCCGCGGACGGGGCGGATGAATCCGTCCCAGTCCGAGCCGAGCGCGACCGCGTCGGCGCCCCCGACGTCGATGACGTGGAGCAGGTGATCGACAACCGCGTCGAGATCGCCGCCGACGTAGGCCGTGGAGAAGATGATGCCGAGTGCGCCCTCTTCGTCGGGGCATAGCCACTGCGCCGACGATCACTCCGCGAGCGGTCAGCGCCGCTTGTTTACGGTGGCGCGCATTTCCCTGCTTTGGCCAACTCGATCAAGTAGCGGCGCACTCGAAGTCCCCAGCTGGATTTCGCAATCGACGATGCTGTCGGCAGCCCTGCCAGAGGCCAGATGCGACAGCCCGAAGATCAACGGCCCGAGGTCATCTCGGGCCGTTGGCGTCCGCGCGGCCGCCGGTCGATTGGTCGGAGCGTGCTGATCCAGTCGTCTTCGAGACGAATCGGATAAGGCGTGTCCGACTCGTTCGGGCTCTACCGTCCGCACGTGTCGTGGGTGATCGTGGGGATGTCTGACATTTCGCCGCGCTGTGTCGTCGTTCTCGTGAGGCAGTCGAGACCCGATGGCCTGGTGGCTGCCGAACCGCAACGCAAACCGGGACCTCACGTCACCGCTCGAGGCATATCGGAAGTCCCCGCAAGTGAGGAGAAGACATGTCGCACCCGAAATCTTCGGCCAGGAAGATGGTCACCGCTGCCATCGGAGCCCTGCTCGTCGGGGGTGGGCTCAGCGCCTGCGGCGCGGACAGCGGCGAAACGGCCGGGCTGAAGCAGCGGGTCGAGATCATCGAGGCGGCCGCCCTGACAGAGCAACTCGCGGTCACCGACCTCGACAAGCCCGGTGCGAGTCTCGGTGACATGACCGTCTACTCGGGCAGTATCCAGCAAGACGGTCGCGAGATCGGGAACGGGGGTGGGGCATGCCAGAACGTCCATATCGAGGGTGACGCGATCACCATGCAATGTGTGCTCACCGCGCAGTTCGAACGGGGATCGCTGACCATGCAGGCGGTGTGGGTCCAGGGCGCGAGCCCGCTCGATATGGCGATTACCGGTGGTACGGGCGAATACGGTGGCGCGACCGGCACCGCTCGGTTCTGGGAAATCGGGACACCGCAGGAGCGGATGCGCGCCGAGGTCGTTCTGTTCACGCAGGAGTGACCGGCCGGGGGGACGCGCGGGCTCGGCCGGGTATGGCCTTCAGGCGGGGGATGGCCGCGTAGGTCCCTGGCTCGACGCGCCGAGGAGCGCGTAGACCGCGGCTCGGATGCGGTCGGCGACGGCGTCGGCGGAGATGACGTCGAACTTGCCGTCGAGGTGCAGGAAGCGAGGCCGTGCACCAGTGCCCAGACGGCGTTGGCCATCGCATCCGGGTCGGCCGTGGGAAACGCCTGCCGCACAATCGTTTTGACGTATTCGTGGATCGCGGTGGTCGCTGCCACGCGTTCGGGACTTGTCGGATCGCAGGGCTCGGCGAATATCACCCGGAACAGGTGTCGGGGCGGGTGAGTGCGAACTGGAAGTAGGCGATGGCGATCGGGGCGAGATCCTTGGGCGCGGGATGCGCCGCGGCCAGGCGGGCTGCCAGGTCGCGGTAGCCCACCGCGGCGACGGCGGACAGCTGCGCATCGCGATCGGCGAAATGACGGTACGGCGCGGCGGTGGACACGCCCGCACGCCTGGCGTGCGCCGCGCAATGGGATCAATCAAACGTTACAGTGATTTGACTAACGCAACCACTGTTGTAACAACAACTTTCGGTGACCCGACAAACCGGGCATGACTCTCAATCGCAAGCAGCTGCAACAGTTTTCGGCTCGCGCCGGTGTCGTCGCTGCGGTAGCCGCCGCCGGGGTTGTCGGGCTCGCAGCCCCGTCCACCGCCATTCCGCACAACCCTGACTTTCCGTTCACGCCGACCCTGACGCGACTGATTCCGACCGACTGCTCCGCGATCATCGACGCGGCCGCCGTGCGGCAGGAGAAGCCCGGCACGTTCGGCGTGCGCGTGAAGGTCACCCAGACCGGGGAGAGCTGTGCGGACTGGAAGGTCGCCGTGCGCTTCAAGAACCTGGATACCGGGTACGCGGACGGGCAGCAGCACCCCGTGGTGAACGGTGTCGTCCAACATACGGTGGACGGCGTGATCGTCGGTTTCGGCACGGCGCCGGGCCTGGGCCGGGTGGAGGCGCGGATCGTCGCGCTGGACTCGAAAGACAGGGAGATGGAGCAGATCTCGGGTACGGCGACGTTCACCCTGAGCTGAGCGCGGGTGCCGGTGTCCAGTGATCGCTGGACACGGCACACTCGGCGGGCTCAGGGGCCACTACGCTTCGCAAGCCCGCGCTGGTGTCCAGGTAGCGATCCGGCGCGCTGTTCGCCGATGACGGGCAGTCGAAAGCCCACTGCCGCACCGCCTTCGGGATGGTTGTCGACATGGACCGCGCCGCCGTGGGCGGTGACGATGTCGTGGACGATGGCCAGGCCGAGGCCGGAACCGGGGGTGGATCGGGTGCGGTCGGCGCGATAGAAGCGGCCGAAGACGGCGTCGCGATCGGTCGCCGCGATACCGGGTCCGTGGTCGCGCACGGTGAGATCCGTTGCGCGCACGGTGATCTCGACGGGGGTGTCCGGCGGACTGAACCGAACTTCAGGGCGTTGTCGATGAGATTGTCGACGCAGCGGGCCAGTGCGCGCGGGCGGGCCATGACCGGTTCCGGGTTCTCGACGGCGACGGTGATGGAACGTCCGGTGCGGCGGCGGAATCGGTGCGCGCACTCGTCGGCCAACTCCGCCGGGATGAGGACTTCGGGGTCCTCGGTGGCGTACTGGTCGGTGGCCAGATCGACTAGTTCGCCGACCAGTTCGTCCAGCGCCTTCGCCTCCTGAACCAGGGTGGCCGGCACCTGCGCCTCGTCGTCGGGTGCCAGTCGGCCCCGTGCGCGCTGGAGCAGTTCCGTGCTGCCGCGCACCGAGGTGAGCGGGGTACGCAACTCGTGCCCGGCGTCCTCGGCCAAGCGCTGCTGCTGCGCGCGCGAGAAGCGCAGGGCCGCGAGCATGGTGTTGAAGCTGCGGGTCGGCGACCTCCACATCACCCAGTTCTGGCTTGCCAGTGACCAATTCGCGGTCCACCGTCCCGCACTCGATGTCGTGCCCCTCGACGGTGGGGCACCACGCCGGTGCACTCCGAGACGTCTGCGCGCCGCACGCGGTGAGCGCACCGCCCGCCACCAATGCCGCCGCGACGGCTGCCAGCACCCTTCTACGCATCCCTCGCACACCTTTCGCCAGCGTGCCTGCCGGCGAGGCACACCAGCAATCCTCGGCGGCCGACGTCAGACATTCGAGAGAGGAACGGCAAAGCGATGTAAGAATGCGCTGCCGGGGAGTGCACCGAAATCCACGAGCCGACATCCGCGGCGACAGCTATCGCCCACCACGGCGTCCCACCGCACAGGCCGCGAAGCCAGCACAGTTCGTAGATGAAACTCCAGCCGAAGACTTACTGGTCCCGGCCGAACGCGGCGACGCTCAAAGCTCGGGGCGGCGACCACCGCCCCGAGCGCGCCACGCGGGGATGCGGCCGTCTACTGCTTACCTTGGTCCGCCCCGTCAGGTAAGGCGCCGTCGTTTTGTCGGGTATGTCGGATGCCTCGCCATCCCAGTGGCAGTTGGACGCGACCCGCCCGAATGTCGCCGATGAGTTGCGCGTAGCCGTCACGGACCTCGCCGAGGTGGACCCACGCCGAGTGCCGAAGCTCCTCGCAGTCGGTGTGCAGCACCGTCCACCACGCCTCGGCGTAGGTCTTCGCGACATGGCTGATCACCTCACCGAAGGTGTGGGTGTGGCGGCGCGCGCACCGGCTGTGGCGGACATAGAACGCCGCCCAAGAGTTGATCTTGTCGATGACCTGCGCGATATCCGCGTGCAGGGCCGACTCGCTGACGTCGGGTGCGCGCCGCCGAGGATTCAGAGCCGTCGAAATGAGGGCGGCGTGCAGATCGCCCAGTTCCCTTGCCCACGCGACCAGCGGCAACGGTTCGGCGAGACGACCGCCGATCGCTGCCAAGAGCTGCTCCGGCGACAGCAGAGATCCCGCGTCTGTGGCCGGATCTTCCGCCGCCTCGACCATGCCCGCGTCCACGGGACTCACTTGTCCATCACGAACCGACGCTTCGGACAGGCGGACTTTCCCTGGGTTGCCTGCTCGGACACAGAGACCGAGGGGCGGTTGATGGTGACCACCCGGCGGCGACGGTTCAGGGCGCGGGGTGACCATGGGCTACGGCTGGTGACGACGGTGCAGTCGCCGCCTGGGTGGGGTACACGCATGGTTGGTTGCTCGAAGGTAGATCGATTATTGATGCGGCGAGTGCGCCGCTGTGACTCGGCGCATAATGCTAATGCTGACTGCGCACTCAGTCAACGCCGGGTCGGGCGTCACCAGGGCGCTGGAGTGTGCGGGAAAATCCGGACGAGGAGGGGTGGTATCGGTGGGCAAGCGTGCGGCGGAGCCGGGCAAGTCGGGTGCGATTCTCGATATCTTCACGCGCCAGGTTGCCGAGAAAGGCTACGACGGGACCAGCTTCAGCGGCGTCGCCAGTGAGTTGGGCATCTCGCAGGGCTTGATCGTGCACCATTACGGCACGAAAGCGCGCTTGCTGGACGCCCTGCACATCTCCTATATGCGGCAGCGGATCGATGAGGCAGAGCGCATCATGGCGGCGTTTTCTACACCGACCGAACGGCTTGCCGCACTGTTGCACGCGTCCATGCTGTACCAGGTGCACGATCGAAATCGCACTGTCGCATTCCAGCGCGAGGTCGCGCGGTTCGCGCAGCAGGATGAGAATTCCGAGGGACGCAAGCTGCGCAGGCACTACATCGGAATCCTGCACGGCCTGCTCGACGCGGGTATCGCCGCGGGCGAATTCCGGCCAGTCGAGATCAGTATCCGGAGCCTGCTCATCTTCGGCGCCGCGCAATGGGCGTGGACGTGGTTCGAACCGGAAGGGCGCAGCTCTGCCGAGCAGGTCGGTGCCGAAATGGTCGATCTCACGCTCGGCTCTCTGTTGGTCGACCGGACGTCGTTGCCGCGTCTCAGCGATCCCGACGGCCCGCTTGTCGCCGCGGTAATCGAGATCATCAGCGCGGCGGAAGGGACGCCGAACGAACTACCGGAGGCCTGACGCGCTCGGTAGGCGAGGGACGATTATCGAGACCGGTCCGCCGATCGATCGCTCGGGTCAGCGGCCGGTCCCGTGCGGAAGTCGATTGGTTCGTCCGAGCATGTACGGGGGAGCCAGGTTGAAGCGGCGGCAGTCGCCGCAGCGCCGCGACATGGCGGCGGCGGTGCCCGTGTGGTGCAGGACGGCCTGGGTCGGGACGACCTCGAGCGTGAAGTCGTCGTCCAGCGCGGCGTGACCGTCGATGATCAGTACGTGGCCGGTCGGCGTGGCCGGTGGCCAGAGCAGGGTCACCGCCGGGTTGGCGGTGATATTGCGGCAGGTGACCGGTCCGGGCGCGGGTATGCGGAATCGGTTGGTGTCCAGGACGGGGTGGTGGGGTGTGGTGTGCGGCCCCAGGTCGCCGATGCTGACGAGAAAGGCGAGGTCGTATCCGCCGATGACGTCGACCAGTTCTGGCGGGAGGTCCTGCGCGCTCATTCCCCAAGCGTAGGCGAATCCGAGGGCCTATCAAGCTGGTTTCGCCGTGAATGAGGTCTTGTCGCGGGACCATTCCCGAATGTGCGGTTATCCGACGCCGAGGGTGACCTCGGTCGACTTGATGAGGACCTTGACGTTGGTCCCTTCGGTCAGGCCGAGGTCTTCCGCGGCGTCGCGAGTGATCGAGGAGGTGATCTCGTCACCGCCGGTGAGGCGCACACGGACCACCGCCATCGCTTCGCCTCGGGTTACCGAGACCACTGTTCCGTCGAGTTGGTTTCGGGTGCTCAGTCGCATGGCGCCGACGATACGCCCGCGCTATGGGACCAGCCGGTAGCGTCGAGGCGGTTCGGCGAGTTCAGCGTCACCCGTACCGACGCCACCGTGGGAGCACACGTCCGCACCGACATCCGGGCGCGGGCTGTGCGGCTCACGCCGGGTACGACCGTGTTTCGGTGGCCTTGACCGCTGCCCAGAGTCGCTGGCCGGGATGCAGGCGTAGCTGGGCGACCGTGGCCGGTGTGATGTCGGCGAGGACCGGTGGTGTGCCGTCGAGCCGGACTCGTGTGGTGTGCGCGTGTTGTTCGATTCCGGTGATCGTGACCGGCCAGCTGTTGCGTGGGCTGCCCACCGGCTGGTCCGGATGCAGTCCGACCGCGTGGGGCGCGAACGCGACGTAGACCGGCCCGTCGGTGGGTTCCACGATGGTGAGGGTTCCGCCGCCGTCGAGCTCGACGCGAGTGCCGCGGGCGGTGCCGCGGTAGAGGTTCAGCCCCATCAAGTGGGCGACGTAGTCCGAGCGCGGCCGGGCCGCGACTTCCGCGGGTGCGCCCTGCTGCACGATCGCACCGTCTTCGAGGATGACCAGCCGATCGGCGAGCACCATGGCGTCGAGCGGGTCGTGGGTGACGAGGACGGTGTGGCCCGGGTAGTCGCGCAGATGGTGAGCCAGATCCGAACGCACGTGCAGCCTGGTGCTGGCGTCCAGGGCGGCCAACGGTTCGTCGAGCAGCAGCAGCTGCGGTTCGGTCACCAGCGCCCTGGCCAGCGCCACCCGCTGAGCCTGACCACCCGAGAGCGCGCGCGGCCGACGCTGTCCGATGTCGGTCAAACCGACACGGGCAAGCCATTTTTCGGCACGTTCCCGAGCGGGCGTGCGGCGCATGCCTCGGGCTCTGAGTCCGAAGGCGATGTTGTCCAGCGCCGAGAGGTGCGCGAACAGCAGATAGTCCTGGAAGACCACGCCGACCTCGCGGCGTTCGGCGGGCACGAACACCGACGGCGGTGCGTCCCAGGTGTGGTCGTCGAGCCGGATGTGCCCGCCGGTGAGCGCGATCAATCCCGCAAGTGCTCGCAGCGCGGTCGTCTTGCCCGCCCCGTTGGGTCCCAGCAGCGCGACGACCTCACCCGGTTCGACTCGTAATGGCAACTCGAGGTCGAAAGATCCTCTGCTGAACCGCAATTCCGCTGTCAACGTCATACTGCACCCCGAATCCAGCGTTCCCGCAATGCGACGAGTACGGCCACCGACACGAGCAGCAGCACCAGGCTGAGCACGATCGCGGCATCCGGATCGGACTCGAGCGCGAGGTAGACCGCCAGCGGCATCGTCGTCGTGCGGCCGGGAAAGTTCCCCGCGAAGGTGATCGTCGCGCCGAACTCGCCAAGTGCGCGCGCCCAGCACAACACCGCGCCCGCGACCACCCCCGGCAGCACCGAGGGCAGGGTGACGCGGCGGAACGTGTACCAGCCGGTGGCGCCGAGGGTGGCGGCCGCTTCCTCGTATCGTGTGTCGGCCGCGCGTAACGCACCCTCGACCGAGATCACCAGGAAGGGCATGGCAACGAACGCTTCGGCGACGATCACGCCCGCGGTGGTGAACGGCAAGGAGACGCCGGACCATTCGTAGAGGTAGCGGCCGATCAGCCCGCGCCGACCCAACACCAGCAGCAGCGCGACGCCGCCGACCACGGGCGGCAACACCAGCGGCACGGTGACCAGCGCGCGGATCAGACCGCGCCCCGGCAGTTCCGCGCGCGCGAGCAGCCACGCGAGCGGAATGCCGAACACGAGGCAGATCACCGTGGCCGCGGACGCGCACACCAACGAAAGCCGCAGTGCCTGACCGACTTCGGCGCTGAAGAGTCGGTTCGGCATGGTAGCCCACGGCGCACGGACCAGCAGCCCGATCAGCGGGACGACCAGGAACGCCAGCCCGCAGACGGCGGGCAGCACCAGCGCGAGCGGTCGTCGCCCGCGCGCCGACCGCCGCCGCGAGGGCGCGATCACGGGGTGTCGAATCCCGCCGAATCGAAGACCTGCTCGGCCTGGTCGGAGGTCACGAAGTCGACGAACGCCGCCGCGGCCGCCGCGTTCGGCGCGTGCGCAAGCGGGGCGACGGGGTAGTCGTTGACCGCCTTGGTCGACTCAGGGAAGTCGATGCCCTCGACCTTGTCTCCGGCCGCCTTGACGTCGGTGCGATACACCAGGGCCGCGTCGACCTCACCGAGGGTGACCTTCGTCAGTACCGCCTTCACGTCCTGCTCGCGAGTATCGGGTTGCGGGGTGATCCCCGCGGCCTCGAACACCGTCTTGGCCGCGGCGCCGCACGGCACCTGCTCGGCGCACAGCGCGAGCTTGGGCTCGGTCTTGCCGAAATCGGCCAATCCGGTGATCTTTCCCGGGTTGCCCTTCGGGACCGCGATCTCGAGCCGGTTGCGCACGAAGGTGACCGGTTCGACGGTGACCTCGCCCTTGTCGCGGACCTGCTGCATGTTCTTGGGCGCCGCCGAGGCGAAGACGTCGGCCGGAGCGCCCTGGTTGATCTGTTCGGCCAGTGCGGAACTCGCGCCGAAACTGTAGACAACCTCGACGCCGGGGTGCGCGGCCTCGAACCGCTTACCGAGTTCGGTGAACGTCTCGGTCAACGACGCCGCGGCGAACACCGTCACCGTTCCCGAAATCTGCTGGCTTCCAGCGGGTTCGGACTTGTCGTCGGAACCGCATGCTGCGACGCTCATCGCGGCCAGCACGGCCACCGCCCCGACAGCCGATCTGCGAATCATCCTCATCCTCATCAACTTTCCGGTATCTCCACCACGACATGCGTGGACTTCACCGATGCGACAGCGACGCTGCCGACTTCCAACCCGAGTTCGTCCACCGACTCCCTGCTCAGCAGCGACACCAGCCGAAACGGTCCGGCCTGCATCTCCACCTGCGCCATCACGGTGTCCTTCACCACCCGGGTCACGATTCCGCGCATGCGGTTGCGGGCCGACGCGGCGACGGTCACGCCAGGCGCGGGCGCCTCGGCGCTGGTCTGCAGGAACTGGGCCAGTTCGCGACCGCTGACGCCCTTGCGGCCGTTGTCCAGTTGAATCGCCTGAAGCCGGCCCTGATCGATCCAGCGGCGCACGGTGTCATCGCTGACACCCGCGAGCGCGGCCACTTCACTGATCCGTAGATTCGACACAACCGACATCCTATCTCCGCATCTGCGGATAGAATAGTCATCTCGATCCGCGCCGCTGCTCGATTTCTCGTTGTCAGGTAGTTGCGGACCCGCCGTCCGTCTCACCATGGCAACGGAATCAACTCGACCAAGCCGCCGCGCCCCACCTGGGGGCCGACCAACGGCAGCGCCTGACAGTCGACCAGGTTCGCCAGGTGCGGGGTGTGTACGCGCCCGACGTCTGCACACACCGCCGGGCAGCTGACGGACCGGGAGTATCCGGGTCTCGCCGCCCGCCGAACCGGGTCAGTCGACGATCCGGCCCCACCATCGGGGTCGCGAAGTGCGCTCGGCCAATGTGCGATTCCCGGTGCCGACTCGATCTCAACGGTATGGCGCTATAACCGATCTCAGCTGGCGGCCTGGCGCAATGCCCAGGCTCTCGTCCAATAGATCCCGGTACACATCGTATTGGCGCACAGCCTCGGATACGTTGCCCTCATCGAGATGAGCTTCGATCAGGGCACATTGCGTCGTTTCGCGGAGCGGCTCGAGGGCGACGGCGATAAGGCCTGCCTCGATCGCCGGCTCATAGAGTCCCAGCGCCGTCAACCGTTTACAGAGTGCCTCGAGGCCATGCAGCCGCAATTGCCGTAGCCGCTCACGCTCGAGCAGGACCCAGTCGTCATCCCATCCAGGCAACAGTTCTTGGGACAGCGTCTCCGCGGTCACTTTCGGAGCCTCCAGCGCCTGCGGATCGGCGATGAGCTGTCGAGTTGCACCGGTGAGTTCGACTACGTCGATCTGTACGTTGTCCCCGATTCTGAGATAGGGCCCATCCGAAACGACGAGAGACGGCTCCAGTTTCCGAAGCCGCCACAGCACCGTACGCAAGTTTGCGGCTGCCCGGCTTTCGACACTGTTCATCCACAGCGTGTAGGCCACGGTTGATCGGCGTAGCTGACGATTGTGCAGTGCAAGGAACGCCAGAAGCCTTTGCGCGGCAACGGCGAGCGGGATGGCTACGCTGCCACAACGCAACTCGAGCCCACCGAGCAGGCCGAGCCGCGCCGGTGGCGTATCCGGTGGTTGCGCACGCGCATAGGTTTCGTATGAGGTCATCAGAACCTCAGTCGATATCAGCGTCGTTCCGCATGCTTTGGCGGCAGGCACCCCTACTTGATTTGACACCCGATTCGACATTTTGACAAGACGGTCCCACCGATACGAGAGGCGAAGTCACTGAGCTAGTTTGGCTTCGGCCAGTCGGATCACCCATTGCCGAATGACTTCTAGTATGTCATCAACACCCATAGCGTACTCACAGTCTGCAACCCTGGTTTCAACTGAACTCCATCCGAGGAAACGTGCGATCACCCTGACGTCGCCGTTCTCGCAATGACACCAAACGCGGATCAGCATGATGCCTGACAGATCAGGGGAAACCCCAAGTTCGTCCGCATTGCCCATGTGAGGACTTTGGTCGGTACGAATCACCTGTCCGTCACGCAGGCGTCACAACCAGAATCAGGGCTGGGCTATTACTTCTGAGTGACGTAGCAGCAGACAGCACTTCGACGCGAACGAGGACGGGCGCGAGACGTCGGTAGGCCAGTGTTGTCCCAAGGGCGGAGCTGAGGGTGTTCCCGTGCGGGCGCGCACATCGAAGCGCAGCTCAATGTGGGTCCCTCAACGCCATCGGCTTCGAATGACCTACAACCCGGCGGGAGATCGCCATGACCATCACGACCGATGGACAACCGAATCAGGAGGCGTTGTCCACGCCTTTCGCAGGCGTCCCAACCGAGCAAGAGGCCACGGAGGGCGTCGCCCGGCAAACCCCCGATCTGGAATCACCCTTCGCATCGCTGCTCGCCGAAGCCCCTGACTCGGAGAGCGAGGAGATCGCCGAGTTCCTCGAATCGCTCGAAGACGAGGACTTCGCCGACGCATTGGAGCAGCTGATCGACGAGGCCGCATTGCAACACCTCGCCGAACAGGGGGCCTGGTCCGGAGAGCTCAGCGAGGCCGAGTCCTTCGCAGCGCTCGAGAGTTGGATCGAGCCGCTGGCGGAGACATCCGAGCGAGCGATCGACACGTTCGCCGAGGCGCTCGAGGCTGCGCATCCTGAGTCGCTGAGCACCGCCGAATTGGATCAACTGCTCGAGCGACTCGGTGAGACGCCCACACTCGAGCAGGAAAGCTTCGACCAGTTCCTCGGCGGGATCATCAGGAAGGTCAAAAAGTTCGCACGAAAGGCCGTCAGAGCCGCGGGAAAACTCGCAGGCAAGGCGATCAAAGCCGTTGGCAAACTCATCCCGATCGGACCCCTGCTGAAGCGGCTCGCGAAACTTGTCCGGCCTTTGCTGAAGCGGGTTCTCCGCACAGCGATTGGGCGGTTACCCATGTCGGTTCGTCCGCTCGCCAAAACACTCGCGGCACGGCTCGGACTCGGTGAGGCAGAGCAGCAGGCCGATGGCGCCACGACACTTGCCGAAGATTTCGACGTCGAGGTCGCCGCACTGCTGTTCGCGCCCGAGGCGTTCGAGGAGGAGCTGGAAGCGGTCTCGGAGGGGGAGGAGGAGGAAGAAGCTCGCGACGCAATCGGTGAACTCGACGCTGGTCGTGCCCGGCTCGCCCAGCAGCTCGCCGAGTTGCCTGCCGACGCGACACCCACAGCCGAGATTCAGCAGTTCATCCCCCTCGTACTCGCCGTGCGGCCGCTGATCAAGCTCGGCATCTCGATCATCGGTCGTGACAAGGTGGTCCGGTTCCTCGCAGCTCGGGTTGCCGGGCTCATCAAGGGTCTGGTGGGGGCCCAAGGCGCGCGGCTGCTATCTCCTCCACTGGTCGATGCCGGGCTCCGAATATTCGGCTTCGAAGGGCCCGAGGGTCAGGAGAGTCTGTCCGGTGAGGCCCTTGCCTCCACCGTCGAGGGGACAGTCTTCCGGACACTGGACATGTTGCCTCCCGAGGCACTCGAGGACGAGTTGCAGGTCGACGCCGCGGTGCAGACGGCTTTCGCCGAGGCAGCCGCCGCGTATTTACCTGACCAGCTGCTCCGTGAGGATCTGGCGGAGCGAGAAACCGCCGGTGAAGGCGGTGTCTGGGTGCTGTTGCCGCGCGCCACCCGCCCGCGATATCGCTTCCGGAAGTTCACCCGCGTGTACGCGGTACCGCTCACTCGTCAGATGGCGCGACGAGTCCCCTGGTGGGATGGTGGATCGCTGGAGGATCACCTGCTCGACCGCGGCGTCGAACGGTGGCCGGTGCAGACGGAGATCGACCTCTACGAGGCCCTGCCTGGTACCCAGATCGGGCACTTCACCCAAGACGAAACACTGCCGACAGGCGAACGTCCGAGCAGCGACGAATTCCAGCCGCTGACACCCGACATCGCAGGTCAACTCCTGCGCGAACCGGCTCTTGGAAAGAGCCTGCCCGCCCGGGTAGCTCCTCTTGGTAGACCGCGACCGACCGCCGGAAGCCGGTACTTCAGGATCCGTTCGACGGGGCTGCCTCGTTCGCGTGGGCAACGGATGCGGCGACGCCGCGTGCTGGTCCAACTCAGCCTGCTGCGGCGACAGCTGACGGTCACCTTGCGCCTCAGTGAACGACAAGCACAACAGCTGTTGACGCGTCTTCAGCCCGCGGCTCGCGGTGCACGACGTGATCTGCCCACCGTGTTATCGGCCCTTCGAAAACGCTTCGTTCCGCGGCTTTCCGGAATACTGGTGCATAGACTGATGCGGCGCGGCTTGATGCGGGACGCGGCCGCCGCGGGACAAGCTGCCGACCGCATCGGCGCTTCCGTCACCACCGCACTTTCTCAGTTCCTCACTGAGGGGACCGCCCAACTCGCGGCCGCGGTGCAGGATCCGGCAAACGGCCTCTCGATCAGCGTGACCTTCTCCGGAGTTACCAAGGACGCTCTGCAGGGCAGCTTGCCGCCAGGGAAAGTCACCGTCATACCCGGTTGGCGTAGCCGTGATTGACCTGGTGAAGCTCGAGCGTACGACGCTCGAGAGCGAGATTCGTCATTGGAGGTGCGCCGCCGAGGCGCTGGCCGACCTCGATATGGTCGCGGCACCGTCTGCCTGGGTGGCGCTCGAGTCCTACCTCGGCCTTCGCCTGCGCGACAGTCTCCGGAACGTGGCCCTCGCCTGCGCGGCGCTAGCCACCCAAACCAGAGTCGCGCTGTCGCTCGCGACGGACGAAGACGGGCTTGCCGCCGTCCGGCGCGCCGTCGGGACATTGCGGCGCCGCTACGTTCAGGCCGAAACCGTGATCGATTTCTATGCCGACGCCATCAACACGCGGACCAATCCGCGAATCGGTGCCTTGCTGCGCGGGCTCGACGCCCTCGCGGTGGACAGCATGGACCGCGTGCTCGGTCAGTTGGGTATCGGCGTTCCCCCGGTTCTCTGCTATCTCGACAAGGGCCTCGGCGCGTCGATTCTGCGTGCCAACGTCCGTTTGTGGGACGCGTCACTATCCCCTGTCGCGGCAATCAAGATCACCCATCACAACCTGCGTCAGCCGACGTCGCTCGTTCACGAGACGGGCCATCAGGTGGCCCATCTGATCGGCTGGGTACCGGAACTCGGCGACGCGATGTACGCGAAGCTGCGTCCGGCCAGTGAGTTGATGGCCGAAACGTGGCGGGGATGGGCGAGCGAGGTGGCAGCCGATGTGTACGCCTTCGCGCTGCTCGGCTACGCACCGCTGCCTGCGCTGGCCAATGTGGTCGACGGACCGACGCGGGCTGTGTTTCGGATGCCGTTCGGCGATCCGCACCCTTTCGGCTGGATTCGAGTTCAGCTCGGAGTTGCCTTGTGCCGCAGCTGGTTCGGATCGGGACCGTGGGACGACCTCGGAAGGGTTTGGGCCGCACGGCATCCGCTGGAGGACGCGCCGGTGGAGGCGGCGGCCGTTGCCCGCGGCACGATGTCTCACCTCCCGGAACTCGTCGATGTTTGCACTCGAATACCTATGCGCGCCTTCGGCGGTCGTTCACTATCCGCCCTGGTCGATCCGCGTCGAGTGGCGCCCGCCGACCTGCATCGACTGGCTCAGCGGAGCGGGCGCTCGCTGCACAGCTCCAGCTATTTGCAGCGCCTGGAGGCCATGCGGATTCTGGCGTGGACCGTGCTGCGCGATCAGTCGATGTCTCCGACCGCGCTGGCCGGGACGTCGCCGACCGATATCCAGGATTGGCTGCGCCGGGTCGGTGGCCCGCAGGGCATGGCGGCGTGACGGCGCGAAGTTGCCAGGGGAATCGCGAGAGGACAACGGACATGAACACAGACTCGAGCAACGGACAGGACTATCTCATCCAGCAATTGACCGACGCGTTGAAGGCGCAAACGAAGGCGCTCTTGACCATCGGCAGTGCGCAGCCTCCGATGACGCGGGATCAGGCGAGAGTCGAGCTTCGTTTTCGTGCCCTGCTCAATGCTCTAGGTGGCTTCGAACGCCGCCCCCAGCTCGCGGATGTCGCGCTGATGCCGCCACCAACCCTCATCGTCGCTTCCAACAATACGTTCTATCTTCTGGTCAGGGAGGAAAGCGTGCCAGAAAACGCACATTCGGTACTGGTGACGTATCGCGAGGACAAGGAGGTAAAAGAAAAGCGTCACCCATTGGCAAATCGTTCAAATGGGCAGTTCATCGTGCCGAACGTCGGTGATGTGATCAACGTGCAGATCGACGACATCGATCAGAAACCGCTCCGCTTCGGAATACCATTTCGTAAATCCCAGTACGTGGTGACCACTGAACCTGCCAGATACGAGTCCGACAACACCCCTCAGGAGTGATCCGACATGTTTCGCCTACTCGCTCAGTTGAGTGTGAATCCAAGTTTGGCGTTTCCTCCTCCTGCCGGGCCCGCCGACGCAGAGTATGTCTTCGGCATCCATCCGCTACAACTAAGTCGCTGGCTAGAGGAGATATGGGGGAGCGGTGGCCTTGCGGCGTGGGGGTTACCGCCGCCGCTCGCGCCGCTCGGTACCGCGGATGTCGATCGCAGATTGCAGCTGCCGCAAGCTCTCCTCGACGATCTGCGCTCCGGAATCGGTCCGGGCCCCGGTGCTGTGCCACCTGGTCCTGTGCCACCCGACTTCGTCTTGTCGGCAGCCGACCAACTCGGCTCCACGTTTCCGTGGCCGTGGGACCACCTGATCTACGCCTACTTGATCGAAAGTACGCGGATTGTCGACATTCTGGGCGAGGTCGTACGTCGCTATCTCGTGGGAGAGAGTCTGGACGCGCCCTCGGTCCAAACCCTGGTTTGGCTTCGGAACACCGAAGAGCTCTTCTTCCGGGATCCGCCGCTGTTCCAGATCGGTGGCTTGACCAGCTCGCTGCGACCTGATGCGAGAGTCAACCGCCGCAACGCGTACTGGCGGATGTTCGGATTCGATCTGCCTTTCCCGCTCGCCGGGAAATCCGAAGCTCAGCCATGGAAAATCGACGTGGGAACCGGCACCAATACGCGATTTCTCGAGCTGTGGAACGAGCTGCTTCGGCAGGTATGGCTCGGTATCGAAAACGACAAAAACGCAGTCGGTGCGAACCCGACCGACCCCGCCTACGTTGCCTATCTTTGCCAAACATTGGGCGAGCTACTCCGTCAGCGCCGACGCGGTGGGATGTTGGCCCGCGAAGAGTTCGCTTATGTCTGCATGCTCAGCTGGTTCCACCTCACAGTGGAGTCCGATACCTCGGTTGTTGCCGATCTCAAAGCCACTGCGGGCGTGGGGGGCAACCCCGCTGACCGGCTTTCATCGATCGGCGCACATGTCGGGATCGCCCCGACCCGCAGTGCGCGTGAACTGTTCGAGCTCTCGGATCTGCTGTCGCCGTTGATCTGGTTCATCGAACTGGACGTGTTCAGCACGCCGGCCAACGCCAGCGTGCTCTTCAATTCGTTCGGGCTCCCCAATCCGCCGTTTCCGACTGCGATGACCCGGGTCATCGATCTGTGGCAGTCCGCGACCGGAGAACGCGTCAAGGATCTCGCCGTTACTACTCGTACTGCTCGCGGTAGAGCCGCGCAGCCGACCCGGCTCCCAACGGGCGCAGCGTTCGCCGGGCTCCCTGGCCAGATCGCCGCTACGCGCGACGGTGTTCCCGCATGGCGCCGAGCAGGTGAGTATGAGCACAGTTGATCAGCAGTCGCCGGTACCGGAAGCCATCGAACCTCCTGTCTGGAGCGCACCGGCATGGCCGCTGCGAGCGGATATCTTGGCCCCCGAAACAACTCTGGTAGGCGAGGTAGACCGCTCCGGAGGTTCCGAAGAGTTTTCCAACACCGCCGCGCACTACGCCTCCGCTGAGGATTTCGGTGATGACCTGGCCGAGTTCGCTGAGTACAAACATCCCCACGAGAATGAGGAAGAACTCTCCGAGTGGGAATCGCCCTACGACGAAGAGGAATTCGAACCAGAGACGGCGAGTGTCAATATCGCGCACTTCGAGGACCAGCCGAAACACGACGTGCGACATGAGGACCTGGCCGACGAGCTGTTCGAGGCGGAGGAGTTTGCGCGCCACGCCGTCTTCGAAGCGGCGATCCCTGCCGAGACCGCCGGCCGCACCGCACGAGCGAACGACACCGACTTCGAAATACCCCGGAATCGCCCGCTTGTTCGAACCTCGCAGGAGCTTCGAAGCGCATGGCACGACTATGCATGTGCCAAGGAGCGTATGGTGCCGCTGCGGTTGTTCGGGCGCTGGGACACCCTGGTCAATCCCGCAACAATCGAGGCGTGGCGAGCACTGGAGCAGGCTCTCGTCGCGACGGGCTACAACGTCCACCGCGCATGGGTTTACAACTGCCGCAACATTGCTGGGCAGACGACACGGTCTCTCCACGCGTACGGGCTGGCCATCGATATAGACCCCACAGCTCCAAGCTGCAACGTGAACCGAGCGACACCTGACAAGCGGCTGGTCCGCTTCTCGGCGGAGAGGACCAAAGAAGGGCGTTGCCGGGATGTTGCCGAAGGGCGGGCCGACACCAGTTTCACACCCGATCAAGTCGCTGCGGTGGAAGCGATTCGTACTGTCGATGATCATCAAGTTTTCGCATGGGGAGGCCGGTGGCGAACCATCAAGGACACAATGCATTTCCAGATCAACGTCACGCCCGAGGAGTTGGCTCGCGGCCTTCGCTCGGTGCCGACGAGTCCCCCCGAGCGCGTCGCGCAGCCCCGCTCGATGCCTCGTGGACCGGTGGAGCCCGATGCACCCGAGGCCCGCATAGTGCGTGTAATGATGTTGCTGGTGAACGACTACGGCTACCCGGTCAACGCCGCGGCGGGCATCGTGGGCAACCTGATCGCTGAATCCGGCCTACAACCGAATCGGATCGAGGGCAGTTCCCCGAGCGCGCCCATGCGGGCTATGAACTTCGCGGGTCAGCTCACCGACTTCACACCGGAGCAGGTGCAGAACCGCGACTTCGCGGCCAAGCGTGGCCCCCGGCGGCCCGGTGTCGGGATCGCGCAGTGGACCAGCCCGAATCGGCGCGATGGGTTGTTCCGACATATGTTCCGGGGACGACAGCTCGGCGCCGCGATCCTCTTCGATCTCGATGCGCAGGTGGACTATCTGGACACTGAGCTGCGTGGGTCGTATCCGTCCGTGTACCGCGCCCTCAGGATGCCCGGCGTCACCGTCGACGCCGCATCCGACGACGTTGTCTATCGATTCGAAATACCCGGCGTGATCCTGCAGGACCGGCGCCGGCTACCGAAAACCGAGCCACGGGTGCAGCAGGTCTTCGCGAAGCGTCGAGCCCTGGCGAAGCACGCGTTGGCGGTCTACCGTGCGTCGCAGCTGGCGTGACACGGTAGACGGAGCAACGTCCACGAATCATGACCGATCAGTGCCACCGGGACGAGGTGCCCAGACCAGCACAAGTCGCCGCCGGGCCAGGAACTCGTCACTGAGAGCCGCTCTGTCCACCCACCATCACAATTTCAGCGGTGGGTGCGTGCCATCGGGCCGAAGCGGTCTACCGCAGACCGGGTACCAGTTCGGCGACGAGTTCTTGGACGCGCCTGCGGATTTCGTCCCGAATGGGGCGGACGGCGTCGAGGTCTTGTCCGGCGGGGTCGTCGAGTTTCCAGTCGCGGTAGTCGATACCGGGGAAGTAGGGGCAGGCGTCGCCGCAGCCCATGGTGACGACCACGGTGGAGGTTTCGACGGTGTCGGGGGTGAGGATCTTCGGGTGCTGGTCGGAGATGTCGATGCCCACCTCGGCCATGGCTTCGACAGCGACGGGGTTGACGGTGTCGGCGGGAGCGCTTCCGGCGGAGCGGACTTCGATGGCGTCACCGGCGAGGTGGGCGAGGAATCCGGCGGCCATCTGGGAACGTCCGGCGTTGTGGACGCAGACGAACAGCACGCTGGGTTCGGCGGTCATGATGCGACGGTCGCTTTCAGGTCGTGGTGATGGGTGCGGAACCGGTCGCGCAGCGCCAGGGAGACATACACCAGGCCGACGAGGACGGGTACTTCGACGAGGGGGCCGACGACTCCGGCCAGCGCCTGCCCGGACGCGGCGCCGTAGGTGGCGATGGCGACGGCGATGGCCAGTTCGAAGTTGTTGCCCGCGGCGGTGAACGCCAGCGTGGTGGTGCGGGCGTAGCCGAGGCCGAGGCCGGCGCCGAGGAGGTAACCACCGCCCCACATGATCGCGAAGTAGGCCAGCAGCGGAATCGCGATCCGCACGACATCCCACGGCTGGGAGGTGATCTGGCGCCCCTGCAAAGCGAACAGGATGACGATCGTGAACAGCAGTCCGTAGAGCGCCCACGGCCCGATCCGCGGCAGCAGCGTGGACTCGTGCCACTCCCGGCCCTTGGCCCGTTCGCCGAAGCGCCGGGTCAGATAGCCCGCGAGCAGCGGGATCCCGAGGAAGATCAGCACCGACTTCGCGATCTGCCACGGTGAGGTGTCGATGGTTGTCTGCTCCAGGCCCAGCCAGCCGGGCAGCACTGACAAGTAGAACCAGCCGAGCACGGCGAACATGAGCACCTGGAACAGCGAGTTCAGTGCCACCAGCACCGCGGCGGCTTCGCGGTCGCCGCGGGCCAGGTCGTTCCAGATGACGACCATCGCGATGCAGCGCGCCAATCCGACGATGATCAACCCGGTCCGATACTCAGGCAGGTCCGGCAGCAGCAGCCATGCCAGCGCGAACATCAACGCCGGACCGAGCACCCAGTTCAGTACCAGCGATCCGATCAGCAGCTTCCGGTCGCCGGTCACAGCGTCGAGGCGGTCGTAGCGGACCTTCGCCAGAACCGGGTACATCATGATCAGCAACCCGACCGCGATCGGCAGCGAGATGCCGTCGATCTCCACCGCGCTCAACGCGTCCCCCAAACCGGGGACGACGCGTCCCAGCAGCAGCCCGCCGGCCATCGCTGCGCCGATCCATACCGGCAGGAACCTATCCAGCGTGGACAGCTTCGCTACCACCGCATGATCTTGCGCTGCGGCCTCGGCGCTCACGCGTTCGCCTCAGCGGCGGCGCCGCTTTCGACCAGCAGCACCTCCGACAAGCGTTGCAGCGCTTCGGGAATCACCCGGTAGTACACCCAGGAAGCGCGGCGCTCACTGGCCAGCAGCCCCGCCTCGCGCAGCACCTTCAGGTGATGCGAGATCGTCGGCTGGGTCAGATCGATGCCTTCGGACAGCTCGCACACACACGCTTCCTGCCCGGCGCGCGAAGCAATCGCACTCAGCAGCCGTAGCCGCATCGGATCCGACAGCGCTTTGAACACCGCCGCCAACTCGGCGGCGGTCTGCGCGGTCAGCGGTTCACGCACGATCGGCGCGGCCGTACACGACTGCACCGGAACGATCGGCAACTGCGACTTCGACATGAATCTATATTGACCGATATCGATGCAGGATGGCAAACGAACAGCGGGCGAACACCGCGGATACTCCAGCAACGATTCCGCGCGACGGGTTCACCTGGCGGTGTAGCCGCGGAACCGCAAAGGCTTGTCCTGATCGGAGGCATTTACGGCCCGCGGAGAGGGGCGCCGTCGGCGTCGGCGGCCGAAACTGAATGCCGCACAGCAACACCTCGCACGGCCGAGATCTGCCGATTCAGAACCTGATCCACAAGGAGTCGTTCCATGGGCAACGAAAACATCAGTCCCACCGTCGTCCTCGTCCACGGCGCCTTCGCCGACTCGTCGAGCTGGAACGGCGTCGTCGAAAGGCTGCGCGCCGCAGGAATATCGGTGATCGCGGCGGCCAACCCATTGCGCGGCCTCGACAGCGACGCGGCGTACATCGCCTCCGTCCTCGACTCGATCGAAGGCGACTGTGTACTGGTCGGCCATTCTTACGGTGGCAGCGTCATCACCGTGGCCGCCGCGGGTAAGCCGAACGTCACCGCGCTGGTCTACATCGCGGCCTTCATTCCCGACATCGGCGAGAGCGCCCTGGAACTCACCGACAAGTTCCCCGGCTCCACTCTCGGCCCGACCACCCGTCCGGCTACCTACCCCCTGCCCGACGGTTCGACCGGCACCGAGCTCTACATTCGCCAGGACGCTTTCCATACCCAGTTCGCCGCGGATACACCAGCCGCGACCGGCGAGCTGATGGGCATCACCCAGCGTCCCGTCGCGCTCGCCGCCCTGCAGGAAGGCCCGTCGGCCACCGCTTGGCGCGACTTGCCGACCTACGCGTTGCTCACGACCGAGGACAAGAACATCCCGATCGAGGCGCAGCGGAACATGGCCGAACGGGCGAACGCGACCACGGTCGAGGTCACCGCCTCACATGCCGTCGCGGTCTCGCGTCCGGCGGACGTGGCCGAACTCGTCATGCGGGCCGCGGCTCGGCACTGAACCCCGCGTATCCCGGGGTCAGGCGACGCGAGGCGCGTACATGATGACGGCGACGCCGAGCAGGCAGATGGCGGCGCCGATCACGTCCCACCGGTCGGGGCGGAACCCGTCCAGCGCCATGCCCCACAGCAGGGAGCCCGCGACGAACACCCCGCCGTACGCGGCGAGGATGCGCCCGAAGTTGGCGTCGGGTTGCAAGGTGGCGACGAAGCCGTAGATGCCCAAGGCGATGACACCCGCGCCGATCCAGGCCCACCCGCGGTGCTCGCGTACGCCCTGCCAGACCAGCCAGGCGCCGCCGATCTCGGCGACGGCGGCGAAGGCGAACAGCAGTATCGAGCGCAGCACGGTCATGGGCCGAGCCTAAGTGCCTGAATTCAGGCGGCCGCGGCGAGTTCGCTGGTCCGCAGCGTGGTCACCGGGGGCCGCCGATCGCGGTGTCCGCGCGGGCGGCGAAGGCGTCGAGCACGTCGACGTAGGTGTCGGGAACGCCGACGCCCATCACGAGACCGGCTTCGGTGGTGGCGAAGTCGAAGTTGAAGAACGAGCAGCAACTGGACTCCCGCGCCGCCAGGTCGCGGGCGACCGGCTCGGCGGCCGGATCCAGCACGAGTTCGAGCCGGCCCGGGCCCGTCCGGCGGGCGGTGCGCGCGGATTCGGCGAAGAGCCGGTCGAACTCGGCGATCCGGGTCGGCTGTTCCGCGGTGGGCAGGGTGCAAGCGTCCGGCACCCAGCCCTCGTTTTCAGGAGAGACCGTCATGTTTCGACGGTAAGCCTGTACCCGAGTACAGGAGGCAACCCCGAACAACGATCCAATATTTTCTGAATACAGATTCTAATGTACTGTTGACGTATGGAGATTCTGCCGGTGCTGCACACCGACGCGCTCGCCCGGTTCGGCCACGCACTGTCGGATCCGACCCGCACCCAGATCCTGCTGAACCTGCGCCACCAGCCGGGATATCCGTCGGAGCTGGCCGAGCGGATCGGTGTCACCCGCCAGATCTTGTCCAACCATCTCGCGTGTCTGCGCGGGTGCGGGTTGGTGGTCGCGGTCCCGGAGGGCCGCCGCAGCCGCTACGAACTCGCCGACGCCCGCATCGCGGCCGCGCTCGACGACCTGCTCGGCCTTGTGCTGGCGGTCGACCCGGCTTGCTGCCCGGACTCCGACACCGAAGGCTGCTGCTGATGGCCTCGCTCGGAATGCCCTCGCTACCGTCCGCGGTCTCAGTGGGGCCGAGCCAGGACCGTAAGGCGGTGCTGGCGCGGCGGATTCGGTGGTTCGTCGCCGCGACGATCTCCTACAACGTGATCGAGGCGGTCATCGCGCTCACCGAGGGCGCTCGGGTGTCCTCGACCGCACTGATCGGGTTCGGCCTCGATTCGGTGATCGAGGTGTCCTCGGCCGCGGCGGTGGCCTGGCAGTTCGCCGGCCGCGACCCGGAGCGACGAGAGAAGATCGCGCTGCGAATCATCGCGTTCTCCTTTTTCGCCCTCGCCGCCTACGTCACCGTCGAGTCGGTCCGCGGTCTGCTCGGTATCGGCGACGCGCGGCACTCGCCGATCGGCATCACGCTGGCCGCGGTCAGCCTGGTCGTCATGCCGGTGCTGTCGTGGGCGCAGCGCCGCGCCGGGCGCGAACTCGGATCCGCCTCCGCGGTAGCCGATTCCAAGCAAACCCTGCTGTGCACCTACCTTTCGGCGGTCCTGCTGATCGGTCTGCTGCTCAACAGCCTCTTCGGCTGGGCATGGGCCGACCCGGTCGCCGCGCTCGTCATCGCCGCGATCGCGGTGAAAGAAGGCCGCAACGCGTGGCGAGGCGACACCTGCTGTCCCACACCGACCGCGCTGCTCGGTACCACCGCGACGGACGAGCACGCCTGCGACTGCTGCGACGACTCCGGCGAGAAGGACCGCTGAGGTCCCGGCCTCGCCGAGTATCCGCAGACCTGCCCGGCATTGGCGCGACCGCACAGCGACTACGGAGTACGTGTCCGCCGAAAGTCGCCGTCAGGACTTGGAGTTATCCGGCTCCCGATGCGCCAGCGGCTTTTCGGAAAAGCACGACCGCCGCCTCGGCGATGTCCTCGGGCGCTCGATCGGCCGAGAGGACGGCGCCCTGTTCGCTGGGTTGCAATGGTTCGAGCGCGTCCAGTTGGGAATCGAGCAGCGACAGGGGCATGTAGTGATCCCCGCGCTTCGTCATCCGCTCGATCAGTTGTTCGCGGTCGGCGGTCAGGAGCAGGAAGAACACCGGCGGGGCTGAGGCGTGGAGTATGTCGCGGTAGCGCCGTTTGAGCGCCGAGCAGGCGACCACGCCGCCGGTGCCCGCGGTGTATCGGTCGCGCAGCCACCGGCCGACATCGGTGAGCCAGGGTTCGCGATCGGCGTCGTCCAGCGGGGCGCCCGAGGACATTTTGGCGATGTTGGCAGGCGGGTGGAAATCGTCCGCGTCGGCGAAGGGGATGCCGAGTCTGCTCGCCAGAAGGCGAGCGATCGTCGTCTTCCCGGTTCCGGAAACACCCATGACGACGACGCACTGCGGGGGATGGTCCGACGGATTCATAGGCGGTGGGCGCGGGGCGGGACGACCGAGCCCGCCGGGTAGTGGTCGAGAGGCACGAGGTCGCGGGACCAGGCGGAGATGATCGGAGTGACAACCCGCCACGCCTGTTCGGCTTCGTCGCCGCGGATGGACAGGGCCGCGTTTCCGATCAGAACGTCCAGCAGGAGCCGTCCGTAGGCGGGAAGTTCCGGTGGTTGAATCGGTGCCGTCATGCTGAGCGGGACCAGAGTCCCCGCGGTGGGCCCTACGACCGTCAGGGCGAGGGTGAGGCTTTCGGGGTCGAGCGTGAAGCGCAGGATGTTCGGCGCGGTCGACCCATCGTGGCCGAAGGGCAAGTGGGGGACGGGACGAAAGTGGACCGCGACCTCCTTGCGGTCGGCGCCGAGGGCTTTGCCGGTGCGCAGCACGAAGGACGTTCCCGACCATCGCCAATTGTCAAGTGCCAGTTCGATTTCGGCGAAAGTCTCGGTGCACCGTTGCGGGTCGACACCGGGCTCGTCGACATAGGACGGGACACTGCGATCGCCGATCGTGCCCGCGCTGTAGCGGGCCCGCCGGGTGCGGTGCGGTATGTCGTCGTCGGTGAGGGGCCGTATCGACCGCAGCACGTCGAGCTTGCGGTCGCGCAGATCCCGTTCGGACACCGAGATCGGCGGCTCCATGGCCACCAGGCACAGCAATTGCAGGAGATGGTTCTGCACCATGTCCTCGAGCGCCCCGACATTGTCGTAGTACCCGGCCCTGCCCTCGACCGTGAGCGTCTCGTCCCAGGTGATCTCGACCTTGGCGATATGCGCACTGTTCCACAGGGATTCGAGGACGCGATTGGCCAGCCTGCTGCCGAGCAGGTTCTGCACGGTCGTCATGGCGAGAAAGTGGTCCACCCGGAAGACTGCCTGTTCCGGTACCAGATCCGCCAGCAGTTGATTGAGGGTCTCGGCGCTGGCGAGGTCGACGCCGAACGGTTTCTCGAGCACGATCCGGCTGCCGTCGGGCAGGTGCGCGTCGTGCAGCGTTCGGATCGCCATGGGGAACAACGCCGGAGCCAGCGCCAGATAGACAGCCACCGGACCCGCACCGGCGATCGCCTCGGCCACCTCGAGCGGATTCTGGATGTCGGCTCGCCGGTATCGTGCGGCGGCGGTGATCGCTCGTCTGCTCACGCCTTCCGTATTCGCTGCATGCTGGTCGAGTTGGTCGGCGACCCATGCCCGGAACTGCTTGTCGTCCCAATCTTTCAGATCCGCGCAGACGAGCTCGAAACGCGTATCGAGTTCGCCGGCCCCGTGCAATGCGGCCAGGCCCGGCAGGAGATAGCGTCCGGTCAGATCGCCTGTGCCGCCGAAGATGACGAGTCGTTGGATCATCGTCGGTCCGCCTTCGCGCGTGCGAGGTTCACACCACTGGCGATGACGCCGATGTGGCTGAACGCCTGAGGGAAGTTGCCCATGAACGCACCGGTGGAGGGATCGATCTGTTCGGAGAACAGGCCCAGTGTGCTTGCGCGATCGCACAGTGAGTCGTAGAGCTGCTCGGCTTCCTCGATGCGGCCTTGCATGGTCAGGTTGTCGACCAGCCAAAAACTGCACAGGACGAAGGCGCCCTCGTCACCCGGCAGGCCGTCGGGTGATTCGTCGTGCAGATAGCGGTACAGCAAACCGTTTCCGGCGCCGAGGCGATCGGCCACGGCCGCGGTTGTCGCCACCATGCGCGGGTGACCGGCGGGGACGACATGCCGTAGGGGCAGCGCCAGCAGGCTGGCATCCACGGCGCCACCGCCGTCGAGATGTGCGCTGAGTGTCTGCGCGCGTTCGTCCCACGCGCGTTTCAGGATGGATTCGCGGATGTGCGCGGCGGTCGCGCGCCACGTGCCGACCGGCCCTGGCAGACGGAAGCGTTCGCCGATCGAGGCGGCTCGATCCAGCGCGACCTCGCACAGTGCGGCACTGTAGGTGAACGCACGGCCTCGGCTGCGCACTTCCCAGATGCCTTGATCCGGTTCCTCCCATGATCGACCGGCCGCATCCGCCAAGCGAGCCAGGCTCGGCCACAGGTCTGGCTGAATCTCCCCGCCGGAGCGCAGCCACTGGTCGGCGCAGTCGAGAATCTCGCCGTAGAGGTCGTGCTGGCGTTGGTCGGCGGCCCCGTTACCCCAGCGGACGGGAGCCGAGCGCCGGTAGCCTTCCAGATCGGCGGCCTCGGTCTCGTCGGGCACGGGGTCGCCGTCGATGTCGTACATGATGCGAAGTCCGTCGCTGCGTTCGAACGCGTCGAGAACCCATCCGAGGAACGCGTCGGCCTCACCGTGAAAGCCGATGCGCCGCAAGGCATATACGGCGTAGGACGCGTCGCGAATCCAGACATAGCGGTAGTCCCAGTTGCGGACGCCGCCGATCGGCGCGGGGAGCGAGGAGGTGGGTGCGGCGACGACGGAGCCGTTGACCCAGTGGTCGCACAGTTTGAGGGTGATCGCGGCGCGCCGGACCAGAGGTTCTCGCGGACCGTCGTAGCTGCAGCCCGTCAACCAGAATCGCCAGGCGCTCGCGGTGTCGTGCAGCATCGACGAGGCGTCGAACCGATGGTGTCGATGGAACCGTCCCCAGGACAGCACCAGGTCCAGCCGTTCTCCCTGTTCCAGGTCGTAGGTGCTGTGCAGGCCGGTCAGCGGCCGGTTGCCGCGCAGATGCAGGCGCAGGCCCGGTTGCGATTTCGCGCGGATCTCGAGACCGCTGAACACCGGCCTGACCTCGCCACCGCCGCGCGGTGCGACATCCACGTTCACCCGGACGTGTCCGTCGACGACGATCGCGGAGCGAACGAGTTCGGCGCGGTTGGCCGGAGCGTCGTCGCGCAGGTCGGCGCCGGAGCGCACAGCCATCGCATCGGACAGCCGGACGACGCCGGTGGCACAGCGCATCTCGGTTTCCAGGACGCCGGTGTCGGGTTGATACCGCTGACGGCCTTCGAGCACGTTCGCCGGGGCGACGGTGAACGTTCCGCCACGCGCGTGATCGAGCAGTCCGCAGAACAGTGGCTCCGCGTCGAACCTGGGAATGCACAGCCAAGGAATAGTGCCGTCCACGCCGGCGAGAGCGGCCGTCGCGCCGTCTCCGATCAGTCCGTAGTCCTCGAGCGGGAGGTACCCGTCTCGGCGGCGAATCGGCCTGAATGGTGGATCGGGATCGTGCATCTCAGCTCTTCCCCAGAAGAAGGTCAAGTGGCCTGCTCAGCCGAAACGAATCAGCACCTTCACGACGTCGTCGAGTTTCTTGTCCGACACCTCGAACGCCTGCTCCATGTCGTCGAAAGCGAATTCGTGTGTCGTCATCGGCGTCGGATCGACCTGGCCGGACTCCAGGATGCGCAGCAGACGCTCCATACGGAGCCGCCCGCCCGGACACAGTCCGGTCGCGATCGTCTTGTCCGCCATGCCGACTCCCCATTCCACCCGGGGGATTCGGACGAATTCTCCGTCGCCGAAATATCCGACGTTGGAGATCGTTCCGCCCGGCTTGGTGATCTTCACCGCGGTCTGGAACGTGACGTCGGCGCCGAGCGCTTCGATCGCGGTGTCGACGCCCTCACCGCCGGTCAGTTCGAGCACCCGCTCGACGACGTCCTCGCTCGTGAAATCGATGATCTCGCCGGCACCGTACCTGCGCGCCAACGCTTGACGCGCCGGTACCGACTCCACGCCGATGATCAGACCGGCGCCCCGCAATTTCGCTCCCGCCGTCGACATCAAGCCGACCGGCCCCTGAGCCAGGACCGCCACGGTGCCGCCGATCGGGATGTTGCCCTTCTCCGCGCCCATGAATCCGGTCGACAGCATGTCGGAGCAGTACACCGCCCACTCGTCCGGAATACCGTCCGGGATGACGGCGAGATTGGCGTCGGCATCGTTGACGTGAAAGTACTCGGCGAAGACGCCATCCTTGGAGTTCGCGAATTTGAAGCCGCCGAGCGGTCCACCCGATTGCGAGGGGAACCCGTTCTGCGCGGCCGCATCGCCCCAATCCGGGGTGATCGCACCGGCAAGGACGCGGTCGTTCGGACGAATGTGCCGCACCTCGCTGCCGACCGCGTGCACGACGCCAACGGCCTCGTGACCCAAGGTCAGGTTCTCGCGTGGACCGATACCGCCCTGGACGGTATGCGAGTCGGAGGTGCAAATGAGGGCCGTTGTGGTCCGCACGACGGCGTCGAATGGGCCGGGCTCCGGAACGGGTTTCTCGGTGAACCCCACCGACCCGATCTCCTTCATGACGAACGCCTTCATCGTCCTGCCTCTCCCTGACGTTCGAGGTCGTAGAAACGGGCATGTCGACGGCGAATCTCGGCAAATTTAGCAGCTTTGCACGCGGCCACCAACGATTGTTACCACCACGGGATCTCCACGAGAAATCTCCGGAATGCGCCACGAGTTGCCCGCTTGCCCGGCACAATTCCGATGAACTGCCTCGCACCCGGTCGAACGGCTCGGCTTTCAATCCCGCGATCCACTTGTCTCGAGCGCGCCGAGTCCCAGGCCGGGTACACGATGTCGACGAAGTCGTGTCACAGAATCCGAGTTGTCAGAGATGTCCAACGCTCGAGCATCCAATGCTGAACGGTGTTCCCCTGGGCTCCCGATCGGGAGACCTAACGACTCGACCAGAAGGAGATGACATGATCGCCAATCGGAGTCGAATTACCCGCTCCGTTCTCGTCGCCGGGACAGTGGCCGCGAGCATCGTCCTCACCGGCTGCGGTGACAACGGCGACGACGCCGCGCAGGACACAACCACCCCCATGACCACACTGCCCATGACGACGACACAGCCGACCACCACCCCGGCGACCTCGCCTACGAATGGCGCCGAGATCAGCTCCGAAGCCAGTCAGCAACTGTGCGACATGATCGAGCCCGAACTCGACAACTGGCGCGACCAGGGTTCGACGATCGCCAAGACCACCTTCAACGGAACCGTGCAGAACTGGGCGGCCCGCAACGAGCTGACCGACGACGTCGTCCAGGACAAGACGATCGTCGACACGGTCACCACGCAGACCTGCCCCGACGTCCGTCAGCAGGCACTGGAGGTGCTGGAAGTCCCGGACCTCGCCTCCGCCCTGGTGGGCTTCGGCGGCTAGAACGCGCGGGTCCGGTCACGCGGCGGCTGCGGACCCGCCCGCGGCGTTCGTGCGTATCGCGGTGCACAAGGGGTAGGCGGTCAATGCACCTACCTCGACGAATGGAGGCGTCATGAGGGACACCCATGCCAATGTGCCCGCCGATCGCGGGCGCCCGCTCCGGATTCCGCGTAGCCGGGGCGCCGTCGGCGGGCTCGCGGTACTCCTGCTGGGCGTCTGGGGTGCGCTCATCCCGTTCCTCGGGCCGTACTTCGATTTCGCCTTCACTCCGGACGAGCCGTGGGTGTGGACCGCGGCGCGTGGGTGGCTCGAAGTACTGCCCGGCGCCGCCGCGGTCATCGGCGGACTGCTCATGTTGGTGAGCCGCAACCGTCTGGTGGCGAGCTTCGGCGCGTGGCTGGGAGTGGCGGCCGGGTTCTGGTTCGTCATCGGGCCGCTACTGGCTGACCCGCTGGGAATCGGGAACGTCGGTGATCCGGTCGCCACGTCCGACTGGAAGCGCGCGGCGCTGCAACTGACCTACTTCTACGGTCTCGGCGCGCTGATCCTGTTCTTCGCCGCGACCTCGCTCGGCCGGTTGTCGGTGCGGAGCCCACGCGATATCGCTTTCGCGCGACGCGAGGTCGATGCCAGAGCCGCCGAAGCGGACAGGCAGCGCCGCGCGGCCGACACGGCAGGACCCGACGCACCCACTTCGTGGAACAATCCCGCGACGGGACCGCGTCCGAACGACCCTGGGCCGCACCGCGGCTGAAACAAGACTCGTGCCGGTCCCTCATGGAGCTCTACGGTGGAGATATGACCGCCTTGGAGTATCGGCACGTGCTGGTCGCGCGGGACGGCGACACGGTGCGCATCACCATGAACCGGCCGGACCGACGCAACGCGCTGTCGGGTGAGCACCTGGCCGAACTGCTCGCCTCGTTCCGAGCCGCGGGCGAAACCGACGCCACCGGGATCGTGCTCGGGGCACAGGGCCCGGTGTTCTCCGCCGGACACGATTTCGCCGATGTCGCCGCCCGCGACCTGCTCGGCGTGCGGGAACTGCTCACGCTGTGCACCGAACTCATGTCGACCATCCAGTCGGTGCCGCAAGTAGTGATCGCCCGGGTGCACGGTCTGGCCACGGCCGCGGGCTGCCAGCTGGTGGCCTCCTGCGATCTGGCCGTCGCCGCCGAATCGGCCGGTTTCGCGCTGCCCGGCGGCAAGGGCGGCTGGTTCTGCCACACGCCCGCGGTGCCGGTGGCTCGCTCGGTCGGCCGCAAACGGCTGATGGAACTGGCCCTCACCGGCGACCCGATCGACGCCCGCACCGCCGAACGGTGGGGCCTGATCAACCGCGCGGTGCCGGACGCCGAGCTGGACACGGCCGTGGACGAGCTGCTCGCCCGCGCGACCCGGGGCAGCCGGGCCAGCAAGGCCCTCGGCAAACGCACCCTCTACGCCCAACTCGACCGCCCCGAAGCGGACGCCTACGCGCTCGCCCTCGAAGTCATGGCCGCCGCCGCCCAAGTACCCGGCGCCCGCGAAGGGATGGCCGCCTTCCTGGCGAAGCGCCCACCCGTGTGGCCCGATTAGTCAGCTGGGCTGCGGCGTGAGCGCGGCCTGCATGGCGACCCCGTCGACGTAGGAGTGCTTCTCCTTGACGGCACCGTCCTCGACGAGGACATAGTCCGCGAGGTCGACGCACACGCGATTGCCGGCGGCCGAGGTTCCGGTCAGCTGCCATTGGACCACCCAGAAATCGTCTCCGACGCGCAAGGAGATCAGCTGGAAGGTCAGGTCGGGAACCAGGGCGAAGGTTCCCGCCGCGGCCTCGCGGATGGCGGCGCGGCCTCGGGCGGGTTCCTGGCCCGAGTGCAGGTGGAATACCGAGTCGGCGGTGTGGAGTTCGATGATTCGGTCCGGGTCGCGGTCCGCCCAGCACGCGTGGTAGCGCTCGAACAATTCGCGCGTGGCAGTGGTCATGGGGGCCAACTCCGATCGCAGTAGCAGTCGTTTTCGTCGATGTGACCTGAGAGGTGTTCTGCGCGAGTCACTCTGGACGCTGTGGCCACTCAGGGACTTCAGTGTCGCGGGGAGCCGTCCGTCGTGGCGACGGGCGCGCGCCTCCTCTTCGAACGTCTCCGTTGTGCGCAGACACAACGGGCGCTAGGTTGACCGCAGTGACCCAGAACACGCACGCCGAGCGCCCGCGCCTCCTTCGCGAGCTGCGCGCGGATCTCGCCGCGATCGCCGAAAAGGTCACCGCCAGAATCGAAAACGACGACGGGGACTACGGCGACGCCGCACTCGATCATCACGAATTGTCCGTCCTCGTTGCCGACAGCCTCGCGGCGCTGCTGGATGCCCTTGGCGGAGGGCCGTATTCGCTGGAACCCGCTCGCGGAGCCGGTCGCCTCAAGGCCGAACGTGGCATCCCGCTGGACAGTTTGCTGCACGCCTTCCGCCTCGCGGGCTTGGCGTTCTGGGACATCATCGTCGAACGCGCCGATCACGACGACCGTCCCGCGCTACCTCAGCTGTCCACGCTGATGTGGGCCACCGTCGACGAGTATTCCGTCGCGGCGGCCGACGCCTACCGGCGTGTAGTGGTCGCGGGGACCGAACAACCCGATCAACGGTTGCTGCGGGCGCTGCTGGATCCGAGCTTCCCGCCGACGCAGCGTGCGGACTTGGGCAGCAGGATGCGCCTGCCCCCCGGAGCCACGTTCGTCGTCGTGGTCGGCGACATGCGCCTGGCCGCGACCGGGGTCACCACCGTGCGCACCCGTCTCGCCGAGGACCGAGTCACCCTTGCCGCCGCGGTCTCGCCTGCCACGCTGCACCGCGCGCTGGACACCGTGCGAACGCGAGCCGGTGCGAGCAAGCCGTTCACCGACCTCGTGGCCACGCCCACCGCACTCGACCAAGCACGTCTCGCCTTCCGATGCCTGAGCGAGGCGGACACCGGAGTCCACACCTATGCCTCGTCCCCGGCGCGTGCGCTGATCGCGGCGAATCCCGGACTCGCCGCGGACGTTCTCTCGGACGCCCTCGCCGCGTTCGACCGACTCCATCCCGACGACGCCGATGCTCTCGTGCGGACCGCCCTGGCCTGGTACGAACTCGGCGGCTCCACGTCGGCGGTCGGGGAGCGGCTGCACCTGCACCGCAATACAGTCCTGCATCGCCTCAAGCGAATCGAGCGACTCACCGGCACGGACTTCGCGGTTCCTGCCGATACGGCGTTGCTGTATCTGGCACTGCAAACACGGCTGCTTCAGGCGCCCGGCGACAAATCGTGATCAGACTTCAACATCTCCGCACAGACCGTGGAATTGGATAACATTCGGTGTCCATTCCGCGCATCCGGTTTCGTATCGAGATCGAATCGCGTACTCACACCGTGATTTTCTCCTTTTATTGTGGCCGGTGACGTGCGGCGGCTTCGAATCGGACAGCGGTGGCCGACAATCGCGGGCGCGGTGCGCCACGGTCGTATACTCCCGTTATGGCGGATGAACCGTCCTCCACGGAATTCCCCGAGGCGCCGGTTCTGGTGGTGCAGACGAGGGAACGCGTCTATCGGCTACGCGCCGGTGGCCAATACAACGTCGGTCGCGATCCCGCAGCCGACATCGTGGTGACCGATCCCCGAGTATCCGCGGTGCACGCGGTTCTGGAACGCGGATCGAACGGGTGGGAAATCGAGGACGCAGGCAGCCGCAACGGTATCTATTTCGACGGTAAACGCGTCGAGCGCATGGTGATCGACCGAGACGAGACGTTCCAGCTCGGCCACGCCAGGGACGGCGAGCAGTTGACCTGCTCGGTGGAAGCGCCACCCGGCCACGAGACCGATGGCGGCCCCGGCGGAGACACGATGATCGTCCCCGATCCCGGCTACCAGCTCGACGACGAAGCGACGGTCACCAAGTTCGTGACGGGCGAGCGGGCGATCGCGCGACCCTTGGCTCCGTCCGCCGACCCCAGCTCGGTCGTAAAGATCACCTCGAGCCCGCTGCGGATCGGCCGCGCCGCCGACAACGACATCGTCGTGTCCGACCTCATGGTCTCCCGCCATCACGCCGAGTTGCGGACGATCGGCGACGGCAAGTACCGGATCGTCGACCTCGGCAGCCACAACGGCACCTACGTCAACGGTTCCCGGGTCGACGCCGCCGACCTCTCCGAATCCGATCTGATCAGCATGGGGCACACCACGGCCCGCCTGGTCGGCGACGAACTGCGCGAGTACGTCGACACCGGTGACGTCTCGGTCTCGGTGCAGAACCTCATCGTGCGCACAGGTGAGGGCAAAGTAATTCTCGACGGGGTGAGCTTCCCCATCCCGCATCGCTCGCTCGTCGGCGTCATCGGACCCAGCGGAGCGGGCAAGTCGACGCTCCTCGGCGCGGTCACCGGGTTGCGACCGGCCACAGAAGGCACGGTGCGCTACGACGGACGCGACCTGTACACCAACTACGACGAGCTCCGGCACCGGATCGGCCTGGTCCCACAGGAAGACATCCTGCACAACCAACTGCAGACCCGGCGCGCCCTGCTCTACGCGGCCGAACTGCGCTTCCCCGGCGACACCCGCCGCGAGGAGCGCGAGCAGCGGGTCGACGAGGTCCTCGAGGAACTCGGCTTGGCGCGGCACGCCGACACCCGCATCGATCGGCTCTCGGGAGGACAGCGCAAACGGGTGAACGTGGCGCTGGAATTGCTGACCAAGCCGTCGCTGCTGTTCCTCGACGAACCGACCTCCGGCCTCGACCCCGGCCTGGACAAGACGGTCATGGAGATGCTGTCCGAGCTGGCGCACGATGGGCGGACCGTCATCGTGGTGACGCACAGCGTGGCGAATCTCGATGCCTGCGACCGCCTGCTCGTCCTGGTGCCCGGCGGTCGGCTGGCGTACTACGGTCCGCCCGCGGACGGGTTGCGGCACTTCGGGCAGCGCAGCTGGGCCGAGGTGTTCCAGGCGTTCGAACGCGAGGCCGAGCGCGACTGGGCGGGCGAGTTCCGTGATTCGCCGTATTTCCAGCAGTACGTGGCGGTCGGACTGACCGACGAGGTCGGCCCGCCGGAGGTGCGCCGACCGGAGCCGCCGCCCGCGCCGCAGTCCAAGCTCAGCCAGCTCAGCACGTTGTGCCGTCGGTATCTGGCCGTCATCGCCTCGGACCGAAGCTATCTGGCGCTTCTCGGTGTGATGCCCGTGCTGCTCGGCGGCTTGATCGCCGCGGTGCCGCCGGGCCAGGGTTTCGCCGGGGCGCCGGGAACCAACACGGACGCACCGACCAAGCTCATGATCCTGATGTTCGCCGCGTGCTTCGTCGGCACCGGCAACTCGATTCGCGAGATCGTCAAGGAGCAGACGATCTACGGCAGAGAACGGGCGGCAGGCTTGTCGGCCGGCGTCTACCTGATGTCGAAGATGCTGGTGCTCGGGGTGATCACCACCATCCAGGCGGTGGTGTTGGTCTCGATCGGCACCATCGGCGTGGACATGCCGCCCAAGGGGCTGTTCACCTCGGTCTTGGTGGAGCTGATTCTGGCGATGGCGCTGCTCGGTATCACCTCGCTTGCATTGGGCTTGCTCGTGTCGGTTTCGGTCAACACCTCCGAGAAGACATTGCCGCTGCTGATCGTGCTGTCGATGGCGCAACTGGTGCTCACCGGCGGGCTGGTGCGACTGCCCGGCACACCCGTCCTGGAGCAACTGTCCTACATTTCGCCGTCGCGGTGGGGATACGCCGCGGGAGCCTCCACCCTCGACCTCGACACCCTCTCGCCGCACGAGGGCGCGGTCGATCCGCTGTGGAAACACAGCATCGGAACGTGGCTTGTCGACATGGGAGTCGTCGCCGCCCTCGGGATCGTCTTCCTCACGCTGGCTTGGTATCGCCTGTACCAGATGCGCCCACGGCGCCGCGGCGCGCGTCCCGCGCGGATCTGACGACTATCACGCTCTCGAAGGCGCCGATGCGTGCGTTCCGCGGCGCGCTTCGAGCGCGTCCAGTATCAGCTCCAGCCCGAAGCCGAACTCGCCCGTGTGGTCGTAGCCGGGTTGCAGGGCGTGGTCGACGATCATTTCCGTCAGGTAGGGCAACTCCTGGGTCGGCAGGTGGTCGAGAAGGTTGCCCGCGACTTCCGCCATATCGGCCGGAGTCCGCACCGGCAGGTTCGCCTCCTGGAGGACGTACCCGCTGACATAGCTGTCGATGAGCGAGACGGCGTGCGCGGCCATCGGCAGCGAGAACCCCGCCTCCCGCAGGACTCCGAGAACCGCGTTGTGATGGCGCAACGTCGCCGGTCCCGGATTTCGGCGCGAATCGATGAGCCCGAGAGCCCAGCTGTGTCGTGACAAGACCGTGCGCGCGGAGTACGAACGCGCCCGGATCGCCTCGCGCCACTCGGCGCACTCGATGTCGGGTAGCTCGATCGCCGCGAACACCGCGTCGACGACGCCGTCGAGGAGCGCGTCCTTGTTCGGTACGTGGTTGTAGAGCGACATCGCCTCCACGCCCAGTTCCCTGGCTACCCGTCGCATCGAAATGGCCTCCGCCCCACCGCGATCGGCGACCCGGATCGCGGCGTCGAGAACGCGATCTCTGGTGAGGGGTTGGCGTGTGGGCATGACGTCTCCAGGGTGCGAAGGTGTTGACAAGCTTACAGGTGTAAGTCAGCCTTACAGGTGTAAGTTTCCCGGGTTGCAGCAGCCGCCGATCTCGGCGGGACGACCTGGATATGCCCTCACGTGGCGAGAGAAGGAGATCACCGATGCCGATGCCGAGGTGGTGGGTGCACATCAACAAGCGGGTGTTCAATCCTCCCGCGATCGCCGGAGGGAAGCGTCCCGTCCTGATTCACGTCGGCCGAGTCTCCGGCACGACCTACCGCACGCCGCTCGACGCGCATCCCGTCGACGGCGGCTACCTGTTCGTTCCGGTGTACGGATCGGGCTCGGACTGGGTGCGCAATATTTTGGCGGCGGGCAGCGCGCGGCTCCGGGTCGACGGCACGGAGATCGATCTCGCCGCCCCGCGTTTGGTGGGGGTCGAGGAGGCGTACCAAGTCTGGCCCGATTCGGTGGCGCGTCCACCGAAGCTGTTGCGCATCACCGAGTTCCTGCGCATGGACTTGGTCACGGCCTGACCGGACCCACCGACGACGCCAGAGCTCGCACGAATGCCTCGATACCTTCCAGCGTGTGCGCGGGCATCATGATGTCGCAGAACGGCAGGGCCGCCGCCATCGCACCGGTGGTCGGCTCGAATCGAGGATCGCCCGCGCGAGGATTGAGCCAGATGACCCGCCATGCACGGCGTCGGATACGGGCCATCGCGCGGGCGAGAACATCGGGGGTGTCGCTGTCCCAGCCGTCCGAGGCGATGACGACGACGGCGCCGCGCACCGCGTCACCGGACGGCGTCGCGAGCAGCGCGCCGAGGCATCGGCCGATGTGCGTGCCGCCGTAGCGGTCGACAACCTTGTCGTTGGCCCGTGCCACCGCGACGTCGGGGGAGCGGTGCGCCAGCACCGAGGTCAGCCTGGTCAGCGAGGTGGAGAAGGCGAAGACCTCGGGCCGATCGGGGGAGTGGCGCAGCATCGCGGCCCGCATCAGATGCAGGTAGATCGTCGCGTACGGCTGCATCGACCGGCTGACGTCGCAGATCAAGACGATTCGGCGGCGTCGACGCCGGGGACGGGTGCGGACGAGCACCGCCGACTCCCAGCCGGTGCGGCGAGAGTTGCTCATCGTCGCGCGGAAGTCGATCCGCTTGCCGTGCGGATGGCTTTCGTAGCGCCTGCTACTGCGCTGGGGCCAGAGCGCCGCCGCCTGTTCCAGCCAGGTCCCGATGGTGCGCAGATCGTCCGGATCGAAGCGGGCGAACGGTTCCTGTGCACGCGCCGCGAATCGGCTCGGCAGCACGTCGGGCAGCGCGGCGCCCCGGTCGGTCGATCCATCGGCGTCGGCTACCGATCCCAGTGTCGCCCAAGGGACTTCACCGCCGTGCCGAGGCTGCCCTCGACCACCCATACCCGGGGCCGTCGCGCGTCCGGGAGGCAGTCCGTGCGTTCGGCTCGGCGGGTCCGTCCCCAGTACCGCGTCGGCGAACACCGTCGCGAAGACCGCGTCGAAGGCGGCGAGATCCTGCATGCGATCCACGAGCGTGAGGCGCGTGGCCCAGTAGAGCTCGGGGCGCGATCGCGGCGTCATGCGACGCAAGGCCTGCACGTACAGCGCGGGCCCGCTCGGCGCCACCGCGACCCCGCCGCGTCGCAGCCGCGCGACGACCGCGACCGCGAAGGCGGCCAGATCGACGCCACGCAGCAGGACCGCCCGCGTCATCGTCTGCTACGTATTCGCTTGAGTAGCACAATGGTTCCGATCAAGGCCGCGAGCGCGAACGCGATCGCGGGCACGTACTTCTCGAGCAACGCCGACCTGACGAGATTTCCGAGGTCCAGCGGCGCCTGCTCGGGTTGCGCGACAGGCTGTAGCCGCGCTGCTCGGCTCTCCGCCTCGGCCGTTGGCTCGACCGCGGCCGAATCGCCCTCCGCCAGTTTCGCTTCCAGTGATGCGACGAATTCACCGATCATCTTCTCGGACACCTGCTGCAGCATCCCGCTGCCGAATTGCGCGAGCTTGCCGACGATCTTGAGATCGGTGTCCACGCTGACACGGGTCTTGTCGCCGTCTTCACGCAACCGTGTGGTGATGATCGCCGCGGCGTTTCCGGATCCGCGGGAATCCCGGCCGCGGCCGTTGATGACGGCTCGATGGTCGTGTTCGTCGCGCTCGACGAAATTCGCCTTCCCGCTGAATTCGCTGATCACCGGACCGACTTTGACCTTCAGCTTGCCGAGGAAGTCGTCTCCTTCCCAGCCCACCATTTGTGCGCCCGGCATGAGCGGGACGACCTGTTCGAGGTCGGTCAGCACCTCCCATGCCCGCTCGACGGGTGCGTTGACGGTGAACTCGTTGGCGATCTTCATCGGAGTATCCCTCTCATCCGGAAGTCGGGCCTCGGGTGTATTCGGCGAACGCCGCGTCGACGGTGACGCGGTCGTCGGGCGTCTTGGCCAGTGCGCTGAGCGCGGCGATCGCCTCCGGCGCGGTGAGTTCGGTGACATCGAGTGTCGCCAATGCCGCGATCCAGTCGATGGTCTCGGCGACGCCGGGCGGCTTGTCGAGATCGAGCGTGCGGGTGTGGGCGACGAATCGGGTGGCGTGCTCGATCAGCGCGTCGGTCGCCCCTGGCACGGTGCGTCGCACGATCGCGACCGCGCGGGCCGGTTCGGGGTAGTCGATCCAGTGGTAGAGGCAGCGCCGCCGCAGCGCGTCGTGCAGGTCGCGACTGCGGTTCGAGGTCAGCACCGCCAGCGGCGACTGTTCGGCGACGAAGGTACCCAGTTCGGGGACGGTCACCGCCGCCTCGCCGAGGAATTCCAGCAGCAGCGCCTCGAATTCGTCGTCGGCGCGGTCGATCTCGTCGACGAGAAGCACCGGCGGGGTCGGTCCGCGATACCGGACACAGCGCAGGATAGGACGGTCGACCAGGAATGCCTCGGTGAACAGGTCGGCTTCGGTGAGGTCGGCGCCGCGCGCCTCGGCGAGCCGGATGCTGAGCAGTTGACGTTGGTAGTTCCAGTCGTAGAGCGCTTCGCTCACGGTGAGGCCCTCGTAGCACTGCAGGCGGATCAGCGGTGCGCCGAGCACGGTGGCGAGGGTCTTCGCCGCCGTCGTCTTGCCCACTCCCGGTTCGCCTTCCAGCAGCAGCGGCCGCCCCAGCGTGGTGGCCAGATAGAAGGCCGCGGCGGTCCCGGTGTCGAGCAGGTAGTCGTCGGCGTCGAAACGTCGCACGACGTCCTCGACATCGTCGAACGGCGACATCATGGCGGTGACGCGGAGCGCAGGCGCTCGTAGTCGTCCCAGGTGTCCACGTCAAGGGGCACCGGTGCGTCGACATCGAGCAGGGACACCGGCACGCGGCCCGACTCGATGATCTTCCACACGGCCTTGTCGCCGTGCAATTCGGCCAACTCGCCGAACATGCCGCGGCTCAGCCAGAAGGGATGCCCGAGGCCGTCTCGATAGCGGCAGACCGTGACGGCTCCGGTCGTTCCCTCGGCGATCAGCCGATCGACCGTCGCCGCCGAAAGACCCGGCTGATCGCCGAGCACGAGCACGATTCCGTCGGCCCGTGGGTCGACCGAGCGCAGCGCCGAACGCAACGACGACGAGCAGCCCGAACCGAAGTCTTCGGCCATGACCACCGCCAACCCGGTGAGATCGACCCGCTGCCGGATCGCCTCGGCGGATCCGCCGAGGGTGACGATCATCTGATCGAAAGCGCACGAGCGCACCACGTCGAGGGTGGCGCCGAGAACCGTCGTATTCCGATACGGCAGCAGCTGTTTCGCAGTCCCGAGCCGCCGTGAGGCTCCCGCGGCGAGGACGACTCCGGTGACGAACCCGCTCGTCATGAGTCCGTCTTCGTCGTCGCGAAGGAACTGCGGCAGCCGGAACTACAGAACCAGTAGTCGACATCGTCGACGGTGAGATGTGGCGTATCCGGCCCGACCGCCACCGTCATGCCGCACACCGGATCCAGAGCCTCGGAGACGACGCTCACCGGGCTCGACGGGACGGTCAAACCATCCTTGCGGATCGCCTGGATCAGTTCCGCGACGATCGAGACTGCTATCTCCTGCGACGTCTTGGCCCCGATCGGCAAACCCACCGGTGTGCGTATCCGCGCACGCTCGGCGTCGGTCAATCCGAGCTCGTCGAGGATCGACGCACCGCGAATCTTGCTGGCCACCAAGCCGATATAGCCCACGCCCGCGTCGAGCGCCACCCGGATCAGCTCGGCTTCCGGTCCGCCGTGGCTGGCGATCACCATCGCCGTCGTGTCTGAATGCGAATCCAGCGGCTCGGCTTCGGCAGCACCGCGTTGCACCCCGAATCCCACCAGTTCGCACATTTCGGCCAGTGCGTCCGCGATGGGAGTCGCACCGCAGATGCGCACCAGCGGCGCCGGGATCTGCGGCTCGAGGAAGATCTCCAGCGCGCCGCCGGACAGGCAGGGATTCACCACCACCGCCGCGCCGGGCGCCTCGGGAAATTGCAGATCGCCGTCGGGCAGCACCCGCAGCAGCACACTCTCGTTCGACTGCAGTGCGCCAAGCGCGGCCTTGCGGACCGAGTTCTGGGCGCACTGGCCGCCGACGAATCCTTCGATCGTGCCGTCCGGCAAGAGGATCGCCTCGTCCCCGGCATGCGCCGAGGTCGGTTGCTGCGCGCGCACGACGGTCGCGTGCACGAACGGAGTCCGGGTGCGGACCAGCTGCTGTGCTCGCTCGCTGATCTTCATCGGTGATCTCATCGCTGGTATCCACTCAGATGGGCGGTGTCGGCCTGCCCTGCATCGCTTCCCACACCCGCGACGGCGTCAGCGGCATGTCGGCGTGCCGAACTCCGAACGGCGCCAACGCGTCCACCACCGCGTTGACCACCGCCGCGGGCGATCCGACCGTGGCCGATTCGCCGATGCCTTTGGCGCCGATCGGATGCACCGGCGACGGGGTGACCGTGTGGCCGGTCTCCAGATGCGGAACCTCGAGCGCCGTCGGGATCAGGTAGTCCATCAGGGAGCCACCGAGGCAGTTGCCGTCCTCGTCGAAGGCGATGATCTCCATCAACGCCATGCCGATGCCGTCGACGATGCCGCCGTGGATCTGGCCCTCGATGATCATCGGATTGATGCGGGTTCCGCAGTCGTCGACGGCCAGGAAGCGCCGCACCTTCACCACGGCCGTTCCAGGGTCGACATCGACGACGCAGAAGTACGCACCGTAGGGATAGGTGAGGTTCTCCGGGTTGTAGCAGATCTGCGCGTCGAGCCCGCCCTCGATTCCCTCGGGGAGGTCACCGGCGCCGTGCGCGCGCATCGCGATCTGCTGGATCGTGACGGCCGCGGACGGATCGCCCTTGACGTGGAACGAGCCCTTCTCCCAGTCCAGGTCGGCGATGGAGACCTCGAGCATGCCGGAGGCGATGATCCGCGCCTTGTCGCGCACCTTCCGCGCCACCAGCGCGGCGGCCGCACCCGAGACCGGTGTCGACCGGCTGCCGTAGGTGCCGAGGCCGAACGGCGTCTGATCGGTGTCGCCGTGCACCACGTCGATGTCGTCCGGCGGTATGCCGAGCTCCTCGGCGACGATCTGGGCGAACGTCGTCTCGTGTCCCTGCCCCTGGGTCTGAACCGACAGGCGCAGAACGGCTTTGCCGGTCGGATGGACGCGCAGCTCGCACCCGTCGGCCATGCCGAGCCCGAGGATGTCCATGTCCTTGCGCGGGCCAGCGCCGACGGCCTCGGTGAAGAAGGACATCCCGATGCCCATCAGCTCGCCGCGTGCTCGCCTGTCCCGCTGCTCTTCACGCAACGCGTCGTAGCCGATCATATCCATCGCGAGGCGCATGGTCTTCTCGTAGTCGCCGGAGTCGTAGACCCAGCCGGTCTTGCTGGTGTACGGGAACTGTTCGGGGCGAAGGAGATTCCGCAACCGCAGTTCGGCCGGATCCATCTTCAATTCGTGGGCGAGGCAATCGACCAACCGCTCGACGAAGTAGACGGCCTCGGTGATCCGGAACGAGCACGCGTAGGCGACGCCGCCGGGCGCCTTGTTGGTGTAGACCGCGGTCATCTTGCAGTACGCGGCCTCGATGTCATAGCTACCGGTGAAGACGCCGAAGAAGCCCGCCGGGTACTTCAACGGCGCGGCCGTGCCGTTGAAAGCGCCGTGATCGGCGAGCACGGTCGACCGGATGGCGAGGATCTTGCCCTCGGCGGTGGCGGCGATCTCGCCGACCATGATGTAGTCGCGGGCGAACCCGGTGCTGGTGAGGTTCTCGCTGCGGTCCTCCATCCACTTCACCGGTTTGCCGAGCAGCAGCGAACCGACGATGGCGCAGACGTAGCCCGGATAGATGGGCACCTTGTTGCCGAACCCGCCGCCGATGTCGGGGGCGATCACCCGGATCTTGTGCTCGGGCAGTCCGGCGACCAACGCGTACAGCGTGCGGTGGGCATGCGGCGCCTGAGTCGTCGACCACAGCGTGAGCTTCCCCGTCACAGGATCGAGATCCGCGACGGCGCCGCAGGTCTCGATAGGGGCGGGATGCACGCGCGGGTAGACGATCTCCTGCTTCACCACGACATCGGCGCGCGCGAACACCGCCTCGGTCGCGGCGGCGTCGCCGGTCTCCCAGTCGAAGCAGTGGTTGTCGCGCTTGCCCTCGAGATCGTCGCGGATCACCGGCATCTCGGGCGACAGCGCGGTCCTGGCGTCGATCACCGGATCGAGCATCTCGTACTCGACATTGATCAGCTCCAGCGCGTCGCGCGCGGAGTAGCGATCCTCGGCGACGACGAAGGCCACCTCTTGGCCTTGGAATCGGACCTTGTCCGTCGCGAGCACCGCCTGCACGTCGTTGGACAGCGTCGGCATCCAGGCCAGGCCCTTCGCCGCGAGATCCGCGCCCGTGACGACGGCCTTGACCTTCGGAAGCGCCTGTGCCGCCGAGACATCCACGCTGACGATCCGCGCGTGCGCGAACGGGGAGCGCAGGATCGCCATGTGCAGCATGCCGGGCAGCGCCACGTCGTCGACGAAGTTGCCGCGGCCGCGAATGAACCGCGGGTCCTCCTTGCGCAGCATCCTGCCGTGACCGCACGGCTTGCGGTCGTTGTCGACACGGTCTTCGGGGCGGGGCTCGACGGCGGTCATGACGCGCTCCCCGCGGGCGCTGCCGTGGCGGCGGGTTCGGGTTCCGCGGCTTCGCCTCGTTGCTTCGACGCGGCCCACTGAATGGACCGCACGATCGTGGTGTATCCGGTGCAGCGGCAGATCTGGCCCGAGATCGCCTCGCGGATGGTCTGCTCGTCGGGATTCGGGTTGCGGTCGAGCAGCGCCCTGGCGGTGATCATCATTCCCGGCGTGCAGAATCCGCACTGGAGCCCGTGGCACTGCATGAAACCCTCTTGGACGGGATCGAGCTGGCCGTCCACTTCGAGTCCCTCGACGGTGCGCACCGCGTGGCCGCCCGCCATGACGGCAAGCATCGTGCACGACTTCACCGGTTCGCCGTCCACCTCGACCACGCAGGCGCCGCAGTTGCTGGTGTCACAGCCCCAGTGGGTTCCGGTGAGCCGCAATTGATCTCGCAGGAAGTGCACGAGCAGGGTGCGTGGCTCTACTTCCGCGGTGACCGACTCGCCATTGACGGTCATGGTTACCTGCATGGCTAATTCCCTTTCGGCGCGGGATGGTTGAGCACTCGCTCGACGGCGCTGCGCAGCGAGCGGATCGTCAGTTCGGAAGCGAGATGGCGCTTGTACTCCGCGCTGCCTCGCGCGTCGGAGACCGGTGCGCACGCCGCGCTCGCCCGGCGGCCCGCCTCCGCGAAGACCTCTTCGGTGGCAGGCCGGCCGATGAGCGCGTCCGACGCGGCGGCCAGCGCCGCCGGATCGGGGACGACTGCCGTCAGGCCGATCCGTGCGGCCGCTATCGCGCCGTCGTTCAAAGTCACCGTCGCGCCGGCCGCCGCGATCGCCCAGTCGGCGACCCGACGCTCCACCTTCGTGTAGGCGCTCGAGGTCCGGTGCCGCACGGGAATCCGGATCTCGATCAGAAGTTCGTTGTGCGACATGGCGGTTTCGTACGGTCCGGCCAAGAAGTCGTCCATCGCGATCTCCCGCTCGCCGGACGGTCCGCGCACCAGGCAGGTGGCGCCGAGGACCGTGCAGACCGTGGTGAGATCTTCGGCGGGATCGGCCTGGCACAGCGAGCCGCCGATCGTGCCGCGGTTGCGCACGACCGGATCGGCGATCACCCGCTCGGCGTCGCGGAAGATCGGACACACCGCGGCGAGGCGGTCGGATTCGAGCAAGTTCCGATGCCGGACCATCGCACCGATCCGCACCAGGGTCGGATCGGTGACGATGTAGCCCAGCTCGGCCGCCAGGTCGTTGATGTCGATGAGATATTCCGGATTGGCCAGCCGCAGCTTCATCATCGGCAGCAGGCTGTGCCCGCCCGCGATGATCCGCGCCTCTTCCCCCAGCCGGTCGAGTAGTCCGATGGCGTGGTCGACGCCCGTCGCGCGCTCGTATTCGAATGGTCCAGGAACTTGCATGTGATCGACCTCACATCGATGGGGAAGCTCAGCCTCTGCCCCGCACATGCCGCCGTCAAGACCGATTTAAGGGATCACTTAATTCGCTGACGCGCCCGGTGTGTGGTGAATCCGGCCGCCGGTTTCGGTCAGTGAACGGCCGTGTCCGCCCCAGCGTCGCGCGATGATCTCCGCCGCGATCGAGACCGCCGTCTCTTCGGGCGTCCGGCCGCCGAGATCAAGCCCGATCGGGCTGGCCAGCCGGGCGAGTTGTTCGTCGGTGAGGCCGGCGTGACGCAGCCGGGCCATCCGCTCGTCGTGCGTGCGGCGCGATCCCATGGCGCCGACATAGCCGATCTCCGGCGCGCGCAGCGCCACCTCGAGCAGCGGAACGTCGAACTTGGGATCGTGGGTCAGCACGCAGACGACGGTCCGCGAGTCGATCGCGCCCGCGGCGATCTGCGCGGCCAGGTAGCGGTGTGGCCAGTCGACGACGACCTCGTCGGCGGTCGGGAACCGGGCGGAGGTGGCGAAAACCGGCCGCGCGTCGCACACCGTCACCCGATAGCCGAGGAACGATCCCTGCTTGGCGACCGCGGCGGCGAAATCGATCGCGCCGAACACCAGCATCCGCGGTTGCGGCGCGTAACTCGCGACAAAAACCGCCATACCTTCGCCGCGCCGCTGTCCGTCCGGGCCGTAGGTCAGCACCTCGTTGCGACCTGCCGCGAGCAGCCCGCGCCCGTCATCGATCACCGCGTCGTCGGCGCGCGCCGAACCCAGCGTGCCGTGCGCGGTGTCCGGCCGGATCAGCAGCCGTCGCCCTATCCGGCTGGCATCGGGGTGCTCGATGACGGTCGCGACCGCGACCGGCCGGTCTTCGGCGATGTCCGCGGCGATCTCGCCGAGTTCCGGAAACGTCGCCCGCGAGATCGCCTCGACGAAGATATCGATGACGCCGCCGCAGGTGAGGCCGACGGCGAAGGCGTCGTCGTCGGAGAAGCCGTATTGCTGCAGCACCGGGCGTCCGGTCCGGATGACCTCGGTGGCGAGGTCGTAGACCGCGCCTTCGACGCAACCACCGGAGACCGAACCGCCGACCGTCCCGTCGGGGGCGACGACCATGGCCGCGCCCGGCGGTCGCGGCGCCGAACGGAAGGTCCGCACGACCGTCGCGACCCCAGCCGTGCCCCCGGCGTTCCAGGTTGTCATCAGATCCGTGAGCACGTCCTGCATGATGCGTCCTCCACGCGCGATGCGGCGGTGGGCGCTGCGCCCACCTCCAAATTAGACTCGAATCGTGACGCCCGCCCAGCTTCGGGCCTACTCGACCGTGGTGCGGCTCGGCTCCGTCCACGCGGCGGCCAGAGAGCTGGGGATGTCCGACGCCGGTGTCTCGATGCACATCGCCCAGCTGCGCAAGGAACTCGACGACCCGCTGTTCACCCGCGCGGCGGCGGGATTGATCTTCACACCCGGCGGGCTGCGTCTGGCCAGCCGGGCGATCGAGATCCTCGGACTACAGCGCCAGACCGCCATCGAGGTGAGCGAGGCGGCGCACGGCCGACGGCTGCTTCACATCGCGGCGTCGAGCGCGTTCGCCGAACATGCCGCGCCCGGCCTCATCGATCTGTTCGCGGCCCGGGCGAAGGATCTGTCTGTCGAGCTGAGCGTGCATCCGACCAGCCAGTTCCGCAGGCTGATCGAGACCCGCGCGGTGGACATCGCGCTCGGGCCCGCACCGGAGGGCGCAGGCGCGACCGTCACCGCCCGGCCGTTCCTGAAGTACTCGATCATTTCGGTCGCGCGCCCCGACAGCCCGCTGGCGGGCGCCGCACCGCATCCGACGCTCCTGCGCGAGCAGCAGTGGATGCTCGGTCCGAGCGCTGGCAGTGTCGACGGACATATCGCGACGATGTTGCGCGAGTTGGCGATTCCCGAATCGCGGCAGCGGATCTTCCAGAGCGACGCCGCCGCTCTGGAAGAGGTCCGCCGCGTCGGGGGCATCACCCTGACGATCGGCTTCGCCGTTTCCTCCGACCTCGCGGCCGGTCGGTTGACCCACATCAACGGTCCCGGCCTGCAGGTATCCGACGAGTGGTGCGCGACCACACTGCCGCCCGATGCCCGCCAGCCCGCGGTGTCGGAACTGCTCCGGTTCATCACCACGCCGCGCTGCATTCAGGCGATGATCCGCGGCTCCGGCGTCGGTGTCACGCGGTTCCGTCCGAAAGTGCATGTGACACTGTGGAGTTGACAGTTGACGCGGACGCGCGCGCCAACCGTCGGGTACCTCGGACCGGCGCGTTGGATGGGGAAGCTGGGTGATCAGCCCGCGGTTCCGCTGCGGCCGGTCATGTCGAGGAACATCTTCGCGGCGACCGTCGCTCCGTCGGTGCGGATCGTGGCGGCAACGGGCTTCGCGCGCGTGCGAGTCTCCGGCGCCAAGGCGACTTCGAGTGCGGCCGAGAGGGATTCGACGGTCGGCGCCGGACCGTCGTGCGCCGCGCCGATGCCAAGCCTGGCCACTCGGTCGGCCCAGTACGGCTGGTCCGCGATCTGAGGGACCACCACCTGGGGGGCGCCTGCCTTGGCGGCCGTCGTCGTGGTACCCGCGCCACCGTGGTGCACCACCGCGGCCACCCGGCCGAACAGCGCCTGCTGATTGACCTCTCCTACGGCGAAGCAGTCGTCGGCGTCGTCGATCAGGGCCAGCTCGGCCCAGCCGCGCGCGAGGACGACGCGGCGACCCTGCGTGCGGACCGCCTCTATGGCCACCTGGGCGATGTCCTTCGGGACGTACGACGCGATGCTGCCGAAGCCCACGTACACCGGCGGTTCCCCGGCATCCAAGAACGCCTCCAGCTCGTCCGGGAGTGGGCGATCGTCGGGCAGAATCCACGCTCCGGTCTGCACGAGGTCGAGGTCCGTCATGCCCTGCGACGGGCACAGCGTCGGGTCCGCCGCAAGCCAGGGCCGGTCGGTGAAGACGTAGTCGCGGACGTTGTCCACCGGCGGCAGGCCGATCTCTGCCCGATGGCTGTTGAGCGCCTCGCGGTACAGCGCGTTCACCCGTTGGGCGTCCTGCTCCCACAGCACCCGGTTGTCGGTCTCGTTCTTCGGTGACTGCTTGCCCGGCCGCGTGCCCGGAGGGTAGTGCCGCGACGGCAGTCCGTAGAGCTGGAAGCACGCGAGCACGTAGACGATGCCCAGTTTCTCGGCCACGTCTCGCGCCCCGGCAGGCATCAGGCCGGTCGCCAGCAGCGCGTCACATCCCTCGGCCGCCTCGGTGAGCGTGGCGAACCGCGCCGCGACCAGCTCGCGGGCGAACCGGAACGCGTCGTCCGCCGTCGGCGGCTTCGCACCGGCGACCACCGAGCGCACCGACGGGCCGAGCGGCACGAGCGGAACGCCGACACGCGCCAGCAGCTCCGCGAACTCCTCGTCCGGCGGCGCGCACACCAGCGCCTGCGCACCCAGCTCTCGCAGCGCCACCGCGAGCGCGACCACGGGTTCGACATCTCCGCGCGATCCCACCGTCGTCAACAACACACGCACTTCCGCACTCCCCATTTCCGCAGGTCATGGCTTCCGGCCGACAATGATGGGCCATGACCCGGGTCTTGCCGCAAGCCCCGGGGTGCGCTATATCTTGAGAAGGGGAGGGGAGTGGGACCTCCTCGCATTCGCTTCTTCGCAGCCGAATCCTTCAGCGAGCTACCGCGCCGACGATGTGCGGCGGGCGCGGAGCTGCCTCGCTACCCGCCCGCGTGACTGACCGGCTCGGTGACTCCCTGCTCGGCACGATCGGCGGACACGTCGGCTCGGTTCGGCAGCGTATTATCCTGCGCCACAACCGAAGTCGTCTCGTAGTTCGCAACGTCGAACTTCCGCAGCTGCCCACGGAACCGGAAGCTGAAGTCGGGCCACAGCGTGGGATTGTTCCCGTGCTGGTCGAGGAACCAGCTGGTGCAGCCGCCGGTGAGCCACACGCTGCGGGCCATCTTCTGCCGCAGGCCGCGGTTGTACTCGTCCTGCACGTCCTTTCGGACCTCGAACGTGCGCAGCCCCCGCTTGTCCATCGTCGCGAGAGCGTCGAGGACATAAGCGATTTGGGATTCGATGATGTAGATCAGCGAGGTGTAGTTCAGGCCGGAGTTGGCGCCGAGCATGGTGAAGAGGTTCGGGAAACCCGCGACCGTCGTGCCCTTGTAGGCCTGTAGCCCCTCGGTTTCGAACTCCTCGGACAGCGTGAGTCCGCCCCGGCCGGTGAACATGCGGTAGGTCGGCGAATCGGCGACGTGGAAGCCGGTGCACAGCACGATGGCGTCGACCTCGCGTTCGGTGCCGTCCGCCGCGACGATCGAGCGTCCGCGGATCTCCTCGATGCCGTCGGTGACGAGCTCGACATTGTCCCGGGTGAGCGCCGGGTAGAACCGGTTCGAGACGAGCAGACGCTTGCAGCCCGCCCGGAACTTCGGCGTGAGCCGCTTGCGCAGTGCCGGATCGCGAACCTCCAACCACAGCTTCACGCGCGCGATCAGCTCGAGAAACACGGCCGTGGCCGGGAACTTGGCCTGGCTGATCACGAACAGTTCGCGGTTGGCGTAGATCAGCCCGCGGAGCAATCGTTGAAGTCCAGGAACATGTTTGAACGCGAATCGCTCCGGAGCAAGGTACCTGCGGGTGAGGTGCGGGAACACCCATGCCGCGCTGCGCTGGTACACGTCGAGCCGCGCGACCTGCGGTGCGATGGACGGTACGATCTGCACGGCCGAGGCGCCCGTGCCGATGACCGCGACCCGCTTACCGGACAGTTCCGCGTCGTGATCCCATTGCGCGGAATGGAAGATCTCACCCTCGAACGAGTGAATTCCCTTGATGTCGGGCAGATTCGGCTCGGCGAGCACCCCGGCGGCGGAGACGACGACGTCGGCGGTGAACTTCCCGCGCGTGGTCTCGACCTCCCACCGGGCGTCCGCCTCGTTCCACCGGGCGCTCGTCATCGCGCAACCGAAGATGTGCTTGTCGCGCACACCGTACCGATCGGCGATGCCCTGGATGTAGCGGTGGATCTCCGGCTGCGGCGAGAACGACCGCGACCACTCGGGATTCAACGCGAACGAGTACGAGTACAGCTGCGACGGAACATCGCAGCCCGCACCCGGATACGTGTTGACCCGCCAGGTGCCGCCCACATCGTCGCCGCGCTCGATGACCAGGAAGTCGGTGTACCCCTCCTGGGTCAACCGGACGGCCGTGCCGAGTCCGGAAAGCCCGCTCCCGACGATGAGGACGCGGGTGTGCCGAGGCGTGGCGTCCCCGTTGGTGATGCTTTGGCTCATATTCGACCTCAACGGGATTCGTAGATGCGCTTGTGACCGGAGATCGCGGCCAACCGGAAGGGGCGGCCGGTCTCCTCGGGGATGGCGTGATACATCCCGTCCGAGGGCGATTCGGCTTCGTGCAGCACGCGGTAGCGGTCGTAGTCGAGCGCGACGCGGGTGGCGATGGCGTCCCGGTTGGCGTCGGTGCGCAGGTGTGCACGGTAGCCGGGTTGTACTGTGCCGCTGAAGAATTCGGCGACGCTGCCCGATCCGTAGCTGATGAAGGCCAGCGGCTTTCCGGTCAGGTCGCCGGTGTGGTCGAGCAGGGACGCGAGACCGAGGTAGAGCGAGGCGGTGTAGCTGTTGCCGACCGTGCGGTTGTAGATCGTGGTGTTGCGGATCGCGGCATCGATCTCCGCCGCGTCGGCGGTGTGCCCCTGGCTCTCCAGCAGGTGGCGGTGCGCCTTGAAGGCCATCTTGGTGAACGGCTGGTGGTAGCAGAACGCGGCGAACTCGGTGAGCTCGCGCCCGCCGTTGCGGCGGTAGTCGGTCCAGGCTTCCTGGGTGGCCTTCTGGTAGGCGTTGACGGAGGTCTTGCCGTCGACCATGGCGGCGGTGCGGTAGTTCGGGCGCCAGAAGTCCATGATGTCGGCGCTGTAGATGCCGGACTGCGGATCCAATTGCAGGATCGCGGGATTCGCGCTGACGAGCATGGCGACCGCGGCGGCGCCCTGGGTCGGTTCGCCGGGGGTGCCGAGTTCGTACTTGGCGATGTCGGTGGCGATGACCAGCACGCGCTGCGACGGGTCGCGGGCGATGAGTCCGGCGGCGAATTGCAGACCGGCCGTGCCGCCGTAGCAGGCCTGCTTGAGCTCGACGACGCGAGCGGTGTTCGGCAGGCCGATCAGCGGGTGCAGGTACAGCCCCGCCGCCTTGGACTGGTCGACGCCGCTTTCGGTGGCCAGCAGCACGGTGCGGATGTTGTCGACGCCGTGGCGGTCGAGGATGGGCTTGGCGGCGGCCGCCGCGATGGTGACGATGTCCTCGTCGGCGGCGGCGACGCTCATGTTCTCCTGGCCGATGCCGAGGTAGAACTTGTCGGGATCGACGCCGAGGCGCTCGGCGAGCACCGCGTGATCGAGGGCGTAGTGGGTGGTGGCGAAGGAAAGGTCGTGGATTCCTACCGGTGGGACGGTCATGGCTGTGCTCCGATGGTGGCGGTGGGGATGCTTGCGGTGGGCCGTTCGAATTGGGTGTGGGCGCGCATCAATTCGCCGCTGTTGGTCTGCGCCGCCATCAGCGACAGTTCGCCGCACAGCACGGTGGCCGCGGCGATGACGGCGAGCCGGCGAGCGTTGTCGCCGGGCTCGCGATCCGCGCGGCAGCCGAGGCGGGTCAGGTTCTCGTCGACGAAGCTCAGGTCCTTGCCGTTGCCGACTGTCCCGACGATGAGATTCGGCAGCGTGCACGAGAAGTAGAGGTCGCCGTCTCGGTCCTCGGCGTGGGTGATGCCCTGCGACCCTTCCACGATGTTCGCGGCGTCCTGCCCGGTGGCGAGGTAGAAGGCGAGCAGCATGTTGGCGTAATGCGCGTTGGCGGAACGGATTCCACCCGCCAGCAGGGTGCCGATGAGGTTCTTGCGGATGTTCAGCTCCACCACTTGGCGAGCGGTGGTGTGCAGCCGCTTCTCGACCACTTCGCGGGGGACGAGCAGCTCGGTGACGACGTTCTTGCCGCGGCCGAGGATGCCGTTGACCGCGGTCGCCTTCTTGTCCGTGCAGTAGTTCCCGGAGATCGAGACGTACCGCAGGCCGGGCATCGTGGCCAGGATGTGGTTCATCAGGTGGTCGCAGGCGAGGGTGGCCATGTTGTGGCCCGAGGCGTCGCCGGTGGTGAATTCGAAGCGCAGGAACAGCAGGTTGCCGGTGATCTGATGGTGCAGGTCGATGAGGCGGGCGAACCGGCTGCTACCCGCGGCAACCCGCTGGAGTTCGGGGAACCGGTCGCGCAGCTGTCCGACGGTGGTGTGCGCGGTGTAGGCGTCGTCGGCCTCGAGCAGGATCGAGCGGGTCATGCGGTCGTCGACCAGGGTGGCCACCACGCCTTTTTCGGTCAGCGTGGAGATCCGCGCGCCGCGACCGACCGAGGGCCACAGCGGCGATTCGTAGGTGGCCAGTGGGACGTCCACACTGTCGTCGACGGTGTTGCCCGTGATGCGCACGGGGCCGACCCACCGCAGCGGTACCGCCGCGAAAGACTCGTCGTTCACGCGTGGCTCCTTCTTTCCGATTCGTTCCACCAGGGACTCCGGTGGGCATAGGAGGCCGCGTCGATACCGCGCAGCCGGCAAAACGTGTCCACCTCGCCGGTGATCAGCAGGTCGCTGCCTGCCAGGTCGGCGGGCGTCGGCGCGCCGAGCACGGTGAGGATCCGCCGCAGCTGATCGAGCCACGTGCGAATCGTCTCGATCAACGCGTCGGTACCGTGACTGACCAGCGTCTCGAGGAAGCGACCCGCGACCCCGGTCGCGTTGGCGCCCAACGCCAATGCGCGGGCGACGTCGAGGGGTGAGCGGATGCCGCCGGAGGCGAAGAGGTCGATGCCGGTGACGCCCGCGCAATCCACCAGGCAGTTGACCGTGGACTGGCCCCAGTCCGTCAGGAAGGAGAAGTCCGCCGTGGTGCGCCGGTCGTTCTCGATGCGCGCGAAATTGGTGCCGCCGCGCCCGCCCACATCGGCGACGGCCACACCCGCGTCGCGCAGCCAGGTGACGGTGGGCCTGCTCAGACCGAAGCCGACTTCTTTGACGATCACCGGCACGGAAGTGTGCTCGGTGATGCGCTCGATCTGCCGGGGCCAAGAGCCGAAAGACCGGTCGCCCTCGGGCATCACGATCTCCTGGACCGCGTTGAGGTGGATCTGCAACGCGTCGGCTTCCAGCAGATCGATCGCTCGCCGCACCTCGTCCAGCGTCGCGGTGGCGTTGACGTTGACCATGACGAAGCCGTGCGGATTCTCCTCGCGCAGCACACGGAAGGTGTCGGCGACGGAGGGGTCGCGGAAGTAGGCGCTCATCGATCCGGACGCGATCGGAACCCCAGTCTCGCGGGCGGCGATGGCCAACTGCCGGTTGATCTCTCCGGTGTGCTGACTGCCACCGGTCATGCCGTTGATGAAAAGCGGTGTTTCCCAGCGCTTCCCGGCCACGTCGACGGCAAGCGACACGTCGTCGCCGTCGATGCCCGCGAGTGCGTGGTGAACGAAGGTGACCGAGTCGAAGTCGTTGGGTCCGCCGTCGCGCTGCTGGCTCACGGCGTGGCGGACGTGATCGTCTTTGCGGCTCGCGATCATCGGCGATCCCCTTCGAATGGATGTGTGCGCAGCGCCAGCGGCCGGATGCCCGCGCCGACCCAGCGGTCGGTGAGCTCGGTGATCGCCGCGGTGCGGGCGCGGTCGATGAGCGCGATGCCGCAGTCGCCGCCACCCGCGCCGGAGGGTTTGGCCGCGGCGCCGACGGCCGCTCCCGCCTCGCACAGCGCACGCAGCGACGGCGTCATGATGCCCAATCGAGCTCGGGCGTCGAGGTCGACCAGAAGCGCTCGGGCGCAGTCGATTTCGGTACGGATGGCAGGTGCGTCGTCGGCTTCCAGCGCGGCGACGAGTCGTTGGACGCACTCGTCGCTGTGCACCAGGAAGTCGGCAGGCGTGCCCGCGCGGAGTCCGGCGACCAATGCCGGTGTCGACGCGGGCTTCTCGGTCCAGCCGACCCGCATCGCGAGTCCCGTCGGCGTGGGCAGCGAGCGCACCGACAGTCCCGGCCATGGCGCCCGCAGCGCGGCGGCCACCCCGCTCTCGGCCACCAGCTCGGCTACGCGCCCGCGGTCGGGGGAGCTGTAGGCGATCCAGCCGCCCCAGGTGCTCGCCGCCACGTCGCCGCCGGAGGCGCGCGGGTTGATCGACACGGTGGCCAGCATCGCCAACCGGTACCGGTCCATCGAGCTGAGACCGAGCCGATAGAACTGGCCGAGTGCCGCGACGGTGGCCACCGTGACGGCCGCGCTGGAACCGAGACCGAGCTTTCTCCCGTCCGCGTCGGCGAGGTCGGTGCTGATGCTCAGCCGGTAAGGGCGCGCCACGATATCGCGCTCGACGACCAGCCGGTCGATGATCGCGGCCGCGGCGAAGACGTAGCTGAAGTTCGGCGGCACAACGCCATCGGCGGGAACCAGTCCGTCGCCGATGCGCCCGCAGGTCAGCGTCACGCCACCGTCGAGTTCCGAATGCAGCGTCGTGACTTCGTCATCGGCCTCGACGACCGTGGCGGTGGCATAGCGGTCGACCGCGGTGAGAACGGCGTGGTGCCCCGGCTCGACGACGGCGTATTCCCCTGCGATGAACAGCTTTCCGGGGGCGCGGCAGGTGATCATCGCTCGTCGTCTCGGACGAGAGTCGCACCGGGGCCGAGATGCGCCACCTGGATGTCGGCGACGTCGCCGCCGTCGCGCAGGGCGGTGGTCACTCGCTGCTCGTCGGCGCGGGCGCACAGCACCTTGACGTTCGGTCCGGCGTCCATGGTGGCGTAGGCGGCGATACCGTCCGCGCGCAGCGCGAGCACCCGATCCAGGAGCGCGACCGACCGCGGCGACAGGTATCGGACCGACGGTCTGGCCAGCAGCATGGTGGCGTGCATGCCGAGGGCGTTGCGCTCGGCGATCTCCCCGACCGCTGGCAGATCGCGGCGCGCGATCGCCTTGCGCATCTCGTCGAGGTCGAGCCGGGACGCGGCGGCCCACGGCTGGTAGAACGGCGAGGTGTCGCAGGTCCGCCGCATCGCCTCCCGGCTCGACACCGCCTTCGCCCCGTCGTCGACGACGGCGACGATCAGCGCCGGATCCAGTGCGTCGCCGTCGATCGGTTCCGCGTAGGAACTCGCGTCTCCCGCCGCGCCGTCGCCTTCCCCGGCGTGCCACACCGCGAACCCGCCGAAGATCGAACGGCAGGCCGATCCGGAGCCCCGCCGAGCCAGCCGCGAGAGCGCGCGGGCGTCCGCGTCGAGTCCGTAGGCGGCGGCCGCGGCGACGGCCAGCGCGGCGAACCCGCTCGCCGAGGAGGCCAGGCCCGCGCCGGTCGGTCCGGCGTTGCTGGAGACGACCACGGCGTGTTCGTCGCGGCCCGCCCGCGCGCGCACCAGATCCAGGAACCGCGCCACCCTGGCGTGCGCGTCGCCGACCGCCGGGCGGTCGTTGAGCACGACGGTGTCGCCCGGTTCCGCGTGCAAGCGCACCGCGGTCGTTGTCGGGTAGATGTCGAGGGTCATCGAGAGGCTTCCCGTGACGGGAAGGAAATACGTCTCGTCGCGCTTGCCCCAGTACTTGACCAAGGCGATGTTCGGGTGCGCGACGGCGACCGCCGCGTCGCCGATCACGTTGTCGCCGAACCGATCCGCGAGCGGGTCGGCCAGCTCTGCTCCAGCTGTGAATGTCATTGGCGTTTCTCGAGCTCCGGTAGCGAGGGGAATCGGGAATCGGTCATGGTTGTGCGGCTCGGGTCGGAACGATCCAGGTCCGCACGGCGCCCGCCCGGTGCAGCGCCGCGCACACGTTCGCGGCGCCGTCGCCGGCCTCGGTGAGGGCGAGGACGCAGCCACCGAGGCCTCCGCCGGTGAGTTTCGCGCCGTAGGCGCCCGCGCCGGATGCGGCGGTGACGAGGGTGTCGATCTCGGGTGTGCTGACGCCGAGTTCGGCCAGCAGGCTTTGGAATTCGAGCAGTGTCTCGCCGAGCGACTCGACGCTACCGGCCGCCAGATCCGCCGCCGCCGACTCGATCAGGTTCGCCGCGCGTTCCAGCAGCCGGTCGGCCGCGCGCCGATCGGCGTCCAGCTTGCGGCGTACTGCGGCTACCGCGTGCTGGGTGGCGCCCGCCGTCCCGGTGTCTGCGATCACCAGGGTGGCGTCCAGCCCGACGGCGAGCTCGCGCGCCGTGCCCGCCTGGAACCGGATCGGTCCGGTCGCGACCGCGGCGCTGGCGTCCACGCCACTGGCGCGGCCGTGTGCGAACTGCTCGCCGCACTGGACCAACTCGTAGAGCGCGTCGGAGCCGATGGTCCGGCCGTAGAGGTCGGCGACCGCCCGTACCGCGGCCGCCGCGCACGCGGCACTGGAGCCCAGGCCGCGCGCGGGCGGGATCTCACAGTCGAGCACGACCTCGACCACCTCATCCGCCAGTCCCCACCGCCGCAGCGCCTCCTCGACCGCGACGTGGGCACCGGACGACGCGGTGACGGTATCGCCAGCGACGAACCGAAAGTGCTGTACCGCGGGGGAATCGCCTTCGTCCTCCGGTCGACCGAGGCGAGCGACCGCGCGCGCCGCGAGCGTCGGCAACGGAAACGCGAGGGCGGGCGTGCCGTGCACCACCGTGTGCTCGCCGAGCAGGATCGCCTTGCCGTGGGCACGACCGGCGCCGTGCCCGCCGTCCGTGCCCGCGGTGATGGGTCCGCTGCCCTCGCGAACGCTGTTCACGTCGTTTCCTCTCCCAACTCGAGCAGGGGCCACCGGCGCGTTCCCGTGCCGGGACGAACCGGTGGCGGACAGTGCACAGCCGATGGCCACGTCGATGTGCGGCGACGGTGACCACGAGCTGGGTGGTACGAAAGCCGTTCAGGCCGAGCCGTATTCGGCCGTCACAGCGGTTGATCCGAACGGCCGAACACGGCTTGGCGCACACGTGCCCGCGCCGAGGGACCGAGCGGTGACGGGAAGAAGGCGGGAACCTGCTCGGCGTAAGCGCGGTAGGCCGTGCCGAAGCGTGCGACGAGGTCGCGCTCTTCCAGGAACGTGCCGAGCAGGATGTAGCCGGTCAACCCGACCGCCCACAGCAGATGTCCGGCGGTCATGTCGCTGGCGCACCAGAACGACAGCAGCAGGCCGGTCATCAACGGATGGCGCACCAAACGGTAGGGCCCGTGCACCTGCAAGCGATCCATGGTCGCGTCCGGCACCTGGATCACGTAGTGGCGGTAGGCCTGACTGATGCCGAGCAGGTGAAAGTGGTTGAGCAGCAACGTCGCCGCGTAGACAAGCACGAAGCCGAGCCAGAACCCGGCGTCGAGAGCGGTCCCGACGACGCCGTCCGCCGACCAGACCCGCTGGGGGAGCGGCTGCCACGCGAGGCACATCACCCACACGACCAGGCAGACCATGACGATGTAGACGGTGCGCTCCAAGGCTTCCGGCACCCAGCGGGTGATGAACGCCTTGAACGCCGGTCGTGACATGCCCGAGTGCTGCAAGCCGAACAGCGCGAGCAGCAGCACGTCGACGGCGATGGCCGGACCGGTCGCCAGGTGCGGTCCCTCGTCGACGGTCTTCGGCAGCCACCAGCCTCCGGCGAACAACAGCAGTAGCGGCACGGTCACTCCGGCGACGCCGTAGACGCCGAAGGCCAGCAGGAACGGGACGAGCCGGCGGCGGTCCGTCAGCGCGCCCCGAACCTGTTGCTGCGCGGTGGTCAGATCCATGCGAACCAGGGCAGGAACCGCAGGCGGACCGTCCCCGTCTCCATCCGCTTGTCCAGCTTGGCCTTCCACCGCTCGCCGTAGCGCGCGTCGAGGAAGCCACCGGGCCGGACCAGGCGCCACGACGACTGGATCGTCATCCAGTACGGCACGATGACGGCCGCGTCGACCTGCCGCATGAAATCGAGCTTGTCGGGTATCTGCGACCAGTGCACGCCCGGGTACCGGTGGTGCACGCTGTGGTAGCCCTGGTTGAAGATGAAGAAGTTCAGCCAGTTACCCGCGGTGTTCAGCGATTTGCTCGGATCGTCCTCGAACACCCGCGCCGGGGCGTGGGTCAGCCAGGCGAAGTATCCGGAGTTCACCTGGGTGATCAGGAACGGCAGGCCCCAGAACAGCGCGAACCGCTCGAAGCCCGCGACGTACCAGATGCCGATCGGCAGCGCCAAAGCGAGCGTGAGGTCGAGGACGAAGGTGTGGCGACGCTTGAGCCGACCCTCGGACGGGTTGGCGGCGAAGATCATTCGCATGGTGTGGTTCTTGACGATGGTGCCGTACCGAATCCAGTACCACACGGCGCCGAGCCCGCGTTCCATGCCCTCGGTGGAGGTGACGTCACCCGGTCCGTCGTTGAACCGGTGATGGTTGAGCACGTGCACCTCGCGCATCTCCGCCGAGGTCAGCGTGGCGGGCAGACAGCACATGATGTCCACGAAGCGGTTCAGCCGCCGCGAGACGAACAGCGCCCGGTGCGTGTGCATGTGCATCACGCCGATGGTGAGCGAGAAGTTCAGCAGGGTCAGCACGATGATCAGCGGGACAGCCAGATACCAGTTCGTGGCGATCGGCACGAACAGGCCGAAGGACAGCAGCACGACCCACGCCACGATGTGCAGTAGCGGGCCGACGTTCGCCGGGTGCTCGAGCTTCAGCACCCGGCGGCTGAACGGCGGTCGGTCGGAGGCCGCCGGGGGCGTTCCGTCGCCGGGACGGGTTGGCACGGTGGTCATAGGTGTTCTCCTCGGGTGTTGGTGTCGGGCGTTCCTATGCCGGGGTCGGTGGACGAACTGGTCACGGACGATCTCCTCCGGGAGTGGTTTCGAGGGCGGCCAGCTGGAATCTTGTTGCGAGGGCGCGCATCTCGTCTGCTCCGCGCGGCGGCAGCCGATCGAGTGCGCCGAAGGCCAGGTGATCGGCGATCATCATGGTGCGGATGTCGGCGGCGGAGAGTGTGCCCGTCAGCGGTTCTTCCGGCAGTGCCCGCACGAGGGCGAAGGTGGTGTCGACGATCAGCGGCACCATCGCGGGCGACAGCGTGCCAGGGTCGACCGCGCCGAGCAGTCGCGCCGCCGCGTCGGAACCGGTACCGAGTTCCGGCGAGGTGTCGAGCACCCGGTGGACCGCCGCGTCGGCGCATCGCTGGACCCGCTCGACCATCTTGGCCCAGCGCGCGGGCGACAGGACGGCCAGCGCGGTGGCGCCGATCGGCCGCCGGTAGGGGACCGGCGCCCCGACCGTCGAACACAGGAAGCCTGTCGTCGTGATGGTCATGTACGCCATCGCCGCCCTGGCGCCCGGGTTGGGGGTGCGCGGGCCGAGGCGGGCCAGCAGGGCGAACCCGCCCAAGGCAGGCGCGAGCAGTCGCAGCATCACCGCCCTGGTCAGTTCGGCGCGGTCGGCGACGCCGTAGAGTGCGAGTTCGCCGTCGCGCAGGTCGTTGGCCGCCTGAGCGATGACGCCGACGCACGCGGTGAGCTCGCGCAAATCGGTTTCGGCACAAGCCTCTTCGGCGACCAGCGTGCACGCGTAATGCGTCACGCGGCCGAGCACTCCCTCGCTGTAGGCGACCCGAGGCAGTGGCGATTCGAGGTTGCGGGCCATCACATCGCCGACGTCGAGCAGCAGGCTGCCCACGCGTTCCCGTCCCGCGACGGGCAGCGCCGACACCAGCGCGCGCACGTCCGCGATGCGTTCGGCGAGCACCAGGTCGACGGCCTCACTGTCGCGGACCGTGACCCGCTCCGGCGGTGGCGGCGGGGTGTCGGTGCCGCCGATGAGGTACTGCGCGGCGGTCCGCACGGCGGTGCCCGCCAGCGGACGGTCGATCAGGTCCTCGTAGGCGTCGAGCACACGGCAGGCGAGTAGGGCAGCGGTGGCTTCGGCCCGCAGGTCCGCGCCGAGGAAGCCGATCGCGATTCCCATGTTCCGTGCCGCCGGGATCAGTGCCAGCCTGGCCAGTTCGGCGGGGGAGGCCGCCGCCCGCAGCGCGGCCAGGTCGGGTGCGCGGCGCAGGTTCCGCAGCCCGTTGGCGAGGATGCCGAGTCTTCCTCCGGTCATCGCGACACCACCTGTAGCGCCAGGGTGCGCAGGTCGTCCCGCGCCGGGGTCGGCGGGAACGTCTCCAGCGCCGCGCACGCCGTCTCGGCGGCGCGGATCGCGGCGTCGTGCGCGGCCTTGGTCGCCCCGCTGCGCACCAGGTCGGCCTGCAATTCGGCGCTGGAAGTCGTTGGTGAGAGCCACATTTCGCGAGCATTCGGGCGTATCGCCAGCCATTCGATCACCGGCCAGGTCGGCACCCTGCGATCCAGGTCGCCGCAGGCCTCCTTGCCGAGCGCGGGGTCGCCCTCGACGTCGCGCACGTCGTCCATGATCTGGAAGGCCAGGGAGAACTGTTCGGCGTACCGCATCAGGTCGCGCAGCCGGTCGTGGTCGACCCCGCCCGCCGTACCGCCGTAGGAACAGGCCAGCCGGAACAGTGTGCCGGTCTTCGCGCCCGCGACGACCTCGTAGTGCCTGCGCAGCGCGGCATCGTCGACGTCGGGGGTCATGGTCTCCACCAGCTGCCCCGCGGACAGATCCGAGATGCTGTCCAGGTAGGTGACGCCGGGAGCCTCGCCGAGCTGCGCGCAGACCACCGGGTTGTCTTCCAGCACCCGCGCCAAGACCTGTAATGCGGTGCCCGCCATATGGAATCCGACCCGGGCGGCGGTCCGGATACCGAACAGGGCGGGCACCGAGGGGGCATCGCGCCGCAGCAGCGAGCTGTCGCAGATGTCGTCGTGGATCAGCGACGCTTCGTGCAGCATCTCCATCGCGCAGGCCAGATCGACGGCGTCGGGGACGGACGCCGACACGGCCGACGGCAGCAGGCGGTGGCAGTCCAGCACCAGCCTGGCCCGGACCCGTTTGCCGGGCGCGGTCAGGACGTGACGGTAGATGTCGTCGAAATCGCTTCCGGTGACCAAGATTTCGCGCATCCGCTCGGTGACCATCGCCACTCGGTCGCCCGGCGCGACGACCTGCTCGGCGGACTCGGTGCGGGCATGGCCGTTCGACGCCGAGGTGGCGACGCGGACGCGGCCGTCCGCGACCGCGTCCGCGGTGCTCGACCGCCCGGACATGGCCGCCACCAGGCGCCCGTCCTCCTGATGTCCTGACGGTGACGTGGGATTGTCCATTGGCGGTGAGCTCCTTCGGTGTCATAGCGAGCGGAGTCGGGCACGCGGCGGCGACCACTGGCCTGGAGAGGGCGTTCGGTTACGGACGAATCGGCTGTTCGGCAGCAGGCGTCGATGCCGCCACCGCGACTTCGGTGGGCTAGTCGGCGCTGGTCTCGGTGGGTGCGTAGCGCGGGGAGTTGGCGATTTCGTGGTCGCCTGCAAGAGTCGGCGTCAGTACGCGCCGAGTACGGGATCCGCGGCTGGGTCCGGGGGAGGTGGTCCGTAGGGCGGACGACGGTGTGGCCGCTGCCCGTTCGGGGATCCACGACTCTCCGGCTACGGAACCAACGCGTAGCCGGGTCGACTCCGATGTCGACCGCCGTGAAATACGTTGTGCGCCAGAATGTGTGGCGTGGGAGTCGGCCGCGGCGACCGGTGCGGGTCGGCGGCGCGACGCAGCGGGGGCATGCCCGTTGCCGAGATCGTCGAGCCGACGACGCTCGACGACACCGCCCGGACGCGGACATAAGTGTTGCGCCCGAGGGATTTTCACGTTCTTACACAATGATCCGGCCTCATCCACTACCAGCACATCGTCCGGATCGCCGAGGTGCTCGTCCGCGTACGCGCGCAGAGCGTCACGCACGCGGTAGTAGTCGTTCCACATGGTCTTGCTCGACACCCGCCACGGCCAGTCCATCACCCAGCGCAACCTCGAGCGCAACAAGTTCCTCAACCACGAACATAGCGAAAGAGGCTACCGCACAACACATCTAGTCGCGCGTCGAAACCGACCGGAATTCTTTGAGCAAACTTCTGTGATGAATCACAGTGCACGACAAGGCAACTCAGACGGATGATGGTTCAGTATTCGACCATGCGGCCGGACCGAAGGGAGCGATTGGACAATCCCCAGCAGGGGAGCGTCGCGAATCCGGATCAGACGGCGCTTCAATCTAAATTGTTTGCGCACAACGTAATTCGATCGCTGTTTGTTTGCCTCTACGCGCTTGTGACAGGTTCGGCAATGCGTCTGCCGCTAGGCTCTCGAGGTGTGGGAAGTGGGCCAGGTCGGCGCGTCGCCCTTGCCGCGTGGCGTTCGCGAACGCTATTGTTCGTTGACCGGCTCGCGATCCGAGCCGTCGGACCCCGCGCGCCCGACAGGGTACGCAATTTCTTCAAAGCTATTGGAAACAAACGAATCTCAGTCAACACCTGCTGACACCACGACCTTTCGCGACAGCGTCCGGAGAGAGATCGGATGCGAACCGGCCTACGGCTGGTCAGCGATATCGGCGAGTCCGATCGAAGGTATCGTGTGATTCGGTCGTGCCGTATAGCGCTGTGCAGCAACAGTTTTCGTCTTGAGAGCGTGAAACTCGGCGACATACTGGACGGCATCTCGTCGAGCTGATCGTCCACCACGCTGATCACCCGCGCTGCTTTCGGCGGTGTATCGATCGTCGGCCGACACGACGATCGCGTCGCTGATTACGGGGCTGATGCCGGCGATCGCAGCCGCTCGTCCAGCCACTCATAGCGCACGGGATGCCGGTGCTGCCGGACGGGCGTTTTTCGGTCCGGCGAGGCCCGGCGGGGTTCTGAACTGATCGCATTTTCAACTGCCGCGCATTGTCGGTTTCTTCCGACCGCGGGGACCGAAACCGCCGCCCACCTTGGTGGGATCGAACCACAAGAAGGGTGAGTCGCCCCGCACCCTTGGTGTCCTATCAGCGCGGCTCAGCGTCGAGCAGTCTAGACATCGTCACAACGACAGCGGGACCGCCCCGCCAGACCGACACGAAGGAGCAAACCATATGACGACCGACCAGCGCTCGACCCGCCGCACCCACCGCTTCGCACGCGCCATGGCGATCGCCGCGGCACCCGCCCTGCTAGGTGCCGGCTTGGTGACGGCTGGTGTCGCCCAAGCCGAGCAGGACCCCAACCTGCCGACCTGCTCCTGGCCCAATCTGGTGTGTGGCGGCCAGCAGGATCTGACCCCCGGCGGCCAGACCAACCTCACCCCGGGCGGCCAGACCAACCTGACTCCCGGCTCCGAGAACTACGACGCCTACGGAAATTACTACTACTACTGATCACCGTACGGGCATGTACTGATCCCCGTACCGGCGTGCGGCCCCGCCGCCTCGCACGCCCACTGCCACCCATACCAGCAACCCCGGGACCTGCCCCCTCGGCAGCACCCCGGGGTCGGAGGTGTTGGTGGATCGCCCGGTGTACCGACCGCTCAAAGACTCGCGCCGAGCCAAGAGGCGAAGCCGACCAGACTCTCGGACTGGCGGCGCTGAGCGGCGGCGATGCCGAACAAAGTCTCCCGGACGGACGGATGCAGGCGCGTCTGTTGGGGTGCCGCGGCACGGGCCTTGTTGAGCGCGGCAAGGGCTTGGTCGGGTTTCCCCGTCATCAGCCAGGCGCGAGCGTTGTCGTGCCAGTGGTGGCCCGCCCTCGGCGCGGCCATATCGGACGGAAGGGCCAAGACGGCACCGTCACGCGCTGCCTTGCCGGGGTCGCCTGCCTCCAGCTCGACCGCACACGCGTGCACCTCCACGTTCCCCGGGCCGAAATCGGTTGTGTACAGCGAGCTTTCCCGGGTCATCGGCCTCGCGATCTGCCGGGCCGCGCCGATATGGGTTCGCGCGTCGTCGAGGCGTCGTGCCCGCGCGGCGACGATCGCACCGCGCAGGTGGCTGTACCCGCGAAGGACGTTCTCCGCCTCGCTGTCGCCCGGAACCAGAGCCAGGCCACGGTCGACCAGCGACATCGCCACGTCGGTCGCTCCGTGTGCCATGAGGAGGCGCGACCGTTTGATCAGACTGCGGACGGCATAGGCGGGATCGTCAGCGTGCGATGCCGCCCAATCCAGCCGATCCAGCACCAGCGCAGTCAACGATGAGTAGCCCAGCCGGCCGCACGCCCCCTCGGCGGCGATATATGCCGCGCAGAGCATCTTGTACGCCTTCGCGCGGTCCCGCTCGTGCTGTGCGGCGTGGATCGCGCCGTACAGTTGCCGGATCAGATCGGGCAGCATCACCAGGGCACGACGTGTGCGGTCGTTCCGCAGTGCCATCTCCACGGCGGTGAGACCGGCGGACAGCTCCTCGAAAGACGGCGGCTCGACCGCTCGGACATACGCGCCTTCGGCCAGCACCGTGCGCAGTTCGGCCAGCCCTTCGATCGGACCCTCTTCGGCGAGCGTATCGACATACGGATTGCCCTGCAGCCGCTCGGGCTCGACACCGAGCGCGCCGGACACCGCCGCGATGAACCCCGCAGACGCGACCTCACGCCCCTGTTCGACCGCCTTGACCATGCTCAGGCTGTACCTGGCCCGACCGGCCAACTGATGCTGACTCAGCCCAGCGATCTTGCGTTCCGCGGCAATCCGCTCCCCAACGTGCTGGCCCATGCCACGAGGGTAGATCGATCCCCACCACGCCGCCCCTCACTACTCGAAACCTGTCCCTTCACTGGCCTTTCGAACACACCCCCAACCACCAAGCTGATACCCAGCCCCGCCGCCGGGTCGACGCGGTGCCCCTCATCGTTCCCCGGCGGCGGGCGCTCCTCATATGTCGAGCGAGCAGGGAGGGTGTTTCACCGATGGGGTTGTTCGAAGCAGTGACCGGGAGGCTGTTGTGAGCACCATTCTGCCGCGCACCGATCCGTTCGCGGCCGAAGCGGCCTTGTATCGCAGCCGCCGAATCACGGTGCTTGGCAACGGCGATCGAGTCGCGCTGCCGTCACCGGCCGACGAGGGCTCGGAGTATCGCGGCTGGATCACCGCCGCGCACTCGCTGTTCCGTCCCTCCGGCCGGGCAGTGCTCTACGGAGTGCACGCGTGTCCAACTCCGCCCCATGAGCATTCGCGATGAGCACCGTCTCACCGCGGCCGGAGGAACCGGACGTGCACCTGTCGGTGTTCCTGCACGGCGTGCGCATGGACTTCGTCGCGTGCCTGACCGCCGCGCTGGTGTTCGTCGCCGAACACGAGGACCGGCATTACCTCGACGCGGTGACCATCGATACCGCCGCGAACGGATTCCGCAGACTCCCGAACGAGCGGCTCTACCTCGAACCCTGACCGACGGCTGGACGTCCGGAGTCTCAATCGGTACAGAACCTTTGCGGGGTCGGTCGGGCGTCGAATCAGTGTGACGAGTCGCGGCGAGCGTGCATGCGGGCGAGATCCCGCGCTCGGTCCTTCGGTTTCACTGATCACTGCCGGCCGGGGCCGCGGCGTCGTCCGTTACCGCGGGACTCGACACGGCGCTGCTGAACACCGGAGGACCCACCTGGCCGTCACCGGCCGGTGCGGAGGTGGCAGTGGGTTCGTCGAGGTGACTGAACAGGTTTGGCGGCCGAGATTTACGATTCATCCCTGAAGTGTCCTCTCCGATACGAAAACAGCGGCGACCGGTACCGTCGACACCGCCGAACTCCTTTCACGACGGCCACTTGGACACGGCAGCTACTTCTCGTCGAACAAGCCATGTCGAGCTTCGCCTTGGGGCTCTGTAGCGATAAGCTGTCTATCACCGCTGAACCCCGCCGATTTTAGTTGGACCGACGAACAATTCGGACGGACTCGAGCGTCCGCATCGTGTGCAGTGTCGAAACCCGCTGGCTAACTTCTCGCATGCAGGGGGCTAGATTGAGTACTGTTGCTCGTCGAACACTGCTTCAGAATGCGACCACCGCGCTGGTGCGCGGCGCGACGTCGCTACGCGCCGTGCTGATCGTCCGCGGCGGAGTGGCGATCCGGCCGGGCGCCGATCTGGTCCGCGCGAGACTGCACGGGATCGAGCTTCCCGGGGCGGATCTCACCGGAGCCGATCTGACGTCGGCCGATCTTCGCGAGGCCTACCTCGTCGAGGCGGTTCTGGTCGACGCCAATCTCGCGTACGCGCAACTGGCCGGTACAGATTTGCGCGGCGCGGATCTCACCGGCGCGGACCTGACCCGAGTCGACGCGGTGGGAACGGATTTCTCCGAGGCCGAGATCCCGGGCATCGCAACGGCGAAAGACCTGACGTGGTCGGAAACCACGCGCTGGGGCGAGTACTCCGAACAGGTCCGTTCCCGCTCGTGCGCCCTGGGCGGCGGCCGATACCGGCTCAATCCGTAGACGCGAATTCTTCGTTCCCGAAGCCGATCTCAACGGTTGAGGGCATATGCCCGCACCGCCGTGCTAGATTCCGTCTGGACGTTAGTCCAATTCATGCACGGGGTCGGGTAGTTCGAGCGGAGATACAGTGCTTGGGACCAAGCGAACACTGCTGGCGTCCGCCGCGGTGGCGCTACTGCCACTCACGGCCGCGGGTCTGCCCGCCGCACCGGCGATGGCCGCACCGGCGTATTCGGAGTATGTGGCGCTGGGGGATTCGTGGGCGGCCGATGCCACGGGCAGTCAGATCAGTACGCGGTTCGCGCCGGTGAACTGTCTGCAGAGCGCCCGCAACTATCCGAAGCAGGTGGCCGCCGCGCTGTCGATACCGGTCTTCCGCGACGCGACCTGCGGCGGCGCCGAGACCCGGCACATGACGAGTCCGCAGGCCACGGCACTGGGCAGCAACCCACCGCAGTTCGACAGCCTCACTCCCACCACGGATCTGGTGACCCTTGGCATCGGCGGCAACGACGCCGCTCTGGCGAAGTCCGTATTCACCTGTCTGACGATCGATCCCGCCGCCACACCGTGCCGGGACACGATGGTCACCGGCGACACCGATCTCATGACCGAGGCCATCGGCGTCGCCGCGACCCGGGTGACCGCCACCATCGCGGGCATTCGCGAACGCGCCCCGCACGCTCGCATCCTGCTGCTCGACTACTTCGACGCCGTCGGCACCACCGGCGGCTGCTTCCCGGAGATCCCCATCTCCGACGCCGACGCGATCTGGCTGGGCGACAAGCTCATCGAGCTCAACCGCATGCTCGCCCGCGTGGCCGACGCCACCGGTGTGGAGTTCGTCGACACCCACACCGGCAGCACCGGCCACGACGCCTGCCAACCACCCGGTGTGCGATGGGTGGAGGGACTCGTCCCGTTCTCCAGCGCGCCGACCGGGCTCGCCGTGCCTTTCCATCCCAACCAGCTGGGAGCGGACTACCAGGCGCGGCGGGTGCTGGAGACGCTGGGCGCGTAGCGGTTTCGCGAACGCGGCTCAGCGACTGCTGCGGGCCGCGGCGACGTCGTCGGTCGTTTTGACGAATCGTGCGATCAGCTCGGTGATCGCCTCGGGCTGCTCGAGTGTGCAGGTGTGGCCGCAGTTGGGGACGATCTCGAGCGTGGCGCCCGCGATGTGGTCGGCGATCTGCTTGGCTTTATCCGGCGGGGTGTCGATGTCGTCGGCGCCGACCACGACGAGAGTGGGCACGTCGATGCGCTCGAGTTCCGGCAGGATCGCGTCGCGGTCGGCGACACCGACGATCGCGCGGTGGATGCCCGCGCGCTCGGATCGGCTCAGCCGTCGAGCCCATTCGGCGATGACCGGCTCACCCGCCGTGCTGGCCCGAAATACCGGCCCGAACAGCAGATTCGCGGCGCGGTCGCGCACCATGCCGGTCCCGGCGAGCCGGTAGGCCAACGCGAGCAGCTTGAACTTGGCGGCGTGCACGGCGCCCTGGGCCTCGGCGCTGGTGCTCAGCAGGGTCAGCGAGCGTAGCAACTCGCCGCGCCGCGCTGCGATGCGCTGCCCGACGAACCCGCCCATGGACAGGCCGACGTAGTGCACCGGCGCCAGATCCAGGTGATCGATCAGGGCCACCACGTCGTCGGCGAGCGTGTCCATGTCGTAGCCGGACGGTGTCGGCGCGCTGTAGCCCTGACCGCGGAAGTCGATCGCCACACAGCGGTAACGCGAACGCAGAGCTTCGATTTGCGGTTCGAACATCCACCCGCCGAACAGCAGCCCGTGTCCGAACACGATGGTCGGCGCGAACGGCCTCCGCGGGGGGAGGCCGGTGTCGATGTAGGCGAGTTCGGCGCCATTGATGTGACTGGTCGGCATAGTGACTCCTGCCTGGTCAGCGGTCGACTCATCGTCGTGGGGGCTACAGGCTAGCGTCAGGTTGAGCAACGCTCAATAGTGGCGGGAGCATTGCTCCGCAGTGGTACCTTCGCCAGATGACCGCGTCCGGGAGCGCCCGCATCCGCTTGAGGAGCGAGGATCGTCGGCAACAGCTCATCGGCATCGGGCTACGCCTGCTCGTCACCCGCCCGATCCACGAGCTCGCCATCGACGAGGTCGCCACCGAGGCCGGTATCTCGCGAGGCCTGCTGTTCCACTACTTTCCGACCAAGCGCGACTACTACATCGCCGTCGTCCGCGCGGCGGGGGACCGGATGCTCGGGCAGACCGAAGTGCCCGAAGGCGGAACGTCGCAAACGCGCGAGCACGCTGTCACCGATGGCTTCGTGAGCTTCATCCGGCGGCGCCGCGCCAACTACGTGGCACTGGTGCGCGCGGCGAGCGGCGGTGACGACCGGGTCATGGAGGTCTTCCAGGACATTCGCGCGACCTTGACCGACCGCATCCTGCACGCGATGGGACGTTCGAAGGCCGACGCGATGACGCGCCTCGCCGTCCGCGGCTGGCTCGCCATGGCCGAGGAGATGGCCGTGGAAGCCGACGACGACGTGGCCACCTCGGATCTGGTCGACTACCTCGTCGACGCCCTCGGCCGCCTGTTCGACTCACCCGAATAACACTGCCCCACTACGCGTCGAGTCCTATAGGACGAGTCTTATTGAGCATTGCTTAGGGATGTTCTACTGTCGCCGTGTCGGGGGGAATCGAGAGGAGCCATCGTGGACTTCACCCATTCAGCCGTCGCCCGCGATTACATAGACCGGGTCCGCGCGTTCATCGACAATGAGATCACGCCGCGCGAGGCGGACTATTTCGCCACGCTGCACGGTCTTTCGGACCGTTGGGTCGTCTCTCCCGTCGTCGAGGAACTCAAGGCCGCCGCGCGCGAGCAGGGGCTGTGGAACCTCTTCCTGCCCGACGACAGGTACGGGGCTGGCCTGTCGGTGGTGGAGTACGCGCCGCTGGCGGAGCTGATGGGTCGCTCGTTGCTTGCCCCGGAAGTGTTCAACTGCAACGCCCCCGACACCGGCAACGCCGAGGTGCTGGTGCACTACGGCAGCGACGCGCAGCGTGCGGAATGGTTGACGCCGCTGCTGGAGGGCCGGATTCGTTCGGCGTTCTGCATGACCGAGCCGGACGCGGCGTCCTCGGACGCGACGAACATGAGCGCGACCGCGATCGTGGACGGCGACAGCGTCGTTCTCAACGGCCGCAAATGGTGGAGCACCGGCATCGGCCACCCGAACTGCCGATTCGTCATCTTCATGGGCCTGACCGATCCCGACGCGCACCGCCACGCACGGCACTCGATGGTCCTTGTGCCGCTGGACACCGAAGGCGTTCAGGTGGAACGGATGCTGCCGGTCATGGGGTACTACGACGAGCCATACGGCCACGGCGAAGTGTCGTTCACCGACGTCCGACTGCCGCTGGACGCGATCATCGCCGGTCCCGGCCGCGGCTTCGAGATCGCCCAGGGTCGTCTCGGACCCGGCCGGATCCACCACTGCATGCGCCTGATCGGCATGGCCGAGCGCGCGCTCGAGCTGGCCTGCGAACGGGCAAGCAGCCGTCACGGTTTCGGCAAACCGTTGATCAATCTCGGTGGCAATCGCGAACGTATCGCGCACGCGCGCATCGCGATCAACCAGGCGCGGCTGCAAGTCCTGCACACGGCGTGGCTGCTGGACACCGGGGGAGCCGCGGCGGCGATCAGCGAGCTGTCGCAGGTGAAGGCCTCGGTTCCGAGCATGGCCTACTCGGTGATCGACATGGCGATCCAGCTGCACGGCGCGGCGGGACTGTCCGACGACACCCCGCTGGCGGGGTTCCTCTCGGCGGCGCGGGCGCTGCGGCTGGCCGACGGTCCCGACGAGGTTCACCTCGGCGTTGTCGCCCGGGTCGAACTGGCCAAGTATCGGGACCGCGCGTGACCCGGCCGCATACGTTTCAGCATCAGGAGGATCGTCGATGACCACCAGGAAGCGCATTCTGATCACCGGCGCAAGCAGCGGCCTCGGCGAGGAGATGGCCCGCGCCTTCGCCGCGAAAGGACGCGATCTCGCGCTGTGCGCGCGCCGCGGGGAGCGCCTGCGTCGGCTGCACGACGATTTGCTCGCCGCGCATCCCCGCATCCGGGTGAGCGTGCGCGAGCTCGACGTCAACGACCACGACGCGGTCTTCGAGGTGTTCAACGCCTTTCACGACGACCTCGACGGCCTGGACCGGGTGATCGTCAACGCCGGGCTCGGCAAGGGCCAGCCGATCGGCACCGGCCGCTTCCACGCCAACCGGCAGACCGCAGAGACGAATTTCGTCGCGGCGCTGGCGCAATGCGAGGCCGCCGTGGAGATCTTTCGCCGTCAGCGGTCCGGTCATCTCGTCGTCGTCTCCTCGATCAGCGCGATGCGGGGCCTGCCGCGCAATCTCACCACCTACGCCGCCAGCAAGGCCGGTGTCGCGGCGCTGGCCGAGGGAATCCGCGCCGAACTGCTCGACACCCCGATCGCGGTCACCACCTTGTACCCGGCCTACATCGAATCGGAGATGACCGCCGCCGCGGGCCGCACGCCGCTGATGGTCTCGACGCGAAAAGGCGTGCGGGCCATGGTCAAAGCCATCGAGGCCGAACGCGTCCAGTCCAAAGTTCCCGCGTGGCCCGGCTTGCCGCTGGCAGCCGCCATGCGCGTGCTGCCGCTGCGCCTCGTCGCCAAGGTCAGCTGAGCACTTCCGCGGCGACGAGTACGAGTGCGGCGCTGATCAGCGACGAGATGGCGCTGGCAACCCTGGGCCAAGCCCTGGACATCATCCACGCCTTGCCGTCTCGGTGAAGCAGCCGCTCGGAACCAGTTGGCGGGCAGGCGGATATGCGGCGAGACTGTGCCGGTGGATCTTTCGAACGCGTCCCATGAGTGGAATCGGCACGGTTTCGCCGTCCTGCCCGGATATCTGCCCGAAGACGTCTTGACGCCCGCGGTCGCCGAGCTGGCGTCCATGTTCCCTTCGGCGCACGGATTCCATGACGGCAGCGACCCGCGCCGCGACCGCTTCGTCGGCGACGAGTTCGCCGGCATCGACAGTTTTCCCTTCACCGGCACCGAGGTCGCCCTGTTGGCGGTGCACGATTTGCTCATCGATCTAGCCGAGGAACTGCTGGGCAGCAACGACTTACGCCTCTACACCGCCGAGGCGTGGGCGAAGTACACCGGTGCGGCGGACTACGACCAGCATCTGCACCGCGACTACCTCAACCACACCGTGCTGGTGCCGAGCAGCGCCCCCGCCTTCAAGCAGGTCGAGATGTTCGTCTTCCTCGACGACGTCCCCGAGGAGCTGGGCCCTCCACATCTCGTTTCGCGAACTCACACAAGCGATATCGACGCCACGCCGAACTGGTTTCCGGATGGGGAGTCCGGACGAGACCCGGCCGCGAGGTTCCGTGGGCCGGGCCGACCGGACCTGTACGAACGTGAGATCTCCGCCGCCGGTCCCGCCGGCACGGTGGTGGCGTTCGAGCTGGGCACCTTCCACCGCGGCACCGGTATGGCGCGGCCGGGCGGCGCACGCTTTTCGATGCATCTTGGCTACCGCCGCGCCGACAACGAGTGGGGCCAGCGCTACGGATGGGCGCTGCGCAGTCACGAACCCGCCTGGTATCGGTTCGTCGAACGCGCCACCCCGCGCCAGCTCCAACTCTTCGGGTTCCCGCCGCCCGGCCATGCTTTCTGGACCGACGAAACTCTGGGGGGCATGGCGTTGCGCTACCCCGAACTCGACCTGTCACCCTGGCTCGACCGATCGTGATCGGAGTCGGGTCGGGTGGACGTTCGAGCGATACACGGGATGGCTGGCCCGAACGATCGTCGACGCACTGTGCCGGTGAGAGCCTGGCGTCGCGTTTCTGTCGTAGCGGCGGTGTAGGTTCCGGCGCGTGGCATTGAACTGGAAGCTCGTCGTCGACAGCAAGAACGCGCCCGCCCTCGCGGACTTCTGGGCCGCGGCGCTGGGGTACGAGGTGGAAGACCCGAGCCCGCTCATCGAGCAGCTGCTCGCGGCGGGTCATCTCGGCGAGGACGCGGTGGCCGAGCACGGGGGTCGCAAGATCTTCCGTGGGCTGGCCGGGATCCGGCATCCGGAGGATCCGTTCGATCCGCTCAGCGGTGTCGGGCGGGGCAGGCGTCTGCTGTTCCAGGACGTCCCCGAGGAGAAGTCCGGCAAGAACCGCCTGCATATCGACGTGCACGGCGAGTCGGGCGACCTCGAGGGTCTGGTGGCTCGGCTGGAAGGGCTCGGCGCGACCCGCGTGCGCGAGTTCGACAACGGACCCGCCGGGCACTGGTGGGTCATGCGGGATCCCGAAGGCAACGAGTTCTGCGCAGCGTAGACCCGATCCCACCAAGGTGGCGATGCGTTCACCCCTTGGGGAAGCGACCTCAACTCTCGGGGCACTGACAACGGCGGCGGATCCGGCGGACAGTTGGACACGTAACCGCCAGCGAACCGGAGCCTCCGATGTCGATCCCCAGCACAGTCGCCACCTCGGCGGGTCGTCGTGCCACGGTCTCGACCCGAGACGGTGTGCGACTCGCCCTTCGCGAATACGGCCCGCGAGACGCGGAGCTCACCGTCGTGCTCCTGCACGGACATTGCCTGCGCACCGCGTCCTGGGCCTACGTCCGTGACGCGCTGATGCGCAGGTATCCGGGCGGCAGGCTCGTCTGCTACGACCACCGTGGCCACGGCGAGTCCGCCGTCGCCTCGCGCCAGACCTACAACCTCGAGCAGCTCGGTCACGACCTGCGCGATGTGCTCGACGCCGTCGCACCCACCGGGCCGGTCGTGCTGGTCGGTCACTCCATGGGTGGCATGACCGCGCTGACCTACGCCAGCCTGTACCCGCACGAGATCGGCACTCGCGTCGTCGGCGCCGCGCTCATCGCGACCGCGGCCAGCGGACTCGCCGACGCCGGCTTCGGCCGTCTGCTGCGCAATCCGGTCATCTCCCTGTTCCAGGCCGCCGTCCGGCGCGCGCCGAGCCTGATGCACCACGCGAAGCTCATGGCCTGCAAGGTCTTCGCCCCTCTCATCCGCACCGCCGAGTTCGGCGATCGCAAGGTCAGCCCCCGGGTGCTGACCCTCGCCAACGCGATGCACAATCAGACTTCGGTCGTGACGATGGCGAGCTTCCTGAGCGCCTTCATGGCCTACGACCAGACCGACGCGCTCGCCGTCCTGTCGAAGATCCCGACGCTGGTGCTGTGCGGCTCGGCCGACCTGATGACGCCGCCCTCGCACTCCGTCGCGATGGCCGCCACCATCGAATACTCGGACCTGGTGATGGTCGAGGGCGCGGGCCACTCCGTGATCCTCGAGCAGCCGCGCCACGTCGCCGACGCGCTCGCCCGCCTACTGGAGCGAGCGGGCGGCACCCCGTCGGACGAGGATCCCGACCTCGCTTTCGCCGCCTAGCCCCGCGCTCGGCTCACCCGAAACTCGGCTGTCCGCGGAGGAATCGCCGCCGCGCCGCGAACGGCGAAGCGTCTGGCTACGGTCGGCTTCCCGAATTCCCTTCGGCGACTTTCCGGACGCGCACGCGCTGCGGTGCGACGGTCTGGCCGTCCGGGGTGGTGAAGCGCAGTGTCGGCAGTGGACGTCCGGAGTCGGTGTCGACCAGGACCGAGTGCGGCTCGTCGGGGGAGAAGGCGTGCCGCTGGCCCCATTGCCGGAGGCTGACGATCAGATCGAACAGGTCCCGCCCCTCGGCGGTGAGGACGTACTCCTCGAATCTGCTTCCGTCGGCCGCGGGTTCGACGCGCAGCACGCCCGCGTCGACGAGATTTCGTAGACGGGCGCTGAGGATGTTCTTCGCGATGCCGAGATTGCGCTGGAATTGCCCGAAGCGCCGAACGCCGTCGAAAGCATCGCGGACGATCAACAGGGACCATCGGTCGCCGACCAGATCCAGCGTGCGCGCGACGGGGCACTCCGGATCCGTCCAATCCTTCGCCTGCGGCTTGCCCATGCACTCTCCCTCGGTGGACTCACCTCCATGGTTGCACATCGAAACCATTACGTCCATGATGGTTGCAAATCGAAACCATGACGCTTTGGTGTGTCACAGAGGGGAGAGGTCGGTATGGGCATATCGGTCGAGAAGGCTTCGGCCGCTGCGGAATCCGACGGAATCGACAGTCGACTATCGGTGTTGCTGGCGCTGGCCTGCGGGATCTCGGTGGCGAACGTGTACTACGCCCAGCCGCTGCTTGACGGCATAGGCGCCGATCTCGGCATCGACTCCGGGCAACTGGGCCTGGTGACCACGCTCACCCAGGCGGGGTACCTGCTCGGCCTTGTGCTACTCGTTCCGCTCGGCGATCTGCTCGATCGGCGCAGGCTGATCACTGTGCTCGCGGCGGTCGCGAGCGCCGGGTCGGTGGTGATCGCGGTCTCGGGCCGTGCGGTTGTCTTCCTCGCCGCCTGCGCGCTGGTCGGGCTGGTCTCGGTGGTCGTTCAGGTCGTCGTCGCGTATGCCGCGGTGCTCAGTGCGCCCGCGCGGCGCGGCGCGGTCGTGGGTACGGTGACGAGCGGGGTGGTGATCGGCATCCTGCTGGCGCGTACCGTTTCCGGACTCGTCGCCGAGGTGGCGGGCTGGCGCGCGGTGTTCGCGGTCTCCGCGGTGCTGATGCTGACGCTGACTTTCGCCCTTGCACGCGCGCTGCCTTCGGATACGGCTGCGCGACAAAGGATTTCTTACGGCGACCTGATCACCTCGGTGGTCCGGCTGACCATCCGAGAGCCGGTCTTCCGAGCCAGGAGCCTGATCGCCTTGTTCATGTTCGCCGCGTTCGGTGCGGTGTGGGGCTCGATGGCGCTGCCGCTGGCCGCGACGCCGTGGCGGCTGTCCGAAGCGGAGATCGGTCTGTTCGGGATCGTCGGCGCGGCGGGCGCTGTCGGCGCAGCGCGCGCCGGGCGGTGGGCGGATCGCGGTCTCGGGCAGTGGATCAGCGCTGGGTCGCTGGCGGTGCTGGCCCTGTCCTGGCTGTTCATCTGGGGCGCGCCGCACTCGTTGCTGCTGCTGGCCGTCGGAGTCGCCGCGCTCGACTTCGCGGGGCAAGCCTTGCACGTGACCAATCAGAACCTGATCGTCGCCATCGATCCGGCCGCGAGCAGCAGGCTGATCGGCAGCTACATGGTCTTCTACTCGCTCGGCACCGGTGGTGGAGCCATCGCCGCCACCGCGCTGTACAGCGCGACCGGGTGGGGCGCGGTCTGCCTGCTCGGGGTGATTCTGTCCGGCCTGGCCGCGCTGGTGTGGATCGTCGACCGGTGGCGGCGTGAGCCGACAACCGATCCGCTCACCTCTCGGGCAGCAGCGTGCCAAGGGGGCCGAGGTCGATGTTCAGGTCCTCGGGTGTGAGACCGAAGTGTTCGCGCAGTTCGTCCATGCGCTGTTCGAGCAGCATGAGGGTGGTGCCGATGCGTTCGATCTGCGCCTCGCTCAGGTCGCCGTCGTCCACGCGGCGCAGCGCCTGGCGCTCCATCAGCTGCCGCAGCAGCTCCACCAGGGTGAGCACGAGCGTGACGAGTCCGCGTTCGACGGATTCGGGGTCGGCGTCGATACGCGGTGAGATGCCGTCGAATTCAGTCATCCTTGGCCGGTTCCAGTGCGGTCCGCGCCACGGGCGAGAGCGGGTTGGCGGAGATGGTGCTGACGGAGGAGATCAGGGCGCGCAGCGAGATCTGGACCATGTCGACGTCCGCGATGGACAGCCTGATGTCGCCGGTGACGACGACGCCACCCGCGAGCACCCGATCCAGCAGATCGATGAGCGCGACACGTCGCTCGCTGTCGGTGCGCGTCATCGCGCCTCCCGTTCCGCACCGGCGAACGAGTACGGTGGCCACGGACCGGTGAGCTCGAGCCGGATGCCCGGGAACTGCTTGCCGAGATCCTCGACCGCCGCGGCGAATTCGTCGGCGCGGTCGTCGTCGACGAGGTAGGTGCCGTTGAGCACCATCCAGTCCCGGCGGCCGTCCAGCACCGGATCGGTCAGCGGCTGACGCCGACCGGCTGCGGCCTGCCGGACGAGGCGCTCGTGGATCCGGTCGGCGCGCTCGGCCGCGTCGCGTTCCACGGTTTCCCGCGCGGACAACTGGGCGCGGCGCCGAAGCAGATAGGCCGTGCCAGAGCCGGCTCCTTCGGACCCGGCCAGCTCGGCCTCGGCGACCGCGGCCGTGAGCGCGGCCCGGTCCCCATAGGCTTTGACGCCCCATTCGGTCCGCCCCCTGATCAGGGCAAGCGCGGACTCGAAGGCCGTGCGGCGCTCGTCGAGCATGCCGCGCACTCGGTCGTCGTCGAGGAAGACGACGGCCAAGCGCAGCGGGACGGCCGCGCCCCGCCCCGCCACCGCGGAGACGACGGCGTCGTGGGCCCGAGCCGTCGCCTCCAGCCATGTGAGATCCTCCAGATTCCGGCGCAGCGGCTCGTCGCCGAAGACCGCGAGCGGCACCGATCCCACCACTGCCGCGAGATCGCCGGAGACCACCGTGCGCACCGGCTCCCCGGCAACGCCGGTCAGCTCACCCAGGTCTGCCCGGAGGTCGGCGGCGCTGGTCACCGCGTACAGCCAGACTCCGTCGGCGTCAGTCACGGTCGCGCTCTTCCTCCCGTTCGCGTGCGCGCTCGATGGGCTTGCGGCCGATGTCCTTTCGCGACTCCAGTTCCGCGATCCGATCGCGCAGCTTCTGGTTCTCGAGTTCGAGATCGTGATCCTGCCGTTCGAGGGCGCGTGCCTTGCTGTTGAGCCAGGGATCGGTTTCCCACCAGTCGATGCCCACCGCCTTGGCGGTTTCCAGCGACGCGACCACCAGCCGCAGCTTGATCGTGAGCAGTTCGATGTCGAGCAGATTGACCTGAATGTCGCCCGCGATGACCAAGCCCTTGTCCAGGACCCGCTCGAGGATGTCGCCGAGGTTCGTCGACCGGTTGCCGCCGCCGTAGGGCTCCGGCATCGATGATCCGCTGTTCACGACGGTCATGGCGCACCCCTCGCGCCGATATCGGTGCTGCCGCGGCTGTAACGCCGGGTTCTGCGGTAGGCCACCAGATTCCCGTCCACATCGAGCTCCACCTCGTAGAGCGCGAGCATGTCCGACGACGAGGGGATGCGACGGTCCTCGAGCACCTCGACCTCCACCAGCCAGCCGTCCTCGATGGGCTCGGCCGAGGTCGCCCCCTCGGCCTGCTTCGAGGTCAGCTCGGCCAGCTCCGCGATCGCCGCCGCGGCCGCCTGCGCGGCGGTCCGGCACTGCGCTCGGCCACCGCCGTCGTCGGCCTCGTCGTCCGCTCTCCGGGCGCTCACTCGGATCACTCCCTTCCGGTCAGCCGGTGCCGCCCGGGCGCATCATCCGGTCGAGGACGGCCTGCTGGGCCTGCCTGTGCTCTTCCTCCGAGAGTTGGCCGGCCGCCGCGGCCTCGTCGATCGCCTCGAGCTCACGCCGGATGGTCGCCGGATCGTTCAGCTGCCGTTCGACTTCGTCCTGGATGACCTGACCGAGCCAGATCACGCCGCGAACCGGCGCGAGCGGCAACGTGACGATCGCCGAGATCAAACCCACCGGTCAGCCCTCCGGTGCGCGCTTCATCACGAAGTCGTAGGCCGCCATCGGACCGAGCAGCGACAAGGTCACGCGGTCGTCCCACTCGTCGGCGAGCTGGGCCAGCGCGTCCTCCAGGTCGCCCTGCCTGGACACCTCCACCAGGATCGCGACGTGCACGGCGTCCTGCTCGTGGGTCGGGGGCCGCTGGTTGACGAGAGGCTCCAGCTCGTTCAGCGCGTCGAGCACCCGCTGGGTGTCCTGGGCGCGCTTCGCTTCGATGCCCTGGTTGATGATCTCGCCGAGCGCCATCCTGGCGTCCCGCGTGGCATCCGCCGACTTGTCGCGGATCGCGTCGCGCAAACGAGCCGCCTCGGCGTTCTCGTCGAGCAGTTCCCGCAGGATCGTCTTCTCGACGTAGCGACCCTTGACCACGAACTGCGCGCGACCCTCCAATTCCTCCAGCGCTGCGCGGAATTCGTCCTGATGGGCCTCGAGCAGTTCCTTCTCCACCGCTTCCGTGGTGGACATGACGGCGCCGAACCGCAGCGGCAGCACCGGGACCACGGCGGCCGAGCCGTCCAGCAGCTCCGCGTGCGCGGTCATGTCGGCGGGGGTGCCGAGCGGGCGGTCGGTCGTGATCTCGCTGACCAACGCGCCGATCTCCCCGTGGCGCACCACGGTGACGCCGTGATCGCCGACACCGGAGGCCTGCTCCTCGGGTTCCACATCCGCGGGCACGATGCCGTAGACGTACACCGCGGTACGCCCGGCGCTTTCCTTCTCCCGCGCTTCGGTCGCTTGTTCGGTGGACATCAATCCTCCCTACGTTTCGTCGACCGGCTCTGCTTCTCGCGCCGCGCCTCGATGTCGTCCATGAAGTTCAGGACTTTCTCGCCTGCGGCCTCGAGCGCGCCCTGGGTCTTGTGCTTGGCTCCGCCGCTGGCGACCTCACCGACCAGGTCCGGCAGGCCCTTCGGTTCGGTGTCGGAGATCTCCAGTCGATTGACGGCCTCGGCGAATCGCAGATACGTGTCGACGCTGGCCACCACGACTCGGGCGTCGATGGTCACCAGTTCGATACCGACCAGCGACACGCGCACGAACGCGTCGATGACCAGCCCTTTGTCCAGAATCGTGTCGATGACGTCGGCCAAGCCCGAAGAGTTCGGTCGAGCCGCTACGCCCCCGCCACCCGCGGGTTCGATAGTCATGCTTCTTGCCTCCTGCGCGCGGTCGATCGGCGTTCCGGGGCGCCGCGCCTGCTCCCTGATGTGGTGCGACGACTCGCCGCTGGAGTGCGACGTCGCGCCGCGGGCCGACGGGCGGGCCGCTCGTCTTCCTCGGACTCTTCGTCTTCCTCGGACTCCTCGTCTTCGTCGGCCTCGTCGCGTTCTTCGTCTTCGTCCTCGTCGGGTTCCTCGTCCTCGTCGGGTTCTTCGTCTTCGTCTGTCTCTTCGGCTTCGTCCGCCTCTTCGTCCTCGGCTTCCTCGGGTTCCTCGCCTTCGTCGGCCTCGTCGCGTTCCTCGTCCTCGTGTTCTTCCTGCTCCTCACGACGGGCGGTCTCGTCGTCCTTGACCACCTTCTTGTCGCGGATTTCGCCGTGCCAGCCCACGATGTCGTCGGGGTGCAGCACGCTTTCGGTCATGACGTGACGCTGGAAATGCTTGAGCTCGAGCCGAACCCGGCGACCGGCCGCACGCCAGAGGTTGGCGGTCTTCTCGAAGAGCCCTGCGGGGTGGTACTCGAGGACCACCATGATCCGCGTCAGGTCGGGGGTGAGTTCGTGGAAGGTCACCGCGCCGTCGATATAGCCTTTGTGGCCCTTGGAGCGCCACACGATCCGCTCGAACGGCACCTGCTCGACGATGGTGGAATTCCAGGTCCGCTTGGACCAGAAGACCTTGCCGGACCATTCGAGCTTCTCGTCGGAGACCTGCTCGACCTGCTGGACCTTCTTCATGAACTTCGGGAAGTCCGCGAACTGGGTCCACTGGTCGTAGGCGAGGTCGATCGGGACACCGACATCGATGTGCTCGACGATATTGGTCAACTTGAGCTTCTTGCCGCCGCTGCCCTTGCCGCCTCCGGTCAGGGATTCCTTGACGTCCTGGAACTTCTCCGTGGCGGAACTCTTCAGCTTGTCCATGCCCGCGCTCATCGCCGCGGACATCGGTGACTTGCCTTCGGCGAGCTTCTCGACCCCGGTCAACGCCGACAGCAGGTTGCCGCCGCCGCCCTCCGCCACCTGGGTGAGGCGATCGGCTGTTCCGGCTACCCGGTCGGCGACGCGGGTGAGAGCACGCTCGGCGAGGGTTCCCGTGAGATTCCGCAACGAGTCCTGCAACTGTTGCTGCGGCGTACCGGGCCCGGCCGCCTTCTTGGCCCGGCTCGCGGCATCGGTCGCGGTCTCACCGAGCTTGCGGGTGACGTCTTCGAGAGCTTTCGTCATCGCCCTCACCTCCTCGTGCGACGCACCGGCGCGCTGTCCGCGCTGTCGGCACGCGCTCTACGCCGTGCGGCGCCCGTCGGCTTACTTTCTCCCGAACCGGACGATTTGGCCGGTGTCCGCTTGGAGCCTGCCCCCGTGGCCCGACGACGGGTGGGCGTCCGCGAGCGGGTGGACGACGACCTCTTGCCCTTCTCCGGCTCGGCCTCCTCCTCGTCTTCGTCCTCCTGGTCTTCCTCGGCGGATTCGTAGTCCTCTTCGGCGTAGTGGTCCGCGTCTTCGGGGCGCTCGTCCTCGGCGGTGTCTTCCTCCGCCTCCTGCGGCTGGCCGCCCGCTTGGAGGCGGGCGTTCAACGCATCGATGCGGTTGCTCGCGGCGCTGACGGCCGCGGCTCGCGCGGCGTCCATCAACTCGCCGCGAATCGTGTCGGTGATCTTGGTCAGTTCCTTCGACGAGCCGAGCACCGACGCTCCGCGTTGCAGCAGGGCCTGCGGGCCCCCCGCCTGCCTGCTCAATCCCGCACCCGCCAGCGCCAACGCCAGCCGCATTTTGCGCGTGCGTCCCAGCACGTATCCGATCCCCACCCCCGCCGCCAACCTCGCTCCACCCTTCATGGTCACTCCTGGTTTGCCATTCGCTCGATATCAGCGCGTGTGCGAAACGGAGCCCGGTTATAGCCTCGGCGGTTCAGAGGTGGGTCAGATCACATCACGCCCCTAGGCTTCGACGCTACGCCGAATACGAGGCGGGTGTAACCGCGTTCTTCCTGCGAAAAGCCGGACAATCCCGATATGTGAAACGCACGACCACGCGCGAGGGGCGATTGGCCGACGATGCGGGTGCGCGAGCGAACGATCGAATGCCGCGGATGAGCTGTGAGATAGCCAGATGCCTTTCGGCTACGGCACGGCGGCCGTGTCGCGGCGAAAGAGTTGCGAACGAGCGGAATTCACCGCTGCCGAGGGCACTGGAACGCTGCGGTGCGCGGCCGCATCGACGGCAGTTCGCACCACCGACTCATGGGACGAGCAGGACGGCGGCGCCGATCAGCACGTCGACCACCGCGCAGAACTCCGCGAACGAGCGCGCCACGGCGCGATTGGCGCGGTGATGCGCGAAGTCCCAGAGTCCGTGGCCGATCCGACGGGTCGCGACCCATATCGCCGCGAACCTGTCCGCCGATCTGTCCACGGCCGCGCTCGCCGCACGGGAGGGCTCCAGCGCGCGACACCTCACGCGGTTGTTCGTCCAGCATGTCGGGCTTACGCCGGGTCGGTACGTGCGCCGAGCCCGGCTCGAGGCGGCGGCGCAGTTGCTGGCGAGTACCGGCGTGCCGATCGCCGCGGTGGCGGCGCGCTGCGGTTTCGGCTCGGCCGAGACGCTGCGGCAGTCCTTCGTGCAGCGCTACGGCGTGCCGCCCGCGCACTATCGCGCGACCGCGGTCAGGAGCAGGCGGGCCGAGCGGATCACCGGCTGATCCGGCGGCGAGTTACGTACCGGCGCAGCTTGTTTCGGTTTGCCACGGCACGCGATCATGATCGATTTCACCAAGTCCCGACGGACGAAACCGCTTTCGCGCAAGCCGTAGCCGCGCGATTGCGACACCCCGCGAAAACGCCGATACGCGAAAGGAAACAAGAAATCACGTTTTCATCACGGGACTTCTGGGTACTACAACGATATGACTACACGGAACGACCGAGCTCGCCGAATAATCGGCATCGAGCGCGGTACGGCCGTGCTGTGCGCCCTCATCGCCACGGCCCTGGCCTGCGGCGTCGCGATCTTGACGGGTTCATTGACCTGGGCGCTCGCCGCGGGCGCGTCGATCTGCGCGGGAATGGCGGTGAGCTTGCCGACGATAACTCGACAAGCGCCGCCAGCGCAGACAATTCGCGATTTTTGATCGCAATCTCCATATTCCCGTCATCAATTCGCAAAACACCCCGCGATCGTGTTCGCGGCCAACGACTGTCAGCCGCGCGACCCGCAAGGACCGGGAGCGGTACACCGAACCATCGCCGCGCGGCGGCACAAAGCGCCGCCGATTCCGGGACAGCTGGTTTCGCGAGGAGGAAGCACACAGGGAGCGGATCCGGTCGACTCCTTTGAAGGCCGACGCGCCGAGCGGTAGCGAACCGCGCGGCGTGGAGACAGCGGGCGGTCTCGGCTGATTGGATCGGTGCGTGACAGTCGAGGGTTTTCAGTTGATCGGGCAGCGGCCGATGGTCGAGGCGATGCCGGCCTGGGCGCCGCACTTCCCACAGTTCGATCTCGTTTTCGGGTATTCGGATCTCGGGCACACGTTCCTGGTGAACAGCCAGTCGGGGGAGTGCGCGGTGCTGCATCCCTATCGCGCGGCCGCGAAGGGATACGGCGCGTTCGCCGATCCCGCCGAGTTCGCGGACCGGGTGCTGCGCGAGCAGGGGTTCGCCGACCACGTGCTGCGCACCGAGCACGTGGCGCGGATTCGCGACCTGCTCGGGCCGCTCGCGCCGGAGCAGGTCTACATCGCGACGCCCTACCCGTTCCTCGGCGGCAGCGAGGCGCCCGACACCTACGACACCGGCGAGCTGTGGACGTTCCTGGAGCTCGTCGCGCAAGCTCAGCAACTTCGGTAGCGGGGGGCATTCCGACCGGTCCGTACTCGTGACATGATGGGAACATGTGTTCGAATTGCGGCGCGGCCGGGTCGGGTGGTCGACGGTGAGCGAGGATGGCTGGTCGGCGGTCCGGCGCCTGCCGCGACCGCGTCCCGTGTTGGTCGATCCGAAGCGGATCTGGCTGCTGCCGAACCGGCCGGGACCGCAGCGTCCATCGCTGGGCGTCGCGTCGAACAGCCTGGACCCGAGGTTCCAAGAACCGTGGGTCCAGGCGACCCAGTACGGCTGGGTGCGGCTGCACCTCGGCCACTATGTCGCCTGGTACGCCGAGGTCGCGGTCGACTACCGAACCCGCAACAAGCTCACCGAGACGACCCTGCGGCACTGGGTGCCCTGGGATGCGGTGCGGTTGCCATCGCCCGACAAGAAGCGCTGACGCTCATCGCATCGAACCCGGGCTACGTCCCCGCATCCGCTGCGCGGTCCGGGTCGGATGAGCCTGGTCGGCGAACGCGGCGATTTTCGATAGGTGAGGACGAACGGCACCCGGGGTGGCCGGCGGCCACGATGTCGCGACCTTGCTTGCTGACGGTGTTGCCGATTCCGCGCCCGGAGGTTGCTGACGTTGGGCGGTTGTGGAGCGGAAGCTGGGGCGCGAGTGGTGATCTGCTGCTGCTCACTGTCGGATCCCTGGCCAATTGTGGATCAGGAGAGTTCGCGGGGGCGTGACCCGAGCCCGAGACCGACTTCGAGGTGATGCGTCCACCAGCGTGCGTGCGCGCTCGGATCTGTCGCCGAGGCTCCCGTCAGACCAGCGCTACGCCGAAAGTCGGGGCCGTACAACACGTCGAGCGCCATCGCTTGATGAAGGGCCGCGACTGCGTGTCGAGTCTCATCGATGGAGCTCCCACGCGGTCGCAACCGATGTAGGGCGTCGACGATCGGATCCAACATCCCACTACCTTGGTCGCGCCATCCTGCAGCGTGAAGGGCCACCGCAAGGTCGGCATAGCCGCGCTGATAGAAGCGCTGGAGGGAGCCGATGAGCTCGTTGAGCTCTGCGGCGTCAGCGATCCATGCGGAGACGACCTCTTCAAGGCCCGTTCGGAGTTGGCGACCGCCGTGTCGGAGAAGTTCGGTGAGCAGCGTCTCCCGATTTCCGAAGTGATGCGTTACGCCGGCATCGGTCATCCCGATTCGGGCAGCCACAGCGCGAACCTGCACCGCCGAAGGGCCTCCCTCGGCGAGTAGCGCCGCGGCAGCCTCGAGGATCAGCTGGCGCGCATCTTCGGGACGCCTTCGCACTCTTGGCCCGCTCACGGCACCACTCTACCTTGACCGATCAAGTTAGCAGGACTAGCGTCACCTTGATATCCCAAGGTAAAGGGGCCGGGATGACACACACAGACATCGCTCTCGATGACGTCACGTTGCGCGCCACCGTCACGGGCAACGGGCCCACCGTTCTATTGCTCCACGCGGGCGGAGAGCATCGCGGTGTATGGGCGCCTGTCGCGGAGCGACTCGACGAGCGTGGTTACCGCGCGGTGGCAGTCGACCTCCGCGGTCATGGCGACAGTTCTGGCACAGCGACCATGCTTCGGCCCATCGCCAACGACGTCACCGAGCTGATTCGTCGTGATTCGCCACCCGTCGTGGTCGTAGGAGCATCCCTCGGCGGCTTTGCCGCCATCGCAGCGCTCGCTGAACCTGCGACGCGGTCACAGGTCGTCGGCCTGGTGCTCGTGGACGTCGTTCCCGACCCAGACCCGCGTCGGGTGCGGACCTGGCTTCGCCAACAGGAGCTCGGCAATCGCTTCGTCGATCTCACCGAAGACATCCTTGCGGCCGGGCCCGACTTGCTCGCCACGATCGGCGCGCTGGATCTTCCCATCCTGCTCGTGCGTGGTGGCTGCTCTCCGCTCGAGGACGCCGACATACATCGTCTCCACGCGGCAAACCGACGAGTCACGACAATTCGAGTCGCCTCAGCCGGCCACCTCGTCGCCCAAGAGGCCCCGGCGGAGCTCGCAAGGATCATCGCAGCGCACGCCGACGCCTGTCTGGACGACGACGCCGTTCGCCAAGCCTTCGAACTCCAGCGGACGCTGGGGGTCGAAAGCATCAGGCACCCCGGCGGGGAATCTGCTCGACCGCCTGCCCCGCGTGCACGCCCTTACCGCTGACTGTGGTCGACGATTGGCTCACCGGCGGCGTGATCTACGCAGCCCGTCGTCGGCTTCGCCGTGCCAGCCGAGAAACGTTGTCGGACAATGCCTTCTAGATCGATGCGAAACGAATCGGTCATGTCGATCCAACGCGGTTGGCAATCGCGGCTTATGGGGACCACCGCTCCCGGATCGGTCGTCAGCCCACGCCGGACAGGGATAGGCGGCGTCGTCAAAGTTGTTGTGGCTGACGAACATCGGCACCGAGATGAACCGGCTGACCCTGGACATCGTGGCGCGCACCATGTTCGGCACCGACCTGTCCGGCCCCATCTCCCAGATCCGGCTGACGAACCTGCTGAAGTTCTTCGGCGTCGGCTTCGCCACCAACATCAGCAGGCCGCTGCGCGCGCTGTCGACGTTTGTTGTCCGGTGCACGACACCCGAGGAGCGGCGCGCCGGTTCACGCATTCCCCTCCGCGCCATGCGTTATCTGACCTGGCTGACCGCACCGCACATCATGCTCGAGCTACGCCGAATCGAGCGGGCGGTGGACACCCTCGTCGCCGATCACCGCGGCGGCCGCATCGCGCGCAAGGACAATCTGCTCGGCCTGCTGATGCAGGCGCGCGACCCGGAAACCGGACACGCATACAGCGACACCGAGATCCACGACGAGCTGATGACCTTCATCGGCGCCGGGATGGAGACCTCGGCGACCGCGCTGACCTGGACCTGGAAACTACTCGCCGAGCATCCCGAGGTCCGCGACAGAATGCGCGAGGAACTGCGCGCCGTACTCGGCGAGCGCACGCCCGAGGCCGCCGATGTGGACAAGCTGGTGTGGACCAAAGCCGTTCTCGCCGAATCGATGCGGCTGTACCCGCCGATCATCGGCCTGACCCGGGTCGCCAAGGGACCGGACGTGCTGGCCGGTTATCGGATCGAGCCGGGCACAACGGTGGTGATCAGCCTGCACGGCGTGCACCACAACGCGTCGGTCTGGCCCGACCCCGAGCGCTTCGACCCGTCGCGGCACCTGCCGGAGAACCTGACCACCGAACGCAGGCACGGATCGCTGGCCTTCAGTGCGGGCAAACGCATCTGCATCGCGCAGAACTTCGCGACGATGGAAATGGTGCTGTCACTCGCGGTTCTGGCGCAGCGCATGGATCTGGACCTGGCGACCGAGGAACCGATCCGGCGGGCGCTGTCGTTCACCGGCGGGCCGGACGGACCGGTGCCGATGACGGCGACACCGCGCACCTGAACTCAGACGCGCAGACCGGTGAAGGGCGCGACCGGGATATTGCGCAGCACCAGCCAGCCGAGCACCAAGGCGAGGGTGATGTGCGGGGCGGTGCGGTACTGATACCAGCGCACCGAGTCGCGGCCGCGGACACGGTCGCGCGTCCAGAAGACGAACGTGCCGACCAGCGCGAGCAACGCGAGCAGGCCGAGGGCGTTGTAGTGCAGCGCCGCGGGCAGATCGCCGTGCAGCAGCGAATACAGCATGCGGGAACTGCCGCAGCCGGGACAGTTGATGCCGAACAGCGCCTTGGACGGACAAACCGGGATGACACCGCCTGGCGTGGTGGGATCGGCCCACAGCACGGCGGCACAGACCAGTGCGCCCGCACCGGCGACCGCGACGGGCGCGGCCAGCCGGTGCGAGACGGAGACCGGCGTGCTCACACCCCGGAGGCTCCGATGAGCGCGATGTTGGCGACGAGGGCGATCACGAAGACGATCACGCCGCACACCGCGGAGATCATCGTCCACTTCTTGGCGTCCTCGGCGGCACGGTAGGCCTCGGCGGCCTGCCCCTGCGCCCACAGGCTGTTGACGTTGGCCGCCTTCATGATCGCGACGATGCCGAACGGGAGGCAGCAGAACACGGTCGCCAGGATCGCCCACACCATGTTGTTCTCCGGCGGCGTTCCCGGGTTGTAGCCGGGGCCGTAACCGGGAGCGGCCGGGTAGCCCGGGGCGGGCGGATAGCCGCCGGCGGCCGGATAACCCGGCGCCGCGGGGTAGCCGGGCGCGGCAGGGTAACCCGGAGCTCCGGGATACCCCGGCGCGGCAGGGTAGCCGGGCTGCTGCGCGTAGGGGTCGCTCGCCGGTTGCGGCTGCTGCTGGGCGTACGGGTCGGACTGCTTGTACGGGTCGAAGCCGGGCTGGGGCGGGGGGTACGTCATCAATTCCTCACTTGTCGTCGACGCTCGGCGAGCGCGGGCCTGATTTCGGTGGAACTCCGAGCGCGCCCCCCGAACGACCTTGACAGTCTGTCGACCAGGTCTCCGGCAGTGTAGTGGGTCGAATCCGCCCGTTCCTGTCGGCCGTCCGCGGCGGTTCCACCCGCCGACAGCGGGTTTCGGCCCCGGCGGGCACGGGTTTGCCGCACGCTGATCGCTAACCCGAGGCGCCGCGATCGCGCACGCCACGCCGCGTCGCGCACGGACTCGCGGCGCGGGGGCGAAGCGCGGCACCGGCGACGAGTGGTAGGAAAGGGGACGTGTCCGTCAACGACGAAGGCTCCGGTCCGAACAGCAGATCTCGCGCGGTGGACGAGGTCGTCGAGTTGGTCAGTCGCCTGATCAGGTTCGACACCTCGAACACCGGCGATCTGGCCACCACGAAGGGTGAGCGCGAATGCGCCCAGTGGGTGGCCGATCAACTGCACCAGGTCGGATACACCACCGAGTACGTGGAATCCGGTGCGCCGTGCCGCGGCAACGTCTTCGCGCGGCTGAAGGGCGCCGATTCCAGCAGGGGCGCGCTGCTGATGCACGGGCATCTGGACGTGGTGCCCGCCGAGGCGTCGGACTGGAGCGTGCACCCGTTCTCCGGCGCGGTGCGCGACGGCTACGTCTGGGGTCGCGGCGCCATCGACATGAAGGACATGGTCGGCATGATGCTGGCAGTGGCCCGCCAGTTCAAGGTCGACGGCACGGTGCCGCCGCGCGACATCGTCTTCGCCTTCCTCGCCGACGAGGAGAACGGCGGCAAGTGGGGCTCGCACTGGTTGGTGGACAACCGCCCCGACCTGTTCGACGGCGTCACCGAGGCGGTGGGGGAGGTCGGCGGCTTCTCGCTGACGGTGCCGCGCCGCGACGGCGGTGAGCGCAGGCTCTACCTGGTCGAGACCGCCGAGAAGGGGCTGGGCTGGACGCGCCTGCGCGCCAAGGCCCGCGCCGGACACGGCTCGTTCCTGCACGAGGACAACGCGGTCACCATCCTGGCCGACGCGGTGGCTCGCCTCGGCAAACACACCTTCCCGCTAGTGCTTTCGGATTCGGTGACCGAGTTCCTCGCCGCGGTCTCGGAGGAGACCGGCATCCCCTTCGACCCGGAGAGCCCGGACATCGAGGGACAACTAGCCAAGCTGGGCACCATCTCCCGCATCATCGGCGCGACCCTGCGCGACACCGCCAATCCCACCATGCTGCAGGCCGGTTACAAGGCCAACGTCATTCCGCAGACCGCGGAGGCGGTGGTGGACTGCCGGGTGGTGCCGGGCCGCCAAGCCGCCTTCGAACGCGAGGTGGACGAGCTGATCGGCCCCGATGTCGAACGCGAGTGGATCACCAAACTCGACTCCTACGAGACCACTTTCGACGGGCACTTGGTCGACGCTATGAACGACGCGATCCTGGCCAACGACCCGCAGGGCCGCACGGTGCCCTACATGCTGTCCGGCGGCACGGACGCGAAAGCCTTCGCCCGCCTGGGAATTCGCTGTTTCGGTTTCGCACCGCTGCGGCTGCCGCCGGAACTGGACTTCAGCGCCCTGTTCCACGGCGTGGACGAACGTGTTCCGGTGGACGCCCTCGAGTTCGGCACCCGCGTACTGGAACACTTCCTGTTGCACAGCTGATCCGCACACCACGGCTCCGAAAAGAGGAACCATGACCTACAACCCGTACGACGCACTACCGCAGGTCCCCGAGTTCACCCTCACCTCCGAGGACGTCACCGACCGAAGCCCGCTCGGCAACGATCAGGTCAGCGGCGTGTTCGGCGCCGGGGGCAAGGACATCTCCCCGCAGCTGTCCTGGTCCGGATTCCCGGCCGAGACCAAGAGTTTCGCCGTCACCGTCTACGACCCCGACGCTCCGACGGCCTCGGGCTTCTGGCATTGGGCCGTCGCCGACATCCCCGCGTCGGTCACCTCGCTGCCCAGCGGCGCGGGCAGCGAGGGCGGTTCGCTGCCCGCGGGCGCGGTGACCCTGCGCAACGACGGTGGCTTCGCCGGATTCGTCGGCGCCGCACCGCCGCCCGGCCACGGCCCGCACCGCTACTTCATCGTGGTGCACGCGGTGGACGTGGAGAGCCTCGGCGTCCCGGCCGACGCGTCGCCCGCCTTCCTGGGCTTCAACCTGTTCTCGCACACCCTGGCCCGCGCCACCCTGATCGGCACCTACGAGCAGTAGTCCGGCGCGAAAACGACCGTGGCCCCGAGCTTTCCGCTCGGGGCCACAGTTCTTCCAGCACGACTCAGGAGACGTTGACGACCGTCTCGGGCAGCGGGGTGACATACAGCGTGGCGATCTCCTCGGCGTACTTCGCCGCGATCGGGTTGCGCTTGAGCTTCATGGTCGGGGTCAGCTCGTCGCCGCCCGGCTCCCACGGCTTGCCGACGATGGTGAAGCGCTTGATCTGCTCGACGCGCGAGAGCTTGCGGTTACCGGCCTCGACCGCGGCGAGCACCTCGTCGACGATCTCCTTGCGGGTGGCCAGCGCGGCGAGATCCTCGGCGGGCGCGCCGATCTCCTTGGCGCGGATGGCGGCGGTATCGGGGTCGAGCACGATCAGCGCGGAGATGTAGGGCTTGGCCTCGCCGATCGCCACCACCTGACCCACCAGCGAGGACGCCGCCTTCACCGCGTTCTCGATGTTGGTCGGCGAGATGTTCTTGCCCGCCTCGTTGATGATGAGCTCTTTCTTGCGGTCCACGATCCGCACGTAGCCGTCGGCGTCGATGGTCGCCACGTCGCCGGTGGACAGCCAGCCGTCGGAGTCGAGCGCCTCCTTGGTCTTGTCGGGCTGCTTGCGGTAGCCCGGCGTGACGATCGGACCGCGCACCAGCAGCTCGCCGTCCTCGCCGAGGCGCAGCTCGAGCCCGTCCACCGCGCGACCGACCGAACCGGGGCGCGGCTTGTCCAGCTCGGTGTAGGTCGCGACGCCGGTGGTCTCCGACATGCCCCACACCTCGGTGACGGTGAAGCCGAGGCCGAGGAAGTACTCCAGGGTCTCCGGCGGGATGGCGGCCGCGCCCGAGGCGGCGACCTTCAGGTTGTCCAAGCCGAGCGCGTGGCGCAGCTTCGACAGCACCAGCGCGTCGGCGATCTTGTACTGCAACCCGAGCACCGGGCCGCGGCTCTTGCCCGCGAGGTCGGCGCGCGCGGCGGCGACACCGGTGCCGATGGCCCAGGTCGCGAGGGACCGCTTGACCGGGCTCGGTTCGGTGGCCAGCTTGCCGTCGATGCCCGCCTTGATCTTCTGCCACACCCGGGGAACGCCGAAGAAGACGGTCGGGCGGGCGTCGGGCAGCGCCGCGGCGATCTCGCGCGGATCCGGAACGCAGGTGATGAGGATGCCGGTCAGCAGGCTGATGGCGTGCCCGGAAATGCGGTCCGCGACGTGCGCCGCGGGCAGGTAGGAGATGGCGCGGTCGTCGTAGCCCACCGGCAGCGCGCCGTTGACCAGCGCGATGATCTGGGCGAGCACGTTGCGGTGGGTGATCTCCACGCCCTTGGACGGGCCGGTGGTGCCCGAGGTGTAGATCAGGGTGGCCAGATCGCCCGGCTCCACGGCCTGCCAGGCGGCGGCGAAATCGAAGTCGGCGGCCGGGTTGGCCTCGACCTCCTCCAGGGTGATCGCGCCGGTGGCCGGGCCGTCCACGACGACGGTGTGCGCGAGTTCGACGCCCGCGGCGTCGATCGTGTCGAGGAACGCGCGTTCGGTGACGACGACCTTGTTCTCGGCATTGGTGAACAGATGGGTGATCTGTTCGGGGGAGCTGGTGTTGTAGATCGAGAACGGTGTCGCGCCCAGGTGCAGGGCGGCCGTGTCCACGAGGTTGAATTCGGGCCGGTTGGTGAGCATGATCCCGACGGTGTCGCCGCGGCTCACGCCGAGTGCCGCGAGGCCTGCCGCGATCGATTCGACCCGTCGGCCGTACTCCCGCCAGCTGATCTCCGTCGTCCCGCCGACCGTGCGCAACGCGACCGCTTCCGGCCGCAGCTTGATGGTCTCCTGGAACGCCTCGGGAACGGTGTAGACCGTCTTGCCTGATTCGTGTGCGAAACCGATTTCTGTAGTGCTCATTTTCCCTGTTCCCGATGATCCTGTCGGTGAACCGACCCGATGCGCTCGGCGCCAACCGCTGACGCAATGCGCCAGACTCTATGTCATCTTCTCGCCGGATGTGGCGTCAACGAGTGGCGCGGCTCACTCATGGTAGCCAGACCCGGGCAAAAGTGACGGCCTTTACAGCGCGAGCAACCGACGCCACCAACAACCCGGCGCGGACCCGCGCCACCGCGATCGCCACACCGCACTGCCGAGCGCCTGCCAGGACGCGCTCTCGTCCGGGATCGTGTGACCGCGCCTGCGTCGCTTGGCTTCCAAATACCGGCGGGCGCGTTCGCTGCGCGGCCGAGTCACCAACGGCACCACCGTGACCGCGATGCCGAGATCGGTCAGCGCGCGCACCTTGTCCGGGTTGTTGGTCAGCAGCCGCACCGATCGCAGACCGAGATGCAGCAGCGCGTTGGCCGCGTTCTCGTAGGAACGGGTGTCGGCGCAGAGTCCGAGCCGCTCGTAGCTGTCGAAGGTGTCCAGGCCGAACACCTCGCTGGTGCGCAATCCCCGTGCCTTGTCGACCAATCCGGCGCCGCGGCCCTCCTGTTCGAGATAAACGAGCACCCCGCACCCGGCGTCCTGGATCATGTCCATCGACAGATCGAGTTCGGGCCCGCAATCGCAATCGTCGGAGCGCAGCGCGTCGCCGTACAGGCAGCGCGAATGGATGCGCACCAGGCAGCCATCGGCGATCGGACCGAAGATCATGGCGTGCCCGCCGTCCTCGGCGCCGGGTATCGCCATGACTCGAACGCGGAGTTCGCGCCCCTTGCGAGTCAGACGATGCCCGGTCTCGCGGAGATGGAATGCCGCTTGGTCCATGCCCCTCCGATGCACGCTGCAGCGGTTCGGCGAACTGCGGAATCCCCAGTCGCACAATCCATCTATGGTAGCCGCAGGCCGGGCATCGCAGCAGGGCCTAGACCAGAACCGGCGGCGCGCTTTCGCGTGGCGGCTCGGCGGCCTCCGACCTGGGCAGGATGGTCTGCTCGGCCGACCACGGCGCTTCGCCGTTGGGAATCCAGTGCCTGCGCCTGCGGCGTTTGGCGTCGAGATAGTCGATGGCGCGTTGGCTCAGCGCCTCGGTCACCAGCGGCACCACCTGCACCGCGAGACCGGCCTCGCGCAGCGCGTGCATCTTGGCCGGGTTGTTGGTCAGCAGCTGGACGCTGCGCAGGTTCAGCACGTCGAACAGCGCGCGCGCCGCCTGCTCGTAGGAGCGCGCGTCCGGCGGATAGCCCAGTTTCTCGTAGCTGGTGAAGGTGTCCTCGCCGGATCGTTCGCTCTCCAGGTACCCGCGAGCCTTGGCGAGCAGACCGGCTCCGCGGCCTTCCTGTTCGAGATAGACCAATACGCCGGACCCGGCGTCCTGGATCATGTCGAGCGACTTGTCCAGTTCCGGGCCGCAGTCGCAGTCGTCCGACCGCAGCGCCTCACCGTAGAGGCAGCGCGAATGCACCCGGACCAGACAACCATCGGTGATGTCCCCGAAGACGAGAATGTGGCCGCCTCCGTCGCCGAGATCGGGTAACTCGATCACGCGAACGCGAGTGTCACGCCCCTTGCGCGTGAACCGATGACCGGCTTCGGCAAGATCCGACGCAACCGTCGTCAACCGCTCCTCCGACTCAACAGGTGCGGCCGCGGCCGCACATCCGAGATGACCTCGAGAATGTACCCTGCGTTCGACGTAACACGCATGTTTCTACCAGGTCTTTTGGGTAAAGAATCGCCGCATCGCGGCTCTGATCACGAACCGCCGTCCGCCCGACCGGTCACGACTTGCCACCCTGTCGGACGACGTCGTCGATGCGGTCCCTGTCCGGCATCGCGCGCGGCACCGCACCCAGTTGCTGGGTGGGAATCATCGCCGCGGTGGCCCAGACGAAGTCCTTGGCGGTCAGCTCGCCGTCGGTTTCGATCAGACGGCACGCCAACGCGGCCGAGAAGGCGGCGGCGGCGCCCGGTGAATTCTTCAACGCCCCGTGGAACTGGCCGACATCGAGATTCAGGCGCTCGGACAGCAGCGAGCAGCGGAATCCCTCGATCGCGCACACCGCCCGAACCCCGAGCCCGCGCAAGATCTGCGCGCTGTCCGCGGTGGAGGCGGTCGAGACGATCGGCAGCATCGCCTGCAGTTCCGACGGCGAACCCACCAGGAAGTCCACCACGTCCAGATACTGGTAAAGATCTTGTGGCACAGCGGGACTCGGCGAGGGACAGACGATCACCTTCGGCCGGGGCCGCATGCCGCGCACCATCGCGAGCACCTGTTCGGCGATGCCCCTTGGGTGCTCGAGCGTCAGCAGCACCACCTCCGAACTCGCCAGCGCCGCGTGCACGGTCCCGGTGAGCAGGTCGGCGACCTCGAGTGCGACCCTGTTGTCCTTGCACCCGATCAGCCTCGTCTCGCCGCTGGAATCCATGATTACGGCCGTGACCGGAGACCGGCCGCCCGCAACGGTTTTCACCAGATCGCAGCGAACGTTCTCCTTGGTCAGGAAGTCCAGGATCTCCGTGCCGTCCTCGTCGTCGCCGACCGCGGAGACCAGTGCGACGTCCAAGCCGAGGCGCGCGGCGGCCACCGCGCGATTGAGGCCCTTGCCTCCGGGGGGCCGGGTGAAGCTGCCATTGGCCGCTCGGTCGGCGGTCGGAAACCCGTCGACGCGATAGAGATGGTCGATGACGGCGTCGCCGACCACCGTCACCGACTTCGGCCGACGCACCGAATCGGGCAGCGAGACAAGGATTTTGCCGCTCGGTATCGCCTTGGGGATGGTGTGGCCCTGATCGGCGGTGAGCAGCTCGGCCAGGGCGGTGAAGGTATCGCCCTCCGAGGAGGTGCGCAGTCGCTTGACCGTCGGCGCTTCGGGGATGCGGTCGACCCCGAGCGCTCGGTGCAGCCGTGGCCAATGCTCGACGAGATACTCGCGGCGCGGTCCGAGGTTGTCGGCGTATAGGCGGGCGAGATCGATTCCGTCAGGGGGGTTGTCACGAAAAAGGCCGAGCGCCAACGCCGAATCGGCGATCAGGCGCTCGGTCGGCGGCAATCGCCGCGCCGTCTCGCGCACCACCGGCAACAGCGACTCGCCCGCCGGCCGCCCGGCGCGTTGCGCGTGCTGGCGCACGACCGGCAGTTCGAGCAGGCTGCTGACGTCGATCTCGGTGTTGCCCAGACGTTCTGGGCGCAGCCCGTAGTAGGTGCACAAGCGGGTGAGGATGTCGCGAATCGCGATCGTGCGGGGATTCTGCGGAGCCATCGGCGAGTCCGCCCTCCATCGCGTCGTTGCCAATTCGTTGTGCTTGTGCGGAGATTGCCCCGATATGGGTGTTTAGCGGGCAATGAGACCGGCAATCCCCAAGATACTCCGGCAATTGACCGGACAAAAGGCAAATGCCACACTGATTTTGGGCGATTGATCGTCTCACCAGCGGACTCGGGAGGGCCATGGTGATGAAAGGCACTGGCGGGGATGGATCTTGCCGAGATCGTCAGCACCCAGACCTACCGGCACGAGCGGCTCGCCCATCCGCGAGCGGTGCACCACGCCGGACAACTTCACATTTCCCTGGAGCAGATCCTGCTCGGGCTGTAGTACCGGAGGCAGCCATGACCATTCACACCACCGAGTGGACCATGATCAGCGACCTGAGCCCCGAATCGGCCTACCGTGACGGCGCCGACCTATGGCGGCTGAGCTGGTTACCGGGTCGCACTCTCTCGCGCGAGCAAGCGTTGGCGGGCATGGAACTCGACGAATTGCTCAGCGACCCGGACATGGTGCACGACCGCATCGCCCACGCCCACGCCGCCGCGCGCGCCGACCGGCTCGGCATCCTGCTCGACCACGCGATCATCCTGCTGCACAAGCGGATCGTGGCCCGGCTGCGCGACCGGCCGGACGAGTCCGCGCCGGGCCCGGTCGGCGCGTGCGATCCGAGCGGTCCGCCCGCACGATGCGTACCGCAGCGCACGAGCGGACCGCCCCGCGTGTACGGATGACCGCGTCGGCGTGGACGCGGCGAAATTCAGGTTCGCGCGACGTTCTCCGCGCCGACCGCCTCGGCGATCGAGGCGTAGCCGTTCTCGCGCAGGCGCGCGGCGAGGCCGCGGTGGATCTTGCGGGTCCAGAACGGGCCGCCGTAGATGAAACCGGTGTAACCCTGCAGCAGGCTGGCGCCGGCGAGGATGCGCTGGAAGGCCTGGTCGGGGGTTTCGATGCCGCCGACGGAGATCAGCACGAGCCGATCGCCGACCCGCCGATACAGGCGGCGCAGCACTTCGAGCGAGCGTTCGGCTACGGGGGCGCCGGACAGACCGCCCGCTCCCATGGCCGCGACCTCGGCGGCGTCGGTGCGCAGACCGTCGCGGCGGATGGTGGTGTTGGTGGCGACGATGCCTGCGAGACCGAGCTCGAGCGCGAGGTCGGCGACGGCGTCGATGTCGTCGTCGGACAGGTCGGGGGCGATCTTCACCAGGACCGGAACGCGCACGGTGTCCAGCACGGCCCGCAGCAGCGGACGCAGCGATTCGACGGCCTGCAGGTCGCGCAGACCTGGGGTGTTGGGCGAGCTGACGTTGACAACGACGAAGTCGGCCAGCGGGCCGAGCAGTGCCGCGCTCGTGGCGTAGTCGGCGGCGGCGTCGGCCGGTTCGACGATCTTGGTCTTGCCGATGTTGGCGCCGATCGGGACGGTGGCGGCCTTGGCGCGCAGCTGCTCGGCGGCGCGGGCGGCGCCGTGGTTGTTGAAGCCCATCCGGTTGATCAGTGCGCGGTCGGCGGGCAGCCGGAACAGTCGCGGCGCGGGGTTGCCCGGCTGCGCCTGCGCGGTGACGGTGCCGATCTCGGCGAAGCCCCAGCCGAACGGACCCCAGATGTCGGCGCCCTCGGCATTCTTGTCGAAGCCCGCGGCCAAGCCGAGCGGCGCACGGAACTGGACGCCGAACACGGTGTTGCGCAGGATCGGATCGTCGACGACGGCGAGCCGCTTCAGCAGCAGCCTGGTCGGCGCGAACCTGGCGGCGACGCGCATGGCGGCGAAGGCCAGGTGGTGGATGCGTTCCGGCGGAACGAAGAACATCAGGCGAAGCAGCAGCGCGTACATCCGGTTCACATCCCCGGCTCGGGCTGGGGTAGTAGCGAGGTCTTGCGACGACGCAGCAGCACCTTGCGGCTGCCGTCGGTGTAGGCGCGCACGCGCGAGAGCTCCCATCCGCCGAATTCGGCCTGAATCGCCAGGCGCATCGAAGCGGTCACCCTGGTCACGTCTTTCGGTAAACGCAGCGGGACGTATTCGTAGTCGTCGCTGCTGGTCTCCCAGTTCGCCGGTAATGCTGCGCGGGAGCTTTTCGGCGCCATCACTGCCCTCTCTTCAGCTGGTCCGCGCGGATCCGCTGAACACCGTCACCGGTGGCGGATCCGACGAACAGATCACCGGTGCGCTCGTCCACGGTCACCGATTCGGGCTGCCGGACGGTCGGATGGCGTCCCACTTCCTTCGGTATACCCGTCGACAGATCGAATCCGACGACTTCGTTGCTCTGGGTGCACGTCACCCACACGGTGTCGGACCGTCGATCGTAGGCGAGCGCGTAAGGCGACGATCCTACCGGGAAACGCTGGCGCAGGACGAGGGGTCCGGTGGTGTAGACGAGCAGTTCCTCGCCCGTGGTGTCGGTGACGATCACCCTGCCGAAGTGGTCGGAGATCATGGTGGTCGCGCCGTCGCCCGCGCGCAGCGCGAGGCCGAGGTGGTCCTCGGCGGGGTCGATCTCGGTGACGGAGGTCTGGCGCCGGTCGAGCACCGCGATGCGATCGGCGGTGAGGGCGACGACATCGGCCGAGACCAGGCCGGAGACGGTGTCGAGGACTTCGCCGCCGGGGCCGAGGGTGCGCACGGCGCCGTCGGCGGTGCCGACGACGAGCGTGCCGTCTTCGCGCTGCCGCACCGAGCGCAGTTCGCCCTCGACGGGTATCTCGGTGACCGCGCCGGTGGCGACGTCGACGCGGAAGATCCAACCGGTCGCGGTGACCAGGATCTCGCCCGGTTTGCCCGCGGACAGGCTGGTTCCGTGCGCGGGCAGCGTGACGGTGCGTCGGCCCGCGGTGGCCGGATCGATCAGGAAGAGCACGGTGGTCGTGTCGCTGCTCTTGTCCAGTACCGCGAGCTGGCCGGTGGCGGAGTCGGCGAGCATGGCTCGGATCGGGGCGTTCATGCCGATCACATCACCCGCCGGCGCGGCTTGCGGCGCGGGAGCGACCGCCGCGGTGGCGGGTTCGCGGGTCGGGACGTCGGGTTCGCCCTTGTCGGAGGAGCATCCGGCCAGCAGTGCGAGCACCGCCACGCCCACCAGCGCTGAGGGGACCGAGCCGCGAGGGCGCACCACCGAACTCCTCCTACCGACGAATCAACCCGACCTCACCATCTGACCATGATGGCGCAACACCACCGCCGACCGGGGTCGCGGCAGCACCGAATTACCCGTGATGGGGGTTACGGTGTAATCAAACAGTGTCCGACTCAGGGAGATCCGGTTGAAAGCCGACCATGCATCGGGTTTTGCCATCGATGACATAACCGTTGGTCCGTTTGCTCACGGGTTCGGCACCACCGCCGACGGCCGGCCGTACGCGTTCCGCACGGTGCGCTCGATCCTGACGCTCGAGATCTATCGCGCCGATCTCGGCAACGAGGTGCCCGGCCCTGAGGATGTGGTCGCGGTCGCCGAGGTGCGCGTCACCGACGTCGATCTGGACGACGAACGCAGCGTGGTCGCGCTGGTGCGCGACATGATTCCCGACGCCGCCCCGGTCGAGTCGGCCGCCGACCGGGACGTCACGACCGTGCGCGCTCTGCTGGGACGGATCAGTTCCGTCATCGATGGTATGTAGGTAGTGATGCACTCCACACGAATCTCCCGAATCGCGCTGACCCTCGCCGCCGGTGTCGCTTTCGCCGCGGCCGCCGCGTGCGATTCGGGGCCGGACGAGGCCTCGGTCGCGGCGGCCCGCTCCAAGGCCGTCGCCGAACTGTCCTCCTCCGCGGCCGCCACCTCCAGCGCGATCGCCAACCGGCCGATACCGACCGCCGCCGAGCTCGACGCCCAGATCAAGCGGGCGCTCGACCCGACGCTGCCCGACACCGAACGCACCGCGCTGATCGAGGACGGCGAAGCCTTCCGCGACGCGATTCCCGACATGTACCGTGCGCTGCAGGACAACCCGCGCGCCGTCTACGGCGTCACCGATCCCGTCTTCGACAACCGCGACGGCACCCTGACCGCCACCATGCGCCTGGACAAGGACGGCACCGGCACCGCGGTGCGCACCACCGTGGTGCACTTCGTCTATCTCGACGGCCGCTGGAAGATCTCGCGCACCGACCTGTGCGGCATCCTGCGCTCGGCCGACTACCGCACCCCGGCGTGCGGGTAGCGGCTCGGCCCATCGATGCTGCATTCGGGTTTCCTGGGGTGGGGCCGATTCGTCCACCGCTTCCGCTATCTCGTGCTGGCGGGGTTCGCGCTGGCCGTGCTGCTGTCGGGCTGGTACGGCCGCGACCTGATCGACCGGCTCAGCCAGGAGGGCTGGTTCGACGAGAGCAGTGAATCGGTGGCGGCGTCGAAACTGGCCGACGCCACCTTCGGCCGCGACACCGACAGCGACCTGATCCTGCTCTACAGCGTGCCCGAGGGCAGCACCGTCGACTCACCGGAGGTCCGCGCCGCGGTCACCGCCCAGCTGCGCGGCCTGCTCGAACGGTATCCGGACCGGATTCTGAAGATCGACAGCTATTGGGACAGCCCGTTCACGGCCAGCGCCAGCGACCCCGCGAAGAAACACGCCTTCGCCAGCGTCGGGCTGCGCGGCGAGGGCACCGAGACCGTCGAGAACTATCTGGCGATCAAGGATTCCCTCGACGCGGGCAGCGCGGGCGGCGGACCGGGCGGCACCACGGTGCAGCTCGCCGGATTGCAGCCGATCCTCGAAGGCATCAACACCGGGATGCAGAACGACATCCACCGCGCGGAACTGATCGCACTGCCGATCGTGGCGATCCTGCTGTATTTCGTGTTCGGCGGGGTGATCGGCGCGCTGCTGCCGGTGATCATCGGCGGGATGACGATCCTTGGCACCCAGGGCATGCTGCGTGCGCTCACCGACCACATCGAGGTCAACGTCTTCGCCAACGCGGTGATGACGCTGGTCAGCCTCGGCTTGGCCATCGACTACGGCCTGTTCACCGTCACCCGTTTCCGCGAGGAGCTGGCCGCAGGGCGCAGCGTGGAGGAGGCGACCGCACGCACCGTGGCCACGGCGGGGCGCACGGTGCTGTTCTCGGCCGCGATCATCGCGATCAGCCTCGCCGCGCTGTTCATCTTCCCCAACGGCGTGCTGCGCTCGGTGCCCTACGGCGGCATCAGCTCGGTGCTGCTCGCGGCGCTGCTCTCGGTGACGGCGCTGCCCGCCGCGCTGAGCATCGTCGGTCGGCGCATCGACTTCCTCGGGTGGAAACGCTTCTCCCGCACCAAGACCGAGGCCCAGATCGACGCCGGATTCTTCTCCCGGCTCGCGCTGTTCGCCATGCGGCGGCCGTGGGCGGTGGCGGTGCCGATCGTGCTCGTACTGCTGGCGCTGAGCATCCCGTTCCGCAATATCGAGTTCGGCGGGATCAGCGAACAATATCTGGCCGAGGACAATCCGGCCCGCGTCGCCCAGGAACGCTTCGACGAGCTGTTTCCCAGCTTCCGCACCGAACCGTTGAAACTCGTTGTGGTCGGGGCGAATCCGCAGGAGCTCGGCGACATTCGCCACGAAGCCAACCAGGTGCCCGGCTTGACGGGGCGCTTCGAACCGGCCGCGCCGACCAAGGACGGCGTCAACGTCCTCAACGCAGGGCTGACCGACAAACGCGAGGCCGACGCCGTGATCGCCGCGCTGCGCGCCATTCCCGAACCACCGGGGGTGGAGGTGATGGTGGCCGGGGTGCCCGCGTTGGAACGCGACAGCATCAACGGGTTGCTCGAGGGGCTGCCCGCGCTCGTCGCGATTCTGGCATGCACGGCGCTGCTGGTCATGTTCGTAGCGTTTCGTTCGATCGTGCTCGCGCTCAAGGCCGTCGCGATGAGCGCGCTGAGCCTTGTCTCCACGCTGGGCATCCTCACCTGGATCTTCGTGGAGGGGCACGGGTCCGAGATCTTCCAGTTCACGCCGGGGCCGTTGATGTTCGCGGTGCTGGCGTTGATCGTGACGGTGGTGTTCGGGTTGTCCACCGACTACGAGGTCTTCCTGCTGTCCAGGGTCGCCGAGGCACGCGAGACCGGAGCCGACGCACCGGAGGCCATCCGCTACGGCATCGCCCACACCGGCGGCGTGATCACCTCGGCCGCCGCCATTCTCATCGTGGTGACCGGCGCGTTCGGCTTCTCCGATCTGGTGCTGATGAAATACATCGCCTACGGCATGATCGCGGCGTTGATCATCGACGCGACCGTCATCCGGATGCTGCTCACGCCCGCGGTGCTGAAACTGATTTGGAGATGAGGGGTATGCGGCGGGCGCTGATCGGGGCGAATCTGTTTCTGATGTTCCTGTTGGAACTGGGAGTGCTCGTCGGCGCGGCGTTCTGGGGTTTCACGCTGTCCGGCGGGCTGGTGACGCGGTTGGCCGCCGGTGTGCTCGCGCCCGCGTTGTTCGTGCTCATGTGGGCGTTGTTCGGCGCGGCGGCCAACGCCAGGTTTCCCCTCGCCGGGTGGTGGCGGGTGGGGCTCGAGGTGATCTGGTTCGGCGGGGGAGCGGTGGCCTGGGCCGTCGCGGTGACGCCGGTGCTCGGGATCGCGTTCTTCGTGCTGTGGGGTGTGAACGCGACGGTCAGGATCGTCGCGCAGGGTGGGTTGCAGGTGCGGGTCGGGAAGTAGGTTGCCGACCAAGAGCACCGAGGGCAAGCGGTCAGCGACGGACGGGCAGGACCAGCTGGGCTCCGGTGACCGGGTGGTCGAGAACTTCCACCGGATGCTGGTAGACGCGGCTCAGTAGTTCGGTGGTGAGGACCTCGCGCGGCGGGCCGTCGGCGGCGACGCGGCCGGACTCCAGCACGGCGACGCGATCGGCGTAGGCGGCGGCGATGCCGAGATCGTGCAGAACGACCACGACCGCCGCGCCCGCCGTCGCCCGCTCGGCCGCCAAACGCAGAACCGCTTCCTGGTGGCCGAGATCCAACGCGGCGGTGGGTTCGTCGAGCAGCAGGGTGGCGGTGTCCTGGGCCAGCACGCGGGCCAGCGCGACGCGCGCGCGTTCGCCACCGGACAGCGTCGGGAACGACCGCGCGGCCAGATGACCGACATCGGCCGAGGCCATCGCGGCGGCGATGACTTCGTCGTCGCGTTCGCCGCGCGCGGTGCGCACCCACGGTGCGCGACCCATGGCGACGACCTCGCGCGCGGTGAACGGGAATCCGACGGTGTGGCTCTGCGGCAGCACCGCGCGTCTGCGCGCCATGTCCAGCGCGGTCCAGTGGTCGAGGCCGCGGCCGTCCAACTCGACGCTGCCCTCGCTCGGCGTGAGCTCACCGGCCAACGCGGCGAGCAGCGTGGACTTACCTGCCCCGTTCGGTCCCACCAGCGCGACGACTTCACCCGCGACGACGTCGAAATCGACGGCTTCGAGCACGCGGCGCGCGTGCCCGCTCGCTCCGCCGCGCCGGTCGACGCTCAATCCGCGCGCCCGCAAGGTCACCGCTCCCCGCTCGGGCCGCACCGGCTCCTCGTAAGTCCGACCGAGCATCGCGCCCAGCCCTTGCCGTATTCCACTCACGCGATCACCACCCGTGGCTCGATCTGTATCGCGCCCACCACTCGTTGCCTTCCGGCACCGCACAGCCTCGGCTTCCGCGAGTTGCTCGTGCTCGGGCGTGCGGCACCTCGCTGACCGGCGGCCTCCGACATCGGCGGGGTGTGCGGCATGGCATCGACCGCACGGTCGAGGCGCCGGTGCATGGGGACCGCTCTCATCCCCACCCTCCGGCGCGGGCGCGGGTGCGGCGCAGCAGCCAGAAGAAGAACGGCCCGCCGATGAGGGAGGTGAGCATGCCGAGCGGCAGATCGGCATTGTCGACGAGCGAGCGCGCGGCGACGTCGGCGCCCAGCAGCACGACCGCGCCGACGATGGCGCTGAGCGGAATCAGCACACGATGCCCAGGCCCGACGATCATCCGCACCAGATGCGGAACGATCAGGCCGACGAACAGGATGATTCCGGTGAACGCGACGCCCGCGGTGGCGAGCACCGCCACGATGACGATCACATTGCGCCGCAGCCGTTCCACGTCGACACCGAGGTGACGGGCCGCGGACTCACCGAGCGCGAGCAGATCCAGGCGCGGCGCCACGACGATCGCCGCGAACACACCGAGCGCGGCGAGCGGCGCAACGACCGCCACCGAGTCCCAGTTCGCGCCGTTGAGGCTGCCCAGCTGCCAGAACACGATCTGATCGCGGGCCGCGGGCGAGGCGACGAACAGCAGGAACGCGATCAAACCACCGGCGAAGGCGTTGATGGCGACGCCGGTGAGCACCAGGGTCACCACTTCGGTGCGGCCGTTGGATCGCGCGAGCAGATACACCAGCAGCGTGGTGAACAGACCGGCGACGAACGCCGCAGCGGCCACCGACCAGGCGGCGACGAAAGCCCCGCCCACCACGATCACGGTGCCCGCACCGACCGCGGCACCCGCCGAGACACCGATCACGCCCGGCTCGGCCAGCGGATTGGCGAACACGCCCTGCAACAACGCACCCGCTGTCGCCAACGCGGCGCCCACCAGCGTGGCCAGCACGACGCGCGGGAAACGCACTTCCCACAGCGTCACGTCGCCGGACGGATGGGCGGGCATCGGTCCCCAATCCAGACCGATCCGGTGCAGGACGCTGCCCGCGACTTCGGCGGGCGTCGTCGGCACCTGTCCGATGGCCGCCGAGGCCAGGGCAAGCACGATCAGCGCGGCGATCGCCACCGCGAAGGTGACGGTGATTCGGGAGACCGAACGCGTGCTCGCGGGTACCGGCGCGCCGCGATCGGCTTCCACTCGCGCGAGCCGCGCGCCGATGTCGGCTTGCTGTTTCGTGCTCCCCGCGCCGTTGGCCGAAGACGACGCCGGCGAGGTGCGAGCCCGTTCGCTCATGCCGGCGCGGAACCGTAGACGGCCTCGTTGAGCGCGGCGACCACGCGTCCGGTGTTCGGGCCGAAGCTGAGCAGCACCGCGTCGGACATGTCGACGACGCGCTTGTTCTTCCCGGCCGGTGTCTGCGCGATGCCGGGCACCTTCAGCAGGCCTTCCACCCCGCCGACCGAACTCAGTCCGTCGGTCATGACGAGCAGAACGTCGGGCGCGGCGCCGATCATCGCCTCACTGGTGATGGCGGTGAACGGTTCGGTGAGTCCGGCGACGGTGCCCGCGTCCTCGCCGCCGATCGCGGCGATCAGCGAGTCGGCACCGGAACCCGGCCCGGCCATCATGGTGATGGCGGTGCTGCGCAAGTACAGGAACGCGATGCGCAACGGCTTGTCCGTCGCGGGGACAGCGGCCGAGGCGGCGGCGATCTCGTCGCGGGTGCGCTGGGCAAGGGCTCGACCGCGGTCGGGAACGCCGAGCGCGGCGGCGACGGCCTCGATCTGCGGCGCGACACCGTCCATAGTCCGCTGCGGATCGAAGTAGACGACGGTCACCCCGGCCGCGCGCAACTGCTCACGCACCGCGGGCGCGGCGCTGGTGGTGTCGGTGAGGAACACGGTGGGCCGCAGCGCCAGAATGGATTCCACGTTCAGCGAGCCGCTGCCCCCGGTCACGTTCGGCAGGTCCTGCACGGCGGGGAACGCCGCCGACGTGCTGCGCCCGACGAGGTTGGGCCCGAGGCCGAGCGCCCAGACGGTCTGGGCGAGCGTGCCGTAGCGATCGGCGGCGATGATGCGGTCGGCCGAGGTGACTGTCACCTCCGTGCCGTCGAAGGAGCGCACCGTCACCGGCAGCACCGGCGTCGGCGCGGGACCGATCGGCACCGGATCCAGATTCCCCACGGTGGCGGTGCTCGGCCCGCGCTGTCCGGAACCGGTCGCTTCGCTGTCACTGCCGCACGCCGCGGTTCCGGCGATCAGTGTCAGAGCGAGGGCGGCGAGGAGGGAGCGAACCACCCCGGGACGAGCACGGTCGACGAGCCTCATGAAGGCAAGCCTAATGGGCACCGCCGGACGGAGTCCGTCCCGCGTCATTCCGTGCGCGCGCTGACGTCGTCCAGTGCGGCCGCGATCGCGCGCGGCAATTCGAGTGTCTCGGCGGCCATCACGCCGGTGAGCTGTCCGATGTCGCGGGCGCCGACGATCATGCTCGCGATACCCGGCCGGTCCCGGATCCAGGCCAGCGCGACCGCGAGCGGCGAGGTGCCTAGCCCGTCGGCGGCGGTGACCAGCGCGTCGACCACCCGGGTCGCGCGGTCGTCGAGGCGATGGCGGATCTCGGCGGCGGTCGCCTCGTCCGCGCCGCGCGAGTCCGCGGGAACGCCGTCGCGGTACTTGCCGGTCAGAATGCCGCCCGCCAGCGGCGCGGACGCGATCACACCGACGCCGTGATGCTGTGCGGCGGGGACGAATTCGCTTTCGGCATGGCGCGCGAGCAGCGAATAGGGCGTGTGCGCGACGGAGATCGGCGCGATGGCGGCCAGACTGGCCAGCTGCCACGGATTGAACCCGCGCACGCCCGCGTAGCGGACCTTGCCGGACCGCACCGCGTGTTCGAGGGTAGCGGCGATCTCGTCGAGCGGGGTGCCGGGATCCCAGGCCGCGACGTGCCAGATGTCGAGGTAGTCGGTGCCCAGTTCGAGCAGGGTGCGGTCGAGCTGGCGCAGCAGGCCCCGCCGTGACGCGTCGATCTCGGTGCGCGGCGCCGGACCAGGCACGGTGGTCTGGGCCGGTTCGGTGCGCGGCAGCACGCCCGCGCAGCCGCTCAGCACCAGTTCGTCGCGTGAGACCAGGTCGCCGAGCAGATCGGCCAGGATTCGCTGCGCCGCGCCGCCCGCGTACGCGGGGGAGGTGTCGACCAGGGTGCCGCCCGCCTCGGCGAAGGCCACCAGCTGCGACGCCGCGTCGTCGGCGTCCGTCTGCGAGCCCCACGTGTGGGTCGCCAGTCCTATCCGGGACACCCGTAGGCCGCTGCGTCCGACCGTCCGCTGTTCCATCACCGGATCCGCGCTTTCATCACGGCGCCAAGCGTAAATGGTGGGGGCCGCTCGCGGTGCCCGCCGCGCGGCGCGGGGCAGCGGCCGGAATCACCTCCTCACCGGGCGACATGTACTGTCGCTGCGGTATCGCGGCGCCGCTTTTCCGGCGAACGGTGTCGTCGCTGGACCAATTGCCCAGTCGGAACGGCGGTTTCGGGCAACGGAAGAGGAGGTTGCGTGGGCGAGTCGATGACCTGGTTACAGGCGCTGGTACTCGGACTGGTGCAGGGTCTGACGGAATTCCTGCCGGTTTCCTCCTCTGCGCACTTGCGCATCGTGTCCTCGGTGTTCTTCGGCGAAGACGCGGGCGCCTCGTTCACGGCGGTCACCCAGCTGGGCACCGAGGCGGCGGTGCTGGTGTATTTCGCCAAGGACATCTGGCGCATCGTCGTCGCCTGGTTCACCACCCTTGCCGAGAAGGTCAGCGCCAGGTCCAAGGAGACGGTGCCGATCACCGACCAGGTCACCACGAGACTTCCGGTCATCACCGGCGATCGCATCCCCTACGGTCTTGCCGAGGACCGGCAGCGCGAACTCGACTATCGGATCGGCTGGTATGTGATCATCGCCACCATCCCGATCGGCGTCATCGGCTACCTGCTCAAGGACGAGATCCGCACCGGCGCCCGCAACCTCTGGCTTGTCTCGTTCATGCTGATCGCCTTCGCGCTGGTGATCGCCGCCGCCGAGTACTACGGCGCCAAGCGGCGCCCGATCGAGGAGCTCACCACCCGCGACGGACTGGTGATGGGTTTCGCCCAGTGCCTGGCGCTCATTCCGGGGGTGTCGCGCTCGGGTGCCACGTCATCGGCGGGACTGTTCCTCGGATTGGAGCGCGAGGCCGCGGTGCGGTTCTCCTTCCTGCTCGCCATTCCCGCGGTGACCGCGTCCGGCCTGTTCAGCCTGCCCGACGCCTTCGAGCCCGCGGGTGAGGGACTCAACGCCTCGGGCCCGCAGCTGCTGGTCGCCACACTCTTGTCGTTCGTGGTCGGCTACGCCTCGGTGGCGTGGCTGCTGAAGTTCGTGTCGAAGCACTCGCTGAACTGGTTCGTCGGCTACCGCATCGTGCTCGGCCTGGTGATCATGGGTCTGCTCGCGGGCGGGGTGATTTCGGCGACATGATCGGTGGATTCGTCGACGGACTCGGTCCGGCAGCGCCTACTAGGCGTACCTCCGCCTTCGCTCCGGCCATGCGCGGATTTTCGGACGGACTTCGTCCGGCAGCGCCCACTAGGCTGGCCGCATGACGGTGATCCTGCTGCGGCACGGTGTGTCGACCTCGAACACCGCCCGCACTCTCGCCGGCCGCAGCGCCGGAGTCGACCTCACCGAACACGGCGCCGATCAGGCCCGCGCGGTCGCCGAACGACTGGGCGGGCTGCCGATTCAGCACATCGTGCACTCGCCGCTGCTGCGCTGCCAGCGCACGGTCGGCCCGCTCGCCGACAAGCTCGGGCTGGAACCGGAGTACGACGACCAGCTCATCGAGGTCGACTACGGCGAGTGGACCGGCAGACCGATCGCCGAACTGCTCACCGAACCACTGTGGAAGGTGGTGCAGCGCCACGCCTCCGGCGCGGTGTTCCCCGGCGGCGAAGGTCTCGCGCAGGTGCAGCACCGAGCGGTCGCCGCGATCCGCGAGCACGATCGGGTCTTCGCCGAGCGGCACGGCCAGGATGTGCTGTGGGTGGCGTGCACGCACGGTGACGTGATCAAATCCGTGCTCGCCGACGCGCTCGGCATCCACCTGGACGGCTTCCAGCGGATCGTGGTGGAACCGGCGTCGATCAGCGTCATCCGCTACACCCCGCACGCCCCCTACGTGTGGCGGCTCAACGACACCGGTTCGGACTTGAGCACATTGGAGGCGATCAGACCGCGACCGCGAGACAGCGACGCGGACACGGATCGCCCCGATACGTCCGGACCCGTTCCCGGTGGCGAGCTAGGTGGTACTGCTAGTGCGGATAATGGGAATGCGTAGCCTCGAGATTCCTTGTAAACGAGTAGACGGTGTTTCGGGAGTCCGGGCGCCGCGGGTAGTCGATCAGGGTCACGCATCAGGAGGTGCAGATGGCACGAGCAATCCATGTATTTCGCACCCCCGATCGTTTCGTCGCCGGGACCGTCGGTGAGCCGGGCGATCGCGCCTTCTACCTGCAAGCGGTGCAGCAGCCGCGCGTTGTGAGCGTGCTGCTGGAGAAGCAGCAGGTGAAGGTGCTCGCCGACCGCATGGGACTGCTGCTGGACGAGGTGGCGCGTCGCTTCGGCGCCCAGGTGCCGCCGCAGGCCGACGACGTGACCGACACCGATCCGCTCGTGACACCGATCGACGCCGAATTCCGGGTCGGCACCATGGGTCTGGGCTGGGACGCCGACGCGGGCGCCGTCGTCGTCGAGTTGCTCGCCATCACCGAGACCGAGGTGGACGAGTCCGTCGTGCTCGACGACACCGAGGAGGGCCCCGACGCCGTCCGGGTGTTCCTGACCCCGATCCAGGCCCGCGAGTTCGCGCTGCGTTCGGCGCGGGTGATCGCGGCGGGCCGCCCGCCGTGCCCGCTGTGCGGGGAGCCGCTCTCCTCGCGCGGGCACATGTGTGTGCGAACCAACGGCTACAAGCGCGGGGACATCTTCGGCGCGGCCGAGCTAGAGGAGTGATGTGGCGCGGGTCGACGAAAGGTTCGCCACCGGTGAGCTGAGTGTGATCGGGCGGATACGCACCGCGAGCAACGTGACGCTGGTCTGCGATGTGGTCGACTCGGATGTCGATGGTCATCCGCTGCGCGTGGTGTACAAGCCGGTGCGCGGTGAGCGGCCGCTGTGGGATTTCCCGGACGGCACTCTCGCCGGTCGCGAGGTGGCGTCGTATCTGATCTCCGACGCGCTCGGCTGGGGTGTGATCCCGGAGACGATCTTGCGCGAGGGCCCGTACGGTCCCGGCATGGTGCAGCGTTGGGTGGAGGCGGTCGACAATCACACCGAGCGCGGCAATCGCCTCGATCTGGTCGACCTGTGCCCGCCGGGCGCGGTGCCCGACGGTTTCTGCGAGGTGCTGCGCGCGCTGGACGGGGAGGGCAACGAGGTCTCGCTGATCCACGCCGACGACCCGCGTCTGCGGCGCATGGCGGTGCTCGACGTGCTGCTCAACAACGCCGACCGCAAGGGCGGACACGCGTTGGAGGGCGTCGACGGTCAGGTGTACGGCGTCGACCACGGCATCTGCCTGCACAGCGAACACAAACTGCGCACGGTGCTGTGGGGTTGGGCCGGTCGGCCGATCGGTGACGACCTGGTCGCCGACATCACAGCCTTCGCGGCCGCTCTACCCGGCGAGCTCGCCGACGCTCTCGCCGCGCACATCACCGACGCGGAGATCGATGCGCTCGCGGGCCGGACGAAGGAGTTGCTGGATCAGCCGGTGATGCCGATGCCACGGACGTCACGACCGATTCCGTGGCCCGCGTTCTGAGTGGTTCGCGAGGGTGACCCTCTCAGGGCCTCCCTACCGCGCGGCCACCGCGCGAGACTCGTCCCATGCTTCGCTACCGACTGTTCGGCCGGACCGGCCTCCGCGTTTCCGAAATCGTGCTCGGCACAATGCTTTTCGACGACGTGGGCCGAGCGCGTGACATCGTCGACGCCTATGCCGAGGCGGGCGGCAACGTGCTCGACACGGCCTCCGCCTACGGTGCCGGCGAGGACATCCTCGGCGAGATCCTCGGCAAACGGCGCGACCGCTTCGTCCTCGGCACCAAATACACCCTCAGCCACGACCCCGACGACGTGAACGCCGCGGGCAACCACCGCAAGAACCTGATGACCTCGCTGGAGCGCAGCCTGCGCCGCTTGCGCACCGACTACGTCGACATCTTCTGGGTGCACGTCTGGGACCGGCACACCCCGCTGGAGGAGACCATCCGCGCCCTCGACGACGTGGTGACCGCGGGCAAGGTGCGGTATCTGGGGATCTCGGACGCGCCGGCCTGGGTCGTCGCTCGCGCCAACACCCTGGCGCAGTGGCGCGACAGGACCCCGTTCGTGGGGTTGCAGGTGCCCTACAACCTGCTCAGCCGAGACATCGAACGCGAATTGTTGCCGATGGCCGAGGCGTTCGGGATGAGCGTCACCGCGTGGCGGCCGCTGGCCGCCGGGAAGCTGGCGGGCACGACCGGCAGGCGGGCCGATCCCGCCACGTTCACCGATCGGGAACGCGCCGCCGCCGACGCGGTCGCCGAGGTTGCCGCCGAACTCGGCGCGCGGCCCGGGCAGGTCGCGCTGGCGTGGACCCGGCACAAGTCGCCTTCGATACTGCCGCTGGTCGGCGTGAGCAGTGTCGAGCAACTCACCGAGAATCTGGGGGCCACCCAGCTGACCCTGCCCGAGGACGCGGCGCGCCGCTTGGAGGCCGCCGCACCGTTCGAACGCGGATTCCCCGAAGACTTCCTCGCCGAATCCGAACCGCATCCGTTCGTCTTCGGCTCCGCCGCGACGCGAGTGGACGGACGCGGCAGCGCACTGCTCTAGCCCACCCCTGGCCGCCGGTTCGGTCCCACAAACCCACCGCACGGCTCACATAGGCAGTGGCTGTGTGGGGCGTGCGGACGGTGTGTGGGATCGGTCCGGCGATCCGAACGATTCGTCGGATGTTATTTTCCGCGAGAGCGAAACCATTGACATTCGGTAGCCGTCTCGTTTTGGCTGGTCCCGATAGGGTCACGGGGCGCTCGGAGCGCCCGCGCAGCCGGGGCGAGCGGCGATGAACTCGGCCACACCTTTACCCTCGAATCATGCAGTCCTGGTCCGATACCGCCCTACCGACCGTCCCCGGAGCAGGGCCACCGTTGCGGTTGTACGACACCGCCGACGCGCGGGTGCGGCCGGTCACCCCCGGCGCCACCGCCACCATGTACGTCTGCGGGATCACCCCCTACGACGCCACCCACCTCGGACACGCCGCCACCTATCTGACCTTCGACCTGGTCAACCGACTGTGGCGCGACGCGGGCCACGACGTGCACTACGTGCAGAACGTCACCGACGTCGACGACCCGCTGTTCGAGCGCGCCGCCCGCGACGGCGTGGACTGGCGCGATCTCGGCACCCGCGAGATCGACCTGTTCCGCTCGGACATGCGGGCGCTGCGCATCGTGCCGCCGCGCGAGTACGTCGGCGCCATCGAGTCGGTGGACGAGGTCGTCGAGTTCGTCCAGAAACTGCTCGCCTCGGGCGCCGCGTATGTCGTCGACGACGCGGAGTACCCCGACATCTACTTCCGCGCGGACGCCAACGACCAGTTCGGCTACGAGTCCGGCTACGACCGCGCGACCATGGAGCGGCTGTTCGCCGAACGCGGCGGCGACCCGGACCGCCCCGGCAAACGCGACACCATCGACGCGCTGGTGTGGCGTGCCGCCCGTCCCGACGAGCCGTCCTGGCCCGCCCCGTTCGGTGCGGGTCGGCCGGGCTGGCACATCGAGTGTTCGGCGATCGCGCTCAACCGCCTCGGCCCGGAGTTCGACATCCAAGGCGGCGGCAGTGATCTGATCTACCCGCACCACGAGTACTCCGCCGCGCACGCCGAGTCCTTGGTCGCGGGCCGCCGTTTCGCCCGCCACTACGTGCACGCCGGGCTGATAGGCCTGGACGGCGAGAAGATGTCGAAGTCCAAGGGCAATTTGGTGCTTGTCTCCAAGCTGCGCAACTCCGGTGTCGACCCGGCCGCCATCCGCCTCGGCCTGCTCGCGGGCCACTACCGCCAGGACCGCATGTGGACCGACGAGGTCCTCACCGACGCCCAGGCGCGCTTGGCCCGCTGGCGCAGCGCCACCGCCTTGACCTCCGGCCCCGTCGCCGAGGACACGGTCGCCCGCCTGCGCCAGCATCTGGCCGACGACCTCGACACCCCCAAAGCCCTTGCCGCCGTGGACAACTGGGTCACCCACGCGCTCGAATACGGCGGCCCCGACACCGCGGCCCCCGGCTTGGTGAAGACGGCCGTCGACGCATTGCTCGGCGTCGAGCTGTAGGACTGCACGCGGCCGCTGCCCGGCCTGGCCGGATGGATCAGGCCGCGAATTCCACCCGAGCCAGCACCGCCTGCTCGCCTGGCGAGGCGAAACTACCCGAGGCGCCGGTGTCGAAGCGCGCCAGAGTGGCCTCATGCTACGCGGGCTCGGAGGGGTTGCCAGATGCCGGGTTTCCGTGATCTGGTGCACGGATGTGCAATCTGCATCCTGGTTCGCTGATCGCTGGGTTCCGTGGCGCGTGGGGTCGGCCGATGCGATTGGAACCGGTGGGCGAGGCGGGGCACGCGCGGACGGTGACGGCGCGGCAGCGGTTCTTCGGCGCGGCGGCCGATCCCGAGACGGGTGCGGTGCGAAGCGATCGCGTGGTGCTGTCGTGGGTCGGTTGCACGACTTACGCGCTGGCGCTCGGCGGTTCGGTGTTCCTGCTCGACGCGTGGGTACCTCGGGTGACCAGTTCCGGTTACGTGCCCGCGACGCCGCAGGAGTTGGCGGACCTGCGTCCGGCGGCGATCTTCATCGGGCACGGCCATTTCGACCATGCCGGTGACGCGGGCGCGATCGCCGAGGCCAGCGGCGCGACGGTCTACGGCACGGCCGAGCACTGCGCCGCCATCCGCGCCCAAGTGCCCGAGGCTACGTTCCCGACGGAGGCGCTCGGCGACGCGCACACGCCCATCGGACAGCGCCACGAGGTCACCGCGGGCGGGGTCGCGGTCACCGCGGTCCGGCACTTGCATTCGGCGCGGACCCCCGAGGATCCGGCCGACGAGGCGCGGCGCTTCTTTCCGCGTCCGGAACTGGGGCCGATCCTGCGTCACCATCCGACGCTCACCGATCTGCGCCAGACGTTGCCGCGCCTGCTGGATCCGGAGGGCGGTGTGCTGCTCTACCAATTCCGCGTCCCCGGTTTCACGCTCACGTGGCACGATTCCGCGGGCCCGCTCACCGAGAAAGCGCCCGAGGTGTTCGACGTGCTCGCGGGCTTGCCGTCCACGGATGTGCACATCGGCGCGGTGCAGGGCTACAACCAGATCACCAACGGTCTGCGCGATCCCCGCAAATACGTCGAGGCGCTGGGCCCGTCGCTGTTCGTCCCGTCCCATCACGACAATTGGCTGCCGGGCCTGACCGCCAGCGCCGCCACCTACGACGCCCCGCTGCGCACCGAACTCGCCCGCCTGGCCGCCGACCGCCGTCCCGAACTGCGCACGATGCACGACCCCACCGACTACCTCAGCCCGGACCGCCTCACCTTCGCACTCTGATCCGGCAAGAGCCGCTGTCGCCACCGACGGCCAGCCCGATCGGCGCCATCCCGGCCGCGACCGAACGCCGACCCACCGAACAGCCCCGCACAGTTCGCGCCGCCGATCACGCCAACACCAGCAACCCCGTCGCGTACATCGCCGCCACTCCCACCGCCACGCCGAGGACCGCGGTCGTGTCCATCGCCGCCACCGTCCCCGCCTTCGGCTCCGCCCCACCGCGCAACGCAGGCGCGATCTGCACGACGACCTGTCCGATCGCGCCCACCCCGAGTCCCAGCAGGAACAGCGACAATTCGGCGTTGTCGACCCCCGCGCCGAGCACGGCCCCCACGATCGCCGGTGCGCCCGCGATGAGCCCGAGTCCGAGCAGCCGCAACACCCCCGGCCGCGCCGTCGCGGTCAGCGGGCTGACGATCGCCAACCCCTCGGTGGTGTTGTGCACCGCGAACCCGATGACCAGCGCCGCGCCGAGCGCGAGTTCGCCAAGCGCGTAGGCGGATCCGATGGCCAGGCCCTCGCCGAGGTTGTGCAGTCCGATGCCGATGGCGATCATCAGCGCAAGTCGCATGCCGCCGCGTGCGCGGTCGGCGCGGCGGTTGAGCCAGCGGTCGACGAAGGTGAGCGCGAGGAAGGCGAGGATCGCGCCGAGGGCGAGCAGGCTGATCCCGCCGAACGCGCCGCCGGAACGCTCGCCGAGTTCGAACCCCTCGAAGACGGCGTCGACGGCGAGGAACAGCAGCAGCCCGACGGTCACGGCGAGCAGGAAACGGATGCCGCCCTTGCCGATTCGCCGCAGCGCGGGCAGCAGGAGCATGCCGAGGACGACCGGGATGATGCCCACGTAGGCGCCGAGCAGCGCCATCACCGCGAACAGGTCGCGTCCGCCGGTGGGTGTCTCGACGGCCGCGGCGATCTCGTGTTCGACGACGAGTCCGGTGGAGGTCATCATGGAGACCAGATACGGCTGGCCTTCCTGCCACGGATAGTCCAGGGTGAGCCTGGTACTGCGGCGCGGTTCGATCGGCTCCTCGCCGCCGCGGACGTCGACGAACGCGTCGTTGACGAACACCTGCGCCACTCGCACCGGATCGGGTCCGGCGTTGCGCACGGTGAGGTCGATGCGACCGGGCGACATCCGAACCTGTTCGACCGCGATCTCTTCCACGGGCGGGCCGATCCGCTCGGGCAGCGTACGCCCGCCGAGCACGGCCAGCGCCGCCAGCGCCAGCCCGAGCAGCAGAACCACCGCCACGGTGGAAGCCCACCCGCGACGGTCCTCGGATTCTCGGGGTGTTTCGGTGCGCTCGCCCATCAGGTCACCTCGAAGAATCCCATCCATCCCAGTTCGGCGAACTCGGATTTGTGGGCGTGGAACATGAACTTCCCCTGGTACGGGAACCGCAGTTCACAGATGCCGCGCTGACCTTGGCCCTGGACGATGGTGTCGGTGTAGTCGGCGGGTTGCAGGCGGGTGCCGGTGGGGTAGTAGTCGAAGAAGTTGCCGTGGATGTGGAAGCTGTTGATCGGGTCGTATTCGAGCACGTTGACCAGGTAGATCCGCACGAGTTCACCGTGTTTCACGCGCACCGGTTCGTGCATGTAGTGGAACGGGATGCCGTTGACGGCGTAGAGCTGGTTGCCTTCGGCGTCGAAGGTGGTGTTGTAGCCGTGCTGCACCATGACCAGCTCGTCGGCGGGCGGACGCGGCTGGGGCGGGTCGACGATGAACGTTCCGTACATGCCGCGGGCGATGTGCTCGGCAAGCGGCCCGACGTGGCAGTGGTAGAGGTGCACGCCGAAGGGGATGGCGTCGAATTCGTAGACCGCGGTCTGTCCGGGTGCGATGAGTCCGGCGCCGAGACCGGGGGTGCCGTCCATCTCCGCGGGATGGATGCCGTGGAAGTGCATGGTGTGCGGGTGTTGTGAGCCGTTGGTGAAGGCGATGCGCAGCAGGTCGCCTTCGGTGCAGCGCAGGGTCGGTCCCGGGATGCGGCCGTTGAACACCCACGCCGGGAATTTCACACCCGGCGCGACCTCGAGTTCCTTGTCGGTGGAGGCGATTTCCCATTCCCGGACGGTGCGACCGTCGCGGGACTCGGTGACCGTGCCGTAGTCGAAGTCGCGCAGGATGTCGGTCGGGTCGAATCCGTTGGCGTGGTGGTCGACCACCGAGCCGATGCGGAAGGTGGGTCCGCTGGCCCCGCCGCCGTGGGCGACCGCACCCTGCATGTCGTGGCCGGTTTGTTCGGTGCGCGGTCGCGCCTCGGACAGTCCCGCGCGTGCCGCGACCGCCGCGCCACCCAAGCCGAGTAGCGCGCTGCCGCCGGCCAGGAAGCCGCGGCGCGAAGGCTCCCTCATCGGGTCATGCCGCACCAACGCACGCCTTCCCACAGAGTTTTCGTATTACCTAAATTAGATCTGTGGGACTGCTAATACAACAGTGCGGGTGACCGTCCCCAGCGGTCGGTGCTAGCTCACCGCGGTATCCAGGGCCTCGATCGGCTCGTGCACCGAACCATCCAGACGGTCGGCGTAGAGCGCTTCGATCTCGGCCGCGTACTTCTCGGCGATCGGCTTGCGGCGCAGTTTCATCGTCAGGGTGATCTCGTCGCCGCCGGGCTCCCAGAAGACCGGCAGGATCGTGAACCGCTTGACCTGCTCGACCCGCGACAGCGCCGCGTTGCCCGCCGCCACACCGCGCGCGATCGCCGCGATCACACCGGGGTCGGCGGCGAGTGCGGCGGCCGAGGAATCCGGCAGACCGTGCTGGGCGGCGTAGGGTGCGGCGGATTCGGCGTCGAGCACGATGAGCGCGGTGGTGAACGGCCGTCGATCCCCGATCACCGCCAGCGAGCCGACCAGCGGCGTAGCCGCCTTGATGGCGTTCTCGATATTGGCAGGCGACATGTTCTTGCCCGCCGAGTTGATGATCAATTCCTTCTTGCGGTCGACCACTCGCAGGTAGCCGTCCTCGTCGACGGTGATGATGTCGCCGGTGTGCAGCCAGCCGTCGTCGTCGAGGGCGGCGGTGGTCTTGTCGGGTTCCTTGCGATAGCCGCGCATCACCAGCGGTCCGCGCACCAGGAACTCACCGTCCTCGGCGACGGACCCCTCCAGTCCGGGCAGCAGCTTGCCGACGGTGCCCAATCGCGCCTGCTCCGGCGGGCTCACGCTGGCCACGCAGGTCAGTTCCGACATTCCCCACACCTCGGAGATCGGGATGCCGAGCCCGAAGAAGAACCCGAGCGTCTCCGGCGGCACCGGCGCGGCGCCCGACATCGCCCACTTGACTTGATCCAGACCGAGTTTCGCGCGCAGCTTCGACAGCACCGCGGCATCGGCGCGCGCCCACTCCTCGGCGAGGGCGGGATCGAGCGGCTCCTCGCGCAGCCGGGCCTCGGCCTTGCGGCGCGCGGTGTCCAGAGCCCACTGCAAGGCGGCCTTGGTGGTGGGATCGGACTCGTTGGCGACGGAGAACTCGATCGCCGCCTTGAATTTCTCCCACACCCGCGGGACCGCGCCCCAGATGGTCGGGCGCACGTCGAGCAGTGCCGCGGGCAGCTGCGCGCGATCGGGGACGGCGGTGATCTGGGTGCCGAACACCTCCTGCAGGTACAGCGCGGTGAACCGGTCGGCCATGTGCGCGGTCGGCAGGTAGGAGGTCTGGCGGTCGCCGAATTCGACGGGCAGCACCGAGGCGAACGCGCGAGCTTCGAACAGCAGACTCTCGTGCGTGATCTCCACACCCTTGGGATTGCCTGTGGTGCCGGAGGTGTAGCAGAGGGTGACGATGTCGTAGGGGCGCACGGCACGCCAGGTCGCCTCGAAGTCGAAATCCTCGGCGGCCGAGGCCATGAGCTCGTCGACGCCGATGGTTCCCTCGGGCGCGCCGTCGACGCACACGATGGTCTCGATCGGCGCGCCGCAGTCGCGGACTCGCTCGACGTACTGTTCCTCGCAGATCACCACCCGGTTGCCCGCGTTGGTGAACACGTACCGCAACTGGTCCGGCGCGAGGGTGTTGTACACCGAGAACGATGTCGCGCCGGTGTGCTGCGCGCCGACTTCGAGCGGATAGAACTCGACGCGATTGCCCATCATCAGGGCGACGGTGTCACCGCGTCCCACGCCGAGCGCGCTCAGCCCGCCCGCGACTGCGCGAACCCGCTCGGCGTACTCGCGCCAGGTCAGACTCTGCTCCCCGCCGATCGAGCGGACGGCGACGGCGTCCGGATCGATCGCGGCGACGCGCTGGAATGCGGCACAGGAGGTGTTCGGTTCGGTCATTTCGGTCTCACTCACGACGCCCGGCACTGTGCTCTGACGGTAGGTCGGACGATGCGCTGCGCGCTGGCATTCTTCGAAACCTGTTCGCGGACAGGCGCATACCCGCTGGCACGGCCAGCCGTTTCCGCCGACCGGTCGCGGTGATCTTGCAGGGCACGACCGCCGCCGACGGCCGGTCCGCGCCTATCACCGCCTCGGTAGGCTGGACGACATGACCGAGCGCAAACCGCCGGATCAGACCTTCGAATCGTGGATCGACAAGCAGGTCCGCGAGGCCACCGAGCGCGGGGAATTCGACAATTTGCGCGGGGCGGGTCAGCCGATTCCCGGGGTCGGCACGCAGGTGGACGAGAACTGGTGGTTGCGCAGTTATCTGCGGCGCGAGGGGGTTCGGGCCGACGGCATGTTGCCGGAATCGCTCGTTCTGCGCCGCGATGTGGAGCGAATTCAGGAGACGGTCGCCGAACTGGACACCGAGCGTGAGGTGCGCGCCGAGGTCGCCGAGCTGAATCAGCGTGTGGTCCGCTATGTGCGGGCGCCGACGCCGCCGCATGTGCCGGTGGGGCCGGTCGATGCCGACACGGTGGTGCGGCGCTGGCGGGACGAGCGTGCGTCCGCGTCGGGTGCGGCAGTGTCGCGGGGCGTAGCGGCGGACTCGGCGCGGCGCGCCTGCTCGGCACATGCGGAGAGACCTTCCGAGCAGGCGCAACAAGCGGCGGAGCCGTCGGCGCGCCATGTCGCGGAATCGTCCGTCGGCCCCAAACGCCATTGGTGGCAGCGTTTTCGCCGCTGACGCCGAACCGCAACCTGCCCGCTATGCCCGATTTGTCCACTTCTCTTGTACTACGTGACGTAGTAAGCAAGAATGGGCTTGTGACACGGAAGGCATTGCCTTCCACCGTCATTCATCGCTGAGGGAGGGCACATGACGGTCAATGGCGACCGCGGCCCGATCATCGCCTCTGCCGCGGTGGGGATCACGGTTCTCGCCGCCGCCGGGATGCACGATCGGCTGCTGTTGGGTGTATTCATCTGCGCCGGAATCGGTTTGGGATTGTTCAATGCGTGGCTCACCCGCCTTGGCGTCGCCGCGATCGCAAGTGGGAACGCCTCCGGCAAAGGGCATTTGGCGGCCATCACCGGGATGCGGCTGTTCGGCGTCACCGCGCTCGCGCTGGTCGCCGGTGTGCTGACCAGACCGGACGGGTTGGGCATCCTCTACGGCTTGGTGACATTCCACCTCGGCGCCGCACTCTGGGCGACCGTACCGGCCCTGCGGAGCGCTCGATGACGAAAGTGGAAGTGGGACACCACGAAACCGCGCACCTGTTCGGTATGGACTTTCATGTCGACACGATCGTCGCGACCCTCATCGCGGCCGCCGTCGTGCTGGGTCTGGCGTTCTCTCTGCGCGTCAGGCTGACATCCGGAGTCCCCGGCGGGGTGCAGTTGTTCTTCGAAACGGTCACCGTACAGATGCGCGCACAGGTGGAAAGCGCTGTGGGACTTCGGATCGCGCCGTTCGTCCTGCCGCTGGCGGTGACGCTGTTCGTGTTCGTGCTGCTGTCGAACTGGTTGTCGGTGCTGCCGGTGCAGTACGGGGCGGGTGAGCTGATCAAACCGCCCGCAGCCGATGTCAATTTCACCTACGCGCTCGCCCTGTTCGTCTTCCTCTGCTATCAGACCGCGGGCATGGCGCGCCGCGGCCCGATCGGACATGTGAAGCAGCTGTTGAAGGGCCATATGGGGTGGGGACCGATGGTTGTCGTCAACGTCATCGAAGAGCTCGCCAAACCGTTGTCGTTGGCGCTGCGGTTGTTCGGCAACATGTTCGCGGGCGGGGTGATGATCTCGGTGATCGCGCTGCTGCCGGCCTGGCTGAGCTGGGGTCCGAACGCGGCATGGAAGCTGTTCGACCTGTTCGTCGGACTCATCCAGGCCTTCATCTTCGCCCTGTTGACCGTCCTCTACTTCGGCCAAGCCACCACCGTCGAACACGAAAAGCACTGAGCGACAAGCCCCCGCATACAACTGTTCGATCCTTCGAGGAAAGGAAACACCCATGGCCGACATAACCCACGAGACGGTCGTCCAGGCGGCGGCATTGGTCGCCGGTGGATTGATGATGGTCGGCGGCGCGATCGGCGCCGGCTACGGCAACGGCATGGCGGGCTCGGCGCTGATCAACGGCATATCCCGGCAGCCGGAGGCCGAGGGCAAACTGCGCGGCAACTACCTGATGGCGGTCAGCCTCGTCGACGCCGTGTACTTCATCAACCTGACGTTCATGGCGCTGTTCGCCTTCGCGGCGCCGGGCAAGTAGCGCTATGAACACCGAAAGCTTCGCGACCGAGAACTTCTTGATTCCCAACGGCACCTTCTTCGTCGAGCTGGCGATCTTCCTCCTCGTGTTCGCGGTCATCCGGTTGTTCGTGGTGCCGCCGATCCGAGAGGTGCTGGATCAACGGGAGGCCCGCGTCACCGAAGCCGCCGCGCACCGGCGACAGGCGCGGGAGGCGTTCGCCGCGGCCGAAGACCGCTACCGGTCCTCGCTCACGCAAGCCCACGCCGACGCGGCGCGGCTGCGCGAACAGGCAAGGAACGAAGGCCGGGTCATCCTGACCGCGGCGCGCGAACGGGCACAGGAGCAGACCGACGAACAGGTGGCGACGGCCACCGCGCGACTGCGAACCCAGGCCGCGACGGCGGTGACACGATTCGACGCGTATCTCGATCCCATGGCGCGCGACCTGGCGGATCGGGTGATCGGAGGTGGACGACGATGAACACCAACGACGGCATCTACGACATCACTTGGGACTGGCCGGTATTCGTCAGCCAGCTGTTCGGTTTCGCCGTCATCCTCGGCGCACTCTCGAAATGGGCCGCGCCACCGCTACGGACGGCGATGCGCAAAGCCCAGCACACGATCCACCAACAGATGGAGGAAAGTACCGACGCCGCAACCGAATTGGCCGCCGCACAGCGAGCCTTCGCCGAGGCCACCGCAGCCGCCCGCGCCGAGGTCTCCCGGATCGACCGGGAGGCACGAGAAGACGCCGATCGGATCGTCTCCACCCTGCGGGAAACCGCGGCTGCCGAGGTCGAACGGGTACGCAGTCAGGGCCTGCGCCACCTCGCGCAGGTGCACCGGCAACTCGAGGACGAACTGGCCAACAATCTCACCGTCGCGGTGATCGACCGCGCCGAGTCCATAGCCCGTGACCTACTCGAATCACCGCTCGCCAGATCGCACAGCATCGATCGTTTCCTGGACGAGCTGACAGCGCGAGCCAGAGCCGCCGAGGAACCCACCGGCCTGACCTGACCTCGGCTCGCTCGCCACCCCGCGCCCGGATCCGTCGATCCGGGCGCACTCGGTCTGTGTCACCGGGGCCTGGCCCGAGGCGAGCCTGGCGGCGTAGGGGACGAAGGCAGCTTGGCCTGCTCGTAGCGCGCGCCGCGCTTCTCGATCTCCGCTTCGGCGTTGTAGGGCACGGGCTTGTCGACTCGGGCCAGGACTTCTTCCCGCCGGGCGAAGCCGGTGAGTTCGCGTCCGGCGACGAGGTTGGTGTCGTCGGAGAGTGTGGTATCGCTGGAGCACTTCAGGGCACCGTGATCTCGGCGGGGCTTTTGTCGATGCGGATACCCCGCCAGCTGGGATGACGCAATCCCTCGGGGGTGGCTTCCCGGTATTCGATATCGGCGACGAGCTCGGGCTCGACCCAGTGCGCCGGTACGGCGATCGCGCGCGGCGGCGGCACGTCGAAAGGGGTGTCGGGGCGGGCGAGTCGGTCCAGGCGAGTGCGTAGGCTGCGCCGTTCCGCGGCTTTCCATCCGGTGCCGACATTGCCGATATGGACCAGGCGTCCCGCCGAATCGTGTGCGCCGAGAATCAAGGATCCGAACGACTCGGCGAACGGGCCGTTTCCTGGCAACCATCCGGCGATGACGGCTTCGGTGGTTTTGCGGAACGGCATCTTGATCCAGTTGCGCGACCGTTCACCCGGTTGATACGTGGAGTCGAGGCGTTTGGCGACCAGTCCCTCGAGCCCGTTCTGCGCCGCGGCGGCCGAGAGCGTCTCGGGCTCGATGTCGGTCCAGTAGGGCGACAACTGGATCGGCGGGCGGGCGATGTCGAGCTGGGCGAGCAACTCGCGCCGCTGCCGGTAGGGCAGGGCGGTGGTGGCGTGGCCGTCGAGGGCGAGCAGGTCGAAGATCATGTACAGCACCGGAACGTCCCTGATCAGTTGCGCGGTCGGCGCGCGGACGTGCATGCGGCGTTGGAGCCGGGAGAACGACGGCGCGCCGCTCGCCCCTTCCGGCGCCACGATCTCCCCGTCGATGGTGGCTCGGTGCTCGCCGACCGCCGCGGCGACGGCGGCGGCGATGTCGGGGAACGAGCCGGTGACGTGTTTGCGGTTGCGGCTGTAGAGCTGACAGTCGCCTTCGGCCACCGCGGCGACGACGCGCATGCCGTCCCATTTCATCTCGAAGGCCCAACCGTCCGGATTTCCGGGCGGTCGTCCGGACAGGGCCAGCATCGGTGACGGCGCGGACACCACCGATACAGCATATCTCCAGCGTCCATCGCGCTTTCTCGCATCTACTCGCCATTTTCCTGGCGTTTTGGAGTGTTTTACGCGACGGATGATCGATATCACCGGCCATTTCGCGATCAACTAGCTATCCGAGAAGTTCACCGCGCGGGCCGTGAAGCGCCACCACCAGGGGAGTGATCCGGATCACGTTCTGTCATGTTCGGCGGCTCCGCGTTGTCTCGAGGGCATGACCGATCAACACACGCCACAAGGTTGCCGTCCTCGGTGGCCGATACGCAGGAACCGGCGCGGCGGATCGACCGCGGAGGCACGCCGATGTCGATGACCGGTGATCATCTCCCCATGACGACCGACGGGCACGCCCAGCGGTTCACGCTGCTGCGGCCACTGCTGTTCACCATCGCCTACGAGATCCTCGGCTCGGCGACCGAGTCCGACGACGTTCTCCAGGACAGCTATCTGCGGTGGGCCGAGGTGGACCTGGCGTCCGTGCGCGACACGAAATCGTATCTGGCGCAACTGGTCACCCGGCAGGCGCTCAATTCGCGGCGGGCGAGCGCGCGCCGGCGCGAGGAGTACGTCGGCCCGTGGCTGCCCGAGCCGCTGCTGCTCGCCGAGGGTGACGCCTCGACCGATGTCGTTCTGGCCGAGGCGGTGTCGATGGGGATGCTCGTGCTGCTGGAAACGCTGCTTCCGGAGGAGCGCGCGGTGTTCGTGCTGCGCGAGGTGTTCGGCTTCGACTACGACGAGATCGCCACGGCGGTCGGCAAGTCCGTGGCCGCGGTGCGTCAGGTGGCACACCGCGCCCGCGAACACGTCCAGGCGCGGCGGCAACGGTTCGGGCCTGCCGATTCCGCGCGTACCGCCGAGCTGACCGAACGGTTCATGACCGCGGCCACCACCGGCGACATGGCGGGCCTGCTGTCGATGCTCACACCGAACGTCACCTGGACCACCGACAGCGGCGGCAAGGTTTCCGCGATCGCGGCGCGGGCGCAGGGCGCGCGGCGGGTGGCCGAGATCTTGGTCGGCCTCTTCCCCGTCATGCGGGCGATCCCCGGCGTCCGGATCGAGACCATGACCTACAACCACGACCCGGCGATCGCCATCTCCTTCGACGACCGGCTCGAAGCGATCCTCGTGCTCGAGATCGCCGACGGCGCGATCACCGACCTCTACGTCCTGCGCAATCCCGACAAACTCGCCGCCCTGACCATTCCACGCAATATCACCCGAGGAGAATCCGATGTCGACTGAGACGAACACGCCAACCATCACACCGCCGCGGGACGCGACCGACGACAAGCCGGATTCGGCCGCACGAAGCACACGCAGCAGGATTCGGCCGATCGCCTTCTGGGTGACCACGCTTGCCGTCGTCTTCGAATTGGTCGCCGGATCGGTGTGGAACCTGCTGACGATCGAGTGGGTGAAAATCCAATTGCGGCACCTGGAATTCCCGCGTTCCTTCGCCTACGTGCTGGGGGCGTGGCAGGTCGGTGCGGCCGTCGCGATCATCGTGCCCGGGTTCCGCTTGATCAAGGAATGGGCGTACGCGGGCGCCTTCTTCCTGTGGTCGGGTGCCGTAGTCCTCCACCTCGAGGCAGGCGACGGTGTCGAATCGTGGTCGTCGCCACTGATGTTCGCGATTCTCGCCGTCGCGTCGTGGATGTTGAGGCCTGCCGACCGTCGGCTCCCGCCGACGCGCCGAGACCACACCGCCGACGCCGGACAGGACGAGGCGCGTCTGGCGGTGGCCGGCCCTCGCCAGTGGGCCGTCGCGCTCGGTGTCCTCGTTGTCCTGTATGCGATTTCGTTCCTCACGCTGCCCGCGGTCGAAGACTTCATGCACCAGAACGCGATCAACCTCGGCTGGATCACCGAGTAGAGTCGAGCGACCCGAGGAGGCCTAGTGCGCCGCATCTACGTCGTCACCCACCCGCAGGCGACCCACCACGTCGACCGCTTGGTCGGCGGATGGTACGACTCGCGACTCACCGCGGCGGGCGAGCGCGCCGCGGTGGCCACCGCCGAGTCGCTGCGCACGCGGATACCCGAAGACGCCGAGGTGGCGGTGCACTCCTCGGATCTGCTGCGCACCGCCCGAACGGCCGAGGCGATCGGCAAGGCGCTCGGCGTGACGCCGATCCTCGACGAAAGACTACGCGAGAAGTCCTACGGCGAAGCGGGCGGCAGACCGCAGGAGTGGCTGGACCGGCGATTCGTCCCGCCACCCGCCGTGGGCGAGCGCCTGCGCCACGACGAGGGAATCGCCGGTGCGGAGACGAAATGGCAACTCGCCCAACGTATCTACGCCGCAATGAGGACGATCGTGGACTACCCCTGCGAGAACCAGGTCATCGTGACACACGGCGGCGCAATGACATTCGTGCTCGCGGCGTGGATCGGCATGCCGATCGACTCGGCGGACTACGTCGCCTTTCGCGCCGCACCCGGCAGCATCACGGTGCTCACCGAGGACGACTTCTTCCACAACCGTGAGGTCACCATCCTCGGTGACACCCGGCACCTCGACGCGGCGCCGACCTGACCCCGGCACCCCGCTGGACTGACGCCGCGACCGGCGGCCGTCCCGTCTGCCCCCACACACTTTTCACACGGTCCACATAGGCACCGCCTGTGTGAGGCGTACGGAAATTGTGTGGCAGCGACCTTGCCGGTTGGGTCTGGGCGGGTTGCCGGGGTAGTGCGGCCGTGTTCGGGCAATGCGTGCGGTCCTGGAGCCGCGCGGCGTAGATTTTCGATCATGGACACCGTCGAGCTGAGTGCGCCGGATGGTCCGCTGCCCGCGCTGCTGGCCCGCCCGGCGGGTGCGGGGCCGTGGCCTGGCGTTGTCGTGGTTCACGATGTGCTCGGCCTCGGCACCGACCTCGAGGGACACGTGGCGATGCTGGCCGACCACGGTTACCTCACGGTCGCGCCCGATCTGTTCTCGCGGGGTCGTGCGCGCTGCATGCGGGCGGTGATGCGGGCTTTGTGGTTCACCGGGGGCAAATCCGATGCCGAGGAGGTTCCGGTTCGTGACATCCTCGCCGCCCGCGACCGCCTGGTGTCCGATCCGGCGTGCACCGGGCGCACGGGCGTGATCGGTTTCTGCATGGGCGGCGGGTTCGCCTTGCTCACCGCGCCGCGCGGTTTCGATGCCGCGGCGCCGTTCTATCCGGGCTTGTACGGCGACTACCGCGGCTTGCTCGCCGGCATCTGCCCGGTGGTGGCCAGCTACGCCCGCCTTGATCCGTCGCTGGTGGGCGCGCCCGCCAAGCTCGAGCGCACGCTCACCGAGTTCGGTGTCGCCCACGACATCAAGACCTATCCGGGTGTCACGCATGGCTTCGCCAATACCTTTCCCGGCGACCGGCTGCTGCGCGTCACAGGCCTCGGCCACAACGCCGACGCGGCCGCCGACGCCTGGCGTCGCATCTTCGCGTTCTTCGAGACGCACTTGGCGGATCGCGAGCACACTCCGCCACGCTGACCGACGAAACCGTTCAGGTCTATAGCGTGGTCAGCGCGGTGACGGCCGGTGCGAACATGGTGTTCTTGATCGCGCCGAGGGTGCCGGAGTCCTTGCCGCCCAAGGGCAGCAGCATCTCCAGCGCCGCGGCGGTGACCTGGCCTTCCGGTGCGGTCGCGTCGACGATGTCGACTTCGGCCGCGGCCTCTCCGCCGTAGCGGCGTCCGGTGGTCATGGACGCGACCGCGGTTTTCGGCGTCAGTTTGGCTTGGATGAGGGCGGCCATGCCGGGGGTGAAGGGGATGCGGATGTCGACTTCGGGGAAGCAGAAGTAGCCGCGGTCGGCGCGCATGACGCGGTAGTCGTGGGCGATGGCGAGCATCGCGCCCGCGCCGAAGGCGTGTCCGGGTAGTGCGGCCGCGGTGGGCACGGGCAGGGTGAGCACGCGCGCGAACAACGCTTGCACGCGTCCGACGTACCACTGGGCGCGATCGGCGTTGGCGCCGAGCCAGTCCAGGTCGAGTCCGTTGGAGTAGAACTTGCCGCTCGCGGTGGTGAGCAGGCCTTGGGCGCCTTCGGCGAGGGCGGTGTCGAGGTGGGCGTTCACTTCGTCGAGGAAGTCGGGGGAGAAGCGGTTCTCGTCGCCGCCGAGGTCGAGGACGGCGATCTTGTCGTGGTATTCCAGGGTGGGCATGGTGGTTCCTTCGTCGAGGGCGGTCGGGACTTGCGGATCAGGGCGGGGGTCCGACCGCGAGCACGGCGCGTACGGCGGCCCGAAGTTGTTCGCGGGCAAAGGGTTCGGCGATGCGTTCGCGGCGGATCAGGATGGCGGTGGGCAGGTCGACGAGGCAGGTGGTGAGGACCTCGACCGCGCGACGGTCGCGGCGGCCCCATCGGCGCTGCGCGAGCCGCACCAGCAGGTCGATCAGCGCGCGCTCGGCGGCGCGGACCTCGGCGGCGACGTCCTCGGGCAGGTCCTCGCCGAGCAGCTGCTCGCGCGAGACGGTGAGCAGCAGGCGCGAGGAGTCGGGAAATCGCTCGGCGAAGACGCTTGGCGCTTCGGCGGCGGCCACGATCGCCTCGTCCCGCACGGCATCCGCCGCCGAATCCGGCTGCCGGGCAGCGCTTTTCGATTCGCCGACGCCCGAGGCGCCTTCCGATCCGGCGGCCGCCTCGACCAACTCGTTCTGCACCGCGAGAAACCGCCGCGCGGCCCGCAGCCACGCGCGGCCCAACACCCCGGATCGCGACCCGAAGGTGTGGTAGAGCGCGCCGTTGGACACCCCCGTAGCGGCGGCGACGGCACGGATGGTGACCGCGGCCGGACCGCCGCGGACGGCCAGCGATTCCGCAGCGTCGAGCACGGCGTCGGGGTCGTGGGTGCGGGGTCGCGGCATGCCGCCGACTATAACAGAGCAAGCGCTCTGTTATGCAACCCCGTTTCGGTTCGCCTCGCGCACTGCATATTTCGCGCGGTAACAGCTACCGCGCGTCACCTAGCGGATTCGGTTGTGCCCGCACGCGCGCGCGAACCGATGCGGTACTGTTCGGGCCCTCCCCCCTTGCCCGCACGAGCAGAACGGCATCCGCATGTCACGAGTGGTCACCAAGGAGCAGTACTTCGACACCGCTCTGGAGGTGCTGGCCGAACTCGGGTTCAAGGGCCTCAACATCGGGCTGCTGTGCCGTCGGCTCGGGGTCACCAGCGGCTCGTTCTATCACCACTTCGGCAGCTGGCAGGGTTTCGTCGACGCGCTGCTCGAGCACTGGGAGAACCGGCAGGTGCTGATCCTGCGCACGCTGAAGTTCAATCAGGGCGATCCCGACGACGACGTGCGCGCGATGTCGGATCTCGCGGCGGGTCTGCATCACGCGGCCGAGGCCGCGATCCGGGCGTGGGCCGCCAACGACGAATCGGTGAATCTGGCGCTCAAGCGGGTCGACGAGTCGCGGCGGCGCACCGTGCACAAGGTGATCAACGGCGTGGTCGGCGACGAGGAGACCGCCGCCGTGGTCACCTCGCTCGGTATGGCGATGCTGATCGGCTACCAGCAGATCGCGGCGGGCGGGGAGAACCTGTCGTTGCAGCGGCTGCTCCACGAATACGCCCGCCTGATCTACTCGCACGCGCGCCGTCCGGTGGCGGTGGGTGCTCAGCCGAGCAACTCGTCGACGTAGCACCAGCGCCAGGCTTCGCCGGGTTCGACGCTGCGCATCACCGGGTGCCCGGTGGCGGTGTGGTGTTTGGTGGCGTGGTTGCCCGGTGAGGAGTCGCAGCACGCGATGTGCCCGCACGACAAGCACATTCGCAGGTGCACCCAGTTCTGCCCCTCGGCGACGCATTCGGCGCACCGGTCGGGTTCGGTGGGTTCGCGCAGCAGCGGCGCGGCCCGCAGGTGGTCGCAGTCGCCTGCCGCGGCGGGCGCGGCGAGGGGTTCGCGGCGTTCTTCCTCGGTTTCGTCGAACCGGTCGATCATCGATTCCTCGAGATCGAGCCGGGCCAGCACGTGCTGGAGGATCTCGTAGTCCGCACCGCCCGAATCCCGCACCCGCAGTACCGTTTCGCGTTCGGCGCGCAGCATCTCGAGGCGAAGCCTGCGGTATTCGGCGGTGGGCGTTCGCTGTTCGGATTCGGCGCGGCCCAACCGTTCCCATGCGGCGTTGGTGCGCCAGGTCAGCCGATCGCGCAACGATTGCACGACCTGCCGCGGGGTGTCGGGTCCTGCGGCGGCATCCAGCGCCGCCATGCCGGCCGCGCCCGCTTGGGTGAGCAGGTTGGCTTTCTGTAGCGCGTCTTCCGAGCGGCTGGGGCCGCGCAGATGCAGGCGCCGCACCAGCCACGGCAGCGAGGTGCCTTGCAGCAGCAGCGTTCCCGCCACCACGACCAGCGCCAGCAGCTTCAGCACCGGCAGCTGCGGGGTGTCCTCGGGTAGCAAGAGCACCGCGGCCAAGGTCACCACCCCGCGCATGCCCGCCCACGACACCACCATCGGATAACTCAGCGGCACGGTCGAGCGCCCGAGCCGCTGGAACAGCAGCGACCATGGGAAGATCCACAGCGGCCGCGCCAGCATCACCGCCAGCAGCACCGCGATCGCCGAGACCACCAGGGTGGTGTGGTCGAGCCCGCTGCTCCACGCGTCCTCCACGATCGCGCGCACCTGCAACCCGATGATGAGGAACACCGAGCTCTCCAGAATGAACTGGATGGTGCGCCAGTTGGTGCGCTCGGCGATACGCGAGGCCGCCGACTGCCACACCGGCGCGCCGTGGCCGAGGATCATCCCGCAGGTCACCACCGCGATCACCCCGGAGGCGTGTATCTCTTCGGCGGGCAGATACGCCACGAACGGCGCGAGAAACGACAGCGTGGTGTCGAGCACCGGGTCGCTGATTCGCCGCCGCAACATCGCGAGCAGGTAGGCGACGGCGACACCGACCAGCGCGCCGCCGCCCGCGGCGAGCAGGAAATCACCGCCGGCCTGCCACACCGACACCGTGCCCGCCGAGGCCGCGATCGCGGTCCGCAACGCCACCAGCGCGGTCGCGTCGTTGAACAACGACTCGTCCTCGAGGATGGTGACGATGCGCCGCGGCATCCCGATCCGGCGCGCGACCGCCGTCGCGGCCACCGCGTCGGGCGGGGCGACCACCGCGCCGAGCGCGACCGCCACCGCGAAGGGCACCGGAAGCAGCCACCACACGACCGCGGCGACCGCGAACGTGCTGAACAGCACCAAACCCACCGACAGCGAGGCGATGGTGCCGATGTTGGCGCTGAAATCCACCAGCGAGGTCCGGATCGCGGCGGTGTAGAGCAGCGGCGGCAGCAAACCGAGCAGCACCACCTCCGGTTCCAGATGCACCGCGGGAACGAACGGCAGATAGGAGGCCGCCACCCCGGCCAGGGTCAGCACCAACGGTTCGGAGACACCGAACCGGCGCGCCAGCGCCGCCAGCGCGGCCGCCGACGCCACCAGAACCACCAGCCCGATCGCCACATGCACCGACGCATTCTCCCAAAACGCCACGATCGCCGTTTCCCCGCCGTAGACGACGCGGTCGATGGGCCGATTCCCCGGAATCGCTGCCGCGCGCCCGCGCACCGGCAATGCTTATCGGGTATGGAGGAGTTTTCGAATTGGCGTGCCAACGGCCACCGGTTCACCCACAACGGGCACCAGATCTTCTGGACCGAAGGCGGCGGCGGACCCGAGGGGGTCCTGCTGTGCATTCACGGCTTCCCGACCGCGTCCTGGGACTGGCATGCCGTGTGGCCCGGTCTGTGCGAACGGTTCGCCCGGGTGCTGGCCGCCGACATGATCGGCTTCGGCTGGTCGGCCAAACCGCGCGAATACGACTACAGCATCGCCGACCAAGCCGACCTGCACGAACAACTGCTGCGCGAACAGGGCGTGCACCGTTTCCACGTGCTGGCCCACGACTACGGCGACACCGTCTCCCAGGAGCTGCTGGCCCGCGACGCCGAACGCCGCGCCACCGGTGACGACTCGCTGACCATCGAATCGGTGTGCCTGCTCAACGGGGGACTGTTCCCCGAAACCCACCGCGCGCGCTGGGTGCAGCGGCTGCTTGCCGGGCCGCTGGGACCGATGGTCGGGGTCCTCGGCGGTGAGACCGCTTTCGAGCGCAGTCTGGCGGCGGTCTTCGGACCCGACACCCGCCCCAGCGCGACCGAACTGCACCAGTTCTGGCTGCTGTGGTCGTCCCGGCACGGTAAACGCAACGGGCACAAGATCATTCGCTACATGGCCGAACGGCGCAAGCATCGCGAACGCTGGGTCGGCGCGTTGCAGCACGCCGTGGTGCCGGTGCGGTTGATCGACGGGCTGCGCGACCCGGTCTCGGGTGCGCACATGGTCGAGCGCTACCGCGAACTGATCGAGGATCCCGACGTGGTGGAGTTGCCCGACATCGGCCACTACCCGCAGATCGAGGCGCCGCAACGGACCTTGGACGCGTTCCTGGAGTTCCACCGCACCCGAGTCCACTGACCCACTATGGGCATCCCCATAGAATGGTGACGTGGCACGCCGATCCAGCACCGACGGTTCTTCTCGCACCCGCCTGCCCAACGCGCGGCAGCGGATGATCGAGGGCGCCATCGACTCGCTGCGCGTGCACGGCGCCAGCGCGACGAGCGTGGACCGGGTGCTGGCCAGCACCGGCGCACCGCGCGGCTCGGTGTATCACCATTTCCCCGGCGGCCGCACCCAGCTCGTCAACGACGCCGTCACCACGGCGGGGGAGATCATGTCCGGCTACATCGAGCGCCTCACCCGCGACAGCGACCCGCTCGACGCGCTCGAGAAATTCGCCGAGATGTGGCGGACCACGCTGCGTGAGAGCCAGTTCCGCGCGGGGTGCCCGATCTTCGCGGTCGCCGTCGAAACCAACGACGAGGCACCGGAATTCGCGCGCGCCGCGGCCGCGGTCTTCGGTCGATGGCACACCGCGCTCACCGACGTGCTCATCCGTCACGATGTTTCCGCCGACCGAGCGCGGCGTCTGGCGGTGCTCACCGTCGCCTCCTTCGAGGGCGCCATCGCGCTGTGCCGGGTCCAGCGCAGCACCGAACCCCTCGACGACGCGGTCTACGAGCTGCGCGCGCTCTACCCGGGCACCGCGCACTGACCGGCAAGCCCTACCACGGTCGGAGCCACAGATCCGACCGCGAACGGATGTGTCCGACCCCTCGGCTCGCTACCGTGCTCCCAGAAGTGGGACGGACCCGCGTTCTGCACGCCACGGCGACAGGGGACGGTACAGCTGATGAAGATCGAGGGTTCGCGAGTTCTGATCACGGGCGCCACCGGCGGCATCGGGCACGCCATCGCCCACGCGTTCGCCGAACGCGGCGCCGAGCTGGTGCTCACCGGCCGCCGCGTCGCCGTGCTCGCCCCGCTGGCCGAGCAGACCGGCGCGCGCGCCGTGCCCGCGGATCTGGCCGACCGCGACGGAGTCGCCGCGCTGCTCGCGGCGGCGGGCCCGCTCGACATCGTCGTCGCGAACGCGGCCGTGCCCGCCAGCGGACTGCTCACCGACTACTCCATCGAGCAGATCGACCGCGCCCTCGATGTGAACCTGCGCGCTCCGATCGTCACCGCACGCCTGCTGGCCGAACCCCTCATCGCCAAGGGACACGGGCATCTGGTGTTCATTTCCTCCATCTCGGGCAAGATCGCCTCACCCCGGGTCTCGCTCTACAACGCCACCAAATTCGGGCTGCGCGGCTTCGCCCAGGCACTGCGCCAAGACCTCGCACCGCACGGCGTCGGCGTCTCGACGGTGTTCCCCGGCTTCGTCCGCGACGCGGGCATGTTCGCCGACGCGGGCGTTCCCGCGGCCCCCGGCACCGGCACCTCCTCACCCGCCCAGGTGGCGGCCGCGGTGCGCCGCGCCGTGGAACGCAATGTCGGCGAGATCGACGTGGCCCCGCCCCAGGTGCGCCTCGGGGCGCTGTTGGCGGGCATCGCACCCGGATTGTCCGCGCGGGTGCAGCGGCTCGCGGGCGCCGACAAGATCGCGGCGACGTTGGCCGAAGCGCAGCGCGCCAAACGCTGAGCGCCGATCGATCTCAGCGCAGCCGCAACACCATGGTGACGCTGGTCGTGCCCGCCCGGTTGACGATGCGTGAACCGTCCACATCGACGAAGCCCATGCGCTGATACAGCCGACGCGCCGGATTCTCCTCGCGCACACTCAAACTCACCGCCGCATAGCGTCGCGCGGCGTCGGCGACGAGCCGTTCGAGCATCGCCGTGCCCAGCCCGGTGCCGCGCGCCCGCGGCGCGACGGCGATGGCGAGTTCGGGAGTCGTGTCGTCGACGTAGCCGTAACCGGCGTCCGCGCCGGTGAGCAGGCGCAACCACGCCGCGCCGGAAGGGGATTCGGCCGGGCCGCCGATGACACCGAGATCGCCGTCGAGACCCCACTTCGCCACGTAGCGCGCCAGCGCCGGGATGGTCGCGAGATCGGCGACGGTCAATCCCTGATCGGCGGCATGCGATGCCTCGTAGAGCATTTCCCAGAGGAACGGTTCGTCGGCGGTCACGGCCGGGCGTAGCGGAGCGGAGATCACGAATCCGAACTTAGGAGAACCGTGCGCGCACGGCCACGCCATTTCCGGAGGTGCCTTCGAGGGCCGACACCGCGTCCGGCACCGACCACCGTCGCGCGCGTTCAGCGGCCGCGGATCCGCCACGCAGCCGACCCAGGTCGGAGCGTGCTGTCGCTGTTCGACGTGGCGTTACCGCCCGGCGACGGCAGCGTTTCTGGCATGCTCGGCGACCCAGACACCGACTCCGATCGCCGTGGCCACCGGCCACGACACCAGTCCGGTGGCGGCCGCCGCGCCGAGCCCGCCGTAGTAGAGCATCGACTCCCGATCCGGCACTCGATGCAGCACCGACGAGACACCGTCGGCCGCCGTGCGCGATCCGGGCGGAAGCGGGACTCGCGCCATCCGCACCCCGACCGTCGGAATCGGGACACGCAGTCCGCCGTTCCCGATATTCGATTCGGTCGCCGACGGTTGTCCCGCCGATTCGGGGACCGAAGGTGCGGTCTCGGTCGGCTCGGTACCCGGTTTGCGGGCCTGTTTGGTCTTGCCGGACATAACTGTTCCTTTCTCGACCTTTGGACCTCCGCGCTGAGTATGCGAACAAGTCAACCCCTGTCCGGCCCGCGCCGCCACACCCGCTCGGTCTTGACACCACGATTATGGTGTGTGCCATAGTAGGTGCCGAAGCCGCTCGACCGCACCGGGTCGATGCCGAGCCTCGTCCACCGTCGCGCGCCGTAAGGAGCCGCCGATGTCCCGCGCAGCCGACCTCCGGTTGGAGACGATCGACCTCACCCAGGACGGGCGGGTCCTCACCGCCCGCGCCGTCGCACCGCCGCTGAACTTCGTGACCACCGAGTTCGTCCGCGACCTCGACCGCCTCACCGCCACCGTCGACACCGACGACACGGTCGGCGCGGTCGTGCTCACCGGCGGACTGCCAGGACGGTTCCTCACCCACGCCGACCCCAGCGCGCTGACCGGCATGATCGAACTGCCGCACCCGTTCGTGCCCGCCCGCGTCGCCGCACCGCTGCTGCGCGCCGCGAGCGCCGCGCTGCGCGTCCCTGGCGCGACGGCGGCGGTCGAGCGGTTCGGCGGCGGCCTCGGTGTGGGACTGGTGTGGGGGCACCGCTGGAAACGAACAACGTTGCGCATGAACCGCTCCCACGCGGTGTATCTGGCCGCCATCAACGGCCCGGCGCTGGGCGGCGGCCACGAGATCGCGCTGGCCTGCGACCTGCGCTATGCCGCCGACGCCGAGCACGTCAAGCTCGGCCAGATCGAGACCATGGCCAACCTCATCCCCGGCGGCGGCGGAACCCAACGCCTGACCAGGCTGCTCGGCGCGGCCGCCGCGCTCGAGGTCACCTTGGAGGGCGCGCCGCTGTCGGTCGCCGAGGCCCACCGGCTCGGACTGCTGCACCGCGTCGTCGCCGAAGACCAGCTGCTTGCCGAAGCCCAGGCCACCGCGGCCCGATTGGCGGCCCGCAATCCGGTCGTCGTCGCCGAACTCAAGCGCGCGGTCTACTTCGGCACCGACACCCGCCTGTCCCGCGGCTTGGACCGCGAACAAGCCGGGTTCGTCTCCGTCGGCACCACGGCCGCCGCGGCGCGCACCACCCGCGCGTTCTTCGACGACCTCGCCCGCCTCGGGGACACACCGTTTCTCGCCGACCCGAAACCGTGGCTCGACGGCACCCGTGTGGATCAGGTGAGCCGATGAACGCCCCCACCCGCGACACCGCTGCCGTTCCTGGCACCGCTGCCGTCCGTGACACCGCTTCGGGCCGTGCTACCGCTTCGGCCGATGAAACAGCGACTTGGCACAAGACCGCCTGCATTCTGTGCGAGAACAATTGCGGCCTGCTCATCCAGCTCGACGGCCGTCGCTTCGCCAAGATCCGCGGCGACAAAGACCACGTCGCCTCCGCCGGCTACACCTGCAACAAGGCGCTGCGCCTCGACCACTACCAGAACGGCGGCGCCCGCCTGACCAGCCCGCTGCGCCGCGAACCCGACGGCACCTTCACCGAAATCGACTGGGGCACAGCCATTTCCGAGGTCGCTGCCCGTTTGAAGCAGGTACGCGACGAGCACGGCGGCGACAAGATCTTCTATTACGGCGGCGGCGGTCAAGGCAACCACCTCGGCGGCGCCTACAGCGGAGCCCTGCGCCGCGCCCTCGGCAGCCGCTACCGCTCCACCGCGCTCGCCCAGGAGAAGACCGGCGAAGGCTGGGTCGACGCCCACCTGACCGGCGGCCACACCACCGGCGACTTCGAACACGCCGAAGTGTCGGTGTTCCTCGGCAAGAACCCCTGGCAGTCCCACGGCGTGCCGCGCGCCCGCACCATCCTGCAGCAGATCGCCAAGGATCCCGCCCGCGGCATGATCGTCATCGATCCGGTGCGCACCGAAACCGCGGACCTCGCCGACATACACCTCCAGGTCCGCCCCGGAACCGACGCGTGGTGCCTCGCGGCGCTGCTGGCCATCCTGGTCCGCGACGATCTGCTCGATCACGACTTCCTCACCGCCCACACCAGCCAAGCCGAGGACGTCCTCGCCGCACTGCGCGATGTCGACATCGCCGACTACGCCGACCGCTGCGGCGTCCCGGTCGAGCTGCTGCGCACCGCCGCCCACCGCATCGGCACCGCCGCGAGCGTCGCCACCTACGAAGACCTCGGCGTGCAGCAAAGCCCCAACAGCACCCTCATCTCGTATCTGAACAAACTGCTGTGGCTGCTCACCGGCAACTTCGCCGCGCCGGGCGCGATGCAACCGCACTCCTGGCTGGTCCCACTGGCCGGCTACAGCCGCGACATCCGCCGCAGTCCCGTCACCGGCGCACCCGTGCTCGGCGGCATGCTGCCGTGCAACTCCATCGCCGAGGAGATACTCACCGACCATCCCGACCGCTTCCGCGCGATGATCGTCGAATCCGCCAATCCCGCGCACTCCCTTGCCGATTCGACCTCCTTCCGGGCCGCGCTCGACGCACTGGATCTGGCGGTCGTCATCGATGTCGCACTCACCGAAACCGCGCGCCACGCCGACTACGTGCTCCCCGCGGCCAGCCAGTTCGAGAAGTGGGAAGCCACCTTCTTCACCCTGGAATTCCCGCACAACACCTTCCATCTGCGCGCGCCGCTGCTCGACCCGCTGCCTGGCACGCTGCCCGAACCCGAGATCTACGCGCGGTTGCTTCGTGAACTCGGCGCGGTCTCCCGTACCAAGCTCGCGCTGCTGCGCGCCGCCGCCCGCCTCGGCCGCCGCCCCTACGCGCTGGCCTTCGCCGCACTGTTGGCCGTCGACAAGAACACCGCGGGCTTGGCGCCGCATCTGCTCTACGAAACCCTCGGCCCCACCCTTCCCGACGGCGCCCGTTCGGCCGCGGTGCTGTGGGCGTTGGCCCAGCGCGTGGCCCGCACCCATCCCGCCGCCATGCGCCGCGCCGGACACCGCGACGCCGACGCCCTCTTCGACGCCATCCTCGCCGGACGCTCCGGTGTCACCTTCACCGTCGACGACTACGCCGACGCCTGGGACTACGTCCCGCACCCCGGCAAACGCATCCCCCTCGCCATCCCTGAACTGCTGCACGCCCTGCGCGCACTCGACACCACGCCCGCCACCCACACCAGCGCCGACTACCCGTTCGTGCTGGCCGCGGGGGAGCGGCGCTCCTTCACCGCCAACACCATCTTCCGCGACGACACCTGGCGTCGCCGCGACCCCGACGGCGCACTGCGCATGAACCCCGACGACGCCACCCGCCTCGGCCTCGGCGCAGGCGACCGCGCTCGCGTCACCACCCGCCGCGGCAGCGCCGTCACCACCGTCGAACTCACCGACCGCATGCAGCCCGGCCACGTCTCCCTGCCCAACGGTTTCGGCCTCGACCTGCCCGACGGCACCCGCACCGGCGTCGCGCTCAACGAACTCACCGACGCCACCTTGCGCGACGCCATCGCGGGCACACCGTGGCACAAACACGTACCCGCCCGCATCGAACCCGCTTGAGCGGCACCGGGTTTCACCGCACTCGCGCTGGCGCTGCGGCACAGGCGCATTCCTCGAGTCGACCGGTCCGGCGAACACCCGCCGCGGCCACGCGGTCGGCCGTGTGAGCCAAAGCGCCGCCGCAGTCGTTCAACGTCTGCATTGCGGCGTTGCGCGCGGCGTGCAGGTACTGGAGTGAACAGCAGTGGCTGGCCGGGGATCCGCCGGTGCGGCTGGTGGCCCGCTCGATGCCGCGCCTTGACCCGTGCCCAGGTCGAAGCGGTGCTCGGCCTCGACAGTGGCTCCGTGGCAGCCTGTCTCGGCGCCTCCGCAAAAACCTGTTGGCCGACCACGGCGACCACTGCTACTTTTCCGGAGGCCGTGCGAGAGGACGAGGAGGTGGTACCCGTGAACGCAGTATCGACATGGGTGCTCCTCTCTGGGGTCACGGTCGGGCGATAGGTCGTCCGGGAGCGCCGTTCGACAGCACTCCCGAAAGGCACGACCGTGCAATTCATTACCGAACAGCGCCTCGGCGACGACATCCTCGAGCGCGAATTCATCCTCGGCGAGATCCCCGGCATCCTGTGGACGCCCGGATCCGCATCCGGGCCGGTACCGCTGATCCTGGTCGGCCCCCCGCCCCTCGGGCTGCGCAACGCGTACCCGCGACTGCTCGCCAGGGCCCGCTACGCCGTGGCGGAGGGCTTCGCCGCGGCCACCATCGAACTGCCCTGGAGCGGTGAGCGGCCCAGTTCGGCCGCCGCCGATCAGGCCCTCACCGACATGCGCCGAGCGCTGGCCGCCGGCGAACGGGTCACCGACGAGATCATCGACCGGCTCATCCTCCCACTGGTCGACAAGGCGGTCCCGGAATGGCGGGCCACCCTGGACGCCCTCCTCGCACTGCCCGAGATCGGCGGCCCGGTCGGGTATTCGGGCGGGGTGATCTCCATCGGTACCCGGCTGGCGGCGGTCGAGCCACGCGTTTCGGCCGCCGTTCTGTACGCGGGAAGTTTCGTGCCCCGCGCCATCATCGAGGAGGCCCGGCAGGTCACCATTCCGCTGCATGTCCTGCTGCAGTGGGACGACGAAGGAAACGACCGGCAGAGAGCCTTGGACCTGTTCGACGCATTCGGCTCCAAGGAGAAGACGCTGCACGCCAACATGGGCGGGCACACCGGCGTCCCGCACTACGCCGGGGAGGAAGCGAACCGGTTCTTCGCCCGGCACCTGAAGTGAGGCCGGGCCGCCGGAGACGATAGAGCCGTCGGCCAGGAGCCGCTATCGAGGACAGGTCCCGGCCTTCCTCGATAGCGGTGGCCGACAGACGTGCAATCGCCCCGGCCATCGGCGGAACCGGCCGGTCGGGGCGGCACTCGGCCCCGTCAACAGGGCTCACGCCGTGGTTCCTCGGCGCCGGCATCAAGGCCACAATGTGTTGCAGTCACCGTCGGAAGACGTTGGCAGCAGGCGGGTTTCGATTCTCAGCCGGTCGGCGCGGGCTTCGCCAGCGTCTCGGATTCCGGGGCATCAGAGGGCTCGACCGGCGCGGGTGTCACGCGGACCCACGTGTTGTTCACCGCCGACGCACCAGAGAACGGGTCGATCGACGAAGGGTCGTGCAGCAGATTGACGTTCGCACCAGGCAGTGACGCCGCGACCGTCCAGCCGACGCCGGGCTCGCGGTGTCCCCATCCGTGCGGGATCGCGATCGCGCCGGGCCGGATGTCGTCGCTCACCTCCAGCGAGACGACGATCGAACCGGTCGCCGAGGTCACCGTCACCGGCGCACCGTCGACGAGCCCGCGTTCGGCCGCGTCGCCGGGGTGCATCAGCGCCGTGCAGCGGTCTTTGCCCTTGACCATCGACGGCACGTTGTGCAGCCAGGAGTTGTTGCTGCGCAGATGCCTTCGGCCGATCAGCTTCAGATCGAAACCGTCCGACGGCGCCGTCAGCGACCGGCCGCGCGCGGCGTCCTCGACCAGCTCACGCGCGGCCGCCACGAAGTCCGGCGGCGCCAACCGCACCTTCTTGTCCCGCGTCCCGATCAATGTCCGCAGCCGCGGCCGCAGCGGGCCCAGATCGATACCGCCCGCCGACTCACGCACCTTCCCGACGGTCAACCCGGTGCGCCCATTCCGCAGCACACCGTAGGGACCCGCCGCCATCGCGGCCGACGCCAACCGCACTGGACTCAGCTGCTCGAACACCGCGTTGACCACGCGCCCACTCAGCCCGCGCGCCGGCAACGGCAGCAGTTCGGTGACCAGCCTGGCCATGATCTGCCAGTCCTCCAACCCGCCTGCGGGCGGCTCGAACACCCGCGCGTCGTAGCGCACGTTGTTGCGGACGCTGAACACCGGGAACAGGATGTTGAGGTCCTCACGCTCCAGCGGGGAGATCGGCGGCAGGATGATGTCGGCGTGGCGGGTGGTCTCGGTGTTCTAGAGACCGGGTTGGAGCGAACTCGCAGCATTTGCGTGTTCATAGCCTTAGAGATTACCGCCATCGGCATCGAAAGCACCTCTGCGACGAGCCCGCGGCCTTGAGTGAGATTCGTTGCGTAGTCATGTATTCCGGGTGCTTGAGTGTCGAATGGTCCGGCAGGCGGCCGTGGATCGTCGATTGTGACTGTGGGGGAATCGGTTTGCGCGGTCGGTGTTGGCTTGACACCTGGAAAGGAATGGATCGTCGAGTCGTCGCCGGGATGTGCTGTCCAGCAGCGCACTTGGCTGGGGGCAGGGTGGCGCGGCATCGCTGGGTATGCGCGCGGATCAGCGGTAACGGCGCGCATCGCGGCGGTGTGGTTGCCGAGCTCTCTGACCCATGAAGCGAATCTAAAGCGAATTCTGATTGGATGTCAACGATTGGGTGGAGTGATCGGTGGGCGTTCATCCACGAGTTGGTGTCGAATCGACGGCGGCGGTGTCCCGTTAGGGTTCGCCACCCATCTTGTCTTAGCCAGGCTGGTTAGTGCATCGAGTTTACCCGGACCGGTCATGCCACGGGGCCAGCGGATGGTGTGAAGTCGGTGCCAGTGGGTGTGGCTGTGCGGTCAACGTCGAAAGTGCTTCGGCCACTTCGACGATGCCTGCTTTGGTGTAGGTAGGTGTTGATCCCTGGTATCCAGCGTTGTCGGTATGTCCGGCGTAGGCGCGTGCGACGGAGATGCCGAACTCGCGTTCGACGTAGGTGAGTGTGGTGTGGCGGATCCAGTGTGAGCTGACCTGGAGTCGTGCTGCCCACGGCAGATGCTGATGGATTCGTGCGGTCAGGTAGGTGTAGCGGCTCGGGCCGACCGGGCGCCCGGTCCGATACCGGAGTACTCGGGTTGTCGTGGATGTGCCGTGGCGTGCGGCAGCATGCTCGATGAGTTTGGTCATCAGGATGGGGGAGATCGGCTGCCAGCGCAGCGTGCCACCCTTGTCCCGCAAGCGGATCAGGCAGTGGTCGGGCTCGAGGTCGGTCAGTTCCAGGCGCAGGACGCTTCCTTGCCGGCACGCCGCTTCGATGTGGAGTCGGATGATGAGTGCGTCGAGTTCGGTGTCGTTGCCAGTGGTGGAAGCGACGTGGCCGATCGCGATGATCTGCTCGCGGGTCAGCGCGTGGCGGGGGCTGGGTAGTTGACGGGGTTTGGTGACTCGGCTGGCCGGATTGCGGGTTGGGGCGATGAGGTTGTCGAGTTCGGCGTGGCGGTAGATGCAGCGGATCGCTGAGATCATCTGTGTGACTGCGCCACGGCCATCGCGGGAGTTGGCTCGAATCTGGGCCTGGCAACGGTGCGTTTCGACCAGTGCCTCGATTTCCAGTGGCGTCGGCTCATCCAGGCACCTGTTGCCCCAGGCGTTTTCGACGATGCGCCAGTAGGGGTCATAGGTGTGCACGGTTGTCGCCGACACCGATGCGCGTAATGCCGCAATGTATTCGGTGAAGGTCGGCATCACGGGGATGGCTCCCCGGGCTCCTGCGAGCGCTAAGTGTGAGGCGATGAGTTGCAGTGCTGCGTCGACGTCGCTGCTCATGCGGGCTTCAGCCAGACCTCGGGTCGGTAGGCCCACAAAACGGCGGCAACGACAGCTGCCGGCATGACTAGGAGTAGGTCGTGTGCCGGTGCGGCCGCGATCATGACCCGATCGCCGGGGTTGATGTTGCAGCGGTGCCGGAACGCAGCAGGGATGAACAGATACCCCGTGCGTCCGATCGACCATCGTGCGTGTCGTGCGGGCTGGGCGACGATGAACTGATGGTCGCCCTGAAACGAAATCCGCTGTCCGGCGAGCCAGCCCAGGTGCTTGAGTGCCGAACGATCCGAGAGCCGACCGTGATCGTCGATTGTTCCGGCTGCGCAGTGCAATTGACCGATCGGTGTGTCGGAGACCATGCCCGGGAAAGCAAACGGAATCCCGGGAAACCGGTGTGGCACGGTACGTTGCGGTGTTGCGGCGAACAATTCGTCGAAGCCCAGCGGTGTGGGATCTATCGGCTGCGCGCGACGCGCGAGTACCGGTCGCGACCGCGGATTCGGTGAGTTGGCATCGCGTCCCTGCTCCCGCGGCGTCGGACTCACCGGGCGGCGGGCCTATCTCCGGCAGTTCGTGTTCGAACCGATGTCGCGCATCTGTGGTCAGGTGCCCCATCTTCTTCCCCTCGCTGATAGTCGTTGCCGGCGTGTCGGCTGATCCTGCACGACGGGTTCGACGATCCGGGTGACCTGTTCGATCGCGCCCTCGGATGCGCGTGTCGCAGAGACCAACCGGCGAATCGCCAGCTGTGAGGCATCCAGTGGGGTGTTCTCAGATGACTCGTTCTCGGCGTGTCCCGGCTGGAGTCAACGGCTTTCGCGCCCATGGTTCATGGACGTACAACTCATGGGGAACGGCCTGGAAGATCGACCGCCGAGAACACGAACGTCGGTGACCACCGGCAGCCGTCGTTCGTCGAGGCGGCACGGTAAACCATCAGCGAAATCCGAAAAGCGGATCGTCACAAGAAGGTCGAAGGTGGCTATCTACGGGCCGCTCCTCATCGGCGTGGGCGTCGACGCCTAGGAGGCAGAGCTTCGGCTTGTACTGGCGGGTTTCAGCCCGCCAGCCATCACAAGCCGGAGAGACCGGCGATGATCATGAAGACGCACACCGAAGGGGAACGGAGTCTCGATGACCAATTCGGTATCAGTACCCGCCTGGACTGCAATCGCATTGCCACTGATCAGTGGGCTGATCGGTTTTCTGGGTAGCTACCTGTCAGCGCGATTGCTGAGGAAGACAGGCGTTGAGACGGTCGCTGCGATGAAGGAGAATGCCCAGGTCACCAGGACCGCCGCAAGCGCATCGGAGCGGTCCGCTGGCGCCGCTGAACGCGCCGCCCAGACGGCTGACAGCGCCGAACGGCAGCTGAACAAGTTCAGGCTGCACGACGACACGATGCGAAGCCTGTATTGGGCGGCCGACCACGCAATCGCTACCGAGAGCAGCAGGGCTCTACTCGGCCTTGAAGTCCTTGGAACACTTGCGAACCAAGCACGAGACGACACAGATCACCGTGCCCGGCGGATCGTCTCGGCCACAGACGAGGCTGTACGGAAAGTGGCAGTCCCTACCTTCCTCGCGGTTCTCACGACGGCAGCAAATGATGGCGGCTCCGGTGGCGGTCAGATCCGAGCCTCTGCTGTCGAAATCAACGCTGCTCGCCTGCTGCTGATGCACGCTCCAGATTTGAGTCCGGGCCTGCGAGCCGAGATCGAGCTCATCGCCGAGGCCGTCCCCGGGCATGCGCTTGCAGTAGTGCACCTGTACACCGGTCGACATCTCGAACAAGAGCAATCGCTCGCCCAGGAACGCGAACAAGAGCACACGTTCGAGATGGAAGGGCCAGGCCTAAGCCTGTAGAGCTCTTCGGCCTTCTGAGGCTCAGGGCCTGACTCACTAACAGCAGTCGCTATATTCAGGTCTACGAAAAGAGTTGTCTACGAGTGACTTCCGTCTCGTGTTAGGTTAAACATCGATAAGGCGCTGTGGCAAAGGGCTGAGGCCGTCGCTAGTTTCCGGCCACTCGCCATTTGGCGTCCACTCCGATCCAGCCGCCGGCGCGGTCGGCGGCGAGGACCTTGGGTGCGGAGGAGGGTATTGTCGATGCCGCGGGCCGCCCCCCTCCAACGGGCGGACAGCCTAGAGTGGTGACCGGCGAGGCGTACGTTGACCTCGGATCACCCCTACGATCGAGCTGGGGCGGGATGGTTTCTGTCATTGACATTCTGTTCGACCCGCACAGCGAGCCGCCCTGGAAGTTCCCAGAACCCGGCATCCAGTACACGGGAACCATCGTGACCACCCCCTACGTGGCCCGGCGGCTGGACAGGAACGGAAACCCGCAGTGCACGCCCGACGGCACCCCGCGGTGGTCCTTGTGGACGAGTGTCGACACCACAGACGGAACACACGGGTTCTGCATCGACAACAATCAGGTCGCGAAAGCATTCAACGGCCGCGCCGGCGAGCGGAACCTACGTCGCTGGGCAGCAGAGTGGCAGATCGGCGGGCAACTACACCTGTCGTGGACGCCGGACGGGCATGGCCGCCGGATCTACCGCGGCCGATACACACCGCCCGAAATCGATAGTGGACCGCTCGCTGGCGCAGGGTAGAGTTGAAGCTCAGCGCGTCGATCGTCTGACGCGGAGCGTGGGTGGAGCACCGGTTCGCCAGGACCGCCCGTAGTCGCTCAGGAGCACCAGGGAAGATTGGCCCGCGGCCGAGACCGCGGCAGTAAGCGGCAGCAGAGTCGATCGGGACAGGCGATCGAGCGACCCAGGCGGCCGAGGATCCTCCCTGGGAGAACTCATGTCCTCACCTCGCCACCCCGCAGCGCCGCGCCGTTCGCAGATCTGCTGGATTCTCGACGATGATGATCGAACTCGTCGCGCCCAGAGGCTGATACTAACGATCGGCCTCGTCGCCGCTGCGGCGCTGGCCTTGATTGTCGCCCTTGTTGGCCTCGCCCTGTCCTGTGTGCCCATCGTCGGTATCGGCCTCGGTGCCCTGGGTGTCGGCGCATGCATGCTCGCGGGGCGCGCCGTCGTTGGGGCCCTATCGCAGCGGTTGGGAATCCGTCTCGGCAGGTCACTGGCCCGATGACGAGGACGGCCTGCGTCGCCCGATCTCGCAGATCCTCGCGTACGGGCAACAGGCCGTCCATTCGGTCGTACAGTGTGGCTGGTCCGGGCAACTACGTTGGGGCGATCAACTCCAACGCGATGTTGTCCGGGGTCGCGAAACTCCAGGATGTAGCTGAAGCTGATGTCTTTGATGTCCTCGCGCACCACACCACAAGCATCGAGATGCGCGGCGGCAGCTTCCAGGTCGGCAAGCGAGAACGCGAGATGGTCGAGACCGGCACGGTTCTCGTCGAAGCGACCGGTCCCCGCGGCCGCAGTCGATTAATCCGTGCTCCATACGGTAGATCACCCCGCGGTCGAGGAAACTGAGCCGCCGCCGTGTTTCGTCATCCGCGTCGGCCGAAACCTATGGTCATCGACCGGATCGAGTCGTTCACCGGGACCGGCCTGCGGCCCGGGTCGAGTACGGACCTCCTGGCCGACATCGTCGTGACCGCAACGGGTTTGGCGCTGCGGGTGTCGGCGGCATCGACCTCACGGTGGACAGTGAACCGCTCCGGGGGCGCCAAGCGCCTCGCCTGCAAGACGGCGATGCTGTCCGGCGTGCCAAACTTCGCTTTCATCATCGGCTGTCTGCGCGCGGACACTGAACGCAGATCTGGTGTGCGAGTATGTGGTTCGACTGCTGCAACTCCACGATCCAGGGATGATGCGGGACAACGCATTTTCCAAGCTCTACCTCGCCACGACCTACGTGCAGTCCGACGAACCTGAGCAAGCGGTCGGCGCCCTCATGGTCGCGGTCAGCTGGGCACAGCAGAACCGGTCCGTGCAACTGGCGGAGCGGATACAGACCGTCCGGGCTTCCATGACCCGGTGGCAGGGGGCTACGGCGATGGTCGAGTTGGATGGGGATCTGCGCGAGCAGCCGTGGACGTGAGGGCCGGAGAGTAGCGCCGATTCGAGTTGATGTCGTCATTGGGTCACGCATACGGATCTCTACAGCCCGACATCTCCCAGCCGTCGTTGACCTACGGCACCAAGATTTATCGAAAACAGTCTCGGCCGTTATATGCTCAAGGCATGCCGCGATATTACATCCAATACAAAGTGAAGACTCTCGTCGAGAATGCAGTGGGGGCTACTAGCGGCGAGCCATCTTTCACTGTCGGAAGCATGACCTTCACGCACTGGGATTTCACGAACGGCCACGGATGGAACGGAGACGCATGGCTCGCCGAGTGCGAGGTCGAGTCCGATACTGTCGATCAAGCCCTCGCTGAGTTTGAAGAGAACTTGAGTAAGGTTGTCTCGCGTGTGTCGCTAATCGGGCAGGCGTTCATCCAGTATCGATTGCAGCCATTCTTGGTTACGCGAGAAGATCGCGACGTTGCCTACTTCTCCTGTCCAGTTGACCTCGGCTCGGTCGGCCTGATGTTCGAGAAGAACGAGAAGAAGGCTCTCGACCTTCTCTTGGGTAGCAGTCGGGTGCGTGAGGAGTTCTTCTTGTATTGGAATGATGCGGTCAACGCGACGGGCTACTCGTCGAAACTGCTGCTCATGTTTGCGGCAGTGGATGCCCTGATAAAGCGTCCCGATGGCACCAGGGATACTGCACTTCGGCCGACCATTCTCGGTCAGAATCTGAAAGGCAAGATTTACGATCGGACTACCGGCCTTCGCAATCGACTTGTCCATGGCGAGTACTTGTCGCCGACTGATGCCGACAACTACGTCGAATTGATCCACAAGAAGATAATCGAGTACTTCAATAACGTGATTTTCCAGGACAAGCTCATTGAGGAAGGTGTGGTGCAACCGCAGCGGCACTTCCTACACAACTACGGGATTGTTGGCCGCTGGATTAGGCGGAGTGATGACGCCTGGCCACTCACGCTGAAGAAGGCGCTCGAAGACTACGAGGCAGCCGGAGCCGATCGCCTCCCGCAGAACTATAAGTCGGTTGATGACGCGGAAGCTCGCAAAGATTTCTGATCCTACCGGTAATGCACGCTGCGAAGTTCACTAGGCGAGATGACGTAAATACTACTTAGAGCTCCTATCTTGTTCGGTTGCTAAGTCGTCGCCAGCAGATCAGTGCTGCGGCGAGGTCGAGGAATCCGTGGTGGATGTCGGTGCGTCGTTCCCATCGGATGGCCAGCCGCCGGTACTGGTGCAGCAGGGCAAAGGTCTGCTCGACGATCCAGCGGCCGGCGGTGACCTTGTCGCGGGTGCCGCGGCGGGCGATGTAGCCGGTGATATGTCGTTGCCGCAGTGCGGAATACACGCTGGGATAGTCGTATCCCTTGTCCGCGATCAGGGTGGTGATCCGGCGGCGGGGTTGCCCCGGCCGCCCGCGCAGGGGTCGGACTCGGTGATATCGGCCGCGGACAGCGCGACCGCGAGCGGGAATCCGTTCGCGCAGGTCAGGATGTGGTGCTTGGACCCGGTCTTGGCGCGGTCGACCGGGCTTGGTCCTGTCGCGGCGCCCCTAATGAGATGTAGCGGGTGCGCCGACGCGGCAGACTCGCTGCCGGTAGCGGCTGGCGGGTGAGCACCTGCTTGGGCCCCCAGGACCTCGAGTCCTGAAAAAGATCGTGCCCCCGCCGGTCGACCGGGAGGATGGATCGCTGATGGGATGTCGTGCCCGCCGAGGTCGGCGTGAGCACTGTTTCATTAGGGTGCCGAGAGTTCTCCCGAACGCTACCTGTGTCACGACATTGGTTGAGGGAAAGGAGAATTGACGTCGATGTTCGTCGGAGACAACTGGGCTCAGGATCACCACGACATCGAGTTGATGAACCCTGCGGGTGAGCGCTTGGCCAGAGCTCGACTGCCAGAAGGCGTGGACGGGATCGCCCGGTTTCATGCCATGGTGGCCGAGCATCTCGGCACCGATTCCGACATCGCCGAGGTGATGATCGGGATCGAAACCGACCGCGGCCCGTGGGTGGTGGCGCTGATCGCCGCCGGCTATTCGGTGATCGCGGTCAATCCGTTGCAGGCGGCCCGCTATCGAGAGCGGCATTCGGTCTCCGGCGCGAAGAGTGACCCGGCCGACGCGCACGTGCTGGCCGATATGGTGCGCATCGACTCCCACCAGCTGCGGCCGGTCGCGCCCGACAAGCGCCCAGGTCGAGGCATTGAAAGTGGTTGCACGAGCACATAAGACACTGATATGGGAACGTACTCGCCATGTCCAGCGGCTGCGGCACGCGCTGCTCGAGTACTTCCCCGCCGCCTTGGAGGCCTTCGACGATCTCACCGCGTCCGACGCCCTGGAACTGCTCGGCAAGGCACCGGATCCCGTGTTTGCGGCGCGGTTGTCGCTCAACCAGATCCGCGCCGCTCTCAAACGTGCTCGCCGTCGCGATGTCGAGGTCAAAGCCGCTCGGATCCAGACCGTACTGCGCAGCGAACATCTGCGTCGTGACTCGGTGATCGACACCGCCTACGCGGCCACCACACGAGCGTCGGTCAGTGTGCTGATCACCCTGCGTGAACAGATCAGCGCACTGAAAGGTCAGGTGGAGGTGCATTTTGATCGGCACCCGGACGCTGAGATTGTCTTATCCCAACCCGGGCTGGGCGTGGTCCTCGGCGCCCGGGGGCTCGCCGAATTCGGAGACGCCCCCAACCGCTATGCCTCGGCAAAGGCCCGCAAGAACTACGCTGGCACCAGCCCGATCACCCGGGCCTCGGGTAAGAAGAAAGTCGTCGCGGCCCGGTTCGTGCACAACGACCGGCTCATAGATGCCCTGCTCCGGCAGGCGTTCAGCGCCTTGACCGTCTCACCCGGCGCCCGCGCCTACTACGACAAACATCGAGCCCGCGGTCTCGAACACCAAGCCGCGCTGCGCCAGCTCGCCAACCGCCTCGTCGGCATCCTCCACGGCTGCCTCCAGACCCGAGCCGTCTACGACGAGGCTGTGGCGTGGTCCCTGCGAGACGAGAACGCCACTGCCGCTTGACCTTCTAGCCCCTGGGATGTCTTTTTTGGCTCGTACCGAGGCTGCGTCGATCACCGCTCGCGACCAGTCGATCAAGCCGCGGCTGCCCAGCTCATCCAGCACAGTCTGGTGTAGTCGGCGCCACAGACCCGCCTCGGTCCACGCAGTGAATCGGCGATGCGCGGTCGGCACGGTGACCCTGAACGATGGCGGCAGCATCCGCCACGCGCAGCCGCTGGTCAGCACGAAAACCACCGCAGTGAACACCGCCCGCTCGTCGGTTGGGGCGGTGCCGCGCCCTGTGGACGCGGAGTGAACCTTGGTAGCAACGGCTCGATTAGCTCCCACAGTTCGTCCGGCACAAGGCGCTTCGACAACTCATCGGTCACGAGTCGAACATCATGCGGCACAACGGATCACGACACGCCGCAAAGAGTCAGAACCACGTAAGACATCGTCTTAGGTTCTTTGAGCCCGGAGCAAATCTATCGAAAATGACGGCGGGCGGACTCCTGAGCTGAGTGCGAAATGCGATGGTACGATCCGGTATTCAAGAATCCGCCGATTATCTTGGCCTACTAAAATCTGCCGTCGATAAACGGAATGCAGTTGCGCACGAGATCGAGTTCATCGAGCGGTGCATCCCCGACCCTGGTGCGGGCGTAAGAGCTGCGCCGTACCAGCTGAGTGCCGAGGGCGACGGCGAGATGTCGTCGTAGACTTTGGACGCCGTCGATCCCGCGGAGGCACACGACATCCACAGCGGGGTCGACGAAGAGTCCCGAGCGGCACTGCCACGGACTACGGGAGCGCGAATCGCGGGTCGTCGCGCCGACGAAACAGGGTTCGGGATTTGGATTTCGTCGATCCGACGTCTGCGTTGTACCCTGGAGCCCTTGCCTTCAGACGGTGAGGTCACGGAAGCAGACCCGCCCATGTCGTTGAACCCCGGTCAGCCTGCCGCGACGGACCCCGGCTTGTTCTCCATTCCGATGGGGCCGGAGCGTCGAAAGGTCGTTCAGAAGTACCGCGCGTTGGCCGAAGCGATCGGCCGCACGTGGGAGGCGACGGTCAGAAGTAACGTCGCTCTGCACCCAGGAAGCCGGTTCGAAATCGATTGCGAGCAGGTCGTGATCGACGCGGCCAGCGCGCTGGTCATCGCCCGCACCATCGACCAGCAATTCGAGAGTCTCCTGGCTCCGAACGATCAAGACGCCTACAAGAAGTTCCGCGACGACGACACGGATGGTCGAATCGTGCGAGGGCTGACGCTGATTCGCAATGCCGACACCCACGCGGATTCGGTGATCGAGATGGATTCGAATCGTGTGGTCGGTGGCAGGGGCGGTTGGCGGGTCTTCCCGGTCTGGAAGGAGCATGCCGATCTGCCCGCCGAGATCCAGAATCTGTCCGGTACTGCGCGCGGCGTGCATAGACGTTACCGAGACTGGGTCGGGGGACGACTGGTGGTGGAGACATTGCTGGACGTCATGCGCTTCTTCGATCGCTGCGATCCGTCATTGACGCGCCGTTCCGAATCGGGAGACCTCCAGGGCTTTCCGCTCGTCGACTTGGGAGCGCGGGGCTATGACTGTCTCCACCCGTACTGGCTGCGGGAAAACGAGCTCAGCGAGCAGTTGTTGGATCGCTTCATGAGCAGGGCGCCGACCGGGCTCGGCCGTCGGATCCACCGGGCGGTACCCCACGCCGATACAACCTTGTTCATGGGCGTTACGGAGCTGGGCCGCCACGGGATGTCGTTCATCGAATCGGCCGAGCAGGTGGCGCGCGATATCGCGGGCGGGTACGTCTACACCGCAACGACGAAGGACGGCGACATTGTTGTGACGCACCGCGACGGCGTGCTGATGCTGGAGGCCAACGCACTTGCCGAGGTCGAGCTGACCGCGAGCGGCGACAAAGAGGCACTCGCACAAGATGGCACCGACGATCACATCCGCGCCTCCTGGGAGGCGCAGATGTCTGACGCTTTCTGGTACCGCGAGCATCGACGCCCGGTTGCCTGAGCAGCATCGGTGCCAGTCGATCGGGCCAGATATCCCTTCGCAGGCACTAGCCGACGGGATTCTTCGTAGCTCTACGATCGGTGGCACGTGGTAATCGGAGAAAGGTGGGTTGCGGCAGCGGATTTGGAAACGCTGATCGCACAGGCCTGGAGTCCGGAAGTGCCCGCTGGCCGAGGAGGCGTGGCGTTGCCACAACGCCGGCGCGATTCGCGCGAGCATCGCGGCGACCTGGTGAGCGGTTGGCGCGAACATCATCGTGAAGCTGATTCGGCTCGCCGATGAGGGCGATAAGAGCGCCGAAGTGTTCCGCCAGGAAGTCACCGCAGCGCAGGACATGGGTCTGACCCCCGACGGGGTACGCGCCATGCAGAAGATCGAAGCCAAGCTGGTCGACAAAGCTGTGGAGTTCGAACTGGTCGACACCATCGGCAAACGGGAACTCGACCGAATTCGAGAGGACCGTCACCTCTGCGCCCACCTCTCGCTGCGCGCCGAAGGCGAGGTCTACGACCCGCGGCCCGAAGTTGCTCGCGGCCACTTGGCGATCGCGTTGTCCTTTCTGCTGATTCATCCGCCGCCCACACAGGGCCGCAATATGTTCGCGTTCTCATAGATCCCTGAGAGGGTTCCATGTCCAGCCGGGTACGCTCTTCAAACGTTCCTGGCGAGTGGGCGATAAATTACCCTTCGAGTGTGCACGGCGTTGCACGCCGACCCATTGACCGAGCCTGAAGCCGTCGGCCGATCTGAATGCGTCCGGTACGCGTGCGTGCCCGTGGTGCTGAGCGAATTCGACGAGGTGCGCGAAGCCTTCCTCCCACTGATCAGCGAGCAGGCTCCAGCTCCAGCCCGGCAGGGCTTGCAAGCGATGTTGCCTCTCCTGAGACAGGGTGCCGTGGACTTGGTTGCGGCGTTGGACCTTGCACCATTGCCCGAGTCGGTAGTCGTGCTGGTCTACGACGTAGGCGACCGGCACTCGAGCGTGGCCATGTTCCTCGACGTACGCGGTCAGCCGTTCGAAGCCTTGCTCCCACTGATCGGCCATCGGATCCCAATTCCAACCGGGCAGAGCTTCCAGCCGGGTCCGCTGTTCATCATTCAGGGTTCCCTTCGTCTTGCGGCCCCGTTGAGTAGTGACCCACACGCCGAGCCGGTGACCGGACTGATCGACATACGACTGCGGAACACGAGCGTGCCCGTGCGCCTGAACGAACGCGGCCAGGTGAGCGAAGCTCTCCTCCCATTGATCTGCAGCTGGATCCCAGGTCCAAGCCGGGAGCGTTTCGAGCTGTTGAACTCGGTTCTGCGGCAGCAGGCTCTTCGCGTATTGGGCGCGCTGCTGCCCGACCCACTGTCCCAGCTTGTGTCCGTCGACAACTTGCGATCTCGGAACTCGGGTGTGGCCATGCTCCTGGGCGAAGGCTTCGAGCAAGCGGAACTTCATATCCCACTGCTCGGCATAGGGGTCCCATGACCAGCCCGGAAGAGCAGCCAGCCGTTCGCTCTGGCTCACGGAGAGATTGCCGGAGGCACATTTGTCACGTTGCTTGGCGACCCAACTGCCGAGTTCGCGGCCTTTGAACCGGAACCTTGCGGGTACACGAGAGTGGCTGTGATCGGCAACGAACACGGTCAGCAGATCGAACCACTCCTCCCATGGGTCGGCGCTGGCCCAGCCGGGCAGGGCTTGGAGTCGTTCGGCTCGGCTGGCGGCGAGCTTGCCTGTGCGGAGGTAGTGGCGCTGGTTGTTGAGCCAGCTTCCGAGCTTGTGCTTGTCGATGGTGTAGGTCTGCGGGACTCGTGCGTGACCGTGAGTTTCGACGTAAGTCGTGAGCAATGTAAAGAACTTCTCCCACTGGTCGTTGTCGGGATTCCACGACCACTGCGGTAGTTCCTGCAGCCGGGCCGCCCGGTCGGCGGAGAGCAGGCCCGCGGCGTACTTGCTGCGCTGGCCTTGGGCCCAGGTCCCCAAGTTGAGGCCGCCAATGATGTCGTTTCGCGTAACTCGGGCATGCCCGTGCTCTTCGACGAAGGTGACCATGCGGAGAAAGTTCTTCTCCCATTGATCATCGCGGGGGGCCCAACTCCAGCCTGGCAGGTCACGAAGGCGTGACTCTCGATCGGGTGCACCGCTGCCGTCGAGGTAGTTGCGTCGTTGAATCGTGACCCATCTACCAAGCGGGTACCCGTCGTCGGTGACGTAGGACTGTGGTACCAGGGCGTCACCGAAGTTCTCGATGTAAGCGCCCAGTTTGGCGAAGCCTTCTTCCCATTGAGCGGTGAGCGCGTCCCAGATCCAGCCTGGGACCTCGTCGAGACGTTCTCGTCGGGCGGGGGGCAAGACGTCTTTTGGCGTGCTTGTGTCGTTGACCAGCGACCCAGGCGCCGAGAGCGAATCCGTTGATCTTGTGGGCCGCGGGCACGAGCGCGTGGCCCTCCTGCTCGATGAACTGTTCGAGGAGCCCGAGCCAGAACTCCCACGTGGTCGTCGTCTTCTCGACGAGCCGGACGTTGAAGGCATCTGCGAAGTCCTGGGTGACAGCGGCGGGCAGATCGACAACGATCTTGTCGGGAAGCTGCACATGTCCCGCGCCGCCTCGCCGACCGAGCTGATAGCGGATCTGGTCGAGGGATTCAGCCAGGAGGTCGTCGTGAGCGCGTAGTGCTTGAATGACAGCCCACACCGGTTGGAAGCTCGAGTCGGCGAGCGCTGCTTCGGGATCCTGTCCGGTATCGACGAAGACAGGGATCACGATGGTGCCGATGCTCTTGTCATCACTACGTCGGATCGCTCGCCCGACTGCCTGCACAATGTCGACTTCGGACTGGCGGGGGTCGATGAACGCGACTCCGTCGAGCGCGGGCACGTCTACACCCTCGTTGAGGCATCGCGCGTTCGTCAGCAGTCCGCGATCACATCCGTCGAGATTGGCAAGATTCTGGAGCAACACGCGCCGTTTGCCAGCCGACATCTCGCCTGAGGTGTGTTGTGCCCACAGGGTTCCGTCGGGGCGCTGGTCTCGAGGCATCCAGTCGATCACTGCGGGGAGTTCCGTGGCGAACTGCCTGGCGCGATTAACTCTTGAGTGGAAGCTGATGGTCCGGCGCAAGTTGTAGCGGCGCATCGCTCTTGCCAAACCGACCTGGCCGGCGAGGGTGCGCGCATCGGTGATCTTGACGCCATCGGTGGTCACGAGCCTGCCGTGTCGGGCCCACTCGCCGTAGGTTTGATCGTCGACACCGACAACGACCACTCGATAGTCGGTGAGCAGTCCACCCGTGATGGCCTCGTCGAACCGGAGCTCGTGGAATACCGGCCCGAATTTCGTCGGATCGTCCATCGAGGCGGTCTCGAAGTCCGCATGTTGTACGTCTTTGATCAGTTCGCCGGTGAAGTAGCGGGGTGTCGCGGTCATGAACAAGCGACGACGCGCCTCGATGAATTCGGGGTTGAGAACAGCGCTGAACTCGCTGGTGGTTCTTCCGGCGCAGCGGTGCGCCTCATCTGCGATCACCAGGTCGAACGCTGGAACTCTTCCGAGTCTGAACGCGGCTGAGACCTGTGGCGAGGACTGATAGGTGGCGATCACGACCCGATGACCCGGCTTCCGCAGAAATTCCGCGATCTGCGCGGGATCGGTGGTGACCGGAAAACCGAGGTCGCTGGTGGTTGCCGCCACAGAATCCCGGTCCGCGACAGTCTGGTCCGAGCAGACCGGAAGGAATTCGAACCCGGTCGTGGTGTTGGCCGTCCACTCGCGCAGAGTTTGAGACAGCAATGCCAGCGATGGAACCAATACCAGGGTCCGCTCGGCTGCGAGCGCTTCCCGGATGAACAATGCGGTGAGTGTCTTGCCAGTCCCACACGGAATGATCAGCTGGCCACGGTCTGTTCCAGAGGCGAACCTCTCGACCACCTCATCGATTGCGGTCTGCTGGTGCGAGCGCGGCTTCTTCGGCCTCACCGGCCGAGCGACCAGCTGCGAGGGCGACTCGGGCCAATCGACGGGGGAGGCCTCGAGGTCGCCGCGGAGCAGGACCGCCGAGGGCTTGTCCTGAGCCTCGATCGTGCGTTTGGCCGTGGCCCCGATCCGGTCAGTCGTAGCGATGAGGAGGCGGAAAGCGAACTCCGGACGCGCGGACTCCGAGAGGAAGCTGTCGACATCGCGTTTGGTGATCGTCGTGCTCTCCGCGTAAGCCTTGGCCTGGACCGCCCACAGTCTGTCCTGTCTGTCCAGCACCACCAGGTCGATGCCTGCGTCTGCGCCCCACCGGCCTGGCCAGTCGTTCCACAGCCACACCTGGCGGACCTCACTGGCGTAGACCGGGTCGTGAGCAAGGAACCATCGACAGATGAGCTCGAACTGCCGACCACGACGAACAGTGTCCTCCGTGTCCAGGCGGCTCATCAGCTCGGACAATGTTGCCACGCAGCAGATCCTTCTCTCCGAGAGCACGAGTGCCCCTTACGCTCTCGGCAGGTTAGCGTCAAGGTCCGACACACGCCTATCTCACCGCCGTGGCTCCGGCAACGAGTGAAGAAGGCGACGTGGTGGCACAGGGAGCGCGACCCAAGGGGGAGGCCGCCCAGCACGCGATGGAGGGCGCCGGCCGCATAGCACTGGTTGCCGCGCTCAGGCGTCAAGACGACCCGGTCTGGGCGTGCTGTGGCGACAAAGCGCGTATTCCGAAATCCTGGCATGGCGACGATCGTGTCGACTGACGCCGTCGTCTGAGCCTCAGCGGGGCATATCTTGGAATTACGCGACCCGGTCACGCGGATCGGCGCCGGTCCGGCGCCTGCGAGGCGGCGCTTCCCCGGTGACCGGCTCGTAGTGGTCCATCGTCGAAATGAGGACGCCCTCGCCCTCGGTGATGTTCGGCAGTACCTGGAGCAGGCTCGATAGACAACTCGACGGGAGTGGCTACGCTGGTGAATCCTGACGCCGGTTATCGGTGAATTCTGGCGTTGGTCGGCGAGCCCGAGATCCGTTGGTATTGGTGAAATCTGACGCCATCGGCGAGCGTGTCCGGCTGTCTGGATGTGTCTGGTGAACGCACCATAATCAGCGTAAGGCGTTTTGTGTCAAGCACTTCGGTCGGTGCCGCGTGGCCTGTCGTCGTCCCGGCATAGCGGTAGTGGGGTTGGTGCCCGGCAGCGTGTAATCGGGTTGTATGACGACAGGTCGGGGCTGCCCCGTGATTATCGGCGAGATCACCGGGGGTGTCTCGATGCCGCGTGGGGCTCGCCCCGACCGTTGGCTCGATCGGACGCCGTTAGGCGGCGTTCGAGATCATGGCGGATTCCGTTGTGGTGGTGCCGTGGGTGGCGATGTGCGGGTTCCAGGGTTGGCGGGTGGTGACGACGGCGTGGAGTTGGCGCAGGATCGCCGCGGCGATCACGGCCTGAGCTTGGGTGGGAGTGAGCGGGTTGGTTTCTCGGGTGGTCAGATGCTGGTAGCGGGCGGCATAAACGGGGTTGGCGCGTTGGGTGCCCCAGACTCCGCGCCAGGCAGCCAACCGCAGTCCGGGGCGCCCGGCTCCGGTGAGCCGGGCGCGGCCGGTGAAGGCACCGGATTTCTTCTCCCTGGGCGCAAGACCGGCGTGTTTGACTACCGCCCGGGCGGTGAGGAACCGTGCAGGGTCGCCGGTTTCGGCCAGGATCGCTGCGGCCCCCACCGCGGACAGCCCAACGATCGAGGTGACCAGCTCGATGAGCCGGAGCTCGTCGAGCACGCCAACCAGGCGGGATTCGGTGTCGGCTAAGCGTCGCTTGGCCTCGGCCCAGTCTTCGAGCAGCAGGTGCACCCGTTCCAGCGCGCCGCGCCGGTGGGCGAGTACTCCGGACGGATCATCCAGTGCTGCAAAGAGTTTCCTGGTGATCCGAAAGCACGGTCGCTTCGCACCGCAGCGGGTGACCTCGCGGACGAGACGCTCGAGCCGGTCTCGGCCCAACCGGCGAGTGCGGGCGAAGTCGCCGCCGTCGCGGCCGCAGATCACCCGCAACGCTGCCATCCAAGTCCGGGATTTGAACGGCTGCTGGGCGGCCTCGAGCGCGGCCGGCCACACGCACTCGAGCAGGGCTCGGATCTGCTGGACCTGGGCGACCAGCACGACCAGCAGTCGTTCGCGGCGGGCACCCAGATGCCGCAGCCGACCCCAGGTTTCATCGACCGGCTCGGGCGCATAGCAGCGCAATTGCGCGGTCAATCGCGCGATCAGCACCGCGTCTTTCTCGTCGGTTTTGTCCGTGGTGAGGTCCTCGGCACGGCGTGACCAGGCGGTCATCACTGGCTACACGCACACGAACAACATGTTCCGGTCGGCGGCCAACTCCTCCGAGCACCCACCACCGATGCCCGGTCGGCTCGCACGCCACCCTCGCCCCGGTGAATCCCGCTGCCCCAGCACGGGCTGCGGCCCAGTCCAAAGCGATCCCCACATCCCAGGCACGGCAGCGGAATGTCTTGCGGGCAAGCACTTTCGAGTCGTGGTCGCAGACCACGACCATCTGTTTGCGGTCGGCCAGATCGATCCCGACGATCGCATTGCCGGGCGGCACCAACGCCCGCAGCCTGCTCAGACGCATGTTGCGGTTGCGATCACCCCGGGACACACCGCTACCGTTACTCATGGAACGTCCTCCTGCTCTTTGCGATAGGACATCAAGCCCGACAAGCGCATCAGGAGGACGTTCCCCACGTCCAGGAAACCGACGCACTAAACGTCTTTCTATGCCGATTTCAGGTTGTGTCAGCTGCACTCACGCCAAGACGTCAGTCAGGCGGGCGACACGCCGGATACGACGGAAGAAGGAGATCCCAGGTCTGGGGCAGCGCAGATTCGAGGTTGCTCTCTCGCCAAGCGGAACCCGGGTAGAGCAGATACCGTGTCGCGCTTCGGCCAGCCACCACACCGAGGCGAGCACCACACCCGTCGGTGGCGGCAGTAGCCCCGGTGATGCCCGGTCTGCGGGTCGCGCAGAGAATTAAGCGGTGCATTCACACAGACAGACCCGGTCGTCGGGGATCGATGTCGGGCGGGGCGGGCGATGAGCAAGGCAAGCGAGGCAGTAGCAGCCGCTGGCGGCTGGAGGGCATGGTTCGGTGCTGCCCACACGCTTCCGTCGAGCGCGACGAAGGAAGAGAAGGCAAACCGGGGCCGAGAGTTCGAAGCAGCGCTCATCGAGATGTTCACCGAAGCTGATCTAGCTCCGCGATCGAGCTATCGACCGCTAGGAGAGGAGATCGACGGTTCGATTTGGTTAGACGGGCGGACATATCTGTTCGAAGCGAAATGGACCACCGCAGTCCATCCGGCCTCAAGCCTCTACCAGTTCAAAGGCAAGGTCGAAGGCAAACTCACCGGCACGATCGGCCTGTTCTTCAGCATGAGCGGTTACAGCACCGACGCCGTCGAGGCCTTGGTCGCGGGTAAAGAGCTGAACATAGTGCTTTTCGACGGCGCTGACGTGGGACTCGTGGTCGAAGGCCAGATCGATATCGCGAAGGCGATTCGCTGGAAGCTTCGCGCCGCAGCGGAATCCGGCACCCCATACCTGCCACTGAACGATCTCTTGAGGAGTGCGCGCCTCGGGACGACGGTCGGGCTCCCGCCGCGCACAGTCTTCGTCGAAGGGCGATTCGACGAGTTGGTTTTCGAGTATTGGCGCGACGTCCGGAACGCCGTGCAGCCAGTTCAACTTATGGCTACTGCTGGGCCCGGGAACATGGCACGCATGATCGACGCGGTACTCCAGATAGCCGGGGAAGACATGCCGTTTACCGCCATCCTCGAGGAAGACCCGGCCGGACGCCGATCAGGTCGGGAGGTTCAAGAGCTCGTCGATCAGACCAACGCCGCGGGTGGTCGCGCCCAGCTGCTGTGGATCCCAGGATCGTTGGAAGAGTGCATGGGACTCAATGATTCCGGCGGCCGCCCGAGCTGGCGGTTGCGTCGTGATCGACTTGTCCAACGCCTGGAACAGGTCGACCTCGACGAGCGAGTCAGGCTTCATCCCGAACTGGCGCCCGTACTCGACGCCGTGGGGATTCCGGTGCCGAGGCCCTAGTCCTCCAAGTTGAAGCCCTGCTCGGGCGCCGCGGCGCGGTCATCCTGCTGCTGGACTCGGGCAGTCAGTCCTGGCGCGCCAGATCGCGGGCCTGTGTGCCCGCGCGAAGTCGCCGTCACCTCCAGCGAGGTTCGCATCGGCGCCCAACCGCTGCTTCGTCTGCCTGCCAACGGAAACCCGCAAACATGTGCTGTCGCGGTGTTCGAGCGCTGGCAGCTGGTCCTGGCCCACGCTCCCGACCCGTTCAGGCACCTGCGCCTGGAAACCCTGCTCGCCGACCCGACAGCACCGAACTCGATGATGCTGGACCACAGCGCGCACCGGCCGCCCTCTGCTCGACGACCTGCTCGACCGCTTCGACCACATCGCGGCGGACTTGGGAATTCGGTAGCTAGGTCGCGACCGCCCCGTGCCCGCTGGCGTCGCCGTCGATCGATGCGGGTTATGTCGGAGGTGTCTGCCATGCTGGTCACCATGGCGGATGCAGATCTGCTTCGAGACCTCCGTGCGCGAGTCCTCGATGAAAACGAGCCCCTCGCGGGGTTGCTGCGCACATGCCTGGCGCTGGGCGCGATCACGAGGTCCACGGAGCTACGATATTGGGCGACTCAGGAATTGAAGGGCTACGGCCCCGACGAGAAGGTTCCGGACTACCGCGAATTGTCCCTTCCGCTGTTCGTCGATTCGACCAGCGGCAATACATTCTTACAGGGGCAGAACATCGCGAGATTGGCCGCACCGCCGGATGCGCAGGAGTTCATCCCGGAAACCATCGCGTTCCGGCAACCGGTCGAAGACCTCGCGGCCATGAACGGCAGCCATCGAATCGGGTTTGCCGGACTGAGCTTCGCGGCCTCCGTCTGGAACAAGAGGCTGCCGTTCGCACAGGAGATCGTCCAGCTCTACTATATGACCTCCGACTCGACCGTGCCCGGCCTGCTCGGCACAATCCGCACGACCCTGCTGGAGATGGTGCTCGACATGACCCAAGACCTCCCTCTCGATCAGCTGCCGACACGCAACCAGGTCGACGCGGCGGTACAGGTCCACGTCCACGGGGGAACCCATGAGCAGTACAACGTCGAGGTCGGCACCAACCACGGTGTGATCGGGCAAGGCACCGGGTCGACACAAGCTCAGCACAACGGCACCGACTCGACTCCGGAGGCGGCCCTTGCGGCGATCCGGGCGGCGCTGGCAGAAATCGACGATCCCGACGATCGCGCCGTCCTCGCCCAATCGGTCGACGACTTCGAAGAAGCTGTCGCTCACGGTGATCCGGAGACGACGCGTCGCCGGGGCGGGATGCTGAGCCGGTTGGCCGCCGGCATCGGGAACGTGGCGCTCACCGCCACCGTAAGCGAAGGCGTTCAAGCAGCGCTAGGAGCGCTCACCTAGCGATGTCTACCAGTTACGTGATGGAGAATCTCCGGCGGCGTGTGATCGACGAGTCCGAACCCTTGGCCGGGCTCTTGCGCACGTGCCTGCTACTCGGCGCCGAAACCGGCTCGGATGCCCTGCGCGCCTGGGCAAGTGCCGAACTGCACGGTTACGACGCGCAGGACGAGGTGCCGAAATATCGGCGGCTCCAGATGTCGTTGACGGTCGACGGCTGGATCGGCGCCATGCCCAGGCACGGATACTCCGTCGCGGTGTGGCACCTCCACCAGGAAGACCGCGAGAGGCTCCAGGCGATGAAGGTCCTACAGTCCGTCGAGGAACTGGAGAGCTTGGCAACGTCGACCAAGCCTCTCCAGCACCGCCATGATGGCTTGTTGGTGGCGGCCAGAAGAGCTGAAGGCATTCCCTTCACACGAGTCGAGCAAGCGTATTGTCTGACCTCGCCTGCGGCAATGGCGGGGATTGTCGGAAAGATCCGGACGACACTGGTGGAGATGGTGGCTGACATGACGAGAGACGTTCCCTTCGACGGGCTGCCCCCTCGCAACCAGGTCGATTCCGCGGTTCAAGTAAACCTGCACGGCTCCCAGGATCAGTACCACATCAAGGTCGGTACTAACTCCGGCGTCATCGGCCAGGGCCCCGGTTCTTCGCAGACGCAGCACGTGACGAACACCGGCCAGGAGCTGGCCGATCTGCTCGAGCAACTGCGAACCGCGGTCGCCGAGATCGGTGATGACGACGATCGTGCCGACGCCGCACGGACCGTCGACGACTTCGAAGAAGCAGTGCGCCAGGATAATCCGGAGCCCGAAGCGGTCCGCAGCCGCTGGCGAGCCCTCCAACGTATGGGCGCTGTGTTCGGTGGTGCGCTCGGTGGCGCCGTAGCTTCCGAGACGGCCTCCGCGGTGGTCGGCGCGATCGCCTCGGCGATGTGACGCGTCGCCGAAGAGGGTGGGGTGACCTGGGATGGTGGCCGATGCCGAACTGCTCCGCAATCTTCGAGAGCGAGTTCTCGACGAGAGCGAATCCTTAGCGGGACTTCTGCGCACGTGCCTGGCGCTCGGAGCGGTCACCAGGTCCGAGGTGCTACGTTCGTGGGCATCGAGCGAGCTCAAGGGATACGAGGGCCGTGCCGAGGTCCCGGACTACCGGAAACTCCGGCTACCGCTCTACCTCGATTCCATGTCCATCTCCCAGGTCTACGTGCCGGGGCAGTCAGTCTCCCGGTACATGGCCCCGGCCGACGCCCAGGATCTCATCCCCGAATTGGTGTCGTTCAGGGCACCGATCGAGGATCTCGCTGGCATGGCAGACAGCAAGGAAACGCACCAGATTCGGTTGGAGAGCCTCAAGTTCGCTGCGTCGCGGTGGAACGGCGCGCGGAAGGATGGCGACCCCTGGATCGCCGATCTCTACTACAAGGTTTCGTCGGCATCCCTGGCAGGCGTGCTCAGCGTTGTCCGGACCACCCTCGTCGAGATGGTGATGGACATGGCCAAGGACGTGCCGCTCGACCAGCTACCCACTCGGCGACAAGCCGACGCGGCCGTTCACGTGTATGTGAACGGCTCACGCGATGAGTACCACGTGAACGTCGAGAACAATACTGGTGTCATCGGTCAAGGCCCAGCCGGCACGCAGGCCCAACACGCGCTCTCCCACTCAGGCGAACCATGGCAGCAACGATGGCGGAGCTGGTTCAGGCGACCGTGACGCGCACACGTACAACGTCGACGCCTTTAAAAGTGTTGTGCTAGAGCAAGATAGGGTGCCGCACCGCCGATCAGGCTGCCGAAAGCAACCAGAAGTCTCAACCGGTGCGCCGCAGACCCTGATGGCCGGCGACCCGCCTTGACCGAACCACCCTGCCCCCTAGCGCAAGGCCAGCCTACCTCGGTTCCACGCATTGTGGCTTGGTCCGCCGCAAGCTTCGTGATCTGCGAATTCGGTTGTGCTGCATTGTATATCGGCAGTCACACGGAAGGAACGGAGAAGGCGATGATTTGGTCGGAACGCGACAAGACGGTAGGCAAAGCCATGAAGAGCTGGGGAGCGAAGCTGCGCATGACCGTGTGCGCGCCCGTCTTCACCGCTGGCAGCGGTCGCGATCATCTTGGTCGCGCTGATCTATCGGCTTGCTGGGTGCAATCCGCACCATTATCGAGTGTGCGGTCGGTGACGTACATGTCCACGGCCACATAGAAATCCAGCGAGTCCAGCGCCGCGTCCAACCGTCCGCGCTGCGGGGTCGACAGCACCGGGTTGCCCGCGTAGGTGATCATCGCCCGAATGCGCCCGCGGCCCTCGGTCAGGATCTCGTCCGCCAATGCCGCCACCGGCAACTCCGAACGAAACGACTTGTAGGCCCCCGACCGATCCGTCCACGCCCCGTATGCCATCGGCAGGTATTTCGCGTACCGTGCGGCATCGATCGGCGGGGTCGCGAACATCTGCCCGCCGGGCCGGTCCAGATTCCCGGTGACGGCGTTGATCGTGTTGACAAGCCAATGCGTGAGCGTGCCCGTCACCTGCTGACACACCCCGATCCGCGCGTACAACACCGCCGACGGCGCCGCCGCGTGCTCACGCGCCAACCGGCGAATCGTCTCGGCGTCCACCCCGGCGTGCGGCGCCATCGCCTCCGGCGTCACCCCGGCCACCAGGGCATGCAATTCCGGCCACCCCGAGCACTGCGCGCGGACCGAGACCTGATCGCACAAACCCTCGGTGACCAGCACGTGCAGCATGCCGAGCAGCAGATACACATCACCGCCGGGCGCCACGGCCACGTGCTCGTCGGCCAGCCGCGCGGTCTCGGTGCGCCGCGGGTCGATCACCACGACCGTGCCGCCGCGTTTGCGCACCTCCCTGATGCGCAGCTTCGCCCCGGGCATGGTGGTGATCGACCCGTTGGACACCGCCGGGTTCGCGCCGAGGATCACCAGCCGGTCGGTGCGGTCGATGTCGGTGACCGGCATCAGCACGTTCGACCCGAACATCCGCCACGCGGCGAATTCCTGCGGAAACTGATCGATCGAGGACGCGGTGTAGAAGTTGCGGGTCAACAGCACCGCGCGCAGCAGTGCGCCGTAGAGCACGGACGAGCTGTGCGCCGCCGGATTGCCCAGATACATGCCGATCGCGCTGGGCCCGTGTTCGGCGCGCACCGCTCGCAACCGCCGCCCGATCTCGGCGAACGCCTCGTCCCAGCCGATCGGCTCGAACGACTCACCCACCCGGCGCACCGGGGCGCGCAGACGGTCCGGGTCGTGGTGCAATCCGCCCATCGCCGTCGCCTTCGGGCAGATGTAGCCCTTCGACAGCACGTCTTCGGGATTTCCCTCGATCCGCGTGACCCGCTCGTTCTCGACGGTCACCAGGATTCCGCAGTGGGCTTCGCACAACGTGCACTGCCGGGCAATGGTGGTAGCGCTCATGGGTTTTCGACACCTTCCGCCGGTCGCTGGACCCAGGCTACCGCGCAACCCCGCCGCCGTAGATCCACTTACGGTCGGAATTCGGTCTCCCGCTCGAGTCGGATCGATGGTTCGCGGACCGGCACACAAGGCGAGACCTGGCTACCCGCGCAGCCAGGTCTCGGGTTTCCCGTCGCGGCGGGACTCAGATGCAGAAGCTCAGGGACACCGATCCCAAGGGGATGTTCAGGCAGATCACCACCGGACCCAGCGCCGGGGTGGTCTCTGGTCGCGGCGCGGCCGACGCGGTCGGAGCGGCGAGGGCACAGACGGACAGGGGGATCACAATCGCCGCGAGCGCCGCGGCGGCCTTCTTGGCGAGCATTTCGACGGTCCTTTGCTGAGAGACGACAACGAACAACAACCCCGACTCCCTATCGATCGTGCGCCGCGACAGCGGCGGGGGACAAGGCCTACCCGCACATCGCCCGGTCACCGGGGGATTGTTATCCGAGAAAGATACTCACGGTTGCGTGTGTCGGATTTTCGCAAGCCCCGGCCTTGTTGCAGAGCGTGTTTCAGACCGGAAGCCGTGAATTACGCTTCGGCGCGAGCTCCGAACCGAATCGCCCAGCGGGAATCCCCGACTCAGTCCTCCCGCGCCGCGCCCGGCGGGGGACCGATCGGCTCGAGCACGCGCTGCACCAATGCGGTGTTGCAGTACTCGACGACCTCGACGAGCCGCCCCTCGGCCACACGAAAGATCATGCAGTACGTCTGCTCATACGCCGCACCGCGGTTGGTGACACCATGGCCGCGAGCCTGCACCACGACACGATCACCGTCGCCGACAATACTGTCCGCCTCCAGCCGATAGCTGCTGAACTGCGCCATCAACGGCCGCAACATCTCCCGCAACACAACCGATTTCGGCGCCCACCTGCCCGCCCACGACCAGTCACCGGGAAAGATCCACGCGAAATCATCGGCCATCGCCTCACCCAGCGCACGCATATCGCCGCGAGCCATCCGATCGAAGATGCCCCGCACCAGTTCCTTGTTCGCGTTCTCCACCGTCGTCATGATCGTCACCGTACGCCTGGCACAGCGTGAGGAACACCGATCCGCCTACGCCACAAGCATTTCCGAACCACGGATCGCGAGTGAGACCCACAGACGTTCAGCACCGAATCACGATCACCGGCCGACGACGTCGAAAAGGAATCCCTCGATCGTGACGCCCGGCGCGAACGAGAACGCCACACCCGTGGAGATCGACTTGCCCGCCACTGCCGCACCGGCGATCCGTTCGAGCACGAAGATCAACGAGACGCTCGACATGTTTCCGTATTCGGCGAGCACTTCCCAGCTCGTCGACGCGGCTTCCGGCGCAAGGCCGAGCGATCGCGCGGATTCGAGCAAGATCTTCGGCCCGCCAGGATGGATCGCCCACACATCGATGTCCGACTGCCGTAGTCCATTGCGACGCAGCACATCTCCGATGACGGGAGCGACACCGTCGTAGATGTACCGAGGCACGTTCTCGGACAACTCGCAGCTGATCCCGTCGTGGTTGACGCCCACCGCGATGCCGTCCTCGGTCCCCTCGAACAGGTGAGTGAACTGGTCCCGAACAACGATAGTCCCGGCTTCCGCCCGCTCCGCCCCTCGCCGCGCCCCGATGACCACCGCGCCGCACCCGTCACCGAACAGACTGTGGGCCACCGCGTCACCGACGTCTTCGACGGGAACAGCATGCACCGAATTGAGCTCGATGCACACGACCATCGCCTTCCTGCCCGGATTGGCCCGCACGAAGTCCGAGGCGGTGCGAATTCCATTCATCGCTGCCGCGCAGCCCATGAAGTTGACAACCAAACGAGCGATCGACCGAGGCAGTCCGAGGTTTTCGACGACCGCCACATCGACTCCGGGCGCGATGACGCCGGTGCTCGTGGCGAACACGAGAAGTCCGAGATCGGAGGGGTCGACACCGGCGAGCGCGCGCCGCGCCACATCGGTCACCAGTGGAACGGCGTGGCGGTAGAACAGCCGCATGCGATCCTCAATCGTCACCGCGTCGGCGCCGGGCGCGTGCAGTTCAGGATCCAGCGGGTCGACCGCGAACCGGCGGGTGTCGATCATGGTCTTGCCGAAGATGCGCCTGACCCTGGTTTGCTGCTCGAGATCGGTGAATTGCCCAGCCATCCAGTCCGCCGCGACGGATTGGTCGAGGACCAGACTTGGCGCACCAGTCGCTATCGCTTCGATAACGGGCACCGTCGTCGGCGGCGCCGACAGCGTCATGTGCCTGCGCGTGTGCGCAGCCGTGCGGGTGAGCTGGTCGAGAACTATGGACATAGAGGCGGTTCTTCCTTGCTCGAGCGGTGGGGGATACGTACTCCCATCGTCAGTGAGCAAATGTCCGGCAAATAGGCACCCAAGGGGTGTGCGGACCCCCACCCCGGTGTTGCCCAGAGCCCGTCGGCGCGGTCAAGCCTCGCTTGTGCCGCGCGCCGCGGCGATGAAGTCACGGACCTTCCGCGGATCCTTCACGCCCGGGCTCGCCTCCACACCGCTCGACACATCGACGCCCCACGGCCGAACAGCGCGAATCGCCTCGACGACGTTGTCGGGACTCAGCCCACCCGCGAGCATCCACTTGCCCTCGGGTCTACGTGCCTCGAGCTCCGAGAGATCCCACCGCTCACCGGACCCCGGCTTCGGCGCGTCGAGCAGAAGCGCCTCCTCGCCGAATGCGCCGATCGTGAGGTCGGGGTCGGCCTTCAGCGATGTCGCCCGCCACACTCGCGGCACAGTCGCCAACGCGTCGGTGAAGTCGTCGCGCGTGTACGCACCGTGCAACTGCAACACCGCCACACCGAGCTTCGCGGCGGTCTCCGCAGCCTCCACCGCGGACATGTCGTTGACCACGAGAACCGTGTCCACCCGGCCACCGGCCGCCGCGACGATCTCGGCAGCGGCACCGAACTCCAGCCGCCGAGGGCTGGTCCGGTTCATCACCACACCGATCGCGTCGGCGCCGGCCGCGATCGCGGCTGCCGCCGCGGCAACTGAGGTCAGTCCGCAGATCTTCACATACACGGGAACGAACCTACCGCGCGCCGCGAAACGATGCCGCCGCTCGTTGCGGAACACGGCCGAGATCGCCGCTCCCAGACCTGGCAGTGCTGATGTGGGATGACACCGAGTGCGGTGCGGCCGATTCTCGTCGCAGCAGCAGGCCATCAGGGGTAAGGCACCGAGGTAACGCCGAAACCGTCCACATCGCCACTGAAGGAGCGCCATTTTGGGCACCGGTGCCGACAGAAAGGTCCAACTCCACCCTCGTGCTCGTGGTTGCCATCACCAACGTGTAGAGGGTGATGGCGGTCTGGATTCCGGTGATCGGGTGCCGATGTCCTGGGCGACGGTGGCCATCGATACGTTCATGACGGAGCTGTCGAGCGTCATCAAGAACTGGCCCGAGGCCAGCAACCACCGAGCAGGTCGCCAGCAGGCTCGGCTCGAGACCTGTTCGGCGAGTTGGGTCTTCAGCGCGGCCAGGCGACTCCGAGGTCCACACCGTGGCGGCGGCTCGGGGCGGCTGGGTGGGCACCATTCTCGGCCGACGCCGGACTTTCGGGTTCGGCCTCGTGATCTACGGCGCGGGCTCGTTCATCACCGGGCTGGCACCGAACCTCCCGACCCTCCTCCTGGGGTGGTCGCTGCTGGAAGGCATCGGCGCCGCCCTGATCATGCCCGCGATCGTCGCCCTCGTCGCCGGGAATTTCCCTCACTCAGTTGGCGGAAGCTCTCGACAGCGCCGGAGTCGGCGACACCACAGGCGACGCCATCCTCGCGGCCAACTCCGCCGCCCGTCTCGAGGCTCTACAGGTGGCATTCGCCGTGACCGCCCTGCTCGCGATCGCCACACTCTTCGGCACCGGCCTGCTACCTCGCCGACCCGTTGGCCCACCGGACACGAAGGTCCCTGGAACGTCAGGTCGGGGATGAATAAGGTTGTCCAGCAAAGCCTTTCGTCACAGTGACGTTTTGAGGGTTGGCCCGCGTAACCCGGCAACCACAATGCGGGGAAGTGGACCGAGCTCGAATCTTGGCCGAACACTAGCGATTCGGACAGAAACCGCCGATCGCCGGAAAATTTCCGACCATGAAGTGTGCAGCCAAGGGGACAGCGCTTCGACGTTCCGTACACAGCGCCCGAACCATCTGGTTCGAGCGTCGTCGAAGCATTCCTGGCCAGCCGATACGGCGCTACAACATGCAAACAAGCGCTGGCACAGCCAGATTCAACCCCTTCCAGCCACGCGGTTCCTGCGCCGATAATCGACATTATGTCAAGTAGAGGCGAGCTCACCCTCCTCCGCGAGACGGCGCGCGGCACGTCGGGAACCGACCAGCGATAGACCGGCGGCGACCAACAGGACCACCAAGGGCGATGGGCCGCCGACTGCGACGGTAACCAACGTCCATCCGGCCACGATCCACGCGACGAACGCCGGTGGCGTGATGCCCCGGCGGACCAGCCACAGCACCAGCAAGCCGATTACCAAAAATGGCACGCCGAAGCTGAACACGGTGTACCACAGCGCGGCCTCGGCGTAGTTCATCGCGGTGGCGTCCGCCTTCCATCCCTCGCCGTCGGACCACGCCTCGGCGTGATCCGGGGCCGCCTCGACGAGAGCACCCGCCGTGTGCCCGATTCCCGGAAACAACACGATGAGCCAGCCGGCCCACTTGATCATGCGAACTCCCTCTCTCGCGCGCGGTGCCGTGCGGCTCCGCCTCGCCTTCTCCGGCGACTGCGGTCGCGCGACAGGGCTTTCAGTTCGCCGCGCCGACCGCATCCCCTTACTTATATACGGCTGCGTATAGCGATGAGGCTAGCCGCGATATACGGTGCCGTATAGATGGAACGGCATGAGAGGAGTCACACCGGTAGGCGGCCGAACGGTCATGCCAGGACGAGGGTGCCGAACGGTACTTCGAGCCAGAGATCGTCTCCCCCAGGATGATTCGTGAGCCACGCCCCACGGTTGACATAATCCGCCAGGCTGGGATTATGTCGAATGGTCGGCTGTTCAACTAATCTCGAAGTAGTGCTTGGACATTCACATGCGACCAGCGGCGCGTTCGCTTGGTCGGTGGCGGCGGCGACGCTGCCTCTCGCGGCGTTGACCTATCCGGTACTGCAGAGCGGTGAGGCTCGATTGGGGCCGGTGGACGTCGTTCTCGGCGTCTTTCTCACCGCGGGCGCGGCGCTGCTCCCCGATGCCGATCACCCCAAGGGAACGATCGCGCATGTGCTCGGACCGCTCTCCTATTTCCTCTGCAAGGTCATATCGACGATTGCCGGCGGACACCGGCAAGCCACGCATTCCTTCGCGTTCGTGATCGCGGCCGCGTACGGCACATGGGCCGGAATGCATTGGATCGGCCGGGGATTCACGCTCGCGCTGGTGTTCTTCCTGCTGGCGTTGGCGGTGCGCGCCCTGCACCTGTACCCGCCGGGCGACGGAATCCGCTCTTGGGGCACCATCGTCGTTCTCGCCACGGCGGGCACCTTCGCAATGGACCATTGGATCAGCGATCGACCCGCCTGGCTGCCGTTCTGCGTCGGCCTCGGCGCCTTCGCCCATCTCATCGGCGACTGCCTCACCGACCGCGGCTGCCGCCTCTTCTGGCCCTTCAAGCTGCGCACCTGCCTGCCGATCATCGAACGGACCGGCAACAAGGTCGAAACCTGGATCCTCACACCACTTTTCGCCGTCGCCACCCTCGGCGTGCTGTGGCACGTCTTCACCACGACTCCGTAGCGGACAGGGGTGGGCTGCTCAAAACGACCCACCCCTCCCCCGTCTGTGCGTCTTTGATCGTTAGGTCGTGAGCCGTAGCGCGGCACCAAATGGATTGGCAGATAGTTGAATACGCATATCTGAATAGCAGAATTCCCAACTGATCCTCGAGGGTGAAGTACGTCGCTCGAGCCCGCTCGACAACTGGGCCGAAGCGCTCCGGCGACCCGCCCGAAGGCAGCTGCGCGACGCCACCGCTCCCCCCAGCGCCCTCGGCACCGAACTTTCGCCGCGCGCTTCCCCGCGAAAGGTTGTACCACTCCCCGCCCCACCAACTCCAGCAGTGCCGCGGACGAGGCGGAAAACAGCTGAGCCGATTGCGGACTCGCACGGGCGATCGCCCAGCACTCCCCGCCACATCTCGCGCCTGCCCCGTCCTTGCTTCGCCCGGCTTGCCGGGCGTTGGGTTTAGGCCGACGGTGAGAAACATGGTTAGATGCGCATATCTACATAGCGGGATGTTCTATCGCATCGCCTCGGTTTCCGCCGAGAGCGACCCGCCCACGGATACGCTGACCGCATGCTCGCAGGCTGGACCATGCAACCGCACCGCTGGACACCCCCACCCGCCCCGGATCGGGCCCGCGCGAAGCGCAGTTCTCCCCCACTGCCGCCGGTCACCCGCATCGAACTCCCCGGCGAGGCACCCGAGGACGTGGTGCGCACGCCGGACGGGAAGGTGATCGCGGGGCTGGCGAACGGTGCGATCGTGAGCGTCGACCCCGTCGACAGGTCGGTGCGGGAACTGGCGAACACCGGCGGCCGCCCGCTCGGGCTGCACGCCGACGCCGACGGCTCCCTGCTGATCTGCGATTTCGCGCGCGGCCTGCTGCGCTTGGACCCGGACGGCACGTTGGAGGTGCTTGTCGACGAGGTGGACGGCGAGCGACTCGCCTTCGCCAGCAACGTTGTTCGCGATATCGACGGCACCATCTACTTCTCCGCGTCCTCGGCCCGTTACCCGCTGGACCAGTGGATGGGCGACCTGCTCGAGCATTCGGGCACCGGTCGCCTGTTCCGGCGCGACCCTTCCGGCAAGGTCGAAACCCTCGTCGACGGACTGCAATTCGCCAACGGCGTGGTGCTCGCCCCCGATCGTTCCTGCGTGCTGGTGGCCGAGACCGGCGCGTATCGGGTGACCCGCTACTGGCTGACCGGGCCGCGAGCAGGCACGCACGATCGGCTGATCGAGAATCTGCCCGGCTTCCCGGACAATATGGCGCTGGGCAGTGACGGCCTGGTCTGGATCACGCTGCCAGCGCCGCGGGATGCGTTGCTCGACCGTCTACTCCCCCTCCCCGGCGTGCTGCGCCGTGTGGTGTGGTCGCTGCCCGACTGGGCGCGTCCGAAGCCGCCGAGGACGGTGTGGGTGCTCGCGGTCGATTTCGAGGGCACGGTCGTGCACGATTTGCAGACCGAGGGCACGGACTACTCGATGGTCACCGGGATGGTCGAGCACGAAGGCACGCTGTATCTGGGCAGTTTGACCGAGTCGGCGATCGCCATAACGAGCCTGCCCCGCTGACCCTTCCACGGACGAAGTTCAGTGCACGGTTGTACACTGAATTTCATGTCGGAGAGTGTCCCGCAGCGCCAGGCAGAGGTCCGCGCCCTGGCCCGCCTCGCGGGTGACGAGCTGGGCGGTGCGGTGGACGGCATCGCGACGATCCACCGCGCGGTGTCGGATCGCGTGTTCGCCGCGGTGCGCTGGGGCGTCGGTCCGGCCGCCGAGCCGGTGAAGGTGGTGCACGATGCGATCACCGACGGCGTGTACCGGATCGTCGGCACCGCGGCCGTCACCGCGGGAGCGGTGGGCGGACGGGCGGCGGATCTGCCCGGCGCTCCCCCCTCGCGCACGGTGTGGGGTTCGGGCTTCCTCGCGGCGCTGCAAGGTCTGATCGGCGACCGCCTCGAGGACGGCATGCCGATTCTCGCGGGTCCGATGACGCTGCGGGTGGATGGGAATCCCGTTGCGCCGGAGTCGATTACCGAGCACGTGCCGCCGAGTGGGCATCTGGTGGTGTTCCTGCACGGTCTGGTCGAGACGGAGCACGCATGGCGGTTGGGTGGGCGCGCGACGTACGCCGAACGCTTGACGGCGGATCTGGGGTGCGCGTGCGTTCAGGTGCGCTACAACAGCGGGCTGCACATCTCCGAGAACGCGCGGGAGCTGTCCGATCTGATAGAGCGGCTCGTCGCGAAGTGGCCGGTGCCGGTGCGCCGGATCTCGCTGGTGGGGCATTCGATGGGCGGGTTGGTGGCGCGGGCGGCGTGTTTCGGTGCGGCGCAAGAGGATCAGGTGTGGGTGCATTCGGTGCGCCAGGTGGTGTGTCTCGGCTCGCCGCATCTGGGGGCGCCGCTGGAGCAGGTGGTGCATCGGTTGTCGGCGGCGCTGGTGCGGTTACCGGAGACCCGGCCGGTGGGCCGGATGTTGCGGCGGCGCAGTGCGGGGATCCGGGATCTGCGGCACGGTTCGCTGGTCGACGAGGATTGGCGCGGGGTGGACGCGGACGCGTTGGAGCGGCGTGCGGTGCGGGAGGTTCCGCTGTTGGAGGGTGCGGACCACTATTTCGTGACCGCGACGTTCACCAGGAGTGCGCGTCATCCGCTCGGCCGTGTCCTCGGTGACGGTCTGGTGTTGACGCCGAGCGGTTCGGGCCGTGGGCGGGCACGGCGGCTCGGTTTTCTGGAGGAGAACGGTCTGCATTTGCCTGGCGCGAATCATTTCACGCTGCTGAATCACGAGGCGGTGTACGCGGCGTTGCGCGGGTGGTTGGGTGGTGAGCCCGCCGCGGCCCTCGGTGCGGGCCGGGCGGGTTGAGGTTCGTCCTCAGAAGAGTCGTTCGGAGTGGTTGTCGGCGGCGTAGCGGACGTCGGCGGCGAAACGGTCCTCGATGTCGGTGTCGTCGTCGTGGTGCGCGGCGTAGAGCAGCAGGCAGCCGCGGATGCCGTCGAGGAGGTCTTCCAGTAGGTCGAGTGCGGGGCGGGCGGGGTCGAGCCTGCTGACTCGGAATTCGGCGAGCAGCGCGGCGCGGGTGGCTTTGTCGACGTCGTAGCGGTGGGCGTGTTCTTCGAGTTCGGCGACGCGTGCGACGACGGCCCACGGGGCGGGCAGGTGGCCTTCGGAGACGGCGACGGCTTCGGCGATGAGGTCGGTGACGATGTCGGTGGCGGTTTCGCCGCTGTCGAGTCGTTCCAGGACGAGGGTGGGTGTTTCGACCGGGATGGCTTCGATGTCGTCGGCTTCGGCGATGACGTCGGTGATGGGGAGGTCGGCGAGTTCGCCCGCGACCTCGGCGGCGGCGTGCAGCCAGTGGGCGGCGGCGACGGAGGCGGAGGCGGGGTCGAGGTCGGTGAACAGTTCGGGTGCGCCGAGGGGGTCGGTGCGCAGCAGGGTGTCGGCGGCGTGGACCTGGGCGGGTGAGACGTCGGGGCGGGAGAGTTCGACGGCTTGGCGGGCGCGGCCGGAGAGGTCGCCGAGTTCGGCGGCTTCGATGGCGGCTTGTTCGCGGTGGATTTCGGCGACGATGGTCTCGGTGAGTTCGTCGGTGCGGATGCCGTGCAGGCAGCGGCCGACGCGGTGGGCGGATTCGACGACACCGCTGTAGGAGACGAGCAGTCCGGCTTCGGTGGGCAGGTTGGGGTTGCGCAGGCCATTCTCGACTTCGGTGAAGTTGCGGCGTTCTTCGGCGCGGCGCCAGGCTTCGCTGTCGGGGATGTCGGGGTCGCCGGCGGCGGCCGCGGGGTGGGTGTAGGTGCGCCAGTGGAAGCGCGACAGCGTGGTCAGATTCGACGCCAGATCCGTTGCCAGTTCGGGTGTTGTCGATGGCAGCAGCGCCACCGTCTCGGCCAGGTCGCCGCGTCCGGTCGCCCAGATGGCGACGAGTGCGTTGCGGTCGGCGTCGAATGCGTATCGGGTCACCTGGCACATCCTCACGTATCGGGTGGCGGCGCGTGGGCATTGGGTTGCTTTGGTTGGGGCTCCGGCGGCGTTTCGGCGTGGCACGCTGGTGGTCATGACTCTCGATCACGGTGATCCCGGTGACGCGCCGTCGGTGCCGGGGCCGCTCGGTGCGGTGGTGAACGCGGCGCGGCCTTCGGCAGCGGAGGAGGCGAGAACGGTTGCGGCGTCGACGAATATCGCGACGTTGGCGAGCCTGAGCGCGGACGGTTCGCCGTGGGCGTCGTTCGTGACGTACGGGTTGTTGGACGGTGCGCCGGTGTTGTGTGTGTCGCGGTTGGCCGAGCACGGCCGGAATCTGGCGGGCGATGCGCGGGCGAGCCTGTCGATCGTGGCGCCGGAGGGCCCTGCTGATCCGTTGGCGGGTTCGCGGATCACGCTGGCTGGAGTGGTGGAGCGTCCGGTGGGTGCGGAGTTGGCGGCGGCGCGGGAGGCGCATGTCGCGGCGGTGCCCGCGGCGCGGATGTATGTCGAGTACAGCGATTTCTCGCTGTGGGTGTTGCGGGTCGGCCGGGTGCGGTGGGTCGGCGGGTACGGGCGGATGGATTCGGCGTCGGCCGAGGAGTATCTGGCGGCGGAGCCGGATCCGGTGGCGCCGGTGGCGGGGCGGGCGGTCGCGCATCTGAACGACGATCACGCCGATTCGCTGTTGTCGATGGCGCGGGTGCTTGGTGGTTATCCGGATGCGACGGCGGCGCTGTGTGAGCGGGCGGATCGGTACGGGCTGGATTTGCGGGTGGAGACGCCGCGCGGGGTGGCGCGGACGCGGGTGGGTTATGCGGAGCGGCTGGACGGGGTCGATGGATTGCGGGCGGCGACAGTGGAATTGGCGCGGCGTTCGCGGGAGGGGTGAACGACGGGCGGCTGAGTAGTCCTACGCTTCCGGCCGCGTGTGGGAGCGGTGATGCTGGCTGTCATGGAGCGGTATCGGGGGCGGGCGGCATGTCCGCGGGTCGCGATGCGTCCGGCGCCGCTGAATTCGGTGTCCGCACTGTCGCGACCGGGGCGGCGTGAACCGCGCATGACCTGCTGAGCGACGAAGACTACCGCCGGTGATCGTGCGCGCCGACAGCGACATGGAGACGCGGAGCGACTACCACCCGCACCCGTCCTACGCGGGGCACTGGGGCGCGCCGAACTCGCCGACCATGGACGACCGCAGCGGGTCGTGGAGGCGGGTGAGCAGCTGGATCGATCGGCACGGAGCCGGTCGGACGAGGTGCGCGGCGGTCACGCTCGGTGCGTGTTCAGGCCCGGGTCGCGCGCGGGCACGGTGAGCATCGCGACGAGCATGTCGGCGATTTCGGCGGTGTCGGTGTCGAGGTGCTGGGTGCGGCTGCCGTCTTGGAGTGCGCGTTCGTAGTCGGCGACGAGTGCGAACAGGACGGTGGTCATGGTTTCGAGGCGTCGGCGGCGGTGGCGTGGCGACAGCTGTGGGATGGCGGCGTCGAGGCGGGTCGCGATGATGCGGACGGCGGCGCGGTCGGCGCCGGCGAGGCGGCGGGCGTCGGCGATGACGGGGTGGGTGCGGACGACTTCGAGGAAGCGGCCGTAGTGGCTGGTGCGGTCTTGGCCGACGAGTTCGAGCATGGGTCCGACGAGCATGCCGACGAGTGCGTGCGGGTCGGCGCCGGTGCCGTCGGCTTCGTGGGCGGCGAGCAGTTCCATGCGGCGTTGTTCGAGCCGGTTCATGCGGCGCTCGACGATGGCTTCGACGAGTCCGTTGCGTGAGTCGAAGTAGTAGTGCACCGCGGAGTTGTTGCGTTGGCCCGCGGCGGCGGCGATGTCGCGCAGCGGGACGTCGACGCCGCGTTCGGCGATGAGTCGCTCCCCCGCGTCGAGCAGGGCGGCGCGCGAGTCGTCGGCTTGCATAGGCACCCACTGTACTGAACCCGAGTCTTGACCAAGTTAAGCACCAGTGATTAATTGGCTGGGAGATGTTCGCCATGGCGATGCCGTGGGCATACCGTCCACCGACGAGCCGTTGCCCGGCGACGACCGAGCAGGAAGGCTGATTCCATGCGGTTCACGTACGCGGAGACGATGACCGACCCGTCCTACTACGTGCCTTTGGCGCAGGCCGCCGAGGCGGCCGGGTACACGTCGATGGCGGTGGCCGACAGCGTCGCCTATCCGCGCGACTCCGACGCCACCTACCCCTACACCCCCGACGGCAGCCGGGAGTTCCTGGAGGACAAGCCGTTCATCGAGGCGTTCGTGCTCTCGGCGGCGATGGCGGCCGCGACGACGAAGCTGCGGTTCACCCCGTTCGTGCTGAAGCTGCCCATCCGTCCGCCGGTGCTTGTGGCCAAGCAGGCGGCGTCGGTGGCGGCGTTGAGCGGCAATCGGTTCGGTCTCGGTGTCGGGATCAGCCCGTGGCCGGACGATTTCGAGATCATGGACGTGCCGTTCGAGAAGCGCGGCGCGCGCATGGACGAGTGCGTCGACATCGTGCGCGGGCTCACCGCGGGCGGCTATTTCGAGTACCACGGCGAGTTCTACGACCTGCCGCCGATCAAGATCAATCCGGTGCCCACCGAGCCAATCCCGATCCTCATCGGCGGGCACAGCGGTCCGGCGCTGCGGCGCGCCGCCCAGCGCGGCGACGGCTGGATGCACGCGGGCGGCGATCCCGCCGAGCTCGATCGGCTGCTGGCGAAGCTGGACAAGCTGCGGGCCGAGTACGGGACGCGCAAGGACTTCGAGGTGCACGTCATCTCGCTGGACGGCTTCACCGTCGACGGCGTGAAGCGGCTGGAGGACAAGGGCGTCACCGATGTCATCGTCGGCTTCCGCAATCCGTACACCCGCGACCAGGACACCGAGAGCCTGGAGACCAAGATCGCGAACCTGTCCCGGTTCGCCGAGCACGTCATCGCGCGCACCGCGTCTTGAGATCGCGCGAGGCGGCCTACGGTGGTGCGGTGAGCATCGCCGATCGGCTGGGTGAATCGCTGGGTGTCGCCGTCCACGCGGTGACCGATCTCGGGTCCAGTCACGACTGGACGCTGCACCGGGCGGAGCTGGCCGACGGTCGCGTCGTCTTCGTCAAGGCCGCCGCGGACCGGGACGGGGTGTTCGCGGCGGAGGCGGCGGGTCTGCGCTGGCTCGGGGCGGGCAATTCCGCGCTGGTCCCGCCGGTGCTGGCCGCCGAGGACGGGATGCTGGTGCTGCCGTGGTTGCCCGACGCAGCTCCCTCCCCCGCCGCCGCGGACCGCTTCGGCCGGGATCTCGCTGTGCTGCACGCGGATTCGCCGGGGGTCTTCGGTGCGCCGTGGCCGGGCTGGATCGCCGAACTCCCGCTGGACAACACCCCGAGCGAGGGGCCGTGGGCGCGCTGGTACGCCGAGCGCAGGTTGCGGCCGTTCGTGTCGCGCACCGCGGACGTGCTCGGCGCGGACGGGGTGCGCCTGCTGGAGCGGGTGATGGAGTCCGTCGAGGAGCTGGCCGGTCCGCCAGAGCCGCCCGCCCGCATCCACGGTGATCTGTGGTCGGGCAATCTGCGCTGGACCGAGGCGGGCGTGGTGCTCATCGATCCGGCGGCGCACGGCGGGCACCGGGAGACCGATCTGGCGATGCTCGCGTTGTTCGGCGCACCGCACCTGGATCGGGTGATCGCCGCCTACGAGCGGACCCGCCCGCTGGCGGCGGGGTGGCGCTCGCGTGTTGCGCTGCATCAGCTGCATCCGCTGCTGGTGCACGTCGCGCTGTTCGGCGCCGGATACCGCGCGCAGACTCTCGCCGCCGCCCGCGCCGCGCTCGCGGCGTGATTCAGGAACTCAGCGCGTTCAAGTACTTTCGTGTCTCGGCGTCGGCGGGGAAGAACGATTCGATGGCGAGCTCGGCGACGGTGACGTTCATCGGCGTGCCGAACACGGTGGTGACCGAAAGGAACGACAGTTCCTCGCCGTCGTGGCGCAGCCGCAGCGGGACGGTGGCCTGGTCCGGCTCCGGTAGCGCGACCTCGGTTTCGCCGCCCGGGTAGCCGCGCAGTTCCGAACGCAGCGCGATCAGTTCCGGTGCGCCGGTGATCTCGATCTGGCGCGACAGCCGGGCGAACAGGTGCCCGCGCCATTCGGGGAGGTTGGCGATCCGCGGCGCGAGGCCGCCGGGGTGCAGGCTCAGCCGCAGCGCGTTGACCGGTGCGGTGAGCAGCCGCGAGTCGATGCCGGTGAGCATCAGGGCCACTCCGGCGTTGGCTTCCACCATGTTCCAGTTCCGGTCGATGGCCAGCGCCGGGTAGGGCTCGTGGCCGACGAGGATCTGGCGCATGGCCTGCCGCACCGCGTCCATCTCGGGGGTGTCGATGCTCGGTTCGGCGTAGGCGGGTGCGTAGCCCGCCGCCAGCAGCAGGCGGTTGCGTTCGCGCAGCGGGATGTCGAGGTGATCGCACAGGTGCGCGAGCATCGCGCGGCTCGGGGTGGCGCGGCCGGTCTCGATGAAACTGAGGTGGCGGGCGGAGGTTTCGGCGCGGCCTGCCAGCTCGAGCTGACTCAGCCTGCGCTCCAGCCGCCAATGCCGCAGCAGATCGCCCGCTGTTCGCGTAGTCACCCCGCCGATCCTACGAATCCGGCGGGCGCCAGACGATTACCCGCGAGGTAATGACCTCAGAGCGCGGTGCCCCGCACGGTGCGGTCGGCCGCCACGTACGCGCGCGACACCGCGGAGGTCATGACGTCGAGCAGATCCACGACGAGCACGCAGTCGAGTACCGGCCCCGCGTCGTCGCGCAGCTGGGCGAGTCCGGATCGGACGCCGTCGTGGACCGCGTGCTGAATCTCGTCGATGGGTACGCCGTCCAGCGCCCACCGGGTGGTGTGGCGTTCGAGGGTGCGCAGCATGCCCTCCAGTGAGGTGTCGGTGGCCTCCACCAACGCCAGCGCGAGGTCGAGGCCCATGCGGATCGCCGTGCCGAAGTCGCGCACCGGAGCAGGCATACCGTCGTTCTCGGCGTCGTTGGGGCCCATGTGAATTCCGCTTCCTCCCGATGTGCCCCCACGGTATCGACCGGCAACCTCGGAAGCGATTCGGTGGCGCGAATTCGGCAAACTCCCTCGCCCGGAGATCTGGTCGTTGTGACCAACCCCAAACCGGAGGGCTCGAGTTGAGATTCGAGCATCACTTGACTAGTAGAGGAAACACGGAATCCATTGGGCCCTGGTTAAATCGGCACGACACCGTGCGCTGGCCGGAAAGGATTCGCGATTCACTTGGTGGATCGTCGATCCGACCGGCGCGAGCCTCCCGCGAAACGCCCGGCAATCGCCGACCTTCGGCAAGGCACGAGCACTCGCCGAGCTTTCGCGGAAGGCGCCCGATCAGATCGGCCAGAAACCGGCGCCCACGAGGCCGCGCGCGTCCAGATCGGCGGCCACGGCATGGATATCGGTACCCACTTCCGGCCCGAAGCAACCCACCCCGAGGTAGGCGTTCACCATGCCGACGAGCGTCGTACCGACCACCACGGGCGCGCCGGAGTCGCCTTCGAGCACGCACAGCTGGGTCCAGGTCTCGGCGGCCGGACCCACACCGCCCCAGGCGACGCCGCAGGTGGTTCCGGTGGTGCGGCCCTTCTTGCAGACGACCGCCGGGAACCGCGCCGGAGCGCCGAGGCCGGTGATCGCCATGTCGCCGAGCTGGCGCACCGGCGTGACCCGCTCGGGGTCGAATTCGATGACCGCGTAATCGAGGACACGGTCGGTATGGGCGAACCTGCCGACCACGCCGTAGTTGGGATCGGATTCGGCGAGCACCGTCGCCCCCGCCACCCCGCAGTGCCCCGCGGTGAGGCCGACCAGACGCCCGGCGCGGTCGTGGCCGATCGAGGTGAGCGTGCACTCGGCCTGGTTGGCGATGACGATGCCCGATCCGCCGCCCAGTACCGGCGGATCGGCGGCGGACGCGGTGCCGGTGACCGGAGCGAGAAATGCCGTGGCCGCGATCGCCATGGCGGATGCGCCGCGCACCGCGACGGTGTGCCGTCGGGTGACGCCGCGGCCTTTCGGCAGCTGACTCATCGAAGCTCCTCTCCGCGGGTCGGCGATCGGAGGCGTCCGCCGACGGTCAGTGGTTCGGGGTGAGGACTACCGCGAATCCCGTGGGGCAAACACCGCCGCCGTCGGCGACGCCTTTCGCCGCAAGATCGGTTGATCTACGCTCGAGGAGGGTTTGTGTCGACAACGAGCCCCGGGAGTGGCCGTGCGCGGAGATCGGCGGAGAATTCCGGGTCTCGCGGCGCTGTTGGCCGCGGGACTGCTCGTCGGTGGCTGCGTCGACGCGCCGGCTCCGCAGTCTCCCCCCACCAGTACCTCTGTCGAGTCGCCGAACCAGGTCGCCGGAGTGACGATCCCCGACGGACAGGTCGGCCAGGCGGTGGATCGGCTCGACGAGCTCGCCCAGAGCCTGCTGGCGACCTCGCGCGTCCCCGGCCTCGCCGTCGCCGTCGTGCACGACGGAAAAGTGGTGTACCGCAAGGGTTTCGGCGTGCGCGCGGTGGGTTCGGACGCCAAGGTCGGTCCGGAGACGGTGTTCCAACTGGCGTCGGTGTCGAAATCGCTCGCGGCGACGGTCGTCGCACGGCAGGTCGCCACGGGCGCGGTGCAGTGGGATACGCCGGTGCGCACGCTGTTGCCCTCGTTCGCGTTGAACGACCCGTACGTCACCGACAAGGTCACCGTCGGTGATCTGTTCGCGCATCGGTCCGGGCTCCCCGATCACGCCGGTGATCTGCTCGAGGACCTCGGCTACGACCGCGACCAAGTGCTGGAGCGGTTGCGCGAGCTGCCGCTCGGCGCCTTCCGCGATTCCTACGCCTACACCAATTTCGGACTCACCGCCGCCGCCGTCGCGGTCGCCACCGCGGCGGGCACCGACTGGGAGACGTTGTCGGACAAGGAGATCTACCAGCCGCTCGGCATGACCTCGACGAGCTCGCGGTACAGCGACTTCCGCGCGCGCACCGACCGCGCCGACGGTCACGTGCTCGTCGACGGCACCTATCGGGTCGCGGACCCGCCGCGCGACCCCGACGCCCAGTCCCCCGCGGGCGGGGTCAGTTCGTCGGTGGACGATCTCACCAAATGGATGACGATGGTGCTGGCCGACGGCGCGTTCGAGGGTCGGCCGTTCCTCGCGTCCGACGCGCTGCAACCCGCGCTGTCGCCGCAAGCGGTGTCGTCTCCGCCGACGACCCTCGACGCGCGCGCCGGGTTCTACGGCTACGGCTTCAACATCGGCATCTCCCCGGCGGGAAGGGTGGTCCTCGGGCATTCGGGAGCCTTCGACCTCGGCGCCGCCACCGCGTTCACCATGATCCCCTCGGTGAACGTCGGCATCGTGACGCTCACCAACGCCGCGCCGATCGGGCTGCCCGAGACGCTCAACGCCGAGTTCGCCGACCTCGTCCAGTTCGGCACCGTCCGCGAGGACTGGCGCACGCTCTACCGGGAGGCGTTCGCACCGTTCAGCGCGCCGAGCGGCAGCCTGGCGGGCGCCACGCCACCCGCGCGACCCACCCCCGCGCAACCGCTGCCGTCCTACGCCGGCCGCTACGACAACGACTACTACGGTCCGGCCACCGTCGCCGTCGAGGGCGACGATCTCGTCCTCACCCTCGGCCCGCAGAACATGCGCTTCCCGCTGCGCCACTGGGACGGCGACACCTTCGTGTTCACCCCGACCGGCGAGAACGCCGCCGCGGGGTCGGTTTCCCGCGCCACCTTCGCCGGAAACACGCTGACCCTCGAATACTTCGACGCCAACGGTCTCGGCGTCTTCACCCGGCCCTGACGCCGTTCACCTCGTGCGGTCGAACACCCCGCGCACATACGCCGCCTGGCCCGCGTGCTGGAGATCGTCGGCGATCACGCTCACCAGCCGCACGGCGAGGGTGACCGGCGGATCCCAGCGGGTGTCGACCACCTCCGCCAGATCCGCGTCGGTCAGCTCGCGCACGAAGTCCAGCGTCCGCTCGTGGACGGCGTCGTAGTAGCCCGACAGCGATTCGGCGGACGCGCGCACCAGCGCGACCTCGTCGGGGCCGTCGCCGTAGCCGGTCGCTCGTTCGTCCAGCGGCAGGCCGAAACGGCCGTACCAATCCTGGGCGGTCCAGACCTGCTCGGTGCCCGCGACGTCGGCGATGTGATCGTCCTGCACCCGGGTCAGATGCCAGATCAGCCAGGCGATGGTGTTGGCGCCCGGATCGATCCGGAAGGTCAGCGCGTCCTCGTCCAGGCCGTCGACGGCCTCGTACACCGCCTCCCTGACCCGCTCGTACCCGTCGGTGAGCAGCTGCGCGCTCGTCATCGCCATCGCCTCCTCGCGTCGTCGATGTGCTCCGTGCTCGGGACCTACCCACTGCCGGGCGATCCACGCGAGAGTGTCACGGCGCTGGGTACATCGGCGATATGCCTCGCACACAGGCACCCGACAGGAACCACTCGTCGCCACCACGCACCCGGTGAGGACATCGTGACGTCACCCGAAGCCGCCCATTTCGGCGCCCGCCTCGGTGACATCGAGGCACTGCGCACTCAGGCGCGGCTGTCGGTCCGCCGCCGCGACCCCGCGGGCGCGGTACGCGATCTGCACCGGGCCGGGGCGATCGCCGAGGAATTGGTTCGCGACGCGCAGACGCGGACGCCGCGCGATGCGGAGGTGCTGCGCGTCCTGGTGCGGGTGATCGAGCTGGAAGGCGAGATCGCCCGTGCGATCGACGCTCGGAACCTCGCCATCGATGACCTCGGCGCGTTGAGCGCGGCGTTGGCCGAGTTCTCGGCGAAGCCGTGCGGGCACGGTGTGCTCGCAGTCGGCGGCGACTGCGGCCCGGGGTGCGGAAGATGAGAAGGCCCGAGCCGACCCTGCATTCGGCTCGGACGACGCGCCTCAGGCGCCGTGCCGCCTGCGCTGCGCGTCCTCGGCGATCAGACGCAGGCACGTGTCGTGCTCGTTCTCGCCGGGATACCGCTCGTTGCGCAGCCGCAGCATCGCCTGCGCCACATCGATGCCCAGCACGCTCGACAGCCGCACGGCATCGACCTTCGACATGTGATTCCTCCGATTGAACTCAGTTGAAAAGCGAATGATCCGACCATGACGTACCCGAACGACGGGCCGTCGAACCCTCGGAGATCCTGCCGCGCCCCGTTTTACGGCTTTCACCCACCCCCGCCTGCCACCATGGAATTCATGGGCGACATCCGGATCGGCACCTCGGGATGGTTGTACCGAGGCTGGCGCGGCGTGTTCTACCCGGTGGGACTGACCCAGCGGCTCGAGCTGGGCTACCTGTCCGAGCGCATGAACAGCGTGGAGATCAACGGATCGTTCTACTCGTTGCAGCGACCGTCGAGCTACCTGCGCTGGGCCGAACAGACGCCCGAGGATTTCGTCTTCGCCGTGAAGGGCAGCCGGTTCATCACCCACATGAAAAGGCTGCGCGACGGCGACACGCTGCTGGCCAATTTCCTCGCCTCCGGCGTCTTGGCCCTCGGCCCCAAGCTCGGGCCGATCCTGTGGCAGCTGCCACCGACGATGCGGTTCGATCCGGATCTGCTCACCGGCTTCTTCGCCCACCTGCCGCGCGGCACCGCCCAAGCCGCCGAGATCGCGAGCAGACACGATCACCGCGTCGACCCCGCCCACACCACCACCGACGCGGACCGGCCGCTGCGCCACGCGCTGGAGGTCCGCCATCCCAGCTTCGTGACTCCGGAGTTCCCGGAGTTGTTGCGCGAGCACGGGATCGCGCTGGTGGTCGCGGACGCGGCGGGCAAGTATCCGCTGCTCGAGGACGTCACCGCGGATTTCGTGTACGTCCGGTTGCACGGGCACGACGAGCTCCACGTCAGCGGCTACACCGACGACGGGTTGGACATGTGGGCCGAGAAGATCCGGACCTGGGCGCGCGGCGGCGACGTGTACGTCTACTTCGACAACGACGCCAAGGTGATGGCACCGCGCGACGCGCTGGCGTTGCGGGCCCGCGTCACCGACGCCATCGAGGCGGGATGACCTCGGCGATGGCATCGAATGCAGTGTCGCAGCAAGCGCATCGGTGCGGACTCCGCCGGAAGCGGACAGTAGCGAGCCGGTAACCGAGCTCACCATCCGCCGCCCACGGCGCGTGCTAGCGTCGGAGACAAGGCCCGCGGCGGGCCTCCGGACGAGGGCTCAGTACCCGGACAGCGACAAGACTGACCATGGAGGTCGGTCGTGGCTTGGGTCGTTCTTCTCGTCGCCGGGGTGTTGGAGGCCGTATGGGCCACGGCGCTCGCCGAATCCCGCGGTTTCCGGCGTCTCGTTCCCACCCTCGTGTTCGCGGCGGCGCTCGTCGTCAGCATGCTCGGTCTGGCGTACGCCATGCGCACCCTGCCCACCGGCACCGCCTACGCGGTGTGGGTCGGTGTCGGCGCGGTGCTCACCGCGGTGTGGGCGGTGCTCACCGGTAAGGAGCGGGCGAGCTCGGCGCGGACGCTGCTGCTGTGCGGGCTGGTCGCCTGTGTGGCCGGGCTGAAGGCGGTGAGTTGAGATGGCGTGGGTGCTCCTGATCGTCAGCGCGCTGTTCGAGGCCGTGTGGGCGACCGCGCTCGGCATGTCGGACGGGTTGTCGCGGCCCGCGCCCACGGCGGTCTTCGGTATAGCGTTGGCGGCGAGCATGATCGGGTTGGCGCTGGCCACCCGGCGCATACCGATCGGGGTGGCCTACGCCGTCTGGATCGGCATCGGCGCGGCACTCACCGTGGGGTACGCCATGGTCACCGGCGCCGAGACCGTCTCGGCGGGCAAGATCGCCTTCCTCGGCGGCATCATCGCCTGCGTCATCGGGCTGAAGTTCGTGAAATCGGCTCCCGCGCAGGCCGAAGCATCGGGCCGCGACGATTAGGCGTCGACAGTCCGGCAGCGCCCGTTAGTGTGCGAAGACACCGGCGTGGCGTGCACGGCGGTGCGCTGACACGGAGGTGACCGATGAGTGCAGAGCTCGTCCTGTGTTCGATCGACGGCGCGATCGCCACGCTGACGCTGAACCGGCCCGAGAAGCTCAACGCCCTCACCGCGGACACCTTCGACCGCTTGCGCACCCACCTGGAAGCGCTGGCCGGTGACGACGCCGTGCGCGTCGTGGTGCTAGCCGGAGCGGGCCGATCCTTCTGCGCCGGACACGATCTGGCCGCACTCGCCGAGGGCGACGCGCTCGCGCACCGGTTCCGCGAGGCCGAGACCATCGGACTGCTCGAGGACTTGCCGAAGCCCACCATCGCCAAGATCCACGGGCACTGTTTCACCGGCGGCCTGGAACTGGCCCTCGGTTGCGACCTGCTGGTGGCCGGGGAATCCGCCCAACTCGGAGACACCCACAGCCAGTGGGGACTGGTTCCGCTGTGGGGCATGTCGGTGCGGCTGCCCGAACGGGTCGGCATGTCAAGGGCCAAGGAACTCAGCTTCACCGCCCGCAGGCTGCCCGCCGCCGAAGCCGCGGGCATCGGGCTGGTCGACCACTGCGTGCCCGACGCCGAACTCGACAGGTACGTCGCCGACCTCGCCGACCGCATCGCCGCGAATTCGCCCGGCTCGCACCGCATCTACAAGGCGCTCTACGCCAACGCCCGGTCGATGGACCGGACCGCCGCGATGCGCGCCGAGACCGAGATGACCTTCGGCTTCCCCGACGACGCCGCCGCGCGACTCGCCGGAGGAACCCGCGGCTGACCGTCCGACCCGGCACACTGTCGATATGGCAGCGCTGACGACCCGACGCACCTACGCCAAGCAGGTCGCCGTGTGCGGGCCCACCGCATGCACCCGCGCCGACGCCGCGAACGCCACCGAGGTCGGACGACTGCTCGCCGCCGCGGGCGTCACCGTGCTGTGCGGCGGCGGTTTCGGCGTGATGGCCGCCGTCGCCGAAGGCGCGTCGCGGGCGGGCGGGCTGGTGATCGGAGTGCGGCCCGACATCGACCGCGACGCCGCCTGCCAGGGACTTTCCGCCGTACTGTTCACGAACATGGGTGAGGCGCGCAACGCGATCCTGGTGCGCTCCGCCGACGCCGTCATCGTCATCGGCGGGTCTTGGGGGACGCTGTCCGAACTGGCGCTGGCGCGGCACCGCGGCGACATCCCGGTCGTCTCGCTCGGCGGTTGGCAGATCCTCGACGCCGCGGGTGAGCCGTTGCAGGCCACGCTCACCGCCGCCGATCCCGCCGAGGCGGTGCGGCTCGCGATCGGGTCGCGGCGGGGGTAACCGACCGAAGGCCACCGCCATCGCGCCAGACCCACTGGACGTGACCTTCATTCACCCGACCTACGTACCGACCGAGGGTGACCTTCAGCACGGTGGGCCGATGAATGGTGACCTTCGGTCGGGGTTGCTTGGCCGACTTTTGTGGACGGGCACTAGTAGGCGCCGAGACCGAAGTCGCTGGGGTGCGGACTCGGTCGGCGATGTCGGGCGCTGGGTTCAGCGGGCGGAGGCGCGGGAGAGGTTCCAGCTCTGCCAGGTGTCCTCGGGCAGGTCGTCCCGGATCGGTTCGAGGATCTCGGCGCGCAACGGTTCCGGAAGTCGGTCGAGTGCGGGGACGACGTCGGGCGAGAGGGTGCTCAGGTAGTCCGTGTCGAGCGTCTTCCCGTTCGTCCAGCGGTCGATGTTGCGGTCGGCGACCAGGCGCTCCGGGTTCAGGAGCGCGAGCACCAGCAGCGTCGCGAACGCCGTGCCGAGCGCGGCGCGCGGCAGCCAGGCACGGCGCAACCGGAGCACCGCCGCGAGCACGAGCACGTACATCAGACCGAGCCACAGCTCGAACGCCTCCACCAGCACGCGCAGCACCGTGAAACCGTAGGCCTGCTGATAGGTCCACATCCGACCAAGCGCGGAGGCGACGAGCACGAGCGACAGCGCGGTCACCGAGCCGAGCAGCGCGCGCAGCCACGTCCGGTCGCGCGCCGAATCCTGATCGGCGAACCGCAGCACCGTGAGGATCACCGCCAGCGCCAGCATGGTGACGATGGACAGCTGCCAGAACCCGCTGCGCGCGTACTGCGCGTAGGTGAGGCCCGCGGTCTTCTGCACGTAGTCGTCGCCACCGAACAGCGCCGCGAACTGAGCCGCGACGAACGCGGCGAACAGCGCCGTCAACGCACCCACCGGCAACGCCCACTCCCACCGGCTCACCGTGCGACCCGAAACCTTCTCGCGCGGCATCGCATCCGCCGACATCGGCGGACCGGCCAGCAGGTACATCGCGCCGAAGCAGCCCAGCGCCACCAGGCCGGACACCAGCGTCCACCGCACGAGCGACGCCGGCTCGACGGTCGGCACCAACCGGTTCAACATCGAGCCGAAGGTGGCGTCGGCACTGCCGAGCAGCGGGGCGAAGACCGCGAGCAGCGCGACAGTCGCGCCCACCGACAGACCGGCCCGCCAGGTGCGCACCGTCCGCGCGTCACGCGCCCGCCGCGCACCCTCGGACACCCACAGCACCGCCGCGGTCGCCTCCAGCGGCACGGCGATCGCGTCGTACCAGATGCCGTGCACCGAGCGGCGCGGAACCACGGCCAGCGAACCAGCGAAGACCGCAGCCAGGACGCACAGCACGAACAACCACCCCGCCGCCCGCACCGCGCCCACCGCCAGCAGCGCCAACGCGAGCCCGGTCCACCACAGCCGCACCGGATTGCGCCGCAGCAGCGCGCGAATCGAGCGATCGGTGGACTCGACGGCCCCGCGCGCCCGTCGATCGACGACGAACACCGCGCCCGCGGCGACCACAGCGGCGAGCACCCAGCCGATGCCGGGGCGATCCCACGGAATCAGCACCGCCGCCGAGACTCCGGCGATCGCGGCGGCGGGCACTACCGCGGGCGGATAGCTGACCCTGCGCCACTTAGGTATCGGCGGGGCACCCGGCGGACCGGATCGATCGGCTACCGGAGTCATCGGCGGGAGTGCGCCTGTGGTCGAATTCGGCTGGCTGTCGGATTCTTTCACGGTGGTGTCCGCGGTCTTCACGAGCTTCGTCGCGGAGTCGGCGGCAGATGCGGCGTTCTGTTCGGAGGCCTTGCCGGCGGAAGTCGGCGTCTTGCCGGTAGCGGGAGCGTCCGACGATGTCGTTGCCTTGACGCTGCCGGTCGGCGCGTCCGACTGTGCCGCCGCTTTCACATCTGCTGTGGCATCCGACGTGGCCGTCGCCTCGCCCTCTGCCGGGGTCGCCGGCGATGCCGCTGGCTTGCTGTCTGCCGGAACATCCGAGGGATCGGCGTCGGACTCCGTCCCCGCGGTCCGCTCGGCCGCACCAGACGAGACCGTGCCGAGATCCGACGAGACATGGACGGGCTCCGAGGACTTCGCGGATTCGTCGGCACCCGGCGATTCGGGACTCCGTTTCGCGGAGGCCTCACTCGATGACGAACCCGTCGTCGCGGCGTCCACTGTCTTGCCGCTTCCGTCGGCGGACGCGAGGGTCGTCGTGTTGGTATGGAGGGCGGCGGCCGACCCGTGGGCTCCCCCATCGGAGTCTTCCCGATTCCCGGAAGCCGCCTGGCTCGCCACCGTATCGAGCCCGGTCGACGGCGCGGCACCGTCGGTGGCGCTTTCGGTGGCGTCCGGCGGTTCGGACATCGAATCGTTCCGTCCGGTCGGTTCTTTACTCATGATCCCCTCCGATTTCGGGTGTGCGTGATCGCCCCGGGACGCTGTGGTAGTCCGGGTTGCGGTGTGTGGGTTGTCGATCGGGTCCGGCCCGTCAGGGGGCGGGCAGGACCACGCGGATGCGGGAGCCGGGGTCGGCCACGGCGATGGTGCCGCCATGCAGGTCGACCAGCCAGCGGGAGATGGCGAGGCCGAGTCCGGTGCCGCCGCCGTTGGTGCGTCCGCCGCGGGTGAAGCGATCGAAGACGGTCGCGCGTTCGGCGGCGGGAATGCCGGGACCCTCGTCCTGGACGTCGATGACGAGCTCGCCGTGCTGGGCGCGGGCGGTGATCCGCACCTCGCCGCCCGCCGGGCCGTGCCGCGCGGCGTTGTCGAGCAGGTTGATCAGCACTTGGTGCAGACGTGCACGGTCGGCGTCGACGCACGCGGTGTCGGGCCGGACGTCGGTGCTGAATCGCACGCCGCGGCCCAGCGCCGCCGCCATCACCTCGGCCTCGGCGACCACCTCGGCGAGCAACGGCGCGACCGGCACGTTCTCGCGATCCAGCGCCAAGGCGCCCGCCTCGATGCTGGACAGGTCGAGCAGTTCGGAGACCAGCAGTCCGAGCCGTTCGGTCTGGGCCAGCGCGGTGCGCAGCGTGCTCGGATCGGGTTCGGAGACACCGTCGACCAGGTTCTCCAGCACGGCGTGCAGCGCGGTGATCGGGGTGCGCAGTTCGTGCGAGACGTTGGCGATGAGGTCGCGGCGCTGCCGGTCGGCGGCGGCGAGGTCGGCGGCCATCCGGTTGAACGCCTCGGCGAGCTGTCCCACCTCGTCGCGCGAACTCGCCCGCACCCGGCGGGTGTAGTCGCCCTGGGCCATGCGCTGGGCGGCCGCGGTCATATCCCGCAGCGGCCTGGTGATGCCGTGCGCCAGGATCTGGGAGGTGATCAGAGCGATCAGCACAGCGGTCAGGGTGGTTCGCGGTGGTAGCCAGCCGATCTGGAAACGGAAGAACCCGAACGCGAGACCACCGGAGACCACCATCAGGATCGCCAGCTTGAGTTTCACCGACCGCACCGGATCCAACGGCCTGGGCAGCGCCTCGGCCACCGCGTCGGCCAGCACGCGGCATCGGCGCGTGAGCTCCGAGCCAGAGGATGTGGCGTCCTTGGTGCGCGCGTCGGTGGTCATCGCGCCTCCAACGCGTAGCCAACGCCGTGCACCGTGCGAATCAGATCCGCGCCGAGCTTGCGCCGCAACGCCTTCACGTGACTGTCGACCGCACGGGTGCCCGCGGCGTCGGCCCAATCCCAGACCTCCTCGAGCAGACGCTCCCTGGCCAGCACCACCCGCGGCCGCCGTGCCAGCCGGGCGAGCAGCTCGAATTCCAGCGGCGTCAGTTTGGCTTCGGTGTCGCCGCGCCAGACCCTATGCTGTTCCAGATCGATGCGCAGATCGCCGACGATGATCGCGGCGCCCTCCCGGTCGGCGGCACGCTCGACCCGGCGCAGCAGCGCGTGCACCCGGGCCGCGAGCACGCGCAGCGAGAACGGCTTGGTCAGGTAGTCGTCCGCGCCGACGCCGAGCCCGACGAGCTGATCGGTCTCGTCGGTGCGCGCGGTGAGCATGAGCACCGGCACCCCGCGCCCGGCCTGGATGCGCCTGCACACCTCGAGTCCGTCGAAACCGGGCAGCATCACGTCCAGCACCACCAGGTCGGGCTCGTTCGCCTCGACGGCGGCCACCGCGCCGGGCCCGTCGTGCGCAAGCTCGACGGCGAACCCCTCCGCCCGCAACCGCGCGGCAACGGATTCGGCGATGGTGACCTCGTCGTCGACCACCAGAATCCGCCGCGCCGCCTGCCCGTTGGCCGCCCCGCCGCGCTCCCCATTCCGAAGCTCCATGCACGGAACCCTAACCACCCGCTGTGGAGAGCAGCGTCGGCAATTGTGGAGATTCCGTGTGCACGGTGGTCGTCGTGTCGGGCTAACTCCGCACCGGCCGCGCCTCGTGGACGATGCCCTCGTGTTCCGCGCCGCGACGGAAACGCAGCAGCCGCAAGGCATTCGCCACCACGAGCAAGGTGGAGCCCTCGTGGACGAACACCGCGGGGCCGATGGGCAGGCCGATCAGCGTGGCGGGCACCAGGACCGCGACGATCAGCAGCGCGAAGGTCAGGTTCTGCCGGATGATCCGGGCGGTGCGCCTGCTCAGCGCCACGGCGAACGGCAGGCGGCCGATGTCGTCGACCATCAACGCGACATCGGCGGTCTCCAGCGCGACCGCGGACCCGCCCGCGCCCATGGCGATGCCGACCGAGGAGTTCACCATCGCGGGCGCGTCGTTGACGCCGTCGCCGACCATGGCGGTGCCGTCGCGACCGCCGAGCCGCCCGATCATGGTGACCTTGTCCTCCGGCAGCAGCCCGCCGTGCGCGGCGTCCAAGCCCATGTCGGCGGCCACGGCGTCGGCGACGCGCTGATGGTCGCCGGAGATCAGCACCACGTCCTCGATGCCGAGCGCGCGCAGCCGCGCGATGACGGGCGCGGCCTCGCCGCGCGGGGTGTCCATCACGCCAACGACACCGAGGTAGGCGCCCGCGTGCCGGACGATCATCGTGGTGCGTCCGCGCGCGTGCAGGTCGTCGACGATGTCCGCGATCGAGGCGGGAACGCCGTCGGTCTCCAGCTCGCCGAACATGGTGAGGTTGCCGACCTCGGTGGGATGTCCGTCCACCAAGGCGGTGACGCCGCGCCCGGTCACCGAGTTGACCTCGGTCGCATGACGAGCCGACCCTTCCGGCACAAGCGGTGCGAGGTCGCGGGTGATGGCGGTGGCCAGCGGGTGGTCGCTGTAGGACTCGACCGCGTGCAGCGTCGCGATCAGCTCCGCGCGCGATTCCGGACGGACCGCGACGATGTCGGTGACGCGAGGCAGGCCCCAGGTGAGCGTGCCGGTCTTGTCGAAGGCGATGGAACGAACCCGGCCCAGCGTCTCCAGCGGCCCGCCGCCCTTGGCGAGCACACCCGCCTGCGCGGCTCGCGCCACTCCCGCGAGCACGGCGCTCGGCGTCGCGATCGCCAGCGCGCACGGGCTGGCCGCGACGAGCACGACCATCGCGCGGTAGAAGCTGTCGGCGAACGGTTCGGCGAGCGCGACCACGCCGAAGGCGAGCACACCGACGACCGCCGCCAGCACGGCGGGCACGTAGAACAGCTGGAAGCGGTCGATGAAGCGCTGGGTGGGCGACTTGTGCGTGTCGGCCTCGCGAACCATGGTGATGACGCGCGCCAGCATGCTGTCCGCGGCGCGGCTGGTCACCAGGACATCCATCGCGCCCGAGCCGTTCACCGTGCCCGCGAACACCCGGTGCGCTTCCGGCACCGGCGTGCGGTCCAGGGTCGCCCCGGTCAGGGCGCTCTTCTCCACCGGGATGCTCTCGCCGGTCACCGAGGATTCGTCGACGCTGCTCGCTCCGTCGACCACGATGCCGTCGGCCGCAAGCCGCGAATTGGGCAGCACCACGACGACATCGCCGATCGCGAGGTCCTCGACATCGACCTCACGCACCGCGCCGTCGTCGCCGCGAACCAGCGCGGTGCCCGGCGCGAGTTCCGCGAGCGCCTCGATGGAGCGCTTGGCGCGGCCCATCGCGTACTCCTCGAGCGCGTGCCCGAGGCTGAACAGGAACAGCAGCACCGACCCCTCGGCCCACTTGCCGACCGCGGCCGCGCCGAGAGCCGCGACCAGCATCAGGAAGTCGACCTCGAATCGGCCGCGCCGCACCGTCGCGACGGCCGTGCGGATCGTGAAGAAGCCGCCGAAGAAGTAGGTCGCGGCGAACAGCGCGATCGCCACCCACGGCGGCGCGGAGAACAGATACTCCGCCGCCATGCCCGCGGCATAGGTGACACCGGCGGCGAGGGCGAAGATCAGCTCGCCGCGCTCGCCCAGAATCGAGTGCCCGTGTTCGTGTGTGTTCGCTGTCGACTTCATACGCGAGATCATATGCATACATCGCTATGTTTGCATAGCATCAGCGTAACCTCCGGCGCACCCCGAGCGAGCCGTCGATGTGTTCGACGCTCAAGGCCGAATGACCATCGAGCGCGGGCCGAGGCCACGCGACCACGTCGTCACCGAACCGTGTCTCCGCCGCGACGAACGCCCGTATCGAGTCTCGACATCGCCACACCCGCACCGGATAACTCCGAGACGCGATGTCGACGCCGCCCCGGACGCCAAACCTGTTGGTAGATCGACATTTACCGTGCTCCGCACACTGCGGAACAGCCAGCCCGACCTCACTGGCAAACTTCTCGCACAGCCACGGCGACCGCGCCGAACACCACCGCGACGACGGGATTGCATCTCGGCATCGCTCTCGGCAACCGCGCCAACCCGCACATCCGCGCGCGTAGCGTGGCTGGGCGGTTGAAAGTTTGCCGACACGATGCCGACAGCGGTCCCACGGAGGCGGTATGACCACTCACTCCCCCTACGCTGCCGCGGACGACCTGCGGCCCCAGTTCGCTGGGTCGGTGCTGACGCCCGAGGACCCCGGCTACGACGCGGCGCGGGCGATCTTCAACGCGATGGTCGACCGCAGGCCCGCGGTGATCGCCCAGTGCACCGGCGCCGAGGACGTGCGCGCGGCACTGGCCTTCGCCGACCGCAGGGGTCTCGAGGTGGCCGTGCGCGGCGGCGGCCACAGCGTCGCGGGCGCGAGCCTCACCGAAGGCGGACTGGTCGTCGACCTGCGCCGCATGCGCTCGGTCACCGTCGACGCCCAAGCGCGCACCGCCGTCGTCGAGGGCGGCGCCACCTGGGCGGATTTCGATCGCGCCTGCCAGCCGCACGGGCTCGGCACCACCGGAGGGCGGGTGTCCAGCACCGGCGTGGCGGGGCTGACCCTCGGCGGCGGCTCCGGATGGTTCGAGCGCAAATTCGGACTGGCTTGCGACAGCCTGCTTTCGGTCGAGCTCGTCACCGCCGACGGAGTCGAGATCCGAGCCGCCGAGGACGAGCATCCCGACCTGTTCTGGGCGCTGCACGGCGGCGGCGGGAACTTCGGGGTGGCCACCCGGCTGACCTTCCGGCTGCATCCGCTGCCGGTCACCGCGCTCGCGCTGCTGCTGTGGGAGGCCGGGCGTGGGCTCGAGGTCGCCACCGCCTACCGCGACCTCGTCGAGGGTGGTGTCACCGAGGATCTCGGCGGAGCCGTCGCCTATCTGACCGGACCGCCCGAGGACTTCGTGCCCGCCGAACTCCACGGCAAGCGGGTGGCGGTCTGCATCGCCGTCTACGCGGGCACCGCGGCCGAGCTGCGCGACGTGCTCGCGCCGATGTTCGCGCTGCGGCCGGACGGCGTGCTGCTCACCGAGATGCCCTACTGCGACATCCAGTGCGCGCTCGACGATCCGCCGGGTGTGCGCAACTACTGGTCCGGCGAACACCTCGCGGGCCTGCCGGACGAAGCGGTGCGACGGTTCGCCGAACAGGGCATGACCATGCCCTGCCCCACGCCGTCGCAGAGCCTGCTCCTGCCGTGGGGCGGCGCCGTCGCGGCGGGCGCGCGGGACTGGCCGCAACCCCACCGCGACGCCGCGTGGGTGGTGCACCCGTTCGGACTGTGGGAAGACCCGGCCGACGACGCCTACGGCATCTCCTGGGTCAAGGACACCATCGCCGCGATGCGGCCCTACGGCATCGGAGCGGTGTACCTGAACTTCATCGGCAACGAGGGAACGGACCGGGTGATCGCGGGCTACGGCAAGGAGAACTACGCGAGACTGGCGGCGGTCAAGCTGGAATACGATCCGCGCAACGTCTTCCACCTGCATCACAACATCCATCCCGCGGCCGCCGCAGGGCCACGCTCATGAATCCCGCGACGGCGCGACGTCGCCGGCCCGCCACGACGGCCGGACCCGCTCTCGTGCGGGTGGTGCTGACCGCGATCGCCGCGCTGGTCATGGGCATGGTGTCGCCAGGCCACGCGTCCGCCGCCCCTGCGGTGCTCGGCGGCGGCTCGGGCATCGTGATCGGGCAGCGCGCGGCGTGCACGCTGACCACGATCGGCTACGACAACGCCGGGCGACTCGTCGGGTTGACGGCGGGCCACTGCACCATGCGCGGCATGCCCGTGCACGCCGAACACGCGCTGACCGCGGGACCGGTCGGTGTTGTCGTCCTGGTAGACCCGGTCGACGACTACGCCGTCATCGTGTTCGATCCCGAACGGGTCACACCGCTGCGCAGCGTGGGACCGCTGGCGATCGCCGGCGTTGGCGCACCGCCGCAGCCGGGCACGATCGTCTGCAAGAACGGGCGCACCTCCGGTTACGGGTGCGGTGTGGTGTGGGACCAGAACGAGTCGTGGTTCCGCAACCAGGTCTGTTCGAAGCCGGGCGATTCCGGTGGACCGGTCACGGTCGGCGATCGCCTGGTCGGCATGAACGTCGGCCACGTGGGCGTCACGGCGTTCGGGGTGACGGTCTTCGATGTGGCCTGTCAGCATCCGCAGATCGCGGTGCACGATCCGGCGGTGGCCACCCAGATCGGCACAGTGTTCGCCGATATCGACCGGGTGGGCGGGCCCGGCGCCGGCTTCCGGCCGTTCTGATCCGGAACCGGCGGCGGCTCGATCGAATGGCTCGATCACCCCGGCGCTCGTAGGATGTTGCTGCGCCGGAGGTGCCCGGTGCGCGCGCGTCGCCGCCAACCCGCAGGAGCCGAACGTGGACACCGGATCCGTCCCCTCCTACCTCCGCTACGTCGCCATCGGCGACAGCCAGACCGAGGGCATCGGCGACCCCGACGGCAACGGCGGACACCGCGGCTGGGCAGACCGATTCGCAGCACTTCTCGGCGCGGGCACACCGGCCCTGCGCTACGCCAATCTCGCGATACGCGGCCGTCGCGCCGCCCAGATCCGCGCCGAACAGCTCGCCCCCGCCGTGGCGTTGCGGCCCGATCTGGTCACCGTGATGGCGGGCATGAACGACATCATCCGTCCGCGCCTCGACCGCGCCGCCCTGCTCGCCGACCTGCACGCCATGTTCGAAGCGCTCACCGCCACCGGCGCCCGGGTGATCACCTTCACCTATCCCGACATCGGCGGCATCGCGCCCTTCGTGCGACCGCTGTCGCCGCGGGTGCGCGAGCTCAACGCCGAAATGCGCCGCCTCGCAAGTTGTTACGGCCTCACCCTGGTCGATTTCGAACCCGTCGCCGCCACCACCCACCCGCTGGTGTGGTCGGCCGACCGCCTGCATCTGAGCCCGCTCGGCCACGACCTCGTCGCCCGCGCCGTCGCCGACGTCCTCACCCTTCCCGGCGCGGACGCGAGCTGGCGCGATCCGCTACCACCGGTGCGGCACAGCGTGGCCGAGATCGTAGCGACCGAGTTCAGCTGGACGGCGCGGCACATGCTCCCGTGGGTCGCCCGCCGGGTGCGCGGCCGGTCGTCCGGAACCGGCGTTCAGCCGAAACGACCCGAGTTACTGCCGGTGCTCGTCCGCCGCCCGGACGGCGCCAACGCCTGAGAAGAGCGCCACAACTCCCTGCGGGGCGCGTGAATCCGCCTACGAGGGCCGTCTGGCCGGGAACTACGACCGGCGGTAGTATGGCCCGGTGCGAAAACCGGCGGAGGGAGCGGCGCGACTGCGCGGTGCTTTCGTCGGATCGGCGTCGGGGGCGGTCGGTATCGCCGCGCACGCGCTCGGCGGTGGTGTCGTCTCGCCGGAACGGCCTTCGCTCGCCCTGCTGATCGGGGCATGCGCGGCCGTTGGCGTGCTCGTCGGCTCGCTACGGCGGCGCACCGGGTTCGTCGAACTCATGGGGTTGCTGGCGATCGGCCAAGCCGTCGGGCATACCGCGCTCACCATGTCTCCGGGCCACCACCATGGATCTCATGCGACCTCGGTGATGCTGGCGGCCCATCTCGCGGCGATTCCGGTTGGGGCGTTGCTGATTCGCAGCGCCGAGGCGGCGCTGGCGAAGGCAGCGTCCAGTGTGCGGGATGTCGTGCGCGTGCTGGGGCCCGTGCCCGCACCCGCGTCGGCGCCGATCATCCGGATCGCACCACGCGCTGCCGCAGGCCCTCGAAGGCTGCTGCTCAGTTCCGGCATCGGGACGCGGGGACCACCGGCTTTCCGGTAGCGACCCATACCGCCACCGAGAGTCACCGGTTTGCCGCACCCGCCGTGGTGCCCGCCCCCGGGCGATTCGCCGTCGCGCCTGCCGAATATCCGACATCGCGTCACCGCGGACTTTCTGAGAGACGACGGTGAATCTCGTACGCGCGACACGCTATTCGTGCAATCGCGGTCGTTCGGCCTGCGAGCAGTGCGCTGCGCCTCGGCGCACATGTTGTTCGCACTTCGTCTGCAATCCTCTGCGCGGCAAGGCGAAGCCTCAGCGGGACACAGACGGCACCGTTCCGCGTGTGAACGCGCCCACGGATCGTGGCGGTCCCCCATACATATCCCGAAATCCGAACGGAGCTTCTCCATGTTCCCCGTCACCCGACCTTCTCGCGTCATACGCGGAGCCGTCGCACTCGCCGCCACGCCTCTGCTGCTTGTCGCCTGCTCGTCCAACGACAGCACGCCCGCCTCGGCGCGCGCCGCCGACGCGATCACCATCCAGGACCAGTGGATCAAGGCCGCCGACAGCGGCATGTCCGCCGCGTTCGGCGAGCTGACCAACACCGGCGACAAGGCGCTCACCGTCGTCTCCGCGACCAGTCCCGCCTCCGAACGCGTCGAGCTGCACGAGGTGGTTGCCGACGCGACCGGCACCAAAACGATGCGCCCGAAGAAGGGCGGTTTCGTCGTTCCCGCCGGCGGCTCCCTCGCGCTCGCACCGGGCGCCGACCACATCATGTTCATGGGATTGAACGGTCCGCTGCGCACCGGCTCCGAAACCCCGGTCACGCTGTCCTTCGACGACGGTTCGACCATGACCTTCACCGCCCAGGTGCGTGACTTCCCCGGCAACCAGGAGAACTACGTGCCCGACGGCGACCATCACGCGGGCGCGCCCGCCCCGACCCCCGCACCCGGTGCCTGAGCCGATCAGAACCCGGGGCTTCACCCGCAGGCGCCTCCTCGGTGGAGGCGCCGCCGCGGCGGGCGCCGTCGGGCTCGGGGCGGGGGCGCTCGCACTGACCGATTACGACACCGGCGCGCACACCGCACCGGTGATCGAACCGTTCTACGGCCCGCACCAGGCCGGAATCGCGACCGTGCCGCAAACGCACGCCGCGTTCGTCGGATTCGATCTGCGCCCCGGGCTGGACCGCGACGACATCGCGGGCATCATGAAGATCTGGACCGGCGACGCCGCCCGCCTCACCCGGGGCGCCGCGGCGCTGGCCGACACCGAACCCGAGCTGGCGGCCCGCCCGGCGCGGCTCACGGTGACGGCCGGATTGGGGCCCGCGGTGTTCACCGCCGCGGGTCTCGAGCACCGCAAGCCGGCCTGGCTGCGACCGCTGCCGCCGTTCGTGATCGACCGGCTGGAACCGGCTTGGAGCGACGGGGATCTGCTGCTGCAGATCTGTGCCGACGAGGCCACCACCGTCGCGCACGCGGTGCGGGTGTTGTGCCGCAGCGTGACCTCGCTGCTCACCGTGCGCTGGGTGCAACGCGGGTTCCGCGACGCGGCGCCCGGCCAGACACCGCGCAACCTGATGGGCCAGGTCGACGGCACGGTCAACATCCCCGCCGGGACACCCGACTTCGACCGGCTGGTCTGGGACGACGGCGCCGCCCAGCCGTGGCTCGCAGGCGGCACTTCACTGGTGCTGCGCCGGATCGCCATGACGCTGGACACCTGGGACGAAATCGACCCGGAGGGAAGGGAACTCACCGTCGGGCGCAGAATCGGCAACGGCGCGCCACTCACCGGAAGCCACGAGTTCGACGAACCGGATTTCGCGGCCGTCGACGCGCACGGCATTCCGGTGATCCCGCCGTCGGCGCACATCGCGCGCGCCCGCCACACCCACGACGGCGAACGGTTCCTGCGCCGCGGCTACAACTACGACGACGCCCCCGCGCCGGGCCAGACCTCCAACTCGGGGCTGCTGTTCGCCGCGTACCAGCGCGACGTCGACGCCCAGTACCTGCCGGTGCAGCAGCGGCTGGCGGATTTCGACGCGCTGAACGTCTGGACGACGCCGATCGGATCGTCGGTGTTCGTGATCCCGCCCGGCGTGCCGGAACCCGGCGGCTATCTCGGGCAGACCCTGTTCGAGTCGTGAGACGGTCCGGGGCCACCGCGGCCCCGGACCTTCGCCTGCCCGCTCAGCTCCAGAGCACGGCCACGAAGACGTTCACGATGCCCAGGCCACCGGCCGCGTGCGTCATCCACGGCACATCCTTGCCCCGCTTGGCATCGGCGCGCGCCACCTCGGCGAACCCGGCGACCAACACGGAGATGACCAGCTTGACGCCGATCTTCACCATGTCGAGGTCTTTGTCCAGCGAACCGATCGACTCGGCCATCCCGACCAGCACGATCCCGGTGACGATCTGCGCCCGCGCACCCCACACCATCACTTCGTTCACCTTGGGCTGTCCGGCCGCGTACCCGCCGATCACCGCGGCCATACCGAGCAGGTGCGTGACGACCACAACGTTGTAGACCAGTTCCATAGCGCCACACGCTAGTTCATCCCGCCCCGGTCTACTACACGGTGTCGTGAATTCGTCCGCCGTATCGCCGGACATACCGCCCCCACATCCAGCCACCGGCGGTGCTCCGGTGCCCGCCAGTTCGGAGCGCCTGCGCGGAAGGACATGTCCGAAACCTTATTGCCTCTCAGGCGGTTTGCTCGTGGTATCCGCCCTGTCCTCGAACAGAGTCGGAGCCCGGCGGGGCAGGTCGTTGCCGACACCTGCGATCTGCTCGGCATACGCCGCGGTGGAAGACTGTGGGCCGTGAGACCGAATCGGACGTAGGCCTTGTCGTTGCCACCGGGCCCGTCGGCGTTGCGGCGGGGCGTGATTTGCGACGATGGTGGTGTGTCGCAATCGGTGAACACCAGGGGTGGTAAGCAAGCGCCGGCGTTGACGCCGCGGGGTGAACGAACTCGGGCCAGATTGGTCGAGGTCGCCGAGCTCGTCTTCGCACGACTCGGGTATGTGGAGACCCGGGTCGCCGACATCGTCGCGGAGGCCGGGGTCGCGCACGGGACCTTCTACGTCTATTTCGAGTCGAAGGAAGCGATATTCCACGCGGTGGTGCTGAATCTCATCACCGATATGCGCGCCAAGGTGCGCTCGCGGCTCGGCACTCAGCCCCGGACCGCCGCCGAGGCGATCGAATCGGCGGTGCGCGCCTACGTCCTCGCCTTCCGTGATCACCAACGCCTGATGCTCATGTGGGGCGAGGTCGCCGGCCTCAACCCCGACATCGAGGAGCTTCGTCAAGCCGAGATCGATCTGTTCATCGACCGGGCCGAAAAGATGATCATCCGGCTGCAGGACAACCGCCTGGCCGCTCTCGACATCGACGCCAACTATGCGGCGACGGCGCTGTGCGGCATGGTGCGTGAATTCTGTTATCAGTGGGCCAAGGCCGATGTCGATATCGACGCCGACGCGGCCGCGGCGACCCTGTCCACCCTGTGGGTGCGTGGCATCGGTGTCGTCCACCGTGCGCCGCCGGTGTGATCGCGGCAAGTAGTTCTACCGCGTCGATTCGACCAATGATTCCCGACCGATGACAGAAAGAGCGAGCCGGTTGGCCGATGAGTGGTCCACGGTCGCCGACCGTGGACCACTCGGAAACGCCGCGCGGGCCGGATCGCTACTTCACCGGGAACGGTTCGTTGATCGTGGTGAAGTACTGGATCACCGCTGCTGTCGCGACCGGGGCGCCGACGAAGAGGGCGCCGGTGAGGGCGCCGACGGGCGCCAGCGCACCCGCGCCGATGAGGCAGCCTACGACCGGACCCGCGCCGAACATCATCGCGAGCGGGCTGGTCGCCGCGGCCAGCGTGACCCCGCCGACGAGGCAGCCGATCACTCCGGCGCCGACCGCGCCGACCAGACCACCCACCACACCGGCGACCGTGATCGTTGCCGCCATTCGGGAGAACGCGGCGACCTCGCGATCGTACGGCGTCTTCCACGGGGCCTGGTCCTGGAACGGCAGCGCCACCGGTTTCGCCTCGGCGCGAGCGGGATCGAGGGACGGCGTCAGGCGGGCGGTCTGCTTGTCGATCTGCACGTCGATGGGAAAGGCGACGTTGTTGACGTTGAATTCGAGTGGCACGCCGGCGAGTACCGTGCCGTCGTCGGCGCGAATCTGGAACCTGCCCTTGTCGACGATCAACTGGCCGGCGTCGACGGTGATCACCGCGGTGTTCCCGTCCTGGTAGGCGGTGTAGTTGACGCCGGGTGCGACGTCCACGCTCAGGGGCTCGGCGTGGACAGTGCCTGCGCACACTGTCAGAGCGGCGACACCGATCGCGGCGGACGCGACGGACTTGCGAACTTTCATGAATCTCTACTCTCGGATCGTTATCTCGATGGGTTGGCGGTCGCTATTCGATGACGCGGGCGCCGGATTCGGCGACAGCTGTCGGCTTGTCGCTGCCCTCGCACCCGAACTGGTTCAGGCGTAGAGCTGTTCGCCGGGGACGGCGTCAGGATCCGCGCGGACCTCGGCGGGATTGGTTTCCCGCAGTAGCCAGGCGCTGAAGACGGTGACCAAGCCCATCAGCGCCAAATACGCGGAGACGAGCGTGGTTCCACCCGTATTGGCGATCAGCGCCGTCATGATGAACGGCGTGCCGCCGCTGACGGTGATCGCGGCCAGTTGATAGGCCAGGGACGCGCCCGAGTAGCGCAGTCGAGGTTCGAACAACTCGCCGAGGAAAGCCGCCAGCGGACCATAGGTCAACGATTGCAAGATCGTGCCGACGGCGATGGCGATGAAGAACATCGGCAGTTTCCCGGTGTCGACCAGCAAGAAATACGGGAAGGCCCAGGCCGCGAGACCGATTCCGCCGACGAGGATGAGCGGTCTGCGCCCCACTCGGTCGGACCGATGGCCCGACCAGAGAATCACCGCGCAGCCGAACAGGGAGGCGACCAGCGAGACGGTCAAGATGTCGTTTCGCTTCATGCCGAGCTCGTGTGTGCCGTAGCTGAGCACGCCGGCGATGCTGATGTAGAAGGCGGTATTGGTGGCGGCGAGCAGGCCGCAGCCGAGCAAGATCTTGCGCCAGTGCAGCCGGACCGCCTCCGACAGCGGGGCTTGGGCGACCCGGGCGGGGCGCTTCTCGGCCACTTCCTGTTGAAGTTCGAGGAACTCGGGGGAGTCCTCGACTTTGGTCTGGATGTAGAGCACAACCGGGAAAAGCAGTGCGCTGCACCAGAACGGCACCCGCCAGCCCCAGCTCAGGAACGCCTCAGCGGAGAGGGCTGAGGTCGCGACCAGGAAAACCAGATTGCCGAGGACTACGCCGAGTGGAACACCCATCTGTCCGAAAGTCCCAGCGAATCCTCGTCTTTTCGGGCTCGCGGATTCGGTGAGCAGCAACACGATGCCGCCCCACTGTCCACCGCAGGCGATGCCCTGCACGAATCGCAAGGCGACCAACAGAATCGGCGCCGCGATCCCGATCGCGCTCGTGCTCGGCAGACAGCCGATGAGAAAGGTCGCCAAGCCCATGCCGAGCAGGCAGGTGACGACGGCCGGCTTGCGTCCGTACTTGTCGCCGAAGTGCCCGGCGAGCACGCCGCCGAGCGGACGGGCCACGAAACCCGCCCAGAACGTGCTGAACGACAGCAGCGTGCCCATCAGCGCGGAGCTGTCCGGGAAGAACACGTGCGGAAACACCAGCGCAGCCGCAGTCCCGTAGAGGAAGAAGTCGTACCACTCGATGGAGCTGCCGATCAGACCGGCGGCGAGGAGTTTGCGATGCGCTCGCCCGCGTTCCGCGGCTGGCGCGAGGGGGGTTTGGCCGGGGCCGGCTGGTTCCAGTGGTGGTGCGGTCATGCGCGTACTCCTGGTCGAGATGTGTCCCACTGATCGAGATCGAGTGGAATAGAACTTGACACCAAGTTCAGTTTGGTGGGAACAGTGTGGAGTAGCTGCGAAGTAATGTCAATCACACTTTTAGCGAGCGACGCATCGGTCGGTTTCGAGCGCCGAGCGCCTGTCTACACCGGAGCCTGGCACATACATCCAGTTCAGAGGCATGAATGTCCTCACATACGATGGCGCGCTGCGGCATCGAACACGTCCACTCGGGTCAAGCCCTCGGGTCATCCCGGCGGCCGATTCCGCCTGAACGCCCTGCGAATCAGCAGGAGATTCGCCCGCAAAATTGGACTCGATGTCAGTTGCATCCGAGTGTGGCAGGATCGGGAACGCTCACCCGGCCGCAGTTGTCGGCACCAGCTACGCGACATCGGGTGCTCGGGCCGTTGGCCGCGGCCTGAACCGCGCCCGGAGCTACTCGCATCCGGCGCGGCACGAGCGCGATCGCCATCCGTCCCAGGTTCGCGACGACAAGTACATGGTTCACTCCGAAACACGCTCTCCGCCGATAACTCCCACCGATCCCGCAGACCCAAGGGCATCGCCACGACCGCACGGAGCCATCCGCCGTACCAGGCCAAGTGCGCTGGGCATGCCATCGAGACCGCGTTCCGAACGCGGAACCGCGCTCGAACTCCGGGTAGCCCCGGCTCAGGAAACCCCCTGATGGGCCCGGTCCGCGAACCAGGCCGCGATCTGGGCGCGGGAGGTGAAACCGAGCTTGGTCAGGATGTGTTCGACATGGCCTTCTGCGGTGCGCCTGGAGATCACCAAGGTGGTGGCGATCTGTTTATTGGTGAGTCCTCGGGCGACCAGTTCCGCGACCTGCCGTTCGCGTTTGGTCAACTCCCCGGCATCGCCCGTCGTGGGCGTCCCCTCGCGTTGCTGCTCGCCGAGTGCGTAGGCGACCGCGACATTCATCGTCATGGCCCGCCCACGCCGGAAGGCCACGTCGAATCTTCGCTCGCCGAGCGCGCGACGCACCACGCTGTCGCACTCGTCGTGCGACAGGGACAGTTGTGGGAAGAGGATCGAAGACCCTGAGCTCGACCGTGACAGACTTTCCGCGGCACCCATCAGAACCGCCGCCCGCTCAGCGTTCTCCTCGGCGATGATCCAGGCCATTCCCTCGAGATCGAGGACCGCGACGACCGGGCTGCGGACAGACCGGTTCACCCGCAGCGATTGATGCAGTAGGTCCTGCGCGCGAGACCTTTCGCCCTGCTGCCATGCGCAGATTCCCAATCCCCACAGCGTGGTCGACCGGAACAACGATTCGCCGCTCGACTCGGTGATGGACAGGACCTGCTCGAGGTTCTCGATCGCTTTCCGGGTATCTCCGCGAGCCGCGTGCGCCCAGCCGAGCGTCATCAACGTCGCGACATGGAGATGTCCGCTGGGGTCCGAACCGAACACCTCGACCGCACCTTCGAAACAGGAGACCGCGCGAGCGGGCTCGCCTCGATACAGCGATAGGACGCCATCGGCGGAGGCGACGAGAGCCCGATGCAGTGGAGCAGGGTCGCGTTCGGCGAGCGCGCGAGCCTGCTCCAGCAATGCCTCCGCCGTCTGAAAGTCCTGTTGCTCCGCGGCCATCACGGTGCCGACATTCACCACCCGGATCCGGTCGGGGAGCGAGCGCGCGCCGGGGTGGGCGAGGACGCGCTCGATCCACCGTCGACCTTCTCCGTACAGACCTCGAAAGCTCCAGAACAGCCACAAAGCGGTGACCGTGCGCAGACCGGCCTCGCCCGACTCGGGGCTGTCGTCGGACAGGCAGAATTCGAGTGCTTCGCGCAGGTTCAGTTGCTCGCGTTCGAGCCGAGCCAGCCAGTCGGGTTGCCGTTCGCTGATCCACCCGGCTTCGGCGTCCAGCGCCAGCCGCTGGTACCAGTCGCGGTGCCGCCGACGCAGATCCCGGTCTTCGCCGACCTCGCGCAGCTGCTCACGCCCGTAGTCGCGCACCGTCTCCAACAGTCGGAACCGCACGGCACCGTCGAGCTCCTGGCGGAGCACAATCGACTTGTCGACCAGCGAAGACAGTGCGTCCAGGACACTCTCCTCGCCCAACTCCGCGCCGCAGACCGGCTCGACCGCGTCGATGTCGAAGCCGCCGGCGAACACGGACAACCGAGCCCACAGTCGTTGCTCGACCGGCGTGCACAACTGGTAACTCCAGTCGATGCACCACCGCAGCGTCTGCTGCCGCTGCGGCGCACTGCGGCTGCCACGGGTCAGCAGCGCGTAGCGGTCGGTCAGCCGCGCCATGATCTGCTCGGGCGACATCGTGCGTATCCGCGCCGCGGCGAGCTCGATCGCCAGCGGCAACCCATCCAGCCGGGCGCAGATCCCGGCCACCGCGGCCATGTTCTTCTCGGTGATCTCGAAACCGGGCACCACCGCCGCGGCACGCTCGGCGAACAACGTCACCGCGTCGTATCGAGGCAGTCCCCGCAGCGTCGGCGCACCGTCGTGGCTCGGAACGGTCAGCGGCGGCACCCGCAGCACCGCTTCCCCTGCGATGTCCAGCGGCTCCCGCGTGGTTACCAGGACTCGCAGGCTCGCGCACGTCTGCAACAGGCTTTCGACCAAATCCGCCAAGGCGTCCACGACCTGCTCGCCGTTGTCCAGAACCAGGAGCGCTTCCCGCGAACACAGGAATTCGACAAGAACTTCCCGCATCGGCCGCGCCGCGTCGTCCCGCAAGCCGAGACCGCCCGCCACCACATCGATCAGCAACACCGGATCGGTCACGTCGGCGAGCTCGATCAGAAAGACACCGTCGGCGAACTCGCGTCGTACGGTCGACGCTGCTCGCAACGCCAGCCGTGTCTTACCGACGCCACCGATCCCCGCCAGCGTCACCAGCCGCGACACCGACAATAGGCTCTCGAGCTCGGCCATCTCGGTGCGGCGGTCGATGAAGCTGGTCAGCTCGAGCGGCAGCTCGCCGGTGCTGCCGCGGCCCCGAACCCGTTGCGGTGGGGCCGATTCCAGCTTCGGCGACGTCTCGGCGCGTGGCTCGTGCGCGGCGATCGGTTGCCCACGCAGGGCCATCTCGCCGACCCGGTATCCGTGGTCGCGCTGCACCTGCCGCAGCGCCTCGCCCAACCCCTGCGCCGACGGTCGCGCCTGCGGATCCCGGCTCATCGCCAACTCCACCACCGCCGCCACATCCTCCGGAATGCCACCCTCCCGCAGGTCCGGTACCGGTTGGCTGGTGATCCGCAAGAACTGCGCCACCACCTGCTCACCACTGCGCCGCTCGAACGCCGCGTGCCCCGTCAACGCCGAGAACAGCGTCGCGCCGAGCCCATACACATCCGCGGCAGGTGTCGCGGCCTCCCCCGCCAGAACCTCGGGCGCGGTGAACGCGGGCGATGCGGTCACCACTCCCGTGGCGGTGTGGAACCCCCCGGCAATGCGGGCGATGCCGAAGTCGGTCAACGCCGGCTCCCCGTACTCGGTCAGCAGAATATTGCCCGGCTTCACATCCCGATGCAGGATCCCCAACCGATGCGCGCTCTCCAGCGCACCCGCGATCTTGACACCCAGCGCCAACGCCTGCTCGATCGACAACGGTCCTTCCCGACGAATCCACGCGTCCAGCGAATCCAACGGGTGATACGGCATCACCAGATACGGCCGCCCACTCGCGGTCTCCCCCACCTGCAACACCGTCACGATGTTCGGATGCCCGGTCAACCGGCCCATCGCCTTCTGCTCACGGAAGAACCGCGCCCGATTCTCGGCGTCCAGCTCCCCGGTCAGCACCTTCACCGCCACCGTGCGATCCAGCTCCGCCTGCGTGCACCGAAACACGACACCGAAACCGCCGTGCCCGATCTCCTCGGCATCCTCGAAACCGGACGCGCTCAATTCCACCGCGACGGGCATATTCACATCGCGACTGGTCCGCAGCGGATCCTCGTCGACCATCAGTCGTCCGCGAACCACCGGGCACGGTCACCGGGCACCATGCGCTCACCTTCCGACACCGCCAGCGTATCGCCGGCCAGCGGCGAGGCGCAGACACCGCGGAATCGAGCACGTTCGCGTCGGCGGTGATGGCGACCCGACCCGCGGCGTCATGGTGAGCGCCCGTCAATCATCAGGGGTCCTGGGGTCGGCGAGTGCTTGGCCGAGGTCGACGAGGAAGTTCGTCAGGACGTAGATCGCGCCGAGTGTCAGGGTGATCCCGGCGATGGTGGTGTAGTCGCCGGCTTTGATGGCTTGCGCGGTGTAGAGGCCGATGCCGGGCCAGGCGAAGATCAGTTCCAGCAGAATATCGGCGCCGAACATGGCGGCAACCTGCATACCCGCGATCGACAGAGTCGAGTTCACCGAATTCCGCAGCGCGTGTTTGACGACGACCCGTAGCTCGGTCATGCCTTTGACGCGGGCAGTGCGAACGAAATCCGAGCGAAGCGTGTGCTGCAGGCTGCTACGGAGCGCACGGCCGATGGCGACCGCGGGCACCATGGACAAGCACACGACGGGAAGAATCAAGTGCTCGACGGCATCAATGAATACGCTTGGTCGCCCCGCGAGCAGCGAGTCGACGAGCAAGAACCCGGTCGGTCCGTTGGGCGCGTCACCGTAGGAGCTGCGTCCGCGAGCGGGCAGAACCCCGAGTTCTTTGTAGAACAACAGGATTCCGAGCAATGCCGCGAGGAATATCGGCATCGATGATCCGCCGATCAGCACGAATCGCAGGGCGCCCGAGCCCGGCCACCGCAGTGCTGTCGCCGCTCCGAGCAGCAAGCCGAGCAGTACGGCCAGCACGAATCCACAGATGACCAGTTCCGCTGTAGCGGGCAGGAAGTCGGCGATATCGGAGCTGACCGGGCGGCGAGTCACCGCGGACTGTCCGAAGTCGCCGGTGGCCGCCTTCTCGACGTAGTCGACATACTGCACCGGCAGCGGCCGATCGAGGCCGAGGTCGTGCCGTGCTCGCTCGACGACCTCGGCGGACGCCCTGTCGCCGACGAACGCTCGAGCCGGATCGACTGGAGAGACTTGCCGCAGCACGAACACCACCGCAACGAGCGCGAGCAGCACGAGGACGGCCGCACCGCAGCGCCGGGCTATGACTTTGAGCATCGAAGTCTCCCTCGCGGTGGAAGAAGGGGGCAATGGCGGAGTGCGGTCAGCGATCGGTGAGGCGGTCGCGGAGTACGTCACCAGCGAGGTTCGCGATCGTGGCGAGCACGAAGAGCCCGATCGCGGGCATGATCGGCACCCACCAGGAATCGAGGAGGTAGGGCAAGCCCCTCGAACACATCGCACCCAACTCGGGAGCCGGCGCGGGAGCGCCGAGCCCGACGAAGGAAAGGCCGGACAGCATCAGGATCAAGGCGCCGACATCGAGACTGGCCGCGATAATGGTCGGCGGCCACGCGCCGGGCAGCAGGTGCAGCCAGCCGAGCCTCAATCGGCCGGCACCCGACAGTCGCGCGGCGTCGATGTGCGGCAGCGATCGGAGCCTGGTCACCTCGCCCCGCACGACTCGTGCGTACAGCGGCCACCAGACGAGTGCCACCGCCGACAACGTATGCACATACGACGGCCCGATCGCGGCTACGACGGCGATCGCGAGCAAGGCTGCAGGCAGGGCGATGAAGATATCGGTGACGCGCATGAGGATCCGGTCGACGAATCCGCCGAGGGCGCCTGCGACGAGCCCAACGGCGCCGCCCAGGACGACTCCGGACGCGATCACGCCGAGAGCGCCCCACCAGCTGGAGCGCATGCCGATCAGGACGCGGCTCAGGATGTCGCGCCCGACCTCGTCGGTACCGAGCCAATGCGCCGCGTTCGGTGGGGATGTCGGAGGCCCGACCGGTAGATCGGGGTCGTAGGGGGCAATCCACGGCGCGCCGAGCATGACGACGATCAGCGTCGCCAGCACACACAGGGTGATCACATCACCCGGTTTCGCGCGTCGGCGTGGCGTTACTGACGCGGCCGCCGATTCGCTGCCCGCGCCACTGGTCGTGGCGGTCGCCGTCGACGGAACGTTCGTCGCGCCCGTCGGCTTGCTGTGCTGCTGTACCGGTGCGCTCCTGGGATTCGGCACCGCAGCCAGCAACGCCTTGCTGTAGGGGTGCGACGGTGCGAATGCCACCTCCTCGGCGGCACCGATCTCCACGATCTCGCCGCGATACATCACCGCGACGCGGTCGGCGATGAAACGCGCCGCGGCCAGATCGTGGGTGACGAAGACGACCGTCAGCCCGAACTCGCGCCGCAGTGTCTGAATCAAGTTCAACGTCGACGCCGCCAGCGGCGCGTCCAACGCCGAGGTCGGCTCGTCGCACAGCAACACCGCGGGAACAACGATCGTCGCCCGCGCGAACGCGACGCGTTGGCGTTGCCCTGTCGACAAGCTGTCGGCACGTAGGTCGGCGACGGCTGCCGGAAGCCCGACGCGTTCGAGCGCTGCGATGACCTGAGCGCGGCGACTGGCCTGGTCGAGCGTCCGCGGCAGCCGTTCGCCGACCTGTCGGCCGACGGTCAGCCACGGTGTCAGCGACGCGCTGACGTCTTGGAAGATCATCTGCGTCGATGATCCGGACACCTCGACGACACCGCTGTCGGGTTTCTCCAGTCCCGCCATCATCCGCAGCAGTGTCGATTTGCCCGACCCGGACTCCCCCACCACCGCGACGGCCTCGCCCGCTTCCACCCGCAGGTCGAGGTTGCGCAGCACCGGCAACATCTCGCGCCCGCCCAGACGGTTGCGAATTCGGAAGCCCTTGCCGACTTCGACGCAACGCACGGCAGGTCGGGAACGGGCCGGGATGACCAGCGGCGGGAAAGCGGGAGTCGGCCCGCGCGCGTGGGTCCGGTCGACCTCCGCCGGGAGGATGCACGCCGCGCGACCGGAGTGTGTGGCAGCCGGTGTCAGGGGGATCAGCGACCGATCGCATTCGTCGGTGCGAAGCGAGCAACGCGGAGCGAACGGACAACCCGGCGGGGGGTCACGGGGATCCGGTGGCATACCGGTCAGCACCGGTATGCGATGGCCCAACGGCAGACCGAGATCGAGTCGCGAACCCAAGAGGCCGACCGTGTAGGGGTGAGAGGGGGCGGCGAGGACGTCGGTCGTGGCGCCGATCTCGACGAGACGCCCCCCGTACATGACCGCGACACGGTCGGCGACCTCCGCGGCGACGCCGATGTCGTGAGTGATCAGCAGCACCGAGCAACCGAGCTCCGCCCGCAGGTCGGAAAGCAACGCCAGAATCTGCGCCTGCACCGTGACGTCCAGCGCCGACGTCGGTTCGTCGGCAATGATCAGGTCCGGCTCCGCCGCGATCGCGATCGCGATCATGACCCGTTGCCGCAATCCCGCGGAAAGCTCGTGCGGGTACGCTCGCAGCCTGCTGCCGGCCTGCGGGACGCCGACCAGGTCGAGCAGCCGGACTGCCGCCGCGGTCGAGCCGGCGACTTCCCGCACCTGGTCGCCGATTCGCATCGTCGGATTCAACGACGTCATCGGATTTTGAAACACCGCACCCAGGTGGGCGCGACGGATCTTGCGTCGCTCGGCACGCGGGGCGGTAACCATGTCGACACCACACACCTCGGCCCGTCCGGTTACGACGGCAGGCGGATCGCCGACCGGGAGTCCGAGCAGGCTCAACCCCAAGACACTTTTGCCGGAGCCGGACTCCCCCACGAGCGCGAGGATCTCTCCGGCGGCGATCTCGATGCTGACGCCCCGGACCGCATGTAACGCGACGCTTCGGCGGCGAAACACCACATGGAGGTCGCTCACACGTGCGCGGGGCGTGCGTGTGGCGGCCGACTCGCCGCCTTCGTCCGCGCGAGCCGCGCCGTTCAGGGAGCGCTTCACCTCGCTTTCACCTTCCGGAGCAGGTTGATGGGCACCATCCCCAAGCCGAGCAGAGTATGCACGATCTGGCCGATGCCGGAGTTGGTCACAATGACATCTCTGATGTCGTAGAGGTTGACAACCCACGCCTGATCCATCACGATCTCAGCGCCCTTGACCCACTGCACTTGTGCGTCCGCTTTGCCGCGGGAGCGCTGCCCGGCGTCCATGACGGCGTCGAGAGCGGTGTTCGAATAGTTGAACCAGTTGATCGGCGATACGCCCGTGCGGAAGAAGATCCGCAGTGTGGTGTCGGCATTGAGCGCGTCACCGCCGGACCCGTGGACCAGCATGTGCGGTTGCTGTCCGACAGGCGTCGAATGCAGTGCGAACACCTGCGAGGTGGGCATGGCCCGCACCGTGGCAGTGAATCCCAGCGCTGCCAACTGTGTCTGTAGTAGCTCGGTGACGCGGGCATCGGTCGCTCCGCCCGCCTCGTCGTAGGCGAGGTCGATCTGTTTGTCACTGTCCCGCAGTTTCGCGATCAGCGCCTTCAGAGGGGCGACATCATGGTCGGGCGCGTCCGGGGCAGCGCCCTCGGGCAACACTCCGGCCGGGTAGAACTGGGTGGATCGCGAGGCCGTCGAGCCGTACGCCGGCTCGATGAGCGCGGGAACGTCCACCGCCGAGCGCATCGCCTGGCGGAACTCGCGATCGGAGAACACGCCTTTCTTCCAGTTCAGGAAGATCGACGACTTGAACGCCGTCGGATGTTCCACCACGGTCAACGCCGAGTTCGTCTTCATCGCCTCGATCGCGGCGATCGGCAGCCCCTTGGTGACGATGTCCAGCTGCCCCTGCTCGAGCAAAAGGCGTTGTGTCGTGATGTCGGGGATGATCTCTACGCGCAGCGAGGTGAATTCCGGTTTCGTTCCCCAGTACCCGTCGTAAGCGGTCAGCGTGTAGTGACTGCTCGGCACGAACTCCGTGATCTGGTAGGGCCCTGTCCCCGCATCGTGCGTACTCAACCAGCCCTGCGCGAGATCTCCGTTCACGCCGTGGGTCCGCACCGCGGTCGGGCTGACCGCCTTGAGTCCCCACGGGCAGGCGAGGTAGTCCAGGAACGGCTCCACAGGATGCGGGAGCTCGACAACGAGCGTGGAGTCGTCGGGCGCGGACATCGATGCCACGTCGGCGACCAGGTAGGCCGGCGCTTGGTTGACGGCGGCACGCCGGTGAAAACTCTCGATGATCGTCGCGGCCGTCATGGGCGTGCCGTCGTGGAAGGTGACACCCGGACGTAGCTTGAACGTGTAGACGAGGCCGTCGTCGGTCATCGTCCACGACTCGGCAAGGGCGGGCCCGATTTCGGGCGAATCGGGTTTGTAGGCGACCAGACCTTCGTAGACACTCAGGGTGACCTGGAGACCCTCGCCCTCGTAGAAGATGTCCGGGTCGGGCACTTGCATGTCGGCCAGAAATCCGAACCGGATTGTGTCGCCAACCGGTCGGGCTCCACGGGATCCGCCCGCACATGCCGACAGCAGCGCCGAGGCGCCGAGTGCTCCCGTCGTGGCGACGAGCGCAGTGCCCTTCAGAAATGTCCGACGGTCCGCAGTCATGCTCATATCGCCACGCGCCTTTGCACAGTCGTCGTTGACCCGCGAAGCCAGTGCCGCACCTGACGACCCTCGAGCCTTCGCGGGCGCGGTGCCGAGACTCCCGACACCGCGAGCAATACCTGATTTCGTTCCGAGGTTCCGCCACCGACCGCCGCGGCCACCCACCGACACATGATTCGAATCCCAAGTGTCGCATAGGAATCCGTCCCCGCGTATCGAAATCGCCAGTGGCGCAACCGAACTTCCGGGCCCGAGGTCCATGGGCCTTGACACTCGAGCGGCTTCCTCGGATCGCCGAAAGGCGCACTGTGCACGCGTGGAGAGAATCCCCGATCGCCGACACGAACGCCGCCTTGATCAGCGACCATTGACAGCGCAGCTGTGGTGATGCGATGTTGATTACAACGCAGATCCGCGTCATCAATATCAGGCACCGCTCCGATATTTTCGCTTGGATATCATCGTCCGACAGGGGTCACGACGTGAGCAACAAAGAAGCCGGCGATACGGTATCCAACTTCGGAGGGGTATACGAGGATCTCGGCTATTCCGAGTACACGCTCATCGAGAGCCCCGACGACAATTTCGACGACGATTTCCGGCCACAGGTCTGCGACATGGCGGATCTACAGGGCAGCTCGGCGGCACGAGATCGCTTCGTCAACCTTCTGGGTACCGCCATGGAGGACGTCGGGATCGCGATACTGATCAACCACGGTATCGGCGCCGAAGAGCTTCAGGCCATCGATACACAGGCACTGAACATTTTCACGACGACACCCGATCAGCAGAAAATGAGGTTCGTCTCACCGGACTGCGCCTATGGTGAGCCCTATTATCTGGGGTACGTGCCGCTCCAGGAAAGCATGCCTTCGCTGCCCCATGCGGTAGAAGCGTGGGAATTCGATAGATCTGCCTTCCGAATTCCAGGGGAAGATGCGGACAATGCGCTCGACTACTGGCCGGACGCGAAATTCGAAGCCGAATTCAGAAGGTTCTGGCAGGCGTGCGAGGAACTGACCCCGCGGCTCGGCAGAGCACTGCTCCGATATCTCGATGTCGATCCTTCGCTCTATGACGAGAAGATCTTCCCCACGAACGATGTGCTGAGGATCAATCACTACCCGCCCATCAACACTGCCGCCGGGAGCCTTGCCTCGCCGGCTCGCGTTCTCGCTCACGAGGACTACGGACTCATCAGCCTGATGCTGGGTAGCCCTATCGAAGGGCTGCAGGTGTACAGCCCGCGCAGCAAGGCTTGGAGCAGGGTCCACACTCCAGCCGATTCTCTTGCCGTGATCAGTGGTGAATGGCTGAGGTTCATCAGTGGCGATCGCTTCCGTGCCTGCACCCACCGCGTCAGCGTGCCACGCGACCCTGCCCAGCGGGCCGCGCCGCGGGTCACTGTGCTTTATACGCTTCATCCGTTCGAAGCGTCGGTCGTCGAAGTGCTGCCGGGCCTCCAGGCGAATTATCAGCCGATCAGTGGCCGAGGTTTCATGACACGGGTGGCTGACAGACTATCCGAAAGATGCAGAATGTCGACAGATCAGTTTTGAGATTTCGGAAGGTCGCCACTATGTTCTTTCTTCCCCGGTCCGACATCGCTTCTCTGTTCGGCCAGGCTCGGTATCGCGCCTTTCAATTCGAGAGAGAAGACGAACATATCGTGAGCGACGAGCACGAACCGATGCGTCGCTATCAGGCGGGGCTGGTGCCGCTGGACCCGGACGACTACCCGACCCTATGGAAGGAATGGGAGGACCTGAGTGACGCGACCACCGCTAGAGGAGTCGCCATGCAGCGTGTCCGGGTAGTCACCGAACCCTTGACCGAATACATCCGTTTTCTCCACGCGGTAACCGGGCGCAACCAGGCACACGGTGAGGATATTCGCTGGCTCCCTCGTCATTGGTTGAAGCCCGAGGACTACACCGAGGACGAGTGGTGCCTGATCGACGATGACACGCTTGCCTGGACATTGTTCGACGACGAGGATTTCGTGGGCTACGGCCTGACGCACGATCCGGTCGATGTCGCGCGCGCGATTACCGTGCGCGACGCGCTGTGGGCAAAAGCTGTCCCACACACCGAGTACGTTCCGGGAGCTTGATAGGCCGCTTACTCGATCCGCGAGGCTGCGTCTAAAAGCCGAGATCACCACCTGATCGTCGATGCCACGCCAACCCCCGAGCCAGTTCCAGCACGCCCCTGGCTCGATGCCCGAACGATCGCGGCGGCAGCGACCGGTACACCCGCAGATAGGCCTCGACCATCCGGTCCGGGTGCCCGTCTCCGGCGACCGAGGCCAGCGCGCCCGCGACGATCCTTTCCCGGATCCGCGTATCGCCGAGCTCGCGCAAACAACGGGGAATATCGGAGAATGCCTCGCGCCGACGGTATTTCAGCCCGTTCACCCCGTCGGTGACCATGCCGAAGCCGGGACTGTCGGGCACGATCACCGGACAGCCCGAGGCCATCGCCTCGAGCATCACCATCGGATGCCCCTCGGACCGCGAGGTGGAGATGAGCGCGCCGCCACCGGCGGCCACATCCCGATAGCACTGCACCAGAGCGGCTTTCGAACGCAAGCCGGGCCGGTAGTCCACCCGCCCTGCCAACCAATCGTCGAGCCCCAGTGTCTCCGCATTGTCCTCGGTGTCGATGATCACGACCTCGAAATCCGTCAGCACATCGGCCGCCACCAGATACAACAGCCCGTGGATGCCTTTGGACGGCCAGTCGGTATCCACCGCGCGCCCGACCCACAGCAGCTGCGGACGCGGACCCGCCCGACCGGGCCCCGGCGTGCACACCGCCACGTCCGGAGCATTCGCGATCACCTGAGGCGAAGTCGCTGTGCGCGTGATCAGGGCCGCGGCCGCCTCTGCCGACACCGCTGTGTATTCGTCGAACCGCACCTCGGTCACATCGGTCGGGGTGCTGACGTGCGCGGTCACCACCGTCCCCGCGAACAGCGACGCCCACCGCAGCAGCGACCCCAGACCAGGCCAGGTCGGGCACGCCGATGTCGCGTGCACCACCGTGAATTCCCCCCGCGCGAGCCGTGCCGCCACCGGCGCGGGCGACCCGATCCACGCGCCGAGCGCACACAACGTCCCGACCCGGCCAGGGCTGCCCCGCGGCGCATACACGCCACACCGCACACCACGCTCCTCCAGCCCCCGGATCAGTACCTCCAGCACCGCTTCCACCCCACCGTCGATGACCGTCGCGACGAAGAGAACACGCTCCTCGCCTGCTCGCCGCACATCCGGCCACGCTCCCGACCTCAGTAGGCCTCCGGGCGCACCGGAGGGGGATTCAGTCATGTCCCCAGAGGACTGGGCAAATCTTGGGATCGTTGTAGTCGATGTCCCCGTTCGGCAGCCTGCCACACAACCGATCGTTGACATGTGACTGCAGTTTCCCATTTTCGTCGTAAACCCGTTGGTATCGGTTCGCGGCATCCTGCATGTGCACGATCAGCCCTACTCTCGCAAGGTCACTCAGATTCGAGCCGCTGCCGTGAATCGTCATGCAGCTGTGGAAACTCACCTGTCCTTTGCGTAACAGGAGCGGCACGCGACGAATCGGCATTCCGGTGCTCTCGAGGAGCCTCTCCGCCTTCGCCGGGTCGGGGCCACAAAAGAAGGTGTCGTTGTAGCGAACCGCGCGAATTTGCTCGGTATCCGGCCATCGATGACTCCCATCGATCATCACCACCGGCCCCATGTTCTCATCACAGTCCTGCAGAGCGATCCACGCACTCAGCATCTTGGTGGAGGTACACGTGTGCCAATGAACACGGTCGGCATGCCATTCGAGAGTGACTTCCGTGCGCGGGGGCTTGTAGATCAAGCTGCTCAACCAAAGCCTGATCTGGCTGGTCTGCGCCAGCCGCGCCGCGATCGCACCGATTATCGGCTGCAGCATGAAGCTGCCGAGACTGTCGTTGGTCAGCGCGACGTGGTCGTTGAATCGGATCCGATGGGCCGATCCCACGGTCCAGTCGTCCATTTCGTCGAGCACGATCGGCAACTTCCGGTCGCGCTCACCTCGGTGATGTGCCGCCAAGGCAGCTGACGCGGCGTCCACTTCTTCGTCGGTGAACAATCGTGGGGTGACGAACCACCCGTGCTGCTGGTAGAACTCGACATCGTCGTCGGACGGCAGCAACTCTTGTTCAGCAGTTGACAACTCGAACATGAGACCTCTTCTCGAAACGGTACATCCGTACGGATACGGCGATGGCGCGTCACGCATCCCACAGCACTGGACAAATCGTGGGATCGCTGTAGTCGACATCCCCATTCGGCAGCTTGCGGCACATCCGATCGTTGGCATACGACTGCAATTCACCTGCTTCGTCGTAAACCCGTTGGTAGCGGTTCAGGTGATCCTGCATGTCGACCGCTGCACCGATCCTGGCCCGCTTACTCAGATTGGCGCCGCTGCCGTGCACCGTCAGGCAGTTGTGAAAACTGACTTGCCCCTTGCGCAACAACAAGGGCACGAATCGAAGTGGCATACCGGTACGTTCGAGCCGGTCCTGCAACAGCGCCGGATCGGCGCCGAAAAAAGTTCGACCGAATCTGAGAGCACGAACGGCCTCCGTATCCGGCCAGCGGTGGCTTCCGTCGATCATCACCACGGGTCCCATGTCCTCGTCACAGTCCTGCAAAGCGATCCATGCGGTCAGCATCTTCGTCGAGGTACAGCTACGCCAGTAGGCGCGGTCGGTGTGCCAACCGATCGTCGTATCGCCGTCTCCGGTCTGTGGTTGCTTGTACACAATGCTGCTCTGCCACAATCTGATCTGGCTCGTTTGCGCCAACCGGGCCGCGATCGCCGCGACTATCGGCTGCAGCATGAAATCGCGGAGGCGGCGATTCGTCAGCGCCACATAGTCGTTGAACCGGATCTGGTGAACCGCACCGGGGGCCCAGTCGTAGAGTTCGTCGATCGCACCTGGCAGTACGTAATCACGCTCCCGGCGGTGATGCGCCTCCAACGCGGCCAACGCATCGTCGACCGCTTCGTCGGTGAACAATCGTGGTGCGATGAACCAGCCGTGCTGCTGATAGAACTCGACATCGTCATCGGAAGGCAGCAATTCCTGTTCAGCTGTTGTCAATTCGAACACCGAATACCTCTCTTCACATCGCGACACGACGCCCGAAAGCCGCGACTCGTCTCAGCTTTATCGACCCGCCCGGCGGTCGAGAACACGCAGATGCAGTCCTCCTGGTACCAATGACACGGAGAGTGGCGGGCGAACGCGCGAACCGGCGACGGTCTGCAACCGCCAGCGACTCGCGATAGTCACCAAGGCCAGAACGACCTCGGTCATCCCGAAGGCTTCCCCGATACACTTTCTCGCCCCACCACCGAAGGGCAAAAAGGCTCCGGGGGACGCCGCGGCGCGTTCCGGCAGCCAACGGTCCGGGTCGAAACGATCGGGTCGGTCGTAGAGGTCGGCCCGCCTGTGGATGAGGTACGGGCTCAGGGCGACAGTGCTGCCGACCGGTAGCTCGTACGGCTCGAGTCTGACCCCGGCGGTGACGATGCGTGTGAAAAACCATGCGGGGGGATAGAGACGCAAGGTTTCGGTGACGATCCTCGTCGCCACCCGCAGCCGCTCCATGTCGCTGTAATCGGGCTGCCGTCCCGCGAGCACGCTGTCGATTTCGGCATGTAGCTGCGCCTCGACCTCGGGATGTTTCGCAAGTAGGTAGAGCACCCACGCCAACGCGGAGGAAGTGGTCTCCGTTCCCGCCACGAAGAACGTCACGACGGCATCGCTGACATCGTCGTCGATCGTGCCGCGCGCGTCGCTCTCACGGTCGTGGACCGTCAGGAGCGCCGAGAGCAGATCACCGTTGTCGATGCCGCTCGCTCGGCGTTCGGCAATGATGTCGTTCATCGTCGTCCGTAAGCGACGATTGGCGTGGTTGTACCGTCGGGTGCCGGGAATCGGCACACGGCTGATCGCGTCGGGCAGCAACGTGCGTTGAAACGTACCGTCGAAGGTGGTGGTGAGATCGCTGATCACCTGATGCAGCACGCCTGCCGGAAGGGTACTGGAGAACATGGCGGCGCCGAATACCCGCGAGGTGATGGTGAACATCTCGGGACAGACGTCGAGGACCTGACCAGAACGCCAACCGTCTACGACGGAGGCTATCTGAGAGGTCATCGTGTGCGCGTAGTCCGCGAGACGTTTCGGATGAAAGGCAGGCTGCGCCAGGCGGCGCTTGTGCCGATGCGTGCTGTGCGTACACGTGGCAACACTTTCGCCCAGCCACTCCCGCTCTCGCTCCAGGAAGAGACCCCCCTTGTCGAAGGTCCGATCGTCTACCAGCACTTTGCGAGCCAGCCCTGGATCACATATCACGACAGCCACTTTCGGACCGAGGCGGATCTTCACGAGGTCCCCGTGTTCGGGCAGCTGAGCCAGAAAGGTGAACGGCTGCTTCAAGAACGGCACGAGATGGCCGATCAAAGGCCGGGCGCCCGGCGCAGTCGGTATCTCGCGGGAGAGCTCTGTCATGAGACGCCTTGTTTCCCTTCATAGCTGCCGGGGCCATCGCCGCTGACGGCACCGACCTGGCGAAGCCAACCGAACCAATCCTCGAGGCCCCAGGATCGAACGACGAGGCCGTCGGCGATCTCGTGGAATTCATGGATCCGGATTCGGACCGCTCTTCCGGTCGCTGGCACACCGAGCCACTCTCCGGCGTGTACGCCGCGCATCTCCCCGCGGACCGCGACCATCCCGTTGCCGTCCTCCCCGCGTCCGTCGACGATCGTCCGCACGACGATCGTGAATCGAGAGAAGGCGTGATTGATTGCGGCGACGAGACTTTCGATCTCGTCACGTCCTGATGCCTGCCCGGATGAGTCGTCGCTCCAGTCGGGGGCCATGACGCCGTCCAGTAGACCGACGTCGCCACTCAAACCGCGGTAAAGAGTCTCGATCAAGTCGTCGACCGATAGCGTCACCCGCGACCTCCTTCCGCTTCTACTGCCTATCCTGCGACGCCAAGAGTTTGTTGACGTACTCGAGCGCGAGCCGTGGAGTCCGGAGAATCTCTACGGTCTCGTTCGGTAACAGGATGGGCATGCGGACATGCCATTCCCGTTGTATTCGTTCTGCCAATTCGATCGTGCCGAGCGAGTCCAGGCCGAGGTCGCTGAAGGGCTGGTCGAGTGCCTTCTCGGTGAGTTCCAGGTCGACTCCCTCACATGCCCGGTACAGCCGACTCAGGTCGTCGAGGACGAACTCTCTCATCAGTGCTCCTTGTCGGAAAAGCGGCGCCGCCTGCGCCTGAACCGGATTGGATGACGAAATCAGCCGACAGTTTCATGACAGGTACACGCGGTGCCGCCGTCGAGGCGCGCGAGGTGTGCCAGGTGGCGCGCAGCGACCCGGATCGCGCACATCGCGACGTGTTGGTAGGTGCCGAAGAAGCCGCTCAACAGGATGCTGGCCGAGCGATTGTAGACTTCATGCCACCAATGATCTGGTACGTAAAGCACATCTCCGGCCCCGAGTTCGACTTCGTACAGACTCTCTTCCGAAGTTCGCGTCGCGGCGGCTATCTCGACCAGCGGTAGGGCCGAAAGGCGCGCCCATGGGTCGTACTTCGTCGACAACGCATCGGCCCGTTCGACGAAACCGGGAGGAGCGATGCGGAAACGCTTGTTCCCGCGGATTACCACCGCGATGTTTCCCAGTAGGTCGTAGTGAGCGCCGGTGCGCGCATCAGCGGGACCCACCCAGACTCCGGGAGGTGGCGAGAACACCCGCCGCGGGAAGAGCTCCTTTCGAGCAGATATGTCGGACCGCAGCTGCGGGAACCACCGCAGCAGGTTGAATTCTTTGAGGTACAAGGATTCCTCGCCGGAATCGTCGCTGGCGAGGAGCTCCATGTACGCTCCCAGCGTCGACTCGGTGAAGTGCGTCGCGGCGCTCTCCCGGTCTCCTCGAACCAATTCGATGGACAGCTCCGGCCGTAGCCTTCCGAGGAAGTGAAATTCCCACCGCTGCACGGCAGGCCAGCCGGCGGCCAGCCCCGGAAAGAACGCAGGTTCTCGCTTGGCGATGTACTCGCTCAACGGCGCGGTCGCAGGTCGTAGCTGCGGCATATTTCCCTTCTCCCCTTCCCCTGCGTCTCGTGCAGTGGCCCGCAACTCGATCAAAGACTCCGATGGATGACGGCCCCGTAGTCGAGGGACTGCGGGTGCGGAAAGTAGTTGGGCTTGAGCGCGATGATCGTCCGGAAACCGTTCAAGTGGTAGTAGCGCAGCTGCCGATCCAGGGGCAGCCCATCCTCATTTGTCGCATAGACATACGACGTGGGCGAACCCTCCGGATTGGCCTTGATCCATTCGCGTAGTCCAGGAACGGTCGACCCCCCGTACAGGTTCCGATAACCCAGTAGTGCCAGTTGCGGCAAGAAGGCGCGAAACAGAGCTTCCGCCGCGCCGGCGCTGGTGCTGGTCAGACTCACGCCGAACAGGCAGTCGGTACTGCCGGGCGGGGGCAATGGCGCGTAGGCGCACGCCCGCCAGCTTTCCGACTCGCGAATCGTCGTCATCGTGACGGGTCGAGCGAACATGGATGCGAGGAGCCTGCCCGCACCCCGCTCGAACGCACCTGCGGCGTGCTGGGGTAGCTGATCGATTCTCTCGAACAATTCCTCCGCTGTCGCGCCCTGTTCGTGGTCCCACTTGGCGCGCTCCATATCCACCAATTGATCCAGATCGGATAACCGAAAGTTTCGAACCTCGATATCGTTTCCGTCGACCGTTCGCGCGGAGACGCGCGGCATGTTGTCGCCTGTTGGCATTTGTTTTCCCTTCGAAAGCGATTACCCCATCTACGGGAGGTCGACGAGCCGGGAGCGACGGTCGTGGTCGAGAACCTCGTTGATGTAGACGGCGAGTCGAGTCGGAGTGGGATGGTCCAGGATGACCGCGACCGTGAGCCGGACGCCGGTAGCGCTGCTGAGCCGAGTGCGCAGTTCCACATTGGACAGCGAGTCGAACCCGGCGTCTCGGAAGGTGCGGTCCGCCGCGAGCGCGTCGGGATCCTGGTGTCCCAGCACGAGAGCGGCGTGGGTACGAATCAAGGTGGTCAGCGCTTTGACTCGGTCGCCGGGTGGCAGCTCGATGAGCTCCGGTCGCGGGAGGTCTTCCGCGGAGGAGCCGGACCCGTCGCCGGCAGACGAAGGCGTGAGTTGTCGAGGCAGATCGGCCAATACAGCTGCGAGCGGCGTACTGGGGTCGATGGGCGACAGCGCCGTCGCGGCGAGAAGAGGCTCGTCCAGCTCGAGTGCCATGTCGAAGATGGCCAGAGCGCCCGCGGTGTCGAGTGGGGCAAGACCGTGCCGGGCGAGACGTGCTCGGTCGGTGTCGTCGAGGTGGGCGGTGAGCGCACTGGATTGCTGCCACAGTCCCCACGCGATGGAGGTGGCAGGCAGGCCGACGCTGTGCCGGTGATAGGCAAGCGCATCGAGGAAGGCGTTCGCTGCCGCGTAGTTCGCTTGTCCGGCCGTGCCAACGACGTTGGCGATCGATGAGTACATCACGAAAGCGCGCAGGTTCATTTCCGCGGTGAGCTCGTGGAGATGTCGCGCGGCGATCGCTTTGGACGACAGAACCCCGTGGAGCCGATCGAGAGTCAGGTCGGTGAACAGACAATCGTCCAAGATCCCCGCGGCATGAACGACAGCGCCAAGAGGGTGGCGCGACGGGATGTTCCGGATCACCGCGGACAGAGCGGCGCGGTCTGAAACATCGCACGCCGCCAAGATGATCTCCGCACCCATCTCACTGAGTTCCTCTGCCAGTTTCCGGGCCTCGGCCGCCTGGTCGCCTTGGCGACTGAGAAGGACGAGATGGCGACAACCGTGCGCGGTGACGAGATGGCGCGCGAGCAATCCACCCAGACTTCCCGTGCCGCCGGTTATCAGGACGGTCTCTTCGGGAACGAGCGAAACGGGTTGCGTCAGAACGAGCTTGCCCGTGCTGTGCCCCTGGCTGAGGTATCGCAGTATTTCCCGCGCGTGGCCGATGTTCCAGGCTTGGACGGGCAGCGGGCTCAGAAGACCGTCTGCGAACAGCGATTGGAGGTGGTCAAGGATTACCTCCACCTGGGATATGGGAAGTACCGCGATGTCGATACTCGCGTAGGTGATTTCGGGATACGCGACGGTGACAGTAGCTGGATCTCTGAGGTCGGTCCTACCCATCTCCAGGTAGATCCCGCCGGGCCGTAGGAGCCGTAGCGAAGCATCGACCGCTTCGCCTGCCAGGCTGCCGAGGACGACATCGACGCCGGTGGCACCGGTGACCTCGTTGAACTGATGCTCGAACCCGAGGGTGCGGGAATCGGCGATCCGTTCTCTCGGGATCCCCATCGCCTCGACGACCCCTTGCTTGGGGAGACTCGCGGTCGCGTAGATCTCCGCTCCGAGCATGGCCGCGATCTGGACAGCGGCCATGCCCACTCCGCCCGCCGCCGAGTGAATCAGAACCCGCATGCCCGGTTTGACCTCCGCGAGCTCGACGAGCGCGTGGTAGGCCGTGAGGAAGACGATGGGCGCGCCGGCGGCCTGGGCATGACTCCAGTGCGCGGGCACAGTGAGCAGGGCACGTCGGTCGACGACGACGAAGGGTCCGTAGCCGCCCGGCCTCGATCCCGCGTGCAGCACCACCGCGGCGACACGTGCACCGAGTTCTACGTCGCCGACCTGCTCGCCCACCTCCACGACTTCACCGGCCACTTCGAAACCGAGTGCGGTCTCGTCGAGGATGCCGAGAGCGACGAGGGGATCACGGAAGTTCACGCCGGTGGCCAGCACGCGGATCCGCACTTGGCCCGGCTCGAGCGGCACGGTGAGGTCGGGTGCCGGTGCGGCGATGACACTGTCCAAGGTCTTGTCCCGACCTCGGACCAGCCTCCATGGTTGCTCGATGGCGGGCGGCCGGAGCAGATCATCGACCGCCGGAGCGAGCCGTGGGACGAACGCCCTCGCGCCGCGCAGCGCCATCTGCGGATGGCCCGCGCCGATCGCGGCGATCATCAACCGGTGATCGAGCGGGCCGGTGTCGAGATCGATCAACTGCAGACGGCCCGGATTCTCGCTCAGGACCGAGCGCATCATGCCTGCGCATGCTGCTCCGATCGCGTCCGGCACGCTCTCGGCGATGCTCGCGCTGTGGGCGCGGCGAGTGACGCAGACTATCAGCGATTTGTCGAGCGGACCTTCGGACAGAAGTGTCTGCGCATCGACCATCAGACGCGAAAGGTGTTCACGCAGTGCGGTTTCGCCTGGCAGCTCGTTCACCTGAGTCGAGGAACGAAGATCGAGCAAGACGACTTCCGGTACGCATCGCCCGTTCTGGAGCGCGAGGGACAACGAGCGGGCATCGGGGTGAACATCCGCGCCCGGAAGGTCACGGCGTGCGCCGACAACCGTCCATCGTGAACAATCCTCTTCCCTGTCGCTGCCCAAATCCACCGGCCGCCAGAGCAATCGGAACGCATGGCGAGCGCCAGTGGCGAGCATCCTGCGAAACCCACGCTCCGTCACCGGACGCAGGAGTAGATCTTGGAAATCCGCGACAGGGTTTCCCTCGGGATCGGTCACCCGAACGTGGTAGCGGTCCTGTCCGGCCGGGCTTATCGTGGCGCGCAGATCGGTGGCCCTCCGCGGCAGTATCCGCGCGGATCCGATCGAGTACGGCAAAACGGTGCCCCGCTCGGATCCGGTCAGCAGCAGAGCATGCAGGATCGAGTCGAGCAGAGCGGGATGAACAGGGAAGCCCTCGGTGTGCGCGCGCTGTTGGTGCCCCGGATGGACTTCGACGTACAGCGTGGTGTCTTTGCTCCACACAGACGTCAGGTTCTGGAAGGCGAAACCGTAGTCGTAGCCCCTGTCTCGTAGCGCGCGATAACCTCCGTCCACCGATACGCGACGACTTCCTCGCGGGGGCCACACTTGCTCCTGTGGGGCGTCCTCGGCATTGCCCGGGGTTTCCGCGGTGACTGTTGTCGCGGCCTCACCATGGCAGCGCCATGGCCCTTTGTCCCCGTGTTCGCGGGAGTGCAGGGTTAACCGTCGGCGGCCGTCCTTTCCCACCGGGCTGCACATCACCTGGATATCGACTGCTGTGTCGGTAAGAAGCAAAGGAGAACTCAGGACCAGGTCCTGCACCCCGCTTCCGCCGGCCCTCGAAGCGCACCAGGCAAGAATTTCGACCGTCGCGGTAGCCGGCACGACGACCCGGTCGAAGACCTTGTGGTCCGCCAGCCACGACTGTTCTTTCACATCGAGGTGGCCGATACACACCGTGCCGCCGTCGAAAAGGTCGGTGGTGGCGGTGAGCAACGGGTGATCCGCAACGTCGAAAGATCCCGCTCGCATAGTCCGTGCGGTACTCGTCGTGGGTAGCCAGTAGGACCGACGTTGAAGCGAATACGTGGGCAGGTCGATCTCGCGGGCACCGGGATACAGTGCCTCCCAATCGACATCGGCACCCTGTGCGTGCGCGGCGGCGATGGCGGCGAGAAAGTCCGCACCTCCTCCTCGCCCGCGCTGAAGCGTGCCAGTGACCCCGGCGTCGATGTCGACCGCGGAGGCGATTTCGGCGATGGCGCCGGTCAGTACGGGATGCGGCGACACCTCGATGAATTGCCGATATCCCGCGGTCAGCGCACGACGTATCGCGTCGTCGAAATGCACAGTCCGGTGGAGGTTTTCGAACCAGTACGAAGCATCCAGACTGGTCGAATCGACGATCTCGCCGGTGGTCGAGGAGATGATGGGCAGCCGGGCTTCACGCGGTGTGATCCCCGCGAGATCGGCGAGTATACGATCGCGCAGCGTCTCCATATGCCGGCTGTGGGAAGCGTAATCCACGGGTAGTAGCCGACTCTCGACACCGTCGTGTTCGCACTGCTGCAGAAACCGCGTCATCGCTTCGGCATCGCCGGCAACCACGGTGGCCGACGGTCCATTGACCACCGCAACCTCGAGCCGGTCGTTCCACCGAGACAGCAATTCCCGCGCGCGATCGGCGGGCGCCACCAGGGACGCCATGGCCCCTCGCCTGTCGACGGCCCGCAGAGCGGCGCTGCGCAGCGCAACCACGCGGGCGGCCCCATCGAGTGTGAGGGCGCCGGCTACATGAGCTGCGGCGATCTCACCTTGACTGTGCCCGATGACGGCGGCGGGAGTAACACCGAGGCTCTGCCACAATTCGGCCAGCGACACGTACATGGCGAACAGGAGCGGCTGGATCACCTCGGCACGCTCGACCGGCGCATTCCGTTCTCCGCGCAACACTTCCATGACGTCGAAGTTCGCGTAAGGTCGCAGAGCCTCGGCGCAGCGGGCCATCGATCGAGCGAAAACGGGCGAGTCGGTAAGCAGCCGGGCTCCCATCCCGACCCATTGCGACCCTTGGCCGGGGAAGACGAAAACCGGACCCGGACCGTGCCTCACTTGCCCCACGGCAACGCCGAGCGGGGCCGGTACCGCTGCCACGGCGAAGGCATCCAGCCTCGCGATCAGTTCCTCTTTCCCGCCTCCGGTGACAACAGCTCGATGCGTCAGAGCGCTGCGCGTGGTGCCCAGCGACCAGCTGAGATCCACCTCGGAGAGGTCCCGCCGGCTCCGCGCGTGCTGAGCGAGCGCCGTGGCTTGTGCGACGAGAGCGGACGGCGACGCCGCATACAGCGGCAACATCGGTATTTGCTGCCGCAACGGAGAAGGCTCGCGCCGGCGCCGGGTCTGACGCCTGACACCGGCGGGCGCGGGAGCTTCTTCGAGGATCACGTGGGCGTTGGTGCCGGTGATCCCGTACGACAGGACGCCGGCGCGACGCGGTCCGGTCGTTCGCGGCCAGGGACGAGGCTGACGCAGCAGCCGCATCCCCCCTGCCGACCAGTCCACCCCCGCGATGGGGTTCTCCACATGCAGCGTGGCGGGCAACCGTTCGTGCTGTAGCGCCAGCACCATCTTGATGAGACCCGCGAGACCGGCTGCGGCCAGTGTGTGGCCGATGTTCGATTTGACCGAACCTACCCACAACGGGTCGTCCGCGGAGTGGTGCCGTGCGTAACTGGTCTGCAGAGTCGCGGCCTCGGTGGCGTCGCCGAGCGGAGTTCCTGGACCGTGCGCTTCGATCGCGCCGATGTGCTGGGGAAGCAAACCGGCGTCGTCGAGTGCGGCATCGATCACCGCCTGCTGCGCACGCCCGTTCGGCGCCTGCAGAGTGGCACTGGCCCCGTCCTCGTTGACCGCGCTGCCTCGGATCACCGCAAGCACCGGCTTCCCGAGGAGTTCGGCCCGCTCCAACGGCATCAAGACCAACGACGCAACACCCTCCGCCGGAGCGAATCCGTTGCCGTCCGCGGAGAACCCGCGCGAGTACCCATCCACCGAGAGGACCCTGTGCCGCGAATATCGTGCCAGCATCGAAGGATCGGAAATCGCGGTGGCACTGCCGACGATCGTTACGTCACACTCACCTGACCGGAGTGCTCGAATCGCCAAGTGCACGGCCACCAGAGCGGACGAGCAGGCTGTATCCACTGTGATGGCAGGGCCGTTCAGGCCAAGGGCATAGGCGATCCTTCCCGAGGTCGCACTCAGCATCGTGCCCATCAGCAGATGCCGTTCCAGGCCAGGGATTCTCGAGCCCGCAAGGCCGTAATAGCTGTCGGTCGCCCCGACATAAACGCCGGAGCGGAGACTGCTCAACGACCGTGGGCTCAAGCGCGCACGTTCCAGCGCCAGCCAAGAACTTTCCAGCAGCATCCGTTGTTGCGGATCCATCGAAGCGGCCTCGCGCGGGCCGATCCCGAACAAGGTGGCATCGAAGTCGCCGATATTCCGTAGGAAGCCACCCCGTTGGATATACGTGGATCCCTCGACGGACGGGTCCTCGTTGTACACGCGACGAAGATCCCATCCGCGTTCCGTGGGAAGGTCGAAGGAGACGTGTCGTCCTTCGGAAAGAATCTTCCAATACTCATCCGGATCATCGGCGCCGGGGAAACGACAGTCCATGCCTACGATCGCAATCAATCCGCCCAGCCCGGAGTCTCTGTGGTCAATCATGGCACCATTCATTCATCGCGATTACGCACAAGCTCGAACCGAATGTCAGGAAGAGATCTCGCCCGGAACGCGTCTATGCGTCGTAGTCCACATATTTGCCGGCCAGCTTCGCCATGAAGTCCTTGGCGCCGATGGGGCTGTACTTCGGGCTGCAGCCCGGCCAGACCTCGAGAACCGAAGCTTCGCGGGGCAGAACGAGATAAGGAACAGAGATCCGGGACACCGCCCGGTGCCCGGGCTCCCGGGGCGCGCACACACGATGCGAACACGACCGAAAACGATCGTTGCTGACCATTTGGAGCCAATCGCCGCTGTTCAAGATCATGGACCCCTCGGGGGCGGTGACCCTGCTCCAGGTTTTGCGCTGAGGGTGAAAAACCTGTAATCCCTCGATCGGATTGGTCGGCAGCAAGGTGATCAGGCCGTAGTCTTCGTGGGTCATGAAACGACCAGGGTTCTCGGCACCACTGTCTCGGCCTTCGAAGGCCGGGTAGTGGTTGATCCTCAGCACGCCATTCGGTGGTGAGAGTTCCTCGTCGTAGATCGACGGATCGATGTTCAGATACCGGAGCAAGGCCCGCACGAGCGGGAGAGTCAATTCCTCGCACGCCTGCCAATACGGCCGCAACCCAGCTTCGAACTTCTCATCCGGCCAGAAGGTCAAGGCCTTGTCGTAGTCCTCGCCGGGCAGACGGAAGGAATCGCGAAAGAACTCCCACGCTTCCACGGCGTTCGGCCGCGTCGGTGTCCACTGTTGGACCGCGAAGTACCCACGACGGAACGCTCCGCCGTACACGTAGTCCGTCGCGGCGAATTTCAGCTTCTGCTCCTCGGGCACCGAGGTGAACAGTTCCAATGCACAGGCATCGGTGGCCCGAAGCGAGTCGGTATCGATTCCATGGTTGATCAATATCGCGAGCCCGGTATCCTCCATGGCTCGACCGAGCATATCGACGAAGCGCCTCTGGGCGGTCGCATCGCCTTTCAGGTCGGACATATCACAGACCGGCGCGGCGAAACTGTCGTCGAACACGTCGTCGGGGCTTTCCTCGAGCGTGTAGTCGAGGTCTTTGTCCACCACCCCGAACTTGCGGAGTTCCTTGTTGACATTGTCGATATCCACGTTGTCCCCTCCAGAAGAATTAGCGCCGTCAACGGGCGATGATTTTGCTCGCTGCGTCGAGTGGGCAAGACAGTCCGGGACCTTTCACCACCGAGCTGCCGGTACGTCGATCCGAGCGCCGAAGATCTCAGCGGTCCAGATACCTGGCTGCCAGCCTCATCATGAAATCCCGGCCACTGATGGGCTGATATTTCGGCTGGAAGCCCGGCAATACTTCCACGATCGACGCTTCGTGTGGATGAACGACATACGGAATGGTGAGGCGCGGCACGGCCCGCTGGGCGCGGTCGCGAGGCACGCTGACGCGATGGGTGCAGGAATGGAAATGGTCGTTGCTGATCATTTTCAGCCAGTCGCCGCTGTTCAATACAAAAGACCCGGCCGGCGCACGGAGCCTGCTCCACGTCTTGTTCCGAGGGTGGTAGAGCTGAAGTCCCTCGACCGGGGTGGCCGGCAGCAGCGTGATCAAACCATAGTCCTCGTGGGCGATCACACGGCCCGTCTTTCCGGAATCTGCCTCGGCATCGTCGATCGGCGGGTAGTGATTGAACCTCAGCACGCTGTTCGGTGGAGAAAGTTCATCGTCGTACAACGAAGGGTCGACGCCCAAATATCGGAACATCGCGTGCACGAGCGGAAGCACCAGCCGCTCACAAGCCTGCCAATAGGGCCGCAGCGCGACTTCGAATCGCTCGTCCGGCCAAAAGGTGAGAGCCTTTTCCGCATCTTCCCCCGGAATACGGAAAGCCGCTTTGTCGAGTTCCCACGCTTCTACCGAATTCGGCAGCGAAGGCGTACTTTCCTGGAGCGGAATGTACCCCATCTGTAACGGCTCTCCGAAAGTGCAGTCCGACGCGACGAACCTCAGCTTTTGTTCGAGGGGCGTCGTCGTGAACATCTGCAGTGCCGCGTCTGCGGCTCTCGGAAGAACCGCTTCGGCTCCGTGGTTGATCAAGATAGCGAGTCCGACGTCCGCCATTGCCGAGCCGAGTCGATCGATGAATCGAGCTTGTGCCGCCGCATCGCCGTCGAGGTCCGAGATGTCGCAGACTTGCGGCTCGAAACTGTCGTCGAATACATCGTCGGGGCTTTCGACAAGCGAATACTCGAGATTGTCGAGATCGTTCTCCACGACGGCGAATTCTGTGTCTTTTGTATCGGATTTATTTGCACCCACGCGAGCCCCCTACAAGATGTTCGATCAGGCGTCCGGGCAGTGATCCACTCGGTGGCTGGATAAGCTCGAGAAAGATCATTTAAGGTGGAACTACTGCGTAGATCAAGGTTGCCTGACCACAGATACGCTGTCAATAGCCACCGTACAAGTGACAAGGTGCGAAGAATTTGCTGTGCCAAAGGCTATATTTCAGCAATCGAACTATCAAGTCGGACAGGTCGTCCGGTCGGTAAGCATTTCTCGATGCACAAGGATTCGCAATCGGGCGAACGCAACCAGCGTGCCGAGTATCGTCGCCGGCTGCTGGCGCGCAAACGTCCACCGACCCGGGCATACATGGCAACGGCTGTCGCGTCACCGATCCGTTGCCATTTCTCTGTTCAGGCCAGCAGTAGCCGAGTCCAGGCGTTGGTTTCCGAGACTGGACAATCGTCGAGAAGTTCGACGGCTCGTGTGGGCGCAGGAAAACAATAGCGATTCGTCCCTCCATACCCTGCTGAGCAGAAGGTGCCCGGCTATCAGCGCTGGGGCGAGGAATGCCGTTGTTATCGTGCGATAGGTGAACTCCTGCTTCGTCGTAGTTATCGTTGGTATTGATGTGCGACTTCGCCAGGAGGCGCGGTCGGAATGCCATCCGATGGTGACCTCGCCGCCCGACGTGTTGGCGAGACAGGCAACTCGGCGTCACCTTCACCTCGGTGGTGGGCATCGACGACTGCCCTAGCGCTCGCTCGCCATGGACCATTCTACGGCGATAGGCCTTGCGGCAGTGGACATTCGGCCATACGCAAGCCGAACCCGGTTTCGCCAACGTCCACAGGTTGGCCCGAAAGTTGCTGCCGGAGAGTGGTTTTCGCGCCGGAAGGGTGCGGTGGCCGGAGACTATCCGCGATCGGGTGCGATCGCCGCCGGGTCCTCGCTCCGCGGCTGATTGCAAGCCCTCCGCCCGTGTGCCCCTGCCGGACAGCCAGACTCGCGAGGTCTGCAGGAGCGACTGGACCGAGATCGGCGTCGACGGCGACCCGGCATGGCGCCGCTCAGGACGCGGCGATCTCGTCGCCCCGCGGACCCGCCACTACGGCACGGTGAACTTCTTCGCCTGCCCGGAGATCACGATGCCGTCGCGGTCGACGAGCGCCACCCGCACCTGTGCTTCGGAACCCGAGGTCGGCTGGGGCTGGCTGGGATCCGCCGTCAGCGGGACGGTGGTGCTCTGCGGGGAACCGTCGCAGTCGACGGAGCTCTGGATGCCCTGGGCGGCGGGACGGTCGGCGTTCGGGTCGCCCATCATCGCCTGAATGCTCACCACCCCGGCGGAGTCGTCGCAGCTGTAGTCGACCTGGATCATGTTCGATCCGGCGCCGATGATGTCGAGAGTCGTGGCGGCGAGCGCGGGAGCGGCAGCCACCACCGAGGCCGCGGCCATAGCGGTGAAGACAACAGCGATGCCGACGGGGCGACGAGAGTTCGGGGTAGTCATTTCGTTCCTCCTGTGTGGCGGACATAGATCGCGGAACACAACGGAAGAGACGCAGTGCGCACATCGCACCGCCCGCATCCATGGTCCAGCCCATTCCCCGCCCGCGGTCGGTAAACCGCTCGAATCGGCCGTCGCGGCGGTGTCCCCGCAGGCCGCCGCCGAGGCAGGCCTGACCGACATGGACCCGGTGCCCAAGGCATCGAGCTAATGCAGCCGCCCCGGCCGGACCGGGGCGGCTGCACGCATCAGCGATGGGCTCAATTATTGACAGGTCCACGGTAGCCGGGGCCGCCGCCGATCCTGACGCCGTTGTAGTACGTTGCCATCCAGCTGAGGCAGCTCCGCTGGTCCCATGAGGATTGGCAGGAGTGCCACATGTCGCCGAGGAACCAGTCGTCGCACTGCTTGCGGCTGACCCAGTGCGTCGGCTTGCCGTTGGGCGGAAAACCCTCGTAGCAGCCGTCGTGGTGCTTGCATGCGTGATTGAAGTCGTAGATCAAGAACACCGACGAGACACTGATCCCCGGGGTGGAGCACGCGCTCGATTCGGAGGGATGCACCGCCCACGGGTGCGGGCCGTCGTTCGACGGTGTCGCGGGTGTCTGCGTCGTATGCGCATGGGCCGGACCCGCGACCAGGACAGCCCAGACGGCCGCCGCCGCAATGACGACCACCGAGATGAATTTCATCGTTCTTCCTTTTCTGTTACAAGAAACGACCGAGCAGTTTTCCGATCGCGAAGCCGGCCGCGTCGCCCAGCGCGTAAAAGACCTCGCTGACGAATCGCCGCAGACTGCTGTCGGTACGTGCGCGGAATTGCGCGTCCGATCTGCTCGTCTCGTCGATGAAGGTGAGCAAGCGCCGACAGGTGTCCATGAGACCGTCTATCGCCTCGGCTACTTCCGAGGCCGAGAAACTATGACCGCACGAACAATAGAACACCGAGGCCATGATGTTCCAGGCGCCGCGGCATGCCTGGCACCGCACCGAACGCGTCACCGGTTCGACTTCGATTTCACCACCGCAATTTCGATGTGCACAGGTCGCCCAAGAAAGAGCACACGACGGGCATGCGGGGAACGGGAGCGGAAGATATATCGACGACATCATGACTGCCGCAGCCTATTTTTCCGAGCTCGTTCCACTCCCCCTTGAAAACCCTTCCTCGCGGCCCAGCTCATGTCGCGAACGAATTCGTCGATATTCGCGATGGCGTAACCGAGTTTTGCGGAAATCTGCTCCAAGGCGTAGGCGCAGAACCTACGGAAGGAAATCTCGTCCGCTTGCAGACGCCTGGCGTGACTCCTGTCCATCTCCCCCATGAAGTCGTAGAGCCGAGCGGCGACCTCCTCCCATTCCGGGTCGTCAGGGCCGATCATCTGCGCCACGAGATCACCGCCTGCCCTTGGACTGGCTCAGGTGATCCCGGTTCGCCTCGATCCACCCGAGCAGTCGCGGGTCGACGAATTCCCGGAAGTCGGCCACGTCGGCCACCCTGCCCAGCAGCCACGCTCGATCGTCGGGCGCGTGCTTGCCCACCTTCTCCAGCAGCAGCTCGAGGTTGTATCGGCGCTTCGCCGAGTAGCAGACGATGCTGTCCTTCGCCCTGCTGATCTCGTTCTTCAGCGCATCGCGCAAGAACTTCTCGTACAGCTCGATCGTTCGCTGCTGCTGCTTGCTCGGGACGTTCGCCTGACGTATCCAGGCCTCTTCGCCCGGATCTATCCGGTCGATCTTGTTCGCCGCGAATACTATCTTGTCGACCAGCGCGTTGCCATTTTCTTCACGCAATCTCCGCAGCGCTACTTGGATCGGCGATATCACCCGGCTCGGCGCATCGATGACCCAGATCGCCACGTCCACGTTCGGCAACACCGTCGAATAAGTCGCGTAGTGCGTCTCGTCGGCCAGGAGATTCTCGCCGAGTCCCGGCATATCGTAGACGATGATGCTTCCTTTGCGGCCGGTGTACTCGTACAGGTCGCCTTCGATGGGCTGCGCGACCCGGGTGCACGGCCGGTGATGACTGACTTCCACGCCGGCGTTGAACAATGCGTTGATGGTCGACGACTTGCCTACACCGGAAAGTCCGATGAGCGCGATCGTCGGCGGCGAGACGTTCTTTATACGCTCGGCCAGACGTGCCTCCGTCTCAGCCCATTGCGCTTCGCTGATGTGCGGATTCTGCAGTTTCAATGTGCTCATGATCTTCTGCAGCTGAATCTTTTCGAACATACGTTTCCTCCATACGCCGAACTTCCCTCCGAATGAGCCCCGCACAAGGAATATCGGCAGCGAACGAATTTCTGGCCAGAAGCAGTCACGCCCCGGTGGAATCACCGTACGTCTTTTCGGCGAAGCCAAAAATCCGCGACTTCTCAGCCCGCAAGTTCGGGGTCTCGGTTCGCTTCGCTAAAGATCTTCGCGTCGAGGTCCGACCGAACTGTGCCCGCAGGCTCCACCTCGACCCGGAGTTCGGTCGCCCCACGCAGCAGCACCGACGCCACCAGGCCACGTCCCGGAGGCAGGATTCGCGCGATCACTTCGCCGGAATCGGCGTGGTCAAGCGCTCGGCGCACCACCGAGCGGACCACGCTCTCCAGCTCCACGTCGGCCTCGTCGAGACCGCCGCCATCGTCGAGCACCACTGTCACGCCGCGTCCGCGGGCCTTCCTGGCCGCCGCGACGACGTCGCGGTCGACCATGCGGCCACCGAGGATCTCATCGCGTAGTTCGGCTTCGAGCAGCTGGCATTGCTCCTGTTCGCCGAGTGTGAGCGGCCTTCCGCTCGCGATGATTTCCAGCAGGGGCCGGGCGGCGTTGTCGAGGTGGGTCAAGCGCGAGTCGCGTTCTCGCTGACCCGCTTCGGCAGCGGCTTCCGCCGCCGACCGCTCGGCCGCCTGCCTTCGCAAGCTCAGGATCGACTGCGCCATCGGCCGTACGACGCGGGAGAAGAAGGTGGCCATCAACAAAGGCGCGGCGTTGATGAACGAGAATCCGACCCCCGTCATGAACCCCTGGCCGGTGCGCGCCGCCCACAGCCCGCAGACGACGATCTGCACGGTGAGCGCCGCCCAAGCCCACACCGAAGCGGCCCGAATGCACATGAAGTTGAGATAGGCGGATGCTGCGCCGAGGAACCACATTTGGGTTGCGCTCGCGATCGGCACAGGTAGCTGAGAGAGCCCAAGGGCAGCTGCGATCGGCGCTGCCGCCGCCATCGGCGCCGCATAGCGCCGCAGCAGCGGATCGCCCGGCGCGACGATGACACCGAGGCCCGCCACCGCCAGGACAGCGGCCGTCACCGCCATGACCCAGACGTGCCGTACAGCCCCCATGCCGCCGGTGTCCGCATGCCGAGAACATCGCGGACATCTTGGGGGTCGGCCTGGTGCTGCGGGGTCACGTCGTCGCCCATCCGACGCAGACACGACAGCCCCGGCCCGGCAGGGAATCGATCCTGGACCAGCCGCCTGGTAGGTCGGCGAATCCCTCGATGATATTGGCGCGCAAGCCGATCCGAACGGAAGGCACAGCGGTGGTGTCGAAGCCGACACCGTCGTCTGTCACATCGACCGTCACCGCTGTCCGCTCGACGGTGACGGCCACCTCACACGCGGCCCGTCGTGCGGGCGTGCTCGCATGCCGCTGCCAATTGCGTAAAGCTTCCCCTGTCGCACTCATCAGCATCGTCGCCACCACGCCCGGTAGCGTGTCGAGGCGATCCGGGGATTCGTTCACCCGCACCGGCACCGTGTCATCGATGTCGGCGACAACGGCGCGGAGGTTCGCCACCCATCGATCGGTGTCCACGTGCTCGGTCGGCTCGCCGGCGGAACGCAAGCCGTCCAGACTCTCCAGCGTGGACCGCGCGTAGCCGGCCAGCAGCGGGGTATTGGCCGCGCGCGAGGCCTGGAGCAGCGTCGCGATCACGCCGTCGTGAGTGAGGCCGTCGAAGCGACGCCGCTCGAAGCGACGCGCCTCGGCGGCGGCGTTGTCGGCGGCCGCTGCCGTCAAGGCATGGGCTGTCTCGTCGAGCATGCGGCCGGTCCTGATCAGGCCGACACAGGCCGCGGCGGGCAACGCCGAGTAGGAGACCGCGAACAGGATGTCGCTGACCAGCAAGCTGCGGTCGTAGTCGGTGCGGACCAGCATCGTCGCGAGCTGACTGAACGCGCAGACGATCGCCAAGTACACGAACGGCACTCGGCGCCAGAACAGGCACATCGCGACGGCGGGAAGCCCGGGCATCCAGACGATCCAGAGTGTCGTTTCATTACCGACCGTGTGACCGGTGCGAACCAGAAACCAGGACACGATCGCGACGCCGTACCCGCCCGCGAATGCCGTTACCGCGGATCGCAGCCAGCTCAGTCGCCACAGCCATGCCGTAAGCACCATCAGGGCGGGCGGTAGGTAGATCACCGCCAAAGCCGTTGGCGTCCACCATGTCGCGGCGAGGTGCGTCTGCGACAGCGCCGGTTGTACCGTGAGTGCGGCGTAGAACAGTCCACCCGTCCCAACGAACAAGCCTGCGCCGCGGACGAGCCGATCCTCAGCGCTGCGCTCGGGACCGTGGACCGGTCTGGGCGTCGCTGTCTTACTCGGAGGCGGGGCGGTCACCTTTGATGAAGCCATCTTTGGCCGCCTCCCTGTACAGGTCGATGCGAGAACGAACCGGCCGACCGGCTTCCGCGTATCGCCGACGGATTCGGGCCAGATAGTCGTTGACCGTGTGGTCGGACAGACCGAGTTTGCGGGCCACCGCCCCGGCTGTCTCGCCGTTCGCATACAGCTCGAGCACCTGTCGTTGCCGCGGTGGAAGATCGATCTTCGGCAACGCCGGATCGGTATCGATGGCGGCCGCCCACGCCATCGTGGCGACTTGCCTGCCCGAGGCCGCGGCGCGGATCATCGCGATCGTCAGATCTATCGGCTCGTTCTTCAGAGCGACGCCCAAAACGCCTGCCCGAGCGGCCGACCGGACCAGGTCACGCCAATCCCCCGTTGTGCCAGTGGTGTAGACAAGGCAGTCGATGCCGTGCTGCCGGAGCGCTTCGACGTTGGCGTGCGGGCTCGAGCCGTCCGGCAGCCGCAAGTCGAGGATCGCCAGATCCATTTCCGTTGTCTGAGCAAGCAATTTCGGAACGGTCGGCGCCAAGGCCACAACGGTCAGGTCCGGCTGCTGGGACAGAATAGCCGCCAAGCCCACGGCCATGGCCTGATGATCCTCGACGAATCCGATGCGGCGGACCTTGCCCGGCCTCGCGTACTCGCCGGGCAGGTCGGTCACCGCGACACCCGCCATCTCGAGTAGCCTGCGAATTCTCACCACAGAATTGAAGCACCGAACGATCGACCACGGCTCGGCATTGAAAACCTTGTCGCACAGCGGATGCGGTCGATCGTGAATGCTGACACCAGCTGATCGGTTCGTCGGTGTTCTCGGTGCCGTGCCGGTTGCTCGCTGCCGACCACAGCGAGCAACCGGTCCGAAGGATCACCCAGGCAGACCCGCCTCGATGGCGGCGATGATGCGTGGGCGCATGTCGGAGGCGCTGATGATGGCGTCCACCGAACCGACCTCGACGGCGCGCTGGATATCGTGCACGCGATCGAATTCCGCCGCGACGTCACCGAGCTTCTCGGCGCGCACCGACGAGCGGATCTCGTCGAGCTCCGCGGTCAGGGTCATGCGGTCGGCGCCGGTCGCGTCCGCTGCCCGCGCCTCCAGTTCCCGCACTCGGGGATCCGCCGCGGTGCGAGCGTCGACCTCACCGGAGAACACCACCGCCGCCGCCGGTGCGCCGCCGAGCACCGAGGCGAACGAACCTTCCAGCGCGAGCACGGTCATGTTCGGGTTCAGCGCCTTCGAGAACACCACGAACGCGCCGCCGTGGTAGCGGGAGATCACGCAGAACACGATGGGGCCTTGGAAGTTGACGATCGCGCGACCGATCTCGGCGCCGTACTCGAGCTGCAACTTCCGCATCGATTCCGGTGAGCCGTCGAAGCCCGACAGGTTCGCCAATACCACAAGGGGCCGATTGCCGCTGGCCGCGTTGATGGCTCGCGCCGCCTTCTTCGACGACCGCGGGAACAGCGTGCCCGCCGTGTAGGTGTCCGGGCCGTCGGTGGACGGGAAGCCGCGCCTCGGCACGCCTCGGGATTCGATGCCGAGCAGACACACCGGGATGCCGCCGAGCCGCGCGTCCTGCACCACCGCGGTCTCGGCGTCGGCCATGCCCGCCCAGCGTTCCAGCACCGGGTGGTCCTGGTCGGAGAGCGCCCGCATCACGGTGCGGATGTCGAAGGGCTTCTTGCGGTCCGGGTTGGCGGTGGCGGAGAAGATCTCGCCGACGGTCGTGAAGTCGCTGTCCGCCATGACATGCGGGAAGTCGCAGACGTCGCGATCGAGCGGGTCGGCGGTCGCCGACCGCCGCGGCGACTGCTCACCGGGAGCCACATAGGTGTGGTCGTAGTGCGACATCAGCACATCGCGTGCGGCGAGCAGATTCGGCGCCCAGTACTGGGCCTGGCCGTTGGGGCCCATCACCCGGTCGTAACCGCCGATGCCGAAGTTGTCCTCGGCGGACACACCGCCGGAGAAGTCCAGCGACTGCTTGCCGGTGAGCACCATCGCGGAGTCCGGCGTCATCACCAGGATGCCCTTGGTGTGCATGAGCATCGTCGCCTCGGCGTTCCAGTACGGCTGGGCGCCGACATTGATACCCGCGACCACGATGTTGATCTCGCCGCCGTCCTGGGTGAACTCGACGATCCGCTTGAGCGCCGCCGCCACCCAGTCCATGTTCTCGGTGCCCGACTCCATCGAGATCCGGGCGCCCGAGGACAGCGCGTACCACTCCAGCGGAACCCGCATCCGTTCGGCGAGGTCCAGCGCGGCGATCACTCGGCGGCATTCCGGTTCGGACAGCGCGCCGAGCGATTTCGTGGGATCACCGAGCAACACCACCCTGGTGACGCCGTCGGGATGCTGCTCGGTCGGCGTGGTGACCACACCGGCGACGAGCGCGGCTGTGTTGCGTCCCTTGGGTCGGTCGACCGGGACGAGCGTGTGGGTGTCGTCGAGGTCGTATTCGGCGAATTCGCCGAGCAGCCCGGTCAGTTCGTACGGGTACACGGTGTTGCGGCTGCTTGCGCGCAGCACCTTCTGCCGGTACGCGTCGAGCGGCTCGACTACCTCGTCGGTCCGTTCCCCGATGGTCACCGTGGTGCCGCCGGTGACGTCGAAGGCGACCCGCACGACGATCTTGACCAACTCGCCGGTCTCCGGATCGGGCTGGCGCGCGATGAGCAGCAACTCCTCCAGACCGGCGCCCACGGTCGTGGCTTCCACTCGCTCGATGATCGACTCCAACTCCGCGCGGGTGAGGTCGAGCGGCGGCCAGACGTACATCACGATCCGATTGGTGTTCAGGCGTTTGCCCGACGGCCGCCGGGACTGCGCGCGCCGAATCGCGTCGACGCAGGCGGTGATGGTGCTCTCGGCCGTCGGCAGCGCGAGCAGCCTGCCATCCTGCTCGCGCAGTGCGGCCAGGTCACGGACCTGCGTGAACGCGACGAGTCGCTCGTCCGACGGGTTCTCCTTCGCGACGCAGCGGAACAGGTAGACCTCTTCGTCCGAGGACGGCAGGCGGGTGAGGTCGAACTTGCGCAGCCGCTTCAACTGCATCCGCTCCGCGATGTACGGGTGCAAGCCGCGGATCAGTCGCTCCTCGGCCAATCCGGTGGCCGACGGGCGGAAGGTGAAGTGGTGGTGCATCACCGCGCCGCCGCTACCGGCGACCGTCGCGGTGATGCGGGACACCTGATTCGGCAGCGGCTGTGCGCTGAGCACCTCCTGCAAAGCCTCGGCCATCGCGTCGAAGTCTTCCGGCTGCTTCTCCCAGCCGAGGTAGATGTCGGCCTCGATGGACGCGGCGCCGCTCGCCAGTTCGGCGAGCCCACGCAGGACGGTGGCGAGGGCGTCGAAGCGCACGGCGGCCGAGACAAGGGACAGGCCACGACGCTCGGCGATCACGAACGTGCAGCCGCCGACCTCGCGGGTCCGCACGTCGGCGAGGCCCTTGTTGCCGTAGTACCGCCGGGTCAGCACCTCGAGCATGACCGAGTTGTCCGCGCTTCCGCGCGCCAGCCGCTGGCCGAGCAGCCGCACCAGCGGCTCGGTGCTGCGCACCATCTCGGCGAGGCGCTCACCGCGATCGGGGGCGTCCGGGTGCGCGTCCAGGTGGTTCAGGTGCTTGCGCACGTCGGCGTACACGCGGGCGCGATTGCGCCGCAGCAGCGGCTGGCCGAACCAGGCGTACACCACCCCGCGGGTGAGGTCCGCGATCACGGGGAAGCGCACCTGCGTCGCGGCCACCAGCCGCTCCAGCGTCAGACCGACGGGCTCGCGCAGCGCGCGGTCCGGCACCGGCTCCCGCAGCCACTCGCGCAGCAATGTCGTCATGATCGTGACGGTGTCGGCCGGACGTTGCTGGGCGAGGAAGATCCGGAAGACCGCGGCCTCGAGCTCGGGGGTGCGCTCCAGATCGGTCACGCCGTAGTGCGCGAGCGCCTTGGAAAGTTTGGCCTGGTACGACGCGGGCAGTCCGGCCCGCTCGACGTCGAGGCTCTGCAGGTAGGTGTGGAAGTACTCGCGGGCACTGTGGACGTGGCTCTGGCCGCCGTCCTCGTCCCAGGACCGGTTGTGGCTCAGTTCGGCGAGGTCGGCGAACACCTGCACGAGCTCGAGTTCCTCGGCGAGCGGCCTGCGATTGTCGGCGATGGCGGCCCGGCGCGCGACGAGGTAGTCGTCGACCACCCGGCGGTCGTCGTGCGGGTCGACATCGAAGCCGAGCAGCAGGCTACGCAGATCCTGCTGGCCGCGGGTCAGGCGCACATGCGGTTGAACCGAGGCGGGCTCGCCGGGCAGATCCAGCTCGACCGATCCGGCCGCCGCGGCGCCCGAGTCCTCGTCGTCTTCGGCGAGCGGTTCCAGCCGCAGCAGGGGCGCGCCGGTCTCGACCTGCGTGCCGACGGAAACAGCGCACTCCTTCAACCGGGCACGGAACGGCGCGCGCAGCACGGTTTCCATCTTCATGCTTTCCAGCACCAGGACCGGCGCGCCCGCCTCGACCTCGTCGCCGATCTCCAGCGGCGCGGCCACGACGAGTGCGGGGGCCGGGGAGCGGACGACGCCGCCCTCGTCGCGGCTGATCCGATGCGCGACACCGTCGACGTCGACCATGTGGATGGGGCCGTGCGTGCCGGTGATCAAGCGGTACCTGGCGCCGTTGACGACGATCTGCCCGGAGTGCCGATCGAAGCGTTCGAGATCCACGTCGGCGGTGCGGATATCGCCAGCCGCCTCGACACCCACACGGAACCGATGGGCGCCGATGCGTGCGACGCGCACGCGGTAGCCGACTCCGCGCAACTTGAGGTCGCGTGGCCTGCCGCTCTCGTGCTGCACCTGGGGCCGCCCGCCGGACGCCGTGGACAGCAGACGATGCCGCTCCACCCGCTCGTCCTCCTCGTAGGCGTCGATGGCGGCAGCGGCCAGCGCGACGGTGGAGTGGCGGTGCGAGACGAGACGGCCTTCGGCGCGAACACGGTCGATCCAGCCGGTGTCGGCGCTGGCATCGAGTACCTCGGGCTGGGTCAGCAGGTCGAGCACGAAGCTCTTGTTGGTCACGCCGCCCTCGATGACGACCCTGGTCTGCGTCAGCGCCCTGCGCAGCCTGGCAAGGGCCTCGTCACGATCGCGGCCGTAGGCGATGATCTTCGCGATCATCGAGTCGAAGTCGGCGGGAATCGTGTCGCCTTCGCTGACTCCGGTGTCGACGCGGATGCCCGGTCCGGCAGGCAGATCCAGCCGCGCGATGCGACCGGGGGCGGGCGCGAAATCGCGGTCGGGGTCCTCGGCGTTGAGCCGGGCCTCGATGGCGTGCCCGCGCTCCGCGGGAGGTTCGCCCTCGAGCCTGCCGCCGGACGCGACGACCAGTTGGGCCCTGACCAGGTCGAAACCGGTGGTGGACTCGGTGATCGGATGCTCGACCTGCAGGCGGGTGTTGACCTCGAGGAAGGCGAACTGCTTGTCACCGGGGTGGTACAGGAACTCCACGGTCGCGGCGCCGCGGTAGCCGACGGCGATGGCCAGCCGCTCGGCCGAGGCCTTGAGCTCGGCCGCCTGCTCGGGGAGCAGCACCGGCGACGCCGACTCCTCGATGATCTTCTGGTTGCGCCGCTGCACGGAGCAGTCGCGGACGCCGAGCGCCCACGCGGTGCCCTGGCCGTCCGCGATCACCTGCACCTCGACGTGCCGGGCGCCGGTGACCAGCCGCTCCAGGAAGACCACGCCGCTGCCGAAGGCGCGGGCGGCTTCCTGCCGGGTGCGCTCGTATGCGTCGACGAGTTCGGCTTCGTTCGTGATCACGCGGATACCGCGGCCGCCGCCGCCCGCGGTCGCCTTCAGCATCAGCGGGTAGCCGATCTCGGCCGCGGACGCCAGGGCGGCGTCCACGTTCTCGACCGCACCGCGGCTCCACGGCGCGACCGGCACGCCGACCTCCTCGGCGATCAGCTTCGCGCCGATCTTGTCGCCGAGCTTGCGCATCGCCTCCGGGCTCGGGCCGATGAAGGTGACGCCGATCTGCTCGCACAGCTCCGCGAACGCCGGGTCCTCCGCGACGAAACCCCAACCGACCCAGGCGGAGTCGGCCTCGGTCGCCACCAGCGCGCGCTCGAGCGCCTTGAGATCCAGGTACGGGCGCGCGGACGCCGCACCGAGGTCGTAGGCGATGTCGGCCTCCCGCACGAACGTCGCGTTCCGGTCCACGTCGGTGTACAGAGCGACGGTTTCGATCGGTAGCCCGGTTTCCGCTGCCAGATCTCGAGCTGCGTGGATGAGGCGCATGGCGGCCTCTCCCCTGTTCACGATGGCGATGCGGTTGAACACTCGCCGGCTCCTTTCCCAGAACTGGCCCGGTCGGGCGGGTTGCGACTACCGGTCAGGCGTAGTGTGCACCTCCGTTTCCGCTGGTGCACGGCGTGTGGCTGTTACCCACGCGTAGCGTGGGAAATGTCTCCGCTGAGGTTATGACACAGTCGAGGAATTCCGTTGGCGGGCGGGCCGAGGGAACTGTTCGAACGCGTCGGAGTACCACACGGATATCGCAACTGGATGGAGTAGCGTTCCGGGTCTTCGAATGGAGAGGATCGGCGCGAGGCTGGAACAGCGCAGCTCGGCCCGTCAACCGACCGAAAGCAGGGAGTCCACCTCCCACGCCTCCGTCAACGACTCCAGCAAACGACCTTTCAGCTCGCGCACCGCGATGCTGTCGCTGCCCCGCGGGCACAGCGCCTCGTCCACCATCAGCAGGAACCGGCGGCGTGTCACGCCGAAAGTCACCAGCAACTCCCCCGCGGTCGCGCCACCGAACGGAGCCCAGCGGATCGCGAAACCGATCAACGACTTCGCGGCCGCGTCCAGACAACCCGCACCCGCGAGTCGATCGCACTGATCCAACGCCGCCCGCATCCACGACCCGTCATAACTGTGGCCGGTGTCCCGAGAAGGCGTTGAGATGACATCGTCCGGCGCACTCCGCGACGGTTCGGGCAGCTCATCGCTCGCCGAATCGCGCGTGTCGGCACAGACGACGAACACCGGAAACCGATCCACCCGGGGACGCGGCTGGAACCGGACCCGCACCGACTCGTCCATCGGCAGCGGACCATCGCCCTCGATCGTCGTGAACACCCACGGCCCCTCGTCGAGCTCGACCACAGCGGTCGTCAACGGCTCCACTTCCGCGTGCGGACCGCCGACACTGCGGTGCACCAGCCGCCAGGACACGATGGACCCGTAACCGGCCGAGGGCACCCACTCGAGCTCCGAGGACTGACACGTCGCGCACGCGGCGGTCAGCGGGGCGAACAACTTGTCGCACCGGCCGCAGCGCCGGATCATCAAGGTCCCGGTCCGCGCCACGGAAGTGGTCTTCGATTCGTGTGTGTGCTGATACATGGAAAACCTCGGGGTGATGGCTGTATCCCGTCCTCACCGAGCGTCATCCTCCGAGGGAGTTGCCGCGACCGTAGAAATACGGTGATGGATACCTATTTCTGCCCGAACCCGAACATCGGCTGCGACAGGTAGCCGAGTCGCTGGGATCGCCAACCGTGGCGGCCCTGGGAACACCACCGCCCGGCCGCGCTCCAGACGGTAGTGTCCCGCCTCCCCGTGCGAAGAAACCCTCCAGGAACGCGACATCGTCCGGCAGCACGTCGCCGTCGGTGTCGACCTCCCCGACGACGCGATCCCGACGGACACCCATGCTCCGCTCACGCGCTCGACCAAGGCGCGAACCTCCGGCTCGGTGCCGGAGTACGCGCCGTTGGGTCGGCTACCAGGCGGATACGGCGTAGGGCTGCGACCACAGGGCGATTTGCAAGGTGACGGCTTTGAACCAGGCTTGGTACATCGCCTCGACCTGGTCGTCGTCGTGGCCGCCCGCGGCGAGGAAGGGCCGGATCGTCGCGGTGATCGGGTAGATGAAGGCGATGAGGTAGCGCAGCGGGATGTGCGGCACCGAATCGGCGTGATCGGTCTGGTTCTTCTCCGGGACGAGCCGCTGCTGTCGGCACTGGCCGGGTTGTCGGTCGCGGACCGAGCGACGACGCTCAACAGCCTGCTGCATCTGATCGGCGAGCTGCAACGCCGCGGCGTGGTGAGCGTCGCGAGGATGTGCAGCACCTGCCGCTTCTTCGATCCCTACGTCCACCCCGATCCGGCCGAGCCGCACCACTGCCACCTCCTGCAACGGCCACTGCCGCTGACGGATTTGCGGACCGACTGCCCCGAGCACGAACTCGCCACCGCCCGTTGACACGGGCGGAGGGCTTCGCCGATCTCCACCGACACGACGACAAGGCTGGTCGGCAACCACGCGCCAGGAGCTAGGGGCTTGAACTGTGCCGCCCTGTCGCACGCGGCGGAACCGGGACGGCGCGAAGGCCGAACGGCCGCGCTTCGCCGAATCGACGCCGACCAGCGTGTAGCGTCGCTTCTCCTGGTAAAGACGCAGATCGAGACCATCACCGGCGGGAGCATCGGATGGATGGATCCTGGCAGCGCCCTTTTGGCGAAGCGGCGCACACACTTTCACGGCGCGGTTTCGTGCTCGGCGCGCTTGGTGCGCTCGGCGTGGCAGCAGGCGGACCGGCCGCCGCGGAGATCTTCCCGCTACCGCCCGCTCCGCTGCCGCTGCCGCCGCTGCCCCCACTGCCGATCACACCGTTCAACTACCATTCGCCGCCACTCGAACCGTTCGCCGATCCGCTGCCCATCCCCGAGACCCGCCCCGCCGCAGGCGAACTGGTGGCCACGTCGGGCGTGCACCGCTATCACCGCGACCTCCCCGAGACCCGTTCGTGGGGATACTCCCGCCCGGTCCTCGGCCCGACCCTCGAGGCGCACCGGGGCCGCCCCGCACACATCACCTTCCGCAACGAACTCGGTCCGCACGTGCTCGCCGCACACGTCGACACCGGCATGCACGCCACCACCGACCTCGACCGCACCGATCCCCGCATGACCGTGCACCTGCACGGTGCGCACAACCACCCGGATTTCGACGGCCATCCGCTGATCACCTGGCGCAACGGCGGCCGCATCCGCAACTGGTACGGCAACCGGCAGCAGGCGACCACCCTCTGGTACCACGATCACGCGATGGGCATCACCCGGCTCAACCTCCAGGCCGGGCTCGCCGGAATGTACTACCTGCGCGACGAATTCGACACCGGCGCACCGGACAACCCGCTCGGGCTGCCCACCGGCGAATACGAGATACCGCTGATCGTGCAGGACCGCACGTTCAACCCCGACGGCAGTCTGCAACCGATGGTCGGGACCTATATCGCCGAGGGCTACAACCAGTCCGGCCAGTTCGGTGACGTCGCGTGCGTCAACGGCGTCGCATGGCCGTCGTTGCCGGTTCGGCGCACCCTGTACCGATTCCGGCTGCTGCAAGCATCCAATTCGCGGACCTACACCTTCGAGTTCGACAACCGGATGCCGTTCTGGGTCATCGGCAACGATCTCGGTCTACTGGACGCACCGGTGCCGACCACCGCGGTCCGGTTGAGTTCGGGCGAACGCGCCGACCTGCTCGTCGATTTCAGCCGGCTGCGCGACGGCGAGAGCGTGGAGCTCACCAACACCGAGCTCAACGATTTCGGCAACACGGTCTTCATGGTTCCCGCGCTGCCCCGCATCATGCGGTTCACCGTCGCAGGAGACGGTCCGGCCGCGACCGTGCCCGCCCGGCTGCGCGGCGGCGACGGGCAGCCCGCACCGCTGGAGCCGCTCGACGCCCCGCAACTGACCAGGACCATGACGATGATGGGCCTGACCGACACCCTGCGACCCCCCTTCGCCTCCACCCTGCTCGCGCTGAACAACCTGCCGTTCCGCACCACCGATGTCGACGTCGCGAAAGCGGGCACCGTCGACCAATGGGACCTGATCAACGCCACCCCCTTCGACCACCCGATCCACCTGCACCTGGCCCGGATGCGCATCCTCGGCAGGCAACCCATCCTGACCTCGGCCTACTGGCTGTCCAACAGCCCCGGACCGGCCTGGGGCACACGATGGAATCCGCCCGCCGACGCCTTCGTCCGGGGCCCCCAGCAGCCACCCCAACCGTGGGAAACCGGATGGAAGGACACCGTCCTGTGCCCGACGGACGCCATCACCCGAGTCCTGGTGTACTGGCCCTCCATCGACGAACTCGGCTTCGACCCCGACACCCCACTGCGCGTCCGCGACGGCGCCGAAGCCATCGCGCCCTACGGCGACCCCGCACCCCAGCACCACGCGAACCACACCGATGCGACCACCATCCGCGGCTACGTCTGGCACTGCCACAACCTGGACCACGAGGATCACGACATGATGCAACAGATCCGCATCACCGCTTGATCAGGATTCGGGGCCATCCATCGCGCTGTCCGGAATCAATCGCGGAATGGTGTCGGTTCTGCGACGGATCGATGGAGTTACCGCTCGTTGGCGCCTCGCGCGGTGGGTAGCTGACACATGCTGGCGGACAGAGGTCGGCCCTGCTACACCCGGCGAAGGGAGATGCGCGGTGGCTTTGGGACGTCGTCGGCTGTTGATCGGCTTCGCCGCCGGTGCGGGAGGCCTCGCCCTGACCGGATGCGGGCAGCGGGAACCCGCACCGCCCAAACCCGCCACGATCCGATTCGACCCGCCACCCGGCGCCCACGATGTCGATGCGCGCAGCCCCGGCACGGTCACGGTCACCGACGGGACACTGCGCTCGGTCGAGTGGATCGATGAGACAGGCAGATCACTACCCGGCGCACCCGCACCCGATCATCGGACCTGGACAAGCACCGAACCACTCGGCTACGCACACACCTACACCGCCAAAGCCGTGGCGCACGGCGAAGCCGGCGACATCACCGCGACGACGACCTGCACCACGGTGCGACCGCACGAGCTCGTCGACGTCTCCCTGCGCTCGGCCAATCTCGTCGAGCTAGCCGAAAACGACACCTACGGAGTGGGTTTCGTACTCGCCGCCCGTTTCGACCACCCCGTCGACCGGGCCGCCGCCGAACGCCACATCGCCGTCACCACCCAGCCCGCCGTCACCGGCGCCTGGTACTGGCTCGACGATCGGAACGCGCACTGGCGACCGGAGCACTACCACGCCCCCGGTACTCGAATCACGGTCGAGGCCAACCTGTTCGGGCGCGCGCTCGGCGAGGGCCGCTACGGCCTGCGCGACCAACGGGTCTCGGTGAACATCGGACCCGCGCACGTCGCGATCGCCGACGACAACACCAAACAGATCGAAGTCTTCGACAACGGAAACCTGGTGCGCACCATGCCCACATCGATGGGCAAGGGCGGCACCACCGTCGTCGGCGGCCGATACCTGTCGTTCTGGACCCGCCCCGGCATCTACACCGTGCTCGACCGAAACAACCCGGTGATCATGGACTCCACCACCTACGGCCTGCCCGCCAGCGCAGGCGGCTACCGCACCAGCATCGACCACGCGGTCCGCATCAGCCACGACGGAATCTTCGTCCACGCACTGGCCGCGAGCATGTGGGCCCAAGGCAACACCAACGTCTCACACGGCTGCCTGAACCTCTCCCCCGCCGACGCCGCCTGGTTCTACGACTTCGTCATCCCCGGCGACGTCGTCGAGGTCCGCAACACCGGCGGCGATCCCCTCGACATCTGGCAGAACGGCGATTGGAGCATCCCCTGGTCCGAGTGGCTTCGCGGCGGCATCCCCGCATGAGCCGCGAAGCCGAGGACGATGAATTTCGTTGCGCCGGGCAAGGTATCGGCACCGGGGCGTATTCAGGCGGCGAGGAGGGCGCCGGCGAGAGCGATCGAGGTGATCCAGACCGTCGAAGCGGTAGCCAGCAGCAGGGGGCGGATGCCGATCCGCTTCAGGATGTGTAGCCGGACCCCGGTGCCGAGCGCGAACATAGCGGCGGTGGGCAGAGCCGTCTGGGCGAGACGCGCCGCGTCCAGGAAGGTGGCAGGTAGGACGCCGGTGGTTCGCAGTCCCGCGCACCCGGCTCACCGAGCACAACGGCATCGCCGCCATCCGCCTGAGTCTCAATCTCGGCAGCCCGGGCGAAACCCGGCAAGCCATCGAACTCGCTGTCGGCGTACTGCACGGACTCCTGCGCGGATTCCTCGGAACCACTTGGCAGCCGGCGGAAGTCCGCTTCACCCACCCCGCGCCGCGTGACCGCCGCACGCACCACCGCGTCCTCGGATCACAGGTCGCCTTCGAGCAGGACTTCAACGGAATCATCACCTACACAACCGATCTCGACGCGCCGAACGCCATGTCGGACCCGCAGCTGCGCGCCTACGCCCAGCAGTTGTTCGACTCACCCCGCGACACTCGCGCGGCGACAACGCTGGAACGCGGCCGGGAGCTCATCGAACTGCTCTTGCCCACCGGACGCTGCTCGGTCGACCAGATCGCCAGGTGCCTCGGTGTCGACCGTCGCACCGTCCACCGCCACCTGGCCGCCGAAGGCGAGACCTTCACCACCCTGCTCGACGCGACTCGCGCCGAACTCGCCCGGCACATGGTCACCAACGGCCGCCACACGCTCACCGAGATCGCCGAGCTGCTCGCGTTCTCGTCACCCGGCAACTTCTCCCGCTGGTTCCGTCGACGTCACGGCCGCAGCCCGAGCCAATGGCGCGCCGCCGCGCACACCTCGGCGGACGGACCCTATTCCCGTAGCTGAGCGAGCACGCAACCGACACGGGGCACGGCAGTTCTCCCAGGTCCTGCCGCGCCGACCGCTTAAGCTGTCTGCGCCGCAACGTGCGACAACACTCGAGGTCCATAAGCGCTAAGAGGTAGACGTCCAGGAGGTGCGGAATGCCGGAAGCCGGTCGTCGGCGGTCACGTGCGATGGTGATCGCGAGCATGTTGCCGCTCGCGGTCCTACTCGGAACCGGAGTGGCCAACGCATCCCCGGATGCCACCGCCCAGACACCCGCCACGCCACCGACGCACCACGAGCCAGGGCGCGAACCCCTTCCGTCGCAGAGCTTGATCGTTCTGCTGACCCAGCCGCCCGCGGACACCGACCCGGCGACGGACACGCGCCGCGGCGATATCGGCACAGCGAATCCCCTCGCCGACAGCCGGACTCGAATCGAGACGATCGACGCACCGGACGCGCCTCCGGCCGTGAAAGAGGAGCAGCTCCAGGCGTTCTGCGCGCAAATCCCCGTCGATCCCCAACGGTGCACCGTCACCACCGTGGACGCCGGCGTCGGCGCGGCGATCGGAGCAGGCATCGCCGCGGGACTGTCCGCGCCCGTCGCGGTGGCCGCCGCGATGGCAGGCGCGGCCGCCGGGTTCATCGTCGGTATCCCGTTCCTGCCGACCGGCTTGGTCGTCGGCCCGCTCCTCGGCGCGGCCGTCGGCGCCACCGTCGTCGCCGTCCCCGCCGCCGTGCTCGGCGGGGCGCTCGGAGCGTCGATCGGGGCGCTGGTGGGAATCACCAAGCCCCTACCGCACGAGGGCAACCGAACCGAGGAATCCGACGCACCCACGAACGCGGACCTCACGCCAGTCGCGCGTTGAGGATCCGGGCGATCTGAGCCATCGCATCCGGTTCGGTCATCCCGAGGTGGGTCGCATCGATGTCGAACGCCGAGATCTGTCCCCGGACCACCCGCGTCCATCCCTCGTGACCCGCGGCGTCGGATCGCCTTTCCCGCGTCGCGGTGAAATAGAGCATGTCACTGTCCAAGACCGCGGGCCGCCACGCACTCACCGCTCGAATCGCCAGGTTGTAGGCATCGGTGAGGCGCTCGATCCGTGCGGCGTCGACACCGAGACCGCGCCCCAGGTGCCGTTCGATCAGATCGGCGGCCTCTTCGGCGGTCGCCTCGGCGCTCACGAAATCGACGCCGAGGACCGGACCTAGATTGCTGATCAGTTCGCCCGCGGTGACCGCGGGCAACGTCGGCTCCTCGACGCTATCCACCTCGGCGTCCAACAGGGCAAGCAGTGCGACATCTTCACCGGCGGCGCGCATCTCGACCGCGACGGCGTGGGCGATCACACCGCCCAGCGACCAGCCGAGAACGTGATAGGGGCCGTGCGGCTGCACCGCGCGAATCTCGTCGAAGTAGCGCCGGGCCATGTCCTCGATCGAGGTCGGGCCGGGGACCTCGCCGCCGATCTGCGGCGCCTGCAGGCCGTAGATCGGTCGGCCGTCCGCGAGATACCGGTCGAGTGTGCGGTAGCACCACGACAGGCCGGCCGCCGGGTGGATGCAGAACAGTGGCGGTCGCGCACCGTCGGTCCGGATCGGCAGCAGCACGTCGAATCCGTGATCGGTCCGCTCGACGGCGGGACCCGAGCGCATGCCGGATTCGATCCGCTTCGCCAGGTCGGCCGGGCAGGGATCCGACAACATCCAGGCGATCGGAACCTCGTAGTCGAGTTCTTTCCGCAACTCGTTCACCACCTGCACCGACTTCAGCGAGTTACCACCCAACGCGTAGAAGTCGTCGTCGGCACCCACCCGATCCGCGCCGAGTACCGCCGCGAAGGCACGGGCGACCGCCCCTTCCAGCGGCGACGAAGGCTCCCTGAACTCCCCTACCGCGAGCACCGGCTCCGCTAGCCGGGTGTGGTCGAGCTTGCCCGACGCGGTCAGTGGCACCGCGTCGATCACCATCATCGCGGTGGGCATCATGTAGTCCGGCAGTCTGGTCGCCGCGTGCGCCGAGACGGCCGCGGTGTCGACCGTGGCGCCCGCGACCGGAACCAGGTAGCCGACGAGGTGCTCCCCCACGCCCGCGGAGCGCACCGCGGCGATCGCACGGGCGATGCCGGGGTACTCGGCGAGTACCGCCTCGATCTCGCCGAGTTCGATGCGCAGCCCGCGCAGCTTCACCTGGAAATCGGTGCGGCCCAAGTATTCCAACTCGCCGGTGTGGCGGCGGCGCACCAAATCACCTGTGCGGTAGAGGCGACCGCCGTCACCGTACGGGTCGGCCACGAACCGTTCCGCGGTGAGGCCCGGTCGCGACCGATAACCGCGGGCGAGCTGCACGCCCGCCACATACAACTCCCCTGCGACACCGGGCGGTACCGGATGCAACCGGTGGTCGAGGACGTATGCCCGCGAGTTCCATACCGGTGTGCCGATCGGCATGTTCCCGCTGTCGGCTTCGGTCACCCGATGCGCGGTCGCGCACACGGCGAACTCGGTCGGACCGTACAGATTGTGCAGCGCGATCCCGGGCACCGTTCGCCGCACCGCGGCCACCACCTCGGCGCCGAATGCCTCACCGCCCACCATCAGCGTCCGCAGCGACTCCAGCGACCGCGCGGGCGCCGCGTCCGCGAATACCGCCAGCATCGACGGCACGAAGGCGGTGACCGTGACCCGCTGGGTGGCAATGGTTTCGGCGAGATAGTTGGGGTCGGCATGCCCGTCCGCTCGCGCGATCACCATGCGCGCTCCCACGGCCAACGGCGCGAACAGTTCCCACACCGACATGTCGAACGTGGCAGGGGACTTCTGCAACACCACGTCTTCCGGCGTCAGCGCACAGCGTCCGCTGAACCAGCGCACCTGGTTGACCACCGAACAATGCGATATGGCAACACCTTTCGGCCGCCCGGTCGACCCGGACGTGAACAGTACGTAGGCGACGTTGTCCGGTCGCAGCGGTGCGGGCCGATCCGCATCGGTGACCGGCGTATCCGCGAATTCGGACAGCTCCAGCCCATCGAGGGACGACAGCTCCAGCACCGGTGCCGCAATCGACAGCATGTACGCGATGCGGTCGGCGGGAAGATCCGGATCGACCGGCACGTACCCACCGCCCGCGGCGTGCACCGCGTACATGGCGGTGACCTGATCCAGGCAACGCCGCATCCGCAGCGCAACCAACGACTCCGGCCCCACGCCCCGGGAGATCAACCACCGCGCCAATCGGTATACGCGCGAGGCGAATTCCGCATAGGTCAGCGTCTCCTCGCCGAATACCACCGCGGGCCGATCCGCGTGCGCCCGCACGGAGCGGGCGAAAATCGAAGCCAGCGTCTCGCCGGGCGGCAGCGGATGTTCCGTCGAGTTCCACTGCGTCAGAACCTCTTCCCGTTCCTCGGCGCCGAGCAGATCCACCTCGTGCACCGGCTGCGCCGGATCGGTCGCCAGTGCGCCGAGCAATCGCAGCAGGCGATCCACGATCATGGTCACCGTCGTCGCGTCGAAGAGGTCGCTCGCGTAGGTCACCGCGCCGGTGACGCCCGCCGGGGCTCCGGTGGGGTCGTAGGAATCCGAGACCGCGATCTGCAGATCGAACAATGCGGTGTCGTTGTCGGCGGTCATGGCCGACGCGGACAGCCCCGGCAGTTCGAACTCGGCCCCACCGATGTTCTGGAACGCCAGCATCACTTGGAACAGCGGATGGTGGGCGTGTGACCGCACCGGGTTCAGCTCCTGCACCAGCCGCTCGAACGGAACATCGGCGTGCCCGAACGCGGCCAGATCGGTTCCGCGCACCTGCTCGAGCAGCTGGGTGAAGGTCATCCCCTCGGTCAACCGGGTCCGCAGCACCAGTGTGTTGACGAACATGCCGACCAGATCGTCGAGTTCCGGCTCGCCACGTCCCGCGTACGGTGTGCCGATGGCGATGTCGTCCGTATCGGCCAGCCGGGCCAACGTGGCCGCCAGGGCGGCGTGGAAGACCATGAACAGCGTCGTGTTGTGCGCCCGCGCGACCCGCTGCAATCCCGCGTGCAGATCGGCGCCGACGGCGATCGGTACGCTCGCGCCCGCATGGGTCTGCACGGGCGGACGCGGCCGGTCGGTCGGCAGCTCCAACAGAACCGGTAGGTCCGCCAATTCGACGGTCCAGTAGTCGATCTGGGCGCGCAGCAGCGAGTCGGGATCGTCTTCGGTCCCCAGCACGGCTCGCTGCCAGATCGCGTAGTCGGCGTATTGCACCGGAAGCGGCGGCAGGCTCGGCGTCTCCCCGGCCAGGCGGGACGCGTACGCGGTCATGGTGTCTCGGGCCAGCGGGGCGAGCGACGACCCGTCGCAGGAGATGTGGTGCACCACCACGGCCAGGACCCATTCGTTCGGCCCGAGCTCGAACAACCGGATCCGCACCGGCGTCTCGACCGTCAGATCGAACGCCGTCGAGACGAACGCCGACAAGGTTTCGGCCAGTTCATGTTCCGCGATCGGGATCGCGGTCACCGGTGCGATCGCCTCGACGGCGGGCAGGACGACCTGCGTCGGCTCGCCCTCGCCGTACGGGTACACGGTCCGCAGCACCTCGTGCCGGTTCAGCACATCCTCGACGGCCGCGCGCAGCGCGTCGAGATTCAGCTGACCGGACAGCCGCATCGCGATCGGAATGCTGTAGGCCGCCGAGCCGGGCTCGAGCTGGTTCAGGAACCACATGCGCTGCTGCGCGTAGGACAGCGGAATGGCCTGCGGCCGTTGCTGTGCGGTCAGCGCCACCCGACCCGTGTCGGCCCGCGATTCGGCGCACGCGGCCAACCGCGCGACCGTCGGCGCCTCGAAGATCATCGACGCCGGGATGGTCGCGTCGAGCGCGGCGCCGATCCGCGCGGCGACCCGGATGGCCACCAGGCTGTTGCCACCGAGTTCGAAGAAGTCGTCGTCGGCGCCCACCGGACCGTCGATGCCGAGAACGTCTGCGAAGACGCCCGCCACGATTTCCTGCACCGGTGTCGCCGGCGCCCGGAAGCGCTTGGCCTGGAGGACGGGCGCGGGCAGCGCCGCGCGGTCGAGTTTTCCATTCGGCGACAAGGGGATCGCGTCCAGGATCATCACCGCGGCGGGCACCAGGTACGACGGCAGCACCTCGGCCAGCGACGCCCGCAGCTGTTCACCCGACAGGCTCGCCCCGGCTTCGGGCACCGCGTAGGACGCCAGCAGCACCGGACCGTTGTCGTCCCGCCGCGCCACGGTGACCGCGTACGCCACCTCCGGCCGCGCGCTCAACACCGCGTCGATCTCGCCCAGCTCGACCCGATACCCGCGGATCTTCACCTGGGAATCGTTGCGCCCCAAGAACTCCAGCGCGCCGCCGGTATTCCAGCGCACCACATCGCCCGTGCGGTACATGCGACGTCCCGGTTCCCCGAACGGATGCGCGACGAACCGTGCCGAGCTCGCCGCCGCCCTGTTCAGGTATCCGCGCGCCAGCGCGGGGCCCGCCAGATACAGCTCTCCGGCCACCCCCACCGGCACCGGCTGCAACCGGGAATCCAGGACCAGCGCCTGTATTCCCGGCAGCGGCGTACCGATCGTCGGCCGGTCATCCGGTCCCAGCGCACCCGTCGCCGTGGCTGCGATCGTGGCCTCGGTCGGACCGTAGAGCACCTGGAACTTCCGCGCGCCCGCGAGATCGGTGCCCGCCCAACGGCTCACCAGTTCCGCGGGCACCTCCTCACCGCCGGACATCACCAGCCGCAAGTCGTCCAGCCCGGCCGGATCCACCGACGCGAGCGCGGCGGGGGTCAGGAACGCGTGGGTGACCCGCCGCACGCGCAGGAATTCGGCCAGCTCGCCGCCGCCGTAGATCCCGTTCGGCGCAACGACCAGTGCGGCGGCCCGGCTGACCGCGATCAGGATCTCCATCAGTGCGGCGTCGAACGACGGCGACGCGAAATGCAACACCCTGGACGTGTGTCGAAGCTCGCGGTCGGCGCGCCACACCGAGACCAAGTCGGCGATGCCGGAATGGGTCACGGCGACACCTTTGGGCACCCCGGTCGATCCGGAGGTGAAGATCACGTAGGCGACGTCGGCGGCCCGCAGCGGCCGCGCTCGCTCGCCATCGCCGATCGGACCGCTCGCCGACGCGTCGATCCACGCGGCGAGGGCCGGGTCGTCGAGCACGAGCCAGTCCACCGAATCGGGCACTTGGTTACGCGACGACGACACCGTAATGCCCAGCGTCGCACCGGAATCCGAGACCATCTGCTCGATCCGGCTCGCGGGATAGCCGGTGTCCACCGGTACGTACGCGGCACCCGTCTTGACCACGGCCCACCACGCGACGACGGATTCCATCGACCGCGCTGCCGCGACAAGCACCGGATGCTCGGGTCCTGCGCCACAGCCGATCAGGACCCTGGCCAGCCGACTGGACCGCTCGTCCAGCTCCGCGTACGACAACGTGGCATCCCCCGCGACAACGGCGATGCCGTCGCCGTTGTCGCGGACGGCCGAGGCGAGCACGTCCGGCAGCAATCCGGAGGACTCCGGCGCCGTCATGGTCCGTGTCCCCACCCGCGACGTGAGCGCCGCGCGCTCGTCGGCTTCCAGCCAGTCGATATCCCCGATCACCACGGCCGGATCGTCGGCGACGGCTTCCAGCACCCGCACCAACCGTCGGACGGTCGCCGCCGCGGTCGCCTCGTCGAACAGATCCCGCGCGTAGCTCAACGTTCCCGAGATGCCTTGCGCCACACCGGCACTACCGAACGAGTCGGACAACACCAGTTGCAGGTCGAACTGGGTCGCCCCGGTGTCCACATCCGTTCGCACGACCCGGACGCCGGGCAGCGCCAAATCGACCGTCGACACGTTCTGGAACGCCAGGACCACCTGGAACAACGGATGCCGCGCCGTCGATCGCTCCGGGCTCAACGCCTCCACGACCCGCTCGAACGGCACATCCGAGTGCTCGAACGCGAGCAGATCCGTCTCGCGAGCACGCATCAGCAAGTCGGTGAACGGCTCGCGCGTGTCCACCCGGGTCCGCAGTGCGAGGGTGTTCACGAACATCCCCACCAGATCGTCCAGCGCGGGCTCGCCGCGCCCCGCGACCGGGGTGCCGATGACGACATCGTCGCTGCCACCGAGCCGCCCCAATACCGTTGCCAGCGCGGCGTGCATGACCATGAACAGCGACGATCCCCGCGACCGTGCCAGCCCGAGCAGCCGCTCGTGCAGCCTCGCATCGATCCGCACCGGCACCCGGCCGCCCGCCAGCGACGCGACGGCCGGACGTGGTCGGTCCGTTGGGAGTTCCAACCGGTCCGGTGCGCCCGCGAGCGTGGAGCGCCAGAACTCCAGCTGCGCGGACATCAGCGACGCCGGATCGTCCTCGGCGCCGAGCAGCTGCCGTTGCCACCACGCGAAATCCGCGTACTGGACGGCGAGCGGCTGCCATTCCGGGGCGTGCCCGGCCAGTCGCGCGGCATACGCCGTCATCACATCACGCGCCAGCGGACCCATCGACTGACCGTCGCCCGCGATGTGATGGACGACCAGGACCAGCAGGAATTCCGTTGTGTCGCTGTCGAGCTCGAACAATGCCACGCGCATCGGCACGCGGGCGGTCACATCGAATCCGCGCCGGACGAATTCGCCGACCACCACCTGGACCGAATCCGCGGGCACCCGCATCGGCTCCATCGGCACCGCGGGCTCGTCGAGAACGACTTGCCTCGGCTCACCGGAGACTTCCGGATATATCGTCCGCAGGACCTCGTGACGCGCCATCACATCCGCGAGCGCGGCCGCGAGCGCCGCGGTGTCGAGCTGTCCCGACAGCCGCAGCATCACCGGAATGTTGTATGCGGCGGAGTCCGGCTCGAACCGGTTCAGGAACCACATCCGCTGCTGCGCCAGCGACAGCGGCACGGGGTCGGGACGTAAGCCGGGCAGCAGGGGCAACCGGCCCGCACCGCTGAGTGTCCCTGCGAGCGCGGCCAATTCGCCGACCGTCGGCGCCTCGAACACCGACCGCACCGGCACGCGCACGTCCAAGGCCGCACCGATGCGGGCCACCACCAGCGAGGCGCTGAGCGAATCGCCGCCGAGCGCGAAGAAGTCGTCGTCGGCTCCGACCCGGTCCACGTCGAGCACCTGCTCGAATGTTCGCGCGACCAACTCTTCCAACCCCGGCGACGGCGCCCGGTACTCGCGCGCGACGGCAGCCGGTTCGGGCAACCGGTCGCGATCCAGCTTCCCGTTGGCGGTCAGCGGCACCTCGTCCAGCACCACCACCGCGGACGGCACCATGTACCGGGGCAACGCCTCGGCCAGCGCCGCCCGCAACTGCTCGCCCGATACTGCCGCGCCGGTCGCGAGCACGACATAGGACACGAGCAGCGTCGGTCGCCTGTCGTCGCGGCGCGGCACGGTGACGGCGTACGCCATGTCCGCGCGCGCACCCAGCACCGCGTCGATCTCCCCCAGCTCGATCCTGGTGCCGCGCACCTTCACCTGAAAATCGTTGCGCCCCAGATATTCCAGCTCCCCCTCGGCGGTGCGGCGCACGATGTCACCGGTGGCGTACATGCGTTGCCCCGGTTCGCCGAACGGGCATGCGACGAATCGCGTCGCGGTCAATGCCATCCTGGCGACGTATCCGTCGGCGACGCCGGGGCCGAACAGGTACAGTTCGCCCGCGACACCGGGCGGCACGGGCCGCAACCAGGTATCCAGGACTATGGCCGCGACCGTGCCGACCGGCCTGCCGATCGTGATCGCGGCACCCGGTACCAATGCGTCGCCGGAGGTCGCCCAAATAGTGCATTCCGTCGGCCCGTAGACATTGACCATGGCGCGCTTCGGCGCCCACCGCTCGACCAGTTCCGGCCCGACCGGCTCACCGGCCGCCGCCAGCACGCGCAGCCCGTCGAGACCATCGGACGGGACTGTCGCCAGCGCGGACGGGGTCACTATCGCATGCGAAATGCCTTCGCGCCGCATCAGATTCGCCAGCTCGGGCCCGGCGTAGATATCGGCGGGCGAGATGACGAGCCGACCGCCCGATCCGTGCGCCATCAACAATTCGAAGATCGAGGCGTCGAAGCTGGGCGAGGCGACCTGCAGCACCACCGACGTCGGGTCGACGCCGAGCATTCGCCGCTGCGCCGCGACGATCTCGGTCAAGCCGCGATGGCTGACGAGAACGCCCTTGGGCGTTCCGGTCGACCCGGAGGTGTAGCTGACGTAGGCGGTCTGATCCCGCCGGATCGGCCCGCCGCGTTCGGCATCGGTGATCGGCGTGGCGGGGACCGAGTCCCAGGGGTCGTGCGTCTGCTCCGTGTCGAGGACCAGCCAGTCGACACCCTCGGGAAGACCGTTGCCGGTTGACGTATCGGTCAGTCCGACAACTGCTTTCGAGTCCGAGAGCAGAAACTCGATACGCTCCGCCGGCAGGATCGGATCGATCGGCAGGACGGCAGCGCCGGTCTTGGCGACGGCCCACAGGGCGACCGTCGCCGCGAGCGACCGCGGAAGCACCGAGGCGACGATCCGCCCCCGCCGGGCGCCGTGCTCCAGCAGGATCCGAGCCAGACGTGTGGATCGCTCGTCGAGCTGCCGGTAGGTCATGGCCGCCGCACCGCACCGCACGGCGATGGCGTCGGGTTCGGCGGCGGTGGACGCGGCGAGCATGCGGTCCAACGTCTCCGGAATCGCCTCTTCCGCAACGGAAACCGGCCACAACGGTGCCGATTCCTCGGCGAGCGGCAGCTCGCCGAGGCGAAGGTCCGGGTTCGCGGCGATCCGGCACAGCAGCTCGACGAAACGATCGAGGATGCGGCGCGCCGAGGCGGTGTCGAAGGCGCGCTCGTGGAATCGGAGGACGATCCGCAGACCCTGCGCCTCGCCGTCCTCGGACTGCTTCGGTTCCACGGCCAGGCTCAGCGGGTACGGTGTCGCGTCCACACCGCTGAGTTCGTCCACCCGCAGGCCCGCCGAATCGACGAGTTCCTGCAGCGCTGCCCGATCGATGGGGAACGACTGGAAGGTGATGACGGTGTCGAAGAGTTCGGGCAGGCTGACGCTGCGGTGAATCTCGGGCAGGCCGATATGGTGATGCTCCAGCATGCGGGCGTGCCGCGCCTGAATCCCGCTCAGCAATTCGCGCACCGTCACGCCGGGTTCGAGCGGGACTCGCACCGGAATCGTGGTCAGGAACATGCCGAGCGTCTGATCGACCAGCGGCAACTCGGGGGGCCGCCCGGACACCGCGGCGCCGAAGATCACATCGGTCTCACCGGTCGAGACGCGCAGATTCAGCGCCCATGCCGCGGCCACCGCCGTATTGATGGTGACGGCCGTCTCCGCCGCCACCCGACGAAGATCCGCGAAACGATCCGCCGTGAGTTCGGCCGTGACCTCGGCGGCGGAAACGGAACCCGCCGCGGCGGTTTCGCGGGACACCCGAGTGGGTCCCGTGACATCCGAAAACTCCTGCGCCCATACCGCTTTGGAGGCGGGGCTGTCCTGCCGAGCCAGCCAGGACAGATAGTCGCGGTAGGAGGGCGCGCGGTCGGCGGAGTCGATGTGTTCGGGAGATCCGTAGTAGTCGAGCAGTTCTCGCATCAGCAACGGCATCGACCAGCCGTCCAGGATCGCGTGGTGATTCGTGACGAGCAGGCGGAAGGAGCGTGCGTCGAGCCGGATCAGTGTCAAGCGTAGGAGCGGAGGAGCCGACAGGTCGAAGCCCGCCGCCGCGTCCGCCGCGGCGATCGCTTCCGGCGATCCGGCATCGCCACTATCGGTGAGATCGATTTCCCGGAACGGGATTTCGGCATGGTCCAGCACGATCTGGCACGGCCCGCTTGCCGTCTCCACGAAGGCGGCCCGAAGGATGTCGTGCCGGTCGACCACGGCCTGGGCGGCACGTCGCAGGCGCTCGCCGTCGACCGCGCCGGACAATCCGATCATCGTGTGGACGGTGTAGTTGTCCCCGGCCTCTGGGTCGAATGTCGAGTCGAAGTGCATCCCGTATTGCATGGGTGACAGCGGCCACACGTCGGACAGGCCGCGGTAGCGGCGTGCGAGCCGATCGAGGTCCTGTTCGGTCAGCGTGACCATCGGGTGCTCCGGCGTGCGATCCGCCGTCGCGCGTCGCGGTGGTTCCTCGATTGTCACCGGAGCCGCGACGTCGTCCGCCAGTGCGGCGAGGGCGGCAACCGTCTTGGCTTCGAACACCTCTCGCGGTGTGAGCGTGATCCCGGCCGACCTCGCCAGCGCCACCAGCCGCATCGACACGATGCTGTCACCGCCGAGCGCGAAGAAGTTGCTGTCGGCGGACACCGTGTCGAGGTGGAGCGCATCGGCGAACAGTTGCGCCACGACCTGCTCCGTGGGCGTCGACGGGGGCCTACCGCCCGCCACTTCGGCGGTGAAGGGGCGCTGCCGCAATGCTTTCCGATCGACCTTGCCGGTGGGCGTGCGCGGCATCTCGTCGAGCCGCACGATCGCCGCGGGATTCATGTAGCGGGGCAGCCTGGCCGCGAGATCGTCGGCGATCGCCGCCACATCCACCACGGAGCCCGGCGCTGCGACGACATAGGACACCAGAACCGGTTCGCCCGCGGGTCCTCGCACCGGGACGGTGGCGACGCTCGCCACGTCCGGGTGTCCGGCGATGTGGGCATCGATTTCCTCCGGCTCGATCCGCAGGCCGTGGATCTTGACCTGCTGATCGCAGCGGCCCAGGTATTCCAGTGCCAACCCGGCGGGTCCGCGCACCCAGCGCACGGAATCACCGGTGCGGTAGATCCGTTCGCCGCGGGTGGATCTCGGATCCGCGACGAAGCGCGACGCGGTCACGCCAGGTCGATCGATGTACCCGCGGGCGAGTCCTGCCCCGCCGATATAGAGTTCGCCCGCGACGCCGACGGGCACCGGTCGCAGCCACTCGTCGAGCACCATCGCGGACGCGCCGCGGATCGGTGCACCGATCGTCACCGCTTCGCCGGGTACGAGCGCGTCCGACCCCGTTGCCCAGATCGTGCACTCGGTCGGTCCGTAGTGATTCATCAGCCGTCGCCCAGCGGCCCACCGGTGCACGGTGTCCGGACCGCTCGCTTCGCCGACGACCGCGAGCGTTGTCAACGAAGGGGTCCGGGAAGGATCCATCGTGTTCAGCACGGACGGGGTGAGGATCGCGTGCGAAACCCGCTGGGACCGAATGAGTTCCGTGAGGTCGGTGCCGCCGTACACCTCCGGCGGCGCCACCACCAGACAGGCGCCACTGCCGTGCGCCAACAGCAATTCCGACAGGCAGGCGTCGAATCCCGGCGACGCGACCTGCAACACCCGCGAATCCTTGTCCACACCGAAGGCTTCGGCGTGCGCCGCGACCAGATCGGCGAGACCTCGATGGCCGATTTGGACCGCTTTCGGTGTGCCGGTCGATCCGGACGTATAGATCACGTATGCCGCGTTGTCGGCGGACAACCGGTCGGTCCAGGCCGGATGGGGTAGATCGTCGTGAGCGTCCGAAGCCGAAGCGTCCAGCAGCAACCAGTCGACAGCATCCGGAAGCCGCTGTGCCACAACGCTGGTGGTAACACCGAGACGTGCACGCGAATCGGACAACAACTCCCCGATCCGCGCGGCGGGATTGTCGGGATCCAACGGCAGGAAGGCCGCGCCGGTCTTCGCCACCGCCCAGATCGCGACGACCAGTTCGGCCGAACGGGGCACGGCCACCGCGACGATCGACTCGGCGCGCGCACCGTGGCCCGCAAGCAGACGAGCGAACGCGTCGGCGCGACGCTCCAGCTCGCGATAGGTCCACGCGGTGTCACCGCACCGGACAGCCACGGCATCCGGGTGCCTCCGCGCGGTCCCCCACAGAATGTCGCGCAGCACGTGCGGCGCGGCCGAATCCTCGCCGCGTACCGTAAGCAGCTCCGCGCGTTCGGATTCCCGGCAGGGGGAGATCGCGATGACCTTCCGGCCGGGATCCGTGACGACCTGCCTGAGCAGCAGCTCGAACCGTTCGAGCAGAGTGCGGGCGTCGTCCGCATCGAATCGATCGGTGGCGAATTTCAGTGTCACCGTGTAAGTGCCGGGCTCGTCGGCGACCGATCGTCCGTCGCGGCCAGAACGCGGCGGGGTCACCTGCAAACTCAGCGGATACGGCGTCGCGTCGTGCGCGTCGATCTCGACCAGCCGCAATCCGGCGGCGGAAAGATTGCGTGCCAGCAGTTCTCGGCCGAGTGGATAGGACTCGAGTACGGTCGCGGTGTCGAACATGTCGGTGATACCGACGGCCCGTTGCAGCTCCGCCAGACCGATGTGCTGATGATCCAACATCGCGGCCTGCTCGGATTGCACCCGGACGAGCAGGTCACCAACGGTTTCGCCGGGCACAAGCCGGACCCGGACGGGCAGCGTGTTGACCAGGAGACCGACCATCCGCTCGATGTCCGGAAGCTGCGGCGGGCGCTGCGACATCGTATTGCCGAACACCACGTCCGACCGCCCGGTCATGGCGGCCACCAGCCATGCCCACGCCACCTGCAGGGCCGTGTTGGCGGTGACGCCGTGCGAGCGGCCCAGCTCGAGAAGCGCGGCGGTGGTCGCGGCGTCCAGGTTCAGGCCGACTTCACCCGCGTCCGCGGTGGCGGTCCGATCCGGCCCGCCCGCGACCCGCGTCGGACCATCGATTCCAGCGAGCGTCTCCCGCCATGCGGCGATCGCGGCGGCGCGATCCCGAGTTTGCAACCACCGCAGATACTCTCGGTACGAACGCGGGGGCGCGAGTTCGGCGGTATCGCCATCGGTGGCGTACAACGCGAGCAACTCGTGGATCAGCAGGGGCATCGACCAGCCGTCCAGAACCAGATGATGGTTGGTGACCAGCAACTGGAACATCTCGGCGCCGGTACGCACGAGATGGAAACGCACCAGCGGCGGGCGGGCCGGGTCGAACGGACCCGCAGCCGCCGTCGCTAGTCGCCGAAGTGCCTCCGTCTGCTCGGCGGTATCGCTGATGTTCGACTCGCTCCACTCGACGCGGGTGTCGCGCAACACGATCTGCCGTGGCCCCTCGGCACTCTCGACGAACGCGGTCCGCAGGCTGTCGTGGCGGTCGATGAGCAGCTGCGCGGCTCGCCGCATCCGCTCCCCATCCACCGGCCCGGCGAAGGTGAGCGCCGCCTGGACGATGTAGCCGTCGTCGCCGTGCCGGTCGTAGATCGTGTGGAAAAGCAATCCGGACTGCAGGGCGGTGAGCGGCCACACTTCGGTCATCGACGGGTATTCCCGTAGCCAGCAGTCGATTTCGTGCTGCGACACGGTGGTGAGCGGGAAGTCGGAGGGTGTGAATCCGGGTGTGGTGTCGGACCGGACGTGCTCGGCCAGCGCCGCCAGTGCTCGCGCCCACAGCCCGGCGAGTTCGTCGACCTCGTCGCCACTCAACACCTGGGAGGCGAACTGCCAGGTCGCGTCGAGGTCGAGTCCGTCGCTGCCTTCCTCGGCGATGGCGTTGATGTCGAGCACGGCGGCCATCGCCATCGCCGGATCGCTCGTCGCGGTCAGCGCGGTGAATTCGGTGGTGGGCGCCCACGGCCCCGAGTGTTCACCGGCGCCCACCCGCCCGAGATAGTTGAAGCTGATCTGGGGTTCGGGCAGCTCTCCGAGCTCGGCACTCCCCTGGGAATCCAGACAGCGCAGCATCTGATAGCCGATGCCGTTGTCGGGCACCGCACGCAGCTGCTCCTTCACCTGCTTGATCGCGCGTCCCGCGCTCGGCCCGCCGGCCAGCGCATCATCGAGATCGATGTTGTCCCAGTGGATCCGGACGGGGAAACGGGTGGTGAACCAGCCCACGGTGGCGCTGAGATCCGCGCCGGGCACGGCTCGCTCCTCCCGGCCGTGCCCCTCGAGCGAGATCAACTCTCCGGCGGCCGCCGCCGAACCGCGCCTGCGCCGCCACTCACCCAGTGCCAGTACCAGGGCAGCGAGCAGCGGTTCGTTGGCACTGCAGTGGAAGCGGTCCGGAATGGTGGTGAGCACCGCCTCGGCGATCGCCGCCGGGATGCGCTGACGGACCCGGCCCGCCGTGGCCCCGACGTCACGATCCGGAAGCAGACCGCGCGATCCGAGGAGCGGATCGCCGCCCGCGAGTATGTCTTTCCACAGTTGGAGCTCCGACCGCCTTCCGGGCGCCTGCACGACAAGGCCGTGCACCCAGCGCCGGAACGACGTGGCAGCCGGGCCGAAATGCGATGCGCTGCTAGAGATTTGCGTCCAGGCCTGAGCGAGGTCGGCGAGGATGATGCGCCAGGACACCGCGTCGACGGCGAGATGGTGGATCACCAGCCACATCAGGTCCGGTCCGGTCCGATTGCGATCCTGAATCCAGACGGCCTGCACGAGAACACCGCTGCCCGGGTCCAAGCGATCCGCGGCCTTCTGCAGGTGGCGGTCGACCTCGGCGGCGTCGCGTCGATCCAGCCGAACGTCGATGAGCGCGGCGTCCGGGTCGACGGCCTCCCGATCGAGCACCTCGAGGTACCGGTCGACCGAATCGCCGCCGCGCAGCACCGCGCGCAACATGTCGTGGCGGTCCAGCAGAGATCCCACTACGCGCACGAGACCGGCTCGATCGACCCCCTCGGGCAGCTGGACGAGCACGGCCTGCGCGAACCGGTCGTAGTGACCACGATCGAGCATGGCGCGCATGATCGGCGACAGCGGCATCGGTCCCACGCCCGCACCGGGCAACTCGGCCAACTCGCGGGTGTCGACGGCTTCCGTCGCCGTGGCAGCCAGGCCGGCAACGGTCTTGTGCACGAACACATCTTGGGTGGAGAAACTCAGGCCCTCGGCCTTGGCCCGCGCCACCAGACGGATCGACAGAATGCTGTCGCCGCCGAGCGCGAAGAAGCTGTCGTCCGCCCCGACCCGCGGCACGCCGAGCACCTCGGCGAACAGCCTCGCGACGGTTTTCTCCCGAGCCGTGGCCGGCGCCCGGCCGACCGGCGCGGTCCCGAATTCGGGCTGCGGCAACGCGCGGCGATCGACCTTGCCGAAAGCGTTCGTCGGGAGAGCGTCCAACGCGAGGATCACGGCCGGGACCATATGCGGCGGTAGCGAATCGCGGGCGAAGCGCTGAAGTTCGAGCGGATCGAGGCGACGGCCGCCGACCGGAACGACATAGGAAGCCAGCACGGTCGTGCCGACGTTGTTCGACACCGGCACCGTGACGGCGAGATCCACGTCCTCGTGTGTGGTGAGCGCGGCGTCGATCTCACTCGGCTCGATCCGGTATCCACGAATCTTGATCTGAAAGTCGCTGCGCCCCAGCAATTCCAGCGTCATCTCGGCGTCGTCGCCGATCCAGCGGGCGATATCGCCGGTGCGGTACATCCGTTCGCCCGCATCGCCGGACGGATCGGCGACGAACCGGGCGGCCGTTTCGACGGGCAGCCTGCTGTATCCGCGCGCCAATCCCGGTCCGGCGAGGTACAACTCGCCCGCGGTGCCCTTGGGTACCGGCTGCAGCGTTCGATCAAGCACCGCCGCCGAAACACCACGAATGGGGCGACCGACCGTGTGGGCGCGGCCGGGTCCGAGTACGGCGCCGACGGCCGTCACGGTGGTTTCGGTGGGACCGTATTCGTTGTACATGGACACCGAAGGGGTCCACCGCTCGATGACGTGCGGCGGACATACATCGCCACCGACCACCACCACTCGCAAGTCGGTCAACGGCTGGGGGTCCACGGTCGCCAGCATCGTCGGGGTCAGCGTCAGGTGGGTCACCCGCTCGTCGGCGAGCAGCCGCGTGAGCGGCGCACCGCCGGTCACCTCGGGCGGCACGATCACCAACGTGGATCCGCTCGCGAAGCAGATCAGAAACTGCTCCAGCGACGCGTCGAAACTGGGCGAGAGTGCGTAGGACACACGGGATGTCGGGTCGATGCCATACGTGGCGGCGCGGTCGGTGACGAGATTCGCGAGGCCGGTGTGGGTGACCTGGACGCCCTTCGGCTGTCCGGTGGATCCCGAGGTATAGGTGATATAGGCGACGTTGGACGGCCGTAGTGGGCGGAGACGGTCGTCGTCGGAGATCGGCTTGTCCGCAGCGTCGCATGCCCTCGGCGTCGCGGGGTCGTCGAGAACCACACGATGTATCTCGCGCGGGAGCCGCCCGCGCAGGGCATCGACCGTGATCGCCACTCTCGCACCGCTGTCGGCGATGATGTGGTCTGTCCGCTTCGGCGGATACTCGGGGTCCAATTGGACGAACGCCGCACCGCATTTCGCGATCGCCCACGTCGCCACGACCGATTCGACCGAGCGGGGCAACATGATCGCCACCGCCGTCTCCGGTCCACAACCCAGAGTCGTCAGATGCCGGGCCAATCGGGAGGATCTGCTGTCCAGCTCGCCATATGTCATGGTCTGCCCGCCCGAGGCGATCGCGCAGGCATCGCGATTCCGGCTCGCGCTCTCGCTCAGAATCTCTGGAAGCAGCCGTGTTTCGACCCCGCCGGGACCCCGCACCGGTAGCAGCGCGGACCGTTCCTGCGCTTCCAGCAGCGGCAGACTACTGATCGGACATCCCGCTCCCCCGGCCAGGAACTCGTGCAGAAACATGAGGAACCGGCGATGGTGACCCGAGAGTTCCTCGAGGCTATAGGCATTCGGATTGCCCTGGAAGTCGATATGCGTACTGTCTTTACCCGCGCCCGGATAGATATTGACGAAAAGGTCGGCGGTCGGGCCCGAAGTCAGAACATGCAGGCGGCCGGTCGTGTCGCCGAGCACGACCTCGTTCTCGACCATCATGAGGTTCACGGCGGGCCCGAAGGATGCCGCTTCGTCGCGCGCGATCCCCATATCGCGGAATATGTCCTCTTGGCGATAACGTTGCCGCCGAAGCGCACTCGTCAACTCGCTCAGCACAGCGGCGATCAGCTCACCCACGCTGCGGCCCGCGACCCGCACGCGCAGCGGGACGACATTCGCCACCATTCCCCCGGAACGGCGCAGCACGGCGGAGTGCCTACCCGAAACCGGAAGGCTCAGTAAGACTTCGTCGCTCCCGGTCATCCGCGCGAGATAAGCGGCGAACGCCGCGACAATGGTCGGTGTCACACTCGGTCCGTGCCCGTGCACGACGCTTTCCAGCAGATGCGCTGTGGCCTCCGGTAATTCGGTGCTCACCAGCGTCGGATGAATCGTGGCCTTGCCCGTGCGACTGGACAGGCCGACGACGGGAGGAGCGCCCGCCAAATGCTCCGACCAGTATCTGCGGTCGTTCTCGAAACGCTCCGAGCCCCGATACGCCAGGTCCTGCTCTACGACGACCGCCAAGTCCTGCGCCGCGCACGGCGGTGCTTCCTCGGACCTCACCCACGCGTTGTACAGCTCGGTGATCCGGTGCAGCATGGATACCGCGGCGAATCCGTCCAGCGCGATATGGTGCGCCCGCTGATACCAGAGGAAATGATTCGCGCCGACCTGGAAGACAATGCACACCATCAGGTCGTCATGCAGCAGGTCCAGCGGTGCGGAATAGTCCTGAACCATGATTTCGTGCGCGGTCGCAACCGGATCCGCGTGCCGGCGCAAGTCCACGACCGACACCCGACCGCCGCGTTCCTCGTCGATGAACTGACGCGGCTCTCCATCGACCTCGATCAGGCGCATATGCCCGGAGCCGAACTCACGACCGGCGGTTCGGCACGCCTCGGCGAGCAATTCCGCGTCCAGCTCGCCTGCGATCTCGACGTATTGGGCCACGGATATCGGCGACGATTCCGCTAGGTGCTGGGCGAACCAGATTCCCCGCTGGGCCGCGGTCAGTGGAAGGATGTCGGGCGACGGATGCCGCGCGGGTCCATTGCCGTTGGCGTGCGCCCCGGAATCCTCCCCCGAATCCGGGTCCTCGGAAGAACGGAATGAGCTGATATCCGACCGTTTCGAACTGTCCCGACTGTCATCGATGCCACGCTTTCGGCCCATTTCGACCTCCGACGATATCGTTCATTTCAGGAGCTCAGTTGTATTGCCGTAAGGTTGCCTATATCGGATTGTTAGAAGTTTGCAACATGGTTACGACAACCGGAATGCATGCTCAGGAAAATCATGGCGATCGGCACCCGATCGCCGACAGCGTCTCACCGGCCGGACGTCTCCGTCATCCGCCCCATTGTCAGGTCACCTGCGGCCAGCGGCCCAGGACTGAGGTCACAGTTTTGGATACGATACAGCGTCTCGCAGCAAATATAGCGCAGGATCTTGCCACAAGGTCAATACGACCGTAACCTGGCACGAAGTGTCCCCCGACCCACCGATGAACGGCCGGTCGGAGAAGATAGCAATAGGCTGGCTAACGCCTGTCATGATCGGACATGGCTACGCTGAGCCCCGCGCTCTCCCCTGCGCGGCGCCGATACATCTCGCGGTGAATTCGCAACCGCCCACCACTTCGTTCGCCACAGTCCGACGCCGGTACTCGCGGCGGCAGATGATGGGTCCTCGTGCGGCACGGCCGTATACATCGACCCCCGTTCCGAACACCGAGAGGTACTCCTTTGGTTCGCGTAGCGGTTACAAGTGATGCTCCTTAATAGCCAATCACTTACGACTGCCTCGCGAGGTTCCCGCCTGCCAGAATTCGGCTGGGCGTGATCACATGCGCCCAGCACATCTCGGTAACAAGACCGAGGATCGTCGGAAGGGCAGGGCCGGTGGGGCACTACAAGAGCAATATCAGGGACCTGGAGTTCAACCTCTTCGAGGTATTCGGCCTCGCCGAGATTCTGCGCACCGGAGCCTTCGGCGACCTGGACGGCGAGACCGCGCGGACGATGCTGACCGAAGCCGCGCGGCTCGCCGAAGGGCCGGTCGCCGATTCCTTCGCCGAGACCGACCGCAATCCGCCGGTCTTCGATCCGGCGACCCATTCGGTGCGATTGCCCGACGCGTTCAAGCGGTCGGTGCGCGCCTGGTACGACGGCGAGTGGTGGCGCGTCGGCAAAGCCGAGGAGCTCGGCGGCGTTCCCGCCCCGCGCATGTTGAGTTGGGCCATCAGCGAATTCGTGCTCGGCGCGCAGCCTGCCGCGTTCATGTACGCGGCCGGACCCAACATGGCCGACATCATCGACGGCATCGGCACCGAAGAACAACGCCGTTGGGCCGCGCTTGCGGTACAACGAAATTGGGGCGCCACCATGGTGCTGACCGAACCCGACGCCGGATCCGACGTCGGCGCGGGCCGCACCAAAGCGATCCGGCAAGAGGACGGCTCCTGGCACATCGAGGGCGTCAAGCGCTTCATCACCTCCGCCGACTCCGACGACCTGTTCGAGAACATCGTCCATCAGGTGCTGGCACGCCCCGAGGGCGCCGATCCCGGTACCAGGGGGTTGAGCCTGTTCCTCGTGCCGAAGTACCTCTTCGATTTCCAGACAGGGCAACCCGGGGAACGCAACGGTGTGTTCGTCACCAACGTCGAGCACAAGATGGGCCTCAAAGCTTCCGCCACTTGCGAATTGACCTTCGGCGGTCACGGCATCCCGGCGAAAGGCTGGCTGGTCGGCGAGGTGCACAACGGCATCGCGCAGATGTTCGAGGTCATCGAGCAGGCACGGATGATGGTGGGCACCAAGGCCATCGCGACCCTGTCGACGGGGTATCTCAATGCGCTGGAATACGCCAAGCAGCGCGTGCAGGGCAGCGATCTCACCGAGATGGCGAACAAGACCGCGCCGAGGGTGACCATCGCCCACCATCCCGACGTGCGCCGCTCCCTGATGACGCAGAAGGCCTATGCCGAGGGACTGCGCTCGATCTATCTGTTCACCGCGGCTCACCAGGATCCCGTTGTCGCCCAGCATGTCTCCGGCGCGGATGCCGAGCTCGCCGCACGGGTCAACGATCTACTGCTGCCGATCGTCAAAGGCGTCGGCTCCGAGCGCGCCTACCAATGCCTCACCGAATCGCTGCAGACCTTCGGCGGCTCCGGCTTCCTCCAGGACTACCCGATCGAGCAGTACATCCGCGACGCCAAGATCGACTCGCTCTACGAGGGCACCACCGCCATCCAGGCGCAGGACTTCTTCTTCCGCAAGATCGCCCGCGACCGCGGCGTCGCACTGGCCCATATCGCCGGAAAGGTCAGGGAGACAGCGGAATCCACCGTCGACCACGACCGCATGAAGGCCGAGAAGATTTTGCTCGCCACCGCCCTGGGTGACGTGCAGGCCATGGCGGGCCGACTCACCCAGCACCTGCTCGACGCGCAGGAGAACCCGACCGAGCTGTACAAGATCGGCCTGGAATCCGTGCGCTTCCTCCTCGCCGTCGGCGACCTGCTGGTCGGATGGCGGCTGCTCGTCGGTGCCGAGATCGCCGTCACGGTGCTGGATTCCGGCAACGGCGGCGCCGACCGCGCCTTCTACGAAGGCAAGATGGCGGTCGCGTCCTTCTTCGCGAAGACAGTACTGCCGCGACTGAGCGCTGATCGAGCTGTCCTGTCGGAGATCGATACCGCGATCATGGAACTCGACGAAGCCGCCTTCTGAGGTGTCGCACTCCAAACCCGAAGCCCCGGTGGAACATTGCGGACGTTCTCACTGCCGGGAAAAGCAGAGCCCCGCATCCCGAAGGATGCGGGGCTCGTCTTCACGTCGCTCAGATCGCGCGAACGTCCTGCGCCTGCGGGCCCTTCTGGCCCTGACCGATCTCGAATTCCACGCGCTGTCCTTCTTCCAGGGACTTGAATCCCGAGCCGGACACGGCGGAGTAATGAACGAAGACGTCGGCGCCGCCACCGTCTTGTGCGATGAAGCCGAAGCCCTTCTCGCTGTTAAACCACTTCACACTGCCTTGAGCCATCTGCTTACTTCATCTTTTCTGTAGATGAGCCGAGCGAATCACGACGATAAGCCCGATCTCACTCGTCTACCCTCTCATGGATCTGTGGTTTTCCCGCCATGAATACCACGACGTGTGAGCTAACCGACAACGATGGCCCGGCCGCTCTCCGTTCGGCTCAGGCGAACGGCCACTGGATCAAGCGGTCTGCGGCGCGTGATTCGTAGGGCCGCGCGCCGAGCAGGCGCGCCCGGTGCCGCGCGGCGACGACCTCCTCGCGCGCGCCGGGAAGTCCGAGGATTCCGCGGGCGGTGCCGCGGTAGAGCCCGGACGGCCCGAGGCACACCAGCCCCGGCCACTGCACGAGCAATGTCTCGCCCCACCCCTGGGTGAACGGTTCGAGTTCGGCGGTGAGCTCGACCACCCGGTCGCGCTGTCGCGGCGCCCGCCGACCGACGGTGAGCAGCGCTTCGACCAGCAATGGCACCCGCACGACCAGGCGCGGGCCGTGCAGTCTCCCTGGCAGGGCGATGATCGACTCGATCGTCGCCAGCGCGCGCTCGTGGTCATCGATCTCCGCCGCCGCCATCGCGACCACGAGCGCGAAATCCTCGTCGAAATCCTGCGCCATACGGTCCACTTCGGCGAGTACCTCGCCGAGCCGTCCGCGATGCCACAGCTCGATCGAATTGCTGGTCAGCACCGAGACTTCGGCGAGCAGCCGGGCATGATCGTCGACCGCGCCGAGATCGTCGGCGAAGCGTGTCATCAGCGCCTGCGACTCCAGGTAGTCGCCACGCAGCACGGCCAGCATCACCTGCCACCACAGCTGGGTGGCCGCGAGGTCGATGTCGTCGGCGGAGGCGAGCCGGGCGAACTCGGCCGACAGTCGGCGGACCAGCCGCATATCGCCCGCTTCCAGGGCGCAGACGCGGCGTAGGTGGACCGCCGTCGCCCGCGCCGTTCGGTCGTGGCCTGCGAGTTCCTCCAGTTCCTCGGCGATCTTGCGCCGCTCGGCGACGGTTGTGGGACCCCAGGTGCACAGGAACTCGGCAAGCAGTACCTGGGGCCAGGATCCGCCTCCGGGTGCGCTGCGCGCCCGTGCCTCGGACAGTGCGTCGAAATCCCCTGGCAGACCGTGGATCGCGCGGTCCGCGGCCTCGATCGCTTCCGCCTCGGCGACCAACTCGGCGTCGAGCTCGAGGCGATGCGCGAGTGCCTGTGCCCGCAGCGCCGACGAACCCGCGTGCACCACACCGTATCCGGAGAAGTAGCCTGCTACGCCACGCGGTGCGGCCAGGAGCGCGGTCCGCGCCAGACCGGACCAGTCGCCGCGTTCGGCGCAGCGTCGACCGGCGCGGTCGAAGGATTCGGCGGCCGCGTCGTAGTGGCCGAGGCGGTGATGCGCCTGTCCCGCGAGCCGATCCAATTCGATCAGCAGCTCCGCGTCACCGGGATCGGCGTGCCGGAGCCCGCGCGCGGCGAGTTCGGCGCACTCGGTGGGCGCGTCCCGCCGCAGCGCGTCTTGCGCCGCGACCGAACAGGCCTGCGCGGCAGCGGAATCCAGCGAATCGAGAGCCGCCGCACTGCGATGCCGTGCCTGCGCAGTGAGCGCTCCCGGTCGTAGCTCGGCCAGCGCGTCCGCGATTCGCTTGTGCAACAGGGCCATCCGCACTTCACCGATGGTGGCGAGCACCGCATCGCGCGTGAGTTCGTGTTCGAAGGCGACTGCGCCGTCTTCGAGCGAGACGACCCGCGCGGCGACGAGTTCACCGATCCGATCGTCGAACCGTGGTGCGCCGTCGGCGGCGGCGACCAGTCCGATCGACGCGCGCGTACCGATCACGGCCAGCACCTCGGCGAGCGCTCGCGCCGACGGGGAAACAGCGGACAGCTTCGCCGTCGTGATCTCGGTGGCCGAGCCCCTGACGTCCAGGGAGCCGCCCGCACGGACGAGATCGCACAGTTGCGCCGCGACGAACGGGCTCCCGGCGCTCGACTCGATGATCCGGGCGCCCACCTCCGGATCGATCGAACCGAGCTCGGCGCGCACCAACTCCTCCACGGCCGCGGCGGACAGCGGCGGCAGGTCCACCACGACATAGGCGCCCGCGGACTGGAGCAGGCCCACCTCCGCCGGAAGCGGCTCCGGACGAACCGTGAGAAACAGCAGGACGGGATGGGCACGCAGCACCCGCATGGCCGCCGCGATCATCCGAAGCGAATCAGGATCGGCCCACTGCACGTCATCGATGACCGCGACCACATGTCCGGTCTCCCGCGCGACGTCGGCGAACAACGCGGCGAGCGCACGCGGTGTCGGGATGTCCGGCACGGCGCGTCCGGACAGCGCGGCCTGATCCAGCCACGGCATCAGTGTCGCCAACGCCGAGGCGCCGGTCCCACTGATTCCCGCGGTGAAGAAGGCCGCGTCGCCGTGGCGGCGCACGGCGTCCTCGACGACGGCCGTCTTGCCGATGCCGGGTGCGCCGCGCACCGTCACGACGGTCAGTCCCTGCCGGGACCGGTTCCGCGCACGATGCAAGACAGCGGCGACGTCGTCGCGTCCCACGAGCGCAGGGCGTTCCGCCGGGGGCTTTGCCGGATTGCGGATCTCGTTCTCGACCCGGACGGTGTCGGGCGCGGGATCGAGCCCGAAATCCTCCCGCAGCGAGCGCCGCAATCGAACGAGAACGTCGAGGGCCTCCGAGACACGTCCGCAGTCGCGCAGCGCCAGCGCCAGCAGTCGTGCCGTGCCTTCCCGCTCCGGATGCCGCTCGCATTCGTCGGTGAGCAGAGTGACCGCGTGCCGGGCACGGCCGAGCACGATCAGTCCCTCGGCGCACATCTCGACGAGTTCCGATCGCAGCTCGGCAAGACGCGCCCGTTCGGGAGCGAGTTCGGCGATGTCGTCGACATCGCAGAGTGCCTCGCCGCGCCACAGGCGCAAGGCACGTTCGAGTAGATCGACGGTCCGGCCGACATCACCGTCGGCGTGTGCCGCGCGGGCGTCCCTGGACAGCACGTCGAGCAGGTCGAGGTCGGTGCCGGATCCGCCGCACCGCAGCACGTAACCGTTCGGGCCGGTCTCGATCCGGAAGTCCGGAAGCGGCCGCAGCGTTCTGCGCAATCGTGAGACGTAGCCCTGCAGCGTGACGAGGGCGCTCTCCGGAGGCCTGCCCCGCCAGAGCAATTCGCAAAGGTACGGCGCGCTGCGGGCGGTCCGCTCGGCCGCGAGGATGACCAAGAGCTCGGCGTGTTTGCGCGCCGGGATGGTGAGGCGGGCGCCGTCCGAGGTGCGCACTTCCAGGGGCCCGAGCACCGAGATGGCCGGGCGGTCGTCGTCGGACCCGCCGCGCACCAGCGTCACACCAGCGCCCTCGTCGACCCTTGGCTCATGACACACACGCAAGCACTCCTACCAACCCCGACCACCGGTGACACCCGGACCATCGGCCCTTCTCGCGAGACTGTACTGCGGATGTGCGGCGCCGCACTGGCCATCGCGGGCACCCTGTGCATCGCGGGCGGCACGCTACATCCGATCGTCGCGGGCAAGAGCCATTCGGTCGAGGCGCTCACCAGCCCCGGCGCACCGCTCGCGCAGATCCTGCTCGGCATCGGAACCGTCCTGCTGATCCTCGGACTGCCCGGGATGTACGCGTGGATGCGGCCGCGACTCGGCACGGCCGGATTCGTCGGCCTGATCTGCTACCTGCTCGCCAACGTCGTCACCGCGGGCGGTCATCTCGTCGTCGAACTGTTCGTCGCCTACCCGTTCGCCAACGACCCCGCCACCGCGCAGCTGATCGCGGGCAACGACAACATGATCGACACCACCGCGTTCCAATTGTTCAACATCATCGGCGCCCTCGCCCTGCTCGCCGGGCTGGGGTTGATGGGTGCGAGCATGCTGCGCAACAACACCGTGCCCCGCTGGATCGCGGTGCTCACCCTGGTCGCCGGTCTCGGCTTCTTCCTCCCCGTTCCGCCCACCCAAGGCCTGACCGGATTCCTCTACGAGGCGCCGCGCGGCATCGTCGTCGCCGCCATCGGCGTGCTGATGCTGCGTTGGCCGGGCGGGTTGCGGCGGTGGATTTAGTGCTACCGCGCCGCCGTCGTGGCCTTCTCGACCGGGAGTCCGGCCAACGTCCATTCCAGCATTCCCTCGTCGAAACGTTTGACCTCCCGCCCGGACTGCTGGGCGATGCGGATCGCGTCGGGCGCCATCACGCAGTACGCGCCGCGGCAGTAGGCGACGATGTCCCGGTCGGCGGGCAGCTCGGCGAGCCGGGTGGCGAGTTCGGCGAGCGGAATGCTGATGGCGCCGGGGATGTGCCCGGCGTCGTACTCCTCGCGGGGGCGGACGTCGACGAGGACGATCTCCCCGGCGTCGCGGCGGCGGACGAGTTCGTCGCGGGTGATCGCGTCCTCGGGAGAGCCGAGAGCGGTGGCCGCCGCGACGGCGACGTCGGCCAGGTGCGCTTCGGCGACGCTCTGCACGAGCGCGAACAAGCGAGCGACGTCGGTTCCGGCGAGCCGGTAGTGCTGGCGGGTTCCGTCGCGTCGCGCCTCGACCAGGCCGCCGGCTTTGAGCGTCTGCAGGTTCGCCGAAGCGGTGGTCAGGTTCATGCCGGTCGCTGTGGCGATCGCCTCGACCGTGCGCTCGCCTTGGGCGAGCAGATCGAGGATCTGTAGCCTGCGACCGTTGCCAAGGGCCTTGCCGACACGGGCGACCTGGTCGAACAGGGCGGCCTTGGGGCCGGAGGACTCGCTCACGCTTGCTTCTCCAATATTCTTTGGAATATCTTATTCCACAGTTCCTTGGAACAGCAAGGAACATGGCGATTGTATTCGCCACCGCTTGCTGACCAGGAAGACCTTCTCGTGGCCACCGGCACCACCCGCAGCACCTCCGACATCCGGCTCCCCGATACCGCACGAGCACAACGCCGCGTCCTGCTCGTCCTGGTGTCCGCGCAAGTCCTCAGCGGTGCGGGGCTGGCCGCCGGGATCACCGTCGGCGCGCTACTGGCCCAAGACATGCTCGGCTCCACCAGCCTGGCCGGACTGCCCAGCGCCCTGTTCACCGCCGGTTCCGCGCTCGCCGCCGTCGCCGTCGGTCGTCTTTCCCACGCTCGCGGGCGCCGTCCCGGCCTTGCCGCGGGGTATCTCACCGGCGCGATCGGCAGCCTCGGCGTGATCGCGGCCGCCGTCCTGGACAATCTGGCGCTGCTGTTCATCGCGTTGTTCGTCTACGGCGCGGGCACCGCCACCAACCTGCAAGCCCGATACGCGGGCGCCGATCTGGCCACCGCTTCGCACCGGGGCCGTGCCGTGTCCACCGTGCTGGTCGCGACCACCCTCGGCGGTGTCATCGGCCCGAATCTCGCCGCACCTACCGGCGGATTGGCCAGAACCTTGGGCATTCCCTACCTGGCCGGGCCGTTCCTGCTCGCCGCGGCGGCCTACGCACTGGCCGCGCTCGTGCTCGCGGTGTCGCTGCGGCCGGACCCGCTGCTGCTGGCGCGTGAGCTGGGCGCGACGGATGCGGCCGGGACGCAGACCACCACTCAGCCGACGCCTGTCGACGACGCCGGCAAGGGCATCGCCGCGGGCGGCTTGGTGATGGCGCTGACGCAGCTGGTCATGGTGGCGATCATGACCATGACTCCGGTCCACATGCTCGATCACGGCCACAGCACTGCCGCCGCCGGACTGGTGATCGCCATCCACGTCGGCGCCATGTACCTGCCCTCGCCACTGACCGGCTGGCTCGTCGACCGCTACGGCCGCCTGCCCGTCGCCGCAGCGTCGGGGGTGACGCTGCTCGCCGCGGGAGTCCTCGCGGCCGCCGCGCCCGGCGACTCCGTGGTGCTGCTCGCACTCGCGCTGGCGCTGCTGGGATTGGGCTGGAATCTCGGGCTGGTGGCGGGCACGGCCATCATCACCGACACGGTGCCGCTGGCCACCCGCGCCAAAACGCAAGGCGCGGTGGATGTCTCGATCGCGGTCGCCGGAGCCACCGGCGGGATGGGGTCCGGGTTGATGGTCGCCGCGACCAGTTATCCGGCTCTTGCCCTCCTCGGTGGCGTGCTGGCGGTGGCGGTCGTACCGATCGCGGCGTTCACCGGGCGCGGACGAACCGCGTGACCGACGTACATAGGGTCGTGAGTCGAGCGGATACACAGGGAAGGGACACGCCATCATGACGAGCCGTGATCGGGACCTGGCCGAGGCACAGCACGGACATTGGCAGTCGACCTACGCCGCACATCCCGGTATGTACGGCGACCAGCCCTCGGCGCCCGCCGAGCATGCCGCCCGGCTGTTTCGCGCCGTCGGCGTCGCGGAAGTACTCGAACTCGGCGCCGGTCATGGCCGTGACACCCTGCACTTCGCTCGCGAAGGGTTCTCCGTCGTGGCGACCGACTTCAGCTCCGTCGGCCTGGATCAGCTTCGGCACCGAGCACGCGAGCAGAACATCTCCGGTCGAATCACGACCATTGTTCACGACGTGCGCGATGCGCTGCCGCTGCCCGACGGCTCGATGGACGGGGTCTTCGCGCACATGCTGTTGTGTATGGCCCTGTCCACCAAGGAAATTCGGGCTCTCGTCGCCGAGGTGCGGCGCGTTCTGCGACCCGGAGGAACCTTCGTCTACACTGTTCGCCACACCGGCGACGCCCACTACGGCGCCGGAACCGCCCGCGGCGACGGCATCTACGAACACGGCGGCTTCGCCGTCCACTTCTTCGACCGAGCCATGGTCGACGACCTAGCCGACGGCTGGAACCTGACCGACATCGACGACTTCGAAGAGGGTGACCTGCCGCGCCGGTTGTGGCGCGTCACCCTCACTCGACCCGCTTGACCGTACCGAGCCTCCCGGCCTCGTTCAGCTCTGCGCTTCGGCGGTCTTGGCGAACAGCTCCAGCAGCGTGCTCCAGCCACCGCCGCGCTCGACGATGGTCTCCGCGATGGCCTTGCCGTCGACCAGGCGGTCGAGGTGGCGGTGGTGCCGTCGACGCCTCGTTCGAACCAGCGCCCACCCTCGCCTGGCTCGAGAATCGCATCGGCCATCTCGGCCGCACCGATGTGATAAGCCGCGGGCCACCAACTGCCGAACGACTCGGTGAAGAACGCGAACGCCCGCTCCAGCGGCAGCGCGACGCCAGCCTTGCCTTGCAGGACAGGAAGTTCCGGGGTGATGCTCATGGTCGATTCTCCTGTTCGGGATCACTCGCCGCCGCATCGGCGGCCTTCTGAAAAGCAGTCAACGCGTCGTCCCAGATCTGCTGGAAATACGCTCGAATCGCGGCCAAGCCCTCCGGATTGATCCGGTAGATCCGCCGCGTGCCCTCGGGTGTGGCCACCACCAGACCGCCCTCTTTGAGAACCCGCAGATGCTGCGACACCGCCTGCCGGGTGATCGGCAGCGATTCGGCAAGCTCACCGACCGACGAAGGCCGCCGCGCCAGCCGCTCGAAAATCGCCTTGCGCGTCGGATCACCCAGGATCGCCAAATCCACATCTCTGAAAGCAGCCACTTTCGTAAGTGTAGGCTTTCACAGATTGGCGGGCAAGGGGTGCGCGAGGACGTCGCGATCCCCCATCGCCAGCGATCGATGCCGATCTCATTGCGGCCATCGACAGCTCCGACACCAGCCGAAGACGGAACGCTCTGCGCGATGGATCACAGGAAGTTGCGCATACCCCCTGGGGGTATTAACTTTGTTCCATATCGGAGCGACAAGATCGAAAGGCCGAAGCGATGACCACGCAGACTCACACCACTCACGGCGGGGCGCACGGAGCGCACACGGGGCACGGAGCGCACGCCGCGCATGCCGGCCACGGTGACCACGCGGCGCACGGAACCCACGCCACCGCCGACTTCCCCGGTGGGCTCCAAATCACCCAGGACGGTTACACATTGGCGCTCGCGGAGCCGATCGTCGGCACGGGCGAGGTCGACTTGCGGTTCCGGATCCTCGGTCCCGATGGCGAGCCCGTCACCCGCTACGACGCCATCCACGATCGCGAGCTGCACTTGATCGTGGTGCGGCGTGAGCTGACCGGTTTCTGGCACGTACATCCCGAACTCACCGCCGACGGCACCTGGACCGTGACGCTGAATCTTCCGGAGGCGGGGGCGTACCGGGTCTTCACCGATATCGCCCCGCACGCGTTGGGCAAAACCATCACCCTCGGTGCGGATCTCGCTGTCGCGGGCGCGTACGAACCGCGGCCGACGCCACCCGCCACGCGCACCGCGCTCGTGGACGGATACGAGGTGACCCTCGACGGCGATCTGGTGCCGGGCGCCGGACGACTGCTCACCCTGACCGTTCGCAAGAACGGTCGGCCGGTCACCGACCTGCAGCCGTACTTGGCCGCGTACGGACACCTGGTGATCCTGCGAGCTGGAGATCTGGCCTACGTCCACGTCCACCCCAACGGCGAGCCCGGCGACGGGGCGACCGCGCCCGGACCGGACATCACCTTCCACACCGTCGTGCCCGGCCCTGGAACCTACCGGCTCTTCTTGGATTTCCAGCACGGCGATGTCGTCCGCACCGCCGCCTTCACCCTGCCCACCACCAGCTGAGCATCGAAAGTCGATGAGCGGGCGAAAGTCTCGCCTGTTTACGAGAGGAGTCCGACGTGTGCGAGTGCCGCTGTCGACGAACCCGTGATCCACCCCGAATTCGATCCCTAGGAAGTGTTTTCGATGCGTTCCACGATGACCTCGCTGTTCGGCAACCACGACTATCTGCGGCTGTTCACCGCTCAGGTGTCGGCCCTGTTCGGTACCGGACTGACCACGGTCGCTCTCGGCCTGCTCGCCTACGAGCTCGCGGCGGGCGACGCGGCCGCCGTTCTCGGCACGGCGCTGACGATCAAGATGGTGGTCTACGTAACGGTCGCGCCCCTGGTGGCCGCCTACGCCGACCGGTTCCCCCGTCGCTCGTTTCTGGTCGGGCTCAACGTCATTCGTGCCGCTGTCGTGCTGGCACTGCCCTTCATCGACCAGATCTGGCACATCTACGCGCTGATCGCGCTACTGCAAACCGCCTCGGCGGCGTTCACCCCGACCTACCAGGCGGTCATCCCCGACATCCTGCCCGACGAACGCGAATACACCCGGGCGCTCTCGGCCGCCCAACTGGCCGCCACCATGGAGACCCTGCTCAGCCCGATGCTGGCCGCGGCCGCGCTGGCTCTGATCAGCTTCCACTGGCTGTTCGTCGGTACCGCAATCGGATTCGTCGTCTCGGCGGTGCTGGTGATCACGACCAGGATCCCGAACGCGACCGCCGCCACCGAAGGCTCGTTCCGGGAACGAATCACGCTGGGCATACGGATCTTCGCCGCGACACCGCGGCTGCGCGGGCTGCTCGGGCTGAATCTCGTGGTCGCCGCCGCCGGATCGGTGATCATGGTCAATACCGTCAACTACGTTCGCGACACCCTGGGTGGCACCCAGTCCGGCGTGGCACTGTTGTTGGCGGCCAACGGGTTCGGCACCATGCTCGTCGCACTGTCGCTCCCCCGCGTTCTCGATCGCCTCGGCGCGCGGCCGGTCATGCTGGCGGGTGCGGCCACGCTGATCGCCGGACTCGGTGCGGCCATCACCCTGTCGCTGGCGACCGCGGGTGACTGGCGGTGGGGAGCCGCGATCGCGGTGTGGGCCACCGTGGGCGCGGGCACCGCGGCGGTGCTCACCCCGACCGGTCAGGTGCTGCGGCGCTCGTCGAGCCCTGCCGATCGGCCCGCGCTGTTCGCCGCTCAGTTCTCGCTGTCGCACCTCGCCTGGTTGATCACCTATCCGATCGCCGGCTGGCTGACGACCGCCGCCGGTTTCACGACCACCTGGATCACGTTGGCCGCGCTCGCCGGTGCGGGAATCACTGCGGCGCTGCGCATGTGGCCGCGCCACGACCCGGAGGAGTTGACTCACCTGCACGAAGTCGGCACCATCGCCCCGGACCGGCTGGCCGATGCCGTGCGCGTGGACGACCGCTTCTACCGGCACACCCACGCCTACGTCATCGACGCCGAACACCGCCGCTGGCCGACCCCTTCGGAGCGTCAGCTCGTATCAGCCACCGCGGCCTAGCGACGGTATGCGCCAGCGGTTGCCGAGGGGATCGACCTCGGCAACCGCCGGTTCAGCCAGTCGGCATTCAGATCGCGAACGACTCGGGTGGCGTGGCTGCCCCTTCGACGGCCTCGCGCGACGTAGCTTGACCTCATGGAGGAGCAGCCGTCTACGCCGGAGCGGCACCGAGAGCCTGCCGAGCCTGCCGCACCTTCGGCCTCGGCGTCATCGACCGATTTGGCGGCATTGCACCGCGATCTGCGAACGGCGACACGAAACGGGCGGTACGCCCTCGTCACCGCGGTCGCGGCGGCGGTGATCTCGGCCGGCATCTCCGCGTGGGCATCGACCCACGTGAGCAGCACGGAAATGAATCGACAGGAGCGCCTCACCGCGGAGCAAGCGATTCGGAAGGATCGCCGCGAAGCGTACGTGGCCTATGTCGCGTCCGTTATGGACGTCGCGGCCCAGCTGAATCGGATCCGGACCGTCCTTGCCACCGATCCGCCGGACCGGACCGCGATCGCGTCGGAACTGAGCAAACTCCAGGAACCACTGCAATCGCACATGCGCGCGGAAGCCGCGGTACGGATCGTGGGCAGCGAGCTGGGCCCGATCCTCGCCCGCCGAGACCGCGCGCTGCGAGAACTCGTGACCGAACCCCGCCCCTCCTCGCTGTCGGCCGTCGGCGACCACCTCAACCGATCCCCCGATGCACTCACGGACGACGAGTGGCGCCGGGTGGCCACCGCGGGCATCTCGGCGATCGACAAGTTCCTGAACGACACCAGCGTCGACGAGATCGCCGAACGCGCACGCCAAGATCTGGGATCGGATCATCCCCGCTGAGCCAGTGCACCACCCACTTCCCACTGATCCGAACCAACCGAAAGATCAAGTCTGTTAACTCATTTGTTGCCGGTCTGTGGGATTGCGCTAGTGCGAGCGGAACAGACTGAACCGTCGGATCTGTGGCGGTGAAAGCGTTGGTGTTGACGATGATTGATCACGACGTGGCGGCGAGCGGTGTCCGGCACGAGATGTTTCCCGACGAGCGCGGACGATTCGGTGCGTTCGGCGGCCGGTTCGTGCCCGAAGGATTGATGGCCGCGCTGCTGGATCTCGAGGCCGCCTACGTTCTGGCGCAGGCCGATTCGAGCTTCGAGGCGGAGTACCGGGAACTGTTGCGCGACCGCGTCGGCCGGCCGACCCTGCTGCATGGGGTGCGGCGGTTCGCAGAGTTGCTGAGTGTGCCGGGCGTGCGGGTCTACCTCAAGCGCGAAGACATGGCCCACACCGGCGCTCACAAGATCAACAATGCGCTTGGGCAGGCGATGCTGGCGCGGCGAATGGGCAAGCGACGGATCGTCGCCGAGACCGGTGCGGGTCAGCACGGCGTTGCCGTGGCCACGGTGTGCGCGATGCTCGGCCTGACCTGCGTGGTCTACATGGGGGCCGACGACGTGCGGCGCCAGGAGTCGAACGTGACGCGGATGCATCTGCTCGGCGCCGAGGTGCGGCCGGTCGACAGCGGATCGCGCAGGCTGAAGGAGGCCATCAGCGAGTCGGTCCGCGATTGGGTGGCGAATCTGGACACCACGCACTACTTGTTCGGCACCGCGGCCGGTCCCGCGCCGTACCCGCGAATCGTGCGGGACTTCCAGACGGTGATCGGAGCCGAGACCAGGGACCAGATCCTGCGCGCGGAAGGCCGACTGCCCGATTGTGTTCTCGCCTGTGTGGGCGGCGGCAGCAACGCCATCGGCCTCTTCCACCCGTTCACCGACGATCCGCGGGTGCGGCTGATCGGCGTCGAGGCGGCCGGACTCGGTGTCGACACCGGCGCGCACGCGGCGACACTGAGCATGGGCAGCCCCGGTGAGATCGACGGCTCCTACAGCTATCTGCTGCAGGACGAGGACGGCCAGATCGCGCGGACCCACAGCATCGCGGCCGGACTCGACTATCCGGGCGTCGGCCCCGAACTCAGCCATCTGAAAGACACTGGCCGCGTGAGCTATCGCGCGGCCACCGACGCTGTCGCACTGCGCGGTATGCGGGCGCTCAGTCGTACCGAAGGCATCCTCGCAGCGCTCGAATCGGCGCATGCCGTCGGGCATCTGCTGGAAATGGCCGACGGTGGGGAGATTGTCGAGGATTCCGTCGTCGTACTGTGCCTATCGGGTCGCGGTGACAAAGATCTCGCCGTCGCCGCCGAGCGCCTCGGCGTGTAACTCCCGCTGCTATCGTCGGAAGTGTTCATGGCGCCGGGAGAGGGACCGCGCGCTCCAACCGCGCGCGAGGACGAACCCTCTTGAAGTATGTACCCCGCCTGGTCCTGTTCCTGGCTGTTCCTGCCCTGCTGATCTCGCTGCCGTGGTGGACTTTGGTCGCCGCACCGACCCAGGGAGCCGGCTCGCTGTTCTGGCTCGGCTCGGCGCTGTTCGCGCTGGCGTTCTGCTGTCTGCCCGCGGCGATGTATCTCGGCCACGGACCCGCGCAGTCGGATGCCGCCTCGATCGTCGGCGACACGCTGCTCGGCGTGCTGTGGGTGGTGTTCAGCTGGTCGGTCCTCGGCAACCTCGCGCGCCTCGGGCTCGCCGTTGCCGGTGTCGACGATCCGGCTCGCTCCCGGATCGTGGCCGCGGGCGTGCTCGCGGCCTCCACCGTGCTCACGGTGTGGGGCGTGGTCGAAGCGCGGCGGGTGCCGCGGGTTCGCACCCTGGAGGTAACCATCCCGGGACTCGGTTCGGCACTGGACGGCCTGCGTCTGGTGGTCGTCACCGACACCCATTTCGCCGCGCTCGATCGACTGCGCTGGTCGGAGCGCGTCGTCGAAGTGGTCAACGCGCAACGTCCCGATATCGCTTGCCACGCGGGCGATCTCGCGGACGGCTCGGTGGCGAAGCGGCACGCGCAAGTCGATCCGCTCGGCAAGGTCGAGGCCGAGCTCGGCCGGTTCTACATCACCGGCAACCACGAGTACTTCGGCGACGCGCCAGGCTGGATCGACCACATGAGCTCACTGGGTTGGCAACCGCTGCGCAACCAGCATGTGACGGTGCGCCGCGGCGACGATCATTTGGTCATCGCAGGCATCGACGACCCGACCGGCGTCGGCTTGACCGGCCACGGCCCGGACCTTCCCACCGCGCTCGCCGGTGCGGCCCCCGACGCGCCGGTCGTCCTACTCGCCCACCAACCCAAGCAGATCACCGACGCGGTGGCCGCCGGTGTCGCACTCCAGATCTCCGGCCACACCCACGGCGGCCAGATCTGGCCCTTCCACTATCTCGTCCGGCTCGAGCAGCCCGTCGTCGCCGGACTGAGCCGCCACGGCGACACCCAGCTCTACACCAGCCGCGGAACCGGCTTCTGGGGACCGCAACTGCGGGTCTTCGCACCGAGCGAAATCACCGTGCTGGTCCTGCGTCCGCAGTAGGGAGCGACAGGCTCGCCCCAGCGTTCACCCACGCCGTCGGCGATGGCTGCTTCGACGTGTCCCACGACCGTTCCGGCCAATGGCATCGGGGGCAGCCGGGAAGACCTCGCCCTCCGCCGATCTTCCGATGCGTCTCTGCCAGGCGTACGCTGAACGATGCGATTTCGATGCAACACTAGCTTGCTGCGAGCGAGGCACTCGACGCACAAGCGGTGCACTCCGGCGACGCGAGGTGCGGACATGCGATGCGTGATATTCGGCGCGACCGGCTACATCGGCGGCCGCCTTGTTCCCGAGCTTCTTCGAGCGGGTCATTCCGTCCGGGTGGTCGCGCGCAGCCCGGGCAAGCTCGCCGACGCGCCCTGGCGCGATCGGGTCGAGATCCTCCGCGGCGACGTGCTCGACGACGAGGACGTTCACCGCTGCGTCGCCGACCAGCAGGTGCTCTACTACCTGGTCCACTCGCTCGACCGAGCGGATTTCGGCGAGATCGACCGCGCGGCCGCCACTCGCGTCGCCACGGCGGCCGCGGCGGCGCGGGTGAGTCGCATCATCTACCTCGGCGGCATCACCCCGACGGGACAAGCCCTTTCACGCCATCTCGCCTCCCGCGCCGAAGTCGGCAGGATCTTCCTGGCCTCGCCCGTCCCCACACTGGTGCTGCGGGCCGGTGTGATCATTGGATCCGGCTCCGCGAGCTTCGAAATCCTCCGCTACCTCAGCGAGCGGCTGCCCGTCATGGTCACTCCGCGGTGGGTGCGGAACAGGGTGCAACCGATCGCCGTCCGCGACGTCCTCCACTACCTGGTGCGTGGTGCGGAACTGGCGCCGGACCAGACCGGCGCCTTCGACATCGGAGGCCCGGACGTCGTCACCTACGAAGAAATGATGCGGACCTATGCCGAGGTCACGCAGCTGCCTCGCCGGATCATCATCCCGGTGCCGCTCCTGACTCCCTGGCTTTCGAGCCAGTGGGTCAACCTGGTGACACCGGTGCCGCGCGCGATCGCCGTTCCCCTGATGGAATCGCTGATCAACGACGTCGCCTGCACCGACCACTCGATAGCGCGGCTCATCCCGGACCCACCGGCGGGACCGATACCGTTCCGGGAGGCGGTCTCGTTGGCGCTCACCAGAATTCGCGACCTCGACGTTCCGACCAGATGGTCGGATGCCAGTCCCCCTCGGACGCCGTCGGATCCGCTGCCGTCGGACCCCGATTGGTCGGGCGGCTCCCTGTACCGCGATGTCCGCGAACTCTCGACTTCCGCGGATCCCGAGGTCCTGTGGTCGGTGATCGAGTCGGTCGGCGGCGAACACGGCTGGTACTCGTTTCCGCTGGCGTGGGCGCTTCGCGGATGGCTGGATCGACTCGCGGGCGGTGTCGGTCTCCGTCGGGGACGGCGGGATCCACACAAACTCCACCAGGGTGAGGCCCTCGATTGGTGGCGGGTGGAGACGCTGGAACGCCCTCGGCTGCTCCGGCTGCGGGCGGAGATGCTGCTTCCCGGACAGGCATGGCTCGAACTGTCCGTCACGCCGACACCCGACGGCGGCGCGCGCTACCGGCAGTGCGCGGTGTTCGAGCCGCGGGGGCTGGCCGGACATGCGTACTGGCACTCGATCTCGCCCTTCCATGCCGTCGTGTTCGGCGGTATGGCCCGCAATATCACCGCGAAAGCCGAAGCGGCATAAGGCTTATGGTCGGTCACGAGGACCGGCTATCCGATCGGCGGCGTCGGCCAGCGTGGTCACCGGAGTCGCCTCGGCCGGAAGGACGACCGAGTCCCAGCCCGGTCCGCCGACGAACACTCGGGCGCCCGCCGCCGCGCAGGCGCGTACCGCCGATGTCAGCGCCGTGGACTCGTGCTGCGACCAGAGCACCACGTCGGGGCGGCACTCGGTGCGCGCGAGGGCGTCGGAGAGGGCCGCGGTGGGCACATCGGCGCCGAGCATCCAGGCGCGGACGCCGCGCTCGGCGAGCGCGGCGCGCAGGGTCTCCAGCGGGAGTACATGGGTCTCACCGCCCGTGCATGCCAGCACCGCGGCCTGGGCCTTCGTCGGCGCGGTGGGTGGGACATAGCTGTGCAGGACCGCGGTGATCGACCACGACAGCAGGTGTTCGACGTCGACGCAGCCCTCGCCCGCGAGCTGCCGAGCGACGATCGCAGCGAAGACGGGGCGGCACAACAGGTTCCAGGTGTCGACCACACCGTACGCGAGCAGATGCGCGGTGAGCAGCGTCGACACCGCCTCGGTGTCGAGCGCGAACGCTGCGGTCGACAGCGGCTGCCAATCCCCGCGCACGGCCGTGATTCGCCGCCGCCCGGCCACCACGGCCGCCGCGCCTGCCGGACTCACGCCCGCGCGGACCAGCGCGAGCATCCGCTGCAGTGCAGCGATATCGGATTCGCTGTAGCGCCGATGTTTTCCGGGCTCGTGGCCGCCGGGGCCGATGTCGTAGCGGCGGTTCCAGCTACGCAGCGTCGCGGTCGGGATGCCGAGGCGGTCGGCTACCGCGCGGACCGAGTACCCGTGCACCTCGGGAGCGGGGCCCGCGGGCACGAGCTCGTGCCGTCCACCCTGCGTTCGGGCTCGGAACCCGCGGCCGGTCGGGGACGACGCGGACGCGGCCGGGTCGAATCCGGGCATCGCACCGTTGGGAGTCACCAACCCTCCTCGCTGACAGGAACCGCCTTCTTCATTATGCATCGTTAGTGCATCGTTTAGTGGTACGGTTGGTCTGAAAGAAAAGCGATGGACACGAGGGGAACGAATCGACGGCGATCGCGGCGACCAGCCGCCCGAGACAAGTGGTGAACGACATGAACAACACGAAAGCCGTATTGGCGACAATCCTGCTGACCTTCGCTGCCGCGGCGGCCTGCACCGATGACGACACGGACTCGGCGCCGACCGCGCAGCAGACCACCACCGCCATGCAGACGACGGCACCACCGGGAACAACGGCGCCCAGCGGCGACCCGGCCGCCGGATTGGTCGGGCCGGGGTGTGCGGCGTACGCCGAGCAAGTCCCGACCGGGCCCGGATCCATCGAGGGCATGGCGCAAGAACCGGCCGCGGTGGCGGCGTCGAACAATCCGTTGCTGACCACGCTGACGGCCGCCGTATCCGGGCAGTTGAACCCGCAGGTCAATTTGGTCGACACCCTCAACTCCGGCGAGTTCACCCTCTTCGCCCCCGTCGACGACGCGTTCGCCGCGGTGGATCCGGCGGCGATCGAATCGTTGAAGACCGACGCGCAGGCGCTGACGACCGTGCTGACCTACCACGCTGTGCCCGGTCGGCTCGCCGCGGACCAGGTCGCGGGAACCCACAAGACGGTGCAGGGCGCCGAAGTCACCGTGACACGATCCGGCGACGACATCCAGGTCGCCGACGCCGAGGTGCTCTGCGGCGGGGTTCAGACCTCGAACGCGACGGTGTACCTGATCGACAAGGTGCTGATGCCGCCGACGAACTGACCACCAGCCGTCGCACAGCGTCGACTCGGTGCGCAGGCACACGCGATCGAGCGAAAGGCAGACCGATGAGTGAGCGCGAATTCCGCAAGGGCGAGAAGGTCGAATGGAACAGCCACGGCAGCACCGCCGAGGGCACGGTGGAGGAAAAGATCACTTCCGACACCGAGGCGGCGGGGCGCACGGTCCGGGCGTCCGAGGACGATCCGCAGTACCGGGTGCGCAGCGAGAAGTCCGACCGCGACGCGGTACACAAGCCCGACGCCCTACGTCCCCGCGACAGCTGAACTTCGAGGACAAGTTTCAACCGATTGTTCAACGATAGCGTTGCGGGAATGACCGGCGAGAACCTGACGATCGAACTCACCACGGCCGAACTGCGCGAGGTCACGGGCTATGCCGTGGTCTGCGCGGAGCCCGTTGTCGCGATCTTCGAGCGTGACTGCCCGGATGATCCGCGTCCACGGGCCGCGCTCGAGGAGGCGCGCAGGTTCGCCGCCGGGGGCAAGCGGACGAAGGCGCTACGGGTGACCGCGTTGGCCGCGCACGCGGCGGCGAAGGCGGCCGGCGAGAGCGGACGGGCGGCGGCGGTCCACGCGGCCCGCGCCGCCGGACACGCGGCGGCAGCCGCGTATCTGCACCCACTGGCCAAGGCGACACAGGTCGAGCACATCCTTGGATCGGCCGCCGACGCCGCCCGGGCGTTCGAGCTCGACGCCGATGAGAACCAGAGCGTGGCCGCCGAATACATCGAGAAGACAGCGGGTTTGGCGAATCACGTCGTGGTGGCCGTGCTCGCGCGTTACCCGAATGCCCCCGGTGGCGGCGGGCGCGCGGGCGAGCTCATGCGAGAACTCGACGCGTCGCTGCGGCGGGCAACCACGCGCTGAGCGGATCACCGGTGTCGAATCGGCTGCCGTAGTGGTTGATTCGCGCACAGTTCCAGGATCTGTGCGAGGGCCTGAGGCGTCGTTACGGCACGACCTCGATGATGTCACCGGGTGAGAGGTAGTCGAAGAATTCGCGCGCGCCGTCGGGTGTCATGCGGATGCACCCGTGCGACTCCTCTTCGATCGGGCCGATGTGGGTGGCGATGTCGCCGTCGAAGAACACCGCGTACTTCATCCAGACGTGGTGCATGGTGCTCCAATGGTCCTCGCGCTTGAAGTCGACGTCGAAGACGCCGACGCGGGTCCGGAAGCCGGGTCTGCCGTGCGAGATCGGGGTCGGGCCGTAGACGACCCTGCCGTTGTCCATCAGCCACGCCTCGTTCGTCGACAACCGCATACACCCGCGCGCCGCCTCGGCCGTGCACGGCGCCACCACCGGCGCGGGCGGAACCAGCGGGGGCAGGACCAACGGGGGCACGCCCGGGATGTCGGGTCCACCGGGCCACAGCGGTTCACCCTGCGCCGGGGCGGCGACGGCGAGTCCGGTGACCGCCGCGCCGATCAGCAGCGCGATCCGCGCCACGGGCCGAAGTCGTCTCTGGGACTTCATGAATCAGACCTGCCTTTCCCTCACCCGGTAGTTGGGACGTGCCGTCCGCGGGGCGAGGGGGCGCGCATGGGCGACACGAAAGTCCGAGCTGACCCGAAGGTGTTTTTGATCATTCTGAAGCGGCTCTCTCCCCCAACGTGGCAAATCGGGCACGACCGGTAGGCAACCGAGTCGATCTCGATAGCGTCGTGTGATTGCCATTTTCGGATTGTTGTGATCGGCCCGGTACCGCGATCAGGCGGGCGACACGGCGCGGCGCCCGTAAATCCAGCAATCCGACAGCTACGCTGACGGGCTAGCTATCCGACAGCTACAGTGACGGATCATCGGCACGACCGAGTAGTTCCGGACGGGGACAGGAGCTCCATGCGAACACGGAAGTGCGGATACGCCCTCGTCACCCTCGCCATGATCGCGACCGCGGTGCTCGCGCCGGGGGCGACTCCCTCGGCGCACGCGACCGTCGCGCCGTTCGGCGACGAGTTCCTCTGGGGAGTCGCGTCATCCGGCTTCCAGTCCGAAGGACATGCGCCGGACAGCAATTGGACCCGATACATCGACTCGGGCGAGGCCGGAGACGAGTACCAGAATTCGGTCGACTTCCTGAACCGCCATCCCTCCGATATAGATCTGGCCGCCCGGCTCGGCGTTCAGGTGTACCGGATCGGCATCGAATGGGCCCGGCTCCAGCCGGAGCCGGGAGTGTGGGACGCGTCGGCATTCCGGTTCTACGACGATGTGATCGACCGGATCGTCGCGGCCGGTATGCGACCGATGCTGACTTTGGACCACTGGGTCTACCCGGGCTGGGTGAGCGATCGCGGCGGCTGGCGCAATCCAGGGATCGTCGAGGACTGGCTGGCCAATATGCGAAAGGTGGTGGACCGCTACGCCTCTCGCAACCCGCTGTGGGTCACGTTCAACGAGCCCGCCGCCTATGTCGGCACCGAACTGCGGATCGGCGCCATCACCGTCGACGAAGCGCCCGCGATGCTGGACCGAATGGCGCAGGCCCACAACACGATCTACGACATCATCCACCACGCCGCGCCCGACGCGCAGGTCACCAGCAACCTCGGCTACGTGGCGGGCGCCGAGACCGAGGTCAACCAGCCGATGGTCGACCGCATCGCCGACAAGCTCGACTTCATCGGCGTCGACTACTATTTCGCGGTGCTGCCGGAGTCCGGTCAGTCGGTACAGGGTGGATCGAACCAGGGTCCGGCCATCTGGGAGTTGCCGATTCGCACCGAGGGCATCTACTACGCGCTGCGGCACTACGCGCGCCTGTTCCCGGACCGCCCGCTGTACGTCGTGGAGAACGGCATGCCCACCGAGAACGGCGGCCCGCGCGCCGACGGTTACACCCGCTCCGAACACCTCCGCGATACCGTCTACTGGTTGCAGCGCGCCAAGGCCGACGGTATCGACCTGATCGGCTACAACTACTGGAGCCTCACCGACAACTACGAATGGGGTTCCTACACACCGCGTTTCGGCCTCTACACCGTCGACGTTCGCACCGATCCCACGCTCGCCCGCCGACCGACGGACGCCGTCGACACCTACCGCACGATCATCCGATCCGGCGGCGTCCCGACCGGCTACCGGCCCACTCGTCCCCCTGCCGAATGCGAACTGGTCGACCCGCCGGAAAGCTGCGATCAAACGGTCGGCCTACCCGACTAGACCGCGCACTCGACCTGCCCGCGAGAGCACCGCCGCCCACGGCGAACGGCGCGCCGGTCACACCCACAGCGATCAGTCGAAGGGCGACTCGTCGACGGCGCAGACGGTGCCTTCCGGTGGGAGTTCGCCGGTGAACAGGTACTCCCGCTTGGTTCGCTCGGCACAGGTGCTCGCCACGAACATGCTGCTGTGCCCGGCGCCTTCGATCACCACCACCCGGGCCTCGGCGAGTTGGGCGGCGCCCGCGTAAGCGCCGGACAACGACGTCGCGGGGTCGAATCTGCTGTTGAGCACCAGGATCGGCGCGGCGGTGCGGCGGTTCCACGGTCCGGTGTACCGGTCGGCGTCGTGGCCTTGCCAGAACGCGCACGTGGTGTTGCCGAAGACGGCGATCCGACCGAAGTGCGGCACCCGCAGATCTTCCGATATCGCCGCGCGACTGTAGACGCCGGTGTCGGTCGGCACGACGCTGTCGGCGCACTGGATCGCGTGGTACGCCTCGGTGCGGTTGCCCAGGTAGGACTCGCCGCGCGCGACCGGAAGCACGCCAGGGACGGTGGTGCCCGCGTCGAACAACTTCTGCAACAGCGCGGCGAGGTCCGGATAGGTGGACGGCTGCGAAAGACCGGCCGCGGCATTGAGGACCGCCGCGTATGTCCAGGTCTGGCCGTCGAGCCTGATGGGCGCAAGGCGAGCCCGCTCCGCGAGCACCGTCCATTTGAGTCTCGGATCGCCGGAGGAGAACGCGCACCGCGGACCGGCCGCCGAACACTGCCGCAGGAAGGCGTCGAAGGTGGCGGCGATCGCGTCGGCCACGCCCTGCCGAGTGTCCAGCGGAACCGTCGTGCCTTGCCCGCCATGACCGTTGACGTTGCCCTCGAAGTCCATCGATCCGTCGAAGACCATCGCCCGCACCCGGCTGGGATACATGTTCGCGTAGATCGCGCCGAGCTGGGTGCCGTAGGAGATGCCGTGGTAGGTCAGCTTCGGATCGCCGACGGCGCGGCGCAACAGGTCCAGATCCCGCGCGGTGTTGGCGGTCGAGGCGTGGTTCAGTATCGGGCCCGCGTGCCGCTCGCAGCGGTCGGCGAACTCCTTGGACCAGTCGTAGAACGGCGCCTCTTCGCCAGGGACCGTTGGCATCTCGGGCATGGCGCCGAGGAAGGCCGTTTGTTCGTCCACCGTCGGGAAACAGCGGGCCGCCGCACTGCGGGCCACCGCTCGGCTGTCCCAGGAGACCACCTCGAACCGCGCGCGCAGCTCATCGGAGAACAACCACGGCCACCGCGCCCGTTCCCGCAGGCGGTTCACCCCGGACGGGCCGGGGCCGCCGAAGTTGACGAACAGGGTGCCGATGCGCCGACTCGGATCGGCGGCGGGCAGCTTGATCACCGCCAACTCGATCTGCTCTCCGTGCGGCTGGTTGTAGTCCAGCGGCACCTTCGCGGACGCGCACTGGAAGCCGTCCTGGCAGTCGGACCACCTCAGCGCCGGGGTGTCCGCCGCCTCGGACAGGCGGTCGACGTAGGAGTCGGCGACGTCCTCCGCGGACGCCGACACGGGCACACCGAGCACTCCGACCCCGACCCCGACCCCGACCGCGAGCGCGAGCACGGCACGCCGGATCCGATGAGATCTGTTGGGTCCCAAGCGTAGATCCAAGCGAAAGCCTCCTGCGCACAGCTCGACGAACCGGGCGATCTTGTCACACGCGCGGCGACGACTGCCACCGACAGAGAGCAGGGGCCCAACGGGTTCGACGAATTTCGACCCGCGCGGTGTCGATGCACGCCGATTCCGAGGTCGGCGGCTAGGGTCGAGTCGGCCCGCGAACGTGGCGGCGTTTCGCGGCCGTCGGGGAAGCGGTCCGTCCTCCGCACGGCGACGTCGGGGGACGGACCTCCCGCCAGACAAATGCTTGACTCGTTCCAGAAAAGGGACAAGACTTTCGTCCGTGCACACTGCCGAGGAATTCCAGCAGATGCTGCAGGGAGCTTCGCTCCGCGTGACCGCTCCGCGAGTCGCGGTGCTGGGCGCGGTGCACGATCACCCGCACGCCGACACGGATTCGATCATCCGCGCCGTGCGGTCGCGCCTGTCGGCGGTGTCGCACCAGGCGGTGTACGACTCGCTGCGCACGCTCACCGCGGCGGGCCTCATCCGATGCATCCAGCCGTCCGGCTCCGTGGCTCGTTACGAGTCGCGGGTCGGCGACAACCACCACCACGTCGTGTGCCGGGCGTGCGGGTCGATCGCCGATGTCGACTGCGCGATCGGCCATGCCCCTTGTCTGACCGCATCCGAGGATCACGGCTTCGCCATCGACGAGGCCGAGGTCATCTACTGGGGTCTGTGTCCCGACTGCGCCGCATCTCAACGTCCCTGATCGCAGCCCGCACCTCATTCAGGAAGGAATGTCGTGACATCAGATAGTCGTCCACCCGCTCCGGACACCGGAACTCGAAGCACGAGCGAGACCGAGAACCCGGCGATCCCCTCCCCCACGCAGAAGACCGAACATCGCCCACGCTCCAACAAAGACTGGTGGCCGGAGCAGATCGATGTCTCGGTGCTGCACGCCCACTCGTCCAAGTCCAACCCGCTCGGCGAGGACTTCGACTACGCGGAAGAGTTCAAGAAACTCGACGTCGACGCCCTCAAGGCCGATGTCGCCGCGGTCCTGACCGATTCGCAGGACTGGTGGCCCGCCGATTACGGCAACTACGGTGGCCTGTTCATCCGGATGAGCTGGCACGCGGCGGGCACCTACCGCATCGCCGACGGACGCGGCGGCGGCGGGCAGGGCGCCCAGCGCTTCGCGCCGCTCAACAGCTGGCCGGACAACGCCAACCTCGACAAGGCTCGCCGGCTGCTGTGGCCGGTGAAACAGAAGTACGGCAACAAGATCTCGTGGGCCGACCTGCTGGTGTTCGCAGGCAACGTGGCGCTCGAGTCGATGGGTTTCCAGACCTTCGGCTTCGGCTTCGGCCGTCCCGACATCTGGGAGCCGGAAGAGGTCTTCTGGGGCCCGGAGGACACCTGGCTCGGTGACGAGCGCTACAGCGGCGACCGCGAGCTGGCGAGCCCGTTCGGCGCGGTCCAGATGGGCCTGATCTACGTGAACCCGGAAGGCCCCAACGGCAGGCCCGACCCGGTGGCCGCCGCGCGCGACATCCGCGAGACGTTCGGCCGCATGGCGATGAACGACGAGGAGACCGCCGCGCTGATCGTCGGCGGGCACAGCTTCGGCAAGACCCACGGCGCGGGCGACGCGGGCCTGGTCGGCGCCGAACCCGAAGCCGCTCCGATCGAGCAGCAGGGCCTCGGCTGGAAGAGCGCCTACGGCACCGGCAAGGGCAAGGACGCCATCACCAGCGGCTTGGAGGTCGTCTGGACCGCCACCCCGACCAAGTGGGGCAACGGCTTCCTGCAGAACCTGTACGGCTACGAGTGGGAGCTCACCAAGAGCCCCGCCGGTGCGTGGCAGTGGAAGCCGAAGGACGGCGCGGGCGAAGGCGCGATCCCGGATCCGTTCGGCGGCCCCGCGCGGACCCCGACCATGCTGACCACGGACCTGTCGCTGCGCGAAGACCCGATCTACCGCGAGATCACCAGTCGCTGGTTGGAGCACCCCGAGGAACTCGCCGAGGCGTTCGCCAAGGCCTGGTACAAGCTGCTGCACCGCGACATGGGACCGATCAGCCGCTACCTCGGTCCGTGGGTCGCCGAACCGCAGCTGTGGCAGGACCCGGTGCCCGACGTCGACCACGAGCTGATCGACGAGCAGGACATCGCGGCCCTCAAGAGCGAGGTGCTCGAGTCCGGCCTTTCGGTCTCCCAGCTGGTCAAGACCGCGTGGGCGTCGGCCGCGAGCTTCCGCAGCACCGACAAGCGCGGCGGCGCCAACGGCGCCCGGATTCGGTTGGAGCCCCAGAAGAACTGGGAGGTCAACGAACCGGCCGAGCTGGCAAAGGTGCTGCCCGTGCTCGAGCAGATCCAGCAGCGCTTCAACAGCTCGGCCTCCGGCGGCAAGAAGGTCTCGCTGGCCGACTTGATCATCCTCGCCGGGTCCGCGGCGGTGGAGAAGGCGGCCAAGGACGCGGGCCACGAGGTCACGGTGCCCTTCTCACCGGGACGCACCGACGCGACGCAGGAGAACACCGACGTGGAGTCGTTCGCGGTGCTCGAACCGCGGGCCGACGGATTCCGCAACTATGTGCGGACCGGTGAGAAGGCTCCGCTGGAGCGCCTGCTGGTCGACCGGGCGTACATGCTCGATCTGACGGCTCCGGAGCTGACCGTGCTGATCGGCGGCATGCGCGCCCTCGGCGCCAACTACAACGGCACCGAGCACGGCGTCTTCACCGACCGGCCCGGCACGTTGACGAACGACTTCTTCGTCAACCTCCTCGACCAGGGCACGGAGTGGAAGGCGTCCGAGTCGGCGGAGAACGTGTACGAAGGCTCCGACCGGCGCACCGGTGAGTCCAAGTGGACCGCGACCGCCAACGACCTGATCTTCGGGTCGCATTCGGTGCTGCGTGCGATCGCCGAGGTGTACGCGCAGCAGGACTCCCAGGCGAAGTTCGTGAACGACTTCGTCGCGGCGTGGGTCAAGGTGGTCGAGAACGATCGCTTCGACCTCCGCTGAGTTGTCGTGGTGAATCCCAGGCCGACCTTTCGGGGTCGGCCTGGGATTCCTGTTTGCTCGAGCCGAAGGGACCTACTTGTCCACACCGTCGACCCAGTCGCGATCCGGTCGCGCACTCGGTGTGCTCGGCGCTCTCGCCGTGCTCCTCGCGGCCGGGTTCGTCGTCGCTCCGCGCATGCTGGCGGGGAGTTTCGAAGACGAGCGCGCTGTCCGCGATGCCTTCCGCGTGGCGTTCGTCGAGTACTGGCGTTCCGGCGATCGGGAGTTTTCCCCGGCCTTGGAAAGCGTTGTGGATTACTGGTTTCGGTACCACGTGGTCAAGGGAGTGCTCGCCGCGCTTTTGCTGATCGTGCTCGTCTGGCTCGGCGTTCTGCTGTGGCGGGTGTTCCTCCGGGCCCGCGGTTCGGGTGCGGGGAATACCGCCTTCGCGTCGGCCGCGGTGATCGTCACGGCGCTCGCGGTGTTCTCGTTGCTGGCGGTGATGGCCAATGTGCAGGGCGCGCTCGCGCCCTATGCCTCGCTGTTGCCGATGTTGACGGGCGGCGACACGGACGGTGAACTCGCCGAGACGCTCGATCAGGTCCGGCAGCGACTGGCCGAATCCTCGAGTGCGGGTGGCGAAACTCCCCCTCTGGCAATGATGATCAGCGACTTCGCGCACTATCACGTGGCGATGGTCGTGATCGCCGCGGTCGTGGCGATCGTTCTGCTCGGCCTGAATGTGGTGGCATGGAAGCGATTCGCGAGAACGACGGACGCGCGAGCGAGGCGTGTGCACGGGTCGTTCGGTGTCCTCGCGACGTTGTCGTCGCTGGCCGCGATCCTTGTCGTCGTCGCGAATACGACCACCGCGGCGGATCCGGGACCGGCGCTCGCGGCGTTGTTCGACGGCGGATGGTGAGGGCCCGGCGCCGCCGTCATGCGCCGGGGCGCGCCGCCTGATGCCGCGTCGCGTCGTACGGCTCGAAATACGTCTCGCCGACGGCGAACATGCCGCGTTGCGGCAACCAGAAATCACCCAGCTTCGCCTGCTCCGCCAGCGGCCCCGGCGGGCCGATATCGATTCCGACGATGCGCGCGCGGCCGTTCTCGACCGGCCACAGCATCCGCGGATCGGCCCGGAACCACTGCCCGTTCGGCGAAGTGCCGCTGAGCCGCACCCGCCCGACCCCTAGCGCGGGACCGGCGACGCGCGACATGAGCGCGAGAACGGCGGGCCGCTGCCGCCAGCTCGCGGGCATCATCCGGCCGAGACTCGTCATCGCCGCCGTCGCCGCGGACCGGCCGAGCTCGAGATCCCACACGATGTCGTCCCCCACCTCGACCGTGAACGCCGACGGACCCGTCCAGGTCACCGAGATGTCCACGACCCGCGCGTCTACGAGTGCCGCGCTGAAATAGCGGGCGCAGCTGGCCTCCGGGGCGACACTGCTGTAGATCACCCATTCCCCGGCCGGGTTTCGATACCAGACCGCGTCGTATCCCGCGCCGACCGAGCTGGCGGGGAAGTGCCGCAGCGCCAAATAGTGGCCGCTGGCGAAGGGCATCCCCATCACCCCGTAGCCGGAGAATCGCTCCCGGTCCGCACCCGGCGGGAGCGTGATGTCGCTTTCGGCGATCGATCGTGGGCTCTCGGTCATCGCCGCCTCCTCGTGGAGTGGGCTGGTAACGGTCATCTTACGTCCGACATTCGGCCCGATCGGCGCGCGTCCTCGACCGCGGTCCTGAGGAAAGCCCCCTGCGTTTCGGGCACCCCGAGAGATCTCCGCCCCAGTTTGGGAACAAACGTTCTTGACTGGATGTTCCCAAACTGGATAGGGTGGCGACATGGCGCGACCGAGAACATTCGATGAGGTAGCCGTCGTCGAGTCGGCGGCGAAGCTTTTCGCTCGGCGAGGGTTCGACGCCGTGTCGATCGACGACCTCGTCGGCCACCTCGGCGTGCACCGCCACAGCCTGTATCGCACCTTCGGCAGCAAGCGAGGGTTGTATCTGCGGGCGCTGCGAGCGGCGCGCAAGCAGAACCTGGTCGAGATCGCGGCTGCCGACGATCCCCTGCGAATCCTCTGTGCCGCAGTGGTTTCCGAAGGCATCGGCAGTTTGGACCTGTTGCTGATGGCGGCTATCGAGCAGGGCGCGGCGGATCAGGAAGTCGCCGCCGAGGTGACGGGCGCCTTCGCGGAACTCGATGCGGTCACCGCCGCACTTGGCGACGGAACATTGTCGACCGCGACCTTGCTGGGACTTCGGCTACGCGCCCGCGCCGGTGACGATGTGGCCCGCATCGCCGACGAGTTCACCGGACGAACACAGACCGATCGATGAATACGAACGAAGGAGAACGACATGGCAGTGATCAGCATCGACGGCGGGGATCTGGTGGTCCGCATCGAAGGCCTCGACAAGCTGTGGGCATTGAAGAGCAGCCTGGTGATCCCGCTGGCGAACGTCCGCGGCGCGACCCTCGACCCCGGAATCATCAAGGAGCGCAAAGGTATCCGCGCGCCAGGCACGCATGTTCCCGGCGTGGTCACGGCGGGAACCTTCCACATCGACGGCGAACGAGTGTTCTGGGACGTTCGCGATCCCGACAAGGCCGTGGTCATCGAACTGGCCGACGAGCGCTACGCACGGCTTGTTGTCCAGGTGGACAACCCCGCCGAGGTGGTCCGTCTGATCGAAAAGGCCTGCGCGCGTTGAGGTTTTCCCGAACCTGACGCTGCGGCTTGCGACGCCGGACGGGCTCGCCGAGGTGGTCTCCGAGCGGTTGAGGCACACGCGGAGATGACCACCTCAGCGAGGAACGCCGCCCGTCCGTAGCAAGCCCGGACTACACCGACGCCTGCATATCGGCCACGATCTTCGCGACCCGATCGCTGGCCTGTGTCGCCCAGTCCGGATGGGTGGTGACGTAGAGACGGTCGGCCTCGACCGCCGACAGGATGATCTCCGCGGCACGCGCGGCGGGCATGGCCTCGTTCGCCAGCTGGGTGATGGCCCCGAATCCCGGTGCGAGACGCTCCCATTGCTCCGGGGTGAGCGTGCCCAACCAACCTTCGGTGGGCTGCGTGGGGACGTCGCCGTCGCCGAGCAACGCTCCGATGCCGTCGGTGAGACCGCGCAGCATCTGCGTGTCGACCGGTCCCGGGCACACCACCGTGGCACCGATCCCGGGCGCGAGTACGGCCAACTCACCGTGCAGCGCCTCGGTCAGCGAGACGACAGCGTGCTTGCTCGCGGTGTAGGGGGCGTTGAGCACACCGATCGTGACGCCCGCCAGGGACGAGGTGTTGACGACGTGACCGCGCCCCGCCGCGATGAAATGCGGGACGAAGGCACGCATCCCGTTGACGACACCCTGCACGTTGACCGCCCACACGCGCTGCCAGTCGTCGGGCTCGACCTCCCAGATCGGTCCACCGGCGCCCATTCCGGCGTTGTTGAACACCAGGTCGACCCGACCGAAGCGCTCCACGGTGACGTCGGCCAGGCGCTGAACTTGTCGCGGATCGGCGACATCCGTCGGCACCGCGAGGTGGTCCGGCCCGAGCTCGTCGGCGACCTTCGCGACGGCGTCGCCATCGATGTCGGCGAGCACCACGCGAATCCCGCGGTCGCACAGCGCCTGTGCCACGGCTCGTCCGATGCCATTGGCGGCGCCGGTCACCACCGCGACCTGTCCTGGTTCCAGTTTCATCGACTCCCTTTCGGTTCTACGATCATGGACGTTCCGATGTCACTCGGTATCGCGTGCGGGTTCCGGAGCGGTCGCCCGATCGAACAACGTAACGAGTTGCGCCGCATAGAAATCGACATCGCTCACCTGCCCCTCGGCATATCGGATCGCGATGGTGTCGATGGCCGCGCGCAGCGTCACCGCCATCACATGGGCGTCGAAATCGCCGAATTCGCCCGCTGCTCGGCCCGCACGGAGGCCTTCCTCCAGCGGCGGCAACGGCGAGTCGACGCCCGCGTCGTCGAGGAACGGCTCGCCGATCGCCGCGCGGGCATTGCCGTTCAGCTCGATCAGTGCCCGCAGCACGGTCGTTCGATCTCGCATGAACTCCATGTTGGCGGTGATGTACGCCGCCAGCCGCGCCCGATGACCGGACGCGGCCGAAATCCGCGGCTGAATGTATTCCACCGCAGCCTCTTTCGCCGCGACGACGACAGCGCGCATCAGGTCTTCCTTGCCGCTGAAGTGATAGGAGATCAGCCTGGTGCTGCTCAGACCGGCATGCTTCGCGATCTTCGCGAACGACGTCTGCGCGTAACCGAACTCGGCGAGCACCTCCATCGTCGCGGCCACGATCTGCCTGCGCCGCTCCGCTGCCGCCGGGGACAGCTGTTCGGTATTGCTCGTTACTCGCACAAGTAAGAAGTTACTCATCCAAGTAACACCACGCAAGAGGGCTGGGCGCTCGAGGCCGCAGTTCGTCGCCACCTTCCGGGCCGACGTGCCACGCGCCGACATACCAGCAGCCGGTGTACGAGACGGCTCGTCGGGTATCTGAGCTCGACTTCGCGCGCCCCCACTTCGGGCACTCAGGCGTCGAGCGTATCGCCGGGATTGGGTTGGGTCGCGAAGCGCGACAGGGCCACGAGGCCGGGCTGATAGCCGTGGGTGGTGTCCACGGTCAGGGTGGGTAGCTCGTCGATCGCCGGGTCGAAAGCCTCTTCGGAGGCCGTGTCGGGATCGATCCCGTCCATGAGCTCGTCGCTTCGGGCGCGACGGTGGGGGTTGGTCGCGATGCGCTGGGTGATGCGCCCGTGGACGATCGAGGTCGGCGCGGTGCAGCGCAGAATGCGGATCTCGGCGAACTCGGTGAGTGCCTCGAGGTGCGGATGCCACAGCTTGCCCGGCAGCGCGGCTTCGGCGACGAGGGTGACTCCCGCCCGGGCCAGTGCGGCGATGACGTCGAAGAACGCGTCGAGGGCGGGGCGCTCGAAGGCTTCGCCGACGCCCGCCGTCCTGGTCGGCGAGTTGGTCAGGACCATGCCCTGGGTGATCTCGTCGTGGACGATCGCCGGGCAGCCGATCTCGCGTGCGAGGCTGTGGGCAAGGGTCGTTTTCCCGGTGCCTGGACGACCGGTCACCACGGTCAGGGCTGGCGAGGCCATACCCCATTGTCCCCTACTCGCCGGAGTCAGCACACGGCCAGCAACCAGCGTCGAAGGGAGCTATCTCGACGCGCCGGCACCCGGGGTGCTCACCGGGCATCCTGGGCCAGGTCGATCGGTCGGGCGTGGTTCGCGCAGCACGGACGCGAGGATCGCGCAGCCGACGGTGACGGTCAGCGGGAGCAGGGTGATCGGTGGAGCGGCGAGCAGGGAGAGCCCGGTGAGCAGGGCGACGGTGCCGCATCGGCACTCGAGGGATTCGGTGTCGGCGTCAGGCGAGGCGATAGTCGTCGTCATCGGGTAGCGGGGTGATGAAGGCTTGTTCGATTCGGTCGGTGGTGTCGGCGGCGTCGAAGGCGGCGCGGACGCGTTCGGCCAACGGGTGCAGCGCGCGGGTGTCCAGGCCGGTGTGGCGGTCGGCGTCGTGGACGAGGGTGCGTTGCTCGGCGTAGTCGGCGTCGTCGCGGGCGGGGATCGTGGTCATGGCCAACCTCCTTACGTCGTGCACTGGTCACTCGGATGCAGATGGGGCGGGCCCTGGGTAATCGCTCCGGACCCGCCCCGGTGAAGGAAGACGTGACTTGCGAGAGGTTGATCCGCGGCGCGGCGGTGTCGTGCGTTCCGGCGTTGCCACAATGGCGATGCGCGAATGTTCGCGTGCTACGCGGTATTCGAACGCGCCTGGTTGCCGGACGGTCGACGGCATCGCCGCCGCGGGCCGCATCATGTCTATGACATCACCTCACTTCCACCTGTTCACCAACCCGTGTGTTCGGTCCGGTGCGGAGGGCCGCGTTGGGTCGCGCGCACCCTCGGCGGCGCCCGTCCTGTCAATCTCGGTGTCCGCCAACCCGAATCGACGTCGGCCGGTGGGCGGGGTGCTCGGGTGCGAAGCCGCACCCACTCCGAAACCAGCTCGGGGGCAAGGGCTTCGCACAGGATCTCATCGACCTCGGCGAACAACGGCTCGAGGTCGGGATCCAGCGCCAGCAGCCGCGCATCGATCCGGTCGCGAACACCGAAACCATCGGTGCCGATCATGACCAATACACCTCCGACACAACCCAGTCGAAGCCGGTGGGGTCAGGCGTCGATCACCTTGTGGCCGTCGCCGTGGGCGATCTCGATCCGGCGCGGCTTGGCCGCCTCGGCGACCGGGATCGTCAACCGCAGCACCCCATCGGTGTAATCGGCGCGGATGCGATCGACATCGAGGGTCTCACCCAGGAACAACTGACGGCTGAACACACCACGCGAGCGTTCCGCGGCGATCATCTCCCGATCCCCCGCCAACTCCGGACGCACCGCCCGCACCGTGACCACGTTGCGTTCGACGTCCAGATCCAGCGAATCGGGATCCATCCCCGGCAGATCGAACTCGACAACGAACCGATCGCCCTCACGCCAGGCGTCCATCGGCATCGCCGCGGGATGAGCCGCTGTGCCGAACACCTGCTGCGCGAGACGGTCCAGATCCCGGAACGGATCGGTACGCATCAGCATGATCGTCACCTCCAACCAACCGTCAACTCGATAGTCGAACACCGGATAATCTATGCCATCCAGTACAGATTTCTTATAGCACTATAAACAGCCACACGCAAGGGGATACCATAGAAAACCTAGAGCAACAGCAGTACCGAGGAGCAGAGTTGGATCGCCAACAACACCAACAGCCGGACCCGGCACGCGCGGTATACGCGATATCGGTAGCCGCCGACCTGGCCGGCATCGGCATACAAACCCTGCGCCTCTACGAACGACACGGCCTGATCACCCCCGCCCGCAGCGACGGCGGCACCCGCCGCTACAGCGGCAACGACCTCACCCGCCTACACCGCATCACCACACTCGCCGCCCAAGGCATCAACCTCGCAGGCATCGCCCGCATCCTCGACCTCGAAGACGCCAACGCCCAACTCCACGCCGACAACCACCGCCTACGAACAGGCAACCAACGCCAACGCTGACCCAGGGGATCGATCCCAGAGGGGCGTGCCGCGGCGGCTGCTGACGACCTCGGCCACGACGGTGTGGATCCGCACGATGCGGGGCTCGAACAGTCGCTGCACGAAACGGAATCACCGACGACGATCACGCCGAGCGCTGGTGATGCCCACCGACGCCGACAACGCCCCTCGCAAATCGGTTGCGTACGAGGAGGAGTGCGAGAACTAGTAGATCTGCGTCACTATGTGGATCCCTTGTCTCACATGGTGACTCGCTTGCCGGGCTCCAGATACATGCGGTCGGCGGGCTGGACATCGAACGCGATGTAGAACTCCGGCATGTTGCGCGCCACCTGGTTGACGCGGAATTCGGCGGGTGAGTGCGGGTCGAGGCCGAGCATCATGGCCTGGTATTCCGGGCTCGCGCAGTACCGCCACATGCGCGCGTAGGCCTGGAAGAGCGGGCGGTAGTCCGGATTCGTCACGCCACGACGCTGTTCGGCCAATCGGTAGGCCGCCAATGCCGTTGTCAGTCCGCGCAGGTCGGCGAGGTTCTCGGTGACGGTGAGTGCGCCGTCGACGTGCTGGTCGGGGCTCATGCCTTCCGGTACCAGCGGGTCGTACTGGTCAACGACCAGTTGGGCCTTGGCCTCGAAGGCGGCCTTGTCCTCCGGTGTCCACCAGTCCCGTAGAACGCCGTTCGCGTCGTATTTGGAGCCGCCGGTGTCGAAACCGTGGCCCATCTCGTGGGCGATCACCATGCCGATACCGCCGTAGTTGACCGCCGCGTCGGCATCCGGGTCGAAGAACGGCGGTTGCAGAATGGCCGCGGGCAGGCAGATGTGGTTGAGCTCCCAGCTGTAGCTGGCGTTCACGTCGGCGGGCGTCATGAAATCCCACTCGCCGCGATCCACGGGTCGCTCCAATTTTCGTAACTGCCACTGGAATTCGAAGCGGTCGGCGGCGCGCAACGCGGCGACGAAGTCGCCTCCCGGAATGGCCAGCCCCGTATAGTCGCGGCCGCGTGATGGCGCGCCGACCATCGCAACCACCTTGTCCACCTTGGCCACCGCGGTCTGCCGAGTCGCCTCGGACATCCACGAAGCCTCACCCAGCGCAGTCCGGTAGGCGCGCAAGAGATCTGAGACCAGCTCGTCGGCAAGCTTCTTGGACTCGGCCGGGAAATGGCGCGCGGCATAGGCGCGACCGAGCGCGTCCCCGAGTCGCTCCCGGACCACCCGCACCGCCGTGCGCCACCGCTCAGGCGGCTGCTGGGTTCCCTGCAACGTCCGGTCGTTCCAATCGAAGTGGGCCTCGGCGAACGCGGTAGACAGCGCCGGTGCGTAACGGGAGATCACTCTCAGCCGCAGATAGTCCCGCCACACGGCGATGTCCGTCTCGGCCCACAGCCGGGCGGCAACGGGCAGGTATCCGGGCTGGTCGACCACCACCGTCTCGAATCGCTCGGGCCGGTCGGTCACACCCGCGAGCCACGAGTCCCAGTCGAATCCCGGTGCCAGCTCACGCAATCCACTCCACGGGTACGGGTTGTACGACGACATGGCTTCGATGACGAGCGTGAGATCCACATGCCCACCGGCGATTCCGTTCTCCAGCTCGTAGATCCGCGTGGCGAGCCCGGTCGGCTCCGGTAGGCCCGCGGCACGCCCGATGCGCTCGAGGTAGGTGCGGTATGCGGCCTGCTGATCGGCGTATCGCGTGTCGCGATAGAAGGAACCGTCCGGCATTCCGAGGCCCGATTGTGACAGGTAGACCCGGTGCCGGGTCGGGTCCTTGCGATCGGGCTGCACCCGCACTCCGATCAGCCCCGGCACGCCGAGCGCGGTGAGGCGACCCATCACCCTCGCGAGCTCGGGTTTACCGGCGGCGGTGTCGATCTCGGCGAGCACATCCGCCAGTGGGGTGATCCCCGCCCGCTCCCGCGCGGCGGTATCGAGACAGGCGGTGTAGACAGCGTGCAGACGCTGTTCATCGGTGTCCGCGGCGGCTCCCGACATGCCCTCGAGCATCTCGCGGAGCCGCTCCTCGGTGCGATCGGTGAGCTCGTCGAACACCCCGTAGCTGGGCTTGTCCGCCGGTAGCCGGAATTCCCGCAGCCACGCCCCGTTGACATGGCGGTACAGGTCGTCCTGTGGCCGGACCGCAGCGTCCACCCCGGACAGATCCGGTCCGGACGACCGCTTCGGGACGCCGGCCGAGGAACAGGAGGCGATCGACACCAGCACCGGCACCGCCGCGGCGACAGCGAGGAACCGCCGCCGATCCAACCGATGTCGCCGAGATGACCCCGAATTATTCTCGTGCCCAATCATATTCGTGATGCTAGGCGCCGATCGACGCTTCCGGATCGGGCTGCCGGATGACCGTCGCTAAACCTCGCGGTGGACTCCACCCTGACCCCACCCCGAGGCGAGGCTGCTTCGAAGTGTCGGGCGGCGGCATTCACACGGCACCTGCCAAGGCCAGCACCGCGATCGGAGCCAACAGCATCCACTGCGGAAGGCGCAGCAATCGCCGAGGTCCCGGCAGCGCGGTCGCGACGACCACGAAAACCACCGTGTAAGCGGCGAAATGGAGAGCGGTCAGCAGCGCGACCAGCTCGGTGCCCGTCGGCTCGGCAACCGCCAGCGCGACGAGGGTGAGCGCGCTGAGCACGAGATCGACACTGACCCAATGCCATACGACGTGCAGTGTCCGCTTCGGGACGTCCGGTAGCGCGCTGTCGAGCAACGGCCGCACCGGATCTATGTGTCCGGCGACCACATGCACCCCCGCCACGGCGGCCGCGGCGACGCCCGCGCTCAGCAACCAACCGTTCATCTCGCACCGATCCCGGCGGTCACGATGCGACCGAGCCGGTCGACCAACGTCTCGGTCACCGGCTCGCCCAGCAGACCGAGGTGAAAGAACACCGCACCGGCCAACGTGTCGAGCACCAACTCCACATCGACCTCGCCATCGAGTTCCCCACGGCCCCTGGCGCGGTCGAAGATCTCCACCATGCGCGCCTTGGCAGGAGCCAGGAACGCGGTGCGTACCCGCGAACGCAGCTGTGGGTCGGCGGCGAAATCGGCCAGCAGCCCCGGCAGGGCCGCGACCGCGGCCGGTGTGCTGAACTCCGCGATCAACGCCGCGGTCACGGCCGTGACATCGCCGCCCAACGTCCCGGTGTCGGGCACCGGACCCGTGTCCACGGTGGTGAACAGCGCCTCGTAGACCAGTTCCGGTTTGCCAGACCAGCGGCGGTAGATCGCGTCCTTACCGACTCCGGCGCGCGAGGCGATCGCGGTGACCGAGGCCGCCGCGTAACCGGCTTCGATCACCAGCCCTTCGGCGGCATCGAGGATGGCCCGGTGGGTGCGCTGGTCGCGGGGCCGCCCGGCGGGTGTCTGCGTGCTCATACAGATACCTTACGGGTCTACCCGTTTGGTAATCAATGGCAGGACCGAGCCGGTGGTTTCGTAAGCTGGGACTACGGAAAGGGGTCGAGACGATGGTTCGGGTTTTTCTGGTCGACGACCACGCGATCGTGCGCCGCGGTGTGAGTGATCTGATCGAGGCCGAGACTGATCTGGAGGTGGTCGGCGAGGCGGGCAGCGTCGAGCAGGCGATGGCGCGCATCCCGGCGGCGCGTCCGGAGGTCGTGGTGCTGGATGTGCGCCTGCCCGACGGGAACGGCATCGAGTTGTGCCGGGAATTGTTGTCCCGGCATGCCGATCTGCGGTGTTTGATCCTGACCTCGTTCACCGACGAGCAGGCCATGCTGGACGCGATCCTGGCCGGCGCCAGCGGTTACGTCGTCAAGGACATCGGCACCACCGATCTCGTCGACGCCATCCGCGCCATCGGGGCGGGCAAATCGCTGTTGGACAACCGGGCCGCGGCGGCGTTGATGGCCAAGCTCCGCGCCGAAGCCGAAGCCGAGTCCGGACCGATGGCCACCCTGACCGAGCAGGAACGCACGCTGCTCGCGCTGCTGGGTGAGGGGCTGACCAATCGGCAGATCGCCGCGCGCATGTATCTGGCCGAGAAGACGGTCAAGAACTACGTGTCCAGGCTGCTGACCAAACTCGGCGTCGAACGCAGAACCCAAGCGGCGGTCCTGGCCTCGAAACTGAACCCGCAGCCCAAAACCGGCTTCTAGACCGCCGAAGCCCGCTCGAGACCAGGTCCATCTCGGGAGTGCCACAATGACCGGTATGCACGGTCGATCGCCCGACTCCGACCCCGGTGACCCTCCCCCGGTCATCGGCACCCTTGCGCAGTCTCGGCTGCGGGAACTGCTGGGCGAGGTCCAGGACCGCATCGCGGAGATCGTCGGTGTGCGCGACCAGATGGACCGGCTCATCGAGGCGATGCTCGTCGTCACCGCGGGCCTGGACCTGGACAACACGCTGCGCTCGATCGTGCACACCGCCATCGAGTTGGTCGACGCCCGCTACGGCGCCCTCGGCGTCCGCGAGACCGACACCAACTCCCACCGGCTCTCGGAGTTCGTCTACGAAGGTATCGATGACCGCACCCGCGTACTGATCGGTGATCTGCCGCGCGGCCACGGCGTGCTGGGGTTGTTGTTCGAACAGCCCAAGCCGATTCGGTTGGCGGACATGTCCACTCACCCGTCCTCGGTGGGTTTTCCCGCTCACCATCCGCCGATGAGAACCTTCCTCGGCGTCCCGGTCCAGGTCCGCGACGAGATCTTCGGCAACCTGTATCTCACCGAAAAAGCCGGGGGCCAAGAGTTCACGGAGGACGACGAGGTCGTCGTCCAAGCATTGGCCGCCGCGGCGGGCATCGCGATCGCCAATGCCCGCCTCTACGAACAGTCCCGCACCCGCCAGCAGTGGCTGCAAGCCACCCAGGATGTCGCCACCATCGTGCTGGCCGGTGGGGAACCCGCCGAAGTCCTCGAATTGATCACCGCACGCGCCCTGACGCTGACCCAGTCGGCCTGCGCTTTCCTCGCCCTGCCCGAGGACCCGGACACACCCGCCGCCGAAGTCGACGAACTCGTTGTGGTCTCCGCGGCGGGCGCCGATGCCGAACAGATCGTCCACACGCGAATACCAGTGCACGGTTCCCGCGTCGGAGCCGTCTTCCGCGACGAACCGACAATCACCGCCGAACCGAGTTCGGCGCCGGGGCTGGATCCGGCGAAATACGGTGCGCCCGTTGTCGCTCCGCTGCGAGCGGGTCAGTCGGTCATCGGCGTGCTGACCACGGTGCGGCCTGCCGAGATGCCCGCACTCGACGCGGCCGGACATTCGATGATGAGCGGCTTCGCCGACCAAGCGGCGCTGGCGTTGGAGCTGGCCAACACCCAACGCCGGATGCGTGAACTCGACGTGGTCTCCGAACGCGACCGCATCGCCCGCGACCTGCACGATCACGTCATTCAGCGGCTCTTCGCCGTCGGACTTTCCTTGCAAGGCACCGTGGCTCGCGCCCGCACCCCCGAGGTCAAAGCTCGCCTCACCGACACCATCAACGACGTCCAGACCATCGTCCAAGACATCCGCCACTCCATCTTCGACCTGCACTCCAGCACCGCCGCCGAAGCACCGGTTCTGCGCAAACGCCTGCACGCCGTGGTCGCGGAAATGACCGCAGACACCGACCTGCGCACCTCCATCCGCCTCGCCGGACCGGTATCCGTCCTCAGTCCCGCCATGTTCGACGACCTCGAAGCAGTGCTGCGCGAAGCACTCAGCAACGTGGTCCGCCACGCGGGTGCCACCACCGTCTCGGTCAAACTCACCATCGCCGACGACGTCACCCTCGAAATCACCGACAACGGCATCGGCCTACCCGAACAACCCACCCGCCGTAGCGGACTGGCCAACATGGCCGCACGCACCCGCGAAGGCGGCAGCTTCACCGCCGAAAAGGATTCCGCCGGAGGAACTGTCATTCGCTGGTCGGTGCCGCTGCCTGCCGTGTCGACCAACTGAGCCGTACGCTCTCCGGTATCTCTTCCGAAAGGGCGGGCGGATCGGCGCGGGTTTGCTACGAATATGGGTGCGGCGCTTCCGCTCACCGTTCAGCCAGCGGTCAGCGGGTGGGCGCCGCTCGGATACGGCGGCATCGCCGGGGGCGGTCAAACAGTCGGCCCCGCCCGACGATGCCGCGCCGGAAACATCCGTGTCAGGGACGTTCGTGCACGGTGAGCAGCAAGTGATCGAACCGGGTGCGGGTGCTCACCGAACCGCCGCCGAAATCGCGCAGCGCGCTCACCAGTTTCTCGGCGATCGTGCGCAGCTTGGTGTTGGTCTCCTGTGAGCGCCAGGCCAGCACGTTGAACGCCTGCTCGGCGCTGATCCCATACACCAGCATCAGCGCGCCCTTGGCCTGTTCGATCACCGCCCTGGCCTCCACCAGCTCCGGCAGCGCCTCGTTGAGGACCGCGCGCCGGGTCTGGTCCACGCTGTCGGTGACGTCGACGTAGAAGCCCGCGGTGCCGACCAGCGCGCCGGTGTGATCACGCAACTGGTCGCCGACCACCAGGACGTGGTGCTCGATCCCGGTGGTGTCGATGATCCGGTGACGACTACAGAACGGCTGACCGGTCTGCACCACCGTGACGAGGGTGTCGGCGACCTCGGCCCGGTCGTCGGGATGCTTGTGCGCCAACAGCAACTCGGTGGTCGGGACGACGCTGCCCGGTGCGTACCCGTGCAGGGCGGCGACCTCGTCGGACCATTCCCAGCGTTGGTCGGCGAACCAGAAGCGGAAGCTCCCGGCTAGGGGCGGCTGATCGGGGCTGGTGTCCAGCGCGCGCAGCCCGGCTGTTTCTGTCACCCAGAAAGTATCGCTGTCGCCTGCCGCGAGCGGGTGGATCGGGCCGAACGTGGTGGTTCGAGATGATTCCTCGCCGGCTTCCGCTCCCCCGACCACCCGGACGAGGCCTACATCAATTCGTCGGCGTGGCCCCGCACCTGCGCGGCGGCGGACTGGCTGTGCGCGGGGCCGCCAACGCGCGCGGTCCCAATCGGCTTGACTGTCACTATGACGGACAAGTGGAAGCGATCGACGGGTTCGACCGTGCGCGCCACCACCCTGCTCGGATTCCTGTGCGGGCTCGTGGCGGTGGCGGTGTTCGCCTTGTGGTGGCAGGTCGGGCCGAACTCGGTCAGCTGCTACTACGCGAGCTACGAACCGGGTGACGACTCGAGGTACGGCGAGATGGCCGCGAAGATGTGGCCGACCCGCTGGCTGTGGATCGGCCTGCTCGCGGCCCCGACCGTCGCCGGTGGTCTGTTCGGCTTCCTCGGCACGCGACTCGGTCTGCGCCTGGAACGGCGGGCGCGGTAGTCGGCGACGCTCCGCCGGTCCAGGGCGCGGAACCGGGTGCGGGCTAGGCTGGGGTGGCCGCCCAGCTGTCGGGGCCGAAGACCTCGTAGTGAATGTGGTCGGCCGCTACGCCCTTGCCCAGCAGTGCCTCTCGCATGCCGAGCATGAAAGGCAGTGGCCCGCAAAGGTATACGTGGGTTCCTTCGGCGATGGTGATCTCGCCGAGGTCGGCGCGGCCTTCGCGGAGTCCGTTCTCGGGGCGGCGGGCACCGAGATCCTCATACCAGCGGTGCATGACCGCGAACGGCAGGCGGTCGACCAGTTCAGCCAACTCGGCGCGATGAGCATGGCTGGCGGGTGCGCGATCGGCGTGGATGACCGAGATCGAACGCGAGTCGGCGGTGTCGGCGAGGTGGCTGAGCATGCCCATCATCGGGGTGCATCCGATGCCGGCGGAGATCAGCAGCAGCGGCGCGTCGTCGTCTTGCAGGACCAGATCACCGAACGGGGTGGTCACGTCGAGAACGTCGCCCTCGAAGACGTTGCGGTACAAGAAATTCGACACCTCTCCGGCCGGGGCGACCGAACCGTCGGGCAAGGTGTGGGCATCGACCCGCTTGACGGTGATGCGCCAATCCCCGCTCGACGGCGCCGAGGACAGGCTGTACTGGCGGATCTGGCGGGCGCCGTCGGCCAGGTGCACACCCACCGACAGGTACTGCCCCGGCGCGAACGACGGCAACGCAGCACCGTCGAGAGAGGTCAGCACGAACGAGACCGCATCCGCCGATTCCTGGCGACGCTCCCGCACCCGCACCTGCCGCCACACATCACCGTCGCCCACACCCGCGGCCCGATAGAGCCCGGCCTCCATCGCGATCAACGTCTCGGCCATCAGCCAATACAGCTCGTCCCACGCCGCGGCGACCTCGGCGGTCACCGCGTCACCGAGAACCTCCACGATGGCCTCGAACAGGTAGGTGTGCACGATCTGATACTGGGCGGGCTGAATCCCCAAGGAGGCGTGCTTGTTCGCGATCCGCGACAGGATCAGATCCACCCGCGCCTGATCGGGTTCCAGCTGCAACGCGGCGAACGCGGCGATGGCACCGGCGAGCGCCTTCTGCTGACCGCCCTGCTTCTGGTTGCCGCGGTTGAACAGATCACGCTCGAGTTCGGGATGGGCGGCGAACATCTTGCGATAGAACAACGTCGTGATGTCGCCGATCGCGGCACCCACCGCGGGCAGGGTCGCGCGGATGGTCTCCTTCGCGGCAGCCGAGAGCATGTCATTCTCCATTCGTCGTTGAAAGGGGGAAGTCGGTGCCCGCCCTGGGCAGGGCGAGAAGTACTGTGCGCGTGGGCGTTCGGGTCAGATCCTCGATGGTGATCGTGTCCAGAGACTCGAAGAAGGCCTCCTGGGCGCGACGCAACGCCGAACGCAGCAGACACCCCGACCGCAGCGGACACGGAGTGGCCCCGTCGCATTCGACCACCTCGGCCTCGCCCTCGAGGCGCCGCACCAACCAGCCGACCGAGGCCGTGCGGCCGAGTTCGGTGATCGCCAGACCGCCGCTGCGCCCGCGGCGCGCGTCGACGACGCCGAGTTCGCCGAGCCGGGTGATCACTTTCGCCACGTGGGCGTAGGACACCGCCAGCTCGTCGGCGATCTCTCGGCTACCGGGACGATCACCGTCGCCGACCACGGCGAGCCGCATGACGACTCGAAGTCCGAGGTCGGTGAACCGGGTGAGTTGCATGCCCCGAACCTACGATAATTCTCATCCCGGATACCAATTTTGTGAGCGGGATAACCTGCCGGTCAGGCAGCGAATCGTCGCCGCGGGGCCGGCAGCGCTATGGCATTCGCCGGGCTCGCGCGTGCGGGCGGCGAATCGAGCGACCGCCCGCGGCTCCGATCACCGAGGATCAGGTGCGTACCACCAGCATCTGCTCCGACTCCGCCGGTCGCAGCCCGTCGGTGTGGTCGGCGAAGTAGCGGCGAATCAGTTCCTCGTGCGAAATGTGTTCGGCAACAGCGAAACCCGACTCCTCCGCCAGCGCAACGACTTCGTCGGGACGGAAGAAGCTGACGAACGGAGTACCCGAGGCGCGGGCGCCCCGCTCGGCGAACCGGCGCATCTGCTGCTCCTCGGCGCCGATGGCTTCGAGTGGCAGCATGAACGTCATGGCCAGCGTTGATCCCGGCGCTAGTGTCGAGAGCTGTTGCAGGGTAGCGATATTCGTCTCGTGTGCGTCTCCAGGAACACGGCTTCGATGCCTTCGGTCTTCATGTCAATCTTTTCCCGGCGGTGTCTTCGAGTGGGAGTCATCGAGGTATACGGAGGTCGGGACCGCCGAGCGCTGCGGCGCGGGCACCAGCAGGGCGTCGCAGTCGAGGGTGAGGGTTCCAAGTTCGGGGTGTGCGATGGTTTTGCTGAGGCTGCGCAACCGTCCGGAGCGCCCCGCTCGCCACAGCTCGTCGAATCGTGCGCTGCCGGAACGAAGTTCGTCGTCAGATGGGCGAGACCCGGGTCTTTCGGGTACCTGGCCTGCACCGTGCGCAGACAGCCGACGCAGTCGACGGCATTCGCAGCTTCCTCTTCCGGCGTCATACCACTGGGCCGAGACCAGTGCCGAGAAAGCGCTGCCACATGATGTTGCGCTGGGCGGGCGGACGCGTGGAGAAGTCGCCGAAGAGCGCTGCTGCCAGCGAATTCCAAGCCAAGACATCGGATTTGGCGGACAATACGAGGGCTGGCAGGTCCGCCATGCGGTCCAGTAGACGCAGGACGCTGGGCCGGATCAGCATGGGAATGCGCCCGGCCTGCGGTGGTTCGGATCCGGCGAGCCGGAAGATCAGATCGCGGTCGGGCTCGCTCAATCGCAGCGCCCGAGACAGTGCGCCGAGCACCTGATCGGACGGTTTGGGGCCACGCCCCTGCTCGAGCCTGACGATGTAGTCGACGCTGAGGCCGGCCAGCTGAGCGACTTCCTCGCGCCGCAACCCCGGAACCTGCCTGGAGCGTCTCGTGAACGTCGTCACCGAGATCGCCCCGGGGATCCGATTCTGTTTCAACACCTCCCCAGAGACCACCGTCGACGCTCTGCGCCGCTGGGTCGAGCCAGCCGATCGCTGACGACTGCTCCGCGACAACGCCGATTCGCCGAACCGGGTTGGATCGCGCCGAGCGGGTACGCAAGGCGTGAACCACGAGAGACCAGATCGAGATGGGATGATCGGATGAGTGAGCTCGGTCCGTTGGATTCGGGATTCATGGAACTCGAAGACATCGATCAACACGTCAACCTCGGCATCGGCGCGGTGGCGATCCTGCGCGGAAGTCCCGGCCCGCGTGCGGAATTCACCGACCGGATGACCGAGCGGATCGACGTGAACCCGCGACTGCGCCAGCGACTGCAACGGGCGCCCTTGGACCTGCGCGCCCCACAGTGGGTCGACGACCCGCACTTCGATATCGGCCACCACCTGCGCTGGGCGGCGCTGCCGCAGCCATGCGACGAGGCGGCGCTGTGGGAGATGGTGGCCACCGTCATGGAACAGCGCCTCGACCGCGATCACCCGCTGTGGCGCGCCACCGTTGTCGAGCACCTCGACGGGGACCGGTGGGCGTTGATCGTCACCGCCCACCACAGCATGCTCGACGGCGTCTCGGGCATCTCGCTGTTCCAACGCTTCTGCGACCCGACCTCCGCTACCCCGACGCCGAACCGCGAGAAGACAGACGGCAACGGTGGCCGCGACTGGCGGGCGATGCTCGCCGACGGCCTGCGGCTGCCAGTTCAGGCGCCGGCCGCGCTGCTGCGCACGGTGCGCGCGGCGGCTCCGCTGGCGTGGAACGCGATCGTGCCCGAAAGCGGGTCCTCACTGACCGGACCGATCGGCCGCCAACGCCGCTACAGCGTCGCGCGGGTATCGCTCGCCCAGGTCAAACAGATCGGCGCCGCGTTCGATGTGACCGTCAACGACGTCGCGCTCGCCGCGGTGACCGCCGCGTTCCGGGCGATGCTGCTCGCACGCGACGAGGAACCCGACACCGAGACCGTCCGGATCCTGGCACCGGTGTCGGTGCGCACCACCGCCGCCGACGGCGTGCTCGACAACCGGGTCTCGGCGATGCTGCCGCAACTGCCGATCGAACTCGACGACCCCCTCGACCAACTGCGCACCGTGCACCAGCGCCTGAAAAGGCATAAGGCCAGCGGCGAAGCGGGCGCGGCGAATTCGATTCTGTCGCTTGCCAAATGGGTGCCCTTCGCACCCCTGGCCTGGGCGGTGCGCACCGCCCTGCGCTTTCCGCAACACAGCATCGCCGGACTGGCCACCAACGTCCCCGGCCCCACCCGCCCCCTGCGGCTCCACGGCCACGAAGTCCTGGAAATGTTTCCCTACGCACCCATCGCGATGCGGCTGCGCACCGCCATCGCGATCCTGAGCTACCGCGACCACCTCGGCTTCGGCATCACCGGCGACTACGACACCACCCCCGACCTCGACCTCCTCGCCCACACCATCACCACCACCATCGACCACCTCCACCAAAGCTGCCCCACCAACTGACACCACTCCACGCAAAGACGCGGCGGTCAAGCGGGGTTGAAAAGTCTTGCGACGCCATACTTTGCGATGCAAAGTGGAGGCATGAACTCTGCATCACAAAGTAATTCGGCTGCAGGGGCCGCTCGGCTCCTCGGCGACATGGAGACGCTGACCAGGCGGGGTTGGGCGTTGGCCGCTCCCATGTGGTTTCCGCTGCTGTGGGTGACGGTGAGCGTGCTCGCCTCGGTGCCCGCGGCACTACTGCTCGATCGGCACAACGGCGCCCAGTGGTACTGGATCGTGGTCACACCGATAGGCGTGGTGGTCTGTGCGTGGTACTTCCTGCGCAGGCCGGTGCAAGTGCCGGACGGGCGCGGTATGGCCGTCGCGCTGACCTCGGTCGCGATGGCGGTGACCGCCACGGGGATCGGCTGGGTGTACCGCGGCGAATGGGCGATCATCGCGCCATGGCTGGCGGTCGGGGTCGGGCTGGCCGTGTTCGCGGTGGCGTTGCGATCGGCGACGACGGCGGCGGTCGCGGCCGTCACGATGGCGGTATCGCTCGCGGTCGGGCTGATCGACCCCGCGAACGGTTACGCCTGGCTCGCGCTGGTCGTCGGGCTCGCGGCCGCGCTGGCGGCCGGGGTGGAGCTGCTGCGCGCGGAGGCGGGGCCGCGCGCATGAGCGAGCCGCATCCCGTGCTCGGCCTGGATGACACCGTGCACCAACGCATCCGGCTCGGCATCCTCGCGCTGCTGCGCTCGGGTGTTGCCATGGAATTCGGGGTGCTGCGCGAGCAATTGCGGCTCACCGACGGCAACCTGAACCGGCACCTCAAGGTCCTCGAGGACGCCGCACTGATCAGCGCACGCCGCAGCACGGGCGGCGGGCGCCCGAAAACCTGGGTCACCATCACCGAATCCGGCCGCAGCGCCTTCGACGCCGAGCTCGCGGCATTGCGCGCACTCATCGCGACCGCGGAGCAACCCTGAGCCCAGATCAGGTGGCGTGTCGGCCGCCCGACTCCCTTCAAACCACCATGCGCGCCGGAGCCGCGGCGCCGAACATGCGGGAGATCCCCCGGCCTGCCGCATGGAGAGCCGGAACCGCGGTCCTGGCCGACGCATCGTTGGGGACGACGACCGACAGCGCCGCGACGATCCGCCCGCCCGCCGCGCGGACCGGCACCGCGATACCCGTAGCACATTCGTCGACGAACCCGGGGCAATAGGCAAGGCCGGTGCGCCGAATCTCGCCGAGGGTCGCGCGCAGCAGATCGGGGCTGGTGATGGTGTGTGGCGTCAGCGCCCGCAGCGGGCTCGCCAGCACCGATTCCTGGAGCTCACGAGGTCCGTGCGCGAGCAAAACCAACCCGCTCGAGGTCGCGTGCAGCGGGAGCCGCCCGGCGACGCGGACCCGGTTGCGGACGGCACGCGGCGCGGAGAGCCGTTCGATGTAGAGCACCTCGCGGTCCTGCAGCACGCCCAGTTGAACGCTGTGCCCGACCACGGCATGCAGATCGGCCATGATCGGATAGGCAACGTCGCGCAGGCCGAGGGTCGGCGCTGCGCGGGAGGCGAGTTCCCACATCCGCACCCCGACGCACACCCGCCGCTGCGCATCCCGGCGCAGCCAGCCGTAGTCGATCAGCTCGTTGACCAGACGCGAGGCGGTCGCCAGCGGCAGATCACTGCGTTCGGCCAGTTCGGAAAGGGTCACGGCCCGGTGATCGGGGCCGAACGCCTCGTAGATGCGCACCACACGCGACAGCAAGGACTCGCCGCTCGAGGATCGGGCCACGCTGCCGCCTCCGTTCGTTAAATCATCAGCTTTACTGATATAGATGAGATGTGTACCACTCCGAGACGACCGAGGTCAATGCTGTGACCACCGCCATCGACCTCGACGCGATCACCGCCATCGATGTCCACACGCACATCCACGCCGACGACTGCGGCAACCTGGCCCTCGACACCGAACTGATGACCGCGGCCGAGGCGTACTTCAAGACCGACACCCCGCCGCGACCGACGGTCGACGAACTCGCCGCCCGCTACCGCGCCGCGCGCATGGCCGCCGTCGTCTTCACCGTCGACGCCGAGGCCGCGACCGGGCACCCGGCGCTGCCGAACGAGGAACTCGCCGCGGCCGCCGCCGCCCACCGAGACGTGCTGATCCCGTTCGCCTCGATCGACCCCGCGCGCGGGATCGCCGGGGTGCGCGCGGCCCGCAGGCTGGTCACCGAATTCGGGGTGCGCGGATTCAAATTCCATCCGAGCCTGCAAGGCTTCGCGCCCAACGACCGCAGCGCCTATCCACTGTTCGCCGAAATCGAAAGTCTCGGCGTCCCAGCCCTTTTCCATACCGGCCAGACCGGTATCGGCGCTGGATTACCTGGCGGGCGCGGGATCAAACTGCGCTATTCCGACCCGATGCTGCTGGACGACGTCGCCGCCGATTTCCCCGGCCTCACCGTCATCATGGCCCACCCGTCGGTGCCGTGGCAGGACGCGGCCATCTCGGTCGCGACCCACAAGGCCAATGTCTACATCGACCTGTCCGGCTGGTCGCCGAAGTACTTCCCGGCGCAACTGGTGCGCGCGATCCGCGGTCAGCTCGCACGCAAGGTGCTGTTCGGTTCCGACTTCCCGATGATCACCCCCGAGCGCTGGATCCGCGACTTCGCCCAGCTCGAGATCGATCCGGCGTTGCTACCGAACATCATGAAAGACAACGCGATCCGCGCGCTTCGCCTGCGTTGACCGCGGTTTCACAGCCACCGAGGTGGACTGTGACCCAGTTCTCATTGAATGAAAAGATCCGTTGAGCGTGCTCCCGCTGTCGCCTTTCCTGATCGGCATTCAGTCACCTTTTCGAACAGGAGCGGGTTGATGCCCAACCAGCCCACAGAAATCAGCAAGCCGATCACTCCGGCCGCGGCCAAGCAGGCCGCCACCGCGAGTTTCATCGGCACCGCGATCGAGTGGTACGACTTCTTTCTCTACGGAGCCGCGGCGGCGCTGATTTTCGGGCCGCAATTCTTCCCGTCGAGCAATCCGGCGATCAGCCAGCTCGGCGCGTTCGCCAGTTTCGCGGTCGGTTTCCTGACGCGCCCGCTCGGCGGTGTCATCGCGGGCCATTTCGGTGACCGGATCGGTCGCAAGCGGGTGCTGTTGATGTCGCTGCTGCTGATGGGCGGCTCGACGGTGTTGGTCGGTATGCTGCCCAATTACGCCCAGATCGGTGTGGCCGCACCGATCCTGCTGTTCATCCTGCGCCTGCTGCAGGGGCTGGCGGTCGGCGCGGAATGGGGTGGGGCCGCGCTGATGTCGGTCGAGAACGCGCCCGCCGGACGCAAGACGTTCTACGGCGCGGCGACCCAGCTGGGCGTGCCCGCGGGCGCGATCATCGCCTACTCGACGATGCTGCTGCTCTCGGCGGTCACCGGTGACGCCTTCGACGACTGGGGCTGGCGGATCGCCTTCGTGGCCAGCATCGTGCTCGTCTTCTATGGCTTGCGGCTGCGTCGTCAGCTGTCCGAAAGCCCGCTGTTCGCCCAGGAATCCGCGCACGGCAAGACCGCGCGCGCACCGATCGTCGAGGTGCTGCGCCGCTATCCGCTCGGCGTGCTCGTCGCGCTCTTCGCCTCCGCCGCGAGTCCCGCCGTCGGCTACATCGTGCTGACGTTCATCCTGTCCTACGGCACGAAAGAGATCGGCTACTCCCGCAATTCGCTGCTGATCGTGGTGATCGTGGTCAGCGTCGTGCAGTTCGTCGCGATGCTGGTGCTGTCGGCCATGGCCGATCGCTGGGGGCGGAACAGGCTGATGGTCGTCGGTTCGGTCTTCCAGGCCATCGCGGCGCTGATCTTCTTCCCGATCTTCGATTCGGGCGTCGTCGCGCTCGCGATTCTGGCCTGTTCCATCGCGTTGATCGCCCAGACGACGCAGTACGCGCCGCTGCCCGCGCTGATCGCCGACCTGTTCCCGACCCGAGTGCGCTACAGCGGTTCCTCGATCGGCTACCAGTTCGGCGCCATCCTCGGCGGCTCGCTCTCGCCGATCATCGCCACCGCCATCTTCACCGGTACGGGCAGTTCGCTGCTGATCGGCGTCTATCTGGCGGTTCTGACGGTGGTGTCGGGCATCGCGATCGCGATCGCACACCTGCCCGCGCTGCAGGTACCCGAGCCCGAAGCCGCGACCGAAGTCGCTTCGGCACCGGCCAATTCGTGAGATCGCGCCGCGCGAAGCGGCCGAGACAGGCGCCACGGGAACAGCCCCCGGCGCCTCGATATCCCATCGGAACAGGAAGTTCGAGAACTGTGATTCGTAGTAAAGCTGTGCTCACCGGCGGCAGTGTCGCCGCCGCGGTCGCCGCCGGGCTGCTCGCCACCGGCCCTGCCGCCGCCGACACCCTCGTGCCGTTGCCGGATGGTTCGAAACAGGGGCCGGGCGTCACGGTGACGCGCACCGGGGAGCGTGCGGTGATCTCACCGTCGATGGCCGCCAACGGCGCGGGCCGGGTGGTCTGGGTGTCGGGCAATGCCACCGCGGAGGTCTCGGTGACGCCCGAGGGCGAAGTCGGCCCGAACAACGGGCCCGCCAATATCCCCGGGTCGAACAATTCGTCCACCCACGGCGCGTCGCAGCTGAACACCGGATACCTCGTCGGATGCCAGGTGAGCATCGCCGACGACGCGATCGGTGCGGGCGTATCGGGTGGGATCAGCACCGGCGGAGTCAGCGCGGGCGGGTCCATCGGGGTCGACCTCGGTCCGGGTGAGGTGAAGTTCGTCCAGATCGACTACAAGGACATCCCGAAGCCGGGGGTGTACTCGGTGGAATACCAGGACGCCGAGATCGAGATCCAGGGCTGTGCGGGTTTCGCGCAGGCCCGCGCGTACACGGTGGTCGAGATCATCGGCGACCACTACTCCAAGACCACGCTGTACGGCGCGCCGTTCAGCATCGGCTGAGATGTCGCCGCTCCGTCCTGAATTCCCCTCTCGCATCAGCGAATTCGACATCGATCGAAGGTAATTGTGATGTCCAACCGTAAGAATCTCTTTCGCCTGAACATCGCCGCGGCGACGACGGTCGCGCTCGGCCTGCTCGCAACCGGTACGGCCGATGCCGACACGTTCGTTCCGCTCCCCGGCGGGGAATTGGTGAAGACCCTCTCCGACGGCACCGTCGTCACGGTGCGCCTGACCGGTGAGTCGGCGACCATCAGCCCCTCGCTCGGTTCCACGCCGCTACACCGCAATGCCTGGGTATCTGGGAGCGCGCAGGTCGAGGTGGCCGGTGCGGGCGCCGACGGTGGGCTCATCCTGCCCGGGTATGTGGTCGGTTGCCAGGTGAATATCGCCGGCGGCGGCGTATCCGGTGGCGTCGACGGTTCGGTGAGCGGCGAAGGCCAAGGGGCCGCCGGCGCGAATTCCGGTGGCGAACTGTCGCTCGGCCCGGGCCAGGCCACCTCGTTCTACATTCTCGATCGGGAGAAGGCGGACGATTTCGGCGCCGAATCCCACAAGCCCTACAACATCTTCGGCGGCACCAGCGGGTCGGTCACCTGGGCGGACCAGACGATCGGACTGTCCGGTTGTGGCGGGTACGCGCAGGCGCGGGCCTTCGTCAGCGTCGAGATCATCACCGAGCGCGTCACCAGCTGGGTGACCCTGTGGGGGCAGCCCTTCAGCCTCGGCTGAGCTCGATACCCACTCCCCCGACCGCCCCGGATGCCCTTGCAGCCGGGGCGGTTTCGTCGCGCCTGCCCCAGTGCCAGTGCCAGTGCGTTTATCCCGGTGCTAGTGCCCCGTACACAAAGGTTGGACAAGCAACGCGCCACCGAAGGTCACCATTGGTCGCCCCACCGCACCGAAGGCCACCATCGGTCGGTTCACCGGGGCACGCAGGTCGGGTGAATGAAGGTCACGCCCAGTCGGTCTTGCGGGATGAAGGCGGCCTTCGGTCGGCTACCGCGCCGACAATTCTGGACCCTGCACCAGCCCCGGCGTGTCCGCCCCAGGCGCCCGCGCGCCCATCCCGGGTGCCAGCCCCGGCGCGCCCATCCAGTGCCAGCCTCGGCACGCCCATCCCCAGCAGCACCAGCGCCAGCGCGTCCGTCCCAGCGCCAGCCCCGGCGCGTCCGTCCCAATGCCAGCGCCGGTGCGCCCATTCTGGTGCCGGTGCGTCCTTCCCGGTGCCGCGCCGGGCGCAGCCGGTTCCGTGCCGGGGGCAGCCGGTTCCGTGCCGGGCGCAGCCGGTACCGATGCCGGACACAGCACACGGCCCCTCCATCCCGGGTACGGATCGAGGGGCCGTGGGGTGCGGCAGCGAGCGGGTGGCTCAGCCGTACTGCTTCTTGACTTCCGTCTTGCGGATCTTGCCCGACCCGGTGGTCGGCAACTCGTCCACGAAGACGACCGAGCGGGGAATCTTGAACCCCGCCAAGCGTTCCCGCAGGAAGGCGAGCAGTTCGTCGGCGTCGGGCTGTGTCCCTTCCCGCGCGACGACGACCGCTCGGCCCACCTCGCCCCACTTCTCGTCCGGGACACCGATCACCGCGCAGGCCGCGACCTGCGGGTGATGGGCGATCTCGTTCTCCACCTCGGCGGGATAGATGTTCTCCCCGCCGGAGATGATCACGTCCTTGACCCGGTCGACGATGTACGCGTAGCCATCGGCATCGACGGTGGCCACATCGCCCGAGTGGAACCAGCCGTCGCGCAACGCCTCCGCGGTGGCATCGGGCCGGTTCCAGTAGCCGCGCATCACGTTGGGCCCGCTGACGAGGACCTCGCCGCGCTCCCCCGGCGCCACCTGCGCGCCGTCGGCGTCGACGATGCGTACATCGGTGAAGAACGACGGCAAACCCGCCGAGCCGAGCTTCGCTTCGGCGTGCGCCCGATCCAGGACGAGCACGCCCGGCGCGGCCTCGGTCATCCCGTAGCCCTGGACGAAGCCGAGGCCGCGTTCGACGTAGCGGGCGATGGTGGCATGCGGCACCGGGGCGCCACCGCACAACAGGATTCGCAGACTGGACAGATCGGCCTCGGCCCAGCCCGGCTGCGCGGCGAGCGCGTCGAACATCGTCGGCACGCCGAACATCCAGGTGACCCGCTCCCGCTCGATCAGCTCGAGCACCCGCGCCGGATCGAACTTGGCCAGCAGCACCACTCGCCCGCCCTTGAGCAGGGTCGGCAGGCAGATCATGCCGAGCGCGGCCGCGTGGAACAGCGGCGCGGCCACCAGCGACACCTCGGCACCGGTGACATCGCTCTCGACGAGCACGTTGAGCGCGTTCCAGGTGAGGTTGCCGTGGGTGAGCACGGCGCCCTTGGGCCGCCCGGTGCTGCCGGAGGTGTACATGATCAGGCAGTCGTCGTCGAGGCCGACCTCGACCTCGATCGGTTCGGCCGATGCGGCGGCCAGTAGGTCGTCGTAGCCGCCTGCGCCACCGACGCGCACGATGCCGAGCCCCTCGGCGCCGGGCAGGGCCGCGACCGCGGCATCGTGCTCGCCGTGGTGCACGAGCACGCGCGCACCCGAATCGGTGAGCGCGTACTCGATCTCCGCCACGGCCGACCGGTTGTTCAGCGGCACGAAGACCGCGCCGAGCCGACCGGCGGCGAAGAGTATCTCCAGGTAGACGGGATGATTCGGGCCGAGGTACGCGACACGGTCCCCGGCGCCGACGCCGAGCGCACGCAGGGCTTGCGCGGCGCGGTCGACCCGCTCACGCAGCTGCGCGTAGGTGATCTGCCGATCGTCCGCGGTGACGGCGACGGCCGTCGGTGTCATCCGGGCGCGGCGCGCGGGCCACGACCCGAGTCCCCGATTCCGCACGTTCATCCCTCTCCTCGCGGCTATTTGGACGGGTCGAAGGCGCCGAGGCCGGGACGGTAGGTCTTGTCGTCGAGGAACTGACTCAGACCCTTCTCCCGGCCGCCTTCGACATCGAGTGTCCGCGACTGGTCCAGCTTGGCGTACAGGTAGTCCTCGGACTGCGCCCAGGTCATCTCGGCGGCGAACTTGTAGCCGACCTTGGCGGTGTGCAGCACCACCTGGTTGAGGCCGGCCAGCTTCAGCGCCAGCTCGCGGGTCCGGCCGCGCAGCCGATCGGCGGGCACCGCCTCGTTGACCAGCCGCATCTCGGCGGCGCGCGCACCGTCGAAGGGCTCGCCGGTCATGATGTAGTACAGCGAGTCGCGCTGGTTCACGGTGGCGGCCATGGCCTTGGTGACCACCGACCCCGGCGGAATACCCCAGTTCACCTCCGACAGGCCGAACTGTGCCTTCTCGTCGGCGATGGCGAGGTCGCAGGCGACCAGCGGGCTGAAGGCGCCGCCGAAGCACCAGCCGTTGACCATCGCGATGGTGGGCTTGGCGAAGTAGGACAGCCGCCGCCACTGCCATTCGGTGCTGGCCCGGCGCGCGCGGTGCTGCGCCGCGACCGTGCCCGCGGCCTCGATCTGGCGGAAGTACTCCTTCAGATCCATTCCGGCGGAGAAGGATTCACCCGCACCGGTGAGGACGAGCACGCGGCAGCGGTCGTCGTACTCGAGCACGTCGAGGGTCGCGCACATCTCGTCGTTGAGGGTCGGGTTCATCGCATTGCGCTTCTCGGGCCGGTTGAGCGTCACCCACGCGATGCCCTCGTCGAACTGCACGTCGACGGTGTTGCCCCACGGTTCGGTGCTGGTGTCCATCGCACATCCTTTATCAGTATTGCTGATGATTGCGGGACAGGTCTACCCCACCGGATCCGGTCCGTCAATACCTGTTTCCACTCCCGGTATCGACGCCGGAATCGTTCAGGCGGTGGGCATTTCACCCAGATCGCGAGCGCCCGCCTCGGCGGCGAGGGTGGCGGTGCCGTGCGCGAGCACCGCGCGGAATTCCGCGCGACGGCGCGGGCTCAGACCGTCGAGCAGCTTGCCTTCGATCGCGCCGACCAGCGGTCCGGCTTCGCGCAGGACCTCGCGCCCGTGGTCGGTCAGGGTGGCCACTAGGACCCGCCGATTGGCCGGGTCGCGGTGGCGCAGGATCAGGCCACGTTCCTCCATCGTCTGCACCATGACGTTCATGGTCTGCGGACGCAGGAACGACCGGCGCGCCAGTTGCGCCGAGGACAGGCCGCTGCGGCGCTCCAGCACGGTCAGCGCGGTGTATTGCAAGGTGGTCAGCCCCAGCGGGCGCAGCGCGTCGTCCATCAGCGCGCGCACCGCCAGTTCCAGTTGCTTGATCAGGTAGAGCGTCGATGGTGCTTCGGATTCCGGCCGATCGGTCACCGGGCCATCTTTACACCGCGCGACCGTCCGGCAGCGCGTCCGCGCCCTTGGCTTCCATTCAATGAAAGTGCCGTAGTGGCCCCGGCCACAGAAGGCCGATCGTGGCGCCATGCCCATTTCTCGTGCTCTTCTGATCGGCGGCAAGGAGGTTCCGGCCACGTCGGCGCGGACCACGACCGTGACCGATCCCTGGTCGGCCACCGTCTACGCGACGGTCGCGGCCGCCGCGCCCGCCGATGTCACCGCCGCCGTCGACGCCGCCGACGCGGCGTTCACCGCGTGGGCCGCCATGCCGGCGTTCGAGCGCCGCGCGATCTTCCTGCGCGCCGCCGATCTGCTGGACGCGCGCGCCGAACAGGCCATCGCGCATATGGCGGGCGAGGTCGGCGGCGCGGCGCCGTGGGCAGGCTTCAATGTCATGCTCGCCGCCAACGTCTTTCGCGAGGCCGCCGCGGCGCTCACCGCGCCGCGCGGCGACGTACTGACCTCGGGCGCGCCGGGTGTGCTGAGCATGGCGGTGCGCGAACCGCTGGGTGTCGTCGCGGCGTTCGCGCCGTGGAACGCGCCGATCATCCTGTCGGCGCGAGCCGTCGCCGCGCCGCTGGCCGCGGGCAACACCGTGGTGCTGCGGCCCAGCGAGGCCGCGCCGATCTCGAGCGGGTTGCTCGTCGCCGACGTGCTGCACGAGGCGGGGCTGCCCGCCGGTGTGCTCAATGTGGTCACCAACGATCCCGCGGACGCACCCGAGATCGCGCGCACGCTGATCGGCGACGAGCGGGTGCGCGCGGTGAACTTCACCGGCTCGACCGGGGTCGGCCGGATCATCGGCACCCTCGCGGCCGAACACCTCAAGCCCGCCGTGCTGGAGCTGGGCGGCAAGAACTCGATCATCGTGCTCGACGACGCCGACGTGGACTACGCGGTCGGCGCCGCGGTGTTCGGCGCGTTCGCCAACTCGGGCCAGATCTGCATGTCGGCCGACCGGGTGCTGGTGCACGAGTCGCTGGCCGCGGAGTTCACCGCGAAGTTCGCCGACGCGGTGGCCGGACTGCCGACCGGCGATCCGTCCGATCCGCGGACCGTCATCGGCCCGCTGGTGAATCCCGCTGCCGCCCAGCGCATCGCGGGACTGGTGGCCGACGCGGTCGCCAAGGGCGCGATGGTACTGGCCGGTGGCGGCGAGCCGGAGGGGGCGCTGCACCGCGCGACCGTGCTGACCGGTGTCACCCCCGCGGCGAACCTGCACCACGACGAGGCCTTCGGCCCGCTGTGCGTCGTCGACACCTTCGCCACCGACGCCGAGGCGGTCGCCATGGCCAACGACACCGAGCACGGCCTGTCGGCGGGCATCATCACCGAGAACGCCACCCACGGCCTGCGTGTGGCGGCCGGCCTGCGCACCGGCATCGTGCACATCAACGACCAGTCCGTCGGCGACGAGCCGCAGGCGCCGTTCGGCGGTGTCCGCAACTCCGGTTACGGCCGCTTCGGCGGCCGCTGGGGCATCGACGCGTTCTCCAACACCCGCTGGGTCACGGTAGCCACCGAACAGCTGCCGTTCCCCGGCTGAATCGGCCGGGCCGGATCACCCGTGTGCCAAAGTGGTCCGGCCTTGCCG
>NZ_BDAU01000010.1 GCF_001612615.1 Nocardia amikacinitolerans NBRC 108937 | reverse complement strand
TCCAGCTGAGCCCGGTCCGGTCGGATCACCCGTTCTCTCGGGTGGTCCGGCCTTGTCGTCCACCGGTCGGCAGCGCGCGAAAGCCCGGCTCCTCGTGAGAGCCGGGCTTTCTGCGTGCCTGCCCTATTCGGCGGCGGATTCGCGCAACACCCGGTCGGCGATGGCGAAAGCACTGTTGGCCTTGGGAATTCCCGAGTAGGGGGCGGTGTGCAGGAGCACCTCGCCGATCTCGGCTTCACTGAGGCCGTTGCGCAACGCGGCCCGCACATGCATGGCGAGTTCGTCGTGACAGCCGAGTGCGGTGAGCACCGACAGCGTTATCGCGCTGCGGGTTCGGCGGTCGAGACCGTCGCGTGTCCACACACCGCCCCACGCGGCCGCGGTCAGGTATTCCTGGAACGGCCTGGTGAATTCGGTGGTTCCGGCCTCCGCCCGGTCGACATGCGCGTCCCCGAGGACGGCCCGTCGCACGGCCGTTGCGGCGTCGGTGTTCGGATCACTGGTCACGAGAACTCCTGGAGATGGTCGGCGATGGCGGTCAGGAACGGGCCGGGTTGTTCGACGGTGCCCAGGTGCGCGGCATTGTCGATGATCCGGAACCGGGCGCCAGGGATGCGCTCGGCGATCGCCTTGCCGTCCTCCGGCGGGAACGCCGGGTCCCGCGCTGTCGACAACACGAGCGTCGGCGCCGTGATCGCGGGCAGTTCGTCGAGCAGGTCGATCTCGGCGATCGCCTCGCAGCAGGCGGCGTAGCCTTCGGCGGGCGTATCGGCGGTGAGCAGTCGTTTCCCTGCGACGAACACCGGGTGCGCCGCGGCGAACTCCGGCGTGAACCACCGGCTCACACTGGCGGTGGCGATGGCGGCCATCCCCTCGGCCCGCGCCTGCGCGGCCCGAGTGCGCCAACCCTGCGGATTCCCCGGTCGCACCGAGGTGCAGCAGGCGACCAGCCGCCGCACCCGCCGGGGCCGGTGCCGCGCAAGCCACAGCCCGGTCATCGCACCGAGCGAGATCCCGACGACGTGCGCCGACTCCACCGCGTGCCGATCGAGAACCGCTTCGAGGTCACCGCCGAGATCGCCGAGCGAGTACGGCCCGAGCGGGACCGGCGAATCGCCGTGTCCCCTGGTGTCACATCGGATTACCCGAAAACCCTTGTCGGCCAACGGCCGCACGTAGTCGTCCCAGATCGACAGGTCGCTACCGAGCGCGTTGACGAGCAACACCGCCTCGCCCGATCCGTCCCCGTAGCTCTCGCTCCGCAGCTCGACCGGCCCGGTTGTGCGCGGTCGGGCGCCGACGACCGGCTCAGCACGTCCGCGGCCGGCGCCAAGACGCGAAAGGTCCGTGTCGAGGCTCGTGTTCCCGGCGCTCTGCCGACCCGCGTGTTCGGCCAGCGCTCGGCCGACGAAGATCGGCGTACTGCCGAGGTAGGTGGACGGTTCGAGAAGCGCCTCGACCTCACCGCGATCGAGCAACCCGGCCAGTCTCGGGTGCGCCCGCAACGCGTCGGCGAAGGTGAGCCTCCCGTCGGCTCGGGCCACGCACTCCCCCACCACCTCGTGTGCTGTCAGCCTGCCCAGCTGGGGAATCAGCGCGGTACTCACCCGTTCGGCCAGCAGCGCACCGCCGGTGGCGGCCAGATTGCGGCGCATCCGCGCCGGGTGTATCCGCAAGCGGGACAGGCTGGTCCGCAGCCACCACACCGCCGATCCGGTGCTTCGGAGCAGTTCGGTGAAGGGCTGCCATTCGGCATGCCACGACCCCGCGCCGCGTTGCAGGTCGGGAGCGGCGGCCAACAGGGTGGCGACGAGACCGGGCGCCTGCGCGGCGGCGGCCACGGCGCAGACCGCGGCGATCGGGTTCCGTTTGTGCGGCATGGTCGAGGAACCACCGTGGCCGGGCGCGTGTTCGGACACTTCGCCGATCTCGGTTTGCGACAGCAGCGTGAGGTCGCGGCCGATCTTGGCCACGGCGGCGGCGAGAGTGCCGAGCGCACCGGCGGTTTCGGTGATCCGGGTGCGGTCGGTGTGCCACGGCAGTTCGGGTTCGGCGAGGTTCAGACGCCGCGCGAAGGCGGACGACGTCGCCGGACCGTCCGCGCCGAGGGACGCGAGAGTGCCTACCGCACCGCCCAATTGGACGGCGAGCTGTTCCACCCGTACCTGGGTGAGGCGGTCGGCCGCCGCGCCGAGTGCCGACAACCATCCCGCGGTGGTGAGCCCGAAGGTGATCGGCAGGGCCTGCTGGAGCAGGCTCCGGCCGACAGCGGGGGTCGCGGCATGCTGTTCGGTCAGCCGCGCCAGCTGCTCGGCACACGCGGCGAGATCCGCGAGCAAGGCGTCGATGGAGCGCGCGGCGATCAGCATTGCCGCGGTGTCCATGATGTCCTGGCTTGTCGCGCCGAGATGGACGACCCCTGCCGCGGCCGGGTCCGCGACCCGCGCGGTCAACGCTCGCACCAATGGCGCCGCTGGGTTGCCGACTCCTGTTGCCGCCGTGCCGATTTCGGACGCGTCGTAGAGCTCCGGCTTGCAGGCGTCGGCGATCGCCTCGGCGTGCTCGGCTGCGATCACGCCCGCGTCGGCGAGTGCCCCCGCCAGGGCCGCCTCGGTGTCGAGCAGGGCAGTCAGCCAGGCGGCGTCGCTCGTCTCCGCGGCCACCGGGCCCGCGGCACGCAGCGGCCCGAACAGCTCAGACATCGAAGAACACCGTCTCGAGCTCACCTTGGAGGTGGATGTCGAAGACATACCCGTCGTCGGCCCGCCGCGCGAGCAACCGCTCCCGGCGGGCCGGTTCGATCGAATTCAGCACGGGATCGGCGGCATTGGCGGCGCCGAACTCCGGAAAGTAGATCCGGGTGACCACGCGGTGCAGAAGTCCGCGGGCGAAGACCGACACGTTCAGATGCGGCGCTTGCATCGCCGCGCCGCGAGCCGGAACTCGCGGCGGGACAACGGTATGGATGGCGTACCCGCCGTCGCGAGTGTCACTGCGTCCGAAACCCATACGCGCCGAGCGAGTTCGATCGGGCTCGGCGCGCGCGGTGTGGTCGACCTGCCAGGTCTCCACCAGCGCGTCGGTGATCGGCTCGCCCGCGCCGTCGAACACCTCGCCGCGGATCCACACCGCGTCCTCGGTGCCCACGGGCGCCGCGAATGCGCCGTCGGGCCAGGTCAATCCGATGTGTAGATAGGGCCCGACCGTTTGGGACGGGGTCGAGAGCAGGTGTTCAGTCATCGTGCGGCTCCTCGAACGGGGTGGCATCACGCCCACGCAGGACGATGTCGAACTCGAAGTTCATCGCCCATTCCGGCTGTGTCCCTTGGAGACTGAACCGGGATATCAGGCGGTTTCTCGCCGCTTCCGGTACCGCGTTGAAGATGGGATCCTGGGCGAACAGCGGGTCGTCGGGGAAGTACATCTGGGTCACCAGTCGCTGGGTGAACGCGCGGCCGAACACCGAGAAATGGATGTGCGCGGGCCGCCAGGCGTTGTCGTGGTTGCGCCACGGGTAGGCGCCCGGCTTGATCGTGGTGAACGAATAGCGGCCCTGGTCGTCGGTGAGGGTCCGCCCCGCGCCGCTGAAGTTCGGATCGAGGGGGGCGGGCCAGCGATCACCGGTGTGCCGGTAGCGGCCCGCGGCATTGGCCTGCCAGATCTCGACGAGCGAGTGCGGAATCGGTTTGCCGTCGCCGTCGAGCAGCCTGCCCGTCACGATGATGCGCTGCCCCAGCGCCTCACCCGCGTGCTGCCGGGTGAGGTCGGCGTCGTTCGGGCCGAGGCGATCCTCCCCGAACATGGGGGCGCTCACCTCGGTGAGCAGATGCGGCAGCACGACGAGCGGCCGGGTGGGATGCCGCAGCGCGGTGGAGCGGTAGGCCCTCTCGTCCAGAACCGGGTGGGTGCCCGGCGGGTCGGGACGGTAGACGATGCCGTCCGGCGAATCCGATCGGTTCATCACGCCTCCCGCAGCGTCCGCAGGGCCGACAGCTCGGCCACGGTAGGCGGCGCGGTGACCGACAACTCCGCCGCCACGCGAAGTGCCCATCCGGTCGCGGCGGCCACCTGATCAACAGTCACGTCGGGGTGCAACGCGGTCAGGATCAGCTCACCGGTCTCCGGATCAGGCCGCAGGACACCGAGATCGGTGATCACCGTGGTCGGGCCCGCACCGCGAAGGCCGAGTCTCGCCCGGTCGCCGAGGCCGCGACCGTGTCCGACCGACGTGACGAAGTCGACCCGGTCGACGAAACTGCGCTTGCTCTGGCGGGTCACCACGAACACCTCGCCGCACGAGGCCGCGATCTCGGGTGCGCCGCCCGCGCCGGGCAGGCGGACGGCCGGATCGGCGTAGGCCCCGATCACCGTCGTGTTGATATTGCCGTACCGATCCAGTTGCGCCGCACCGAGAAAGCCGATGTCGATGCGCCCGGCCTGGAGCCAGTAGTTGAACATCTCCGGCACACCGACCACCGCGTCGGCGGTGTCGGCGAGAATCCCGTCACCGATGGAGGCGGGCAATCGGTCCGGCTTCGCGCCGATCGCGCCGGATTCGTAGATCAGGACGAGATCGGGTGCGTGCATACGCCGCGCCAGATTGGCTGCGGTAGAAGGCAAACCGATGCCGACGAAGACACGCTGACCACCGCCGAGGGCGCGCGCCGCGGCGATCGACATCATTTCGTCCGCGCTGTATTCGAGCGTTGTCATGCCGTCGCCTCCGCATCGGTCAGTTCTTTCAGCCACCGCTGGAACGCTTCTCGGTCGCGTCCGATCGGGTCCCACTCGGCGTAAGCGGCGTTGTCTCGTTCGTAGTAGCCCTGCGCGTACGAAGGCCACGCGCCGCCGGGCACGACGGCCACCGCGCCGATGACCCAGTGCGGCAACACGATCGCACCGGGCGTCGGGGTCAGCTCGTCGACCAGTTCCTCGACGGTCACCAGGGCGGCGCGCGCGGCGAGCACCGCTTCCTTCTGCACGCCGAGCAATCCCCATAGCTGCACGTTGCCGTTCCGATCCGCCCGTTGCGCGTGGATGATCGTGACGTCCGGGTTCAGCGCGGGCACCGCGGCAAGCCGCTCCCCGGTGAACGGGCAGTCGATGAACGCGACGGTCGGGGTGACCCGCGCGAGATCGGTTCCCGCGTACCCGCGCAGCACCGCGAACGGCAGCCCGGACGCACCCGCCACATAGCGGTTCGCCATGCCCGCATGGCTGTGCTCCTCGATCTCGAGCGCGCGCGGCCACTGCTGCTGCACCGCCTCCCGGAACCGGTGCAGCGAGCCGACACCCGGATTCCCGCCCCACGAGAAGACGAGCTTGCGCGCGCAGCCTGCCCCGATCAGCTGGTCGTACACCAGGTCCGGGGTCATCCGCACCAGCGTCAGATCGCGACGGCCCTGCCGGATGATCTCCTGACCCGCAGCCATCGGAATGAGATGGGTGAAACCTTCCAGCGCGACGGTGGCGCCGTCGTGTACCAGCGCGCGCACGGCATCGGCCAGCGACATGATCTCAGCCATGGACGCCTCCCGCGATCGGCAGGCCGGCATAGTTCTCGGCCAGTTCCCTTGCCGCCGCGGCGGAGTCCGCGACCCGGCGCAGCTGCGCGAGCTGTAATTGCGCGTCGAAGTCGTCGCCGTGGCGGTGCAGCATGCTGGTCATCCACCAGGAGAAGTGCGTGCAGCGCCAGACCCGGCGTAATGCGGTGTCGGAGTAGGCATCCGCGAGTTCCGGCGACCCGTCGACGAGCAGTGCGACGAGAGCGTCGGCCAGCACGGAGACATCGGCGACCGCGAGATTGAGCCCCTTCGCCCCGGTCGGCGGCACGATGTGGGCGGCATCGCCGGCCAGGAACAGCCTGCCGTGCCGCATCGGCGTGGTGACGAAGCTGCGCATCGGCAACACGCTCTTCTCCAGCACCGGACCGGTTTTCAGGTCCCAGCCGTCGAGGTGCAGCCGGGACGCCAGCTGCTCCCAGATCCGGTCGTCGGACCACTCCTCGATCCGCTCGGCCGGGTCGACCTGCAGGTAGAACCGGCTGACGGTGTCGGAACGCATGCTGTGCAACGCGAAACCGTCCTCGTGCCAGGCGTAGATCAGCTCGTCCGTCGACGGCGCGACCTCGGCGAGCACGCCGAGCCACGCGAACGGGTAGGCGCGCTCCCAGCTGCGGCGCCCCGGCATGGCCCGCTTGCTCGGCCCGTGGTAGCCGTCGCAGCCGACGACCACGTCCGCGTCGATCCGCTGCGCGACACCGTCGGCGTCACGGAAGGTGACATAGGGCCGGTCGGTCGTCAGGTCGTGCAGCGCGACGTCATCGGCTTGGTAGAACGCCTGCTGACCTGCCTTTTCACGGGCGGCGAGCAGATCCTTGGTGACCTCGGTCTGCCCGTAGACGTAGACGGCGCGATTGGCCGACTCGACGAAGTCCAGATGCCTGCGCTCCCCCGGCCACTGCAGATAGATTCCTCGGTGCTCGATGGCCTCGGCCGAGAGGCGTTCGCCCACACCCGCTTTCCTGAGCACGTCGACGGTGCCCGACTCGAGGATTCCCGCGCGGATGCGGGAACTCACATGGTCGGCGGTCTGTCGTTCCACGATCACCGAATCGATGCCCGACAGGTCGAGCAGCTGCGCAAGCAGCAGCCCGGCCGGACCGGATCCGATGATCGCGACTCGGGTTCGCATGATGGTTCGAACTCCTCATCTGGGCTGGTAGGTGGGCCAAGAATGTCCCCGTGACCAGCCGTGACACCATGTGGTCTTCCATTCAATGGAAACCGGGCGCCGCCGCACCGCGCACCGATGATGTGCTGTGACCCACACCATTCCCGCACCAGGAGGAGCATCAGATGACCGGCCACCGACGCGGCGCGCTTCGGATCGCGAGCACCGCGCTCGCCCTCGCCGCCGCACTCACCCTCACCGCATGCGGCAGCTCGAACGACGACGCGGCACCGGTCCAGCTGACGGCCGAGGCGGGCCCGGCGGGCACCACGTTCTGGGACATCGCCGACCAGCCGCCCGCCGATGCCGAGCCGGGCCAGATCTACTGGGTGCAACCACGATCCGACGCACCGGCGGGCGCGCAGGGCTGGAATGTCGTCTACGTCTCCGAGATCAGCCCCGGCGTCAAGGCCTACGTCTCCGGCGAGATCTACGCGCCGGTCGGCGGCTCCGACGGTCCGCGCGACCTGGTCCTGTGGAACCACGAGACCACCGGACTGCCCGACAACTGCGCCCCGTCGCGCCGCAGCCTCGGCGCGGGTGCGGAGTCCAGGGTGCCCGGCATCGAAGCACTACTCGCCCAGGGCAACGTGGTCGCGATGAGCGACTACCCGGGCCAAGGCCTGCCCGGGCCCGCGTACTACATGGTCGGCGAGGTGAACGCGCGCGCCTCCTTGGACATGCTGCGCGCCGTCCGCACGTTGCCCGAGCTGAACACCTCGAACCGATTCGTCGAATACGGCTGGTCGCAGGGCGGCGGTACCACCATGCACGCCGAGTCGATCGCCCGCGGCTACGCGCCGGAACTCGAAGGGATGGGCGCCGGCCTCATCGCCCCGGCGGTCCGGATCCGCGACCTGACCCTGAACTCGATGAAGGGCCCGGAGAACGCGGGCTATGTCATCGCGACGCTGCCCGGCATCAAGGCCGCCAACCCGGACCTGCGCTACGCCGACTTCCTCCAGCCCAATGCGATGGAGATGCTGCCGGTACTCGCCGACGGCTGCTACGACATGTGGACCGCCGCCCAGCCGCTGCGCGACTACTACAAGCCCGAGGCGATGGCGCCGGGCGCTCCCTGGTCGAACGCGATGGCCGAGGCCGACGACTTCCGTCCCGCAGGCACCATGCCGTTCACGATCTACCAGGGCGCCGAGGACATCACCACTCCCGTCGAGCTCACCACCCGTGAGCGCGCCGCGCTGTGCGCGGCCGGTTCGGCGGTCGAATACAACGAATACCCCGGCCTAGACCACGAAAGCGTCGTCGCTCGCGGCGCCGAGGGGTTCCCCGCGTGGGCAGCCGACCGCTTCGCGGGCAAGCAGGCGCCGAGCAACTGCCCCGCCTGAGGTCGGCGCGGCGACAACCCGGCGTGGCGGCATTCGGGCTGGCGTACTGGCGACCGCTTCGCTTATAGTCGAACTCGACTAGACGAACTCGACTAAGGGATGCCGGTGGCTCGAGAACTGCGCGCGCTGCAAACGCCGCTGACGATGGTCGTGCTGACCATGCTGGCCGAGCGGCCGCGACATCCGTACGAGATGAAGGTCGCGATTCGCGAGCGGCACGTCGAGGACGTGGTGAAGATGCGCGGCGGCTCGCTCTACGACGCGATCGGCAGGCTCGAACGGGCGGGGCTGGTGCGGCAGGCCGGGACGGCGCGCGAGGGATCCCGACCGGAGCGGACGGTGTACGAGATCACCGAGCCCGGACGGCAGATGTTGGACGAACTGCTTGAGCGGTTCCTCACCGAGCCGGTGAACGAATACCCGCGCTTCGTCGCCGCGCTGGCCCACCTGCCCGCGCTCACACCGCACACCGCGGCGCGGTTGCTGCGCCGACGCGCCGAACGACTGCGCGAGGATTACGCCGACACCGCCCGCATGCTCGACGAGCACTCGACCGGACTGCCGCGCGCGGTGCTGCTGGAGGCCGAGTACGTCCAGCATCTGCGTGCCGCGGAGATCGCCTGGCTGGACGGCGTCGCTCGCGATATCGACGACGGAATGCCTTGGCCGGACGACGAATTCACCGAGAGCGACGAGGAGAAGTCATGACAAGCGCGAACGATCGCATGCGGCGGCGCCTGAAACCGTTCAATCGGGTGGTGGTCGCCCTGCAAGGCGTCGGCTTGGCCCTGGGCACCATGCGAGTGCTCTCGGTTCCCGGCCGAAAGACCGGAACATTGCGCACCACCCCGGTCTCGCCGCTGACCGTCGACGGCGTGACGTACGTGGTCGGGGGATTCGACGACGCGGACTGGGTGCGCAACGCGCGCGCCGCCGGCTGGGGCATGCTCGCCAAAGGGCGACGGAGACAGCGGGTTTCGTTGATCGAGCTGCCGGTCTCCGAACGCGCCGCGGTGTTGCGCGAGTTCCCGAGGAAGGTGCCGCACGGGGTGCGGTTCATGCTGAACGCCGGCGCCGTCGAGTCCGCCGATCCGGAGGCGTTCGCCGCGGCCGCGCCGCGCTGCCCGGTGTTCCGAGTCGAACCGACGCGCGCCGCTGAGGCGCCCGCCGACTCCAAGCGGTGACAACCGTCAAGTCGCGGCGGTGCCGCGGAGCGTGAGGATCTCCTCGATCGGCCGACGCGGCGTCGGCGCGGGTTCGGTGGTGTCGGCGGGGGCACCGCCGACCCTGATGACGACCTGCGGTACGCCTCCGCTGGAGAGCACCGACTGGATCGATTCCCGCGCCGAGGCGAGTTCGGTGATGTGAGTCAGCGCGCAGCTCGCCAAGCCGGCCGAGGTGCATTCCAGCAGCAGCGCCGACAGGGCCTCGCCGACGTGCAGCCAGTCCTCGGGAGTGTGCCCGGGGGAACTGAGCACCAGCAGAGCGGCTTGGTCGTCGAGGTCACCGCGCCGCTCGGAATGGGATGCGGAGGGGAACTTGCGGGCGATCGGCACGTGGGAGGCTTCGGCGTCGGAGGTGAGCGCGTCGGCGGGCACCCCTTCCTGCGTTCCGGAATGCCCGGCCCACCAATGCAATTCGGTTTGGTAGTCCATGTCGTAGCGGCGGTTGGCCCCGGCGTGCTCGGAGGCGGCGGCCAGTAGCGGGCGGGCGCTGTCGTCGAGGACGTCGAGCTCGACCTCGTGCGGGCTGAGCAACATCCTGGCGGTGTGCACCAGGTCCCCGAAGCCCGGTGGCGGGGTCATCGGCAGCCGGTCGGTGCGGCGTCGCTCGATGGCCGCGGCGCGGGTGAGGACCCCCGGCGGCGGGTCGGGCCAGGGCCGGAAGGCGATCGTGGCCAGCAGGTCAGGGCGGGTCGGCACCGGCACGCGCTGGGTGTCGGTGTGCCAGCCGCGCGCGGCCAGCGCGGTGCGCAGGTGGTGCAGGACGGCGCCGCAGCTGATGACCAGCTGGCGTCCCTGCGGGTCGGCGGCGGTCAACAGGCGATCGTCGTCGCGGAACAGGTGCAGCCGGGTGCCGTCGAACTCCCAGCGCCACGGCTGGGTGTTGTGCACCGAGGGAGCGCGGACGGCCAGTCGCAGCGCCGCCAGCAGGGTGGGCATATCCGGCACGGAGGATGCGGGAGTCGCGGTGCTGTCGGTCATGACTCCAGTGTCGCCGCGTCGCGGGTGTCGCCGAGACGGGAATTGTGCCGCTCTTCGAGGGCCGATGGTCACATTCGCGGCGTGCGCCCGGAACGCACGTCGGAGGGCCCGGCCGAACTGTGGCCGGGCCCTCGTGTCAGGCGTTGACGGCGGCGACGAGCGCGTCGAGCTCGCGCGCGGGCTCGGACTCCAACGGCAGCAGCGGCCTGCGCGGGTCACCGGCGTCCAAGCCGGTCGAACGGAGCGCGGACTTCACCGTGGTCGGCAGTCCTCGGCTGACGAGCGCGGCCAGCAGCGGCTCGAGCTTGTCGAAAAGCGCTGTGGCGCTGTCGGTCTCCCCCGCCCGCAGCAGGCGCCAGAACTCCACGACCCGTTCGGGCACCAGACACGGTGCGGCGGTGCACCATCCGGCCGCCCCTGCGGCGAAGGCACGCAGCGCCAACGGATTGCTTCCGTTGAAGAACGGCACGCGTCCGCCGCCCAGTTCGACGATCCGGTGCATGCGCCCGATGTCGCCGCTGGATTCCTTGATCATGGTGATGTTCTCGACCTCGTGGACGAGGTCGACCAGGAACTCCGGCGGCATGTCGATGCCGGTGGTCGCCGGGTTGTTGTAGACCATCACCGGCAGCGAGGTCGACTCCGCCACGGCGGTGAAATGCGCGCGCAGCTCGGCCCGCGTCAGCGACCAGTACGAGATCGGCAGCACCATCACCGCGGTGGCGCCGCTGCGCTCGGCGAACCGCGCGCGGCGCGCGGTGGCCGCGGTGGTCAGATCCGAGACGCCGACCACCGTCGGTACCCGTCCCGCCGTGTGTTCGACGCAGGCGGCGGCGACCTGCTGCCATTCGCGCTCGTCGAGGTACGCGCTTTCGCCGGTGCTGCCCAACGGCGCGATCGCGTCCACGCCGGCGTCGATCATCCGGTCGAGCAACCGCGCGAGCGCGGACGTGTCGACCCGTCCGGCCGCGTCGAACGGCGTGACGGGGTAGGCGACGATGCCTTCGATGGCGCGAGTCATTCGGTGGCTCCTGATGTTTCGATGGCGTCCGGGTGGTTGCGCAGCGCTTTGCGCGCGTAGTAGGCGAAGTTGGCCTGGCTGCGCCGCGGTGTCAGCGTCCAGTCGTGCGCCTCCTTGGCCAGGCGCGGCGGCAGCGGCTTGATCTCGCCGGCGGCCATCGCGAGCAGTTGCAGCCGTGCCGCGCGTTCGATGAGGTGCGCCAGCGAGCAGGCTTCCTCGATCGTCGCACCGACGACGAGCTGTCCGTGGTGAGCGAGCAGGATCGCCCGCTTGTCACCGAGGGCGGCGGAGATGATCTCGCCCTCCTCGTTGCCCACCGGAACGCCCGGCCAGTCCGGCAGGAAGGCGCAGTCGTCGTAGAGCGGGGCGATGTCCATCTGCGACACCTGAAGCGGCACTTCGAGCATGGACAGCGCCGCGCAGTGCAGCGGGTGCGTGTGCACGATGCAGTTGACATCCGGGCGAGCGCGATAGATCCAGCTGTGGAAACGGTTGGCCGGGTTGGCCATTCCCGCGCCTTCCAGCACGGTCAGATCCTCATCGACCAGCAGCAGGTTGGCCTCGGTGATCTCGTCGAAACCGAGGCCGAGCCGCTGGGTGAGGAAGGTGCCCGGTTCCGTACCGCGCGCCGAGATCTGCCCGGCCAGACCGGAATCGTGGCCGGCGTCGTAGAGCGCACGGCAGGTGAGGGCGAGTTTCTGGCGGTCGTTCCAGTCGCAGGGTGACAGTTCGGTCTGCATTGACCTGGTCGCCATGGTCATCAGCTCGGACTTTCCGAGGTTCATGGTGGTGGCCATCGACTACCTCCTTTTCGAAGACACTCGTTGACGATAGGACACTTTGTGTCATTCCGCTAGTCTTGTGTCCTGTCGTGACCGTCACCAGCGAGAGGAGACCGGTGGCCGCGTACCTGAGGGCGCACCGCAAACGCGCCGACCTGACGCTGGACGCGCTAGCGGAGCGGACCGGGCTGACCAAGAGCTACCTGTCCAAAGTCGAACGCGGACTGAGCACCCCGTCCATCGCCGTGGCGTTGAAGATCGCTCGCGCGCTGAACACCGATGTGGGGCAACTCTTCTCGGACGATCCCGATCCCACGCTGATGCAGGTGGATCGCGCCGCCGACCGCACCGGCGAGCCCGCGACCACGACCGCGCACTACCTCGCGGTCGCCACCCGTGTCGGCCGGAAGACCATGCAGCCGTTCGTGGTTCGTCCCACCACCGAGCAGGACACGAAGTATCTGGAACACTCCGGCGACGAATTCGTGTTCGTGCACAGCGGCAGCGTCGAGATCTCGGTCCCCGGCGAACAGATCGTGCTGCACGCGGGCGACAGCCTCTACTTCGCCGCGACCACCCCGCACCGGATCAGGTCGATCTCCGCCGAACGCGCCGAGCTCATCGTCGTGGTCGGCGACCGAGATGTGGACACCGACTGAGACGCAGGCCCCCGTTGCCGAAACAGGCTTATGGAATAAGGACCGCCGCCCCGTCGAATCGGCCGTTGGCCAGGTCGTTCAGCGCGTGGTCGGCGCGGTCCAGTGCGTAGCGGTGGGTGGAGACGTGCAGCCGGTGGTGTTCGGCGAAGGTGAGGAATTCGCGCGCGTGGGTCCGCGTGTTGGAGGTGACGCTGCGCAGTTGGCGTTCCCGGAACAGGTGGCGCTGGTAGTTCAGCGGCGGGATGTCGCTGAGGTGAATTCCGGCCAGCGCGAGGGTGCCGCCCGCGTCGAGTGCTTCCAGCGCGACGGGGACCAGTTCGCCGGCGGGAGCGAACAGAATCGCCGAGTCCAGGGGTTCGGGCGGGGCGTCGGTCGCGCCCTGCACCGAGGCCGCGCCGAGCGCTTCGGCGAGCTCCCGCGCCGCCGCGCCGCGGGTCATCACGTGCACTCGCGCGCCCTGGGCGATCGCGACCTGCGCGGTGAGATGCGCGCTTCCGCCGAACCCGTAGAGGCCGAGCACTCCGCCCGCGGGCAGTGCCGCGCGCAGTAACGCGTGGTACCCGATGATGCCCGCGCACAGCAGCGGCGCGACCTGCTCGTCGGTGTAGCCCGCCGGTAGGAGCAGCGCGAAATCCGCTGGTACCGTGGCATATTCGGCGTATCCGCCGTCGGCGTCCCATCCGGTGTAGCGCTAATCCGGGCACAGGTTCTCCGCGCCGCGACGGCAGTATCGGCACACCCCGCAGGTGTGGCGCAGCCAGGGGATGCCGACTCGGTCACCGATCGCGAAATCGTCGCGGCCCGCCGGAACCGTGCGCACTTCGGCGACGATTTCGTGCCCGGGGACCACACCGGCACGATGGACGGCCAGGTCACCTTCGACCACGTGCAGATCGGTGCGGCACACGCCGCAGGCCAGCACCCGCACCAGCAGCTCGTCCGGACCCGGTTCGGGGATGGGCTCATGCGCCATTTCCAGCGGATGACCATCCAGTGCGCCCGGCGTGCTCACCCGCCACGCCCGCATCGAGTTCCGTGCTCCCATGACAGGCTCCGTCCGCTCCTCCCGGTTGTGCCCCGAAACCCTTGGTCCTCTCGGCCTGCGACCTTCGGCCCTAACGACTAGCTCGGCGGGCCTGGTGCCATGGAACGATCGAAGCACACTCGGGCACGGATAGGGCAGCACGTGGGATCTTGCGAACCGACCGCCACGGTGAGATGCGCCGAACGGCGTTCCCGCTCCGCCGGTCGCCACGACATCGGGCAAGGCGCGCGACGGTGAGCGGCTCCCGAACCGACTGCGACGTGGTCGAATTGACGCGCGAGGAGGCGTTGACACTGCTCGCGCGGGCGCCGTTCGGGCGCGTGGTCTACACCCGCGACGCGCTGCCCGCCATCCGCCCGGTCAACCATCTGCTCGACGACGGTCTTCTCATCGTGCGTACCCGGCTCGCCTCGCAGTTCTCCGCCACCGTGCGGAGCCGATCCGAGGTCGTGGTGGCCTACGAGGCCGACGACATCGACATCGACCGCCGAACCGGCTGGTCGGTGGTGGTGACCGGGATCGCCCGTCCGGTGACCGATCCCGCCCGCACCGCCCGCTACCAGCGAATCCTGCGGCCGTGGATCGGCGCACCGATGGACGGCGTGATCGAGATCGAGCCCACGCTCGTCTCCGGCATCAGACTCGTCGACAACCGCACCGACAGCACGCCCGCCGACGGGTAGTCGACTTACGAGTCTTCGGCGGGCCGATGCGGTGCACAGCGGGCTCGCAGGGTGGGCAGACCGGAACCGGCGAGGTCGTCGCAATACGCGTGCCTGCCCGCCATGGCCATGGTCAGCGCGAGAGTCGTTCCCTGGACCAGCGGGCCTGCGCCCACGGCGAAGGCACTGTCGGTCGCTTCGAGGCGAAGACCCTCGATGATGCTGCGACTCGGCACGGCGAAGTCGCGGGCGGCGAAGAAGCGAGCCACTTCGAGGCACGCCTCGATCGAGGGTGTGCGGGGCAGTCCGAGTGGACGCCGGATGTCCTGGGCGTGGACGATCACCTCGCCGAGCCAGGCAGCGGTATGCCCCGACGGGCCCGTGGTGCTCGTGCGGATCGCGCGGAACCGTTCGAGGGTTTCGGCCGGGTTCGCGCCGCGGTGCTCGGCCAGTCGCCGAGCGTTGTGCCGATCGAAGTCGAAGCGGGCGCCGACGACACTGATCAGCCAGCGGATGCGGCCGATGCTCGCCACCGCGGTGAGGTGGGCGACGACCTCCTCGACCACCCACTCTCCGCACAGCGAGGGCTGGGCCCACTGCTCGTCGTCCAGCGCGGCGAGATCCTCGGCCAAGGCGGCGCGCTCGGCGTGCACCATGGCCCAAAGGTCCTCGCGAGACACAACTTTCGACACCGGTCTTCCCTTCGTGTGCGGCCGGCGGAGCCGGCGAGCTGGTCGATCCGCGTCCCGGTCGGCGCGGGTCGTCGTTCTCGGATGCAGACGATCCGGCTCGGGAGAATTCATCGGTCGACCGTGTGCCATTGAGCCTTTCGACCGGGGTCCATCGGCCCTGGGGTCGGCGGATCGAGCCGATCGATACTGACATCGGGACCGGCGCTTCCGCGACGGCCCGCCCCGATGTGCGGGGCACACGGACCTGACCGAAAGGCATCTCGCCGCCACCCGCGCGGTGCTCGGCTCCTACGAGGTGCTGGTGCCCTCGGTCGTCGAGCACCTCCGCGAGCACGGGCGCCAGGCTTTGGAGAGCGCGGAGCGGATCGCCCGCGAGGAGCACCCGGATCTCGAGGTCACCACCGAACTGTCCGACCGCAATCCCGCCGAATTGCTCATCGAGTTGTCGTCCACGGCGCATCTGGTCGTATTGGGCGCGACTCCCGGGGTCGGTTCCTTCGCCCATCTGGGCTCGACGCTGCTTGCGGTGGCCAGTCAGGGCTCTGGGCGCATCGTTGTGGCGCGCCACAACGGCGTGAAGCAGCAGGTCCGGCGCGGCGGCCCGGTGGTGGTCGGCGTGGACGGCAGCCCAGTCGGCGAACCCGCGATCGAGGCCGCGTTCGACGAGGCGTGTGCGCGCGGCGCCGAACTGGTGGTCGTGCACGCCTGGAGCGATTTGTCGGAAGGACAGTTCGCCGGGACCAGCTATCTGCAGATCCCGATCGCCGAACTGGAGACCGCCGAACACGCGTTGCTGTCGGAACGGCTGGCGGGCTGGCAGGAGAAATACCCCACCGTCGCGGTCACCCGCCGGGTCCATCTGTCCGGGGCCCGCAAACAGCTGATCGAATGGTCCAAGAACGCGCAGCTGGTCGTCGTCGGCAGCCGTGGACGCGGCGGATTCCGTGGACTGCTGCTCGGCTCGACCAGCAATCACCTCGTCCAGCACGCCCATTGCCCGGTGCTGGTCGCCCACCCGAACTGACACCCTGCTCGGGCACGCGTGCGGGTTCTCAGCGCCCGCCCGCGAGATCGAGGAAACTGCCCGTCGTGTAGGAGGCGGCCGCCGACATCAGCCACGCGATCGCCTCCGCGACTTCGTGCGGGTCGCCGCCCCTGCCCATCGGCAGGGTCGGGGCGAGGCGGTCGACACGATCGGGGTCACCGCCGAGTGCGTGGATGTCGGTGCGAATGTAGCCGGGGCGGACCGCGTTGACGCGGATGCCTTCGCCCGCGACCTCGGCCGCCAAACCGCGCGTGAAGGTGTCGATCGCGCCCTTGCTCGCGGCGTAGTCGACGTATTCGCCGGGCGCGCCGAGCCGGGCGGCGACCGACGACACGTTGACGATCGCACCACCCGCACCGCCGTAGCGGCGCGACATCCGCCGGACCGCCGCGGCCGCGCACAGCATCGGGCCGACGACGTTGACCGCCATCACGCGGTGCAGCCGGTCGGCATCGAGATCCCCCACGCGGCACTGGGTTTCGAGCATCCCCGCGTTGTTCACCAACCCCACGAGCGGCTCGTGACCCGTGTCGACGGCGACGAAGAGCGCGTCGATATCGGCCGGGCTGCTCAGATCGGCGCGAGTCGCCCTGGCACGTCCGCCCTCGGCGACGATCGCGCCGACCACGTCGTCGGCGCCTTCGGCATCGGTGCGGTAGGTCAGGTGGATGGCATGCCCCTCGCGGGCGAGTCTGCGCGCGGTGGCCGCGCCGATGCCGCGACTTCCTCCGGTCACGATGATCGTCCCTCGCCCCACGGATACCTCCTAATCGGACTCAACCACTCACAACCGGCGCCATCGACACTCCCCAGAAATCCGCGTAGCGCCCGCCCCGCCGCAGCAGTTCCTCGTGGCTTCCGTCCTCCACGATCCGACCGCCGTCCAGGAAGACGATACGGTCGGCGCGTTGAACGGTCCGCAGGCGGTGGGCGACCATCACCACCGTCCGCCCCGCCATCAGCCGCTCGATCCCCTCGTGGACGGCCGCCTCGTTCACCGGGTCCAGCGCGGAGGTGACCTCGTCCAGCAGGACGATGGGCGCGTTCTTCAGCAGGGCACGGGCGATCGAGACCCGTTGGCGTTCACCGCCGGACAGCAGAGCGCCGCCTTCGCCGACGTTGGTGGCCCAGCCGTCGGGCAGTCGCTCGATGACGTCGTCGAGCCGCGCCGCGGACGCGGCCGCGCGCACCTCGGCGTCGTCGGCGTCGGGACGGGCCAGGCGCACGTTCTCCTCGATCGTGCCGTCGAAGAGATACACGTCCTGGAAGACGATGGCGATCCGCGCCATCAGGTCCTCGGTGTCGATCGCGCGCACGTCCACCCCGCCGACGCGCACCGCACCGGCGTCCACGTCGTAGAACCGCGCGAGCAATTGCAGCAGCGTGCTCTTGCCCGCGCCCGACGGGCCGACGACGGCGAGCCGCTGTCCCTCGGGCAGGGTCAACGACACGTCGTCGAATACGGTGCGGTCGCCGTGCCGGAAGGCGACGGAGTCGAACTCGAGGTCGTGGCGTCGCGGGCGAACGGGTTCGCCGGGTTCCGGCAGCGGCTCGGTGCGCAAGACCGTCTCGAGCCTGCTCAGTTCGGCGCGTGCGCTGCGCAGTTGACCGCCCATGTCGGCCAGCGACAGCAGCGGGTCCGCGCAGCGGGCGGCGAGCACCAGGATGGTCAAAACCTCTGCCGCGCCGATGTTTCCGCCGAGCGTGAGGTAGGCGCCGAGCACCAGCAGCGCGGTGAACATCGCCTGCACCACGAGCGCCATGCCCACGACGCCGGGCAGCGTCGCCAGCGTCTGTCTGCGGGACGCGCGCCCGACTTCCCGCAGCGAGTCGTCGAGCAGCGCGAAGCGTTCGACGGTCCGCCCGCCCGCGCGCAGAACCGGTTGGGCTTGGAGGTATTCGATGACGCGACCAGTCGCGTCTTTGTCGCGTTCGTGCCGCTCGGCATCGGCCGCGGCCGTCGAGCGGCCGGTCCAGACCTGGGTCGCCGCGACGATCGGTACGGCCGCCAACGCGGCCACTCCCAGCCGCCAATCGAAGGCGAGCATCACGACGACGATCGTCAGCGGCGTCACCGCGGCGGAGACCAGCGGCGCCAGCAGATGCGCGATGACGCTCATCGCCTGCAGCACACCGCGACTGGCCAGGACCGACACCTCCCCGACGCGGCCCGATGTGTACCAGCCGATCGGCAGCCGGGCCAGATGATCGCCGAGCCGGTGGTAGACGCCACGCAACAGCGTGGTCCCGCCGCGGAAACCGGACAGATCGCTGACATAGCGCAGCACCGCGTACACCGCGACCACGCTGCCGAACGCGATCAGCCAGGGCCACGCGTCCGTCGGGGTGTCGCCGAACAGGGCCCGCAGCACCGGGACCAGCAGCGCGTAGGACAGACCCTCGACGATCGCGGTCGTCGTCATCAGGGCAACGGTGCGACGCACCGGCCGGGCGTACTCGGGTCCGAGCACCCGCAACAGCATTCGAATCATCGGGGCCACTCTCCTAGCGGTGTCTCGTCTGCGGAGTTCGCGTGCGCGGCGCTGCGCTGGGATTGCCAGAGCGCGGCGAACTTCCCGTCGCGCGCCAGCAGCTCGGCGGGTTCGCCGCGCTCGACGATCGATCCGTTCTCCAGCACCACGACGGTGTCGGCGTCGGCGACCGTCTCCAGACGATGCGCGATGACCAGGATCGTCCGGTCGCCGCGCCACGTCGAAAGGGCCTGGCGCACGGCTTGTTCGGTGTGCGGGTCGGCGAACGCGGTCGCCTCGTCGAGCACGAGGACGGGCGCGTCGGCGAGCAGCGCCCTGGCGATCGAGAGGCGTTGGGCCTCACCGCCGGACAGTCCGGCGTCTTCGCCGAGCACGGTTTCGTAGCCGCGCGGCAGCTCGAGAATCCGTTCGTGAATGTTCGCCAACCGAGCGGCGCGCACCACGTCGTCGAGGTCGGCATGTGGCACGGCCAGCGCGATGTTGTCCGCGACCGACGCGCGCAGCAGCCGAACGTCTTGGAAGACGAAGGAGACCGTCCGGTAGAGCTCCCGGCTGCCGAGGTCGCGGAGATCGACGCCGCCGAGGCGGACCGAACCGTGGGCCGGGTCGAAGAACCGCGGCAACAGTTGCACCAGTGTGGATTTCCCGCTTCCCGACGGCCCGACCAGCGCGGTGACCGTCCCCGGCTCGAGCACCAGGTCGATCCCGCGCAGCACCTCGTGACCGTCTTCGTAGCCGAATCGAATGTCCCGCAGTTCCACCCGGTGCCCCCGCGGGGCGACGGGGTGCGCGGGCTCCGGAAGCGACGGCACAGCGAGGACGTCCCTGATCCGGTCGACCGCGCGCCGGGCGGCCTGCATGTCGTCGAAACCGTGACCGAGGGCCGCCACCGGGGCGGTCAGGCCTAGTCCGAGCAGCAGGAACGGAAGCAGATCGGCCGGGGCCATACCACCGGAGGTGATCAGTGCCGTCCCGCCGATCAGCACGACGAGCAGCACGAACGGCGGCGACAGCGCCACCTGCATCCCGGCGGCGACCCCGGCGAGCCCGCGCACCATCCGCAGGAAGATGTCGGCGAAATCGTCTGCGGCCGTGACGAATTTGCGGTGTGCCCGCCCGGATCCGCCGAACGCCTTGACCACCGCGATCCCCTGCACGAACTCGACGACCGAACTCGCGATCCGTCCCATCGCCGCGTCGAAATCCGCCTGCTCGCGCAGCCGGGTCGGGGTCATCATGAGCGGGACCAGCGCCACCGCGAGCAGCACCGGGACGAGGGTGATGAGCGTGAGCCGCCAGTCGACGGTGAACAAATAGATCAGCGACACCAGCGGCACCACGAAGGCCGAGACGAGTTCGCCGGGAGTGTGGGCGATGAACGGGTGCACGGCGCTGACGTCCTCCCCCACCACCTTGGCCAGCTCACCGGTCCGGCGCCGGGCGAACCAGCCGAGCGGTACCCGGCCCAGTCGCTCGGCCAACTGCCTGCGAAACGACAGCTGCACCCGGTCGTCGAGCAGATGTCCGATTCCCGCCGACGCGGCCGTGCACAGCAGCCGAACCAGCAGACCGGCCGCGCCCGCGATCACCACCATCCAGACGTGGTCGTGATCGATCGGGCCGGGCGACAACAGGACTCGGCCCAGTTCCGCGACGGCGAGCAGCGGCGCCAAACCGGCGACGGCGCCGATGACCTGAAGCACCACGACGGCGGCGAAACCGCCCAGGTACGGGCGTAGCAGCCGAACCATGCTCGGTCCCGCCGCGGGCCTTTCCCTCGTCTCGACGACTTCGGTGGTGGTCATCGCTTGCCGGTCTTCCGCGACGCGACCGGCCGCGATTCCGCGAGGCGACCGCGGAGGAACTCGAAGATCTCCGCGCGCGCCGCCTTGGCCTGTGGCACAACGCCCGGCATCGCGAGGAATCCGTGCGGCGCACCGGGATGTTCGACGAGCCGCGCCCGGGTGCCGGACTCGAGCAGCCGTTCGGTGTAGCGGCGGCCGTGGTCGGCCAACGGGTCGAGGGTCGGCACCACGACGAGCGCCGGAGCCAGCCCGCTCAGATCGTCGGCGCGCAACGGCGACACGGCGCGAGCATCCGTCCCCGGTGGCACGGCCAACCGGTGGAACAGCCGCAGCTGCGCCATGGTCAGCGTCGGGCTGTCCGCGTACCGGGTCATCGACTCGTAGTCGAGCATCGTCTCGGTCGTGTCGGTGACGGGATTGACCAACACCTGTGCCTGGAGTTCCAGGCCGGATTCTCCGGCCCGGATCGCGGCCAGCGCGGCGATCAGGCCACCGGTGCTATCACCGACGACCGCGGTCCGCGCGGGATCGACGCCCCACTCCGCGGCGTGCCGCACCACGTGCAGCAGCGCGTCCCAGCCGTCGTCGACAGCGTCCGCCAGCGGCGTGCCCGGTGCGAGCAGCCGGTGCTCGACCGAGACGACGACCGCGGGCAATCGCGCCGCGAAATAGCTGTTCGCCCAGTCGCTTTGGGCCGCCGTGCCGACGAAACCGCCGCCGTGCACGTGTAGCACGAGCGGCAGCGCGCCGTCCACGGACGACGGCCGGTACTCCCGGACGGGCAGCCTGCGATCGGGCAAGTGCACCTCGCGCCAGCGGATCGTGGCGCCGCGATCCGGAAATCCGGTGATCACCCGCGCGATTCGGGACGACCGCTTGCGGTTCTCCGCCTCGCGGAAGGCGGCCAGCTTCTCGGCCGTCATCGCCGACCAGTCGGGCGCCTTTCCCAGGGCCTGCAGCAGCCGGACACCCAGTGGCAGCCGTTCGGTGCCGGTGACGTCGTTCATGTTTCCTCCAAGTGGGCGGTCGCCTGCCGTCCCGGCGCGCGGCTCGACAGCACCCCGCGCCGGGTACGACTGCCAGCATCGCCGCCGCGCCGCCGCGTGTATTGGAGAAATGTTCCGCTCTGGTCAGCGCTTGGGAGCCGCGCCGCGAGTCCCGATCCGATCGGGGTCGGCCCACGCGACGTCGTCGACCGCGAGCCAGGGCGCGACCGCGACGGCGGTGGGCGTAACGCCGGTAAAGGCCATGACGTCTCGATGAAGGTGGGATTGATCGACGTAGCCGCTTTCCGCCGCCACCAGAGCGGCGCTGTGTCCCGCGGCGAGGCGATGCACCGCGTGGTCGAAACGCACCAGCTGGGCGGCGCGCTTGGGGGTGAGACCGACCTGGGACCGGAACCGCGACCACAACCGCTTACGGCTCCAACCGATCTCGTCCGCCAGCCGCTCGACCCGAACCCGGCCACGGCTCGACACCATTTGCCGCCAGGCGAATTCGACCTGCGGGTCGACCACTCGGCCGAGCCCGTGTCGCCGTCGAAGGGTGGTCTCCGCGATCGCGAATCGCTCCTCCCACGACTTGGCCGCGTGCAGTTGCTCCAGGATTCGCCCGGCGTCGGGGCCCCACAGCTCTTCGAGACCGACCACCGTCCCACTCAACTCCGAAGCGGCGCCGAGCACCGCGTGCGCGACCGAAGGCGACAGCCGTATCTGCAGGCAGTCGATATCGCGCCCGCCCACTCGAACGCTGCCGGGCGCGAGGCCGGTGACGATACCGCCGCTGAACCGCCTGCCACTGGCCTCGTCGATGAGCAAGCCGTCACCGAAGTCGATGGCCACCGTGAGCGACGGGTACGGGACCACCTGCATATCGACGGGGTTTTTGGTGCGGCCGCGGAAACCGGCCATGCTGACCCCCGCCATACGGCCGCGCGGTGACGGAGTCGCGATGTCCCACAAGGCCGCGGCGTCACGAACGGGATCGACAGGGCGCATGCCGCCATGTTACGAGGGCGGCGGGACGAGACCGAGATAGTGGGCCTTGCGCAGGGCCGCGACGCGATCGTGCACGCCGAGCTTGCGGTAGAGGTTCTCGGTGTGTTTCGTCGCGCGACGAACTGCTCGACACGCTCGAATTGTGGTTCGAATGCGCGGGCTCGAACCTCGAGGTCGCCCGCCGACTCCACTTCCACCGCAACACGATCCACAACCGCCTCCGCCGCATCGAGAACCTCACCAACCGCCGCTGCGCCGACCCCAAAGCGGCCGCCGAGCTGTACATCGCCCTCCGCGCGGCCCGCCTCATGAACCCCGACCCCACCGCGACCCCTTAGCGGAAGCCTTCCGCGCGACAGGCCCGCGTGACGGCATCGACCCACACGCCCGGATCGGTCGACCACAGGTTGTGCGCGACGCCCGGCAGTTCCTCGAACTTGCCGCGCGGGACCAAGGCAGCGAGCTGCCGCAGCGGCCACGACGGCCGAATGTCGTGCTGCGCGGCGATGAACGTCATGGCGACATCGGAGTCGGCCAGCCTGCGCAGCAGATCCGGTTCGTGGATCCACTCCACGAACGACGCCCCCAGTGCGGCGTGAACGCCTGGATCCCAGTCGATTTCGATATCGGATTCCAGGTGCCGCAAGGACTCGTACGCTTGGGACCACGTGCGGTCCTTGTGCAACCCGCGCCCCGCGACGCCGACCACGGCCCGAACTCGCTCCGGATGATCCAGCGCGTAGCGCACCGCCAGATCCGAGCCCCAGGAATGGCCGAGCACCACCCAACTTTCGGCACCGGCGGCCCGCCGCACCGCTTCGATATCCGCGACCGCCTGAGCGAGATCGTGCGGTCCGCCCTCGGAACGCCCAACCCCTCTGGGTTCCGGATACCACGCCCGCATCCCGCGCGGCGCCAGCGCGTCGTCCTCCAGGTAGTGGACGCAACCCGGCCCACCGGACAGCACCACGACATCCGGCCCACGCCCCGTGACCCCAACGTGCAGCAAGGCCCCGTCGTCCCCCGGCACCCTCATCGATCGCATTTCGCCCCCCTACAGCTGCATCGGCCTCGCGACCTTATCGCCGTCCGAGCGAGGCCGCCAGCGCGCACTAGCTCACCGAGCTCAGGCGGTGGAGGTTACAGGTCGAGTTCCACGTCGCTGATCGGGTAGGCGACGCAGGAGTGGGTGTAGTCGAACTGGGCGTCGGACAGGCGGAGTTCGGCTTCCTCCGCGGTGTGCACGCGACCTTTCACGACGCGCACCCGGCACAGGCTGCATTCGCCCGAGCGGCAGGCGGCCTCGGGACGGAGGTTGTTGTCCTCCAACGCATCCAGCAGCGGACGATTGCGGGGTGTACGGAAGGACACACTCCCGACGGTCACGGTGACCTCGCCAGTCGGATCCACCTCGGCGGGCCAATGTGGTTGCGCGGTGGGGTCGTTCGGGGCGCCGTTGGCCTCGAAGCGGATGCGCTTGCGCGGCTGACCGAGCGCGGTCAGCTGGGTGAGGGCGTACGGGTAGAGGGCTTGCGGGCCACAGACATAGACCATGCGGTTGTCGAGTGGGCCCGCGAGAGCGCGGATGGTGTCCGCGGTGAGAAATCCGGTGGCGCCGGTCCACTCGGCATCCGGCTCGGCGATGACGTGGTCGACGTCGATGCCGGGATGCCCGGCGGCGAGCGCGTCGAGTTCGTCGCGGAAGATCACGTCGGAGGCGTCGCGAGAGCCGTAGATCAGGTGGAAGGTGCGGTCAAGGCCGAGTTCGGAGATCTCGCGGATCATGCTCATGGCGGGCGCGACACCGGAACCGCCCGCGAGGAATACGACATCGTCACCGTGGAAGAGCGGGTTGTGGTGGAAGGTGCCCATCGGCCCTGTGGTGGTGAGAACCCGGCCGACGTCGACGGTGTCGACGAGCAGATTGCTGATGCGGCCGCCGGGGACGCGGCGGACCGTGAGGTCGTAGTGATCCAGCCGGGTGGGGCTCGAGGAGATGGCGAATGGGCGGCTGGTGCCGTCGACGAAGAGGTTGACGTACTGACCGGCCAGAAACGGCGGCAGCGCGGCCCGATCGAGACCCGCCAGCCGAAAAGTCTTGGTGGTTGGGGTCTCGTCGACGATCTCGGTGACCGCGAGCCGCAGCCGCTTGGGGTGATGGGCGTCGACGGTGGCGCGGGTTTCCGCGAGGTGATCGCGGGTGTCGGAGATGCGGGAGTCGATCTCGGCGAGGATCTCGCTCGCGCCGTCGAATCGTTCTGCCAGAGGGTGTTTCACGAGGGTGCTCCGTTCAGGCGGCTTTGGTGCGCAGCAGGCGACGGGCGACGCGGGCGCCCGCCTCGAGTGTGGGTTGGAAACCGCCGATACCGGCCCAGGAACCGGCCAGATGCAGCCCGGGAACATGGGTTCGGCGTTCGCTGTCGCGGAACAGCCAGCCTTCGGTGGCGTCCTGGTCGTAGCCGTAGATCGCGCCGCCGGGATGGCCGAGGTAGCGCATCATCGTCAACGGCGTCGCGACGTCGACCTCCTCGATGGCGTCGCGGATGCCGGGGGTGATGGTCTCGCACAGGTCGAGCAGAGTCTCGGCGTAGGCGAACTTGGTGCGCGCGTATTCCGAAGGGGCGACGTTCTTCCAGATGTCGGCGTATTGCAGCGTCATCAGGCTGACGTGGGTGGCGCCGGACGGCGCGAAGCCGATCGGCGCGACATCGTAAGAGCTGACGCAGATTCCACGCGCGGGCTCGAACGACCGCCAGGCGTCGTAGGTGCGATCGTCGTCGGCGTCCCTGTTGACGAAGGTGGTGCTCGTGGTGAAGCCCAGCTCAGCGGGCGTGGCGTCCAGACCCATGTGCAGCACGAACCCGGAGACGCCGATTCGCCTGGTCGCCAGGTCTTCTCGGACCGCGGCGGGCACGTCGATGCCCTCGAGCATTCCGTACGTGGTGGGCAGCGAGGCATTCGAGACGACGTCGGGCGCGGTCACTTCGGTACCGTCGTCGAGCCGCACGCCGAGCACCCGGCCGCCCGCGGTGAGAATCGCCGCCACACCGGTGTTGAACCGCACTTCGCCGCCCGCGGCGAGGAAGGTGTCCAGGATGGCGGTGGACATCGCTTGCGAGCCGCCGCGCACGTGCCACGGCTTGAACTCGAAGTAGGCGAACAGCGTCAGCGCCAGGTCCTGGAAGCGCAGTTTCGACGGCGGCTGGCCGAGATAGGTCCAGTACATGCCGAGCGCGGCCTTGATACGGTCGTCGTCGAAATGCTCGTCGAGCACGTCCTTCAGCGGACGCAAGCCGTACTCGAACAGCACCGGGTCGATCTGCTCGACCGGCATGCCGCGCATGGCGGCTATCTGCCAGAAGGTCACCTGCTTCAGCAGTTCGAAGAACTTCGCCGTCCGATCGCGGTTGCCGGGAAACTCCGCCTCGATCGCGTCGATCGCGGCATCCCAGTCGGCGGGCAGGGTCAGATCCAGCTGCCCCGGAATCACCGCCCGGTAGAGGTCGTGTTCCTGGACGAACTCCAGCTTGTCGGCGATGCCGAGTTGCTGGAACAACCCCTCGCGCAACGAGATCGGCTGTCCCTCGACGCCGACGCCGGACAGCTGGTGCAGCGCCACCTCGAACTCGAACCGGCCGCGGCGGAACGATGTGCCGCAGCCGCCTGGAATGTTGTGACGTTCCAGCAGCAGGGTACGCGCGCCCGCGCGTTGCAGGGTCGCCGCGGCGGTCAGACCGGCATTGCCCGCGCCGATGACGATGGCGTCGTAGTCGGTCATGCGCCTGTCGCCTCTCGCTGGATTTGCGCGGCGGCCTCGGACTGGATGCGCTCGAACTGCTCCCCCATCCGCGCGGCCAGGGCCTGCGCGGCGGAGAGCGGGCGCACCATCACCATGAAGTCGTCGATCTTCCCGTCCGCGTCGAAGTGCAGGAAGTCGCAGCCGGTCAGCTGCTTGCCGTCGACCGTGGCCTCGAACACGAAGGCGTGGTCGCGCCCGTCGGCGTCGGCGATCTCGCGGACGTATCGGAAGTCCTCGAAGACTCGGATCACCGCGCGCAGGATGGCCGCGGTGATCGCCTTGCCCGGATACGGCTTGAACGCCACCGGACTGGTGAACACGACATTGTCGGCCAGCAGCGCCTCGATGGCGGCCTCGTCGCGAGCCTCCACGGCTGCCCGGAAGGGATGCATGTCCCCGCCTTTCATATGCAACTAGTTGAGTACTACGTCCAAGGACGATAGCGATTCCGTGCGATACTGTCCATAGTTGCTTAGTAAATAAATTGCTTAGTCGCGCCTGCTGGTATCTTGGGTGGATGGCGCTACGACACGCGGTACTCGCGGCCCTGCTGGAAGGCGAGGCCTCCGGCTACGACCTGGCCAAGGGCTTCGATGCCTCGGTGGCCAACTTCTGGATGGCGACGCCGCAGCAGCTGTACAAGGAACTAGAGCGCATGGCAGCCGACGGCCTCATCGAAACCCGGGTCGTGCAGCAGGAACGTCGTCCCAACAAGCGCCTGCACGCCATCACCCCGGCCGGACGAGCGGTCTTGCGCGAATTCATCGCGGCGCCCGCCAAACCCACCGCCATTCGCGACGAGATGATGGTGAAGGTGCAGGGCATGGACCTCGAGGACGCCCCCGCCGTGCGCGCCGCCGTCCTGGACAAGCTGGAGTGGTCGAAAGCCAAGCTGGCCCGGTACGAGCGGCTGCGCACCCGCCTGCTGGCCGGCCGCAGCGAGCAGGCGTACCTGGAGGAGGCCGAGCGGGTCGGGCCCTACCTCACGCTGTTGCGTGGAATCTCCTTCGAGCAGGAGAACATTCGCTGGGGCGAGTTCGCGCTGTCCGTGATCGACAAGAGGATCGCCGCGCACGCTTGAGCGCGAGCCGGATCAGTAGTGCCAGATCCGTCCGCCGTCCGGCTCTCCACGTCCTCGTCAGCGCAGGTCGTCCCGCTTAGGTTGGGTGCGTGAGCCCAGCACGCAGAGTGGTCGTCGTCGTCCTACCCGAGGTGAATTTGCTCGACCTCGCCGGTCCGGTGCAGGTCTTCGACGCGGCGAGGGCACTGGGCGGCGCGTACCGCATCGAGCACGTCGGCGCCGATTCGCGCGTGCGATCCGCCCAGGGTGTGGTTCTGTCGGACCTGGCGCCGCTACCGAGCACCGCGCCGGGAGATCTGGTTCTGATTCCGGGCCCGCGCCTTCGAAGCGACCGGCTACCGGTTCCGCGCGAGGTCGTCGACTGGTTGCGTGCGCAGGCGCAGGCGGGTGCGCGGTTCGCTTCGGTGTGCAGCGGTGCGGTGGCGCTCGGTGATGCGGGATTGCTGAACGGGCGCCAGTGTACGACCCACTGGGAGCTGCTCGACGCGATGCGTGCGCGTTATCCCGCTGCGCGCGTGGCGGATTCGGTTCTTTACGTGCACGACGGGCCGGTGAGCACGAGCGCGGGAATCGCTTCCGGGATCGATCTGGCTTTGTCCCTTGTCGAACGTGACCACGGCGCGGCGCTGGCGGCGGCCGTGGCACGCCAACTGGTCGTCTACCTTCGGCGCGACGGCGGCCACGCCCAGCTCAGCCCGTTTCTGCGGGATCGGGCACACCTGAACGAAGCCGTGCACCGCGTGCAGGATCATCTTGCCCAGAATCTCGACTCCCGCCACACCCTCGCCGAACTCGCTGCCATCGCCCACCTTTCGCCGCGCGGGCTCAGCCGTGCGTTCAAATCCACCATCGGGATCACTCCGTTGGAATATCGGCAGCGGCTGCGGCTGGAACTGGCCGAAAACCTGCTCGAGCAGACGGATCTGACGGTGCAAGCCGTCGCCGCGCGGTGCGGGTTCGGCGACGCGCGGCACCTGCGCCGGTTGTACGCGGCCCGATTCGGCACTACTCCGGCGGCGCGGCGATGAGGAGAGGGCTGACAGTCGTGCTCGGAATCGTCCTCGCCGCAGCGACCTTCGCGGGCGTGTGCGCGATCGGCGTCGGTATCTCGATGTCCCGCAACTACACCGTCGCTCCCGGGCAGGTTCCACCGCCGCGCCCGCTCCCCGAAGGCCGGATCAATGTCGCGATCGTGCTGGGACACCACGGTTCCGTCGCGGCCGACGCGCTGGCGCCGTTCGAGGTGTTCGCGCGGTCGACGGGGTTCACCGTGTTCACCGTGGCGGCGCATCGCGCGCCGGTCGCGCTGTCCGGCGGGTTGACGATCGTGGCCGACCGCACGTTCGACGACGCACCACCCGCCGATGTCGTCGTCGTACCAGCCGTCGCAGATGCCGAGGAAACCGCTGCGCGCCAATATATTTCGAACCGGGCCGGTCGGGGCGCGCTGGTCTTGAGCGTCTGCGCGGGCGCGAAGCTCGCCGCCGCGAGCGGGGTGCTGCGCGATCGCACCGCGACCTCGTTCTGGGACGCGATCGACGGCCTCGCCGACGCGTACCCCGACACTCGGTGGGTGGCGGGAAAACGCTACGTCGAGGACGCGAACATCATCAGCACCGCGGGCGTCACCTCCGGCGTCGTCGGCGCGCTGAAGGTCGTCGAACGTCTCGCGGGCCGCCCGGAGGCCGCTCGGATCGGGGCGGAGGTGGCCTACCCCGGCTGGACGCCGGACGGGACGACCGATATTCCGGCGCACGGCAGACGACTGTCCGACCTGCCCTATGTCCTCAATGCGGCGTTTCCGTACCTCCAACCGCGGATCGGGGTCCGTCTCGGCAACGGCGTCGGCGAACTGGACCTGGCGGCGGCGGTGGAGGTCTACGCGGGCAGCTCGTTCGCCGCGCACCTCGTCCCGGTGGGCGACACACCGCACGTCACCTCGCGACACGGTCTCACCCTCTTCGCGCAGACCGCCGCGCGAGTCGATAGGGAAATCCGCCCCGGAGCAGGTCGCCGCCCGGGTGAATTCGCCTTCGATCCGCCACTGCGGGACCTCGCGGCGCACACCGACCGCGCCACCGCCAGGGTCGCCGCGAAGTTCACCGAGTACCCCGCCGGTCACCTACGGCTCGACGGTGCCCTATGGCCCTGGCGCCCAACGGTTCTGGCCGCGTTGACGCTGTTGACGTCGATCGCCGTCGGCATCGTACCCACGTTGATACGTATCGCGATATGTCCGAAGGGCGACGTTCGCCCGGAAGGACGTCCCCGCGATCACCGACCTCGTGGATCGGCTCGAGATAGATCAGCGCGCCGGACACCTCGGGTGGTTCGCAAATTCCGTTGAACGCGCGTGCGTGGTCGGGTACGAAGGGCGGGTGAGTGCATCAGCTGTTGTCGAGCGAACCGTGGAACTGCGCAGAATCACCGCGGAGACCGTGTACGAAGTGTGCAAACTCAGTGAGACGCTGTCTCCGGAGCAGCGGAAGATGGTGGCCGACAACGGCGTATCGATCGCCGAGGCGCACTTCGCGGATGCCGCTTGGTTTCGCGGTGTCTACGTCGGTGACGAGCCCGTCGGCTTCCTGATGCTCGACCTCGGTATGGACCCGGACGAACCCGGTGTTTCGTTGTGGCGCTTCATGATCGCGGGGCCGCACCAGGGCAAAGGGTATGGCCGCCGTGCGATCGAGGGTTTGGTGGCGCACTTGAAAGCGCGCGGCACCAACACCCTCTACACCAGCTACGGCCTCGGCCCCGGCAGCCCGGAAGGCTTCTACCGCGCGCTCGGCTTCGAACCCACCGGCGAGTTGGTCGACGACGAAACCGAGGCCGTCCTGCGCTGGTGAGCGCGATTTCGTGGGCGCCGGGCATGGGCGTGGTCGAGTCCGCGGTCGCGGCACACCACCGTTCCGGGGCGGCGCCGAGCGCGTACGGCATCGACTTCGGCGTGCTGGCGAACGGCGAGACGGCGCTTGTCGAGGCCAGCGACGGCTACGCGCTCGGCGCCTACGACATCGACGCGGACCGGTACACCGAGCTGGTGCTGCGGCGGTGGAGTGAGTTGGTCGAAACCGCGAGCGGCTGAATCTTGCGAACCCGCTCGACCAACGAAAGGCGCTGAGCGGGGACGTCACCGGCACCGGCCGCCCACCGCTGACGGGGCCTGCCCTCCGCGGCGACCCGCGGAGGGCGGACTCGCCTAGCGACCTATGAAGCGGCCTTCTCGTACGCCGCGACGACCTCCGACGGAACCCGGCCGCGGCTGGGAACTTCGAAACCGTTCGCCCTGGCCCACTTCCGGACCACACCCGCCTCCGGCTTACGGACACCGCTCGGCTCGACGGGCTTGCTGCGGCGACGCCCGACCCGGCCGACTTGCCTGCCGAACGGCGTCCATTCCGCGAACACCTCCCGCAGGCGGGCCGCGTTCTCCTCCGACAGGTCGATCTCGTAACCGACACCGTCCATGCCGAACGACACCGTCTCCACCGCGGGCGAGCGACCGTCGTAATCATCGACAACCGTGACTACCACTTTGCGTGCCACCGAACATCCACTCCCAACTCATTGAACCGACCGACCGTCCCCTGACGAATCGGGAAAGCAACGCAAACCAGACAGGACGTAACCGCCGCTGTTCCGGAACCCCTCATCCAGACGCAGGATGCTACGCGCGTTCTTCCGCTGCGCAGAATCGAGGCCGCACGCAGTGGCTCGGAACCCGGCGGCACCGCGTCACCGACGAGAAGGGTGATAGAGCACGGGCGTGCGCGAGTCGGTGAACCACGTGACGGGAAGCGAGTGTAGACGGCTGGGCTCACCGGTCCGCCGCAGTGGGACAGCGGGTTTCGCGGGCCCCCAGGACGAGCGCTGGGTCGGCCCGTGTGCAGCCGCTCCCAGGAGTGTGCAAGCCCGTAGAGCCGGGTCTCGGTGCGGGTCCCGATCGACGGTTCACCCTAAGAGGCGGGCGCAGCGGTTGACCGGCCGGGAAGCTACCCGCATGACCGCACTCCACCGTCTCACCGGTAAGGGACAACCGAAATACATCGTCTTTCACGGGCTTCGACGCGCCGGTGTTCGACTCGCGCCCGCTCACCGTTCGCCGCTCCGCGGGCATTCGGTCGATCGATCGATTCACAGGGAGCGCGAGACATTTAACCAGGTATTCAGTAGCATTAAAACGTACGGTGCAGCGGGCTTCCTACACCGCGGCCGCAGCAGGTTTCCCGCACCATACCGGCGCGGGGACGTTGTGAGCATGTTGTCTTTTCGAACGAACGAAGGGGCATAATTATGTTCGAAGCGGCAGCCGAGCGGGCCCGAGTCGAACTTCGGAGCGACCGGGTCCGGCATGAGGATCGGCCTGGTCGACAACACGAATCGCACTCGAATTCAGACAAAACGTACGTAGTTCGACACGCTTGACGAGATCCGCAACGACACGCGCGGGCAGGCGTTTTCGGTCGAAACGGGCGGTCTAGCGGTGGCATCGTCGTACCGTCGTCAAAAGTTGTTGGAGAAAGGGTCGGGGGACAGGGGGTCGAAATAACTTTGTAAGGCGCCGACGCCTGAAGCCGTATCCGCCGAGGAGCGGCTGCGGCTCCGTGCTGCCATTCGCACTGTAGGTGAAGTTCATATCCCAGCGCATCTGCACGTTCGGAAATACCGGTCACGAGCGGGAATTTGTTGTGCCTGTTCTCGTGTCCGGAATTCGAGGAGGGGTTAGACGATGAGTTCGAATTCAGCCACGCCCGCAGACCGAGATCCGGATCTGATTGCGCTTACAAGGGCGCAGTACGGAATGTGGCTCGCTAACAACCTGCCGGGCGGCCCGAACGTCAATATCGCGCACTACGTCGAGATCGAGGGACCGATAGACTACCCCGCGTTCACCGAGGCGGTAAACGTCGCAGGCCACGAGACCGAGTCGCTCGTGGCCCGTGTTGTCGAATCAGGCGGTCATCCCTATCAATTCGTCGATCGCAGCATCGTTTACGACGATCCGATACTCGACCTCAGCGCCGAAGACGACCCCTATGCGGCGGCGATGGAATGGATGCGGCGGGACTACAACACCAAGGTCACCGATCTGGCCAGGGACCGGCTCGCCGTGACACGCCTGATCCAGCTGGGCGAGGACCGGTATCTGTGGTACGCGCGCGCCCACCACCTGGTGATCGATGGTTACGGCGCGTTCAACCTTTTGAACCGGGTGGCCGAGCACTACAACGCGATGCTCGAGGGTAGGCCGCCTGCCCGGCTGGTGGCGGCCCGGCTGGCCGACATCATCGCGATGGAGCAGGAGTACCGCGCCGGCGCCCGATTCGACAAGGACAAGGCGTACTGGCTCGACAAGGTCGCCGATCTGCCGCCGGCCACGAGCCTGTCCGGTCGCACCGCCAAATGGAGCGAGGACGACCGTTTTGCCGGCCGGCGACTGCCGCCACGGCTGACCGCCGGGCTCGACCGTTTCGCCGAGGATCTGGATGCCTCGCCCGCACAAGTGCTCGGAGCCGCCTTCGCCGCCTTCCTGGCCCGCATGACCGACACCGACGACGTCGTCCTGTCACTGCCGGTGACCGGACGGGTGACCATGCGCCTGCGCAACGCCGCCGCGATGTTGGCGAACATGGTGCCGATCCGATTCACCGTGGACGCGACGACCACCGTGGAAGAGTTGATTCGCGCGTCGGTGTCCGAGTTCGTCCTGGCGATGCGTCATCAGCTCTACCGTTTCGAGGATCTTCGCCGCGATTCCGACGCGTTGGACTCGGCAGCGACCTCGTTCGGCCCGATCGTCAACATCCTGTTCTTCGATTCCGAGATCCGCCTCGGTTCGGCGGTGGGCCGCTACCGCGCGCTGACCTCCGGCGCCCTTGACGATCTACAGCTGAACCTCTACCGCTCCGGGGCCGATGGGCCCCTGCTCATCGAATTGCACGGCAACGCCAACCTGTACAGCCAGGACGAACTCGACCTGCACACCAGCCGATTCGTCGACTTCCTCGAGCACATGATCGCCGCGCCCGTCGACACCCCCGTGGTCGACATCGCCCTCGCCGATTCCGCGGAGCGGCAACGCATCCTCGGTGACCTCGCGGGCCGCGACGGCGTGGCGACCAGCGCGACGCTCGTCGACATGCTGACCCGGCAGGCCGCGGCTACCCCGTCCTCGGTCGCCGTCACAGCGGGCACGACCGCCCTCACCTACCGCGAGCTGGACGAGCGTTCGAACCGGCTCGCCCGCACGCTGATCGCCCGCGGCGCCGGGCCCGAATCGCTGGTGGCGATCGCGATGCCGCGCGATGCCGACCTGATCGTCGTGGCGTTGGCCGTGTTGAAGTCGGGCGCCGGATATCTGCCGCTGGATCTCGCGCACCCGATCGATCGACTCGACTACGTGCTGAGCGACGCCGATCCGGTCGCGGTCGTGACAACGCGGAGTCTGCGCGAGCGGGTGCCTGGAGATCCGGGCCGAGTGGTGCTGTTCGACGACGACCGGGAAGTCGAGAACGCGGATCCGATCACCGACGCCGATCGCATCCGCCCGCTGCGTCCGGACAACATCGCCTACGTCATCTACACCTCCGGGTCGACGGGGCGGCCGAAAGGTGTGCCGATCACCCATCGCGCGGTGGCCACCTACTTGACCAACGCGTGTGCCGACATCGGAATCCGCCGCGACGATGTCTGGACGCTGTTCCATTCATTCGCCTTCGACTATTCGGTGTGGGAGGTCTTCGGCGCTCTGACAACCGGCGGTCGCGTTGTCGTGGTGGACAGCCCGACCACGCGTTCGCCGGACGACGTGGTGCGGCTGATAGCCCGCGAACGGGTGAGCGTCTTCAGTCAAACCCCCTCGGCCTTCGATCAATTCGTCACCGCCCGGGCGCGCTACGCGGATGCGGGCGAGCCCGACGGTGGGCTCGGGCTGCGGCTGGTCGTGCTCTCCGGCGAAGCGCTCGATCCGGCCGGTTTGGCCACCTGGTACGGGCGGAATCCGAATCTGCCCGTGCTGGCCAACAGCTACGGCATCACCGAAACCACCGTCTTCGTCACCTATCTGGAGCTGACACCGGATGTCGCCGTGCCTGGCGCGCCGAGCACGATCGGGCAGCCGCTGCCGGGGTTGCGCGTCTACATTCTCGACGAGCACCTGCGCCCGGTCCCACTCGGCGCTTGGGGGCAGATCTATGTCGCGGGCGGTCAACTCGCCCGCGGCTATCACGACCGCCCCGGATTGACCGCGGGACGCTTCGTCGCCGATCCGTTCGGCCGCCCGGGCGAGCGGCTGTATCGCAGCGGCGACATCGCTCGCCGAAACGCCAAGGGCGAGTTGGAATATCGCGGTCGCGCCGACCAGCAGGTGCAGCTGCGCGGATTCCGGATCGAGCTGGACGAGATCCGCGGTGCGCTGCTGAGCCACAGTGCGGTCGCGGCGGCGGTGGTCATCGTGCACCTGCCGGGGACGGAAGCGGCTCGGCTGGTCGCCTATGTCGTGCCCGCCGACGAAGCGGTCGTCGAACCCGAGGCGTTGCGCGCGCACGTCGGGTCGTTGCTGCCGGAGTACATGGTCCCCGCACACATCGTGGTTTTGCCGGCGTTGCCCTTGACCGTCAACGGCAAAGTGGACTATCGGGCGCTGCCCGAGCCGGTCATCGATTCGGTCGCGGCGTACGTCGCGCCGAGCACCGTCGTGGAGGAGACCATCACCGATGTCTTCGGCGAAGTTCTCGGTATCCCGCGGATCGGTGTGCTGGACGACTTCTTCGAACTGGGCGGAAATTCGCTCACCGCGACTAGCGCCACGGTGCGGATCGCCGAACTGACCCGCTGCGAGCTGTCGGTGCGCGACCTGTTCGGCAATCCCACCGCCGCCCGACTCGCCGCCCATATCGACAGCGGGCAGCACTACAGCCGCCCCGCCCTGCGGGCACAGCCACGCGTCGAGCCGATCCCGCTGGCGCCTGCCCAGAATCGAATCTGGCTGATCAATCAGGTGGATCCGACCTCGGCGGCCTACAACATTCCGCTGGTGCTGCGGCTGACCGGACAGCTCGACGCCACGGCGCTACGTTCGGCACTGACCGACCTGCTGCGACGACACGAATCCCTGCGCACCGTGTACCCGGCAGTGAATGGTCAAGGGACGCAGGTGATTCTGCCCGCCGAGCAGGTCGCGGCCGACCTCGATCCGACCCCGCGAGTCATCGAGCCGGACGAGCTGGAGCACAGAATCCGGGAGTTGGCCGCGATCGGCACCGACGTGCGCCGACGGCCGCCGATCCGGATCGCGCTTTTCGCATCCGCCGACCATCGACGACACACCTTGGTCGTCGTCCTGCATCACATCTGCTGCGACGGATCGTCGCTGCCACCGCTGGCAGCCGATTTCGCGGCCGCCTACCGAGCGCGGTCGCAGGGATGTGCGCCGGACTGGCGACCGCTGAGTGTGCAATACGCCGACTACAGCATCTGGCACCGCGACGTGCTCGGCGACGAAAACGATCCGGACTCGCTCGCGGCACGCCAACTTCGGTATTGGACAACACAATTGGCGGGAATGGCGGGACCGCTCGAACTGCCTGCCGACCGTCGGCGCCCGGCTCGCCGATCCATGCTCGCCGATGTCGTCGACACCGTGATCCCGGCCGAGACACGCGCCGGGATCGAGCAGTTGGCGCGCGCGGCGAACGCCACCAGCTTCATGGTCGTCCACGCCGCGGTCGCGGCGGTGCTCGCCCGGTTGTCGGGCTCGGCGGACATCACGGTCGGGACGCCGGTCGCGGGCCGGGGTGAGCGCGCGCTGGAACCGCTGATCGGCATGTTCGTCAACACTGTGCCGCTGCGCACCCAGATCCGCGGCGACGAATCGTTCGCCAGGTTTCTGATGCGGGTCAAAGACATCGATCTCGCCGGCTTCGCCCACAGCGACCTGCCCTACGAACGTGTCGCGGAGGTGGTCGACGCGATGCCGTCGGCGGCGCGCGACCCGCTGTGCTCGGTGTACCTGGCCTTCGACAACATGGACCACCCGCGTCTGGAGCTGCCCGAGCTCACCGTGGAGATCCTGGAACCGGGACCGCAACCGGCGAAGGTCGATCTCATCGTCACCGTCGACGAGAACTCGAGCACCGCAGGCGATCTCGGCCTGCGAATCAACTTCGCCACGGACCTGTTCGATCGGACGACCATAGAGGATTTCGCCGGGCGACTGAATCGGTTCCTCGCGTCGGTCGTGTCGAATCCGGAGGAGTGCGTCGGTGTGGTCGACGTGCTGTCGGCGCGTGAGCGAGCCGCGCTGGTGCCCGCGTCGGGCGGCGCTGCCGAGCAGCCGCGGGTGCTTGCGGAGTTGCTGACGGTCGAGAATCCGGACGCCGTGGCGATCGTGGCCGCGGAACGCACCATGACGTTTGGGGAATTGGATGTCCGGTCGAATCGAATCGCTCGGTTGTTGATCGAGTGGGAGATCGGTCCGGAAGACCAGGTCGCGTTGGTACTGGGGCGGTCGGCGGACCTCATTGTCGGGATCTGGGCGACGGTGAAGGCCGGTGCTGCATTCGTGCCGGTGGATCCGCGCAATCCCGCCGAGCGTGTCGCGCTCATGGTCGCGAAGGCGCGGGTGGTGATCGCGACGCAAGCCACCCGGGATCTGTTGCCTCCCACGGTACCCCGGTTGCTGCTGGACGATCCGGACAGCGAGATCCGCATCGCCTCGCGATCTTCCGACGCCGTGACCGATGCCGATCGGATCCGGCCCTGCCGGGTCTCGAACTCGGCGTACGTGGTGTACACGTCGGGGTCGACCGGTGAGCCGAAGGGCGTCGCCGTGACGCACGCCGGCTTGGCGAATTTCGCTGCCGAACAACGACAACGCTATCGGATCGACAGTTCCGCACGAGTGTTGCAGGTGGCGGCTCCTGGCTTCGACGCGCTGGTCCTGGAGCTGCTGATGGCCCATCCGAACGGCGCCGCGCTCGTGGTTTCGCCGCCGGATGTCTTCGCGGGGGAACGGTTGGCGGAATGGATTCATACGCAGCGGGTTTCGCATGCGTTCATCACACCCAGCGTGCTCGCGACCATGTCTCCCGACGGTGCGGACTCCTTGCGGGATCTGGTGGCCGGTGGCGAGGCGGTGTCAGCGGAGGTGGCGGCGGTGTGGAGCCCCGGCCGTCGGTTGTTCAATGGTTACGGGCCCACCGAGACCACGATCATGGTCGCGATCAGCGACCCGCTGCGCGCCGATGCCCGCGTCACGATCGGTGGCCCGATTCGCGGCGTCGCGGCCCTGGTATTGGACGAGAATCTGCAGCCTGCGCCGGTCGGGGTGACGGGACAGCTGTATATCTGCGGCATTCACCTCGCTCGCGGCTACCTCGATCGGCCCGCGGAGACCGCTTCGGCGTTCGTGGCCGATCCGTTCGGTAAGCCCGGTTCCCGCATGTACCGTACCGGTGACCTCGCCCGCTGGACGCCCGAGCACACGCTGGAATACCTCGGGCGCACCGACTTCCAGGTGAAGATCCGCGGCCAGCGCATCGAACTCGGCGAGATCGAAGCCGTTCTCGCCGGGCATCCGACCGTGGCGACGGCGGTGGCGGTAAGCGTGGCGACGGAGAGCGGGCCGAAACTCGCTGCCTACGTCACGCCGGCAGCCGATGCCGTCGACTCCGCGCAGTTGCGGGCCCACACCGCACAACACCTGCCGTCGCATATGGTTCCGGACGCGCTGACAATCCTCGACGCGCTGCCACTGACGTCGGTTGGCAAGGCCGACCGCGCGGCGTTGCCCGCGCCGATATTCACCACCGAGACCGAATTCGTCGCGCCTCGAGACGCGGCCGAGCAGATCGTCGCCGATGTGTGCGCCGCTGTGCTCGGCCTCGATCGCGTCGGCGTGCTCGACAACTTCTTCGACCTCGGCGGCAACTCGCTGTCGGCGACGCGGCTGGCCGCGCGGTTGAGCGCCGTCTTCGGCGTCGACGTTCCGCTGCACACCGTCTTCGACGCGTCGACCCTCGCGGAATTCGCGCAGACTCTGCAAGCCATCGATGCACCCGGGCGAGAAGCGCTGGTCGCGCGGGAGCGACCGACGCGGATTCCGCTCTCCCCCGCCCAGGCTCGGATGTGGTTCCTCAATCAGTTCGACACGAGCTCGGCGCTGTACAACATCGCGCTGGTCGTGGACATGTCGGGACCACTCGACATGCGCGCCCTGCGCGCGGCGGTCACCGACGTGCTCGACCGCCACGAAGCGCTGCGCACCATCTATCCGGACAGTGACGAGGGACCACACCAGCTGATCGTGCCGGTTCGGGCCGAGATGTCCGTGCTCGAGCCGATCGAGGTGGCGGCCGACGACGTCGAGGCGCACATCGCCGCGGCCGCCGAGGCCGGATTCGACGTCACCCGCGAGGTGCCGTTCCGAATCACGTTGCTGCGCACGACCTGCGAGCAGCACACCCTGGTCCTGATCGTCCATCACATCAGCTTCGACGGATCATCGCTCGCGCCGCTGGCCGCGGACCTGGTGACCGCCTACAACGCCCGCGTGCGGCAGCGGCCGCCGCAGTGGCCACCGTTACCCGTGCAGTACGCCGATTACGCGCTGTGGCATCGCGAATGGCTCGGCACCGAGGACGAGCCGAACTCCCCCGCCGCCACCCAGATCGAGTATTGGCGCACGACACTGGCCGATCTGCCCGAAGTGCTCGACCTGCCCACCGACCGCCCGCGCCCGGCTCGGCAATCGTTCCGCGGCGCGATGGTGTCGGCGACGCTGCCCGCCGACCTCGGTCGCGACATAGTCGCGCTGGCCCGCAGCCACGACGTGACCGTCTTCATGGTGCTGCACGCCGCGTATGCCGCCCTGCTGTCCCGGCTGTGCGGAACCGGCGACATCGCGGTCGGCACACCGATAGCCGGTCGGACCGAGCCGGGACTCGAGCGGCTGATCGGCATGTTCGTCAACACCCTGGTGCTACGCACCCGCATCGAGCCCGGCGCGTCCTTCCTCCAGGTCCTGGAGCAGGTGCGGGCGAGGGATCTGGCCGCCTTCGACCACGCCGACATTCCGTTCGAGCGGATCGTCGAGGTGCTGAATCCGCCTCGCACCACGGCGCACGCGCCGTTGACACAGGTCGGATTCTCGTTCCACAACATCGAGATTCCCACCGTGGAATTCGAGGGCATGACGGTGTCGGCGCGGGCCGCCGATCCGAGCGTGGCCAAATACGATCTGCATCTCAACCTCGTCGACATGGCGGCGCACGCCGGTGAGCCGGGCGAGATGGCCGTCGAATTCGGTTACGCGACGGATCTTTTCGACGAGGCGACGATCACCGCCATGTTCGAACGATTCGTGCTGCTGCTGCGGGCGATGGTCGCCGATCCCGGCAGGCCGATCGGCGACGTCGAGCTGCTGACCGCCCAGGAAGCGTGTGAGCTCGTCGGGCGAGAGACCGGGCGCAGGACCCCACTGCCGTCGACGACAGTCGCGGAGCTGTTCGCCGAACAAGCCGCCGCGACTCCGGACAGCACCGCCGTGCTCGACGCCGAAAGCGGCGCGCGGCTCAGCTATCGTGAGTTCGCGGGGCGGGTGAACGCGCTGGCTCGCGCGTTGGTCGCACGCGGTATCGGCCCGGAAACCATTGTGGCCGTGGCAATGCGGCGCTCGGTCGATCTGCTGATCACGCTGTATGCCATCCACGCGGCAGGCGCGGCGTACCTGCCCCTCGACCAGGACCATCCGCGCGATCGCGTGCGCGCCGTGCTGACCGCGGCGCGGCCGAGGGCGGTGGTCACCCGTCCCGGCGACGACGCGAATCTGCCCGATCACGTTCCGGTATGGACGCTCGCGGATCTCGACGCCGCACACGAGGATCCGTCGCCGTTGACCGACGCCGACCGGCTCGAGCCGCTGCGACCAGAGAATCTGGCCTATGTCATCTACACCTCCGGTTCGACCGGCGTACCGAAGGGGGTGGCGATAGCGCATGCCGCGGTGGTCAATCAGCTCCGCTGGCTGCGTGAGCACTACCACCTCGGCGACGACGTCATGCTGTTGCGCACTCCCGTCACCTTCGATCTGTCGGTGTGGGAGTTGTTCAGCCCCTTGGTATCCGGCGCGACGTTGGTTGTCGCGGGACCCGACGGCAGCGGTGATCCGCATGCGGTGGCCCGGCTGATCGCCGAACATCACGTGACGACAGCCGATTTCGTGCCGTCGCTGCTCTCGGTGTTCCGGGAGACGGCCGACGGCCGCGACTTCCCGGATCTGCGCCGAGTGCTGTGCATCGGCGAAGCGCTGCCTGCCGAAACCGTCAGGCGATTGCGAGAGGTCAGCAACGCGGGCATCGAGAATCTGTACGGGCCGACCGAGGCCGCGGTCAGCGTCACCGCGTACCACGTCGACGGGATCGACGGGGTGGACGGCGCCGCCGTTCCGATCGGTACTCCCGAGCCGAATGTGACCGTTCACGTGCTGGATTCGCGACTGCATCCGGTGCCGCCGGGCGTGACCGGCGAGCTGTATCTCGGCGGTGTCCAGCTGGCCCGCGGATACCACCGGCGCCCAGGGCTGACGGCGGCGACGTTCATCGCCGACCCGTTCGACAGCGACGGAACCCGCCTGTACCGCACCGGCGACCTGGTTCACTGGGGCAAGGACGGCACACTGCGCTACGTCGGCCGCGCCGACGACCAAGTCAAGATTCGCGGACTGCGCATCGAACTGGGCGATATCGAGGCCGCGCTGCTCGCGCACGAACAGGTCGGCGCGGCCGTCGCCAGGGTCCATCCCGGCCGCGACGAGCAACGCCTGGTCGCCTATGTGGTCACCCAGGAAGCCCTGGACGCCAAACAGATTCGACGCTTCTTGCTGGAGCGACTGCCTGCTTACATGGTGCCTTCGGCGATCGTCCGGATCGACGCCGTGCCACTGACGGCCAACGGCAAGGTCGACTATCGGGCCTTGCCCGAGCCGGAGCCGAGCGACCGCGAGGTCGGCTACCAGGCGCCGCGTTCGCTGGTGGAGCAGGCCGTGGCCGAGGTCTTCGCCGAACTGCTCGGCCTGCCCACGGTCGGCGCGGACGACGACTTCTTCGACCTCGGCGGGAATTCGCTGGTGGCCACGCGCGCGCTGAGCAGGCTCGGGGCCGTGGTGGATGCGACCGTGCCGGTCCGGACGATCTTCGAGGCACCCACCGTCGCCGAGTTGGCCGAACGGATCGCACAGCTGCGTGGGGTGCCCGCGCTGCCCGCCCCGACGGCGAAGCCGAGACCAGCGCGCCTGCCGTTGTCGACGGCGCAGGCCCGAATGTGGTTCCTCAATCAGTTCGATCCGGCTATGCCCGGTTACATTGTGCCGCTGGCGATTCGGCTTGAGGGCGCGCTCGATGTCGATGCGCTCGCCGCCGCCGTCGGCGATGTCGTCGCCCGCCACGAGAGCTTGCGGACCATGTATCCGCCCGTCGACGGCACGCCAACGCAGGTGGTGCTGGACGCGGCCGACGTCGTCGCGAGCTGGGATCTGACCCCGCGGCGGATCGCGGAAAGCGAGCTGGAACACCGGCTGGCCGCGTTCTCGAGCACCGGGTTCGATGTCTCGAAGGGCGTGCCGGTTCGGGTCACGCTGTATCAGCTGTCGGATACGGCCTGGGTGGTCGCGGTGGCCGTGCACCACATCAGTTGTGACGGCTATTCGGTGGCGCCGCTGGCGACCGACATCGTGACCGCGTACCGGGCACGAACCAGTGGAAACCTCCCGGATTGGGCGCCACTCACCGTCCAATTCGCCGATTACGCCCTGTGGCAGCGCGAGGTGCTCGGTGCGCCCGACACCACGGACTCGCCCGTGTTCCGCGATATCGCCTACTGGCGAACCCGATTGGCGGGTATCCCGGAACTGCTCGAGCTGCCGACCGATCGGCCGCGCCCGGTCGAGCAGACCCACCGCGGCGCGGTGCTGCGGGTCGAGATCTCGGCCGAGTTGCACGGCCGGGTGGAGGCATTGGCCCAGCGAGCCGAAGCCACGATGTTCATGGTGGTGCACACCGCACTCGCGGTGCTGCTGTCGCGGCTGTCCGGCAGCGACGACATCACGATCGGCGTGCCGCACGCTGGTCGCGGCCACCGCGCGCTCGACCATCTCGTCGGGATGTTGGTCAACACCTTGGTGCTACGCACCCGTGTCGGGCTAGAGCAGACCTGCGTCGAACTGCTGGATACGGTGCGGCACAACGACATCGAGGATTTCGATCACGCCACCGCGCCGTTCGAGCAACTGGTCGAGGGGCTGAATCCGGCACGGTCGACGGCGCACGCGCCGTTGTTCCAGGTGATGCTCGCCTACCAGAACATGGCGCGGGCGCACGTGGAACTTCCCGGTCTCACCATCGAGACCATCGACCCGGGTGACAGCGCCGCGATATACGACCTGCTGCTGATGATGACGGAGGAGCACGGGCCCGACAACGAGCCGACCGGCATGACGCTGCGCCTGACCTACGCCACCGACCTGTTCGATGCCGACTCCGCGCACCGTTTCGCCGATCGGTTCGTGCGCTTGCTCGATGGTCTCGCGACCGACCCCGATTCGCCGGTCGGCGATATCGATCTGCTCGATGCCTGCGAGCGGCAGCTGGTGCTCGACCACTGGAACGACACCGGCGACCCCGCCTCGACGGGCCGGACCCTGGTCGACGCCTTCACCGACCAGGTCGAACGCACCCCCGATGCCCCGGCGATTCGGCTTCCGGACGGCGAGGCGCTGTCCTACCGGGAGTTCGCCGACCGCGTCAACCGGTTGGCGAGGTGGCTCATCTCCCGCGGCGCGAAACCGGAAACCATTGTGGCGGTCTGTGTTCGGCGTTCGGTCGAGCTGGTCACCGCGCTGTACGCCGTGGTCGAAGCGGGCGCCGCCTTCCTGCCGATAGACCCGGACCAACCGACTAGCCGCATCACCACTGTGCTCAGCACGGCACGTCCGCTACTGGTGCTCACCACCTCGGCGGACGACCACGGCCTGCCCGCCGGATTCGACTCCGTTCGCCTCGATCGACTCGAGATGCCCGACGTCTCGTGCACCCCGATCACGGACGCGGAACGGCTCGCGCCGCTGCGGCCGGACAACGTGGCCTACGTACTGTTCACCTCCGGCTCCACCGGCGTTCCCAAGGGTGTGTCCCTGACACACGCCGCGACCATGAGTCAATTGGCCTGGGCGCAGCAGCAGTGGCCGCACACGGCCTCCGATACGGTGCTGCACAAGACGCCGATCACCTTCGACATCGCCGTGTGGGAGTTGTTTTGGCCGTTGCAGGTCGGTGCGCGGATCGAGATGGCCGAACCCGGCGGGCACCGGGACCCGGCCTACCTCGCAGGCCTGATCGCGAGCCGTGACGTCAGCACGGTGCACTTCGTGCCGTCGATGCTCGAGGTCCTGCTCGAATCCCATGGCGATGCCGAATTCCCCTCCATCCGACGGATTTTCGTTGCCGGTGAGGCGCTGGCACAGCACACGGTCGACGCCGCGCTGCGCGTATTCCCCGAGGCCGAGGTGGTGAACTGGTACGGCCCTGCCGAGGCTGAGGTGGTCACCGCCGCGCGCTGTCTGCCGGGTGCGCGGACGGCGACGGTCCCGATCGGCGCGCCCGTGGCGGGCATGCGGGTCTACGTGCTCGACAAGCGGCTGCGACCGGTGCCCGTCGGTGTCGTCGGCGATCTGTATGTCTCGGGCGTGCAGGTGGCGCGCGGATATCACGCGCGCGCCGACCTCACCTGCGCGGCCTTCGTCGCGCACCCGCTCGGGGCGCCCGGGGAGCGGATGTATCGCACGGGCGACCTGGTGCGGTGGACGCGCGGCGGCGAGCTGGAATTCCTGGGCCGCGGCGATTTCCAAGTGAAGGTGCGCGGTCAGCGAGTGGAACCGGGCGATATCGAAGCCGCGGCGTGCGCGCTGCCCGAGGTGGCTCGTGCCGTGGCCGTGGCGACCTCCGAACGCATCGTCGCCTATGTGACGCTGACGCCCGCGGCGGTGACCGATGGGCGCACGATCCGCGCGCAGCTCGCACATCTGCTGCCGTCGTATCTGGTGCCTGCTCACGTCGAGGTGCTCGACGCCATGCCGCTCAGCGCGAACGGCAAACTCGACCGCGCCGCCTTGCCCGCACCCACCTTCGACGACGGCGCGGAATTCGTCCCGGCACGCACCGAAAGCGAAGCGGCACTTGCCGATATCGTCGCCACGGTCACCGGTAGCGAGCAGGTGAGCGTGCTGGCGAACCTTTTCGACATCGGTGTGGACTCCCTGTCGGCCGTTCGGATCGCCACGCGGGCCGAGACGGCGCTCGGTGTCGAAGTCGGCATCCGCGACATCTTCGCGGAACCGACGATCGCCGGCTTGGCGGCACGGCTGGCGCAGCGGCCGCGGACGGCGCTGATTCCGCTCGAACCCAGGCTGCGCCCGGCGACTGTCCCGCTCGCCATGGCGCAACGCAGGCTGTGGTTCGTCAACCAGTTCGACACCGCCTCGGCGGCCTACAACATCAGCTTCACGGCCCGGTTGACCGGCGCGCTCGACACCGAGACGCTGCGCGCGGCATTCGGCGATGTGGTGGCTCGGCACGAACCGTTGCGGACGGTGTATCCCGCCGTCGGCGGCGAGCCGTGTCAGGTCGTGCGGGATGTGGTGGACGTGGTCGACGGCGCGGCCCTGGATCCGGAGCCGGTCGCCGACGAGACCGTGCTGGCCGAGCGGATACGGCAGACCGTCGAGATGGGCTTCGACGTCGCGCACAGCGTGCCCCTGCGAGCACGGCTGTATCGAACAGGCCCCGACACGCATGTCCTCGTGCTGGTCGTCCATCACATCGCTGCCGACGGCGCGTCGATGGCCCCGTTGGCGCGCGATATCTTCGCCGCCTACCGTGCGCGAGTGAAAGGCGCGGCGCCACAATGGAAACCCCTGCCGGTTCAGTACGCCGACTACGCGCTGTGGCAGCGGGAGGTCCTCGGCGCCGAGGACGATCCGTCATCGATGATCGCCCGGCAGATCCCCTATTGGATCGACACTCTCGCCGACGCCCCCGAGGTGCTCGACCTGCCGACCGACCACCCCCGGCCCGCGACCATGTCGATGGTCGGCGGCAGTGTCCGCTTCGACATCCCGCAGCGGCTGCACGAGGAGGTCGTGCGGCTGGCCCGTCGCGAGGGCGTCACCGTCTTCATGGTGCTGCACGCCGCCCTCGCGATCGTGCTGGCGCGCACCGCGCACACCGACGACGTGTCGATCGGTACACCGGTCGCGGGCCGGGGCATCCCGGCGCTGGAGGACCTCGTCGGCATGTTCGTCAACACGGTGGTACTGCGCACGCCCGTCCGCGACGACCGGTCGTTCCGGCAGCTGGTGGCCGAGCTGCGCGGCATCGACCTCGAGGCGCTCGCGCACGCGGATCTACCCTACGAGCGATTGGTCGATGTGCTCGACCGGCCACGGTCGACGGCGTACACGCCGCTGTATCAGGTGCTGTTCGGGTTGCAAAACACCGCTGCTGCCCGGTTCCAGCTGTCCGACGTCGATGTCGAACTGCTCGATCCCCATGTCGCCCAAGCCAAGACCGACCTCACGGTATTGCTGACCGAGCGCTTCGACGGTACTCGACCGGCCGGGCTCGATGGTGAAATCGTCTATGCGACAGATCTTTTCGTGGAGTCTTCGGCGGCGGCGCTGGCCGAGCGGTTCGTGCGTGTGCTGGACGCGGTCGTCGCCGATCCGGCCCGACCGATAGGCGGCATAGCACTGATCGGTGTCGAGGAGGCCGAACGGCTGCTCCCGGCGCGCGGCGGCGACGCCCCCGCACCGCGTCTGCTGCCCGATCTGCTTGCCTCGGCCGTGGCGACGACTCCCGAGGCGATCGCCCTGATAGACGGCACCCGCACGCTCAGCTACGGCGAGCTCGACCACCGCGCCAATCAGCTTGCGGCGCAGCTGCTCTCCCAGGGCGTTGGGCCAGGCATGTGTGCCGCACTTGTCGTGCCGCGGTCGGCCGACTACCACGTCGCGATGTGGGCGATCACGAAGTCCGGGGCCACGTTCATGCCGGTGGACCTGCGTTATCCGCCGGAGCGGATCGCCTATCTGCTGGACGATTCCGATGCCGAGGTCGGCGTCACCGTCGCGGCGGCGCGGCCCTTCCTGCCGGATGGCGTCCGCTGGTTGGTGCTCGACGACCCGGGCACCGCCGCCGAGATCGCCGCGCGCCCCAGCCACGCCGTGTCGGACGCGGATCGCCTTCGCCCGCTTCAGATCAGGGATACCGCATACGTGATCTACACGTCGGGGTCGACCGGCACACCGAAGGGTGTGATGGTCACCCACGAGGGGCTGGCGGCCTTCGCGGCCGAGCAACGCGAGCGATATCAGGTGACGGCCACCTCCCGCGTGCTGCAAGCCGCGGCACCAGCATTCGACGCGGTACTGCTCGAAGCCTTGATGGCGCACGCGGCTGGTGCGACGTTGGTGGTGTCGCCGCCGGAGGTGCTCGGCGGCCCTGCCATGGCCGAACTGATCCGGACCCATCGGGTGACGCACGCGTTCCTGACACCGAGTGTGCTGGCGACGATGTCGCCCGGCGAGGTGGATTCGGTACGGATGCTTGCGGTCGGCGGCGAAAAGGTGGCGCCGGATCTGCTCGCCGCCTGGGCGACAGGGCGGCGGCTGCACCACATCTACGGCCCGACCGAGACGACGATCGTGATCACGATGAGCGACCCGGTGCGGCCGGGTGAGGTGCTCACCATCGGCGGACCGATTCGCGGTGCCGAGGCGGCGGTACTGGACGCGCGACTGCGACCGGTGCCGATCGGAGTGCCAGGGGAACTGTACTTCTCCGGAGCCGCGCTGGCCCGCGGCTATCTGAATCGGCCTGGGACAACGGCATCCTCGTTCGTGGCGAACCCGTACGGTGCGCCAGGTTCGCGGATGTACCGGACCGGCGACATCGTCCGCTGGACCGCGCACGGCACGCTGCAGTACGTCGGCCGCCTCGATTTCCAGATCAAGATTCGCGGCCAGCGCGTCGAGCTGGGCGAGATCGACGCCGCGTTGCTGACCCATCCGGCGGTCGCGACCGCGGTCACCGTGAGTCGCCGGGGCCCGGGTGGGCACCCGGTGCTTGCCGCGTACGTCACGGCCGAACCCGCGGCGGCCGTCGAACCGAGCGCGGTGCTCGATCACGTGGCCGCCGTCCTGCCCGCACACATGGTGCCCGCGACGATCGCCGTACTCGATCACCTGCCGCTCACCTCGTCCGGCAAGGTGGATCGGGAAGCATTGCCCGAGCCGGTGTTCCAGACCACCGAAGACGCCGCCGTCGCCGCGTCGAACCATCTGGAACGCACCATTGCCGACGCCTTCGCCGACGTCCTCGGCGTGTCCACGGTGGGCGCGACGACCTCCTTCTTCGCGCTCGGCGGCGACTCCATCATGTCGATTCAGCTGGCCGCGCGCCTGAAGTCGGCGGGGATCACCGTGACGGCCCGGGATATCTTCGAGCACAAGACGGTTCGCGGGCTGGCGCGGGTCGCGCAGGCCGCCGAACGGGCGAGTCTCGTCGAGCTGCCCGGCGGTGGAGTGGGCGATATTCCGCGGACGCCGATCGTGTCCTGGTTCGTCGAGCAACTAGGCGCACCGGCTCGATTCGCGCAGTCGATGCTGGTACGTCTGCCGCGTGACGCGCGTATCGATGACGTGGTCTCGACCGTGCGGGTGGTCATCGAACACCACGACGCACTGCGGTCACGGCTCGATGGGCAACGCTGGGAGGTGCCGCCGCCGAGCGCCGCCGACGCCACCGGTTCGGTCTCGGTGCGCACCTTCGGCGCCGACGAGGCGCCGGGCAGCGCCGGTTTCACCGCCGTGGTGGAAGCGGCGGCAGCTTCGGCCTACGACCGGCTCGATCCGGCGGCGGGCAGGCTGATACACGTCGTATGCCTGCTGCCCGAATCCGGTGTGGATGCCGAGGGCCGGGCACTGATCGTGATCCATCACCTGGCCGTCGACGCGGTGTCGTGGCGAATCCTGCTGCCCGACTTCGTGACCGCCTGGCAGCAGATCGGTCGGGGGCGGACGGTCGAGCTGGCGGCACCGGGCACCTCCCTGCGTCGGTGGGCGCACGCCTTGACCGCCGCGGCGGCCGAGCGAGCCGGGGAACTCGAGCTCTGGCAACGGATCGCTTCGGCACCGGATCCGCTCCTCGGGCGTGCGGAGCTGGATCCCGCGCGCGATACGCAGGCGACCGTGCGTGGGCTGACGGTGTCGCTCCCGGTCGAGGTGAGCGCGCCGTTGCTCGACGAGGTGCCCCGCGCCGTGCGCGGCAGCGTCGAGGAGGTGATGCTGGCCGCGCTCACCGTGGCGCTGACTCGCTGGCGTAGCCGTCGCGGCGACACGCACGCGGGCATGAAGGTCCTGCTGGAAGGCCATGGCCGCGAGGAGCAGCTCGCCGCTGGCGCCGACATCTCGCGCACCGTCGGCTGGTTCACCAGCCGATATCCGGTCGCGCTCGACTCGAGCGGCATCGATCCGGCGGACCTGCGCGCGGTGGTGAAATCGGTCAAGGACCAGCTTCGCACCATCCCGGACAAGGGCATCGGCTACGGCCTGCTGCGCTATGCGAATCCCGGCACGGCCGACCGGCTCGCCGCGCTGCCCGAGCCGCAGATCAGTTTCAACTATCTCGGCCGGGTCGGCGTCGATCTCGCGACACTGTCGGATCTGCCGTGGGTACCCACCGACGAACCCTTCGACCGCCGAGCCGCCTTCGATCCGGATATGCCGGCGACGGCGGTGCTCACGATCGATGTGGACGTCGTCGACGGCGCCGCCGGGCCGCGGCTTTCGGCCTACGTCGGCTACGCCGCACGGCTGCTCGACCACGACGACGTGGCCGAACTCACCGACGAATGGGTCGGTGCCATGACCGCGATCGCGGCCATGGCGAGCGAGGATTGGGGGCTGTCGCGGGCCGATGTTCCGCTCGTCGACCTCACCCAGCGCGAACTGGACGAGTTCTCCGACCGGTACGGAGCACTGAGCGAGGTATGGCCATTGGCGCCGCTGCAGGCGGGACTGCTGTTCCACGCCGAGATCGCCGCGGGCGGGATCGACGTCTATCTCGCGCAATCGGCGCTCACCCTGACCGGCACGGTCGACGAGAACCGGCTCGAGCGCGCCGCGCGGGCTCTGCTCACCCGCCACCCCAACCTTCGGGCGGCCTTCGCGCGCACCGCGGAAGGCGTTGCGGTGCAAGTGATTCCTACGGATCCGGTGGTGTCGTGGCGCAGCGTCACGCTGTCCGGGGACGCGGTGGACCCGCAGGAGGTGATCGACGCCGAGCGGGCCACCGGATTCGATCCGGCCGATCCCCCGCTGCTGCGGTTCCTGCTGATCACGGTGCGCCCGCACGAGTTCCGGCTGCTGGTGACCGCGCATCACCTGCTGCTCGACGGCTGGTCGTTGCCGCTGCTGTGGCGTGAGCTCATCGGGTTGTACGCCGCGGACGCGCAGCCGCAGTCGCTGCCCGCTGCCGCGTCCTACCGCGACTACCTGGAATGGCTCGGCCGCCGCGATCGCGCCGCGAGCATCGAGGCCTGGCGAGACGCGCTCCGCCATGTCACCGAGCCGACACTGATCGCCGGTGCGCACACCGAGACATCCGCGACCATCCCGACCGATCTGACGATCGATCTCGATCACGATACGGCCGCGGAGTTGGCGGACTTCGCCCGCGCGCACTCGGTCACGATGGCGACACTCGTGCAGTTCGCGTGGGCAGTGGTGGTGAGCGACTTGCTCGACACCGACACCGTGGTGTTCGGCACTACAGTGTCCGGCCGTCCCGCCGACGTGCCAGGGGTCGAGTCGATGATCGGCCTTCTCATCAACACGATTCCGGTCGCCGTCGACGTGCGCCGGGACCGGACCATCGCCGAAACGCTGACCCTGCTGCAGGCCGACAACACCCGGCTGGTCGACCACCACTATCTCGAACTGCCGCAGATCCTGGCGGCCGTGGATGCCGTCGCACTGTTCGACACCCTTGTCGTCTTCGAGTCCTACCCGGTCGACAGCAGTGGACTCGGCGACGCCGAGATCGACGGGATGCGGGTGATCGCGGCGGAGGGCCGTGACGCCGCGCACTACCCGATCACCGTGCAGGCACACCACACCGACACCCTGCGGGTGCGCCTGCGCTACCAGCCGGATCGCATCGACGACGAGACGGCATCCGGTCTCGCCGCCCGGTTCGACATCGTGCTGCGCGCGATCGCGGCCGATCCCTTCGCGCGGCTGGATTCGGTGGATCTGCTGTCGGCAGCCGAGCGACGGGAGTTGGTGCCCGCCACGGGCGGCAGTCCGGCGGCGCCGCAGCTCGCGGCCGAGTTGTTCGCCGCCGGCGCGCAGGTGAATCCCGATGCGGCAGCCCTACTTTCGGGTCAGCACACGATGTCCTACGCCGAGTTGGACGCCCGGTCGAACCAGCTGGCGCGGCAATTGATCGAGTGGGGCGCCTGCCCTGGCGAACGGGTCGCGCTGGCGCTGGGGCGGTCGACCGAATTCGTGACAGGCCTGTGGGCGGTGACCAAAACGGGTGCGGCCTTCCTGCCGATCGATCCGCGCAATCCGGCAGAGCGCGTCGCACATCTGATCGCGGACGCCCGCGCGCGAGTCGCGCTCACCGTCACGGCGTCGCGGGATCTGCTTCCCGACACGGTGCGCCCGCTGGTCCTCGACGATCCGGACACCGAGGCCGCCATCGCGGCGAAATCCGCGGCGGCCATTACCGATTCCGAGCGCTTGCGGACGCCAAGGATACAGGACACGGCGTATGTGATCTATACCTCGGGGTCCACCGGGCTTCCGAAGGGCGTCGAGGTGCCCCACGCGGGGCTGGCGAATTTCGCCGCGGTCGTGCGTGATCGCTTCGCTGTGGATGCCCGGTCGCGTGTGCTGCATGCCGCGAGTGTCGGTTTCGATGCGATGTTGCTGGAAGTTCTGCTCGCGCACACCAGCGGCGCAGCTCTGGTAGTCGCGGAACCGGACGTGTTCGCCGGGGACGAGTTGGCCGATCTCATTCGCACGCAACAGGTTTCGCATACGTTCCTCACCCCGAGTGTGCTGGCCACCATGGCGCCTGCCGGGATGGATTCGTTGCGTGTGCTGATGGCGGGCGGCGAGGCGGTGACACCGGAGTTGGTCTCGGTGTGGGCGCCGGGCAGGCGGTTGTCGAACGGATACGGACCGACCGAAACCACGATGCTGGCCGTGATCGACGACGCCTTGCTTCCCGGTGATGTGGTGACGATCGGTGCACCGATTCGCGGTGTCGAGGCCGTCGTCCTCGATCGGTGGCTGCGGCCGGTACCGGTCGGGGTGGTCGGCGAGTTGTACCTCGCGGGCATCCAGTTGGCCCGCGGGTACCTGAACCGCCCCGGCGCCACCGCCGGGTCGTTCGTGGCGAATCCGTTCGGCGCCCCGGGCGCGCGCATGTACCGCACCGGCGATCTGGCCCGCTGGCGAACCGACGACACCGTGGAGTACCTCGGGCGCCGCGATTTCCAGGTCAAGATCCGCGGTCAACGCATCGAACTCGGCGAGATCGAAGCCGTACTGTCCGAATATCCCGGCGTCGACCGCGCGGCGGTCGTGCCGCGCACCGATGCGAGCGGCACCGACCGGCTCGTCGGCTATCTGGTCGGCGAAAGCGGTATCGATGCGAGCGCCGTCAAGGCCGCGGCCCGACAGCACCTGCCCGCGCACATGGTGCCCGACCTGCTCGTGCCGCTGACCGAGCTCCCGCTCACCGCGACCGGCAAGCTCGATCGGGCGAAACTGCCCGCACCGCGGTTCCCGGACGCACGGGAACGGATCGCCCCGCGCACCGAGACCGAACAGCGCATCGCGGAGGTCTTCGGCGAAGTCCTCGGTATCGACGCGGTGGGCGCGACGGACAGCTTCTTCGACCTCGGTGGCAATTCGCTCTCGGCGACGCGGGCGGTCGCGCGATTGCGCACGGCACTCGAGGTGAGCCTCGGTATCCGCGACCTCTTCGACGCACCGACCGTCGCCGAGCTGGCCGCGCACCTCGGCGAAGCCGAGCGCCGAACCGCGGTACCGCTGGCACCGCGCCCCCGCCCGGCGCGAGTGCCACTGTCCCCGGCTCAGCAGCGGATGTGGTTCCTCAACCAGTTCGACACCTCGGTCGGCGGCTACAACATTCCGCTGGTGATCCGGTTGCGCGGTGAACTGGACATCGATGCGTTGCGGCAGGCATGCGCGCTGGTGATCGACCGCCACGAGTCGTTGCGCACCAAATTCCCGCTGATCGACGCGATGCCAGGGCAGGTCGTGGTCGACGCCGCCGAGGTGGTGCCCGCGCTGAACCCGATCCGGGTCGACGAACGGCAGGTGCTCGAACGGGCGGCTGCGGTGGTCTCCGCGGGCTTCGATGTGACCGAGGCGCCGCCGATACGAGCCGAACTGTTCGCCGTCGACGAACGCGATCACACGTTGGTGATCTGCGTGCACCACATCTGCGCCGACGGTCAGTCGATGATGCCGCTGGCACGGGATGTGGCAGTGGCCTACGAGGCGAGTCGGCAAGGTAGGCAACCGAACTGGCCACCATTGCGGATCCAGTACCCCGACTACGCGTTGTGGCAGCGCGAGGTGCTCGGTGACGACCACGACCCGGAGTCGCTGGTCTCCAGGCAGCTGCGATTCTGGACCGACAACCTCGCGGGGCTGCCCGAACTGCTCGAGCTGCCGACCGATCTGCCGCGGCCACCGGTGGCGTCCATGCGCGCCAGCACGGTCGACTTCGAGCTGCCCGCCGACTTGCATGTCCGCATCGGCGCGCTCGCACGCGCGCACAACGCCACGGTGTTCATGGTCCTGCACACCGCGTTGAACGTACTGCTGGCACGGTTGGCCGGCGTGGACGACGTGGCGATCGGCACCCCGGTGTCCGGTCGTGGCGATCGCGAACTCGACGAGCTGATCGGGATGTTCGTCAACACGCTGGTATTGCGTTCCCGGGTGTCGGCCCGGCAGCCGTTCGAGGAGTTGCTCACCGCCACTCGCGAGACGGATCTGGCCGCGTTCGCGCACGCCGACGTGCCGTTCGAGCAGGTCGTGGACGTGTTGAATCCGCGAAGGTCGACCGCGCACATGCCGCTGTATCAGGTGACCCTCGACGTCCAGGATCTCAGCGCGGCCGCGTTGGAACTGGCGGGGCTCACGGTCGAGCCGATCGAAGCGGGCTTCGACCAGGCCCGCGCGGATCTGAACGTGAAACTCGTCGAACAGTTCGACGCCGGGGGCGCACCGAGCGGCATGGCCTGCCGCTTGACCTTCGCCGCCGATCTGTTCGTCGAGCAGACGATGTCTCGTTTCGCGCGCGCGTTCCGCCGAATCCTCGAGCAGGCGACCACGAATCCGGCTGTGGCGGTGGGCGATATCGACATCGTCGACCCCGACCAGCGCCGCGAAGTGCTCGCGGCCTCCGGAGTCGACGGCGGCCCGGTCGCGGAAGTGACTCTGGCCGAGCTGTTCACCGCCAAGGTCTCGGCCCAGCCGGATGCGATCGCGGCCACCGACGGCGTGTCGCAGATGAGCTATGCGGAGTTGGATCGGCGCGCGACTCGGCTCGCGATTCGGCTCGCCGAGCACGGTGTAGGCCCGGAAACCCTGGTGGCGGTGGCATTGCCGCGCTCCCTCGATCTGGTCGTCGGGCTGCTCGCGGTGGTGCGCGCGGGAGCGGGATACCTGCCGCTGGATACGGCCAATCCACCACAGCGTTTGCGGTTCATCCTCGATGACGCGCGTCCGGCCGCGATATTGACTTCGGCCGAGTCTGCGAGGGACATACCGGAATACGCGGCACCGACGATCCTGGTCGAAGAGACCCGAGACCTGGTCGCGGACCGACCGCTACCCGCGGCAGCGCGGCCGGACAACGTCGCCTACGTGATCTACACCTCCGGATCGACCGGTACGCCGAAGGGGGTGGCCGTCAGCCATCGCGAAGCTGTCACCCTGTTCACCCACGCCGCCGAGCGATTCGACCTGCGCTCCGACGACGTGTGGACGCTGTTCCACTCCTACGCCTTCGATTTCGCGGCGTGGGAGATGTGGGGCGCGCTGCTGAGCGGCGGCCGCGTTGTCGTCGTCGACTACGCCACGTCACGGTCGCCGGAGGCGTTCGTGCAACTGGTGGCGCGGGAGCGCGTCACGGTGTTGAGCCAAACACCGTCGGCGTTCTACGGATTCGTCGACGCCGAGCGTCGCTACCGCGAATCCGTTAGCGGCTGCGGCGATCTCGCGTTGCGCTATGTCGTCTTCGGTGGCGAGGCATTGGATCCGGCGCGGTTGACCGAGTGGTTCGCCGCACACCGGCCCGGATCGCCGCGACTGATCAACATGTACGGGATCACCGAGACGACCGTGCACGTGACCTTCGCCGAGGTCGACGGCCCGGACGCCGCGGGGATCGGCACGCCGCTGCCTGGCCTGCGGGTGTATGTGCTCGACGACCGGCTGCAACCGGTGCCGGTCGGCGTCCGTGGCGAAATCTATGTTGCCGGAGGGCAACTCGCGCGCGGTTACCTGCGAGCGCCCGCATCGACGGCGAGCCGCTTCGTGGCGAATCCCTTCGATACACACGGCGGCCGGTTGTACCGCACCGGCGATGTCGGGCGCTGGCACGAGACCACCGAAGGACTCGAATTGACCTACCTCGGCCGGACCGACGCGCAGGTGCAGTTGCGCGGGTACCGGATCGAACTGGGCGAGGTGGAGTCGGCACTCCTGCGCCATCCGGCGGTGTCGCGGGCCGCCGTGGCGGTGCACCGCCACGAGCGCGAAGTGGACCAGCTGGTCGGCTACGTCGTCGGAAGCGACGGGCAGCGGCCCGATCCGGGGCAGGTCCGCGCGGGCGCCGCCGAAGTGCTGACCAGTTACATGGTGCCGTCGGTGATCATGGTCCTGCCCGATCTGCCACTGACGGTCAACGGCAAGCTGGATCGGAAAGCGTTGCCCGCGCCCGACTTCGAGGGATCGGCCCAGCGGTACGTCGCGCCGCGCACGCACACCGAGAAGGTGCTCACCGAGGTGTACGCGCAGGTCCTCGGGACGCCTCGGGTCGGGGTGACCGACGGGTTCTTCGATTTGGGCGGCAATTCGCTGCTGGCCACGATGGCGGTGGCCGAGTCGAGTGCTCGCGGGGTGACCATCGAGTTGCCCTGGATGTTCGAGGATGCCACGCCGAAAGCCTTGGCGCGCCGAGCCGACGACGCGGACGGCGACTCCGGGCAGCAGGTGCTGCTCGCGCTGCGTGGCGGCGGAGCGGGACCGGCGGTCTTCGCCGTGCACCCGGCGGGCGGTCTTGCATGGTTCTACGGCGGCCTCGTCGAACATCTGCATCCGGATCGCCCGGTGTTCGGGTTGCAGGATCCCCACGTCGTATCCGGCGAGCCGGACGCGCGGTCGGTCGTGGAATTGGCCGACCGGTATGTGGCCGAGATTCGCCGCGTGCAACCGACGGGTCCGTACCACCTGCTCGGCTGGTCGTTGGGTGGGCAGATCGCGCACGCCATGGCGGTCCGCTTGCAGCGCGACGGCGACTCGGTCGGCCTACTGGCCCTGCTCGACTGCGCGGCCGACGCGCCGCGGCACTCGGCGCCGCCGACCGACGGACAGGCACCGGGACAGCTGATGGGCGATCTGCTCGGTGGCTGGCGAGAGCTGTTCGGCCTCGACGACGACGTGCTGGCGAGCAGCCATGAACAGGCGTGGAGCATCATCCGCGAACAGATAGTCGCGACCGGCCTGTTCAGCGCCGAGCAGACCGATCGGGTGATGGAGAGCTTCCGGACCGCGAGCCAGATCTCCGCCGCGCACCGGCCGGACGTGTTCGACGGCGACCTGGTGTTCTTCACCGCCGGGAAAGACCATCCTGACCACGACGGGCTCGTCCACACGTGGCGGCCCTACGTCAGCGGAGAGGTGCACAACGTCGTCGTCGACGCCCGCCACCTCGAGCTGAGCCATCCGCATGCCCTGGCCCTCATCGGCCCCGTCCTGGAGAGGTTCATGGAACGATGCTGACCACACCTTTGCAGCAACTGCGGCTCGACGACGGCAGAACGGTGACCTGCACCAGTCCGGCCGAGGCCCACATGTTGTGGGGCGAGACGACGTCGGCACGCGGGTTCTACCGGCGGGCAGCCGAACGCCTTCGACCCGGCGATATCGCCGTGGACATCGGCGCGAATATCGGCCTGACCGCGATGATGTTCGCCGACGTCTGCCCCGGCGTCCAGGTCGTCGCCGTCGAGCCCGTGCCGATGACCTATCGCTGCCTCGAACGCAACATCGCAGCGCATGTCCCGGCCGGGATCCCCCTGGAGTCGGCGGTCGGCGCCACCCCGGGTACGCGGGCGTTCACCTGGTACCCGCGCGCTTCGGCGAACTCCGGCTTCTTCGCCGACCGCGAGGCGGACGACCAAGCCACCCGGATCTATTTGCGCAACTGTGGCCTGGACGACAAGGCCATCGCGCTCATCACCAAGGGGCTGCACGAGGGCGTGCCGTTGGAGGTCGAGGTCACCACCGTCTCGGCCATACTCGGCGAACACTGCCGCGACCGGGAGATCGGCCTGCTCAAAGTCGATGTCGAGCGCGCGGAGTTGGATGTCTTGCGCGGCATCACCGACACGGACTGGCGACGTATTCATGCCGTGGTCGCCGAGATCCACGACATCGAGAACCGCGTGCGAGAAGTCCGCGAACTGTTCGACCAGTACGGCATGTCGGTGCAAGTCCAGCAGGACCCACGGTTGATCGGAACCGAAATATTCGAGGTATTCGCGACCAGGCCGCGCGCCGACTGACGCGGCTCGCGTCAGGCCGTCGGGTGTCGGTCCAGCCGAGATCGGCCGGGGGGTCGCCTTTCGGTTGTGGGTTCGGGCAGCTGTCCCGCGGCGCTCGCGGAAGACGTTGAGCCACGCCACTACTCGAGGAACTTCCCCGGCTTCGAGTGGGATGTCGTCGGCGACGGACGCGTATGGCCGATCTATTCGGTGTCGAATTCGTGCGTCCATCAGCATATTCGAACAACCTGGGCGCTCATCGGGGTAGTTCGACGGCGACGGCGCTGTAGGGCGTGGCAGGGGAAGGCGGTGTCGTGAAGCGGGCGTTCGGCAGGTAGAGGCGCCCGCCGTACGCCGCGACGGTGGTGGGTACGTCCAAACGGCGGTCGGTGACGCGCCGCTCGACGGTGCCCGTCGCGCCCGCGGGGTCCAGGGCGACGACAGCGATGGTGTGGAGCCGGTTCTGCACGACCACCAATGTGCTGCCGTGCAGCAGAAGTCCGTCACCGTTCGGCACCGCTTCGCCGCCGAGATCGATCTGCCGGGTCGCGCCGGTCGCCGGGTCGACGCGGAAGAGCTTGCCGGTCGCCGACTGCACGATGATCAACCCCGTGCCGTCCGGGGTGGGCACGATGCCGTTGGCGTTGATCGCTCCCGGCACGTGAACGATGTCGCCGGTCAGCGGTCGGCGCACCACGGCGGCGGGCGGCGGCAACGCGCCGTCGTCGCCGACAGGCAGGTGGTAGAGCACGGGCGCGCGCGAGTCGGTGAACCACGCGCCGGTGGGCGTGAGGACCACATCGTTGACGAACGTGTCCGGCGGCGTCGCGAGCCGGTAGCCGGCCAGCAGTGAGCCCGTGCGGGTGTCGACGACGCGGACGTCGCCCCCGGTGCCGCCTGCGACGAACAGCCGACCGCGGTCGTCGACCGCGAGCCCCAGCGACGGCGTCCCGGGGCCGGGGCTCAGGATGGCGCCCCGGCCGGTCACCAGGCTCGCGGCGTAGAGGGAACCGTCTGCGCGGGAACCGAAGTAGGCCACCGGCGGCGGCGTCCCGATCGCGATGCCCTCCGGCTGGAATCCGGCGGGCAGATTGATCGTGACGGGAAACGCCGGATCATGGCCCGCCCGGTCCGCGGGTACCAGCACTGTCACGCCGAAGCACGCGAGCGCGATCGAGATACCGAGGACTCGCCTCATCGCCCCATTTCCTCCGTCGCCATTCTCGCTAGTAGCCGACGGTGAAATGTTCGCTGCCGACCGGGTTCTCGAGCTCGTCCAGGACGGCCACGGCGAGGTCTTCGGCCGAGATCCGGGAGGTGCCGTCGGCGCCGACGACGAGCGTGGTGGCGCCGCGCCGGTATTTCCCGGTGCGAGACCCGGGTTCGAGGAGGGCGGGCGGGCTGAGGTAGACCCAGTCGGCCCGGTGCGCTCGGCAGGCTTCCAGTTGCGCGACGCTCGCGGCCGCGATGGCGCGAATCGCCTGCGGTACGTACTCCGGACTGTCGATGACGAGCCGATCCGGGTGCCGTGGGTGCCGCAACGGGGCGGCTCCGCCCACGAAAAGGAGCCGGGTCCCGGCTGTCTCGGCCGCGTCGAGCAGTGCGGTCGTGGTCTTTGCCGCGGTGTGCTCCTGCCCCTCGGCGGGACGGGTCGCGGCGATGATCGCGTCGGCGCCGAGGAACAGTTCGCTCATGCGGTCGGGGTCGTTCGCGTCGCCCTCGACGGCGATCACTCCCGGCCGCAGGGCGCTGGAGCGCCGGGACCGGAATACCGCGATCAGGTCGTGGCCCCGGCGCGCGGCTTCGTCGACGACGCGCGAGCCGACCATCCCGGCGGCTCCGACGACGGTGATCTTCATTCGGGTGTCCTTTCGGTTGTGGGTTCGGGCAGCTGTCCCGCGACGATCGCGGCGAGTGCGAGCCCGAACCCCGCGAGCTGGAACGGGCCGAGTGTCTGGCCGAGCAGGACCGCGCCGAGCACCGCGGCGACGAGCGGCGACAGCAGGACCAGAACCGCGACCGAGGTGACGGGCAAGGTGCCGATGCCCCGGAACCACAGCACATAGGCGATCAGACCGCCGACCAGACCAAGCCAGAGATAGCCGAGCGCGGCGGTCGGGCCGATCGCGGGAGGCGGGCCCTCGACGAGAAGGGTGACAGGGAGCAGGAAGAGGCCACCCGCGGTGAGCTGCCATCCGGCGAACGCGGTGGCGCCGACTTCGGCGGGGCGTCCCCAGCGCTTGGTGAGGGTCAGGCCGAACGCCATCGAGGCCGCGCTCCCCAAGCCCGCCACGATCCCCGCGAAGTCGAGTGCCGCGCTCGGACTGAGCACCACCAAGCTGACGCCGACCACGCCCGTCAGTCCCCACGCGAGGCGCCACACGGACGGACGCTCGTGCAGCACAGCCACCGCGAGTAAGGCGACGACGAGCGGCTGGGCCGCAGCCAAAGTGGCGGCGACGCCGCCCGGCAACCGTTCGGCCGCGACGAACAGCAGCGCGGTGAGCAGGCCGATGTTCAGCACGCCGAGTACCGCGGCTTTCCACCACCACGCGCCACGCGGCAGCGTCCGGGTGATGGCCAGCGCGATCAGACCGGCGGGCAACGCGCGCAGGAGACCCGCGAACAACGGATGTCCTTGTGGGAGAAGCTCAGTGATGACGACGTACGTGGTGCCCCATGCCGCGGGGGCGAGGGCCGTCAGGGCGGTGCGCCGGAGAATCGGCGAACCCCTGAGGGAAACCTCCTGTACTGCTGGACTTTTCACGTTCGCAGTCTCGCCCGGCGGCGATTGATGAGTCCAACACATGTTTGTCACTTCATCGATCGTGATCCACGATTGATCCATGGACCTTCAGCAGATGCGCTACGTGGTCGCCGTCGCCGAGACGAGCAGCTTCACCCGCGCCGCCGAACGGTGCCTTGTCGTCCAGTCCGCGCTCAGCCACCAAATCGCGCGTCTGGAGCGGGAACTCGGCGCGCGGCTGTTCGAGCGCACCAGCCGCCGCGTGCGGCTGACACCGGCAGGCGCCGCGTTCCTCCCTGCCGCGCGCCAGTGTCTGGACGCCGCCGAACGCGCGGCCGCCGAAGTCGCCGCCGCCGTCGGCGAGGTGCGCGGACGACTCGCCGTGGGACTGATCCCGACTGTCGCCGCGGTCGATATCCCCCTGGCGCTCCGCGAATTTCGCGGGCGATACCCGCACGTGCGCATCAGCCTGCGGGTGGGAGCGAGCGAGGAGCTGACCGAGCAGGTCGAGCGGGGAGCCATCGATGTGGCCTTCCTCGGACTGCCGACCACGACGCGACCGCGGGGTGTCGCCGCCCAGGAGCTCGCCCGCGACCGGCTCGTCGCCGTGGTCGCGCCGGACCATCCGCTCGCCGGCGAACGGGCGGTCGACCTGCGCAGGCTGTCTTCCGAAGTGTTCGTGGACCTTCCGGCCGGGACAGCAGGCCGCGCCCAATCCGACCAAGCCTTCGCGGCTGCCGGTCTCGCCCGCGACGTCGCCTTCGAAGTGAGCACCGCGGACTCGCTGATGTCGCGGCTCGTCGAGCAGGGGCTCGGCATCGCCCTGCTCGCCTCCTCCTACGCGCCACGGCTCACCGGCGTCGTCACCCTCGAGATCATCGACGCTCCCGCCCGCGTCGAGTACGTTGTCTGGGGCAAGTCCACCCGCACCCCGGCAGCGACCGCGTTCCTCTCGGTTCTCGACATCCCGACCTGAACGATTTCGACGGCCCGGTTGGTCAGCCGAGCGCGGAAGCCTCGGCTCGCCGAATGGCTGTCGCCAATCCATCCGGGGCACCCGTTGGCTCGAAAGAATCAGCGCGACATAGTCCGTGGGCTCCGCACCAGCACGACCAACGCCAAGCCGAGTCCCACCAGCAGCGCCGCGACCGCGAAGGTCCAGTGCGTTCCCCGCGCGATCTCCGCTGGTGTGCTCGCGGTGAGGTCCCGCGTCCCCGCGGCGCGCGCGAAGACCGCGCCCATGACCGACGCACCGGTCATCAAGCCGAGGTTGCGGGAGAGGTTCAGCATCCCGGATACCAAGCCGCGCTGTTGTGCGGCAACGTCTTTCATGACCGCGGTGTTGTTGGCCGCTTGGAATGTCGCGTAGCTCGCGGTGCAGACGACCAACGGCAGCAGATAACCGAGGACGCCCGCCGCGACGGGCATCATCGACAGGGTCAGCGCGGCCGCGATGACGCCGACGAGGCCGACGATCACCATCGTTCTCGACCCGAAGCGGTCGGTGGCGCGGCCGGCGGGGACGCCGGTGAGCGCCGACACCGCCGGGCCCGCCGACATCACGAGCCCCACCGCGGCGGTGCCGAGACCGAGCGCACCGCCCAGGTGGAACGGGCCGACGACCAGGGTCGTCATCATGACGGCCGAGACAAGCGTGCTCGTCGTCAGCCCGACGGCGAGCACCGGATCGCGCAACATGCCGAGGGTCAGCAGCGGGAAGGAGACCTTGCTCTCGGTCACCACGAACAGCGCGAGACCCGCACCGGCGACGCCGAGCAGACCGAGGGAGAGCAGCCCGAAGGACCCGGCGGTCACGGCGAGCGCATAAGCCCCCAGCGTCACGGCCAGCAGGACGGTGCCCAGCGTGTCGAAACGCCGTGCCGAGGTTCCGGCCGCATCGTCGGCAGGCAACCGGAGGGTGAGCGCCAGCACGAGCAGCCCTACCGGAACGACGGCGAAAAAGATTGCACGCCAGCCGAATACGTCGATCAGAACACCGCCGAGGGACGGTCCGAGCGCCGTACCGACGGCCGACATCGTGCCGAGCAACCCCATCGCGCTACCGGTGCGGTGTGCGGGCACCACCGCGCCGACCGAGGCCATCGCCAGCGCCATCATGCACGCCGCGCCGACCCCTTGCAGCGCCCGCGCGGCGATCAGCAGCGGCAGATTCGGGGCGAGCCCGCACAGCAGCGTCGCGACGGTGAACACCGCGATACCCAGCACCAGCAACCGACGGCGGCCGACCAGGTCGCCGAGCCGGCCGACCCCGACGATCAGCGTCGTGATGGCCAGCAGGTAGGCGATCACGATCCACTGAACCTCGGGGAAGGTCGCGTCGAGCGCCACCGCCATCGACGGCAGGCCCACGTTGGCGATGCTGATGCTCAGCGAAGGCAGCAGCATCGACAGCGAGAGCGCGGTGAGCACCGAGGTCTGTCCTCGACGGCCCACCGGCTCGCGCCGGACAACGGGAGGCGTTGCTGATCTGGACATGAAGGTGTTCCTCCTGGCTTCGACGGTGTTCCTCGAACGTAAGTTCCGTTCCGACCTGGCGGAAGACGCAAAGAAGTAAAGGCAACTGTGCACTGAACGCCAGGTATGCGACCCTGTTCGCATGGCGCGTCCCGACCTGAACCTGCTCGTCACCCTGGACGTTCTGCTCGAGGAGGGCAGCGTCACGCGGGCGGGTGAACGGCTCGCGCTGAGCCCGTCCGCGATGAGTCGCGCGCTCGCCCGGCTCCGGCGTGCGACCGGGGACCCGCTGCTGTTGCGCGCGGGGCGCGGCCTGGTGCCCACTCCCCGCGCCGTGGAATTGCGCGAACGTGTGAGCGGGCTCGTCCGGGAAGCCGAAGCGGTGTTGCGGCCGGTCGAGCGCCTCGATTTGGCCACGCTGCAAAGGACTTTCGCGCTGCGCGCCAGCGATGGGTTCGTGGAGAGATTCGGCCCCGCGCTGGTGGCCGAGGTCGCCGAGGCGGCGCCGGGCGTGCGCTTGCGGTTCCTTCAAAAGACGAAGAAGGACACCGCCCCCTTGCGCGAGGGCGCCGTCGACCTGGAAACCGGCGTCATCGAGAGCACCCCGCCGCCGGACGTGCTCAGCAAACCGCTGTTCACCGACCGCTTCATCGGAGTCGTCCGCGCCGAGCATCCCCTCGGCACCGGGAAGGTGACCGCCGCACGGTACGCCGCGGCGCGCCACGTGCACGTCTCCCGTCGCGGACTGACCGCGGGACTCGTCGACGAGGCGCTGGAACCGACCGGCCACCGCCGCGACATCGTCACCGTCGTGGACGGCTTCGGCGCGGCGCTCGCGCTCGCGCGGGCCACCGACCTCGTCGCCACGGTCCCGGAGCGGCACACGGCGAACCTGCGGCAGGGGCTGCGCTCGTTCGAATTGCCGTTTCGCGCACCGGAAGTGACGATCTCGCTGCTGTGGCACGTCCGGCTCGACGCGGACCCGGCGCACCGGTGGTTGCGTGATCGCGTCTGGGCGGTGTGCCATTTCGAGGACGACTGACCCACCGATGTCGGCGCGACCTGTTACCTTCCGCGGCATGGTGATCGACGGAAGCTCCGCGCACGGAGCGGCCTTGACGGAGCGGGTGATCGAGGCGGTGCGGCGAGACCCCGGAGCTTCCGCACTCTCGCACCAGCAGGTGCCGTGGGTGGTCGGCACGCCGCGACGGGTGGCGTCGGATGTGTTGGCGGAAATGGTTTTTCCGTCCGGGCGGCCGCTGCCGCCGAGCCTGCGGACGTGGCTGGCCTTCGACGTCGGCTTGCTGGAGCGCTACGACTGGTTCGACGAGGACGGCGGCTTCGCACCACGGCGGCTCGACGAACTGGTGCTCGCCGAGCTCGGCGAGCCATGGGCCGAGTGTTACGCCCCGCTCGCCGAGCGTTTCGACGAGTGCTTCCTGCTGCCGGGCGGCTCGGATTCGCGTCGGTTCCTCGCCGTCGGTGAACCGGATTCGGAGGGCGAATATCCCGTCCTCGCCCTGGACGTCGACGACCTTCCGTTCGTCGGCCTGATGTATCCCGGTTTCGATGTCTACCTGGCCGACATGGCTGGGCTCCTCCGAACGGAATTCCCGACCTACACGGCGCTTTTCGATCACGCCGTCTACAGCAGGCGGTTGCGTCAGCACGCGCGCACGTGGTTCGCGGGAGAAGCGTACGCCGAGTATCCGTTCTGAGTCGGCGTGCCGAAATTGTCGCAACGGCTCCGCGGCCGCCGACGCTACGTCGACGTGAATCCGCGGAAGGAACCCGACAGACCCGCGCGACACTACGGACGCAAAAGGTACTCCCCCGCAAGCTGAATCGCTTCGAGCTTCGTGTACCCGGGATGGTCCGCGACGATGAAGTGGCGGCCGATGGCCAGCGCGAAGGTCAGCATGCACCGCGCCTCGATCTCGTCGGGATCGTCGAGGAACTCGTCGAACATCGTGCGCAGGAAGTCCATTCGCCGGTTGTCGATGCGCCGCAGCCGCGCGGCGACGGACTCGTCGCGGTTGGCCCAAGCCCGGATCGCCAGGTCGATCCGGTGCAAGTCCTCGGAGAACGTCAGTTGACCCACGCGCCGAATACGGTCGGCCGCATCACCGCCCTCGGCGTCGGCTTCGGCGATGACCTCCGTGATGTGGCGGCGTTCCCACTCGTCGAGCATCTCCGCGATAAACGCGGCACGGCCGTCGAAGTGCCCGTAGAACCCGCCCTTCGTCACTCCCAGTGCGGCGGCGAGCGTTTCGACGCGGACCGCGTCGGGTCCCCCTTCGGCGAGCGCGTCGAGACCCGCCGCTATCCAGCGGGCACGTGGCGTGCGGGGCACAGCGGGAATCAGGTCACCTCCATTGATCGCCTCTCGTTTATACGGTACCGTACAAACGAACCGTACGGGGCCGTATAAACGAGAGGTCGAACCTGTGAACGCCGGAAAGTCGTTGCTCCGCTGGGCGAGCGGGATCATGATCGTCCTCGGCACCGGTCATCTCATCTTGTTGGCACTCTCCGCGTGGAGCGACATCACCGGCTGGGTGGATCGCGGAGTGTGGGCGGCCGTCCCGCTCGGACTCAGCGACGAGGAGGAGACGGTCGAGTCCGCGCAGAACGCGCTGACCTTTTGGGCCGGCCCCGGCAGCTTCGCCGTGCCGCTGATTCTGTTGGGCTGTCTCACTTGGCATCTCACGGGGCGCGGGGTGCCTGTTCCGGCTTGGGTCGGCTGGAGTCTTGCGGCCTGGTGCTTACTCGGCGGCATCCTGCTCGTACCCTCCCCGTACTTCGCGGGAACCGTCGCCGGGGCGCTCGTCGTCCTCGCGGCGCGCAAGCGAGATCTGTCGAGCGCGAAGCGAGATCGGGTGCCGGACCCGGCCTGAGCCTCGGCGCTATCCACCGTTCCGCGATCCCGGATCGAGCGAGAAGTACTCCGACTGCCGGGGGCGGGCGGCCAAGGCGAGTGCGGCGGCCACCTCGTCGATGCCGCAGGAGAGCGGCGCGATGGTGACGCGCACCGCTTCCGGGTGACCGCGATCGGCCACGAAGAACGGACCTCCGGGTGCGACACGTATTCCGTTGGCCGCCAAGTGAATCAGGGCCGTGCGCTCGTCGGCGACCGGCAACCAGGCGTTGAGGCCCTGCCCTTCGGCGAGCTGTGCGCCGTGGCGCCGCAGCGCGTCGGCGAGGGCGCGACGGCGGACCTGATACTGCTCGCGCGCGTGGTCGACCGTGCGGGTGACCGTGTCGTCGCGCAGCATCTCGTGCAGCAGACGCTGCAGGATGCGCGGCGTCCAGCCCGGCCCGAGGACGCGGGTGGCGACGATGCGGTCGATGATCTCCTCCGGGCCGGACAGCGCCGCGATCCGCAGGTCGGGACCGTGCGATTTGGAGTAGCTGCGCACATGCAGCACGCGGTCGGGCAGCCAGCGGCCGAGGCTGATGTCCTCGGCGGGGACGACTGCGCCGGAGTGGTCGTCCTCGATGATCATGCAGCGGTGCTCGCCGCGGCGCAGGATCGCGACGAGTTCCTCGGCGCGCTCGGTGCTCATCGACGCGCCGGTGGGATTCTGCGCGCGCGGTTGCAGGACCGCCGCGGTCGCGCCGGTCGCCACCGCCCGCGCGAATTCGTCGGGCAGCACCCCTTCCGCGTCCATTCGCACCGGAACGATCTGCGCGCCAATGGATTCCAGATAGTCGAGGATGTGCGGGAAGGTGGGGTCCTCGACGATCACCCGATCACCGAATCGGACGACGGCCTGCAGGCTGCGGGCGACCGCGTCCATGGCGCCGTCGACGACGGTCAGCGCGCCGGACCCGGTGGGCCAGTCCGCCTGTAACAACCGCCCGAGCTCGGGAACCACCGGCGCCTGGTGGTAGTCGGTGGTCTCGGCGTTGAGGGCCAGCCGGGACAAGATCGATCCGATCTCGGGCAGCAGCGCCGGATCGGGTGTGCCGAGCGAGAGGTCCAGCCGGGCGGAGCTCGCGCCACGGGTCATGCTGTCGGTCCGGGACGACGCGGGCCGTGCCCCGCCGTCGGCGACGAACGTGCCGCTCCGACCGCGAGACACCACCAGCCCGGCCTGCGCCAGGGCCCGCCAGCCGTGGCTCACGGTCGCGGGACTGACCCCGAGGCGGCTCGACAGCTCCCGCACCGTCGGCAGCCGGTCACCCGCGCGGAGCTTGCCGCTGGTGATCAGGCGGGCGATGGCGCCCGCGATCCCCGCGGGAGTCGGGTCATCGATCTGGATTCGGTCGTTCGTTTCCACGCCTCGATCACCTCGCGAGATTTACACTTTCGGCACCGACTGAAATATTCAGGAAATGTTTACCTTCGAAGATAACATAACCAACTTCGGTAGGGAGATCGACAGGTGACGACAATCAAGGCCGCCATCACCCAGGCGACGTGGACCGGCGACAAGAAGTCGATGCTGGCCAAGCACGAGGGTTTCGTCGAGCAGGCCGCCGCCGCGGGCGTGCAGGTCATCTGCTTCCAAGAACTGTTCTACGGACCGTATTTCGGCAACGTGCAGGACAAGAAGTACTACGAGTACGCCGAATCCGTGCCGGGGCCGACCACGGAACGGTTCGCGGAACTGGCCAGGGAGCACCGGATGGTGATGGTGCTTCCGGTGTACGAGGAAGACCAGCCCGGCGTGCTCTACAACACCGCCGCGGTAATCGACGCCGACGGCAGCTACCTGGGCAAATACCGCAAGCACCACATCCCTCAGCTGTCCGGTTTCTGGGAGAAGTTCTACTTCCGGCCTGGCAACCTGGGCTATCCCGTCTTCGACACCGCCGTGGGCAAGGTCGGCGTCTACATCTGCTACGACCGGCACTTCCCGGAGGGCTGGCGCGCCTACGGATTGGCTGGGGCGGAGCTCGTTTTCAATCCATCGGCCACCAAACCGGGCTTGTCCGAACGGCTTTGGGAGCTCGAGCAGCCCGCTGCGGCGGCCGCGAACCAGTACTTCATCGGCGCGAACAACCGGATCGGCACGGAGACCGAGGAGTTCGGCGACGACGCCGTGACCTTCTACGGCACTTCGTATTTCGTCGACCCGCGCGGCGTCTACGTCGGCGAACGGGCCTCCACCGACACCGACGAACTGCTGATCCGAGACCTCGATCTGGACCTGGTGCGCGAAGTACGCGGCGACTGGCAGTTCTATCGGGATCGGCGACCGGATTCCTACGACGCCATCGTGGCGCCCTGAACCAGGAGCGATCATGGCTACCACACTGATCACCGGAGGAACGGTCGTCTCGGCGACCGGGCGCGGCGCGGCCGACATCCTGGTCGACGGCGAACGCATCGTCGCACTGCTGGAGCCGGGCACGACGGCGCTCGGCGCGAACCTGGCCGAAACGGTGGACACCGTCGTCGACGCGACCGGCAAATACGTCATTCCTGGCGGTATCGACGCGCACACCCACATGTCGATGCCATTCGGCGGCACAACGGCTTCCGACGATTTCGAGAGCGGCACCAGGGCCGCCGCGTGGGGCGGCACCACCACCATCATCGACTTCGCGGTGCAGAAGTTCGGTGAGCGGGTGCAGGATTCGTTGGACACCTGGCACAAGATGGCGTCGGGCCAGTGCGCGGTCGACTATTCGTTCCACCAGATCATCGGTGACGTCAATGACGAGTCGCTGGCCGCGCTGCGCAGGCTGCCGGACGAGGGCATCACCAGTTTCAAGCTCTTCATGGCCTACCCCGGCGTCTTCTACAGCGACGACGCGCAAATCCTGCGCGCCATGCAGATCGGCGCGAACACCGGTCTGCTCACCATGATGCACGCCGAGAACGGGCCCGCCATCGACGTTCTCGTCGAGCAACTGCTGGCCGAGGGCAAGACCGACCCCTACTACCACGGCATCGCGCGCGCCTGGCAGCTGGAGGAGGAGGCGACGCACCGCGCGATCATGCTCGCCGATCTCACCGGCGCGCCGCTGTACGTGGTGCACGTGTCGGCGAAACAGGCCGTCGCCCAGCTGGCCGCGGCTCGGGACCGTGGCCGCAACGTGTTCGGCGAAACCTGCCCGCAGTACCTGTACCTGTCCCTGGAGGACAACCTCGGCGCGCCCGGCTTCGAGGGCGCGAAGTGGGTGTGCTCGACACCGCTGCGCTCCCGCCGCGAAGAGCATCAGGACCAGGTGTGGCAGGCGTTGCGCACCAACGATCTTCAGATGGTGTCCACCGACCACTGCCCCTTCTGCATGAAGGGCCAGAAGGACATGGGGATCGGCGATTTCTCCAAGATTCCCAACGGCATCGGCACGGTCGAGCACCGCATGGATCTGATGTACCAGGGCGTCGTCGAGGGCCGGATCACCCTGGAGCGCTGGGTGGAGATCACCTCGACCACCCCCGCCCGCATGTTCGGTCTCTACGGGCGCAAGGGCGTGCTCGCCCCTGGCGCGGACGCCGACATCGTGGTCTACGACCCGGACGGCCACACCTCCATCGGCCTCGGCAAGACCCACCACATGAACATGGACCACTCGGCGTGGGAGGGCTACGAGATCGACGGCCGCGTCGACACCGTGCTCTCGCGCGGCAAGGTCGTGGTCGCGGAGGGCGAGTATCGCGGCCGCAAGGGTGACGGGCAGTTCGTGCGGCGCGATCCCTGCCAGTACTTGATCTGAGGAGACGCCATGCAATTCGGAGCGGTACTACAGTGCGATCCCCCGGCGGCGCGCACCGTCCAATTGGCGAAACTGGCCGAGGCACACGGGTTCAGCCACCTGTGGACCTTCGACTCGCACCTGCTGTGGCAGGAGCCGTACGTGCTCTACAGCCAGATCCTGCACGAGACCAAGCGAATCATGGTCGGCCCCATGGTGACCAATCCGGCGACCAGGGACTGGACGGTCACGGCGTCGCTGTACGCCACGCTCAACGAGGCCTACGGCAACCGGACCATCTGTGGTATCGGGCGCGGCGATTCGGCGGTGCGCGTCGGTGGCGGCAAACCAACCACGCTGCGCACACTGCGCGAATCGATCCACGTCATCAGGGAACTCGCCAATTCGCGCGCCGTCGAATACGGCGGCAGCACCGTGCGGTTCCCGTGGAGCGTCGGCTCGACACTGGACGTCTGGGTGGCCGCCTACGGGCCGAAGGCGCTGGCGTTGACCGGCGAGGTGGCGGACGGTTACATCCTGCAACTCGCCGACCTCGACATCGCCGAATGGATGATCGGCGCCGTCCGGAAAGCGGCGCAGGCGGCGGGCCGCGACCCGGCTTCCATCAAAATCTGCGTTGCCGCACCGATGTACATCGGCACCGACCGCAAGCACATGCGCGACCAGTGCCGCTGGTTCGGCGGGATGGTCGGCAACCACGTCGCCGACATCGTCGCGCGCTACGGCACCAGCGGCGCGGTGCCGCTCGCGTTCACCGAATACATCGCGGACCGAACCGGTTACGACTACAACCAGCACGGCCGGGCGGGAAACGTACACGCCGACTTCGTCTCCGACGACATCGTCGAACGGTTCTGCGTGCTCGGCACCGCCGATGAGCACATCGCCAAACTCCGGCGGCTCGCCGACCTCGGCGTCGATCAGTTCGCGGGCTACCTGCAACACGACAACAAAGAGGAAACCATGCGCGTCTACGGTGAGACCGTCATTCCGCAACTGCGGCAAGCCATTACCGCGACGAAGGTGACGGCATGACCGCCGTGCGCGTCGACTTGGACGCGCGCGCCTACGAACTCGACCGCAGCCATGTGTTCCACTCCTGGTCGGCGCAGGCCGCGCTGCACCCGGTGGTGCTCGCGGGCGGGCGCGGCTGCCGGGTGTGGGACCACGCGGGCCGGGAGTACCTGGATTTCGCCAGCCAGATGGTCAATGTGAACATCGGCCACCAGCATCCGGTGGTCACGGCCGCGATCGCCGACCAGGCCGCGCGCCTGGCGACCATCGGACCGGCCACCGCGAATCTGCGACGCGGCGAGGCGGCCCAGCGGATCACGTCGCTGGCGCCGGACGGTATGGACAAGGTGTTCTTCACCAACGGCGGCGCGGACGCCAACGAGAACGCCATCCGGCTGGCGCGCCTGCACACCGGCCGCGACAAGGTGCTCTCCACCTACCGCTCCTACCACGGCAACACCGGCGCGGCCGTCGTCGCGACCGGCGATTGGCGGCGGATGCCGAACGAATACGCCCGCGGCCATGTCCATTTCTTCGGCCCCTACCTGTATCGCAGCGAGTTCTGGGCGAGCACCCCCGAGGAGGAGAGCGAACGCGGCGCTGCGGCACCTGGAGCGGGTCGTGGAGTGCGAAGGACCCTCGACCATCGCGGCGATCCTGCTGGAGACCGTGCCGGGCACCGCGGGCATCCTGGTGCCGCCGCCGGGCTACCTCGCCGGCGTGCGCGCCATCGCCGACCGGTACGGCATCGTGCTGATCCTCGACGAGGTGATGTGCGGATTCGGCCGCACCGGACGGTGGTTCGCGTTCGACGGCTACGACGTGACGCCCGATCTGATCACCTTCGCCAAGGGCGTCAACTCCGGCTACGTCCCCGTGGGCGGCGTCGTCATCTCCGACGCGATCGCCCGCACCTTCGACGACGTCGTCTTCCCCGGCGGCCTCACCTACAGCGGGCACCCGCTTGCCGCGGCGTCGATCGTGGCCGCCCTCGACGTGATGGCCGACGAGGGCATCGTCGCCCATGCCGAACGCATCGGCCGCACGGTGCTCGGTCCGGCGCTCGCGGAACTGGCCGACGACTGCCCGGTGATCGGCGAGGTGCGCGGCGAAGGCGTGTTCTGGGCCCTCGAACTCGTCGCCGATCGCGCCACCCGCGAACCCGTGTCGGCGGCCACCATGGCGCGCGTCAAATCCGATCTGATCGCCAGGGGCTACCTGCCGTTCCTGGCAGACAACCGCATTCACGTCGCGCCGCCCTGTGTGGTCACCGAGGCCGAAATCGCCGAGGGCGCGGCGATTTTGCGTGACGTACTGACCGCCCTGCCAGC
>NZ_BDAU01000009.1 GCF_001612615.1 Nocardia amikacinitolerans NBRC 108937 | reverse complement strand
CCCGCGCCCACGATCGCGATGCGGAGCGGGCGAGTCGGCGCGCTCATGGCTCGTACTCCGCCACGTAAGGCGTGTCCACCCCGAGTTCGCCCACCTTCGCTGCGCTGCCGGGCGAGCCGAGCGCGGCGTCGCGGCCGGGCAGTGGCTCATCGAAGAACCGGGCGTTCTCGGCCACGAAAACCCTTTGCGCCTCCGGGATGTCGTCGTCGAGATAGATCGCCTCGACCGGGCAGACCGGCTCGCACGCACCGCAGTCCACGCACTCGGTGGGATGGATGTAGGCCATCCGCCCTCCGGTGTAGATGCAGTCCACGGGGCATTCCTCCACGCACGCCCGGTCCATGACGTCGACACAGGCGGCGCCGATCACGAAGGTCATGACGCGCTCCGCACTTCGATCGCCGCATCGGTGGTCTCGGCGGACTCGCCGAGCGCGGCCAGGATTTCGTAACGCCTGCGGGCGAATTCGGGTTCGAAGCGGGCGCCGGGCGCCCTCGGGTGCTCGATCTCGACGACGCGCTGGATACGGGCCGGCCGCGGCGTCAACAACACGATGCGGTCAGCGAGCAGTAGGGCTTCGTCCACGTCGTGGGTGACGAACAGGACGGTGGTCTCGTGCCGCTGCCACACCGAGATCAGCAGCCGCTGCATGTCCGCGCGCGTCTGGGCGTCCAATGCGCCGAACGGCTCGTCCATCAGCAGCACCCGGGGATGCGCGGCCAGGGTTCGGGCCAGCTGCACCCGCTGGCGCATGCCGCCGGACAACGCGCCGGGCAGGTGATCGCCGAAGCCCGCGAGACCGACCTGATCCAGCAGGTCGAGCGCTTCGGCGCGGCGCCGCCCGCGCGGCACGCCCCGCAACTTCAACGCGAACTCGACGTTCTTGCGGGCCGTGCGCCAAGGCAGCAGTGCGTCCTCCTGGAACACCATGGCGCACTGATCGGCCGCCGCGCCGACGGTGGCTCCGTCCACCGACACGGTGCCACCGATCGGCGGGAGAAGTCCAGCCATGGCCCGCAGGATGGTGGACTTGCCGCATCCCGATGGCCCGAGCAGCACTACGATCTCTCCCGGATCGACCGTGAGATCGACTTCCGCGGCGAGGCTTTCGCCGTAGGCGATGCGCAGACCCGTCAGCCGGACGGCTGCTCCGGTGCTCATCGGACGGCCCTCGGCAGCCAGCGGTTGACCCGGCGGCCGACCAGTTCGACGAGAAACGCGGTGGCCCAGCCGAGCACACCGATGGAGAGCATGCCGACCACCACACTCGGATAGTCGAGCAAACCGTAGGACTGCCAGGTGAAGTAGCCGATCCCGAACTGGCCGGAGATCATCTCGGCACTGATGACGCAGATCCACGCGACACCCATGGCGACCGAGAGTCCGGAGAAGATGCCCGGGAGCGCGCCGGGCAGCGCGATCTGGAACAGGATGGTCCCGCGGCGCGCACCGAGCGTGCGGGCCGCTTCCTCCCACACCTTGGGCAAGGCGTGCATGGCGTGAATGGTGCTGACCGCCACCGGGAAGAACGCGGCGAAGAACGTGATGAACACGATGCCCTGTTCGCCGGTGGGAAACAGCAGGATGGCGAGAGGCACCAGCGCGATCGCGGGTATCGGGCGGAACACCTCGACTACGGGGCGCACCAGCGCGCTGACCAGCGCCGACCGGCCGATGGCCATGCCGATCAGCACACCGGCGACGGTGGCGAGGCCGAAGCCGACCAGGATGCGCCGGGTGCTGGCGAGGATGTTGCTGTAGTACGAGCCGGTGCCCAGTTGCGCACGGAATGACTCGAACACCGCACCTGGTGTCGGGATCTTGTCGAAGCGTAGCCAGAACACCACCTGGTTGATGGTCAGCAGATACCAGAGCAGCACCAGCGCCGCCAGCGGGACCGCGGTGAGCAGCGCGGCACTCAGCCTTGGCGGGACGGGGTTTCGGAGGGATCGCCCACCGCTCGGGTGGGTCGTTGTCGCGGCGTCGGTGGACGCGGCGGGGACGGCGGAAATCGGTTCCGCGGATACCGTCATGGTCGGCTCCTCGATCTCGAAAGATGGTGCGGGTCAGCGCGCCTGGAGTGCGGCGCGGTAGTCCAGGACCGTGCTGCCCGGATGGGCCCCTGCGTACGCCTTGGCGTCGGCCTCGACGGCGAACGGCCGGAGCCGCTGCTCGGGTGCGGCGGCCGGATCGCTCACCCAAGTGGCGGTGGCGGCGAAGATCCGTATGCCGGTGGCGGCGTCGGGCACATAGGCGGCCCGTACCTCGCCGCCGCGCTCGGCGATCTGGCGCAGCAGACAACTCGGCGTCCTGGCGACGGAGGTTCCATCCTGTCCGGCGAACCACACCTCCGATGCGGTGGCCGGATCGTCCAGCTGCCCGCCGCAGACCGGGTCGACGCCGGTCAACGGGCTCGGCGGCGCGGTGTCGGCGCGCTCGGCGTCGTACTCGGTGCCGTAGAGCGCGCGCAGATACTTGTCCTCGACGAATTCGTTCAGATCCAGATCAGCCAGCGCGCCAAGGCTTTTCAGGAACGGCAAGAGCGTGCCGAGCCCGTCGACGAGCGGCTGCTTGAGGGTGGCGTCGAAGCTGACCAGACCGTGCGGGCCGTTGTACAGGTAGACGACCTCGGCCGGTAAGCCGGTGATCTCGGCGACGCGCTGTGCCGCGGCCAGCGGATTGCTGTTGAGATAGTCGGTCGTTTCGCGCTGCGCGGCCAAGAACGCCGCGACGATGTCGGGGTGATCGGCGCCGAACCGCTTGGTGGACACCACGGCGTGGAACGTCGGGATGTTCGCGTTGCCGCCGTCGTAGAGCAGCCGGGCCTTGCCGTCGAACACCAGCTTCTGCGGCCACGGCACGAACTGAGCCAGCGCGGCGACCTGGTCTCCCTGGAGCGCCGAGGCGCCGACAGGCGGATCCTGGCCGAGCAGCTTCACGTCGTCGAGGGTCATGCCCGCGGCGGACAAGCCGGTGGCGAGCATGCCGTGCGCGGCCGAACCCACGCTGGTCGAGACGACCTCGCCGCGCAGGTCGGCGAGCGTCGCGGCGGGCGAATCCACCGGTACCACGATTTGATTCAGCGAGCCGCGCAGGTTGTAGCCGGTGACCGCGATCAGCTCCGAGGCGACGTCGGGATGGTCGCGGGTCTTGGAGCCGTTCACCAGGATCGGGGCGTCGCCCATCGAGCCGATGTCGACCTGGCCGGCCAGCATCGCCGCGGTAAGTGGCGGGCCGGAGGCGAAGTCCTTCCATTCCACGCGGTAGCGCACGCCTTTGGCCTTGCCGAGTTCGTCCAGCTTGGCCTCGAAGGTGCCGCGGTCGCGCAGCAGCGTGCCCGCTGTGACGGTGTTGATGGTCTTGGACTGGTAGCCGATGTCGATGGTGATCGTGTTGTCGTCGCCGCCGGAGCCGCAGCCCGTGAGCAGCGTTGTCGCGGTAGCGGCGCCGAGCAGCATGGCCGTGAGCCGGGTGGGTGGTTTCCTCATCGTGTGTTCCTCCGCCCGGATTCAGCGCAGCAGGTACGGGATGTTCACGGTGACCGCCCCGACCGGGCAGCGCGCGGCGCACGGTCCGCAGTACCAGCACTCGTCGACGTGCATGTACGCCTTGCCGGTGTCGGGGTGGATCGCGAGCGAGTCGAGCGGGCACATGTCGACGCAGAGCGTGCAGCCGTCGATGCACTTGGCTTCGTCGACGGTGACCGGGACGTCGATGCGGGTGGTGACCTGGGCCATCAGAGTTCCTTTCCGGAGTTGGCTATGCCGATGCGTGCGAAGGCGCGGACATCGGCGTCCGGGTCTTCCAGTGCGGTGCGGAGGGCGGCGGTGACCTCCGGTCGTTCGGCGATTCGCTCGGCCAGGCCGCGGACGGCGGCCTTGCGGACGTCGAGGTTGCCGTCGGTGACGGCCGAGATCAGCCGCGGGGCGGCGAATTCGGGGTCGGCGACGGCCAAGGCGATCGCCGCGCCCTGGCGTACCTGCCAGGCGGGGTCGTCCATGGCGGCCGCCGCGACGGCCGCGGCGTCGTCACCGCAGCCGGTCTGCGCGAGCGCGGTCAATCCCGCTGCCCGCACCAGGGGGTCCGGGTCACCCGCCAGCCGGATCAGGGTCGCCGCACCGCGCGGGTCACCCACCGCGGCAGTGCCTTTCGCGACCGCGATGCGGACGTTCGGCGCCGGATCGGCGGCGGCGGCGTCGAGTTCGACGAGCGCGTCCACCGAGGTGAGGCCCGCCACCACTGTGCGGCGCACCGCGGCGTTGGCATCGGCGAACCAGCCGGACAGTTCCGTCGCGTCGGTGCGCCGGTGCCGCCACAGCGCCTCGATCGCGGCGGCGCGCACCGCGGGCTCCTGCGCTGTCGCGGCGGCACGCAGCGCGGCGTCGAATTCCGTTCCGGCGACGAGGACTTCGAGCAGCTCGGTGAGCAGACCGATGGCGGCGTGGCGCACGGACACGTCCGGATCGGACAGGGCCGCCGCGACCAGGGGCGAGGATTGCGCCCACTCCTCGGTGGTCTCGCTGAGTACCGAGAGCGCGGTGCGGCGCACCTCCGGGTCGGCGTCGGTCAGGAACGGCCGCAGCTCGGACAGCTGCGGGCATTCCTCGGCGAGGTCCATCAGCTCGAGCAGCCGGGCGCTCATCGGGCGCTCCAAGCGCCGACCAGCTCCGGCGCCGCGACGTCGGGAACGCCGTCGGGCCGCGTGAAGCCGGGCACCGGAACGATGTAGGGCGCCACCGGACGAGTCAGGAACCGCATGTCGCCGGACTCACCGCGGTAGAGGTTGAGGTGGCAGAACCACTCCGCGTCGTCGCGCGCGGGCCAGTCGGAGCGCTGATGGTAGAGGCCCCAGCGACTTTCGGTGCGCCGCAAGGAGGCCCGCGCCGCCATCTCCGCGCAGTCGCGGATGAATGTCACCTCGGCGCAGCGCATCAGCTCGTGCGGGGTGTGCCCGCTCATCTGGGCGATGTCGGCGTGCATCCGCTCGAACGCGGCCAGGCCGAGCGAGAGGTAGCGCTGGGTCTTCGGGGGTTGCAGGTAGTCGTTGACGAAGCGGCGCAGTTTGTATTCGACCTGCGGCTGCGGCGGCCCGTCCGGATTGCTCAGCGGACGGTAGATCAGCGCGTGGGCCGCCTCGATTTGATCCTCCGGCAGCGCGGGCCGCGCCACGCCCCTGGCGTATTCGGTCGCGCTCTCCCCCGCGATGTCGCCGTAGACGAAGGCGCCGATCATGTAGTTGTGCGGCACCAGGGCCATGTCCCCCGCCGCGTAGAGCCCTGGCACGGTGGTCGCCGCGTGCTCGTCGACCCACACGCCGGACGCGGAATGACCGCTGCACAAACCGATTTCGGAGATGTGCATCTCGATGTCGCTGGTGCGGTAATCGGTGCCGCGGCCCGCGTGGAAGGTGCCGCGAGTCGGGCGCTCGGTGGTGTGCAGGATGCCCTCGATCTCTTGGATCGTGGCGTCGGGCAGGTGGCTCAGCTTGAGATAGATCGGGCCGCGCGCGCTGTCGAGTTCTCGCTTGACCTCGGCCATCATCTGCCCGGACCAGTAGTCGCAGTCGACGAACCGGTTGCCCTCGGCGTTGACCTGGTAGCCGCCGAACGGGTTGGCGACGTAGGCGCAGGCGGGGCCGTTGTAATCCTTGATGAGCGGGTTGATCTGGAAGCATTCGATTCCGGAGAGCTCCGCGCCCGCGTGGTAGGCCATCGCGTAGCCGTCGCCGGCGTTGGTCGGATTCTCGTAGGTGCCGTACAGGTAGCCGCTGGTGGGCAGCCCGAGACGACCGCACGCGCCGGTCGCCAGGATCACCGCCCCCGCCGAGATGGTGACGAATTCGCCGCTGCGCGTATCGAATCCGACGGCACCGACGGCTCGGCCGTCCACCGTGAGCACTCGCACGGGCATCACTCGGTTGCTGATGGTCACCTTGGCGCGGACGTCGCGGGCGCGCAGGGTGCGATACAGCACCTTCTTCACATCGCGCCCTTCCGGCATCGGCAGCACATAGCTGCCGGAGCGGTGCACCTTGCGCACCGCGTACTCGCCGTGCTCGTCCTTCTCGAATTTGACGCCGTAGCTCTCCAGCCGCTGCACCATCTCGAAGCCGCGGGTGGCGGTCTGATAGACGGTGCGCTGGTTGACGATCCCGTCGTTGGCCACGGTGATGTCGGCGACGTAGTCCTCCGGGGTCGCCTTGCCGGGCACCACCGCGTTGTTGACTCCGTCCATGCCCATCGCCAGCGCCCCCGAATGGCGCACGTGCGCCTTCTCCAGCAGCAGCACGTCGGCGCCGTGTCCGGCGGCGGTGAGCGCGGCCATGGTGCCCGCGGTTCCGCCGCCCACGACGAGCACGTCGCAGCTCAGCTCCCGGCGTTCGGCGACGGGTGGAATGTCCATCGACATCCGGATCAGCCCCTTTCCTTCAGTTCGGCCGCACCGCGATTCGGTGTGACCGGGATGCGGTGCAGCCGGCCGGACAGCGAGAACCGGTCGCCGCGATAGCGCACGTACTCGAGGTCGATGGGCCGGCCGGAATCGGTGTAGGTGAGTCGTTCCAGGAACAGCAGCGGCGAGCCGGGACGCACCGCGAGCAGCCCGGCCACTGTCGCATCGGCGGCGACGGCCTCGATGGAGACCGCGGCCGAGCCGAGCGGCAGCCCGAGTTCCGCCTCCAGCAGGCCGAAGACGTCGCAGCCGGTGAGATCGCACTGCAACAGCGGCGCGCCGACGTCGGCGGTGAGGTAGCTGGCGTCCAGCGACAGCGGCGCGCCGTCCAAATGGCGGACGCGTTCCAGTGCCACCACCGGTGTGCCGGGTTCCAGCTCGAGCCGCTCGGCGACGATAGGAGTGGCGGGCACGACCTCGGCAAGCAGGACCGTGTTGACCACGCGGTCGCTGCCCGTCTCGAAGGTCTCGGCCAGGCCGCGCAGTCGGTCCAGACCTTGCACCGCCTTGTCCGCCACCACGAAAGTGCCCGCGCCGGGGACCCGGTCGACGAGCCCCTCGTCGCGCAGCAGGGTGAGCGCGTCGCGCACGATATTGCGGCTGGTGTCGAAGTCGGCCGCGAGTTGGCTCTCCGAGGGCAACGGCAGATTGCCGTAAACGCCGCTGCGGATCCGTGCCCGCAGAATGTCCCTGACCCGCCGGGCGGGCGCCGAGCGGCGTCCGGTGCCGGGATACGTTCTGCCTGTCATGCGGCAAATGCTGGGAACGGATCGTTACGCGCGACGTTTCCGGCGATTACCAGGTGGTTACGCCAGTTCCGCTACCGAGCGCGGGGCTCTCACCTGCGAAAACGCCGGGGCTCCCACGAGTATCACCAGTTGACTCAGCCGTCCGATTCGGTTCGCTCGGCGATCTCGGCCAGCAGCCGCGCGGGACCCGAGAGCGGGAAGCGCGGCCGCCACACCACGCGGAACAGTCGAGTCAGCGCGGCGGGTTCGGTCAGCGATACCTCGACGAGCGTCCCGCGCTCGAGTTCGGGCGCGGCGATCAGCCTGCTGACCACCGCCGGCGCCACCGCGGTGCGGGCGGCGGCGATGATCGTGGCCGCCGAGCCCAGTTCCGCGGCCGGTCGGGCCGGCTCGCCGAATCCCTCCAGAACCTCCCGGACCGCGTCGCGGGTTCCGGATCCCGGCTCTCGCCACAGCAAGGGAGTGGCGGCCAACTCCCGCGGCGACACCCGGCCGCGGCGGCGTGCCCACGGGTGCGCGGGAGAAACCACGACGACGAGTTCGTCCGCGCCGAGCACCCGGCTACCGAGGTCGGTGGGCGGATGCGGACCCTCGACGAACCCGATGTCGGCGGCCTCGCGGCGGACCAGTTCCAGCACCTGGCTGCTGTTGGCCACCTCCAGGGCGACCGCCACTTCGGGGTGGACACCGCGCAGCGCCTGCAACCACTGCGGAATGCGATGGTCGGCAATGGTTTTGGAGGCGGCGACGCGCAACCGGGGGACGCTGCCCGCGCGCAGGGCGGCCACCGCGACGCCGAAGGATCGGGCCGCCTCGAGCACCGGGCGCGCATGGTCGACGACGGCGCGGCCCGCGTCGGTCAGCGCGGAGCCGGTCGGCCCTCGGTCGAGCAGCCGCAGGTGCAGCCTGCGTTCCAGCGCGCTGATGCGCATGCTCGCAGCGGGCTGGCTGATGCCGTGGCGGCGGGCGGCGGCACCGAGGCTGCCGAGTTCGGCGACCGAGACGAGCAGATCGAGGACGTCCAGGTCGGGCGTTCCCGGAGGCAGCGTCATGGGCGCGGAGTACGGGCCCGGCGGACCGGGGCGGAATGGGCGGACATAAGCGAATCTTATGAGGTGGACCGAAAGCGCTGTCTACCTGGGTGACGTCCGTGGCGCGAGGGTGGAAGCGTGTGCTGCTCACCTCGCCTTCTACCCGGGCTCGCGCTGGTCGCCGGGCTCGCCACCCTCGCGACGCTGATCGGCCGGGCGGTGCCGGTCGTCGGCGCACCGGTGTTCGCTCTCTGCGCGGGCGCGCTGGTCGGGCTCGCGCGCAGGCGGTCGGTCGACGAGGACGGTGTGTTCGGCCCCGGACTCGAGGTGACCAGACAGCGTGTGCTCGGACTCGCCATCATGCTGCTCGGTTTGGGGCTGCCGTTCGGCGCGGTGCTGAGCGTCGGGCGGCAGACGGCGGTGGTGTTGGTCGGCACGGTGGTGGCGGGCGCGGTCGCCGCGGTCGTCGTCGGTCGGTTGCTCGCGCTCGATCGGGAATCGGCGACGCTCGTCGCGGTGGGGTCGACGATCTGCGGCGCGTCGGCGATCGCGGCGGCGACCGCCGTCATCAAGCCGGACCGGGAGCGAGTCGCCTACGCGCTCGGCACCATCTTCGTCTTCAATGTCCTTGCGGTGCTCATCTTTCCGCCGCTGGGCCGGCTATTCGGCATGTCTCAGGAAGCGTTCGGACTGTGGGCGGGCACGGCGATCAACGACACGTCCTCGGTCCTGGCGGCGGGCGCAATCTTCGGCCCCGCCGCGGCGCAGTTCGCGGTGATCGTGAAATTGGTGCGCAGTCTGCTGATCGTGCCGATGTGCGTGGGGTTGCATCTGGGGCAACGCGGCGCTGGGAATTCGAGGGGTTGGCGACGCGGCGCGGGGCAACGCGACGACAGCCGGACTGGCATTCGGCAACGCAGCGCCGGGCGCTCGGACACCAGCTCGTCCGACAGTGGGCGACCCAGCGCCGAGCACGCCGACCCCGAGACCGACGACCGCCTCGCGGCATGGCGGGTGATCCCGTTGTTCGTGGTGCTCTTCGTAGCAGCTTCGGCTATCGCCGGATTCGGGTTGGTTCCCGAATCGTGGTCCGGGCCGCTCGCCGCGATGAGCGCGTGGTTGATCGCGGCGGTGCTCGCAGCGATCGGGACCTCGCTGTCATGGCAACGGGTGCGCGCGGCGGGCATTCGACCGCTGGTGTTCGGCGGAGCGCTCGGGCTGGTCCTCGCGGTGTCATGCCTGGCCTTGCAGCAGGCCACCGGGTGGCTCTGACCACTGTTCGGCGGAGGCCGCGGACTCGTATCGCGCTCGGCGTCCCCGCGACCTATCGGCTCGGCTTCCGGTATTCGGTGTGACGAGCTGCCGCGCCTACGCCACGCGTGTTCGCCGACTGCTGCCGTCGAGGCGACGCTCACCGCGACGAGGGACAATGGCAGGGTGATGTGCCTCGTGTGGTACGCCGCCTACGGCTCGAACATGCATCACCGCCGGCTGCACTGTTATCTCGAGGGCGGTCGGCCCGAAGGCGGCGCGATCGAACTTCCCGGGTGCCGCGACCATTCCGCGCCGCGGCGATCCCGACCGCTCATGCTGCCCGGACTGCTCTACTTCGCCACCGAATCGCTCACGTGGACCGGCGGCCGCGGCTTCTACGCGCCGGACGCCATGGGCGAGACCGCCGCCCGCGCCTACCTGCTGACGGCAGCGCAGTTCTCCGACATCGTCGCCCAGGAGATGTACCGCCCGCCGGGCGAGGACTTGGACCTGACCGAGGTGCTCACGAACGGACGCACCGCGCTCGGCCCCGGTCGCTACGAAACCCTGGTCCGCGCAGGCACTCTCGACGGCCACCCGATCCTCACCTGCACCGCCCCGTGGCGCCACACCGACCTCCCCGGCAACCCGCCCTCCCCCGCCTACCTGCGCCATCTGGCCGCGGGCATCACCGAATCCCACGGCTGGCCGCTCCCCCGCACCGCCGCCTACCTGGCCACCCGCCCCGGTGCGGACCTGCACTGGACCCCCACCGCCGTCGCCAATCTCCTGCGCACTACCGACCCCCCGCCCCTGCCCGCGGACTGATACCCCCGGAACAACCAGTGCAGCGGTTCGCAGAGCTTGTGTAGGCCCTGCGAAGCGTCGAAATGGACGGCGTCGTGCACGACTCGGCCGCGTCCCGAGCGCTCTCGAGGTATCCGCAGGCGACGTCGAGGGCGATCGTGGTCGTTCGACTGCCCGGAAAAGCGTCCGGCCGCACGGGTTCCCGTGCGGCCGGAGGCGAAAGAAGAAGAGATCAGCTCAGATTCAGCGAGCGTCCGATGATCTCCTTCATGATCTCGGTGGTGCCGCCGTAGATGGTCTGGATGCGCGCGTCCATGTAGGCCTTGGCGATCGGGTATTCCTTCATGTAGCCGTAGCCGCCGTGCAGCTGGAGGCAGCGGTTGATGAGGTCGAGCTGTTCCTCGGTGCTCCACCACTTGGCCATGGCGGCGTCTTCGGCGGAGAGCTTGCCCGCGTTGAGGTCCTCGATGAAGCGGTCGACCATGATGCGCACGGCGGTGGTCTTGGTGGCCAGCTCGGCGAGTACGAAACGGGTGTTCTGCAGTGCGCCGATCGGCTTGCCGAACGCCTTGCGGTCGCGCACGTACTGGCAGGTCATCTCCAGGCAGGCCTCCATGGCGGCGGCGGCCATGACGGCGATGGACATGCGCTCCTGCGGCAGGTTGTGCATGAGGTGGATGAAGCCCATGCCCTCGGTGCCGAGCAGGTTCTTGCCGGGCACCCGCACGTCGGTGAAGCTGAGCTCGGCGGTGTCCTGGGCCTTGAGACCGATCTTGTCCAGGTTGCGGCCGCGCTCGAAGCCCGGCATGCCACGCTCGACCACCAGCAGGCTGAAGCCCATCGCGCCCTTCTCGGGGTCGGTCTGGGCGACAACGATGACGATGTCGGCGTTGACGCCGTTGGTGATGAAGGTCTTGGCGCCGTTGAGGATCCAGTCGTCGCCGTCGCGGACCGCACGGGTCTTGATGCCCTGCAGGTCCGAGCCGGTGCCGGGTTCGGTCATCGCGATGGCGGTGATGATCTCACCGGAACAGAAGCCGGGCAGCCAGCGCTGCTTCTGCTCCTCGTTGGCCAGCTCGAGCAGGTACGGCGCGACGACGTCGTTGTGCAGCGCGAAGCCGAGGCCGGAGTACTGGCCCTGCACGCACTCCTCGGTGACGATCGCGTTGTAGCGGAAGTCCTTGACCCCGCCGCCGCCGTACTCCTCCGGGACGGCCATGCCGAGGAAGCCCTGCTTGCCCGCCTCGAGCCAGACCTCGCGGTCGACGATCCCCTGCTCTTCCCACTTCGCGTGGTTCGGCGCGACGTGCTGATCGAGAAACTTGCGGAACGACTCCCGGAACAGATCGTGCTCGGGCTCGAACAGTGTGCGCTCCACACCAACCTCCTAGTGACCACACCGGGCGGTCCACACCAACCCGTCGTTACCGCATACGGTACCCGGAACGGGAATGGCAGTTCACTTCACGTCCGAAATTCGCGGGTTCACCTGGTCCGGCGGCCTCGAAACGGCCGTCGACGCGACGATTCGCGACAAACCTGAGGAGAGATGAATACATAGCTTTCCGCTATGAAAACCCGGTTCAGGCGGGCAGGCCGAGCCCCCTGGCCAGGACCGGCCATGACGCGACGAGCGCGTCTTCCCAGTACCCCCACGAGTGCGTGCCGACCGGCTGGAAATCGAAGGTCGCGGGAATGCCGAGCTCGTTCAGGCGGGTCTGCATGTTGTGCGTGCAGTAGTTCGAGGCCGCCTCGAGCGCGCCGCCGACGGTGAGCTGATTGGCCAGCCCGCCGACGCCGGGCAGGGCGTACGGGCCGTCGAGGGTGTCCCACTGGCCGGGGATGCCGGTGCCCGTCGAGAGGAACAGCTCCAGCCCGCGCAAACCCTCGGCGTTCAGGTAGGGATCGTTGGCCGCCCACAGCGGATCACTCTGCGGGCCGTACATATTCGCCGTATCGCCGCCGCCCGCGGAGACCACCGTCTTGACGAAGTTGTAGCCGACCGGGTCGCTGATCTGGGCGCAGCCGCTGTAAGCCGCCGCCGCGCGATACAGCCCGGGCGCGGCGATCGGCAGCTGCAGCACCGAGGTGCCCGACATGGACAATCCCGCGATGGCGTTCGTGCCGTTCGTACCGAGAGCGCGGTCGATCAACGGCGGCAGTTCCTCGGCCAGGAAGGTTTGCCACTTGTTGACCCCGAGCGCGGGATCGGCCGAGCGCCAGTCGGTGTAGTAGGTGAACGCGCCGCCGACCGGCTGCACGACGTTGACGTCCTTCGTGGCGAGGAATTGCAGCGCGGTGGTGCGCTGCTGCCAGGTCGCGGTGTCCTCGCCGCCGCCCGCGCCTGCGAGCAGGTACAGCGTCGGGCGCGGCGCCGAGGCGTCGGCCGGACGCTGCACGTCGATGTCGATGGTCCGGCCCATGGCTGCCGAATACACCTGGAGACGCAGGTTGCGCCCGTCCAGCACGGTGGTGTCGACGATGCGGGAGTCGTCGGCCTGCGTCCTGAAGCTCTGCGCGGCGATCGAATCGGTGGCTGCCGCGCTCGCGTTCCCGCCGACCGCCGCGCCTGCACCGCAGAGAAGGGCGACCGCGGCGGCCGCGGCCACCGATCTACTTCGTGTCCCACGCATCTCCCCACGCTACGTAGGTGTAGCTGAGAGATTGCCAAGTAAATTCTCGAGATCGTCTCAGGAAGGGTCAGAACGGCAGCAAGCCGCGCACCCGACCGACCAGGGTGCGACCGGAATCACGGTCGCGCTCGGCGAACAGGAACTTCAGTTCCTCCTCGAGCGCCTTGCGGACGACGTCGCGCAAGTCGGTCGCCGCGGTGTCGAGGTCGTCGGCGTCGCGCCACGGCGCCGGGTCGATCGGGGTGCCAGCGGAGAAGTAGAACCGTTCCGGGCGCGGGATCAGGGTCGGGCCGACGCCACGCAGCAGCGGCGGGGTGAGGTCGCGCTTGAGGCCGAGCGCCTCGACCGTCCAGCGCAGCGGACGCATCACCGGGTGATCACCGTCGAAGACGATGTCGAAGGCGTCGTCGACGCCGATCATCGCGACCGGCACGATGGGCGCGCCCGCCTCGATCGCCATCCGGGCGAATCCGGTGCGCCCCTCCCACTTGAGCAGGTATTTCTCGTTCTTGCGGCGCACCGCCTCGCGGCCACCGCCGGGAAAGACGATGACGGCCTCACCGCGGGCGAGCAGCGCCATGCAGTTGTTCCGGTTGCCGCGCACCGCGCCGTAGTAGTGCAGGAAGTGGCGCAGGCCGGGCACCGCGATCAGCACGTTCTCGGCGAGACCGCGGATCAGCCTGCCGCGGCGGCGCAGCACCTCGGGCATCAGCAGCGGGGCGTCGATGCCGCCCATCAGGTTGTGGTTGCCGACCAGCAGCACCGGGCCGTCGGCGGGAATGTTGTCCAGGCCGTAGAAGCGTGGACTCGTCCAAGCCCGCAGCGGCGCGAGCAAGGCTTCGATCAGTCGGATGTCGGTCTCGTCGAGACGTACCTCCAGCGGCGCCCCGTCGGTCAGCACCGCCGCGTTAGGCGAGGATTCAGGCATTGGTGGCTACCCCATCGCATGTCGGATCCCAGCACATCGTCGTACGGAATTAAGGTCCCCTGCGCCGCAGTCGAATACGGCATCGGGGCCGATGCTACCGGATGACGTTGGAACAGGTTGCAACACGGGTGGTCGTCAAGTGTGATCCGCCACAACCCTTGCCACGCCCGAGCTACGACCGGGCAGCCGATCGGACATCGAAAAACGCTGGTGCCGAACGGTATACGGCACCGGAACGCATCGAATCCCAGCGGAACGACAAACCGCCACGTCCGTTATCGGCACGATAGCGAACGTGACGGTCGGTTCTATTTCCGTCCGGTACCGCGGCCTACGCCGACGGCCCTTCGTCGGGGCCCGCGCCGTCGCCGCCCGCGTGCGCGTACTCCGACAGCGCCGCGGCCAGCGCGTGCGGCACCCGCGCCCGGACCCGGGTGCCCGCCTCCTCGTGGGTGGAGGACAGGATCCGGCCGTCGGCGTGGATGCGCGCCAGCAGATCGCCTCGGGTGTACGGCAGCAGCACGCCGACCTCGACGTCCAGTCCGCCGAGCACCTCGGCCAGCCGGTCGAGCAGGCTCTCGATGCCCTCGCCGGTCTGCGCCGAGACGAACTCGGCGTCCGGCAGCAGCGCCCGCAGCCTGGTCAGCTCCATCGGATCGACGGCGTCGATCTTGTTGAGCACCAGCAGTTCCGGCGGCGCGGCCGCGCCCTGCTCCTTGATCACGTCGGTGATCACCTCGCGCACGGCCTTGATCTGCTCCGCGGGCATCGAGTCGGAGCCGTCCACCACGTGCAGCAGCAGATCGGCGCCGGTGACCTCCTCCAGCGTCGAGCGGAACGCCTCGACCAGCTGGGTCGGCAGGTGCCGCACGAAGCCGACGGTATCGGTGAACACGACCTCGCGGCCGTCGTCCAGATCGGCGCGCCGGGTGGTCGGATCCAGGGTCGCGAACAGGGCGTCCTGGACCAGCAGACCCGCGCCGGTGAGCGCGTTCATCAGGCTGGACTTGCCCGCGTTCGTGTAACCGACGATGGCGACCTGCGGAATGCCCGAGGACGCCCGCCGCGCCCGCTTGGTCTCGCGCGCGGTCTTCATCTCCCGGATCTCGCGCCGCAGCTTGGCCATCCGCTCACGGATGCGGCGGCGGTCGGTCTCGATCTTGGTCTCACCGGGACCGCGCAGACCCACACCGCCGTTGCTGCCCGCGCGACCACCGGCCTGCCGGGACATCGACTCACCCCAGCCGCGCAGCCTGGGCAGCATGTACTCCATCTGGGCCAGGGAGACCTGCGCCTTGCCCTCGCTGGAGGTGGCGTGCTGGGCGAAGATGTCCAGGATCAGGGCGGTCCGATCGATCACCTTGACCTTGACCACCTTCTCCAGCGCGGTGAGCTGGGCAGGGGTCAGCTCACCGTCACAGATGACGGTGTCGGCGCCGGTCTCCAGCACGACCGAGCGGAGTTCGTCGGCCTTTCCGGAACCGATGTAGGTCGCCGGGTCCGGCCGGTCGCGGCGCTGGATGAGCGCCTCGAGCACCTCCGAGCCCGCGGTCTCGGCGAGCGCGGCGAGCTCGGCCATGCTCGCCTCGGCCTGGGCCGCCGAGCCCGAGGTCCACACGCCGACCAGCACGACCCGTTCCAGGCGCAGCTGCCGGTACTCGACCTCGGTGATGTCGGTGAGTTCGGTGGACAGACCTGCGACGCGGCGCAGCGAGCTGCGTTCGTCGAGCTGCAGCTCACCGACCGTCGGCTCCATCGTCCAGCCGTTGCGCTTCATTCTGGCGGCACGTTCGGCCACCACGTCACCGGAGCGCGCGGTGTCGTCGGCCGAGTCGACGAAATCGAAGTCGTCGTCGGCCGGATTGATGTCATACGTCTCTGAATTCCTCATACACCATCCATGCTGCCAGGTGCGACCACCCGGCGCATTCTGTTATTCGTAGGCGCGCTCAGCGCCCCTTCCACCACTGTTCGGCCAGCGTGCCGGTGGCGAGCAGCACCGAAGGCCCGCGCAGCCAGGCCGAGCCGCCGTCGAGGCCGACGGTGACCACGCCGCCGGGCACGCGCACCGTCACCTGGCCGGTGTCCTCGGCGATGCGGAAGCCATCGGCGGCCAGCGCCGCCGCGGCCGCCGCGACGGTTCCCGTTCCGCAGGAACGGGTTTCGCCGACGCCGCGCTCGTAGACGCGCATGTCCACCGAACGGTCGGCGTCCAGCGCGGTCAGGATCTCCACGTTCACCCCGTGCGGGAAGAGATCCGGGTCGTAGCCGGGCGGGACGCTCAGATCGAGCTTGCCGAGCGCGTCGACGGTGAGCTCGGGGTCCACGCAAGCCAGATGCGGGTTGCCGACATCGATGCCGATCCCCTGATAAGCCCAACCCGCGATGGTCGCCGTGGATTCCCCGAGCTCCTTCACCCGGCCCATCGTGACGGTAACCTCGCCCTCGACCGGCCCGCTCGCGTGCACCACGACCGGTCGGGCTCCCGCTCTACTGCCCACCACGTACTCCGCGCGGGATTCGCGCCCGGTCGCGGTCAGGTAATGGGCGAAGACCCGCACGCCGTTGCCGCACATCTCCGCGATCGAGCCGTCGGCGTTGCGGTAGTCCATGAACCAGTCGTCCGCGCCGACGCCCTCGGGCAGGTCCGCCAGCACGCCCGCGTCCCGCAGCGCGCCCGCCCGCGCGACCCGCAGCACACCGTCGGCCCCGAGGCCGCGCTGCCGGTCGCAGAGTGCGGCGATGCGGTCCTCGGTCAAATCGAGCCGGACATCCTCGTCGGGCAGCACCACGAAGTCGTTCTGGGTGCCGTGCCCCTTCGTGAACTCGATGTCCGTCACGTGTGCGTTCTCCTCGTCGTCGTCATCTGGCAAACGTCCGGCGCTGCCGGGAAATTTCGTACAGCGCGACCGCGGCCGCCGAGGGCGCGCCGAGCGAGCTGGCGGTGCCGCCCATGGGAATGGAGACCAGGTCGTCGCACGCATCCTGCCAGGCGGCGCTCATCCCGCTGGTCTCGTTGCCGATGACCAGAATGGTCGACTCGGTGAAGTCCTGGTCGAACACCGCGTGCGTACCGTGCTCGTCGGTGCCGACGATCCTGGTCGGGATGCCGCGGGCGATCTGGCGATCACGCAGCTCGAGCACCTGCGCCGGTCCGGCGGTGCGATAGACCGGGACCGCGAACAGCGAGCCGGTGGAGGCGCGCACGGACTGCGGGTCGTACTGGTCGGCGCCGTGGCCGGTGACGATCACCGCGCAGGCGCCGAAGGCGTCCGCGGACCGGATCAGGGTCCCGAGGTTGCCCGGCGAGTTCGGGCGGTCGAACACCACGATCACTGGCGCGTCCTCGCCGGGTTCGCCCGGCTCGAAGGTGTCCAGCTCGGGCTGGCGCGAGATCGCGACGGCGACCAATTCCGGTATGCCGCCTGCCTTCTCGCCCAGCTCTGCCATCAGCTCCGGCACCAGCCCGACCTGCGGGACGTCGGTGGTGTCGAGCACCTCCCTTGCCCAGCCGGACAGGTCGGGCGCGCCGAGCCGGTAGAGCAGGGTCTCCAGCGGCCACCCGTTGGCGATCGCCTGGGTGATCGGGCGCACGCCCTGCACAAGGAACCGGCTGTCGCGGTGGCGCTTGGTGCGATTGTTCAAGTAGGCCTGCCACACCTGCACCGAGGCGTTGCGGGTGCTGACACGTCGGGTCAAAGGGAGTTCCGTTCTGTGTTGTCGATCTGACGCATCGCCGCGCCGAGCAGGTCGGGATCGGCGCCGTCCACCCAGCGCACCCGGGGATCGCGGCGGAACCAGGAGCGCTGTCTGCGCACGTAGCGGCGGGTGCCGATCAGGGTGCGTTCCCTGGCGTGGTTCAGGTCGTATTCGTCGTCGAGGTAGGCGAGGACTTGCGCGTAGCCGATGGCCCGGCGCGCGGTGACGCCCTCGCGCAGGCCGTGCTCGATGAGTCCGCGCACCTCGTCGACCAGTCCGGTGTCGAACATGAGCGCGGTGCGTCGCTCGATGCGCTCGTCCAGTTCGGCGGTGTCGCGGTCGACACCGAGAATGACAGTGTCCCAGCGCGGCGCGCCGATGGTGGGCGCCGAGGCCGCGAACGGCCGGCCGGTGAGTTCCACGACCTCCAACGCCCGCACCATGCGGCGACCGTCGGTGGGCAGGATGGTGGCGGCCGCGACCGGATCCGCCGCCCGCAGCGCCGCGTGCACGGCGGCGACACCTTGCTCCGCGAGCACCTGCTCCCAGCGGGCGCGCACCGCCGGATCGGTGGCCGGGAACTCCCATTCGTCCAGCAGCGCCTGCACGTACATCATCGAGCCGCCGACGATGATCGGCGTGCGGCCGCGAGCGAGGATGTCCTCGACGTCGGCGGCGGCCGCGCGCTGGTAGGTGGCCACGCTCGCGGTCTCGGTCACCTCGAGCACGTCGAGCTGGTGGTGCGGGATGCCGCGCCGCTCGGCGACGGGCAGTTTGGCGGTGCCGATGTCCATGCCGCGATAGAGCTGCATGGCGTCGATGTTCACGATCTCACCGTCGAGGCGGGCCGCGAGATCCAAGCCCAGATCGGACTTGCCGGTGGCGGTGGGGCCGACCACCGCGATCGGCACTCTCATCGCACCTCCCGTTCCGGTCGCCAGACGCTCACGTGATAGCCAACTCCGAAAGGCGCGTCCCGGTAGCGGGTTTCGACGGACGGATCGGACGGATCGGCGGCGAACAGACCGCCGAGCACCTGATAGGCGGCGCGCCCGGACACGGCCAGCTCCGCGCACAGCGCCGCATCGAGCGCGCGCAGCGCAGCGCGATCCCCCGCGCTCAAGGCCCGGTCGAGCTCGGCTTGCAGCGGGACGGCGCGCTCGTCGAGGTAGCCGGGCGACTTGACGGTCAAGGTGGCGGCGCCGTCGGCGACGACGAGGACGCCGCGCGGCTCGTCGTCCGCGTCGAGCTCGGCGCGCAGCGCCGCACCCAATTCCAGGCAACGCGCCGCCGACGTGTCGGCCGCGATCAGGCGCGCGGTGGCGCGGGCGGCCGGCGCGACGCGTCCCCGCAACCATCCGGCGATCAAAGCGGGCAGCGGCAGCCGCGGATCAGCGGCAAACCCCGGCGCAGTGGCCGAATCGGCCAGCGCGACACGAAGATCCACGCCGAAACCACGGAAGGTTCCGGCGGTTTCTGGCTCGAGCACACCGTTGGCGGACCCGACGCCGAGCACCGTCCAGCACTTCGTCACCGCCGCGAGCGCCCCGGCCGCATCGAGCGCGGCGGCACGCAGCACCGCGGGTGGGTCGTCCGGATCCGCCCCGCTTCCCATCGCCGCGGCGCCGCCCAGTTCGGGCACCAGGATCGGCGGCGACGGGACCAGGGCCGCAATACTGAACACGCGGTAAACCGTATCTGTTCGGCCCGCCGGGCCGGTGCACGGCGGTACCGAGACGCCCGCCGGTCGGCTTCGAGTGTCTGTAGCGTCAATTCGCCACGAGATTGATAGTGTCGACATGCGACAACCCAGGTCACCACGGGTTGCCGGTCCCGGGTCCCAGCCCGGGAAGAGCGTAGATCAGATGGTCTCGAGGGCTCGGACCGGGTTCAATGGGATGAGCTAGGGCGTAACCAGGCAGCCGTGACGCGCGGCAGGGACGGAGAACAATGACCGACAGCAACGGAACCGCGAAGGCCAATCCCGGCACGACACCGCGCCCCTCCGGTGCCCCGAAGCCCGGTGGCCCGTCAGCCCATCCCAAGCCGCACGCGGTCAAGCCCGCCCCGGGCCCGGCCGCCCAGCAGCACCCGCATCCGGTGGTCGTACCGACCGTCACCGACCCCAGCCGCTGGGGCCGGGTCGACGAGGACGGCACCGCCTGGGTGAAGACGGCCGAGGGCGAGCGGATCGTCGGCTCCTGGCAGGCGGGCGACGCCGCCGAAGGCCTCGCGCACTTCGGCCGCCGCTTCGACGATCTCGCCACCGAGGTCGCGCTGCTGGAGGCGCGGCTCGCCGCGGGCGCCGACGCCCGCAAGACCAAGGCCGCCGCGCTCGCGCTGGCCGAATCGCTGCCCACCGCCGCCGTCATCGGCGACATCGACGGGCTGGCCAAGCGGCTGCAAGCCATCACCGAGCACTCCGAGGAAGCGGCGGCGCACGCCAAAGAGGAGAAGGAGCGCGCCCGCCACGAGCACACCGAGCGCAAGGAAGCGCTGTGCGCCGAGGCCGAGCAGATCGCCGCCGAATCCACCCAGTGGAAGGCCGCGGGCGATCGGCTACGCGAGATCCTCGACGAGTGGAAGTCGATCCGCGGCGTGGACCGCAAGGTCGACGACGCGCTGTGGAAGCGCTACTCCAAGGCCCGCGAGTCCTTCAACCGCCGCCGCGGCGCGCACTTCGCCGAACTCGATCGCGAGCGGGCTGCCGCCAAGGCGCGCAAGGAAGAACTCTGCGTGCGCGCCGAGGAACTGTCCGGCTCCACCGACTGGGTCGGCACCGCGGCCGTCTTCCGCGACCTGCTGACCGAGTGGAAGGCCGCCGGTCGGGCGCCGCGCGAAGCCGACGAGTCGCTGTGGCGGCGCTTCAAGAGTGCTCAGGACGTGTTCTTCGCGGCGCGCAACGCCGCGGTCTCCGAGCGCGACGCCGAGTTCGAGTCGAACGCCTCCGCCAAGGAAGAGCTGCTGCACGCCTACGAGCACATCGATCCGGCGGCCGGTCTGGACACCGCGCGGGCGCAGCTGCGCGAGTTGCAGGACAAATGGGACGCCATCGGCAAGGTCCCGCGCGAACGCATCCAGGAACTCGAGGGCAAACTGCGCTCCATCGAGAAGCGGGTCCGCGACGCGGTGGACGCCCAGTGGCGGCGCACCGACCCGGAGGCCGTGGCGCGCGCCGCCCAGTTCCGCGAGAAGGTCGCCCAGTTCGAGGAGCAGGCGGCCAAGGCGCAGGCGGCGGGCAAGCAGCGCGACGCCGAGAAGGCGCTCGAGCAGGCCAAGCAGTGGCGCGAGTGGGCCGAGGCCGCCGAGGGCGCCGTCAGCAACCGCTGATCGTGTTGGCGGCCAAGGTTTTTCGGCCGCTCCGGTAGCGTCGTCCCGGTGCGACAGGTGTGGGAGGCGTGGGGCCACGTACTGACCGTGTGGGCCTGCGCGGTGCCCGCCGTGTTCGCGGCGATCTGGTGGACGACGCGGTGGCGGGTGCGCCGCGGCCAGGACCGGAATATCGCGCTGCGGTACACGGTGGCCGAGGTCGGGCTGATCGCGGGCACGCTGCCGTGGATCTGGATGATCTTGACTCCGGTCGACGGCGTCGGCGCGATCAGCGCGGTGCCGCTGCGGGATCTCGTCGCGACGCTGACCGACTCGCCGTCGAGCGCGTTCGTTCAGATCGGGGCGAACACCCTACTTTTCGTACCGCTCGGTTTCTTCCTCCCCCTGCGCCTGCCCCGGTTCGCGGGTGTGCTGCGGATGACGCTGGTGGGCGCGGCGATATCCGTGGCCCTCGAAATTTCCCAGTACGTCTTCGACCTCGGCCGCGTCTCCTCGGTGGACGACGTGCTGATGAACGCCGCGGGCGCGGGCTTGGGCGCGCTGCTCGCACGGACGCACGTCACGCGGCGCGAGACCGGCCGATCACACAGCGAGCGGGTATTGCTTCGCCTCGGCTGGAGCACCTGACAGCGCCCACGTCCCATCAGCGATCCGTGGTCGGCCGAGGTGGTCGCGAAAGTGGCCCTGCCGAGTGACGCCGAGGTGGCCACGCTGTCCGGCGGGCAGACGCTGATCGGATGCCCGGCCTTGCGCACGTCACGCGGCGGCGGGCCGACCACAGAGCGAGCGGATGGCGATTCGCTCGGCTGGAGCACCTGACCACTGCAACAGAATCGGCGCACCGCCGAGATGCGAGCGCGGCTCGATCACGGCTAGCGGACGCTACTGCGCCTCGACCGGAGCACCTGACCACCACTGAACTGACGCACACCACGTCACCGCGAGCGCCGATCGATCGGTCTGGTCACGAGCGGAATTCAGTCGCCGAGCAGGCGGCGGCGGTCGCGTTCCTCGGCGGCGGCCGCGGCGTTGCGGCGCTGTTCCTCGGCGGCCAGCTGCATGGCCGTGCGGCTCCAGACCACGCGGATCCAGTGGAAGGTCAGCACCATGACGGCGAGCGTGCCGACGACCAGGCCGATGCCGGGGCCCGCGCCGACATAGTTGCCGAGGCCCGGGGTCTGGCGGTGCCAGATGGAGAAGACACCGAACACGCTGGCGATGGCCGATCCCGCGACCGCGATCCAGGCCAGCGCCCAGCGCCGGGTCATCAGCGCCAGCAGCGAGAAGCCGATGCCGAACACCGCGACGAACCAGACGAAGATGCGCGACGGCAGCCCGATGTGCTCGATACGGGTGGCCTCGGTGCCGAGCAGCACGTCGAAGCCGCGCGCGCTGCCCGCGTGCGAGAGCACCAGCGAGAACAGCAGCAGGAACACCGCGCCCGCCACCACCATCGCGCGCACGCCGGGATCGATCTCCCCGGCGATGCGGCGCTCGACGGCGTCGAGTTCGTCGCGGAACTGCTCGAAATCCTTGCTGCTCTCGACCGAGCTCACAGCGCTCTCGTCTCCTTCGACTGGATGATCGTGCTTGTCCGCGTCCACTGTGCCAGCATCGTCGGCCGCCGCGTCAGCCGACCCACTACGCGCGGTAGTACCGGACTCCGAGTCGGGCTTCCCGCCCTGCTCAGGGTCCGCGCCCGGCTCGGAGTCCGCGCCCCGCGCGGAATCGCCGGAGCCCTTGCGAGGGGTCTCGTCGTCTCCCGCACCGGGGCGCGTGCTCATGCGTCGCAGCCTGTCGCGCAGCCGGAGGCGACCGGCTCGAGCACCGGCGCGCCGATCCTCGGCAGCCCGAGTCCGACGCCGATCGGTTCGGTCTTCGGCGTGACGCCGCGCTCGTGCGCGTCGCCCGCGCGGGTGCGGCGGTGGGTCTTGATCGGCGCGTCCGCGATCAGGTGGTGCGGCGCCGCCTCGGTGATGTCGACGGTGATCACGTCGCCGGGGCGGACCGTCTCGACGGTGCCGCCGGGCCGGAAGTGCACCAGCCTGCCGTCGCGGGCCCGCCCGCTCATCCGCGCGGTCGCGGCGTTCTTCTTGCCCGCGCCCTCCGCGACGAGCAGCTCCACCTCGGTGCCGATCAGCGCGCGGTTGGCCTCGAGCGAGACCTGCTCCTGCAACGCGATGAGCCGGTCGTAGCGCTCCTGGACCACCTGCTTGGGCAGCTGGTCGGGCATGTCGGCGGCGGGAGTACCGGGCCGCTTCGAGTACTGGAAGGTGAACGCGCTGGTGAACCGGGCCTGGCGCACCACGTCCAGTGTCTCCAGGAAGTCCTCCTCGGTCTCGCCGGGGAAGCCGACGATGATGTCGGTGGTGATGGCGGCGTGCGGCATGGCCGCGCGGACCTTCTCGATGATGCCCAGGTAGCGGGCCTTGCGGTAGGAGCGCCGCATGGCCTTGAGCACCCGGTCCGAGCCGGATTGCAGCGGCATGTGCAGCTGCGGGCAGATGTTCGGCGTCTCGGCCATCGCCTCGATGACGTCGTCGGTGAACTCGGCCGGGTGCGGCGAGGTGAACCGGACTCGCTCGAGTCCGTCGATGTCGCCGCAGGCGCGCAGCAGCTTCGCGAACGCGCTGCGGTCGCGCGGCTCGGTCGGGTCGACGAAGTTGACGCCGTAGGAGTTGACGTTCTGCCCGAGCAGAGTCACCTCGAGCACACCCTGGTCGACCAGCGCCTGCACCTCGGCGAGCACGTCGCCGGGACGGCGGTCGACCTCCTTGCCGCGCAGCGACGGCACGATGCAGAAGGTGCAGGTGTTGTTGCAGCCCACCGAGATCGACACCCAGCCCGCGTAGGCGGACTCCCGCTTGGCGGGCAGGGTGGACGGGAACGCCTCCAGCGATTCCAGGATCTCGACCTGGGCCTCTTCGTTGTGCCGCGCGCGCTCGAGCAGCACGGGCAGCGAGCCGATGTTGTGCGTGCCGAACACCACGTCCACCCACGGCGCCTTGCGCACGACGGTGTCGCGGTCCTTCTGCGCCAGGCAGCCGCCGACCGCGATCTGCATGCCCGGCCTGCCCGCCTTGATCGGGGCGAGGTGGCCGAGGGTGCCGTAGAGCTTGTTGTCGGCGTTCTCGCGCACGGCGCAGGTGTTGAAGACCACAAGGTCCGCCGTCGCCCCCGGCGCGGCCTTCACGTAGCCCGCGTCCTCCAGCAGGCCGGACAAGCGTTCGGAATCGTGCACGTTCATCTGGCAACCGAAGGTGCGGACCTCGTAGGTTCTGACCTGCATTGATGTAGTTTCATCGCTGGACAACAACACACCGCATCCTAGCCCACCCTGGCCGAGACATGGCGAAACCCCCTCCATTTGACCTGATCAGAGGGGGTTTCTAGAAGATCAACGACAATCACGCCAGGTCATCGAACTCGCCCGCGTGAGCGCCCTTGAGGAACGCGCCCCACTCGGCACGGGTGAACGCCACCGTTCCCGCCTCCCGAGCGTTGCTGTTGCGGACGTAGACCGTATCCGGGGTGCCCGCTACCTCTACGCATGTGCCGTTGTCTGTGAAGCTCGACACGCGCCATTCGAGGCTATCCATTGTTCTTGTGCTCCCATTCGTCTGCTAGGTCAAGGATGAATCTGCGGGACTCACTAGGGCTCAGAGCTATCTTTGCCCCGTGGTCGAACGCATGGCCGAAGTATCCCACTTCCTCGGCATCTGTGATGAAGCGCCCACCTCCGTAGGTCTCTATGTGAACTCGTGGCGAACCCCACGGGTGAGACATGATCGAAAAGGCATGTAGCCGACGCGCTTCGTACTGTCCCGCATCGTAAGTCGTCACGCGCACAGTCACATTCGGCAACTCTGCAAGCTCGGCTAGGGTCCGCAACTGTTCAGTCATCACGTCCGCTGTGCCGACACGGAGCCTCAACGACGATTCAGGTTGAATCACGTCTAGCACTAGATCACCTGAGCGGACCCGCTTCTGTCGGTGCAAGCGTTGGTCTACGGCTTGCTGTACGTAGGTGTCCGAGACTCCCGAGATACCTACCTTGCTCACCAGTGCCTCAACGTAGGCCGGAATCTGTAGCAGTCCGTAGACCGCTCTAGGTTCGTGAGTACGGATGGAGGTAGCCGACTGCTCCATGCCGAGATAGGTACTCAGCCACTCGGGTACTTCGCCCTCGATAGCCGGAACGCTACTCAGCATCGCTGATAGCTCATCCATCGTGATCTGTAGTGCCTCAGCGTATTTCGGTCGCTGAGCCGGATAGGGTGTGCCCTCGTTGCGCTCCCATCTGCCGAGTGTCGTTCGGTCTACCCCTACGGCATCGGCTATCTGCTCTTGAGTCTTCCCGGTCGCCTTGCGCGCTTCTATGAGCCGTTCTCTGCGCATAGTTGCATCGTAGGTGCATCTTGTGCGCCGTGGTCTGTTTCGCTATACGCGCGGAACATTGACGTGACTAGGGGAAACTAGGAGAGGGGCACGCCGATGTACCTACTACCGCAACGGGTTCCGGGTGAACATGAGTACCCGGACGGAACGGTAGAGCCTCCGCCTGTCGAACTGATCAGACGTACGGCCGATGCCCTTGCCCAGTGGGCAGCCACCGACACCAGGTCTCGCCAATGTCAGCCGGATTGATGTTGGTAGCCCTCACAGCGGGATTGCTCATCTTCATTCTCGCTGTAGCGCTTTGGCCAAGTGACTATCACACTCCCGATTCGATACCAGCGAAGGAACTACTAGACCAGCTGAAAGACGAATACGACGACATAGGCGAATACTGAAACCTAAAGGGGCACATGATCAATGACTAGCGACAACGAAGCCTACTTCGCTTCTGTCAACAAGTCTGCTGTTGGTAGTTGCAATGATGCTCGGGCATTCAACGAGAAGGAATACAACTACTGGCTTTCCAAGTTCAAAGGGGCACATGATGACTCGCAGACAGCGGAATCATGAACATGGATGAGCTAGAGATTGCCCAAATCGAAATCCGTGTGATCAGAGACGTAATCGAGGCAACAGAGAAGCGATTACAAGCACTCGGCGCACACGGACCGATAGCCGTACCGCGTTCCCAGATATACGCAAGAGTCTTGTATGAGGTACTGGTGAGTGCGCAGCAATCAAACCGTGGTCAAGGTTTCCTGATCAATGCTGCGGTACTCGATTCGATCCTAGACGGTGCCGATGTTGTCGAGGGCATCAACCTGTTTGATCGAATCTTGGAAATGGCTATCACCAACTGAATAGCTTCCCGCGTTCCGCCCATTGGATACGTAGCACGCGGGATAGAGAGAACCCCCGGAAATGACTCAGGCGATGTATAACCGGGGGTTCTCGCATGTCTAGGGCCTCTCATTGCCCCGTAGACGAAATATCAGGGCTCAGGGGTACTCAGACCCTCATCCGTTGCGCCAGTGGCGCTGTACGCCTTCCCGGTACTGTTCCAGCGGTACGCCAGCGTTGTTGATGAAGCCGTCACCGACTTCTTTCGTATCGCCACGAATGACAAGAGCCGCTAGCGAGTCTTCCCCTCTGCGCTCACAATCCAAAGAGATAACGTCAAGCAATCCCCTAAAGTTGCGGTAATTGAATCGACTGTCTTCTATGGCTTTCTCTAGTCCCTTATAGGTAATCGTTCGACCCGTGTAGGCAATGGCTATCAGCGCTGCCCGCGCTTTGCTCAATGCGGCAATCATCCGTTCGTCAACGTCCACAGTGAAGCCCGGACGCCAAGGAAACGTGAGCGTTTCACCAACTGTGATCATGCAAGCATCCTCGCACACCCGGCCGGACTCTGCACACAAAAATACCCAGTTGCCTAGTCTCTGGTAGGACTGTTGTTGTGACAACTGGGCACTTTTGCCGTTCTAATCGAACAGAAAGGAAGCATCAACATTGATGCCTACTAATTATATCAAATAATAGAGATGTCCCCCGCCTCCCTTCCGAAGGAGTAGAAGGTTACCAATTACAGGCGGGGGACTGAAAGGAGACCGGAAGTGAGTACCGTTCTCAGTCTCAGTATATCAAATCTCCAAGGTTCCGAAGTATTCGAGATAGCTAACATGACACACAGCATTGCCCAATACATCAACCTGAGTGCTGATACCGCTTACGTTAAATATCATGGGTAGTCTAGGTGACCCGTAATAATAAACTTGCTCGTCTTTACGTCTCAGGTTCCCGGCCTGATCGGATAGCTTTACCGTATCGGTAGGATGCTCAATCTTGAGAAAGACTTTCTTCTCATAATCGGTGCTGAATCTTTCCAACGACTCTTGCGGATTGATGGCAGTAACATTGCAAGGGATAGTTACCGGGTTCTCATAATCCCAAGTATTGATGACTTCTCCGGTCTCTTCGTTCACTTCGGTTATCTTGGCGTAGACATCAACCAAGCTCGGATAGGTCTTGGTAATCAGTCTCACCATGTCCACCACCAAGGCATTTCATTACGTTTGCAATCATACGGCTTTGTCTTTACGCTTCTACTCCCCCGCCAAGATAGGTGCTTGATTGCCTCAATTGTCAGTCTCGACACCGCATAGACCTTATCGCCAATGGTTACCGAGCTATCGTCTTGCGTCACCTTATCTACATTGGCTTGCTGGTAAACGTCGCCATGTTCCATATAGGCAGCTTGCCAAGCGCATGCGTACATTAGCCATTGCTTGTCATCTTCTCGGGTAACCAACGACTCAGGTCTACCGCTCATCACTTCCACTATGGCTTGCGCACGTCGTATAGCCGAATCATCAACCGAGTATCCGGTTAGAGTCGAAACCTCGCTAGGTGTTACATACATTACTCATCAAGTCCTCTCAATACTTCAATCTCTCCGATATCCGACCAATCCCACCGATCACCGTCTATCAACTTCACTTGTATTCGATACCTTCCAACCGTGCCGAACACACTATTGCCGGTAAAAGTGAAGGTGATTCGACCGTTAGCGGCATCGGTGATTGAAGCCGTACCGGCATCATCGAAACCAAATCCATTAGTGCCAGAAATGAACACTTGTGCGCTGTCATAGGCGGATAGGTTTCTAGGTACCCCCCGCTCGTCTCGCACGGTCAATACCAACGGCTCTACCGGCTTTTGCTCTACGTAATATCGCTTGTTCATAGTTGCTTACGATCCATCCTCACATCAAAAGTATTACCCGGCATCAATGCATCAAGCTCAGCCCTAGGCATTACTAGGTCTAGCTCAAACGGATTGTTGATTATCAGAGTCGGCGCATATGCGGATACGGCCAGCGCTGCGGCTGAATCGCTCGCTACCGATATTCCAGGGCTAACGACACCTACACTCGGAGTCTTGGCGTAAAACTCCACACGGGCCGCTGAGCCGCTAGCAATCGATACCGGGGCGGTAGCGACACTTAGTGTTGGCTTCTTGGCTTCAAACCAGACGCTCGGCGAGGCATTGGTACTCAGGATCGGCATTAGAACCTCATCACCAACAGACCGGGCAATGTGTCGGTCTCGCCGGTTTCATGGCTCAGACCTTCAAATTCCCATCTCAAAGTTAAGTCCTGTGCCGTGACGGTTTGGGTAGTGAGGAAATCGAGTGCGGCAATCAACGGCTTACCCGTAGCTGTATCGTCATACAACACGGCATATCTGAAAGCTGTAGTTACTGCCGTCCAAGTCGTATTGGCCGCAAGGAATATATAGCCCTCATACTGGTTTTCTTCTAATGCCTTACCAGTAAGAACCTTACCCCCGGCTGTGTATCCGGTACCCGTTGCCTGATTGGTCAAGGCAGGATAGAACTCGTGTGTTTCGTAGTTCGGAACGTAGCTAGACGTAAATAGAGCGACCTTGATTGAGTCGTCTAATAGGTCTATCTGCTTATCTAAAATCTTCGGTATGGCCTTGCCGTACCATCGTGTTGCTATTGTCCTGTTCCTTCTTTCCTTAGATTTAAAGAGAGGTTGTGTCCCCGAACCTCAATAAAGAGACACAACCTCTCAGCTTCTTATGCCGAGGTGACCTCTAGCACACCAAACGCGGTAGCTCTACCGACTGCAAAAGCTCTACGGCTACGCATCTTTAGATGGATTTCGTCTGTACCAAATCCGGCTTCTGTGCTCAAAATTGATTCGGGACCACTGCGCACACCTAGAATCAAATGGTTCTTGTTGCCGACAACCAATAGCGGGTTACCAGTTGGATTGACAACGTTAGTTGCACTTGTCTTGGCTCCCGCACTGAACTGGATTGGATATCCGAACAGAGTGCTTGGCTGTGTATCCGGGATAGCGTCAATGAACAATGGTCGGCCGGTAGTGTCCTTTAGTCCGCGCAATGCCTCTTTTAGGCTGACATGCGCAACTACGATGGTGTCAGGATCGCTAAAGTATCCGCCATTTTCGTACTTACCCAATACCGATGACACATGGTCATAGGTAACCGCTCCGACTGTCTGCACTCGGTGGGTTGCCGCGTTCTGGCTTACCTCACGATATACAGAGTTGAATGGAACCGTAGTTAGGTTTCCTGCCGCTGTAGTGCCGAATACGGCATTATCCAGCTTGCGCGCATACGAACGTGCCCAAGAGCTTTGTAGCTCGGTCACAATTCCGATATTCGAGTCGTCTAGCTGTTCGTATGGCACTAGCACACGTCCACCGAACTTGACTGCCTCTAGCAAAACCGTATCTAGGTTTGCTGAATCTTCCGGGTATGCACCGGACATAGGAATAACGGTTACGTCTACATCGCTCATACGTGGAACACGTAGCGCGTCGCTATCCATATTCTCTCTGCGGGCATAATTCTCTGCCGCGCTGTTTTCAGTAACTGTCGTAAGAACCTTTGAACCGGTCTCTTCACTTACCCAGTTACTCGCATTAATTGCTGCTATTGTAATTCACTTCTTTACTTAAATTTACGCTTCAGGCGCGCATAGCCTGTAACCTCCGTTCCATCTCGGAACTCGATAGGTGTAGAGTCCATCTCGGATTCTTACTATGTTAATTGTAACAATTATGAGTAGTGTTTGTTTTGCGCATAGTAATCACGTCTGTACGCTCTCCAACAATCCTTACACCACCGCATTAGCCCATCTTTACCCGTCTTGCGCTTATAGAACTCTTCGGTTGGTTTCGTCTCGCTACATTTCGAGCACGTACGCTCATAGGGCCAAACTCGAACGCTCACCGTGCATGCTGCCTTAATAGCTTCTCGGCTGAGCTTAGAACCTTTTTCGATGCCTTCTTGTCGGCAGCATCGATAGACGGGGCACGACGCTTGGAGTCGAAGAACTCTGGAAACTCTGCCTTGATTTCGGTTAGCTGTTCGTCAAAACCAATCAACTCCCCCGAGTCGTCTACATCGATCTTGCTTACGTCCAGCACACGCACAATCTTCGGATTAGTCGCACCATGATCTTTCAGCGCCGCGTTAATCTTTGACTGTACATAGCTCTTCTTATACTTCTCGGCTGCTGCGGTAGCGGTTTCCAATTGTGTTTGTAGCTCTGTGTTTCGATGTCTGAACGTTGCCGCTTCTCCGTTGGCGCTCTTCAACGCTTCCCGAACCTTAGCTAGTTCATCACCTGTCTCTGTCTCTACATTCTGATTCTCAGTGTCACTCATTTATGTTTTCTCCTTCCTTTAAATTGATAGAATCGGCCGGCCGTTTTGCATTATTTAATTGGCCAGCATCCTTCCATTCATTGATTTTCTCAACGTCATAGCCTTGTTCCAATAGCACTTGTTCAATCGGCAACCCGGCTTGAATCTTCTTATACGCAATGGTCCACTTCTCGGACTCGTCAATAGACTCGACTTGTCGCCATTGGATTTGTACGTCTTCCTCAATCCCGTTGAGCTTCAAGACGAACAGGAACAACTTGCGTAGCGCGTTGCCTATGGCCAGCTGGCGCGTGCGGACCTTCTTCACTAGGGGTGCCTCTGCGGCGCGTACCGCTTCGCCGCTCACGTTCGTAGCCACTGCCTCGAACACGTGGAACGGCGTGTCAGTGACAGACGCCATCGTGCGTACTTGCTCCCTGAACGGCTCTATGTACGTCTTCGGGTCGGCGGGGGTGAACTGACCTACCTTGATGACGTTCTGTAGCCACAGGAACGCGCCTGGCTCGTTGCTCAGGGCCTCCGTGTCGTCGGCTGTCTCGTCCCAGTCGCTCGGGGTGCCGGTGTGCTCCCCCTGTAGCGCCCAGCGCTGCGGGAACCCGTAGTATTCGATGCTGGCTAGCTGGGATACCAAGAGCTTGTTAATGGCATCCTGCGGACCATAGGCATTGATGTGTTCGGGTCGGCCGTACTGATCTATACCGGTAGTGAAGTGGAATACCGGAATGACGCCGAACTCATTCGGCACTGTCCAGTCTTCGCCGAACGGGTCGAAAGCGGTATCTTTGACGTTCATAGGCAAAGTGGTAGCTTTGCTTATGTACTTCTCGATTCGATCCGCATAGAACAGATTCAAACGGCTTCTAGGTTTGCCGTCTACCTCGATAGTCCATAGCTTGGCAGCAACCAACGGTTTGCGTGGATTCTCAGGATCATAGAGAACCACTGTACTTAATGGACTGTTGTAGTAAATCTGAATCTCGCCGGATTCATCCGGCCAACAGATCACATAGGCCGAACCATAGATCAGCGTCTTTGTAATGAGCTGTGTTAGCTCAAGTTCCAGGTTGTTCAGTTGCCAAGTCTGATCAATGACCGATTCAGCTTCGGTCGATAGTGTTGTTACTCCGGTAACTTCAAGTCGATTGGCTACCGCATTGACGGGGGTAGCGGCGTAGTTGACTCGGTGCCCGCTTCCCGCTTCGGCTAGTGCCTGCTTTACTCGCTTACTGGCGAATATTTCATCTACGGTGCCGTAGTAATAGTTCTCAGCGCGTATGTACTCGTCTTGGTTGTCCAAGATGGTTTGTACGGCTTGCGTTAAATCTGACAATGTTTGTCAACATGATTCCCTTCATAGTATTTGCATAACAATTGTAACAACTTATATGTAACTTCGCTTTCTCACTCTAGGCACTACCGATTGACTCAAGAAGTATTCGATACCCGTACCCAAAGCGTCTACCAAGTCGTCATGTGCAACCTTTGGAAAGCTGTACATCTGTTCTTCTAGTTGGTCAAAGTGTCGAGTATGACGAACCTTATGCTTACGGTAATGATCTAATGCTCTACCCGCGCGAATCGTCTTAGGTTCGGTTTGATGCACTGCCCTGTACTTGGCCTTGATGCCATCAAATACCGATTTCCACAACATGCCGCCCTGGTTTGTCTCGCAATACACTAGGCCGATATCGAATCTCTCTATCAGTTCGTTTACCCGGTCTCGCAAGTCGGTAGATACCAATCTGACTTGTTCGGCATGTCTGACATATACCAAACCATCTAGACCCAGTGAAACCACTACCAGCGCCGTATAGTCGTTGGTTGTCTTGGTAGACACGGCAGGATCAACAGACAATAGGGTTCGCTTGTATCCTTCGGCACACTCGGCTATCTCGATATCAGACTCTATCCAGTATTGTGCGTCTACGTTTACCGGCCGATTCTGATAGTTCATCTGAAACGCACGAGTATGTCTAATGCGTTCTAGTTCCTCAAAAGTTTTGAACTCAGGCCACCAACTAGATTCGCTTCCATCGGCATTGATAACGATAGCTGGGTAATAGTGCACCCGGATACGTTCATCAATAACCCAACGTAGATCATTATCCAATGAGTCATAGAAGCTCAGTGAGCTTTCAGCTCTGTTGGCTTCGGTTTCCTGTTCTCCCCTATTGGGTGCTACAGGATCGGTCAACTTAGCTAGCTCAGTCTTTTCTCTATCAGCAAAGGTTGCTTGCTCGTTTTCAGGTTGTCTTATATGTGATGTAGGTATAGATGTACCCGAAAAAGAAGCAAAAAGTTTAAACTCAGATTCTCCGGCAGATGTCAAGCACTCAGCGGAATCTTTGTCAAGTCGAGTCTTTGCAAACTCTGCTAATGATAACGATTCTGTTTCAACTTCGTTGCCCTGATCTTGTCCCCCAGAGTTTGACAATCCATCGATGTTCTGAGTTGTTCGGCCGATTTCGTTTGTGGTAAAACTGGCCTCAGATTCGCCCGTGTGGCACTGTTGGGTACTAGTTGGACTAGGGAGGCCGGAAGCATGTTCATTAGCTCTGCGGGCCGAATAGACCCTATTTCCTGCCTGATCATTGGTTAGGTTACCCTTACCCAGGTTGACATAATAGCAAGTATCGGTAGTTGCATTGATTTCCATTGTCGTTAATGGTGTCAATGACTCTATACGCTCGGCTTGCAGCTCCCCCACCTTCCTAATCTGATCAATGATCGAATTAGACATAGTGGTAGTACCAATGATTACTATCCTTGCTTTGTCATTCAGATAGAACACACCATCTAATATCGTGCGTAATCTCTTCTTGGCTTCATGAGGGGAATAGTTGGATTCACTTGGTTCTATGTCATCCAACAGAATCAATTGAGGTCTAGTGTTTCCTATCTTCATACCAAGAGACTTACTATCTATTCCCTTTGCCATGAATGAGAAGCCGTTAGCCTGTTGTATTTCCTCATTGGATTGAGCTACGTATCTCTTCACTGCCCCGCCCATTAGCGGTTTGCATAGCTCTGGATAGTCGAGCTTCAATAGTTCGTTGCTATCTATTTCCTTCTTGAATGTCTGCAAGTGCTGAGTAGCTTGTGATGCTGAGTCACTGAATGCAGCGATAAAGGTTAGATGTCTATGCGCTGCCGCCCACATAGGTAGCAGTAGGAACAACCACGTAGTCTTGCCGCTTTGTCTCGGTGCGATGAAACAATCTCTATTTGTATTGCTCTGCTCAAGCCACGACTTGGCATAGTCGGCTAGGTCTAGATGAAACTGAGACAGGCTCGGCTCATCTTCTCCGAATCTCAGATGGTGAGGAAAGTACAGGATTGCGAACAGCAACGGGTCGTCACGTGACGCTATGCGCCTACCCATAGACGTACCCAGCAACTCACGCGGGTACTGGCTCAGGTACTCCCCTACCCTCATTTAGTATCACTGCCGTTCTTCCAACTGTCGTACAACTTCAAGGCTTCAAGCTCGGTGGTATCTTCCTTGGCTTGATAGTTGTTTGCCTTACCATTGATTACCCGAATCATTTCGATAGACTTCTTAATCGTATTTGATAGCTTGTCCAATTGTTCGGGGGAAAGATTTGGATCGTTCATCATTTCCCGTGCGCGGTCTATCAAGTCCTGTAATGCAATCTGCTGTTCGGTATCTTGGTAAAAACAGTTATAGTGTGCTGCTTTACTCTTTAGCTCGGAAAGTTCTATCTCCACTCCCCTATCTTTGCACCATCTATAAAGCGTATTCCATGACGATGGGTATTGAAGTGTTCTTCTAGTTGCGGCTATTCCAATATCCCCGGCCATTTCTACCGCAATAGCTATTTCCTCTTCGGTGTATTTAGCCATTCATTATCATTTCCTTTCATTTATTCCTTTCGTTATTCTAACTAATGTGATGATCATTAGCGACCTAAAGTAATGGGTTGCGCATTGAAAATAGAGCCCCGTTAAGCACAGGGCCGCGTTTGCAATACCTTAAATAACCTATCCCTCATCCCTCTTTACCGTTCACCAATACAGCTTTTGCTTTGCAGATTCTACAAATCGTACGATTATTGAAGCGGTAACTATTCGTATGATCCAATTGGTGACCAGACGTACAAAAGGTTTTCTTATCCCTCTCTCTATCGTCCACATTGTCTTGCACTGTTCCTATTAGTAGGTGCTTTGGGTTACAACATGATGTGTTTTGGCATTGATGCCTAACCACCATCCCCGGCGGAATCGTACCTACGTACTTCAAATAGTGGTATTGATGAGCCCTGTAGGCTTTGCCGTTGACTTTGAGCCGACCATAGCCCTTGTTGTCTTTACAGCCATCGAATACCCAACATCCCCTCTTGTTGACTGTGTACCGTAGTTCTTTTGGGTAATCCGGGTTACTCTCCTTCCCCGCCGACTTAATAGATGACATCACATCATTTTATCAATTTAGGTAACGACTCGCTCGCATAGTATTCCGTTAGACCAGTCTCGATAGTCCGTAGCATGACGATTGCCTTTAGATGAATTGCAGGGCTTACAGAGAATCTGGGAGTTGTAAAGGCTGTGTGTTGATTGAGGCCAGGTTATCGGTATTACGTGATCGTGCTGTGTATCGTCGCTAGAGCCACAGTGAGCACATTTGGACTTATAGAAGCCAAGCAAGATGTTCCACCACTCATTAGGCATTGTGTCGGGTATCTGCTTTCTTGCCACCCGGCGTTTCCTGTTGTGTTCGCGTGTCTTCTCTGGATTATCTTGCTTCCATCGTCGCCGTCTAACCTTTTCCTTATCTTGGTTGGCTTCCCGGTACGCTTTGGCCGAAGCCTTATTCCGGTCTAAGTTGATCCAATAATGTTGTTTTCTGTAGGCGGCAAAGCATGTCTTACAGTCGGCTCGCACGCCGTACTTGCCTGTCTTGCTTTTAAAGAACTCATCTAGACTCTTAGTCTCCTTGCATTTAGTGCATGTCTTAGTTTCCATTGGGTCTGTCCTTTACCAACCCCCGCCATCTTTCAGCCGCTAGGGCTAGGCGCATCGGTGGACAACCCACTAGCTTTAGCTCATCTATCAGTTCCTCGATTTGGTCAAGCAATCTGTCTATGGTCGGATCGTTCGGGTTGAGCTTGCGCGGTACGTTCGGCCCCTTACCCGGCTGTGTGGCGCTGTGGCGAAATATCTGCCCTAGCCTGCCCTTGGGTACCCCCGGAGTCTGTTCGTCCCTCTCTGGGCTCGCTGGCTCGCTCATAGCTCCCCCTCTACGTCGGACACGTCTAGGTAGTACTGCACACCTATGTGTTTCATCGTTTGCCCGCATGTAAGGCATTTGTTGTTATTTCTATCCCCGTACTTGCAGTCGCTACAAAAGTACAATTGGTCTTCTTTGAATCTATCGCTCATTGGCTCTTCCTTTCGTTATGAACTCGTTACTAAGATTTTGTCTTTTTTGGTCCGGTTTTCACGTTATATAGTTTGTGAGGCGAAGCCGAACTAGGTACATCATGTTATCTAGATAATAGGTAGATACTTCTCTGCCAACCTATCGAGAGAACGTAAAGACGTAGGATTAGGGTTAATGACGCTCTGCAAGAGCGCTTTGTGTTCACCCTTACTCATCATCTTATAGATAGAATACAACCTATCTTTAGTAAGAAGAGACAGAGTGTAGGGAGCTACTATAAATAGCATTAGCCCCGCCTTGAGGGTCTTAGCGGTAAAAGCTATTTCCTCATCCACCCCCGGCACATCGAACCGGGTATGTGTAATGACTTCATCTGTAATCTTGTTGACTTGCTGATACCCGATTTCTTGCCGGGCGTAGTCATGAACGGCGTTCTGTAATGATGTCATGATGTATGCGGGTTTGACCCAATCTCCCTTTTCGTCTAGGTGGTCTTCCAGTTCCCAAGCTTTGAGTTCTATTTCTTGGCTTATGTCGTCTCTATCGAGTTGCGGATACTTCTTGTATGCCCAAGCCTTGGCGTTCTTGATGAGTTGTTCTCGCTGGCTCAGTGGCTCATAGTCAACTACGGGCATGTCCGGCTGTGCGTCTACCTCATCGGCCCAATAGGTCGCATACAGAGTGCCTTTAGCTACTATGCGCTTCTTACCCCATTCGGCTTTATAGCGTTCGGTGCGCTGTCTCTTATCGTTGGGATTGGTACCGATTATCTCGTACCAATACTTTGGTCTAACATTGTTCAATTGGTCTTGCTCCTCATTTAGATATTAGAAAACCCGGTAAGAGCGACCACTCTCTTACCGGGTTATCATGTGTTATCTTCTTGAGGAGAAGTTTTCTTATGAATTCAGCCTTTCAGTCGTGGTCGTTACTGTCGGAACTTCGCTTACCATTATAGCAATAACGGATGCTATTCCGCTATTCGTGACTATTCCGTGTTGTCGAATATAAAACAAAAAAGCCAGCATACCTTTCGGCACACTGGCTAATTTGTATCTGGAATTAGGAGCTGTGCGCTTCCTCGAATTTGGTCCAAACTTCTTCGGACAGTCGGCCCTTTTCGCTGACCTTCAAGCCGTCCTGCTGCATTGCCCACGCTCGGACCTCTGCAAGCGTGTGGCCTGCTGCCTCTACGCGGACCTGAGCGGCAGGCTTGGCACCGAAACCACCACCCGCGCCCGCTGCGGTGCCCGCCGTGACCACCTCAGCGTCCTTAATGAACTTCTCCAGCGCCGTGTCCAGCTTGCCCTTGTTGATGTCGGAAAGATACAGCTTGTAGCTAGTGCCCTTGTAGGTGATGAACGTAGGTTCGGTGTCCTCTGGCAATTCCTTTCCATCCAAGTCGTCAAGGAACTGAACGATGGTCTTCTTAGGCATTGTGCTTACCCTTCGGGTCGGTTTGGCTGAGCTTGATACTACCCTATCGATAGCCTAGGGCATGTCGTTACCTATCAAACATCTTGTGTATGTCCTCATCGTTGTGTTCAGAGTATGCCCTCAAGGTAACGGCAATGTCCGAATGTCTCATCTGAGCTTGAACCAACGTCAACGGTGCCCCGCGTTCAAGCATCGTAGTGGCGTACCAATGCCTCAACAGATGAGGATTCAGGCTAATACCGCACTTATTACCGGCACGTCTAAGGCTTTCGCGTACCCGACTAGGTACCGCCGTGTCTTCAAGAGTCAATACCAACTTGGCCAACCAAAATGGTATGACTATCTCGGCTTCACTGCCCTTGACCGGAGCAAGTACACAGATTTTCTCTACCGCTCCCCCGGTGTCTCGCTCAGATGCATACAGTTCGAGTATTTGCCTATCAACTAGAAGCTTATCCCCATTTACTTGCTTCTTAGTCACTGCGCATGCTTCACCAATACGCAATCCGGCATACATCATCAATAGCCCTCGGATTTCATGAGGACTAGTCATCAAGGCAAGCCTCAGCGTGTCTTCGGCGGGGAGGACATAGGAGCGCTTAGGAGCCTTTGGAATCTTTATCTTGAATCCAAGTACCGATCTAACAGCAATGACTGTAGCTCGGCGGGTAGATGGGTTATCTATGTTGAATAGAAGTGCTTCTACTTCTTGCCTGGTTATAGAGTCATCCTCTACACCAAGCATGACAAGCAATCTTCTATAGCTAAAGATAGTGCTTTGCCTCAAGCCCTTTTCTTGGCCGATTTTCTGGCAAAGTTCCCTGATCTGCACTCAATTTCCTTCCAAGGATGGAAGAAACTACATCAAAGATTCAGGCCAAGATTCGCGTTCGATCGTGCACGTTCATCTGGCAACCGAAGGTGCGGACCTCGTAACTGCGTACGCCCGCCACAACCTGATCGATCGAATCCACCCATTAAGGGTACGGGGGCCGGTCGAGCGGGTTTCCAGCGCATCGCCGCAGGCTCCGGGCCTCGCCGCGGTCGAAGGCCGGAACCGGCCGCCAGGTTACAGAGCTGTGACGATGCGGCGTGGCGTCACGGTGTGTCGCGGAAACCGGGGCAAATTCGGTTTTTCCCCTTAAGGTCAAGGACCATGACCGACGCCGCCGCCGCGCCCGACACGACCGGGGACGCCACGAGCTTGGACAAGGGCCCCGCCACCAGCGCGCCGCCGATGATCTCGATGCGCAATGTGGACAAGCATTTCGGTGATCTGCACGTGTTGCGCGATATCAACCTCGAGGTACCCAAGGGACAGGTCGTCATCGTCCTCGGACCCTCCGGTTCCGGGAAATCGACCCTGTGCCGCACCATCAACCGGCTCGAGCCGATCGACTCCGGCGACATCGCCATCGACGGCGTGCCGCTGCCCGCGGAGGGCAAGGCGCTGGCCGCGCTGCGCGCCGATGTCGGCATGGTGTTCCAATCGTTCAACCTCTTCGCGCACAAGACCATCGTCGAGAACGTGATGCTCGCGCCGACCAAGGTGCGCAAGGTCAAGAAGGACCAGGCACGAAGCCGCGCCATGGAATTGCTCGAGCGCGTCGGCATCGCCAACCAGGCCGAGAAGTACCCGGCCCAGCTGTCCGGCGGACAGCAGCAGCGCGTGGCCATCGCCCGCGCGCTGGCGATGAACCCGAAGGTGATGCTGTTCGACGAGCCGACCTCGGCGCTGGACCCGGAGATGGTCAACGAGGTGCTCGAGGTGATGGTCTCGCTGGCCAAGGACGGCATGACCATGCTGGTGGTCACCCACGAGATGGGCTTCGCGCGCCGCGCGGGCAACCGGGTGCTGTTCATGGCCGACGGTCAGGTGGTCGAGGACACCGAGCCCGAAACCTTCTTCACCGCACCGAAATCCGAGCGCGCCAAGGACTTCCTGGGCAAGATTCTGAGTCACTGACCGGCCCGGCACAGACGACGGCATCGAAATTGATACAAGGAGTTAGGAACTCGATGAGGATCAACCGTGCACTTCGACTCGGTGTCGGGGCGATCGCCCTGGCTTTGGCCGCCACCGCCTGCGGCGGCGGTGACGAGGGCAGCGCCCTCGACCACGCCAAGGAAGGCAAACTGACCATCGGCATCAAGTTCGACCAGCCGGGTCTCGGTCTGCGCAACAAGGACGGCTCCTACAGCGGCTTCGATGTCGAGGTCGCCAAGTACGTCGCAGGAAAGCTCGGCGTGCAGCCGGAATCCATCACCTTCAAGGAAGCGCCGACGCCGCAGCGCGAGACGCTGATCGAGAACGGCCAGGTCGACTTCGTCGTCGCCACCTACTCGATCAGCGACAAGCGCAAGGAGAAGGTCGATTTCGCGGGCCCGTACTACGTGGCGGGCCAGTCGCTGCTGGTGAAGGCCGACAACACCGACATCACCGGCGTCGAATCCCTCACCGGCAACAAGAAACTGTGCTCGGTGAAGGGCTCAACGCCCGCGCAGAACGTCAAGGAGAAGTACGCCAAGGACGTTCAGCTGCAGGAGTTCGACACCTACTCGCTGTGCGTGGAGGCGCTGCGCAACGGCTCGGTCGACGCGGTGACGACCGACGACATCATCCTGGCCGGCTTCGCCGCGCAGTCGCCGGGCCAGCTGAAGGTGGTCGGTAAGCCGTTCACCACCGAGAACTACGGCATCGGCCTGAAGAAGGGCGACCAGGAGACCCGCGACAAGATCAACGACGCGATCGAGGCGATGATCGCCGACGGCTCGTGGGCCAAGGCGATCCAGCAGACGGTCGGCGGCGCGAGCTTCACGCCCTCGCCCGCTCCGCAGGTCAACCGCTACTGAGATTCCGCACACGGGTGGTCCGGGGCGATCCTCCGGGCCACCCGCTCGGCTCACCACCGATGAACCACACCGCACCGATGGGAGGGACGCGCCCGCCGTGTTCGATCTGATCTCGGAATACGACACCAAGATCCTGGAAGCCTTCTGGGTCACGATCAAATTGACCGCGTTCTCCGCGGTCGGGGCGCTGATACTCGGCACGATCGTCGCCGCCATGCGCGTGTCCCCCGTACCGGTCGCCCGCTGGGTGGGCACCGCCTACGTCACGATCTTCCGCAACACCCCGCTGACGTTGATCATCATCTTTTGTTCGTTCGGGCTGTACACCACCTTGGGCTGGAAGATCGCGGGCGATTCGATCACCGAAAACAATTACCGCTGGGCCATCATCGGTCTGAGCGTCTACACCGCGGCCTTTGTCTGCGAGTCGCTGCGCTCGGGCATCAACACGGTGCCGTTGGGCCAGTCCGAGGCGGGCCGCTCACTCGGCTTCGGTTTTCTCCAAAACCTCCGGCTCGTGGTGCTGCCGCAGGCCTTTCGCTCCGTGATCGCCCCGCTGGGCAGCGTGCTGATCGCGTTGACCAAGAACTCCACCATCGCCGCGGTAATCGGCGTGGCCGAGGCGGCCAGCCTGATGGCCGAGATGATCGAGGTCGAGGCCGCCTTGCTCGCGATCGGTGCGATCTTCGCGCTCGGGTTCGTCATCATCACCCTCCCAATGGGCCTGCTGTTCGGTTGGCTCGCCAAGCGATACGAGGTGGCCCGATGAGCAGCGCTTCCGTCCTCTTCGACGCGCCGGGCCCGAAGGCTCGGTTGCGCAACAACATCTACTCCGTGGTGGTTGTCGCCGCCGTCCTGGTGGTCGGCTTCGTGCTCTACCGCGCATTCGAGGAGCAGGGTCAATTCGAGGCGGCGAAGTGGAAGCCTTTCCTGGAGGCCGACGTATGGTCCACCTACCTATTGCCGGGCCTGCGGGGCACCATCGTCGCCGCGCTGATCTCGATCGTCTTCGCCTTGGTGATCGGCATGGTCTTCGGCATCCTGCGGCTCTCGGAGCACCGCTGGGTGCGGCTGATCGCGGGCGCGATCGTCGAGTTCGCCCGGGCCATTCCAGTGCTGATTCTGATGATCTTCCTGTTCGCCCTCTTCAGCGAATACAACCTGTTCAAGTCTGGCGATCTCGCGCTCGCTGCGGTAGTCACAGCGCTGACGATCTACAACGGCTCGGTCATCGCGGAAATCGTGCGCGCGGGCATCCGCTCGCTGCCCAAGGGGCAGACCGAGGCCGCGGTCGCGCTCGGCATGCGCAAGAACCAGCTGATGCGGCTGATTCTGCTGCCGCAGGCGATCACAGCCATGCTGCCCGCGCTGATCTCGCAAATGGTTGTCGTCCTGAAGGATACGGCGTTGGGTTATCAGATCACTTACGTCGAGATCGTCCGCTCGGGCCGGCAACTGGGCGCGGCGGTGCCGAACATGCTGCCGGCGCTGATCGTGGTGGCGATCATCATGATCGCGCTGAACAGCACGCTGACGATGGTTGCCACCAAGCTGGAGCGGCGGCTGCGGGAACGCAAGAGCGGCAAGGGCGGGGCGGTCCTGGCGGCCGATTCGATCATCACCGACGCCGCACCGGGTGTCGATGTAGTGAAGAGGCCTTAAGGCTCCAGGACGGTCGCTAGTACCGGTAGAACCCTTCGCCGGTCGCGATGCCGAGTTTGCCCTTGTCGATGTAGTTGTCCTTGAGCCAGGTCGCAAGGCGCTGCGCATCCTCGTCGCCGTGGACGAGGATGTTGTAGGGCGTGGTGAGACCGATGACGTCGAGGATCTGGAACGGGCCCATCGGCGCGCCCGTGGCGATCCGCCAGGTCTTGTCGACGGCCTCCGGGTCGGCGTAGCCGCCCGCGCCGAGCGCCATGGCCGAGTTCAGGAACGGCACGAGCAGCGAGTTGAGCACGTAACCCGCCTTCTCCTTGTGCACTTCGATCGGGACCATGCCGATCGCCTCGGCGAAGTCGACAAGGGCGCGAAAGACCGCGGGATCGGTCTCGGGCGTGCCCATGATCTCGGCGGTGTTGAACTTCCACACCTGGTTCGCGAAGTGCAGCGCGAGGAACTTGTCGGGGCGGCCCGTGGAGTCCTTGATATCGCTGGGCAGCAGGGTCGAGGAGTTCGTCGCGAAGATGGTCCGTGCGGGGGCGACCTCGCCTAGGTGGCGGTAGAGCTCCTGCTTGATGGTCAGCACCTCCGGCACCGCCTCGATCACCAGGTCGGCGTCCTTCACCGCGTCCGCGAGATCGGTGGTGAGCGCGATGCCCGACGCCGTCTGCTCCGCCTTGCCGCCCTCGGCGCCCGGCACCTCGGCCGCGTAGACCGCCGCGAGTTTGGCGAAACGCTCCCGCGCGGCCTCCAGCGCGGGTTCGTTGATGTCGTAGGCCGAGACGGCGAAGCCGCGGAACGCGGTCTGGAACGCGATCTGCGAACCGAGCACCCCGGTCCCCAGGACCGTCACCTTACGAATAGCGATGGTCATACTCCTTCTCCTCCTCTGTCGCGTGGCACCAACCACCCCGGAATACGCACGGCAGCGAGACAGACCCCACGAGCACCGGAGCCACGGCGCACACTTCGCGCGACACGACCCCACGCTCCGTGGACTCCATACCCCCATCATGGTCCCGCGCACCCCACCGCGCCGCCGAACCACCGTCCGGTATCGGACATACCAGACAAGCGCGAGTAACAATGCGGCAAACCGCTGCGGCCCTCCTACCCTCCGCGATCGGCGACAAACGAACTCGCGATCCTCCGTCCGGCTGGGTGGTGACACGTCGTTGCGAGCCACGGGCGCGATCGGGTCGACATGTTCGGTGCATGCCGCTTCACCGAACGCTGGAACGTTCCCGGTGTCGGCGAGATCGCGGCCTCGGGCGCTGTGCTCGTCCGGGCCGACGGCTACCTGGTTTCAGGTGACCGACAGATCTCGCGACGACGGCTTCCGGGAAACGCTCCGAGGTGGGCGACGACGGGCGGGTGAGGTCAGTCCGGTGGGTTGTCCGGCTCGTCGAGCGGTTCGGAGGCCCAGTCGGCTTGGGCGAGTTCGGCTTTCACCACCGTGAAGGCGGTGGATTGGCTGTAGCCGCGGCGGGCGAGCATGCCGACGAGGCGGCGAATGGCCTTGTCGCGGTCGAGGTCTCGGGGCAGGGTGCGGAGTTTGCGGCGGACCAGTTCGATGGCGCGGGCTTGCTCGTCGTCGGAGCTGATCGCTTCCAGCGCGGGCGCGGCGTCGGCCGGGGCGACGCCTTTGCGGCGCAGCTCCTGGGCCAGGGCCTGTTTGCCCTTGCCGGAGAAGGTGTGCCGGGAGTGCACCCACTGTTCGGCGAAGGCGGCGTCATCGATGAGGCCGACCTCGGCGAGGCGGTCGAGCGCACGCTCGGCGACCTCGGCGGTGTATCCCTTGGCGGCCAAGCGCTGCGCCAGTTCGGCGCGGCTGCGGGCGCGGACGGCGAGCAGACGAAGACACGCCTCCTTCGCCTGCTCGACCGTCCCGCCGTCGGGGGTGCGTTCCGACGTCGACCGGCTCGCGCCCGCCTCCGTCTCCCGCGCATCCCCTTCGGATCCGGCCGCCACCGGATCCACCCGTCGGCCGGTGCTTCGACCAGTATCGACCGATCGGGAGTCGTTGCGGCGGTGTGTGTTCCGCCGTTCGCGCCGGGACGGGTGCGGGGCCCCGGTCGAGCCCGCCCGCTGCGGATCGGGCGTGCTCGACCGGGCTCCCAGGATGTCCGAATCGGCCGAACCACCATCGGCCGACCGGACAGGTCCCGGCTCCCGTCCGCCGGGGCGGGATCCGCGGCCTTCCGCGGATCGCCCGTCGGCGGACAGGAGTTCGTGCAGTCGGCGCCGCATGTCGTGCACCGGATCGGGCCGCTCGGCGGCGGCTCGATCGGTACGGCGCGGCTGCCGACCCGAGGTGAACTCAGAAATCGGCGGGCACCTCGCCCGCGGCGTCCGCGGTCACGTCGGCGCCGATCCCGAGCTTCTCCTTGATCTTCTTCTCGATCTCGTCGCGCACGTCGGTGTTCTCCAGCAGGAACTTGCGGGCGTTCTCCTTGCCCTGGCCCAGCTGGTCGCCCTCGTAGGTGTACCAGGAGCCCGACTTGCGGATGAAGCCCTGCTCGACGCCCATGTCGATGAGCGAGCCCTCCTTGGAGATGCCGTGCCCGTACAGGATGTCGAACTCGGCCTGCTTGAACGGCGGCGAGACCTTGTTCTTGACGACCTTGACGCGGGTGCGGTTGCCGACCGCGTCGCTGCCGTCCTTGAGGGTCTCGATGCGGCGCACGTCCAGGCGCACCGAGGCGTAGAACTTCAGCGCCTTACCACCGGTGGTGGTCTCGGGCGAGCCGAACATGACGCCGATCTTCTCGCGCAGCTGGTTGATGAAGATGGCGGTGGTGCCGGAGTTGTTCAGCGCGCTGGTCATCTTGCGCAGCGCCTGGCTCATCAGGCGGGCCTGCAGACCGACGTGGCTGTCACCCATCTCGCCCTCGATCTCGGCGCGCGGCACCAGAGCGGCGACGGAGTCGATGACGATGATGTCGATGGCGCCGGAACGCACCAGCATGTCGGCGATCTCCAGCGCCTGCTCACCGGTGTCGGGCTGGGAGACGAGCAGCGCGTCGGTGTCGACGCCGAGCTTGCGCGCGTAGTCCGGGTCGAGGGCGTGCTCGGCGTCGATGAACGCCGCGACACCGCCCGCCGCCTGCGCGTTGGCTACCGCGTGCAGCGCGACGGTGGTCTTACCCGAGGACTCCGGACCGTAGATCTCGACGACGCGGCCGCGCGGCAGACCGCCGATGCCGAGGGCGACGTCCAGCGCGATGGATCCGGTCGGAATCACCGAGATGGGCTGGCGGGCCTCCTCGCCGAGCCGCATCACCGCGCCCTTGCCGAAGCTCTTCTCCACCTGGGCGAGCGCGAGCTCGAGCGCCTTGTCGCGGTCGTACGCCTGTGGTGCCATGTCCTTGGTCCCCTTTTCGACGGGTAAGTCTCTCGATCTGTGGTTGGCGCCCACATTAGAGGGCGGCACCGACAAGTTCTGACGACAAGACTAGACGAACAGGTGTTCGAGTCAAGCGACGCGCCCGGCGACACGCGCCGAGCGTTCCGCGACCAGCAATTTCCGCGCAATCGGGCGGCGGACGCCCCGCGAATCCGCCCGCCGCCCAGACCTTCCGCTACCGCTGCGGCAGCGCGGCGTCCGCCTCCTCCGGCCCGCGCGGACCGAGGATTCGGCGCTCCGACTCCTCGATGGGCACGTCGTTGATGCTGGCCTCGCGCCGCGCCATTCGTCCGTCCGGCGCGAACTCCCACTGCTCGTTGCCGTAGCTGCGCCACCACCGGCCTGCTTCGTCGTGCCATTCGTACTGGAAGCGCACCGCGATGCGGTTACCGTCGAACGCCCACAGGTCCTTGCGCAGGGCGTATCCGTTCTCCTTCGCCCACTTACGGGTGAGGAATTCGACGATGGCCGCCCGCCCGGTGAAGAACTCGTCGCGATTGCGCCACACGGAATCCTCGGTGTAGGCGGCGGCGACGCGTTCGGGATCGCGGGTGTTCCACGCGTCCTCGGCGGCGCGCACCTTGGCTTCGGCGGCGGCACGGTCGAACGGCGGCAATGGGGGTCTCATGAGTAGGCCTTTCGAGTGATCAGGGGTTGAGGGGGGACAATTCCGGCGGGCTCCAGCGCAGCGGGCCCTCGGCCCGCCACACCACTTCGGTGACGGTGAAGTCGATCGAGCACTGCGCGCCCGCGGCGAAGGTGCTCGAGTCCCAGTTCAGTTCGGCCGTGCCGGTGAGCTGGAGCGCGCCGCCGGTCGGCCAGTGCGGGATCAGCAGTCCGCAGCGCGGGCGTACCGCGAGATTGCCGAGCGTCATGAACATCGAGTTGCCGCGATAGTCGGGCCAGCGCAGCCGCGTCGGCGAGAGGACGCGCAGCACGCCGGGATTCCCGCCGCGATGCGAGGCGTCGGCGTGTCCTTCGGCGTCGGCGCTGGCGACGAAGAAGGTGTCGGCGGCCGCGACGATCCGCCGCTGCCGAGCGTCGAGCGCGGTCCCGCGCCGCGCGTCGCTGCGCACGGCGCCGGGGTCGTAGGCCGTCACCCACCGGCGTGAGATGTATTTGGGGCAGTTCGAATACACCTGGTCGGTGGCTATCCGCAGCCCGTCGTCGTGCGGGCGCGCGACCCCGTTGACCCGCATGCGCCTGCGCCGTCCCGGCTCCAGCGCGATCATGCCGACCCGCGCCGGACGGGTCAGCGCCTCGGCCAGCGGGTCGTCCGCGTCGGGCCGCGCGTCGACGGCGATCGCCTCGGCGTCTACCGCGTGCACGAACCCGGGCCTGCCGACCAGCGGGCTCGCCCACAGCCGTCCCGCGGCGTCGGCGGCGGCGAGCACCACCATCGGCTGTACGGCGAGGAAATCCGCGGCCACCGAGGGGATGTCGCGCCGGATCATGCGACCGACCTTCGCCGCGATCTCCGCCTGCCCCATGCGCCGCTGCACGGCCAATTCGCCCGAGTGGTAGAGCGCCATCTCGACACGCTCGTCTCAGAAGAACCCGCACGTGGGTGCGGCGCCGCTCGGCGCGGGCGCGGATTCCGCACCGGAGGGCGCGTACACCTCGAGCCGGATGCCGTCGGGATCGGTGAAGAAGATGCCGCCGGAGGCCACCCCTTCGCCGTGCGCGACCACACCGTCGTGCACGAAGTTCACGGACAACTCGCGCAGCACGGATTCCACCGCGCGCACCCGCTCGATGTCGTCGACCTGGAACGAAAGGTGATGCAGCCCGGGCGTTTCCGTGGAGAAGACGCCGTCGGACTGCTCCCACAGGGTGATCACCAGCTTCCCGTCCGCGCCGAGAAACGCCCACCTGCGCCCGTCCGCGTCGCCCTCGGCGAGTCGCTCGAAACCGAGCGCGCGCCGATAGAAGTCCACCGAGCGGTCCAGCTCCGAGACGTTCAGTCCGATGTGCCCGGTCGCGAGGCGAGGTGTGGTCACTGCGGTCATGGCGTTGCCCTCCTGGAATTTCCAACCACTGTTGATCGTTTCAACGGTTAGAACATAATCCCGCATGACCGGGTCCGTCAACCATTGATATTTGTTTGATCGGTTAGAACGGTGGTGGTTGTCCTGACTCCCCTAGACGGCTCGTTACCCTCAGTCATGCTCGATCCACGCCCCCACCTCGGTGAACCGCCGGCGCTCGATCTGCTGAACACGCGGTGGATCGAGGGCGGCCCGCGGGATCTGCTCACCGATATCGATGGTCTGCGCGTCTGGCTGAACTCGGCGGGCCTGGCCGACAAGGCGTCCGCCGACGAACGGACCCTCGCCGCGGTGCTCGCCGCGCGCAGCGCGATCTACGACGTCGTCCAGCACGGTGCGCACGCGGCGCTCAACGACGTGCTCGAACACGGCAGGCTCAAGCGTCGCCTCACCGACGACGGACCCGAGAACCTCCCCGAAGTGACCGACCCGGCCTGGCTACCCGGCTGGCTCGCGGCCGAGAACCTGCTGCACCTGATCGCCAAGGCCCCGGACCGGATCCGCCAGTGCGCGCACCCGGAGTGCGTGTTGTTCTTCTACGACACGTCCAAGAACGGCACCCGCCGCTGGCACTCGATGGCGACCTGCGGCAACCGCACCAAGGCCGCCAGGCACTACGCCAAGAAGCCCTGAGGCTCAGAAGAGCTCGTCGAGCAGACGGTAGTAGTCCAACCGCGTCCGATCCGGCGCGTCGAGGCCGTAGGCGGCGAAGAAGGCGCGGACCTCGTGGTCGCCGAAATCCTCGCGCAGGTCGCGTTCGGCCAAGGCCAGATCGCGGTAGCGGTCGGCGACGCCGAGCCCGCCGACGTCCAGCAGGATGCCGTTCTCGAGCACGTTGGGCGGGGTGAAATCGCCGTGCGCCACCACGAGGTCCTCGGTCTGCGGACGCTCGGCGAGCAACCGTTCGAGGACCTGTTCCGGGTTCAGGTCGCTGTTGTCGTCGTCGAAATCGTCGGGATCGACCAGGCCCTCGAGCACGTGCCTGCGGGCCTGCGCCAGCACGGTGTCCAGTCGGCCGTCGAACGGGCATTCCGCGACGGGCAGCGCGTGCAACCACCGCAGCAGCTCGCCCATGACCGTGCCGATCGATGGCGCGGTCGCGCCGTCGCCTTCGCGCGCGGCCAGGCTCGGCGCGCCCGCGTCGGCGAGCACGAGCACGTCCTCGGCGAACGCGGCCACCTCCGGAACCCGGATTCCCCTGGCGCGCAACCAGTCCAGCCGATCGTGCTCGGCGGTCGCCCGCGGTCCGCGCTTCACCCAGTAGGCGCCGTTCACCAGGGCGACGCCGCCGCTGAGACCCTCGTGCTCGCCCGAGAACTCCGGGTCCTCGCCGAGCACGGCCCGCACGGCAGGCGGCAGCGGAATCCGCAGCTCCGCTAGCCCTTCCAGCGCGGTGCGGCTGGATTCGATCAACTCGGCGTCGCCCTCCGCGACCCGCAGTTTCAACGCCTCGGTCAGCAGTTCGCGGGCCTCGGCGACGCAGCCCTGTTCGGCCAGCGCCTTGCCGAGGTGCTGGGCGGCGAAGGAGAGCGCCTCGGCGTCGGTGCCGCGCGCGGCGTCGACGGCGCGCCGGTAGAGGATTTCGGCGGTCGGCGCGTCGCCGCGATACCGGTACACGTCGGCCAGGTTGATCCAGACCGAGATGCGCTGGCGCGGCGTGCGCGCCAGTTCGAGTGCCCGGTCCAGGTGATCGAGCGCCTCGTCGTGGCGGCCGAGCAGCATCAGTTCGAGGCCGGTCTGCCGGAAGCTCGGGAAATCGTCCGGGTGCGCCTGCGCCACGCGGGTGGCCAAGCCCTCCGGGTCGACGGGGACCATCCGCAGTCGCTCGTCGAATCGGTACGGCCTGCGCTCGGCCACCGGGTCGGGGGCGGTCACCACCGCACCTTCGGCACGTCGAAGTCGGCGCACAGCGCGCGCCACACATCACGCGGATCCACCCCGGCCTCGATGGCGGCGGCGCCGGTCCGGCCGCCGAGAGAGGGGATCACGTGGTCGGTCAGCAGCGCGTCACCGCGCGCCACCCCGAACTCGGTATGCAACAGTTCCTGGAACTCAGTCAACCGCACCGTATTCAAGATACTCCGGTCCCCCGCGACCGCCATTCAACGGCTCTTCGACGGCACCCGCACGCCGGTCGACCGCCGCTGCCGCGACGGGGCGTAGACGCCGCCCGAATGGACGGAAATCCATTCACGCGTTACGATACGACACGTGTCGTATCCAAACCTTTCCGGCGCTCCCGCGCGAGAACCGCGGCAGAGTCGGCGCGGAGGACGTCCACGAAACGACGAACGCGAGAGCGAGATCCTCGGCGTAGTGACCTCGTTGCTGACCGAACGCGGCTATGACGGTGTCACCTTCGAGGAGGTCGCGCGCCGCGCCGGTGCGTCGAAACCCACCCTCTACCGACGATGGAAGTCCAAGAGGGACATGGTCATCGCCGCATTGAAGGCGGGGCCTGCCGGTCGAGACGGACCGGACGACATCGACACGGGCAGCCTGCGCGGCGACCTGATCGCCTTGTGCCGACGACTCGTCACGACGATGCGGTCGACAGGCGGACAGACCGCGCTGCTGCTTCTTCAGGCAGGACTGGAAGACCCGGAGCTGTGCGAGGAGATCGAACGCGCGGTCGGCCCGACCGGGGCCCGACTCCCCGCATCGGTTGTGGACGCCGCCATCCGCCGCGGAGAGCTGCCCGAGGCCGTGGATCCGTTCGCCTTCGAAGAGGTGGCCGGAGCCGTGCTGCTGCTGCGGGGACTCAACGGTCTCGATACCGGCGACGACTATCTCGAAGCACTCGTCGATTCGATCCTCCTCCCCGCGTTGCGGGCCGAATCGTCCAGGCCGACACCACTACCGGGCGGAATCTTCTCCGGACGCCCGACCGCGCAATCGACCAGTGAAGGACACCTGTGATCACACCGACCATCGACGGATTCCACTACCAGACCCTGCGCGGCGCGGGAGGCGTCGAACTCAACGTCGCGGTCGCCGGAGCGGGACCGGCCGTCGTTCTGCTCCACGGCTTCCCGCAAACCCACTACATGTGGCGCGACGTCGCAGCAGACCTCGCCGAGGACCACACGGTCGTCGTCCCGGACCTCCGGGGCTACGGCGCGAGCGGCAAACCGCCGGAGAACGGTCCCCACACCTACTCCAAGCGCACCATGGCCGAAGACATCGTTCGGGTAGCCGAACAGCTCGGGCACGAACGCTTCGGACTGATCGGCCACGACCGCGGCGCCCTGGTCGGCGTGCGGGCCGGCCTCGACCACCCCGACAAGATCCGGTACCTCGGGGTGCTCGACGTCCTGCCCACTCTCGACACCTGGGAAGTCCTGCACGGGGTCGACGCGAAAGTCGCCTGGCACCTGTATCTCATGGCGCAACCAGCCGGGCTGCCGGAAAAGATGATCGCGGCCGTGGCACCGGAGTTCTTCGCTTCCTTCCTCGACGCCTGGGACACCGAAGGCACCACCTTCGCGCCAGAAGTACGGCAGCACTACATCGACAGCTCTGTCGGAGCCGTCGACTCGATCGTCGCCGATTACCGCGCCAGCGCGAGCATCGACCTGACCATGGACCGGGAGGACCGCAGGGCCGGCGCGACGCTCGCCATGCCTGTCGGTGTGATCTCCCAGGATTGGGGCACGCGGCTGGGCTTCGACGCGGCGGCGCTGTGGCGGGCATGGGCACCGGACCTGACCTACGAACCGATCGGCGCAGGCCACTTCATGGCCGAGGAGCAACCTCACGAGATCGCACGCTTCATTCGCGAACTCGCCACCCGGTGCGCGAACTGATCCTTGCCGACAACACACGGAGTCGGCGGCGGGGCTACGACGTGTGCACGCCCTCGCGGACCCGGTGGCAGAGCTCGATCGGGTCGGCGACGTCCGCGATGCTCATGGCCGCTTCCTCGGCCGCGGCGGTGTAGCGCGGGTGGTCGAGTACCGCGAGGACGGCGGCGCGTACGGACTCCACGGTGAGCGGTCGCACGACGATCGAACTGCCTTGGCGGGCCGCGCGGTTGGCCAGTTCCCACTGGTCGCCGCCGCCAGGAACGGTGACGATCGGCACGCCGGCGAGCAGCGATTTGGCGAGCAGTCCGTGCCCGCCGCCGCCGACGACGACGGCCGCGTGCCTGAGCAGTTCGTCCTGGCGGCCCAAGCCCGCGGTGGCCCAGGACGGCAGCCCGGTCGGCGGGGTGTCGATCATGGAGACGGCGACGCGGACGCCCGCGCCGTCGAGCGCCTCGAGCACCGTTTCGACCATGCCCGTGACGCCGGTGTGCGCGGTGGACGGCGCGACGACGACGAGCGGATCGTCGCCGGGCGGCGGCGTGAGGATGTCGTCGGTGGGCTCCCACAGCAGCGGGCCGACGACGTGGGCATTGTCGGGCCAGTCGGGGCGCGGCACTTCCAGGGCGGGCAGCGTGGCCAGCAGGCGGGCGGCCGGGCCCGGGTCGGCGGCGGGCAGCCCCACGCTCTCGCGTGCCCTCGCGCGTTGCTTCAGGCCGTTGTGGATCGCGCGTGCGGACATGGCCCGCAGCAGGTTGTCGCGCAGTCTGCCGCGCAGGTCCGCCCCGGGCGCGAGTCCGCTGCCGATCGGCGGCAAACCCTTGGACGGCAGGTAGAGCGGGTGCGGCGAGAGCTCAACCCACGGCACGCCAAGCCGCTCGGCGGCCATCCCGCCGCCCGCGGTGAGCACGTCGGAGACCACGAGTTCCGGCAGCATCGCGCTCAGGTCGGGCAGGATCTCGGTGGAGATGTGCGCGGCGCGCTGGTGGATGCGCTGACCCGCGTCACCGTCGTCGTCGACGGCGCGCGGTGCGAGACCCTTGAGCCTGCGCACCGCGATGCCCGCGTCCTTGGCGGCGTCGAACCAGCGGGGTCCGGTGAACAGCACCGGCTCATCGCCCGCGGCGAGAAAGCGCTCGCACAGCGCCAACGCCGGAAAGGCATGCCCCGGATCGGGACCGGCTACGACGGCAACACGCATCCGCCCAGCCTGCCACACCGCCGCACCGAACCGACGGCACCCGCCCTGAGATGCCGCGTTCACCGTGCCGCTATCCGAGCGCCACGCCACGGACGGGCGCCAAAGGCATTCTCGCCCAGATTATTCCGGCCACGCCCGCGTCCCCGGTGACGAGGCGGGCCACGGCAGGCACGGTGTGGCCGCGGTGCGCGCACTGCTCGGCGATCGGTCGCGCGCCTAGTGGAGTTGCACGCAGTAGCGAAACGCTATCTCGAATCCCTGGCGCGGCCTTCGAGCACGTGGCAGCGCGGTGCGAGCGGAAACCGCTCAGCCGAAGTAGTACAGCTCGAAGCCCACGGCGCGCTCGGCCGGGAAACCTTCCTTCGGCCCGGTGGCCATGTCGACGATGGCTGCGACCTGATCGGCGACCGGCTCGGAGCTGAGCACCTCCAGGTACCGACGGTGTTCGGCCAGCGAGGCGGCGGCTTGTTCCACGGTGGCGGTGACATCGACGGCGTGCGTCGCGATCGGACCGACGACCGCGGCCCAGCGCGGCGACCAAGGCGGCAGGTCGGACAGCTCAGGGAAGATCCACTCGTTGCCCGCGTCGGAGGCGGCGTCCAGTCCGGCCCGGCCGACGGCGCGGTGGTCGGCGCTGTTGGCGTAGCCGGGCGCCCAGGTGTCGCCGAAGTTGAACAGCACCAACATCTCCGGGCGGTGCCTGCGGATCGCGGCCGCCAGATCGCGACGCAGTTCCAGGCTCTCCTGCACCCGACCGTCCGGATACCCGAGGAACTCCACCTGCTCGACCCCCACCACCTTCGCCGACGCGATCTCCTCGGCCTGGCGCAGCGGACCCGCCTCCGCGGGCGGCATTCCGGCGATCCCCGCCTCGCCGCTGGTGACGAGCACGTAGCGAATGTCCTTGCCCTGCCCCGTCCATCGCGCGACGGCCGCGGCAGCGCCGTACTCGATGTCGTCGGGATGCGCGACGATCACCAGGCCGCGCTGCCAGTCCTCGGGAACCTGCTCCATGGCCCTATTGAAACACCCGAAACAGGCATGCGGCGGGTCCGGTTGCCCGCCCGAATCGGTCCTGCTGTAGACAGTGTGGCCATGACGAAGCTCACACGCGCCGCCGCCGTCCTCGGTCTCGCGCTCATCGCACTGTTCAGCCCCGGTCCGCTGACCGCGGCGCCCGCCAAGGCCGATCCGCTGCCCAGGGTGTTCTTCGATGTGTCGGTGGCGGGCATTCCCACCGGCCGCATCGTGATCGAGCTTCGCTCGGACGTGGTGCCCGAGACCGCGGAGAACTTCCGCGCGCTGGCCACCGGCGAGCAGGGCTTCGGTTACAAGGGTTCGGTGTTCCACCGCGTGATCCCCGGTTTCATGGCCCAGGGCGGCGATTTCACCAACGCCGACGGCACCGGAGGCAAGAGCATCTACGGCCCGACCTTCGCCGACGAGAACTTCGAGCTGACCCACGCCGTTCCCGGCACGGTGAGCATGGCCAACCGCGGGCCGGGCACCAACGGCTCGCAGTTCTTCATCACCATGAAGGACACCCCGTGGCTGGACGGCAAGCACGTCGTGTTCGGCACCGTGGTCGAGGGCATGCACGTGGTGCACGCCATCGAGCAGGTGGGCTCGCCCTCCGGAGCGCCGGTGCGTCCGATCGTCATCGACAACAGCGGTCAGCTCTGACCAGAGAAAACGCCACGGGCCGTGCGCCATCCCTCCCGGATGACGCACGGCCCGTTGACTTTTGGCGTTACAGCTTGCTGACGGTCGAGTTGTCCGAGCCCGACACCGCCTTGTACAGCAGGTACAGGCCGAACACCACGGCGCTGATCACCAGGATCGGGAACAGCCCCTTGATCAGCGCGCCGATGATGGCGAGCGCGATCCACACGACCGCGACGACACCGATGATCTTCCACAGCATTTCCAGCCTCCTGGACGTTTCTCCCGAACCGCCGTCCGGCGATCCGATACCTCCATGCTGGCAGTCGCTGGACCCGAAATCACCAGGTCAGTAGCGATATCCGGGTGTAAATCAGGGTTCACCCCGACACGGCGCGGAGAGCCTACTCCCCGCGCACGGCTGAAGCGGCCGTAGAGCCACGGCCGCCAGGCGTGGCCGGTCGGAGTTTGTCGACACCCCGCGCGGCCGGAGCGAAGGAGTACGCCCAGGGGCGCGATCGATGTCCGTCCTCAGCCCGAGCGAAGGCAGGGGTTCGCCTAGTGCGGCAGACCGGGAGGCGGCGGGGAAACGGTGAGGGTCGGACGGTCGGCGATCTCGGTGAGCGCCTGCGCCCAGCCGTCCAGGCGATCCGCGGCATGCCGTAGCTCCGCGACGATGCCGTCGAATTGGTGTGCGACGACAGTGGTTTCGGGCACCGCGAGCACACCGCTCGCCGCGGCGACGACGTGCTCGTATTCGGCGATACCGGATTCCAGCCTTGTCATCGCGAACCGCACGTTGGCGGTGAGCGCGGCGGTGGCCTCCGGATTGGTCCGGCCGACAACGGATGCGGCGCGCTCCATCTGGACGATGTCGGCGGCGAGCGCGTGCAACGCGGCGGCGCCGGAGGCGGCCGTCTCGACCATCTCGGCGAGTTCTTCGTGGGGCAGTCTGCGCGAGGCGGCGATCTGCGCGGTCAGCCCGTGCAGCGCGCGTTCGGCCTGCACAAGGCGGGCGATCGGGGCGCGGGCGGCCGAGCGCAACGGCGGCTGTTTGCGCGGCAGGAAAGCGGCCTGCGGCAACGGAGTTCGGCGCATCCGCAGGTAGCGCCGGGCGCTCAGCGCCGCACCGGTGACGAACGCGACCGCGCCGCCGCCGAGAACGACCACGGCCCAGGCGGGCGCCGAGACGACGACGAGACCGACTGCGCCCGCAGTGGTCAGCCCGGAGACGGTGCCGAGCTGATAGCTGCGCCGCCGGGCGCGGCGGCGCTTACGGAGTTCCCGCTCGCGCGGGTCGGCCCAGCGGCGCACCGCGACGAGCGCGTGTTCGCCCATGTCGCGCAACGTGTCCGGCAAGGGGCCCTGCGGCATCCCGAACGTCGGCTGCGCCGGCACCGCCGGAACGCCGGTTCTCGACGGAATTCGCTTGCGACTCATGCCCGCGCCTCGCTGACGCTCGGCTCCGGCATGCGTCGAGGACGCTGGCACACGATTCGCTCACTCCGTTTCATGCGTTTCCCTCACCCCGTTCGAGCCGAATCGCAGACCGGACCGGCCGATGACGACACGATGTGCGCGTCGCAGCCGCGGGGCGTGACGAGGGCGCCCCTCGGTGATACGACGATCTCGCGCTGCCCGCGTCCCGCACCGCACCGGTCCTTGCCTGTATCGAGCTGTTACTGCTGGGCGGCCTGGCCCTTGTTCATCTGGGGCTGCGCGGGGTTCGCCTGGGTCTGGGCGGGATTGATGGCGGACTGGCCGCCGCCCGCGGGCAACGCCTCGCCGCGCATCGAGGCGCGGATCTGCTCCAGCTTGCTGTGACCGGCCATCTGGATGCTGGCCTGCTGCACCTCGAGCATGCGGCCCTGCACCGAGTTCTGCGCGAGCTCGGCGGCGCCAAGCGCGTTGGCGTAGCGGCGCTCGATCTTCTCGCGCACCGCGTCCAGGCTCGGGGTGGTGCCGGGCGCCGACAGCGTCGAGTCCATCTGCTGCAGCGACGCGGAGACCTGCTCCTGCATCTTGGCCTGCTCGAGCTGGCTGAGCAGCTTGGTGCGCTCGGCGACCTTCTGCTGCAACAACATCGCGTTCTGCTCGACGGCCTTCTTGGCCTGGGCGGCGGCCTGCAGCGACTGGTCGTGCAGCACCTTCAGGTCCTCGACGGACTGCTCGGCGGTGACCAGCTGGGCGGCGAACGCCTCGGCGGCGTTGGTGTACTGGATCGCCTTCTCGGTGTCGCCCGCCGCGGTGGCCTGGTCGGCGAGCATGACGGCCTGGCGCGCGTTGGCGTTGAGCTTCTCGACCTCGTCGAGCTGGCGGTTCAGCTTCATCTCCAGCTGACGCTGGTTGCCGATGACCGACGCGGCCTGCTGCGAGAGGGCCTGGTGCTGGCGCTGAGCTTCCTCGATAGCCTGCTGAATCTGCACCTTCGGATCCGCGTGCTCTTCGATCTTGGCATCGAAGAGGGCCATCATGTATTTCCAGGCCTTGACGAACGGATTAGCCATCGATTGATCCCGCCTCCATCTGATGTACCGCTTGACGCGGCCCGGGTACACGACCCTCGCGCACCCGCTTGTGCCTATCCTCCACCATGCGGCACCTGGACCGGGGCGACCCGGCCCAACCGACGCCTACCTACCGAATCTATCCGTTTTCGGCGTCGGCCCGCAGCGTTGCCCGCGGCTGGGCGTCCGGCGTTCTGTTGTCAGTTGCTCTTCACCAAAACCAGCATGTCCGCCTTCGGCGCCGGAATGACGATCCGGGTGTCCTCGGCGATCTGTGGCCGGACGGCCGACATGGACGCGGAGGCCGGAGCGAGCGCGGGCTCCTGCGCGGGCGCGGCCTCGGCGGATTCCGCGGCGGCGGCCGTCTGCTCGGCTTCCGCGGCGGGCGTCGCCGCGGCCTCGGCGGACTCGCCGACCGGTAGCCCGTCGACCCCCGCCATGATCGTGCTCACATCCCATAGCACCCGCGACAACGGCACGTCGAGTGCGGCGCAGATCGCGGCGAGCAGTTCGCTCGACGCCTCCTTGCGGCCCCGTTCGACCTCCGACAGATAGCCCAGGCTCACGCGCGCCGAAGTGGACACCTCGCGCAGGGTCCGATGCTGGGCGAGACGAGCACGCCGCAGACTGTCCCCGATCGCCTCTCGCAGCAGCGTCATCTCGATCTCCTTCGCTCCGAACACCGGGCGCCGCTGGCGCAGTCGCCTGGCGAGCACCGTTCTTTCTGGCACAACGTCCGGGGGCGCCCGGATGGTTCCCGGCGGGTGAACTCGTCACGCGAATCCACGCGCGACGCGCTCAACCGACCTGAACGCACCGAAGCAGTTCCCGCACCGCGCTCTCGGTCGCGGTGAGTCTGATGGTCCACCGGTCGCCGGACAGTTGCAACCGCATCACTTCGGTATGCCACGGACTGGACAGCCCGAGGAAGACGGTGCCGACGGCGTGACCGTCCTGGCCGTCGGGTCCGGCGACGCCCGTCAGCCCGATCCCCCAGTCGGCGGCGCAGCGGGTGCGCGCGCCGACGGCCAGCTGTTCGGCGGTGCTCGCCGCCACCGGTCCCTCGGCGGCGAGCAGCTCCGCGCTGACACCGGCCAGGCTGCTCTTGAGATCGGTCGCGTACACCACGAGTCCGCCGCGCAGTACCGCGCTCGCGCCGGGCACCCCGGCGATGGTCGCGGCCACCAGCCCCGCGGTGAGCGATTCGGCGGTGGCCACGGTCTGGCCCGCCGCGCCGAGTGCGCGCACCAGGTCGGCGGCGGGGACGGACGCGGTCAGCGGATCTGTCATGCTCCGCGCGCCCGGCCGGAGCCGCCGGCGAACCACACCCGTGCGGCCTGCCCGACGTAATCCAGACCGGTGACGACCGTCAGCACCACCGCCAGGTACATCAGCGCCATGCCCGCGGTCTCGAAGCCGCCCGACAACGGCAGCAGCAACACCCCGATCGCCAGCGACTGCACCAGCGTCTTCAGCTTGCCGCCGCGCCCCGCGGGAATCACCCCGCGCCGCACCACGAGCAGCCGCAGCAGCGTGACCCCGATCTCGCGACCGCAGATCACCAGGGTGATCCACCAGGCCAGATCGCCGAGCACGGAGAGTCCGATCAGGGCCGCGCCGATCAGCGCCTTGTCGGCGATCGGGTCAGCCAGCTTGCCGAAGTCGGTGACCAAGCCGTACTTGCGCGCCAGCTGTCCGTCGAAGCGATCGGTGATGGCGGCGAGCCCGAACAGCGCGGCCGCCGCGATCCGCCACCCGGTCTCGTGCCCGCCGCCCGTGAAGAGCGCGACGACGAACAGCGGAACGATCGCGATGCGCGCCATGGTCAGCACGTTCGCGATGTTCATCAGCGGTACGGCGGTGTCGGCCGGAGTGGCCGCGAAGCTCCCGGATCGCTCGGTTCCCTGACGCAGGACACCCGCGTCGGGCCAGCGACGATCGATCTCTTCGGGTTGCACGCTCATGCCCTCGCCTCGAGGGCGCGCGATACGAGGACGGCCACGTCTCCATCCGGTTGCGCTACCCCGGCGCGATGCGGTGAGCGGAACGACAGGATGTGCGGCACATGTTCAGACTATCGGTAAGGGTGCCGACTACTGTGCACCCCATGACCTCTCGGGGACCACTAGGTGGTTCGACCAGCGACGCGAATACCAGCGCGGCCTCCGCCGCGCCCGGCTCCGTACCGGTTGTGCGACGCGCCCGAACCTCGGACGTGCCCGAGATCAAACGCCTCGTCGACGTCTACGCGGGCCGCATTCTGCTGGAGAAGAACCTGGTCACCCTCTACGAGTCGGTCCAGGAGTTCTGGGTGGCCGAGGTCGACGGACGCGTCGTCGGCTGCGGCGCGCTGCACGTGCTGTGGGCCGATCTCGGCGAGGTGCGCACCGTCGCGGTGCATCCCGACGCCAAAGGCACCGGGGTCGGCAAGCTCATCGTGCAGCGGCTCGTCGCGGTGGCCAGGGAACTGGAGCTGCGCAGGCTGTTCGTGCTGACCTTCGAGGTGGAGTTCTTCGGCAGGCACGGCTTCGTCGAGATCGACGGAACGCCGGTGACCGCCGAGGTCTACGCCGAGATGTGCCGGTCCTATGACACCGGTGTCGCCGAGTTCCTCGACCTCAGTTATGTGAAGCCGAACACGCTCGGCAACACCCGCATGCTGCTGACCCTCTGAAGCGCCGACCGAGAAAGCGATACGCCGTGCCGATCTTCGCCGTCCACTACACCTACTCCGAGGCCACCGTCCCCGGCCGCGACACCCACCGGCCCGAGCACCGCGCCTGGTTGTCGGGGCTGGTCGAGGCGGGCACGCTGCTGTCGAGCGGGCCGTACCCGGACGGGTCGGGTGCGTTGCTGATCTTCCGCGCGGCGGACGAGGCGGCGCTGAAGGACCTGCTCGCGCAGGACCCCTTCGCGCGGGAGGCGCTCATCGACGCGGTACGCGCCGTGGAGTGGTCGCCCGTCATGGGCGCTTTCACCGACTGATCGAGCGCCGCCCGATCGAACGAGAGAGCCCCGCACCGTGTCGATACGGTGCGGGGCTTCTCGTTGTCTTCGCGACGAGCGTTCTCGGACTCCGACGCCCTGATCGAGCGGAGACCGGTACGCCTACTGAGCGTCCTGGCGCGCCGCGCCGCGTGTCTTGAGAAGGCTGGCGACGGTGGCCACGATCAGCACGCCGATGATGACACCCAGCGAGACCGGGGTGGAGATCTCCGGTACGGCGACGTGCTCACCGCCGTTGATGAACGGCAGCGTGTTCTCGTGCAGCGCGTGCAGCACCAGCTTGATGCCGATGAACGCGAGGATCGCGGCGAGGCCGTAGGACAGGTACACCAACCGGTCAAGCAGGCCGCCGATCAAGAAGTACAGCTGACGCAGGCCCATCAGCGCGAACGCGTTCGCGGTGAAGACCAGGTACGGCTCCTCGGTCAGGCCGTAGATCGCGGGGATGGAATCCAGCGCGAACAGCAGGTCGGCGAAGCCGATCGCGAGCAGCGCGAGCAGTAGTGGGGTGACCGCCCTGCGGCCGTCGATCCGGGTGACGAGCTTGTCGCCGTCGTACTCGTCGGTGGTCGGCAGCACCCGCTTGGCCAGCGCGACGATGCGGCTGTCGCGCTTCTCCTCGGCCTCCACCTCGTGCCCGCTCTCGCGCAGCAGCTTGACCGCGGTGTAGATCAGGAAGGCGCCGAACAGGTAGAACACCCAGCTGAACGCGCTGATCGCGGCCGCGCCGACGGCGATGAACACACCGCGCATGACAAGCGCGAGCACGATGCCGATCAGCAGCACCTTCTGCTGGTAGATCCGGGGCACCGCGAAGGTGGTCATGATGATCAGGAAGACGAACAGGTTGTCCACCGAGAGCGCCTTCTCGGTGACGAAACCGGCGTAGTACTCCCCGCCGAAGGTCGAGCCCCATCGCCAGGCGACGAAGCCGCCGAAGGCCAGGGCGAGGGTGATGTAGACCGTCGACCAGAAGGCCGACTCGCGGAAGGTCGGTTCGTGCGGCGTGCGCACGTGGGCGAAGAAGTCGAAGACGAACAAGCCGAGGATCACCGCGATGGTGATCCCCCATTCCAGTGCGGTCACCTGCATGCTGCGGCCCGATCGGAGGCGGTAGTCATGACGGCCATCATGCCCGATTTGTCCGTTCTTGTCGGCTAGCGGGTTCGTTGCTGACCATCCTGTCACACTCCCGCGACGACCTCTGGGGCGCATAAGACGTGCATCCGGCGCCCTGAGCGCCGCATCACGACGATTGCGAGCGCGTTGCGAATCCCTCGAAATTCCTGGTTCCGACCGGTCTCGAAAAACCGGTTTCCCGTGGCGGATTCGGGTGTTAGCGTCGAAGACGACGAAGCACCGCTCCCGAAACCCGAGAGGCACAGGCGATGACAGCGCGAAACCGGCAACAGCGACAGTGGTCGCTCGGCGCCGCGCGCCCGAACGCCGCCCTTCGCCTACTCGGCGTGCGCTGGACGCGCGTCCGGAGCGGCCCCTGAGTTCTCGGCACCCGAGAACCTTTTCCAGGGGTCATTCCGCGGCGATCAGCCGGGAACGGCCCCTTTTCGTATGCGGGGGTAGCTCAACTGGTAGAGCACCGGTCTCCAAAACCGAAGGTCGGGGGTTCGACTCCCTCCCTCCGCGCCGTCCAACTGCACAGCGACCCGGCAGCATGCCCGAGCCCTGCTGCCACCAGAGTTCCGGCCTCCGGGCCGCACTCCCTCGTAGCCCAACTGGCAGAGGCACCGGCATTAGGAGCCGGGAGTTGCGAGTTCGAATCTCGCCGAGGGAACCGGGTTCGCGGGAAACCGCGGACGAGCGTTTGTAGCTCAACGGGAAAGAGCGCCTGCCTACGAAGCAGGAGGCTGGAGGTTCGAGTCCTCCCAAGCGCGCCGATGGAGTGTGGTGTAACCCGGCATGATTCCGCCGGTTCAGGTTCGAATCCTGGCGCCCCAGCTGCGATGGAGTGTGGTGTAACGGAAGCATGGCGGGTTTTGGTTCCGCCGGTTCAGGTTCGAATCCTGGCACTCCAGCCCCCGGCTTGAGCAGGGGTGGCCGCTGGGCTCCGATGTCAGCGGACGTGTCAGGGATTTGTCAGAGCGGTGTCAGCCGAGGCGGCGAAAGTGTGTACATCGAACAAAACGACCGGAACCGGAACCGGCACCAGTCGAAATCACAACGGAGCCAAAGGAGTACACACCATGTCCACCATCACCGTCGCCCTCACCGACCAGGACAAGTCGACCGTGCGGACCGCCGCCTACGGTGCCGTGTCGCTGATGGCCGCCGCCGGCGCGCCGCACAAGGGCATCGCGAACGGCTCGATCGCACTGACCTCGGCGACCGGCCTGGTCGGGCATGTGCTCGCCGCCAAGAGCAGGGACATCGAACTGCCGGGCAAGTCCGTCGCCGCACTCGCCGACCACGTGCTGCCCGCCCTGACCGCGGCCGTCGAGCTGCTCGAGCAGCGGGATCCGGCCGAGGCCGCCAACTTCCGCGACACGGTTCTCGTCGCCATCGAAGCAGCCGCCCGGTCCCATCGGAGCGAACCCAGCCCCGCCGTCGCCGCGATGACCCGCAAGATCACCGCGGCGCTCGACGCCTGAGTGCAGGTCCGGCCGCGCCGCGACAACTCGCGACGGGTCCGGCCCAACACCCGCACAGCCGCCGACTCACAGGGTTGCTCTCGCGCCAACCGCCGAGAGCGACCCTGTCGTTGCTCTTCCGGGAAGTAGCTGTGCGGCTTCGACTGTGGCCCCCGTACCCCTGCCGCCGCAGCTGTCTGACGGCGACCATGACGTAGCCAGCACCCGGCGCCAGGACCGTCGTCGCTCGAACCATTTCGACGTTCGCCACCCCTCCGGGCCACTCAGTCCCATAACTGTGCGCACGGCAGCAGCGGCAAATCCGCACGCACGTCGTCGTCGACCGCGACCGTCAGCTGCAAACCAGCGAGCGCGGCGGCAACGCTCTGCACCTGCTCAGCGCTCGCCTGGTAGTCGAGGATCAATGCACCGGACTCGATGTGGATGTGCCGGAGACGTCGGGATCCGGCAGCAGTGTCGTCAAGAGTCATCGCGGCTTACTGGACGGCACTATCCGGCCAGCCTCGACCAGAGTTTGCAGCGCTGCGCTCTTTCGCGGGCAGCGCTTCGCCCGGCAAGCGACGTGGTACCGCATAACCGTGTGCGCTTGCTCGATGGTGAACGGCACGTTCGGTGCCTGATGGGCGGATTCATCGCACAGTGCGAGGAGTTGGTAGATGGCAACGGAACTGGTAGTCATCGCGCAACCTGTCTTTCCGGTCCGGAGCGGCAACGGTTCGGGCGATACCCGGCACCGGGGGCTTCCGCCACCGACCTGCCACCCTGGCGCCCGGTGCGCCGCATGGGATTACGGCGTCGGCCCGGTGCCGGGTACCAAGGTCAACAGTGGTCTGGGTGAGGTGCACGGGCTATACCGCGCGGCGTAGGTGCCCTGTACGTGAGATGTATCTCCGGCGGCCGGTATGCCAAAAGACCAGTTACAGACCTATTTCGCGGTATGCGTAGAACGCATAATGGCATTCACTCCACGCTGGTACGGTCCAGTTGACCAGGGCAAACAACAACCGGGGACCAGGGGGGGCGGCATGACCCAGGGAGGGCAGGCGCGGCGATACTGCGCACGCTGCGGCAGCAAACTCAGCCGCTACAACCCTCGGACTCTCTGTGCCCCATGCGAAGCCAACCTTCGCGGTGACCGCCAAACGCCGCCATCGGTGCCATCGACGTTCTGGCAGACCGACCAGATGCGGGATGCTCTCGCAACCTGGCACATGGGGTTGGTGATCCATGCCTATCGGACACATCCATATCACGGACGCGCGCTGCCGCAAGAAGTCGTGGCAGCTTGGCTTGGCTTGACGCAAGCGCTACTGAGCCGAATCGAGAAAGGGACAGCGCCGGACCAGATTTCGAAGTTGACCCGGTGGGCCGAGGCTCTCGGAATACCTGGCGAGCTGCTCTGGTTCAAGTTGCCCCACGAACGGCGGCCGACCGACGTTGACGCGCCGCCCGGGGTCGAGGCGCATACTGATCTGGCACGGCCGATCGAGGAGGCGAATGCCGAACGGTGTGTGGCACCCGTGACTGCCGGACTTGTCCATGGCCTGTCCGAACCGGGAGGTGATCCTACGAACCGACGAGAAGCCTTGCGGGTGCTGAGCGGAAGCGGCCTCGTTGCCGGTGCCGCACTCCAGGATCTGATACTCGGCGCGGCTCGTGAATCCGCGCAACTCACCAATGCCTTGGATCGTCCGACGGTCGATCCGACGACGCTGTCCGAGGCCGCGGAAGATCTCCACCGGCTGGCCGGCGCCTATGCGCTCGATCCCGACCTGCACCGTATTTTCGTCCACCTGACCGTGCTGCGCGACCAGCTCGGTTCGATCATCCACCGCGCCGGAAAGCTGACCGATCTCCAAGAGCTGTATGTCCTCTTCGCCGCGACCTGCACATTGCTGGCTTCCGTATCGCACGATCTCGCGGAACCGCAGGCGGCGATGATCCAGACTCGTACCGCCGCACGGTTTGCCGAGCTGGCGGGTCATCGGTCGCTGGCGGCATGGGTGTCCTGCACCCGCGCCATGATCGCCGCATGGTGGGGCTCACCCGAGCAGGTACTCACTGAGGTGCACAAATCTGGCGGCGCCACAGGCATTTCCGGGATCAGGCTCGCGGGCCTCGCAGCCCGCGCGCACGCCCAGCTCGGTAACCGCCCTGCGGCGATAGACGCTATGCGTGCGGCACGGCGGCAACGTGAGCGGCAGTCCGGGGCCGACAGTCTGCGCGGACTCGGTCCGATCTTCGACTTTTCGCCGGCTCGTCAGCACTACTACGACGCAACCACCTACGCCCGGTTGGGCGAGTGGACGCAGGTTCACACAGAGGCCGGAATCGTCATCGACCTGTACGCGCCGGAGCAGTCCTCGACGTGGCCGACAACCTTGACGCTGGCGCAGATCCATCTCGCCCATGCCCGATTGCATTTCGACGGCCCAACTGCCGCAAGGGAAGCACTCGAACCGGTGCTGGCCGTACCGACGGGACAGCGGATCCCGCAAGTCACCACAGCTCTCCGCGCGCTCCGCGACGATCTTCAGGCGCAGCCGTTTGCCGCGACTGCCGGTAGGCGCGAACTCGTCGACGCCGTCGATGCCTTCGCAGTGGGGGCCGATTATGCCCACTGACAGCCCTCTTGGCATGGCCCATCGTCTGCTCGCACCGCGCATCGCATATCTGATCGGCACACGCGGCGAGAACGGCGCACCCAACCTCATTCCGGTGTCCAACCTCACCTCGGTATCGACGAAGCCGCAGCAGGTGGCGGTTGCCGTGTACAAGGAGTGGAAGACGCACCAGAACCTGCGAACGGCAGCAGGATTCACGGTCAGCGTGCCGACATTCGAGCAGCTGGACGGTGTCTGGAAACTGGGCGCACGATACTCGAAGTTTTCCATCACAGAACCCGCCGACAAGCTGGCTGCCAGCGGCTTGGCCCTGGACTACGAATCCTCGAGTTACGGCCCCGTAGTGCCCGCTGGCCTCGGATGGATGGCATGTCGCATAGTCGCGCGGCTCGATCTGGGCGGTGACCACGGGCTAGCAATCGGTGAAGTAGAGCAGGTTTGGTTCAATGCCGACTACCTCACACCCGATGGGGTGCCGCACAACGTGACTCACCCCCTGATGCAGCAGACCGGGAACCAATTCATCACTACCGCGGATACTTCGTCGACTATCTCGTACTTCTAGCAACGAAGTCCGCGACTCGACTGCGGAGGATTTCGTATCTCCGCCGGGTTCTTTCGTGGGAGAGGCAGTACTCGCGGGTCGAGGGGTAACGGCCTGGCTTTGGTTTCGGCGTCGTGAAGGTGGTCCCTTCGGGGAACTGTTCACGGGTCAGGTCGATCGTCTTGTTTTCGACGAGGTTGAAATAGTGCGAGATCGTTCGATTGTTCGGCAATGTGGCGATCGTATTGAGAATGTCCCCGCCGAGATAATCTTGAACCACGCATGCGGTGACGGCGCATTGGCCCTTGGAGGGGTTGGCTTCGGTCCAGTCCGCAGCGCTGCTGGTGTCCGCGGACCAGGATTTGTGGAGCGCTTGTTTCAGTGTCTCCAGCGTTCCGACACCCACCGCCCCAGCTTAGCGCTGGAGTATCCGTGGTCGCTCACGGTTGGGTGCGTGAAATTCGGGTGCGGCAAGCGGGGCTGGGGTGCGAGAGTCGAGGGTGTGGCCGATGACTATCGGGTCCTGAACAGGGCCAATTGGGATGAGCGGGCGGCGATGCATGTGGCGGCGCCGGAGTATCGGGTGTCGCGGTTTCTGGCGGAGCCGGATTTTCTGAGCGACGTGGTGCGGTTCGATCTGCCGCTGCTCGGGGACGTGCGCGGGCTGCGCGGGGTGCATCTGCAGTGTCACATCGGCACCGACACGATTTCGCTGGCCCGGCTGGGCGCGAACATGACCGGGCTCGACTTCAGTGCGGCGTCGCTCGCGCAGGCCCGTAAGCTCGCGGAACAAACGCAGTCGGACGTGGATTTCGTGGAAGCCGATGTGTACGACGCGGTTTCGGCGCTGGGTGCGGAGCGGTTCGATCTGGTGTTCACCGGTATCGGCGCGCTGTGCTGGTTGCCGAGCGTCGAGCGGTGGGCGAAGACCGTGGCTGGGTTGCTGCGGCCGGGCGGCCGCCTGTTTCTCCGCGAAGGGCATCCGATGCTGTGGGCCATCGATGAGACCGTCACCGATCGATCGACCCTCGGCTACCCGTATTTCGAAACGTCCGAACCGATGGTGTTCGCCGAGGACACCACCTACGTCGAGACCGACGGCCGCCTCGAGCAGACCACTACCCACGAGTGGAACCACGGTCTCGGCGAGGTCGTCTCGGCGTTGCTGGCCAACGGCATGACGATCACCGGCCTGACCGAACATCGCAGCGTGCCGTGGAACGCTCTGCCGGGCCGGATGACCTGCGACGAGCACGGCGAGTGGCGCATGATCGAGCACCCCGAGCGTCTCCCGCTCAGCTACACCCTGCGGGCGCGCAAGGACTGACCCGCACGGCCGAACGGGGCGTATATCCGATCGGCGCCATACCGGCGCCGAGCTACGGCCTCACGCCCCTCGCGTATGTTCGATGTGGTCATGGTGACTCTGCTCTTGGCGCTGACCGGCTTCGCCTTCCTCGACTCGCTCGATCTGCTGCTCGTCGGCGTCACGGTGGCGATCGTGTACGACAGCAAGCTCGGGCGCAGGTCACCGCTGCCGGGCGGGCTGAGTTTCGTCGCGGGCGTGTTCGCGATGACCACCACGTTCGGTATCTGCGCCGTCCTCGGCATCACCTGGCTCACCTCGCTGCTCGGCTTCGAGCTGACGCCGACCATCCGCTACTGGGGCGAGCTGGCGGTGGGCGCCGTGCTGCTCGTGCTCGCCGTGCTGCCGTCCGGCGCGCGCCGCGCCCCGCCCGCGTGGGCGACGAGAGCCCGGCGACGGCCCTGGGTGCTGGCGCTGGTCGGCGTCGCGATCGGCTTCGCTCAGGCGCCGACGGCGGTGCCGTATCTGGCGGGTCTGGCGATGCTGTCGGCGCACGACCCGCTGCCGCCGCTGTGGCCGCTGATCATCGTCGCCTATTGCGCGCTCGCGCTGCTCCCGCCGCTGCTGATCCTCGCCCTCTCCCTTCGCGACAGCGCCCGCGCCCGCCGCGTGTACCGCGCGATCGTCCGCACCCTGACCCGCTACGGCCCGCTCTCGGTGCGAATCATCTTCGGCCTCTTGGGCATCGCCCTGATCACCGACGCGATCGTGCACCACACGCACCTCTGGTGACCCCGGAACCGCCGTCACGATGGGCGGCTGCCCGCAACCTCTCGCCCACCGGCGATCTCGGATCCATCCTGACGCCGGTCACCCGTGGCGACCTCCACGGTCTGCACCAGCGGCTACGGCCCGCCGCCCACCGATGCGTCCGTCCACCAAGCGCACCCATGGTGATCGAGTGCCCGAAGTCGACGCAGCCGCGGCGGACGGCGTAGGAAACGCCTACTCCTCGCCGTCGCCCGGCTCCCCACCCCCACCGCGGATCGACCACAGCAACCCCTCCAGCTCGTCCGGCTTGACGAGCACATCCCGCGCCTTGGACCCTTCGCTGGGACCGACGACGCCGCGGGTCTCCATGAGGTCCATCAGGCGGCCCGCCTTGGCGAAACCGACGCGCAGCTTGCGCTGCAACATGGAGGTGGAACCGAACTGGGAGGTGACGACCAGTTCGATGGCCTGCAGCAGCACGTCGAGGTCGTCGCCGATGTCGGGGTCGACGTCCTTCTTCTCCCCGGCCTTCGCGGCGGTGACGCCTTCCTGGTACTCGGGTTCGGCCTGGTTCTTGGCGAAGTCGACGACGGCGTGGATTTCCTCGTCGCTGATGAACGCGCCCTGCAATCGGGTGGGTTTGCCCGCGCCCATGGGCAGGAACAGACCGTCGCCCATGCCGATCAGCTTCTCGGCGCCCGGCTGGTCCAGGATGACCCGGGAGTCGGTGAGCGAGGAGGTCGCGAACGCCAGGCGCGAGGGCACGTTGGTCTTGATCAGACCGGTGACCACGTCGACCGACGGGCGCTGGGTCGCCAGCACCAGGTGGATGCCCGCGGCGCGCGCTTTCTGGGTGATGCGGACGATCGCGTCCTCGACGTCGCGCGGCGCGGTCATCATGAGGTCGGCGAGCTCGTCGACGATGGCGAGGATGTAGGGGTAGGGCCGGTAGACCCGCTCGCTGCCCAGCGGCGCGGTGATCGCACCGGACTTCACCTTCTTGTTGAAGTCGTCGATGTGGCGGACCTTGTTGGCCTGCATGTCCTGGTAGCGCTGCTCCATCTCCTCCACCAGCCAGGCCAGCGCGGCGGCGGCCTTCTTCGGCTGGGTGATGATGGGCGTGATCAGGTGCGGAATGCCCTCGTACGGGGTGAGTTCGACCATCTTGGGGTCGATCAGGATCATCCGCACCTCGTCGGGCGTGGCTCGCTGCAACAGCGAGACCAGCATCGAGTTGACGAAGCTGGACTTACCCGATCCCGTGGAACCCGCGACCAGCAGATGCGGCATCTTCGCCAAATTGGCAGAGACGAATTCGCCCTCGATGTTCTTGCCGAGACCGATCACCAACGGGTGGTGGTCGTTTCGGGTGGACGGCGCTTTGAGCACGTCGGCCAACCGCACCAGCTCGCGGTCGGAGTTCGGGACCTCGATGCCGACGGCGGACTTGCCGGGGATCGGCGCGAGCAGCCGGACGTTCTCGGTGGCGACGGCGTAGGCGATGTTGCGGGCCAGCGCGGTGATCTTCTCCACCTTCACGCCCGGGCCGAGCTCCACCTCGTAGCGGGTGACCGTCGGACCGCGCACGAATCCGGTGACCGCCGCGTCGATCTTGAACTGCACCAGCACCTCGGTGATCGCCTCGATCATCGATTCGTTGGCGGCGCTGCGCTTCTTGGGCGGATCGCCGTCGGTGAGCAGGGTCAGCGGCGGCAACGTGTAGTCGCCCTCGATCACCCGGTCGGCGACGAACTCCGGCTCCTTGGGCGGAGGCGGAGTCTGATCCTGCGCCTTCGGCGCCGCGCGCTTCTTCGGCTTGGGGGGTTCCGGCGGCGGTTCGGTGGCGATCGGCTTCGCATCGCGCAGCGGCGGCTCGCCGAGCGATTCGGTGACCGCGTCCGATCCGGCGAATTCATCGGGCGGATAGTTCTCGGCCGGGGTGCGGCCGCGGCGCCGAGACGCGGTGCGGTGCACCGGGAAACCGTCGGCGTCGAAATCGGCCGAGTCGTAGTCGCGTTGCGGCTCGAACTCCCCGTACTCGTCGCCGCCCGCGGCGGTGCCGAAGTATTCGCGCAGCCGCTGCGGCACCTCGCGGACCGTGGTCCCGGTGAGCAGCAGCACGCCGAAGACGATGGCGAGCAACAGGATCGGCACGGCGAGCCACGCGGTGAGTCCGCCCGCCAGCGGGCCGCCGATCACGAAGCCGACGAATCCCGCGGCGCGGGAACGGCCGTGCGCGTCGGTGGGCGCGCCGGCGGCGAGATGCCAGATGCCCAACAGCGGCAGGCCGACCAGCAGCCCGCCGAGCACCAACCGCGGCCGGATCTCGGGATGCGGTTCGGTGCGCATGAGGATGATCGCGATGCCGGTAGCGACGAACGGCAATGCGGCCGAGGCGGAACCGGACACCGCCCGGATCGCTTCTTCGACCCAGTGCCCGATCGGGCCGCCCGCCGAGAGCCACACCGCGGCCGCGATGACGCCGCTCAGCGCGATCAGCGCGAGCGCGATGCCGTCGCGCCGGTGTCCGTGTTCGATCTCGCCCGCCCTGCTGAGCGTGCGGGTGGTGGCGCCGAGACCGCGGGCGAGCATGTTCCAGCCGCTGGTGATGCCGCGGCTGAACACGGCGAGAGGCGCGGTGTCGGACTTGCGCCGGACGGGTCTGCGGGCCGGTGTGGCGCGCCCGCGCGGTGCGGAACCACCCCGGGGTGTGGTGGAACGAGACCGCGCCGTGGTGGTCCTCCCCCGGGCCGATCCCGCCCGCGCACGAGGTGTCGTGGTGCTGCGGGACTTACCTGCCATGGACCCAGGCTAGCCGCAAACGCCCCATCCAGACCATCCGCAACACCCGTATCGCGGGCCTCGAGCGCCCCGGATCACAGTCGGACGCCCCGCTCGAGCGGCGCGTGCCAGCCGGTTCAGACCGAACGGTCGAGTTTCAGCACCGCTTGCACGGCGTCCGGTTCGCCCGCGGTCTCGAGGCGCACGTTGTCGCGCCCGAACGCGTGCAACACCAGTTCGGAGGGCTTGCCGATGAGTGTCACCCCGGCGCCGTCGCCCGACTTCACTCCGGCCCGGCGGCCGTCGGGCGTCGCGAGCACCACCGGCACCGGCGCGTTGCGGTAGGCCATCTTGCCCATCCGGCGCGCCACGTCCCACAGCTTCGCCTCGTCGGCGTCGGTGAGTTGGCGCGGCTCCCAACCGGGTCTGGCGCGGCGCACGTCCTCGTGGTGGACGAACATCTCGCTCAGATTGACCATCGCGTCCACCGGTTTCAGCGGTGACCACCAGGGCGGACCGGTCCGCACGAGTTCGAGCAGTTCCGGAAACGGCTTGCGCGCCATGCGCTCCTGCACCGATTCCAGGTAGCCCGCGAACGGTTTCAGCATGATGCCCGGGGCCGCGTCGGGACGGCGTTCCCGAACGATCAAGTGCGCCGCGAGATCTCGCACGGTCCATGCGCCGCAGAGGGTCGGCGCGTCCGGACCGGCGTCCGACATCGCGACGACCAGCGCCTGACGTTCCCGTTGTGCCATGCTCACGTGCCGACCCTAACCGATACCGGAGGGTCGCTCGGGTACCCCGGCCGGTCATCCGGACCCGCGCGATGCCGAAAAGGAACGCCTGGACTGGATTCCCGAATGGTTGCTCGGTAGCTTGTCACTGGTCCATAAGGGTCGTGGACCTCTCAGTTCGAAGGGATTCACCTTGAAGAAGTTCTTCACCGCTGCCGCGGTCATCGTGGCAACGGTCGGTTCGATGCTGGCCACTACGGCACCGGCGCAGGCCGCGTACGGGTACTACGGCGCGATCGCCGTGTCGAGCGACGGCGCCTACGGCATCGCCAACAACTACGGAAGTTACAGCGCCGCAGAGGATGCCGCTGTCGACGTCTGCGGGTACGGCTGCTCCACGCTGGTCTCCTGGACCAACGGCTGCGGCGTGCTCGCCAGCTCCAACACGCGCTGGAGCGCGTCGGCGCGGTCCAACTATTCCGACGCCCGCGCGGCGGCACTCTCGCGCCTGTCCGGCGGCTGGGTCGTCGACTGGCGTTGCACCGCGGGCTACTCGCTGTAAATCCGACACGTCGCGTCGTCCGCTTCGAGACCGCGACACCACTTCCATCAGGGGAAAATCGTGAAACACCGCTCCATTCGGGCCGCGGTCGCCGTCCTGCTGACCGCTTCGGCGTTCGCACTCGGCGCGTGCAGCTCCGACACCGACTCCTCCAGCACGAACACCAGCACCTCGCCCGCGGGCAAGTTCGAGGAGGGCAAGAACGAGGACAAGGCGGTCGAGGGCAAGGCGCCCGCGACCACCACGCCGCCGAACCTGCCCAAGCCTGCCGCCTCGCTGCTCAACGAGCGCATCAACCGTGCCTTCGATCCGTCGGTGAGCTCCGAGGAGAAGATCAGCTGGATTCAGGACGCCGAGCGCGATCCGCAGCTGGTCGACAAGCTGGTCGACGCGGCCAAGCGCAACAAGGTGACCGTCGAGATCACCAATGTGCAGGATCCCAAGGACGGCAAGCTGAAGGCCGACGCGAAGGTCACCATCGACGGGCAGCCGGTGGAGAACGCGTTCGTCGAGTTCGTCGCCGAGGGCAGCGACTGGAAGGTCTCCCACCAGTTCACCTGCAACATCGTGCGCTCGGCGAAGCTGGACTCGGCGGCTTGCCAGGCTCAGTGAGCCGTCGGTAGGCCGGTAACGAAAAGCCCCGGAAGACAACGTCTTCCGGGGCTTTTCGTTTCGGGAATCAGACAGCGATGACGGTCGGCACGATCATCGGACGGCGGCGGTAAGCCTCGGCGACCCAGCGCCCGACCACCCGGCGCACACCCTGGGCGATGCGGTGGGTGTCGGTGACACCCTCGCCCGCCAGCCGCAGCAGCTCGGCCTCGACCAGTTCCGCGGCGGCGGCCAGCGCGGTCGGGTCGTCGGAGAAACCGCGCCCGCTCAGTTCCGGCGTGCTCACGGCCTTGCCGGTGGTCTCGTCGATGGCGACGGTGATGCTGATGAAACCGCCCTCGCCGAGCACAAGGCGATCCGACAGCGTGGACTCGCCGACATCGCCGACGGACAGGCCGTCCACGTAGACGTGGCCGACCGGCACCCGGCCGACGATGGACGCGATGCCGTCCACCAGATCCACCACCACGCCGTCCTCGGCGAGCACCACCCGGTCCTCGGGGACGCCGGTGGCCACCGCGAGCGCGGCGTTGGCCCGCAGGTGCCGCCATTCGCCGTGCACCGGCATGGCGTTGGTCGGCCGGACCGCGTTGTACAGGTACAGCAGCTCGCCCGCTGAGGCGTGTCCGGAGACGTGCACCTTGGCGTTCTGCTGGGTGATGACCGTGGCGCCGAGCCTGGACAGCCCGTTGACCACGGCGAACACCGAGTTCTCGTTGCCGGGGATGAGCGAGGAGGCCAGCACCACCAGATCGTCGGGGCGGATGTGGATCTGGCGGTGATCGCCGCGCGCCATCCGCGACAGCGCCGAGAGCGGCTCGCCCTGGGAACCGGTCGAGATCAGCACCAAGCGGTCACCGGGCAGGGTCGCGGCCACGTCGAGGTCGACGACCACGCCGTCGGGCACGGTCAGATAGCCGAGGTCCTGGGCGATCTGCATGTTGCGGACCATCGAGCGACCGATGAAACAGACACGGCGCCCGTACTTCTGGGCCACGTCGACGACCTGCTGGATGCGGTGCACGTGGCTGGCGAACGACGCCACGATCACGCGGTTGCGCGCCTTGCCGATCACGTTGTCCAGCACGCCGCCGATCTCGCGTTCGGGCGTGACGAAACCGGGCACCTCGGCGTTGGTGGAGTCGACCAGGAACAGGTCGACGCCCTCGTCGCCGAGCCGGGAGAAACCGGCGAGGTCGGTCAGTCGTCCGTCCAGCGGCAGCTGATCCAGCTTGATGTCACCGGTGTGCAGCGCGACGCCTGCCGGGGTGCGGATGGCGACGGCGATCGCGTCCGGGATCGAGTGGTTGACCGCGAAGTACTCGCACTCGAACGGACCGTGGATGGTGGTCTCGCCCTCGACGACCTCCATGAGCTTGGGGTGCAGCCGGTGCTCACGGCACTTCGCGGCGACCAGCGCGAGGGTGAACTTGGCGCCGATGACCGGGATGTCGCCGCGCATGCGCAGCAGGAACGGCACCGCGCCGATGTGGTCCTCGTGACCGTGGGTGAGCACGATCGCGACGACGTCGTCCATCCGGTCCTCGATGGGACGGAAGTCGGGCAGGATCAGGTCGACGCCGGGCTGCTGATCCTCGGGGAAGAGCACGCCGCAGTCGACGATGAGCAGCTTGCCGCCGTACTCGAAAACGGTCATGTTGCGGCCGATCTCGCCGATGCCGCCGAGCGCGAAGACGCGCAGACCGTTCTTGGGCAGCTTCGGCGGGGTGCCGAGCCGGTCCTGCGCCGCGACCACGGGCGGCTGGGCGGGCGGCTGCTCGCGGCGTCCCTGGCGACCGCGGCCGGATCTGCGGCTCTGGCCGTTCTGCCGTGCTTGTTCCGGCTGCTTTTCCTGCGAGGCCTGCGACCGCTTGGCCCTGTCGGACCTCTTGGCCGACTCGGCGCGCGGGGATTCGGCGGGCTCGGGCCGCTGCGGGGTTTCGGGTTGTCGCTGCGCGAGGGCTTCGGGCTGCGCGCCTTCCGGTTGCGCTGGAGTCCGCGGCTGCGCGGTGGTCTCGGGCTGCGCGGCGGCTTCCGGCTGTGCGGCCACCGGTTCGGCGGCGGGTCTTTCGGTGCGTTCCCGTTCGACGGGAGCGGGTTCGGGCGCGCCCGCGGGGCGGGACGCGGTACGACGGGGGCGGCGTGGAGTCGTCATGCCGACACCTCCTGTGCGGTGGCGGATGGGTCACCTAGGTCGTTCATGCCAGCACTCCCGCGGTCTGCAGGTCCGCGGCGAGGCGGTCCAGCGCGTCGGTGCTCGGCATCAGCTGCGGCAGCCGCGGCTCGCCAACGTCGACCCCGAGCAGGCGCAGCCCGCCCTTGGTCATCGCGACGCCGCCGAGGCGCGCCATCGCGTGGTTCAGCGGGACCAAGCGTGCGTTGATATCGCGGGCCCGCGCCACATCGCCCGCCTGGTAGGCATCGACGAGTTCGCGCAGCCGCTCGGGCACCAGATGGCCGATGACGCTGATGAATCCGACCGCGCCGATGGACAGCCACGGCAGATTCAGGCAGTCGTCGCCGGAGTACCAGGCGAGACCGGTGCTCGCGATCAGCTCGGCGCCCGCGTTCAGGTCGCCCTTGGCGTCCTTCACCGCGACGATGCGCGGGTGCTCGGCGAGCGTGCGGATCGTGTCGGGACCTATGGGGATGATGGAGCGCGGCGGAATGTCGTAGAGGGTGACCGGCAGGTCGGTGGCGTCGGCGACCGCGGTGAAGTGCGCGATCAGGCCCTCCTGCGAGGGGCGCGAGTAGTACGGCGTCACAACGAGCAGACCGTGCGCGCCCGCCCGCTGCGCGTTGCGGGCGAGTTCGATGGAGTGGGCGGTGTCGTAGGTGCCCGCTCCCGCGATCACGGTGGCGCGATCGCCCACGGCGTCGACGACGGCGTGCAGCAGGTCGAACTTCTCCGACTCGGTCGTGGTCGGCGATTCACCGGTGGTTCCGGAGATCGCGAGCAGATCGACACCGCGGTCGACGAGACGGGCCGCCAGCGCGACCCCGGCATCGACATCCAGCTTGCCGTCGGCACTGAAGGGGGTCACCATCGCGACACCTACTGTGCCGGACGCGCGCAGCTCCGTTGGCGTCGATTCACCGTTCGTCATGGTCAGAAAGGCTACCCGGTCCGCAGGGCACCCTCGACACCCTGACCGGCGATCCGGCTGCCCGCCCGGGTGATTCACCTCCCACCGACGCCGCTACGACATCAATCTTTTCCTTGAATGATGTCATTTATGACGCCACACTGATGTCATGGATCTGAACAAATACACCGCGCAGTTGCGCGAGAACCTGGTGGCGGCCGCGGCGCTCGGCGACGAGAAGACCCAGGCCACCGCCGCCGCGCTGGCCTCGGCGACCGAGGCGTCGGCCCGGCTCGTGCTGCTCGCGGCGCTGTCCGAGCTGGCGGGCGAGGTCAGCTCGGCGCTGGAGGACCGCACCGTGCGCGTCTCGGTGGACGGCACCGACGCCACGGTCGACGTGCGCAAGAACCCCTCCGCCGAGGAACATCCGACCTTCGAGGAGATGACCGGAGACATCAGTCGCGTCACGCTGCGCCTCGTCGAGCAGATGAAGGCGAAAGCCGAGGAAGCGGCCGCGGCCAGCGGGGTCTCGCTGAACTCGTGGCTGTCCAACGCGGTGCACGGCGCGCTGCGCGACCAGATGCGGGGTTACGGACCCAAGCGCGACATCTGACCCTGCGCGCTGCGGCTGACAAGCGCCCGGCCACCGCCGCAGCGGCCCAGCGCTGGGCAAACCACGCCGCGACGCCGCCGGGCCGACTACAGCGATGTGGCGGACAAGGCCGCCGCCACCCGGCGCCGGTCCGACCGGTGCGACGCCCGCCGCGCCGACTACAGCAGCGCGGCCAGCTCGCCGCGTTCCCCGATGACCACCTCGTCCAGCTCGAGCCAGTCCGCCATCTCGCGCAGGGCCGTGCGCAGCGCCGCCGCGGTCTCCGCGTTGTCGCGGCCCTGCTCGGCGAACGCGCCCGGCACGAGCAATCGCCCCTTCGCGCGTTCGGCGCGCAGGTCGACGCGGCCGACCAGCTCCCCGTTCAGCAGGAAGGGGAAGACGTAGTAGCCGTGCACCCGCTTGTGCTCGGGGGTGTAGATCTCGATGCGGTAGTGGAAGTCGAAGATCCGCTCGGTGCGCGGCCGGAAGAAGATCAGCGGGTCGAACGGGCACAGCAGCGCGGCCCCCTCGACGCGGCGCGGTGTGGCGGCCCCTGACCGCAGGTAGGCGGTCTTGTCCCAGCCCGCGACCTCGACCTCTTCCAGTTCGCCCGCGTCCACCAGGGCCGCGATCGCCGGCTCGGTCTGCGACCGGTGCAGGCGGTAGTAGTCGCGCAGGTCGGTCTCGGTGCCGATGCCGAGCGCGGTGGCGGCCCTGCGGACCAGTTCCACGACGGCGTCCGCCTCGGAAACGTTGCGCGCCAACACTTCCGGGGGAATCACCCGCTCGGCGAGATCGTAGTGCCTGGTGAAGCCGACGCGCTTGTCGACGGAGAGCTCGCCCGCGGCGAAGAGTTGCTCGCAGATCATCTTGGTGTCGCTGAGATTCCACCAGGAGCCTTTGGGCCGGGGCTTGTCCAACTCCAGATGCCGCTCCACCTCACCGGCGGTCGCGGCGCCGACATCCCGGATCACGTCCAGGATGTCCTTGCCGAGCGTCGGATTGCGGTCCAGCACCTTGCGCATCCCCGACCAACGACCGTGCTCGTACTGGACCATCCGCCAGCGCATCAGCGGCCAGTCCTCGACCGGGATGAGGGCGGCCTCGTGCGCCCAGTACTCGACCAGCCGCCGCGGCCGCTTGGCACTGTGGCTCCAGGCCGCCTCGTCGAGCAGCGCGCGGTCGTAGCCGCCGATCCTGCTGAACACCGGGGCGTAGTGCGCGCGGACCACCGCCGACACCGAATCGATTTGCAGCAGCTGGGTTCTGGCGAGCACGTCGGCCACGGTCCGGCGCGTGACGGTGGCCGGGCGCCGCCTGCCGAACCCCTGCGCGGCCAGGGCCGTCCGCCGCGCGGTCGCCGCGCTCATCTTCCGCATATCCGAAGGATGCCACTGGGGTCCGACAAGTTCGGTCGGCGTACTTCCGGCCGAGGGTTCCGCCGGGAGGACAACGAGGGCGGAACGGCTGTGTCGAGCGTCACATGCCGGGCGGTCACAACCGGCGGCGGCGCTGTGTCGAAACGGGTGCGAGCAGCGAAAGGGTGCGGCGTGACGCGACACCCACGACACCGAAGGAGCCTCCCGTGGCCACAATCGACGTTCTCGATTCCTACATCTCCTACACGGACACCGGGTCGGGTGCCGTGCCCGTGGTGTTCCTGCACGGCAACCCGACCTCGTCCTACCTGTGGCGCAATGTGATTCCGCACGTCACCGACCAGACCAGGGCGCTGGCCCCCGATCTCGTCGGCATGGGCGACTCGGGCAAGCCCGACATCGACTACCGGTTCGTCGATCACGCGCGCTACCTGGACGCCTGGTTCGACAGCCGCGGCCTGGACGAGGTGGTGATCGTCGGCCACGACTGGGGCGGCGCGCTCGGCATGGACTGGGCCGCGCGCCATCCCGGCCGGGTGCGCGGCATCGCACTGATCGAGACCTTCCTGCGGCCGATGGAGTGGTCCGAGATGCCGCCGCTTGGCGCCGAGCTGTTCCGCAAGTTCCGCAGCGCGGAGGGCGAGCGAATGGTGTTGGAGGAGAACATGTTCATCGAATTCAACCTGCCGCACGGTGTGACGAATCTGGCGAAGGAGGACCACGACGTCTACCGCGCGCCCTACCCGACCCCGGCCACGCGCAAGCCACTGCTGATGTGGCCCAGGGAAATTCCGCTCGGCGGCGAGCCCGCCGACGTGGTGGACATCGTGCGAAACTACGGCCGGTACCTCGCCGAGACACCCGAGATCGCGACGCTGATCATGGTGTTGGAGAACGGCACCGGCCTCGGCTCGGCGGAGTCGGCGCGTTGGGCCGCAACGACTTTCGCCAACGCAGAGCTGGTTTCGATTCCACCCGCCGGGCACCACGCACCGGAGGATCGGCCGCGCGAGATCGGATCGGCTGTCGCCGAGTGGTTGCGCAAGCACGCGCTGGTGTCGCAGGCCGCGCGGTCGTGAGTCCGCGCTCGCGGTCCACGACGCCCCGGGCGCTCGTGCGGCGCACCACGGCCATCGAACGGCCGTGGTTCGCCTCGCCCGGGTCCACCTTCGCGACGCTCGCGTCGCCAGGCTCACCGGCCTGCAACGCCCCGGACCACCGTGGGCTTGCGGGAGCGGGGCAGGCTGCCGAAGATGACCCGATGCGCAGTACAGACGTCGCGGCAGGCAACGCCCCGGTCGACGGGATCGCGACAACCGAGGACGCTCGCCGCGCGGAGGCGGAGTTGGTCGCCCGCGCGGTGGACGGTGACCGGGACGCGGTCGCCGAAATCATTCGCCTGCTCCGAGATCCGATCTACCGGCTCGCCTTGCGGATGGTGTGGCGGCCCGCCGAGGCGGAGGACGCGACGCAGGAGATCCTGATCCGCGCGATCACCCGCCTCGCCACTTTCCGCGGCGAGGCGAAGCTGCTCACCTGGGCGTATCGCATCGGTGTCAACTACCTGATCAACCTCCGCACCCGAACGCCCCAGGAACAGCAGCAGCTCAGCCTGGACGAGTTCGGCGCGGGACTCGTCGACGGTTTGGCCGCCGAGGACTACCGCGGTCCGCAGGCCGCGCTGTTGTCCAGCGAAGTCCGGCTCAGTTGCAGCCAGGGCATGCTGCAATGCCTGGCGCGCGAGGAACGCGTCGCGTTCGTGCTCGGTCACGTCTTCGAACTGAGCTCGACGGACGCGGCGTGGGTCCTCGACATCACTCCCGCCGCGTACCGAAAGCGATTGGAGCGGGCCAGGAAACGTCTCGGCGCGTTCCTCGGCTCCTCGTGCGGGATAGCCGACCCGCGGGTGGCGTGCCGCTGTTCGAGACGGGTCGAGCACGCGGTGCGGCTCGGCCGCATCGATACGGCGGCACCGCAGTTCGCCACCCACCCCGTCAGCCCAGGCGGGCGGACCGTGCTCGAGGCCGAGGAGCAGATGATCCGCCTGCACGATGTCGCCGCGGTGCTGCGCGGGCACCCGGATTACGCCGCGCCGCAAGCGAAGATGGACGCCATCACCGGCTTGCTGACCTCGGGTCGGTTTCCGCTGCTCGAGTGAGCGGGCTCAGGTGGTGACGGTGACCTCGCCCGCCGCGTCGATCTCGGTGCGGCGGGCGGTGGCGGGGGCGTTGGCGAGCACCGTCGCCAGGATGCGGCGGCCCATCGGGAGCACCCGGACGGTGACCGTGCCCGCGTTCGCCGCGTCCAATTCTTTGATTGCCGCGTCGATCACCCGCTGGCGCACCCAGCGCGGCACACCGGCGAAACCGCCGTCGTCCAGCAGCACCACCTCCACGCCGCGGGAGCGCGCGCCGCGGGCAGCGCTGCTGAGTTCGTCGGTGACCAGCTGGGGCGCGCGCAGTCCGTCGCGCAGTTCGGCTTCCAGCAGCCTGCACTGTTCGCGCTCGGCGGCGGTGAGCTCGACGCCGTCGGCGATGCGCTCCAGAATCGGCCGCGCCACCCGGTCCAGCCTGGCCAGCTGCCGGTCGCGTTCGCCGTTCTCCGCGGCCATGGTGGCCTCGGCCGCCGCGCGCATGGTCGCCTCCTCGCGCAACAGGCGCAGCGAGCGCTGGGTGGGCCGCATGATCGCGGCGCACACCGACACTCCGGCGACCGTCGCGATCGGCACCACCGTTCCGGCGATGAACCCGCCGCGCAGCCCGGCCGTGGCGCCGACGGCAGCGACCACCGCGGCCACGCCCGCGACGCCGAGCCAGGCGGCGCCGAGCCTGCCGCGCAACACGAGCACGGCAAGCACGTAGGACGAGGCGAACGCCGACCACACCGGCTTCGACCAGCCGTGCTCGATGTGCAGGGTGGTCAACGCGGTCGCCACCGGTCCGGAAGCCGCCACGAAAACCGTTGCGGGCCAGGGCAAAGGATCGACGGGTATGACCAGCACCAGGATGCCCGCGACCGCGAGCAGGACCAGCCCCGTGACGGCCGCGAACGGCGACGCGTCGGAGAAGTTGCGGACCATGTACAGGACGATGGTCGCTTCGAGGATCAGCAGGAACAGCCAGGCCGCCGCGTCGCGCAGGCCGAGCAGATCGCGCACGCCCAATTCGGAATCGGCGTCAACCATCGCTACCCCACACCAGCGTCACCGACGTGCCCTCCCCCGGCTGCGATTCGACGAACGCCGCGCCGCCGGGCAGCTGCCGCATGCGACCCAGGATGCTCACCGAGATGCCGAGCCGGTCCGCGGGAACCCCGCCCGGATCGAAACCCGCGCCGTCGTCGCGGAAGACCACCCGGATCCCGCCCGCGCTCACGGTGACGGTGACGGAGCGCTGCACGGTGCGTCCCGGCACCGTGCCGTGCCGCAGACTGTTGCGCACCGCCTCGGCCAGCGCCGCCGCGATGGTGCCCGCAGCGTCCACCGGCAGCCGCAAATCGTCCACCCCGGACCAGCGCCGCGCGCTGAACGCGATGCCCGGATTGACTTCGTGCACCGCCGCACGCAGGAAGCCGACCGCCGCCTGCGCGTTCAGCCGGTCGGGTTCGGTCTCGCCGCCGCGCAATTGGTCGAGCTGGGCGAGTGTGCGCTCGGCTTGCTTGCGCAGCACCGGCGAATCGGTTCCGGTGCGCGAGGCGTCCAGCAGCGTGGAGAGCACCGCGTCGTGGATCAGCGCCGCGAAACGGGCCCGCTCCCGGTCCCGCGCCGCGGCGCCCGCCACGGCGGCGGCGCGGCTGCTCGCGATCGCCGACTCCCGGTCGACGCGGGCGGCCGCCGCCCTGGCATAGACCGCGCACCACAGGAACAGCGCGCACAACCCGACCGAGCGCGCGAAATCACCGAGCAGCGCCAAGGCCGACCCGTCCGGCACCACGTACTTGTTGGCGACAGCGGCCACCGCGCCGCCGACGATCAGATACCCGACCGCGACCGCCGGCCGCCACGCCAGCGCCGCCGCGAGCACGCCGAGCGCGAACACGCGGTACAGCCACACCGAGGTGGCGTCGGTCGCGGGCTGCCGGTAAGCGAACGGGATCAACGCCATCGCGACGACGTAGCCGACCGCCGCGGCGCCCGCGACGGACTGGATGACATACCTGTTCATGCCGACCGACACGACGGCGAGCACCGGGAACAGCCCGAACGCCAGCACGAACGCGAGCACGGTCCAGCCGAACGGGGCGAAGCGACTCTGATCGGCGATTTCCGGCAACTCGACCACCGCGGCGATCATCCCGGCGATGCCGAAGGTCAAGCCGAGTCTGCGCAGGATCCGGTCCGAGGCGGCCTCATCGATGTCGTTTCCGCCCACCGCACGCAGCAGTCGACGCCACCGGCACGACCTCGAGTCGGGTCCGGGTTCGAGTGCGGTCGATGCGGTGTCCAGCGCGCTGGACGGGATCATCCGCGCGGATGCCGCTCGGGAACCGGTAGCCATCCGTCCTCCACGGCGCGCTTGTAGAGGTCGGTCTTCGTCGGGGCGGGACGGCCCGCGTCGGCGTACTTCTGGCGGATGCGGCCGAGGTAGTCGTTGACGGTCTGCTCGGACAGGCCGGTCAGACGCGCCACGCGAGAAGCCTTCTCGCCCGAGGCGTACAGCGTGAGCACTTCCTCCTGGCGCGGGCTCAGGCCCACGTCGGACAGTTGCGGATCGCCGTCGATGGCGGCGGCCCAGTCGGTGGTGACGACCTGCTGACCCGAGGCCGCGCGCCGCACGGCCGCCACGACCGTCGGAACGTCCTCGGATTTGCGCACCACGCCGAGCACGCCTGCGCGGGCCGCGGAACGGACCAGGAACGCGTTGTCGGCGCCGGTGAACACCAGCACCTCGATGCCGCGTTCGCGCAGCGCGCGCACATTGTCCTCCGGCGCGGAGCCGTCGGCGAGGCGCAGATCCAGCACCACCAGGTCCAACGCGGGCGCCGGCCCGGCCGCCGCGAGCAGCTCCGGCACCGTTCCGGCCGTACACACCAGATCGAGATCAGGTTCCGGCGCAAGCATCGCGGCCAGACCGATCGCGACCGATTCGTGGTCTTCGACCAACCCGATCCGTCGCACCGCTCGCTCGCCACCGTCGGCCCACGTCACCCTCGCCACTCCCATCCCGAGCAACTCGTCCACAATCCCCCCGCTACAACGTCACCACGCAGTATGACCGCCGCGGCGCCCGGTGGTCAGACACCAAAAATCGGGGCCGACCTCATGCCGTCAGCCCATCAGCTGGGCCGCGACCGTCGCCCCCAACTCCCAGCAGCGCTCGATGTCCTCCTTCGACGGCGGCCCCGACACCACCACCGGCGCGACCACCTTCACCCAGCCGAGACCGGTCGTCACGCGGTCGACACCGCGCTCGGCGCCCTCGGTGCCCTCGTTGCCGTGCAGGTACAGGCCGTACGGGCGACCCTTCGTGGAGTCCAGGCACGGGTAGTAGAACGTGTCGAACGCGTGCTTGAGCGCACCCGACATGTAGCCGAGGTTCGCGGGGCTGCCGAGCAGGTAGCCGTCGGCTTCGAGCACGTCGGGCGCGGTGACGGCCAGCGCCGCGCGGCGCACCACCTCGACGCCCTCGATCTCCGGATCGGTCGCGCCGGACACCACCGCCTCGAACATCGCCTGCATGTGCGGCGACGGAGTGTGGTGAATGATCAACAGTCGGGCCACGTTTCGCTACCCTTCGCGCTGCTCGCGTTCCAGTTTCTCCAGCGCCACCGCGCGGCGCATGGTCTCGCGGGCTCTGGTGCGGTCGCCCGCGTAGTCGTAGGCGCGGGCCAGGCGGTAGGAGACCCGCCAGTTGTCCGGATCGGCCTCCCATTCCCGCTTCACCTGCTCGAACAGTTCGTCGGCCGCGCCGCGCTCGATGCGGCCCGACGGTCGCCGCGCCAGCGTGGAGGTGTCCAGTTCCAGACCCTCCTCGTGAATGCGGCGGGCCAGGTGCTGGTGGGCGAACGCCGCGCGCACGGTGGCGGCCGTGACCCACACACCGAGGATCGGCAGCAGCAGCACGCCGACACCCAGCGCGATCCCGGCGGCTTCACCGGAACCGATCAGCGCGAACGCGATTCGGCCGAGCAGCAGGAAGTAGAAGCCGAGGGCGAACACCAGCGCCGCGATGAGTCCCACGACGCGGAAGATCTGGCCGCGGCTGGCGTTGGCCTCGGCATTCACGGGCGCGCCTTCGACGCGGTCGCGGCGCACATGCGGCTCGATGCGGCCGTCTCCGCTGTGCCGACGATTCGCTCGCTCACAGGTCGAGGAACGGATCGAGCCCGACGGTCAGACCGGGCCGACCGGCGATCTCCCGCACGCCGAGCAGCACGCCCGGCGCGAAGGAGGAGCGGTCGATCGAGTCGTGCCGGATGGTCAGCGTCTCGCCCTGGGTACCGAACAGCACCTCCTGGTGCGCGACGAGTCCGGCCAGCCGCACCGAGTGCACCCGCACGCCGTCGACGTCGGCGCCGCGCGCGCCCTCCAGTTCGGTGGTTGTCGCGTCGGGGCTGCGGCCCACGCCCGCGCGCTCCCTGGCCCCGGCGATCAGGCCCGCGGTCCGGTAGGCGGTGCCGGACGGCGCGTCGGCCTTGTTCGGGTGGTGCAGCTCGATGACCTCGACAGATTCGAAGAACCGCGCGGCCTGCTCGGCGAAACGCATGGACAGCACCGCGCCGATGGCGAAGTTCGGGGCGATCAGCACGCCGGTCTCGGGCCGCTCGGCAAGCCAGCCGCGCACCTCGGCCAGCCGCGCCTCGTCGAAGCCGGTGGTGCCGACGACCGCGTGAATACCGTGCTCCACCAGGAACTTCAGATTGCCCATCACCACGTCGGGGTGGGTGAAGTCGACGACGACCTGGGTGCCGCTCTCGGTGAACGTCTCCAGCGCGTCGTCCTTGTCGACCTGCGCGACCAGTTCCAGGTCGCCCGCCGCCTGCACCGCCGCGCAGATCGCCTGACCGACTTTCCCGCGTGCTCCGAGCACTCCGACCCGAATGGTCACCGCACCTCCTCGTTCCGCTGGTGTTGCGGCAAGCCTATCGAGGGGTGCGGTGCGCGGGGTTCGCCGGGCGTCCGGGTGGGCTTGCGGCAGTTCGGCCCGGGGGCCCGTCCTTAGCTGGCCGCAGGCCGGGATGCCGCGATACCCGGACTCCGCGTTCCTTGCCCACCTGGGCGCTGTCTGACTAATGCGCATAGCGACATATGACTATGTCCGGTCAGTCAGTCGCGCACCTGAGCGTCCCGACGGCTGGCGCCGCGTCCGAATGGTTGACGCGGCAACCGACCGAAGGCCGCCTTCATCCCGCCAGACAGACTGGATGTCACCTTTATTCACCCGACCTGCGTGCACCGGTGAACCGACCGAGGGTGACATTTAGTGCGGTGGGGCGATCAATGGTGACCTTCGGTCGGTGTTGGTTTGGCCGACCTTTATAGGTTGCGGCACTGGCACGCCTCCAGGATCACGCCGAGAGGTTGCCGATCATCCGCTGTAAGGCGAGCAGGGTGGTCTCGAACTGCTCGGGTTCGATGCCGCGCGCCATCGCGCGGCGGCGTTCGGCGATGCGGACGAAGGTTTCGTCGTGGGCGGCCCGGCCCGCGGCGGTCAGGTCGAGCGCGTCGACGTCCGCGGATATCAGTCCCGCCGACGACAAGCGGTCGATCTCGATCCCCCACTCCCCCTCGGTTTTCCAGAACGGCGAGAGCGCCTCGCGCAACTCCTCCGCCGAGCGCGGCCCCTCGGACAGCGAATGCAGCAGCTGCCAGTGCCGTCGGCTCAGGCCGCCCGCCGCGAGGTCGTCGTCGAACCGCGCTTCGATCAGGCGGTCGAGTTCCTTCAGCAGGTATCCGATTCTGCGCTCGGCCATCGAGCCCTCCATGTACATGTACGATCACATCTATATGTAGTCTGACATGGAGATGAGGCCGATGGAAGAGCGCGACGCGTCCGCCGAGGCGGTCGCTGCCGCCATGGTCCGCATCCGGCGCAGGCAGACGCGCGGTGCGCTGGCGGGCGAGAGTCGAGTTCCCCCCGCGGTTTTCCGCGTGCTCGACGCCGTATCGACCCTCGAATATCCCACCGTCGGAGCGCTGGCCCCGGCTCTCGGTGTCGATCAGCCGCGCGCGAGTCGACTTGTCGCCCAGGCAGTTTCGGAGGGCTGGCTGGAGCGGGTCGCCGACCAGCGCGACGGCCGCAGGGCGGTGCTGCGGCCGACCGCACTCGGCGACCGAATGCTCACCGAAGCCCACCGGCGTCGCGCCATGGCGACCGCGGCCGCCATGGCCGACTGGTCCGAGCGCGAACGCGCCGAATTCGCCCGGCTGCTCGGCCTTTTCGTGGAGGCGATGGATGCGGCGGAGGCTACGTCGCCGGGTTCTTGAGCACCTCGATCAGCGCCGTCACGCTGTGTTCGCGATGCCCGCGCGCGATCGCTCGGCGCAGCAGTTCCGCCATCGGCGCATGCCACGACATGTCGACGCCCGCTTCGACGCCGACCCGCATGTCGCTGTCGACGGCATCGTGGAACAGCCCGACCGAGGAACCGAGCTTCGTGTAGTCGCCGGTGTCGATCTCCTCGGCGAGCAGCGGCAGCAGCGACTCGATCATGCGCAGCCACTTGGCCGAGTACGGCACCATCGCGCGGGCCTCGATACCGCGCGACGCGAGCACCGCTGCGCCCTCGAAGAACCCGAGCAGGGTCGGCAAGAGGGTCGCGCCGACGGCCGCCTCGTACAGCGCGGCGAGGTCGGGTTCGTCACCGAGGTGAACGTTCTCGCCGCCGAGAACGCCAAGGGTGGAACGGTATTCGTCGAACACGCCGCGGTCGCCGCCGTAGTACAACAGCGTGTCGGCGGCGCCGACGGCCGCGGGCACGTTCTTGATCGCACCACCCAGGAACCGCGCACCGTGCGCGGCGGCCCACAGGGCCACCTCGCGCGCGCCCGCCGGTGCACCGCTGTTGAGCGTGATCAGCGTACGTCCGGCCAGCGCCGCCCCCGCGGGGGCGAGCGCATCAAGGGTGGCTTCGAATCCCGTGAGCACCGAGAGGATCAACGGGCTCGCCGCGACCGCCTCGTCGATCGTCGCCGCGTGCGTCGCGCCCAGCGCCACCAGCGGCGCGGCCTTGCCGGGGCTGCGGTTCCACACGGTGGTCGGGTGCCCGGCCGCGACGAACGCCGCCGCTACCGCACTGCCCATCGAACCGAGACCAAGCACGGTCACGGGCACGCGTGTGTCGTCGGTCATCTTGCCTCCCAAGCCGCTTCGTCCCCGTGCGGGGCGTGCAAGAGGCGAGTCTGCGCGGGGCGGCGGTGGCCGACAAGTACCTACTTTTCGGTCGAATACGCACGTCCGGGTAAGCAACGAGCTACCGGCGACGAGGCGGTGACGACCGTCACCGCTCAGTCGAAGACGATCACCTGCCGCAGCGCGTGCCCGGCCGCGAGTTCGTCCATGGCGCGGTTGATCTCGTCCAACCCGATGTGCGCCGACACCAGCCGTTCCACCGGAAGCCGCCCTTCCCGCCACATCCGCACGTACTCCGGGATGTCACGCGAGGGCACCGCGGAGCCGAGATAGCTGCCGACGATGGAGCGGCCCTGCGCAACGAGGGCCAGCGGTGAAATGCTCGCGCGGGCTTCCGGGGCGGGCAGACCGACGGTGACGGTGGTGCCGCCCGCGGCGGTCGCCGCGACCGCGGTCTCGAACGCGCGCACGTTGCCCGCCGCCTCGATCACCACCTCGGCCTGCACGCCCTGCTCGGCGACCTCCGCAGGGGTATAGGCGGCGGTCGCGCCGAGATCCTTTGCCAGGTCCAGCTTTTCGGGGACGGTGTCGACGGCGATCACGTCCTTCGCTCCCAGCGAGACCGCCACGAGCACCGCCGCCATGCCGACACCACCGAGCCCGACCACCATGATCCGGTCCGCAGGCCCCGGACGAGCCGAATTCAGCAGTGCGCCACCGCCGGTGAGCACCGCGCACCCGAGCACGGCCGCGACCTCCGGCGGCACGTCGTCGTCGACCGGGACCACCGAGCGGCGGTCCACCACCGCGTGCGTCGCGAACGCCGAGACACCGAGGTGGTGGTGCACCTCCGCGCCCTCGCGCCGCAGCCGCCGTCCGCCGTTGAGCAGCTCTCCGGCGTTGTTGGCCGCGCTGCCCGGCACGCACGGTGTGCGGCCCTCGCTCGCGCACCCCGCGCACCCGCCGCAGCGCGGCAGGAAGGTCATCACCACGCGCTGACCGACCGCGATATCGCCGTCGCCGGGGCCGACCGCCTCGACGCGGCCCGCGGCCTCGTGGCCGAGCAGCATGGGCACCGGCCGGACCCGGTTGCCGTCCACGACCGAGAGGTCGGAATGGCACAGCCCGGCGGCCTCGATCCGCACCAGCAGTTCGCCGGGTCCGGGTTCGCCGAGCTCCAGCTCACAGACGTTGATCGGCGCCGACTCGGCGAACGGTACCGGCGCCGCGATCCGCTCCAGGACCGCCCCACGAATCTTCATGGCTGCGACGCTACCGGGCACGGCGTCGAGCGGAACCGACACCGCCGAAACTGGCGCCGCCCGAAAATTTTCCGGTAACCGGGGGTTGGCGAGACCGGTGATCGACCGCTATCGTCGATCGACGTGACGGTGCTCCTGTAGGCCGCCTTGTACCGAGCCCAGGGTCGGGACCGTCACGATTCGAGGAGAAATCCACTGTCCATTCAGTTCAATCACACCATCGTCGGCTGCCGCGACAATCGCGTCTCGGTGGAATTCTGGGCCGACATCCTCGGCCTGGAAGTAGGCAAGGAGTGGGGTCCGTTCATCGAGCTACGGATGAGCAACGGAGTCGGTTTCGACTTCGCGGTCGTGCCGGGCGAGAACCCCGAAATCCAACCCCAGCACTACGCCTTCCTGGTCTCCGAGGCCGAGTTCGACGCGGCCTACGCCAAGATCCAGCGCTACGGGCTGGAGCACTGGGCCGATCCGCGCCAGCAGGCGCCCGGCGAGATCAACCACAACGACGGCGGGCGCGGGGTGTACTTCCTGGACCCGAGCGGTCACTTCCTGGAGTTGATCACCGTTCCGTACGGCGGTTGGCCGGAGTAGCGGGGAGCCGCGCGAGCAACGGCAGACAGCGGCGGGCGGCGTCCATCGAGTCGCCGCCCGCCGCGCTGCGTTCTCCTTCCGCGCTGCGCTAGCCGTGGACGCCGCTGCGCTGAGGGGATGCTCGGGGCTCGGCGGCGTCCTTGGTATCGGGTGAGGCAGTACTAAATGCTGGATGCGGGGGCGGGCTCCGGGGCGGGTGGCCAGGGATTCGGTTTGACGGAAGCCGGTTTGGCGGTGGGATTGTCGTCCCAATCGAAACGCACGCCCACCCACGCCTTCGGCCGGGCGAAATCGGTTTCGCCCGCGGTGAAGCGAGTCGCGACGAAAAAGATCTCGCCGAAGAAGTCGCCCTCGCGGAAGTCGGCGGCCTGTCCGGCGATGGTGCTGCGGGCGAAGCTCACCGCGCCGTGGAATTCCGCTCCGACGAAATCGATCTCGCGGGTACCGCGGCCGCGCAGGCGAGCGGCGGCACCCAGCTTGGCCTCCTCGAAGCCGACGGTCGTGGCGTAGAGCTGTGCCGAGGTGAACGCGAGCCGTTGGCCGGAGAAGACCGACTGCTCGAAGGACACGTGCTCGCCGTCCAGGGTCGCCCGCGCGAAGGAAGTCATCTCGGCCCGGAAAACGGCACTGCGCCAAGATGTTCGCGCACCGAGGAATTTGGCGGCGACGAAGCCGGTGCGCAGGCCCGCGAATGTCGCTTCGTCGAAACAGGTCCGCGGGCTCTCGAAGGTCGCGCCGTCGAAGGTGGTTCGTTCCGTGCGGAATTCGGCGTTCTCGAAGTTCGTGATCGGGGTGACGAAGATTGCGTCGCGGAAGGTCACGTGGTGGCCGGTGAAGCGGGCGCGGTTGAAATCCGCGAACCGGTCGCCGACGAACCGCACTCTGGCGAAAGTGGTTCGGCGCCCGCCGAATTCGGTCGCTTCGAAGTCCGCGTTCTCCAAGACCGCGCCAGTGAAGTCGAAATCGCACCGCGACCAGGACGCTTCGCCGTACGGCCGCAGGTGATCGGCGATCACCCGGACGATGGTGCCGCGCACCTCTCGATCGTTGTGCCGCACCCGATAGACGCGCTCGACCTCGCGATCCGATTCCCGCGCGGTCTCGGCGCGCGAGATCAGGTGGTTGGCTCCGTCGTCCGGTTCGTAGGGCAGGCGCAGGTACCCGCACAGCACGTCGACGCACTGCTGCCGTCGCACGGGCGCCGAGAACTCGTCCGCCACACCGGCCATCGCGTACACGCCGGCGAGCCGCACGGCCGGATCCTCGTCACCCAATTGCCTCGCCGCCGTCCCGAACAGCTCGGCGAACCGGCCGCGCTCCAGATCCCGCTGCCGCCGGTATGCCACGACCAACGCCACCGCGCCGCCGACGCCCGCCGTCACCGAGAGCGCGATCTTGGTGAGATCCAGCTGATTCGGCGTCTCGGCCTTGGCGCCGAGCCCCAACCACAACAACCACCAGGTGAACCCCGCGACGGCCAATCCGCCGACCACCGCGGCGAGCACCGCGAACAACAACGCCGCACGGTGCAACCTGCGCACCGACCTCCCCCACCATCGCATGAGCTGCATGGTAGCCCGATCGCGGTACGCGGCACAGCTGGTACAGCTACCGCGAAGCATGGGAAAGCGCTGCGAAGCAGCGTCTTTCGTAGGATACGGGTATGGACATCGAGGACTCGATCGCATCGCTGCACGCCGATCTCGCCGCGTGGCTCGGCTCGCCCGCGCCGTTCGAAGTCTTCGAGCGGTTCGCCGCGGCGCAGCACGAGCGGTTCTCCATGGTCAGCGTTTCCGGCGCGGTCCTCGAACGTGACGCACTGCTGGCCGGGTTGCGGGAAGCGCGAAACGCGTGGCCGGGGTTGCGAATCGAGATTTCCGAGATCACCGAGCTCGCCCGCTTCGGCGAGAACGTGGTGGTGCGGTTCTTGGAGCGGCACCTCACCGAGGACGAGAACTCCGCGCGACGGGTGACCGCTGTGTTGAGTGCTGTCGAGGGGTTCGAACTCGGGTATCGCTGGCTGACGGTGCACGAGACGCCCGTGGCGGAGTGATTCGACGGGTTCGGGCCGGAGTCATTGACCGGTTGATCTCGGGAGGCCTATTGGCGTGTCAAGGGCTCGACCACCATTTGACTACCGTCGATAGTGAAATGGATTCGACGGTAGTCAAATGGTGGCTTTTCAAGGATCAAGTAGCCGCCATTCGACTACCGTCGATTTCCGGAGCGCCGAGCGCGGCCGCAACTGGGCGAGGTCTACTTCGAGACCATCTCGGGCTCGATCGCTTCCTCGTGGCTTCCGCGCAGCCCCAGCCCCGCTGCCACCAGACACGCCACCGCGACCACACCCACGAACCACGGGAACACCGTCTTCAAGCCCCAGGTCGTCGCGGCCCACCCGGCCAGAATCGTCGGCAATGCCATCGCCGAATAGGCCAGCAGGTAGTACGCCGACATCGTCTCCCCGCGCTTGTGGTGTGGCACCACGTTGGACAGATGGCGTAGCGATCCGCCGAAGCCGAGGCCGAAGGTGGCGCCGAGGGCGACACCGGCGCCGAGCACCGCGACCCAGCTGTGGGTGGCCAGTGCGGGCACCGTGAGCAGCAGGGCAAGCGCCATGCCGGTGTCGCCGAGGATGGCGGCCCTGCGGGCCGGGATACCGGTCGCGAACAGTTGCGCGGTCGCGCCGGAGAGGGCTGTCGAGGCGACGACCGCGCCACCGAAGACCAGATTGTGGATACCGGTCTGCTGCGCGGCCAGCGATGGGTACAGCGAGAGCAGCACGCCGAGCACCGACCAGGCGGCCATCACACCGATCGCGGAGAACCAGAAGTCCGCGCGGATCTCTTGCGGCACGGCGGGTTTCGCGATGCGGATGCGTCCGGCCTGCCTGGCGCCGTGCGGTTCGCGCAGTGCGAGCACACCCGCGGCGATCGCCAAACAGACGACCGTGATGACGACGTACGGCGTGCGCAAAGGATGCGGCGCGTACTGGGCGAGCAGCGCCGAACCCAGGATCGCCACGGCCATACCGACATTGAAGGCAACGCCGCTGAGCTGCCCCGACCGCGCGCCGCGGTGCGGACGCAGGTCGAGCAGCGCCGCCGCGCCCGCCACCACGGTGGAGCCGACGGCCATCCCGTGCAATGCCCTGGCCAGCAACAACATCGGGACCGAGTCGGCGAGCACGAACACGACGAGGCCGGCGATCATGGTGGCGAAAGCGCCGAGCAGCACCGGCTTTCGGCCCACCACATCGGAGATGCGACCGGACACCAGCACCGCGCCGAGCGCGGCGACGGCGTACACCGCGAAGACGATCGTGGTGGTCAGCGGCGAAAGGTGCCACTGCGTTTCGTAGATCCCGTACAGCGGAGCGGGCACCCCCGAGACGCCGAGCGCCACGCCGCTGGCGACCAGCACCAGGGCGTAGGCCCAGCGTTGCGTGGTCTGCTCGTCGGCGGCCACCGCCATTGTCGCTGCCATCGATCCCCCGATCAGGTAAGTTTGATATTGATCGAACTCCATCGACCATACAACCGGTTCGATGATCATCAAACCCCCGAGTGAGGTAGATCATGACCGATGCCACCGAAGCCGCTCCGCCCATCGCACCGCTGCCCACAGTGCTAGGCGCTTTGCAGGATCCGGTGCGCCTGGAGATGGTGCGCCGACTGCGGAACGCCGGTACCCCTGTGCGCTGCGGCGCGCTCTACGACGTGATCAACAAATCCACCGCGACCCACCACTTCAAGATCCTGCGCGAGGCGGGCGTCATCGAGCGCATGAACGTCGACGGCCAGACCTGTCAGCGGCTGCGCGCCGAAGACCTCGACGCCGCGCTTCCCGGACTGCTGGACGTGGTGGTCGACGCCGCCAATCGCGCCTACGACGGCGCGACGGCTGACGCGCACCGCTGACAAGCCGAGTGCCTCGCCATCGACGGCCAGACATGTCAGCGGCTGCGCACCGAGAACCTCGACGCCACGCGCCCCAAACGATTGGACGTGGTGGTCGACGCCGCCAATCGCGCCTACAACGGCGCGGCGGCCGACGCCCACCGCTGACCGCCCGCGCCGGACCCGTCAATCCGACCGGGTGAACGTCTCCACCGCCATCCACGCGAAGCTCCACTTCGTGCCGAGGACAGCGAGCACGAGCAGCACCAGCAGGGTGGTGCAGTAGGTCACCGGCCGCCGCCAGTACCTCGGCCCCACCGCGAAGACGAGCAGCAGCTCGAGCAGCAAGGTCACCACAACGATGCCGAGCAGTCCGGCGAGCACCGGAAGGGCCTCCGGCGCCCGCGACCAAGACCGCAGCGCGCCCAGCACGCCGAGCACCACCAGCCCGAAGCACACCACCGCGATGACGCTCAGCAGCGCGTATTCCTCGGCGGCGTCGTGGTCGGTCTCGTCGCCGAAGCGGCGCAGCCACGCCGCGAACAGCATCAGGTGCGCGAGGCTCGCACCGAACAGACCGAGGAGCAGCAGCGCGTAGCCCGCGCCGACCAGCGAGGTGCGCAAGACCACCGCGCCGAGATCGACGATCAAACTCGCGAAGACCAGCCCGCACAACCCGAGCAGCGCTTCGGGACGGCGCAGCAGCCGCTTGCGCAGATAGCGCGGCGGCAACTGTTTGCGCAGATGACGGAAGACGCGAAACCAGGCGACGAACACGACGCAGAACAGCACCGGCGTCACGACCCGCAGCACACCGGGACCGGCCCACATCGAGAGCGCCACCACCGCGCCCGCGAAGAACCACACCCAAACGGCCAGCCGCAGCAGCGCCCGCCACATGATCTCGGCGAGCAGCCGCCGCGCGGGCGCGTGGTTCGGGCTCGCGCCGAGCAGTCCGCGCAGCGTCGCGACCGCCTTGTCGCGGGTGGAGAAGTCCTCGAACTCCAGGCGTGCCCGCAATTCCAGCAGTTCGACGTGCAACGGATCCTCCGCGAGCCCACGCTCCACGTGGCGCCGCGCCTCGGCACGATCGGGCAGCTTCCGATAGCTTTCGGCGGCATGGGCGAGAGCGCCCGCGTCCAGGGGCGCGGCCGCGCACGCGCTCTCCAATGCCGTGCGTGCCTCGGCGCGCAACGAGTCCGTCATCTGCCCGCCGACGATGATCCTGGCGAGGGTGAGCAGCGCGCTGACGCTGTGCGGCGCGATCCGCACCGCAGTGCGGGCATACCGCAACGCCTCGTCTCGTTCGTCCTCGCTGTGCTGGACCAAAGCCGCCGTCAGGTAGGCGTCGATCCGATCCGGGTCAGCGGCGATCGCCGCCCGCGCATGGCTCAGCGCCGCGACGTGCTCGTCCAGCCGGTACTCGATATCGGCCAGTTCCGCGAGCATCAACGGATCCTCCGGCGCCGCGGCCAACGCCTCCCCGAGAATGCGCCTCGCCTCCGGCAACCGCTCCAGATCTCGCGCGGCCCTGGCCCGGGTGACCGCCTCCCACGCTGTACGCATCAACTCCCCTCCCCACAGCAATGCATCGACCGCACGCTACCCGTTCTACTTCAGCGCACACAGGCCGAAACGAGCCAACGGCCCGCGTTCACGAGCTGCAAACCGCCGATCGACGATACCCACACCAGAACCACAGTCGGCACGAGCAACAGTCGGCGCATGCCCACCACCGCGACGCCCCCAGGCCAAGTCACCAGTGCGCCGCTACCCGCACGAGATCCACAGCCGCAACCAGCACCGGCGACAGTCGGCAATCGCGGTCGCGCTCACCAGGACCCGGCCGCCAATTGGACGACACTCCAACACGTTCCGAGCAACAACACCGAGAACAGGACGAGCCGCAGAACGCCGGCACCGCCACGAAGCCGTATCCGCGGCGGAAGCAGGAGCGCCAAGCGGGACTCGAGCTCGAAGGCGATCGCCACGCCACAGCCGAGCACCACGAAGATATTCGCGGCCACCGGCTGCACCGACCACGGTCGCAGCACCGCGAGCACCACGCCGATCAGCACAGTGCCCAATGCCGCCAACGCCGCGCCTGCCTGCGCATAGTTCCAGCCCGTACGTCGCACCATCGGAAGGAGCGGACGACGCTGCCATCCGACGAACAACAGCACGTGTCCCACACCGGCGATCACCGACCCGATCGACAGCAGTGCGTATCCGGTACCCACATCGGCTGCGCGACCGCTGATTTCGAACCCGCCGCACCCGGCGACCACACCCCCGACCGCGGCGAGCGCCACTCCGGCCCATCCGGCAGGGCCGCGCAGCACCCGCCCGCGCAGCGACCCCGGCGGCACTTCCGCCCGGAAGAGCCGGAACGCGCGGTACCAGGCTCTCCCCAGCAGCGCGAACACGGCGAGCACGACGTTCACCCGACCGCGCGAAATCTTACGCGCGGCTCAGTGGTCGACGAGGCGGCGCACCGCGGCGGGGAGGTCGCGGGTGCGACGGTACGGTCCGGCGACCGAGGCTCCGAACGGGCGGGCGAGCAGGGTGCGGGCGATGGCGGTGACCTCGTCGGTGGTGACCGCGTCGATCCTGGCCAGCGTCTCCGAGACGCTGCGGTGGTTGCCGTAGCTCAGTTCGCTGCGCCCGATCCGGTTCATCCGCGAGGCCGAATCCTCCAGTCCCAGCACCAATCCGCCGCGCAACGAGCCCTTGGCGCGGGCGCATTCGGCGTCGGTGATGCCGTGCTCGGCGACCTCCTCGAGCACACCGCGCGCCAAACCGGCCACCTTGCCGAGGTTTTCGGGCTGGCAGCCGATGTACACCGAGAACGCGCCGGTGTCGGCGAAGGTGTCCACGCTGGAGTACACCGAGTACGCCAGGCCGCGCTCCTCCCGGATGGCTTGGAACAGACGGGAACTCAGTCCGCCGCCGACGATGGTGTTGAGCACCGACAGCGGCCACCGGCGATCGCCCTCGTGGCGGCCGAACGCGCGGACACCGAACGCGAGGTGCGCCTGTTCGCTGTCGCGGTGGTTCCACTGCAATTCCGGGTTGCCGTGCGGCCGAAACCTGCCCTCCCGGCGCGGCGCAGGCTGCGCCTCCGGATCCAAGCGGCTCTCGAACGCGCGGTGCACCAGCTCCACCGTGTGGTCGTGCTCGACATTGCCCGCGACCGCGACGACCATCCGATCCGGCCGGTACCTGCGCAGGTGGAAACCCCGCAGCTGACCGGCCCGCATGGCCTCGATGGACTCCACGGAACCGATCACCGGGCGGCCGATCGGATGGTCGCCGAACAGCGCGGTGAGGAACGCGTCGCCGACCAGGTCCTCGGGGTCGTCGTCGCGCATGGCGATCTCCTCGAGCACCACCTGTCGTTCGACGTCCACGTCCACCGAACGGCACAGCCCGTTGAGCACGACGTCGGAGACCATATCGACCGCGAGCGGCAGGTCCTCGTCGAGCACGTGCGCGTAGTAGCAGGTCTGCTCCTTGGCGGTGAAGGCGTTCAGCTCACCGCCGACCGCGTCCATGGCCTGCGCGATGTCCAGCGCGCTGCGGGTCGGAGTCGCCTTGAACAGCAAGTGCTCCAGGAAATGCGCCGCCCCCGCGACCGTGCGCCCTTCGTCGCGTGAGCCGACGCCCACCCAGACGCCGATCGAGGCCGACCGGACGCCCGGCACGTGCTCGGTGACCACCCGAAGCCCGCCCGGCAGCACCGTGCGCCGCACCCCGGTATCCGCCATCCGAGCCTCGTCCACCCGCCGCTGTAGTGACGAACCCCCCTGCCCGGTCGGGAGCAGGGGGGTTGCCGTCTTCTTCTTCGTCACACCGACAAGTACTACTCGTTTTCGGCGTCGACGGCATCCGTGGCGGCGGACTCCTCGGCGCTCTCGTCGACCGGGATCAGCGAGATCTTGCCGCGGTTGTCGATGTCGGCGATCTCCACGCGCAGCTTGTCGCCGACGTTCACCACGTCCTCGACCTTGGCGACGCGCTTGCCGTTGCCCAGCTTCGAGATGTGCACCAGACCGTCGCGACCCGGCAGCAACGAGACGAACGCGCCGAAGGCAGTGGTCTTGACGACCGTGCCGAGGAAGCGCTCGCCGACCTTCGGCAGCTGCGGGTTGGCGATGGCGTTGATCGCGTCGATCGCGGCCTGCGCCGACGGGCCGTCGGTCGCGCCGACGAACACGGTGCCGTCGTCCTCGATGGAGATGTTGGCGCCGGTGTCCTCGGTGATCTGGTTGATGACCTTGCCCTTGGGCCCGATCACCTCGCCGATCTTGTCGACCGGGATCTTGATCGCGGTGACGCGCGGCGCGTACGGGCTCATCTCGTCCGGGGTGGCGATGGCCTCGGCCATCACGTCCAGGATCGTGGTGCGCGCGTCGTGCGCCTGGCTCAGCGCACCGGCGAGCACCTGCGAGGGGATGCCGTCCAGCTTGGTGTCGAGCTGGAGCGCGGTGACGAAGTCACGGGTGCCCGCGACCTTGAAGTCCATGTCGCCGAACGCGTCCTCGGCGCCGAGGATGTCGGTCAGCGCGACGTAGCGGACCTCGTCCTCGCCCTTGTCGTTGGTGATGGTGTCGGAGACCAGACCCATCGCGATACCGGCGACCGGGGCCTTCAGCGGCACACCGGCGTTCAGCAGCGCCAGGGTGGAGGCGCAGACCGAGCCCATCGAGGTGGAACCGTTGGAGCCCAACGCCTCCGAGACCTGACGGATCGCGTACGGGAACTCCTCCTGGCTGGGCAGCACGGGGATCAGCGCCCGCTCGGCCAGCGCGCCGTGGCCGATCTCGCGGCGCTTCGGCGAACCGACGCGACCGGTCTCACCGGTGGAGAACGGCGGGAAGTTGTAGTGGTGCATGTAGCGCTTGGAGGTCTCCGGGCCGAGCGAGTCGACCTGCTGCGCCATCTTCACCATGTCCAGCGTGGTGACGCCCAGGATCTGGGTCTCGCCACGCTCGAACAGCGCCGAACCGTGCGCGCGCGGCACCACGGCGACCTCCGCGGACAGCGCGCGGATGTCGGCGAGGCCGCGGCCGTCGATGCGGAAGCCGTCGGTCAGGATGCGCTGGCGCACCAGCTTCTTGGTGACCGAGCGGAAGGCGGCGCCCAGCTCCTTCTCGCGACCCGCGAAGTCGTCGCCCAGGCGGGAGAGCACGTCGAGCTTGATCTCGTCGATCTTCGCCTCGCGCTCCTGCTTGTCGGCGATGGACAGCGCCTCGTTCAGCTCGCGCTTGGCGGTGCCCTCCACGGCCTCGAACACGTCGGCCTCGTAGGGCGGGAACAGCGGGAACTCGCCGGTCGGCTTGGCGGCCAGCTCGGCGAGGTCGGCCTGCGCGCGGCACAGGCGGGCGATGAACGGCTTGGCGGCCTCCAGGCCCTCGGCGACAACGGCCTCGGTCGGCGCCTGCGCGCCGCCCTCGATCAGCTCGATGACCTTGTCGGTGGCCTCGGCCTCGACCATCATGATCGCGACGTCACCGGACTCGACAACGCGACCAGCGACCACCATGTCGAACACGGCGCCCTCGAGCTGCTCCACGGTCGGGAACGCGACCCACTGGCCATCGATCAGCGCGACGCGCACGCCGCCGACCGGGCCGGAGAACGGCAGGCCCGCGAACTGGGTGGACGCGGACGCGGCGTTGATCGCCACCACGTCGTACAGGTCGTTCGGGTCCAGGCTCATGACGGTGACCACGACCTGGATCTCGTTGCGCAGGCCGTCGACGAACGACGGACGCAGCGGACGGTCGATCAGGCGGCAGGTCAGGATCGCGTCGGTGGACGGGCGGCCCTCGCGGCGGAAGAACGAGCCGGGAATGCGGCCCGCGGCGTACATGCGCTCTTCGACGTCGACCGTCAGCGGGAAGAAGTCGAACTGATCCTTCGGCGACTTGCTCGCGGTGGTCGCCGACAGCAGCATGGTCTCGTCGTCCAGGTAGGCGACGACCGAACCGGCGGCCTGGCGGGCCAGCCGACCGGTTTCGAAACGCACGGTGCGGGTGCCGAAGGAGCCGTTGTCGATCAGCGCGACGGATTCGAACACACCCGGCTCGACCTCTACGGCCGAGGACTTGCGTTCAGTTGTTTCGGACATTCTCTTCTCTCAACCTCTCGTCTCGCCGGCTCGAGCGCGCGGTGGCGCGAACCGGCTGTCGTCAGCCGTATCCGGATACGGACGCGCGGCAACCCTCCTGGCTGCGACGCGCACACCCGGCCGAATCCCCTTGGACGCGGCGACGCGGAGGCGGTCATCGATCGAAGCCCGCCGGCGACGCGCCGGGAGGCCACTACCGAAGACCGACGCCACGCGGGCGGGTGCATACGGCTGTCCATGTTGTCGTACGACGGGATGCTCTCCACCCCTCATACACAAATAGCCAACGGGGAGATTGTACGTCTCGCCGTTGGCGATATGACGACCGCCTCTGGCGGGCAGCGTGTCGCGTGGACCCGCCGCCTCGCTCGCGGCCGTCGAGCACCGAGCTCAGCCCGAAGTCGCGGGAGGCCGGTGCTTCGCGGTCCGCGCCCCGCGGTCGTTCGATCGCGGGGCACGGAAGCCGGGAATCATGCCGCGCCGTTGGCGCGGCAAGAGATCACCTGCGCAGGCCCAGGCGCTCGATCAGCGAGCGGTAACGCTCGATGTCGTTGTCCTGCAGGTACTTCGAGAGGCGCTTGCGACGACCGATCAGCGCCATCAGGCCGTGGCGGGTGTGGTGGTCGTGCTTGTGCTTCTTCAGGTGCTCGGTGATGTCGGCGATCCGCTTGGACAGCAGCGCGATCTGCGCCTCCGGCGAACCGGTGTCCTTCTCGTGCAGGCCGTACTCGGCGAGAATCGCCGACTTCTGCTCGGTGGTCAGCGCCACGTGGCATCCACTCCTGTTTCTCAGTTCCGCGTTCGAAGGTTCCGGTTACCCGGGGCGGGCGCCACCGCGGACCGCAGCAAACCCGAGGATCCACCCTACCGGAGCGTCTCGCGCGAACCCAATCGCGGTACGGACGCCGGATCGACGTGTTGCAATCGAGCCATGGACCCCGCCGTACGCGATGTGCTGGACACCCTTGCCCGCGAGGACTATGCCGCTCTGCGCCCGCTGCTGCACCCGTATCTGCGGTGGACCGACGGCCCCGACACGATCCGCGGGCGCACCAGGGTCCTCGCGCACATCGCGGCGAATCCGACCAGTGCGCCACCGGCCTCCTACGAGCTGCGCGACGGTCAGATCTACCGCTGGACGGTCCCGACCGAGGATCAGGATGCCGCCGACACCGCGCCCGGCCGAACCCAGGACACAGTGCCCAACTGAAATCGGGTTCCGGCGGCCTACGAGCTCAGGACTCGGCGCCGGGCCGGGCTCCCGTGTCGGCGGCGGTGAGCACCTTGCGCGCGTTCTCGACGTCGCGGCCCATCGCGTCGATGAGGTCGTGCATCGTGTCGAACTTGCGCATGCCGCGCAGGTGCTCGACGAAGTCGACCGCGACGTGCTGGCCGTAGAGGTCGGCCTCGCCGTCGATGACGTACGCCTCGACGGTGCGCGCGCGGCCGGAGAAGGTGGGGTTGGTACCGACCGAGATGGCGGCCATCGCCCGCTCACCGGGGGTCACCGTGCCGATCGTCGGTCCGGGGCCGAGCACCGTGAACCAGCCCGCGTAGACGCCGTCGGCCGGAATCGCCGCGTGCATGGGCGGGGCGACGTTGGCGGTGGGGAAACCGAGTTCGCGGCCGCGGCCGTCGCCGTGCACGACCACGCCCTCGACGCGGTGCGGTCGGCCGAGCGCCTCGGCGGCCGCGGCCATGTCGCCCGCGTCGACACAGGCCCTGATGTAGGTGGAGGAGAACGTCACCGCGTGCTCGCCGAGCAGCTTCACGCCGTCGACTTCGAAACCGAAGCGCTCACCGAGTTCGCGCATGGTCTCGACGGTGCCCGCCGCCTTCTTGCCGAAGGTGAAGTTGTCGCCGACCACGACCTCGGTGACGTGCAGCCGCTCGACCAGCAGGTCGTGCACGTAGCGGCCGGGGGTGAGCTTCATGAATTCCTGGGTGAACGGCATCACGCAGAACACGTCGACGCCCAGTTCCTCGACCAGTTCCGCGCGCCGGGTCAGGGTGGTCAGCTGCGCGGGGTGCGAACCGGGCCGCACCACCTCCATGGGGTGCGGGTCGAAGGTCATCAACACCGAGGGGACGCCGCGCGCGGCCGCGGACTTCACGGCGCGGCTGATCAACTGCGCGTGGCCGCGGTGCACTCCGTCGAACACACCGATCGTGAGTACGCACCGTCCCCAGTCCGCGGGCACCTCGTCGAGCGATCGCCATCTCTGCACGTTCGCAGCCTACGCAAGTCGAGGTCCGAACAGTATTCGGGCGTACCAGATGTCACAGAACGCTTGCCCGCCGTCCACCGGGCCGGGGTCCGATTCGCTCGAGACTTTCGCGCGCGGCCTGCGATCGAACGGTTCTCGGCGCACCTCCGCCACGCCCAAGGACCCCGAGCGACAGGGGTTTTCGATGAAGACCACAGTCCACGCTACGACCTCGAGCGCTCGCTGCGCCTCCGAAGCGAGGGTCTCGGACTCTCCTCGTACGCAGGGCCCAGTCGGCACGAGCTTCCGCTGAATTTCGTCCGCGCTCCCCGCCGTCGAACCGCGCCGACGAGCGGCCCGCGACCTGCGGATCCACGCGCGAAGTGGCAGCGGGATGGCCGGTCCGCGACCGGCGGAACACGAGTGGCGAACGAGTTCGCCGCATCCCGGTGTCCGACTGTGTGAATCGCGTCGGATGTGCATAAGCTCGGATATGTGCCCGGTAAACGAGACATCGCCACCCGCCGCGAGCTGACCGACAGCTCCGCGCCGGGCGAACCGCACGGCAGCACCGCGACTCTGGCGCCGGAGCTGACCTCGGTCGCCCAGGACTACCTGAAGGTCATCTGGACCGCACAGGAGTGGTCGCAGGAGAAGGTCTCGACGAAGCTGCTCGCGGAGCGGATCGGCGTCTCGGCCTCCACCGTCTCCGAAGCCGTCCGCAAACTCGCCGACCAAGGCTTGGTCGAGCACGCGCGGTACGGATCGATCACCCTCACCGAGCACGGTCGCCGCGCCGCGGTCGCCATGGTGCGCAGGCACCGGCTGATCGAGACGTTCCTGGTCAACGAGCTCGGCTACGGCTGGGACGAGGTGCACGACGAGGCCGAGGTGCTAGAGCACGCGGTCTCCGAACTGCTCATGGCCCGCATCGACGCCAAGCTCGGCTACCCGGACCGCGACCCGCACGGCGACCCCATCCCGTCGGTGGACGGCGCGGTACCGACACCGCCCGCGCGCCAGCTCAGCGATTTCGAGGCGGGCCAGGCCGGGCGCGTCGCCCGCATCTCCGATTCCGACCCGGACATGCTGCGCTACTTCGATTCCGTCGGCATCGCGCTGGACACCGCCATCGCCGTCGTCGAACGCCGCGATTTCGCGGGCACCATCGCCATCCGCATCGGCGACGGCGAAGCCACCACCGACCTCGGCCGCCCCGCCGCGGAAGCCATCTGGCTCACGACCTGAGATCCGGTTCGACGCCTCGACGAGTGTTCCGAGACGGTCAGCAGGGCTGGAAGTAGGACTCGAATCGGCCGGGAACGCCGTCGGCGGCGGCCGTGGACCAGCAGACGTCGTGCGGGAACGCGACGTAGGTGCGCCAACCGTCGGCTGTGCGGTGGACGATGCGCTGGCTGTCGCCGGGGACGTCCCAGACGATCACCGCCCAGGAGCCGTCGCATTCGGTGACCGTCGCCCCCTCGGCGGTCAGATCGCCCGCGTCGTCCAGCTCGCCGACGATGGTCTCGGCGGCGCAGGCCGCGGGGGCCGGATCGTTGAAGCGCAGCTGACCGGTCACGACCTGACCGGCCGCCGTCACGAACAGCGTGTGCATGCCCTCGGGCACCGGATCGGTGCCGGGCGGCGGATCCATCCGGAATCGGAAGCAGCCGACCGGAACCACGAACACCGCGCGCCCGTCGGCACCGGTCACCGCATCCCAGCGCGCGATCTCGCTGGCGCCCAAGGGAATATCGAGCTGAGCCATATCGCACGGCCGCATCTGCCACACGCTGACCGGGACGTCGGGCACCGCGACGCCGCCGAGGGTCACCGTCTCGATGATCGCGGTGCCGAGCACCGGTGAAGCGGGCGGTTGCGGCGCCGGAGCGGGCGCAGGGGGCGCGGGTCGCGGCTGCGGTGCCCTGGTGGCGGCGGGCTCCTCGGCGATCTCCGGTGTGCCGTCGACGGTGGTCGCGCCGACGGTGGCGCTCGCCCGCGGGCGCTCCACTTCCTCGGCCTCCCCGGCGCACCCCGCCATGAGCGCGACCACCGCGCACACCACCCCGACGATTCCCACCGCACGCATCGCCAAGCCTCCGAATCGAGCAACTGTTACCCAAGTATCGACCGAAGGGAAACATCGTTAACGCAGGTCAACCCGGGTGTACGGGGGTGTTGCTCCCGCGTGTCGAAGCCGTGACCGGACCGTGCCGTGCGGGAGGGACATCGCTTCCGCAGAGCAGGGACCAGCTCCGCGCCGAGCAGACAGTCGGTGGTGCGGCGGACCGCGCCGACGAAGTCGAGCAGGCCAACAGCCCACCGCGCCGAGCAGCCGGCCGAAAAGCGGCGGCCGCGCGCCAGTGATGCCGAGCGGGCCAACCTGCCCAGGGCGCCGAGCAGTCAGACGATGGCGCGGACCGCGCCGACGATGCCCGGCGGGTCTGTTTGCTCGCCGGGCCGAGTAGCAGCCCCGCGTGGACGTGTGGGCAGGCCGCTAGCTCGCCGCGTCGAGGACTCGCACGGTGGTGGGGGCGGCAAGGGGTTCGCGATGTTCGGTGAAGAGTTTGGCGACCAGTTCGCCGCGGCTGGTGACGCCGACCTTGTCGAAGATCGACTTCAGGTGGTCGCGCACGGTGTGCGGGGAGAGGAAGAGGCGGGCGGCGATGTCGGCGGTCGGCAGGCCGCGAGCGACGAGTTCGGTCACCTCCAGTTCCCTCGGCGTGAGCTCGTAGGCGGCGACGATCAGTTCGGCCACTTCCGCGGGCTTCGCGGGTTCGATCACGAGAGCCGTTGTGCGGGTTCGCCCTTCGGCGTCGCGCAGGCAGGTCGCGTGGCACACCAGCCAGCGCCCTGCGGTTGTGCGAACCCGGATCCGCGAGGCAGCGCCGGTGAGCCGGGCGCGGCCCGCCGTGTTGAGGATCCAGATCGGCAGCGGCAGATCGATGCCCAGCGGCGTCGGCGCGGCGGGACCGGGCGGCATCTCGGCGAGCAGGTCGCGGGCTTCGTCGTTGAGCGAGAGCAGTTCGCCGCCCGCGCCGAACAGCAGCAGGCCGGGGGCGGTGGCGGCGGACGGTGGCGTCACGGCCGGGAGCGCGAAGGCACGCAGCCGCTGCGCCATCGGCGTGCAGAGCGCTCGGACCAAGGCGATGTCCGCGGCGCCGAACGGCGGCCGTCCGCGCTCGCGGAACAGACTCAGCTGTCCCCACGGCTGGCCGTCCACCCGGAACACCGCGCGCAGCTCGTCGTCGAAACCGCGCGGACGCATGAAACCGCGGTACAGCGCGCTCAGTGCCGGCCGGTCGCCCGTCACCTCGCGCAGCCCGGCGACCGGGACCTTCGCCACCGCCAGATCCCGGAACAGATTCACGTGCTCGGCGAAAAGCTCCGATTCCCAATAGGTTCCGCAGCCGCCCTCGTGCAGGTTCTCCACCCGGACGGGGGCCGTGGTGAGCCCGTTGACCGGATCGGTCGCCACCCACACGGCGGCGTCGAACGGCGTGATCCGCCGCAGGCGAGCCGAGGTGTCGGCGAACAGCGCGTGCGCGTCGGGCGCGGCGGTGATGCTCGCGAGCAGCGCGTCGAGGGCGGGTGTGCCGGTCATGGGTGTCATCGTCCGCTGTCCGTCGCGTGTCCGCCATCCCGCATATGAGGGGTTAGCGTCGAGCAGGTCGGTGAAATTCCGGCCGGGCGCCGCGAACCCCTCGATCGCGGGATGGTTCGCACCGCCCAACCCCGCGACGCTGGGTGTCCCGATCACGAAATCGAAGGAGCCCCATGCACATCGGAATCATCGGAGCTGGCGCGGCCGCCCTCGCGCTGCTCGACGCGCTCGCCGCGGCCGACGACAAACCGAGTGGTGTCACCGTGTTCGACAGCGCGCCCGTGCCGTGGCGGGGTCGTCCGTACCAACCGGATCTCGACGCGGTTCGCGTGAACGCGCCGCCGCCAATCATGTCGGTGCGGGCGGGCGATCCGGGGCACTACCAGCGCTGGCTGGCGGGACGCGATGTCGCGGGCTACCTCGACGAAGGGCTGGGTCAGCCGCTCGTCCCCCGCGCGGTCTACGGCGAATATCTCGAGGACACCGCGCGCGACGCGATCGCGCGGCTGGATCGTGCCGGCTGCCCGGTTCGTGTCGTGCGATCGGCTGTCACCGGATTCACCCGCGACGAACGGGCCGTGCCGCACACCGCGAGCGGCGATCGCATTCCACAAACCTTGCCGCACACCGCGAGCGGTGACCGCATCCCTCGAACCGTGCCGAATACGGCAGGTCTCCAGACCGTGCTGCACACCGCGGACGGCGACCGTGTCCCGGTCGACCGTGCCGTCTTGGCGGTCGGCGGCGGCGGTCCGCGCGACCACTACGGGCTCACCGGCGCACCCGGATACGTGAACGAGCCCTACCCGCTCGCCCGCACCCTTGCCGAGCTCCCCGCCGACCGGCACGTCGCCGTGATCGGCAGCGGACTGACCGCCGTGGACATCGCCGTCGCACTGGCCGCCAACGGACACACCGGACCGATCAGCTTGCTCTCGCGCAGCGGTCGGCTCCCCTTCGTCCAGCAGCGTCCGGTCCGGCTGGAGCCGGTACACCTGACGCCCGCGGCGGTGCGCGAGCAGGCCGGGCACGGTGAACTCCGCTTCGCCCAGCTCATTTCGCTCATGCGCGCCGAACTCGACTCCCTGGGACAGGATTTCGACACCTTGGCCGCCGAGATCACCGACGACGGGGATCCGATCGCCCTGCTGCGCCGCCACCTCGACGCCGTCGACGCACCGCACCTCGGGCGACGCCTGCTGGCCATGGTCATCCGCACCGTCGGCCCGACCGTCTGGCCGCTGCTGGCGGACGATGACCGAGAGATGCTGCGCACCGGGCATTTCCGCACGATCAACAGCCTGAGCTCGCCGATGGTCCCGCACAACGCGCGTATCGTGCTGCGGCTGCTGGATTCCGGTCAACTGCGGTTGCGCGCGGGTCTCACCAAGATCGAGGCGCGCTCCGGCGGCGGCTTCACCGTGCACGACGGGCGGAGCTGGGCCGCGGACACCGTGTTCAACGCGGTCAACCCGCCCGCGTACACCACGCCCCCGGAATCCCAATCGCTGATCAGCGCGTTGCTCGCGGCGGGCGCGGCCGAAACACATCCGGCGGGCGGTCTGCGCGCCGAACCCGGCTCCCGTCGCCTAGTGGTCGGCGGCGCACCGGATCCGAGCTGGCACGTCCTGGGCAATCTCGCGGCCGACTCGATGTTCATCGCCACGAATCCACCGGGGTTGGCCGCCGAGGCGGCTGGACTGGCCAGGGCACTGCTCGACGGCTGATCGGTCCCCTTCGGGCTCAGCGCGCGAGTTCGTCCAGCAGAGCTCGGAATTCGGCCGGGGAGAGATAGCCGTCCGCGTCTCGGTCGGCGGCGGCGAGCAGGTCGGCCGCGGGGACGTCGATGAGTCCCGCGCCGACGTGGCGGATGAGGGATTCGAGTTCCTCGACCGAGATCCGCCCGTCGCCGTTGGTGTCGAAGACGCGGAACGCGGCGTCGGCGTCGGTCACCTCGAGGCGTCCGGTCACCAGTGCCGCGTCGAATTCGGCCTTGGAGACCAAGAAGTCGCCGTTGGTATCGGCCGCGGCGACCAGGCGCTCGACCGCGTCGGTGTCGATTTCGAGCCCGAGCGCGCGGATTCCGTCGGTGATGTCCTGGACGGAGACGAGTCCGTCACCGTCGCGGTCCCACAGCTCGAACGTGTCGACCGAATGTTCACTCATGCCCACTGCCTTCCCACGGCCGCCGACGATTTCGGACGGCGAACCCACGACCACTGTACGGTTCGGCCCGAATCGCGTTGTCGGCCTGCGCCGCTAGGAAACGGCTACCCGCTCACCCGCTACCCGCTTCTCGTCGGCATCGGCCAGCCAGAAATACACGGGCGGGAAGACGAATTCGATGACGGTGAGCACGATCTGGAACCAGTGCGGCCATCCGTACACGGCGACGGACAGCACCCGCCCGACCGCGCCGAGCAGGAAGATGCCCGCCAGCCACCGCACCGCCACCGCCGGAATCGGCGTGCGGCGCGCGGTCCAGATCCACGCCGCGCCGTACCCGACGAAGATGGCGCCGAAGAAGCGACTCTGGCTGTCGGCGGTGACGCCGGAGGAACCCATGTCGGGCACCGAGTCGATGCCGAGCGCCAAGTGAAAGAAGCCGATCGCGACACACGCGACGCCCATCGTCATCGCCAGGATCTTCAACAGTTTCGCCATGGCTTCCCCCTCGACGGGACATAATCCCTTGCCGCACAAGGATCTTCACCCGATGGATCTCTCGATGTGCGCCTACTACAAGCAATAGTAGAGTCAGGGTAGACCCGCGTCAACATCCGGAAGCTGGACGAGCTCGGCGGCCGCGAGGCGAACGACGGCGGCCGGAGCGACGTCAGTCCACGAGTCCGCGGGCGCGGATGACGAAGACCGGCGAGGAGCGCTTGCCCTTCTCCTCGAGCAGCGCGATGGCGGTGCCGTCGGCGGTCAGCGCGGCGTGCACGCCCGCGATGCCGATCGGGTCCAACCACCGTCCGTCACGAAGGGATTCGGCCTCGCGGTCATCGATCGTCCGGTGCGGGAAGGCGATTCGGACCGCCGCGTCGATGCCGAGATTCAGCGTGGGATCCTCGGCGAGCCGATCCAGCGTTCGCGCGTGTTCCAGCGTGAAGGGGCCGACCCTGGTGCGGCGCAACGCGGTCAGGTGACCGCCGACGCCCAGCGCCGCGCCGAGGTCGCGGGCCAGCGCCCGCACGTAGGTCCCGGAGGAACACTCCACCACGACGTCGAGATCGACGAAGCCGTCCGAAATATCGCGCCGGGCAAGCACATCGAAGCGCGACACGGTCACCGGTCGGGCGGTGAGGCGCACTTCCTCGCCCGCGCGGTGGCGGGCGTAGGCGCGTTCGCCGTTGACCTTGATGGCGCTGACGGTGGCGGGCACCTGCTCGATGTCGCCGGTCAGTTCCGCGATTCGCGCGGTGATGTCGGCGTCGATGAGGTGCAGCGCGGGGACGGTCGTCAGGATCTCGCCCTCGGCGTCGTCGGTGGTGGTGGACTGGCCGAGCCGGATGGTGGCGGTGTAGGCCTTCGTGGTGAGCGTCAGCAGACCGAGCAGCTTGGTGGCCCGTTCGACGCCGAGCACGAGCACCCCGGTCGCCATCGGATCGAGGGTGCCCGCGTGCCCGACCTTTTTGGTGCGCAACAATTTCCGGCACTTGGCCACCACGTCGTGGCTGGTCCAGCCGCCGTCCTTGTCGACGATCAACAGGCCGCCGAGTACGTCGGGTCGCTGCGCCTGGGTGGTCGGTTCGGTCATCAGCCGTGCGCGATCGCGGTCAGGATCAGCCCGTCGGTGATCAGCCAGCGTCCGTCGAACGCGGTGAGCGGCAGCCCGCCGTCGTTGGTCTGGCCCGGCACCAGCAGCTTGCTGTGGAAGGTGCCCGAACCGGTGCCGTCGGCGTTCTCCTCGACGGTGAAGGTGATGTGCGCCTCCTCGAAACCCAGCCAGCGGGTGGTCAGCGGGAACCACGCCTTGTAGGTGGCCTCCTTGGCGCAGAACAACAGCCGATCCAGGTGCAGGCGAGAATCGGTGTCGCGCAACCAGTCCCGCTCGGCGGGCAGGCTCACCGAGTCGAGCACGCCGTCCGGCAGCGCGCCGTGCGGCTCGGCGTCGATCCCGATCGAGCGGAAGCGCATCTTGTGCGCGAGTGCCGCGGCGCGGTAGCCGTCGCAGTGCGTAAGACTGCCCGTGATGCCGCGCGGGAACACCGGCATACCCCGCTCGCCCTTGCCGATCGCGACCGGCGGCTCACCGAGCTCCTCCAAACACACCCGCGCGCAGTGGCGGGCGCCGATGAAATCGCGACGCCGCTTCTCCACCGACTGCGCGATGAGATGCTCTTCGGCCGGATGCGGCTTCAGATCCTCCGGGTACGCCAACAGCTCGGCCGAGGCGACGCCATTGGGCAGAATGTTCTCGATCATCGGTTCCGAGCCTAGTCGAGGCGTAGGCCTGATCAGACTCCGCGCCGCTTTTGGGCGCGGCTGCGCATCTCGGCCGCGGCCGCCTCCATCTCGGGGGTGACCTTGAAGTGGCCGCCCCACTTGTTCAGCGTGCCGGGCGGATACTCCGGGGCGGGCAGGATCTGCCGCAACAGCTTGTCCGGCAGGCCGCGGCGCTGCCATTCGCGCGGGTAACCGAGCGAGACCTCCTCGAAGCGGACGCCGTCGTAGTAGGAGGTGCGCGGAATGTGCAGGTGCCCGTACACCGAGCACACCACGTTGTAGCTGGTGTGCCAGTCGGCGGTCAGATCGGTGCCGCACCACAGCGCGAACTCCGGGTAGAACAGGACGTCGGTGGGCTGGCGGACCAGCGGGAAGTGGTTGATCAGCACCAGCGGCGTCTCCGGCGGGAGGGCGTCCAGCTTGCGCTTGGTGACCTGCACCCGCGCGTGACACCAGGCGTCCCTGGTCAGATACGGCTCGGGCGAGAGCAGGAACTCGTCGGTGGCGACCACATTGCGCTCGCGGGCGATCGCCAGGCCCTCGGCCTTGGTTTTCGTGCCCTCGGGGAGGAACGAGTAGTCGTAGAGCAGGAACATCGGGGCGAGCGTCACCGCGCCGCCGTGCGCCTCGGCGCCCGAGCCGCGCCACACCGGAAATGGGTCCTCGGGCGTGACGACGTCCAGGTCGCGGCAGATCGACACCAGGTACTCGTAGCGGGCGACGCCGTGCATCTGCACGGGATCCTTCGCCGTGGTCCACAGCTCGTGGTTGCCAGGCACCCAGATCACCTTGGCGAAACGCTGGCGCAGCAGCTCCAGCGCCCAGCGGATGTCGTCGGTCTTCTCCCCCACGTCACCGGCGACGATCAGCCAGTCCTCCGGCGAGTCCGGCTGGATCTGCTCCACGATCGGCCGATTCCCCTGATGCCCGACGTGTACGTCGCTCACCGCCATCAACTTGGGTATCACCACACCCACCTTGTCACATCCGAGGCAACAACCCGCCGCCCGCCTCCGCCAACACGATTCATCCCCGATCGGAACGCGAGGGACGCGCGCGGCATTCCGCGGCAGGCCCGCGACGCCTTGCCGTTCCTATGTCGGTGCGTGCGCGGAGCACTTCGACGCGAGTTCCCGCCGAGCGACTGGCACCGACTGTGCCGCGAGCTGTCCAGTCGCCGGTCGCGATCCATGGCGGCACCGGCATCGCTTCGGCGCCGAGCCCGGCGACTGGTCTATGCGTGCGTCCAGTGGATCCGGGCGCCCGGCGCGAACCCCGCTGCCACGGTGAGCTTGCCGTTGGGCTCGCGGCGGCACGATGCCACGGCGATGTGGCAGGGGCGCGGCAGGTCGGGCGGGACGCGGACGCCGCCGTCGATCTCGTACCGCGTGTTGGTGACCTTCCACGCGCGTGCTTCCGGCTCGTCCGGTGCGAGGGGTGGACGTTCGGGGCGCGCCACCACCATCACCTCGGTGATCCCCGTCGGCCACACGAAGGTCAACAGACCAGCACGCTCGGCCAAACCGGTGACCACCGGAATGCCGCTCGGCATGGGATCGTCCGACACGAGCGGCACGGCCGGTTCGACGCCCGGACCGGTCGCAGCCCCCGCCGGAAACTCGGCGGACGCACCGCTTCCCGCGGACTGCGCGACCGGACCGTGCTGAGCCGAATCCGGTGACGACACCTGGTCGGCAGTCGGACCCGGCCGAGAAGCACTGCCGGAATCGGTTGCCGCCCCGGCCTCGATCACCGAGCCGGGTGGACCGCCGACATCCTGCCGAACGGCGGGTTCGGCCTGTGTCGCCGAGCCGGACCGATCGACCGCCGCGCCCGGCACTGCATGGGCACGCCGGCCGGACGAATCGGGCTCCGCCCCCGGACCGGGAGTGTGGCTCGGGTCGTGCTCGATCGCGCCGGTCCGAGCCGCCGGATCCCCGTTGGCAGTTCGGCCGTACCCACTTACCGGGGCCGGACGGCCCATCGAGCACTGCTGAACCACCGAGCCCGGCGGCATATCCGACGCGGAACCGGCCGACTCGGCCGAGCCGGAACGGTCCACCGAATCGGGCTGGGCCGCGTGTTCGGCGTCGGCACGCGCGCCCGGCACCATCGTCGTGCCCTGTTGCGCGGCAGGACCCGCGTCGGCGGCTCGACCGTGCCCATCCAGCGAGGCGGGCTCAGCTGTCGGCCGAGCGGCTTGTCCGTGCACGTCCGTCGCGGCGGTCGGTAGCCGCTGTGGCTCAGGCCCGGCGTCCGAGCGTGTGGCTTCGGAGTAGGTCCCCGACGCGGCGGCGGCGACGGCGTACACCGGAACTTCGCCGGGCGGAGCGCCGCCGTCTTCGAGTTCGGTGCCTCGGGTTCGTCCGATCACTCGCCAGGAGCCGTCCGGCTGGAGCCGGGTGACGCGGTAGGCCACGTCGTCGGCAGGCGCGGGCGACCAAACGATCTGCACGGAACCGTTCGCCATGCGGGTCGCCGTCACGCGGCCGGGGGCGGGAACGGGGGTGGCGGCCAGCGCCTCGCTCGCGCCGGGATGGTCGACGCAGGCGGCTTGGGCAGCGCGCAGCGTGCGGGAGCGTTCGGCAGACGGTCCCGCGGCCGCGGCGGCGACCAAGTGGTCGGCCGTGGCGACGGCTCGCTCCGCCTCGGTGAGCAGTTCGTCCAGACTCGCGGCGGATCCGGTGGGCGGCGGCACGTCGGCGGCGACGCGTCGCAGCTGCCGGAGGTGTTCGAGCGCCTCCACGTAGCGGGTGGCCGCGCGGGCCGCGAGAGCGACGCGCCAGTGCCTGGCCGCCTCGGCGAGCACTCGTTCGACGTCGTCGGAGACCGAGCGGATCGGTGTGGTGCCCTCGTTGTGCGGATCGAGGCCCCTGGCCTCGGCGATGTGGCGCGCGGCCTCCTGTGGACGGCCGCCGCGCAACGCCGCCCGCGCCGCCTTGAGCGGTTCCTCCCACTGCCGCCGCGGCGGAGCGGGCGCCGCCGGTCGTCCCGTGCTCGATGGGGAAGGGGCGGGCGTCGGACGCGCGGATCCGACGGCGCGCGAACCCAATTCGACGGCCAAGTCTTCGAGCAGCCGACCCGCGGCGTGCGGGTCCATGCCGAGCGCGATCGCCTCGTCGAGCAGGAACTCGTAGTCCTCCCCCACCAGCTCGTCCTCGACGAGCACGGCGGCCCGCACCTTGGGCCGCAGCTCCGCGGTGACGTCCTCGACGATCGAGGCGACGTACTCGTCCACCACGGACCCACCTGGCTCCAGCAGGTCCTGCACGTGAACGAGCAGTTCGTCGAGCACCACGCGCATCCGACCGGGCGGCAGTTCGCGCGACCGAGCGCGCAACGCGTCGGCGCGCAGCCGGATCTCGCCGGTGTGGGTGGCGCGGCTGGGATCCAGCCCGAGCAGTCCGAGCAGCGTCGGCGCGGGCGGACCGTCCACCAGCCGCCCCCATTCGGCGAGCAGCCCGCGAATCTGTTGGCGTCGTTGGTCGGTGAGCGTGCCCGTGGGCGCGGCGGGCTGCGGCACGTCCTCGATGATCCAGTGACGACGCAAACGGGTGGCGACCTCGGCGGCGGACAGCCCGCCCATCGTTCCGATCTCCTCCAGCCCGGGCACTTTCGCGGCGGGCACCCCGCCGTGGCGCTGCACCAGCCGGGAGATCGCGGTGTCCAGCATCTCGTAGCGTTCGGCGTCGCGCTGTTCGCGCTCGTGCCGGATCCGGATCGCTTCGGCCCGCCGCGCGGACCCGTCGAGCAGCAGATAGGACAGTTGGTCGTGGTTTTCCACCAGCAACCCGACGAGCACCCGGTACTTCGGATGGTCGCGCTGGCGCTGCCAGAAACCCCACACCTCGCGCACCCGCGCGGAAACCTCGGCGTCGCTGAGGCTCTCGGCCTCGTCGAGCGGAATGTCGTAGAGCTCGAACGGGTCCGACTGGTCGATGCCGCCGCGGCGCTCGACCGCGGCGAGCACCCGCTTGCGGTAGTCGTTGGGGTCGAAGGCGTGCATGGCGGCTCAGCTGTCGCGGCGGCGGGAGCGCTGCACCTGGTCGAGCTCACGCGCGACATCGGCCTGGGACAAGGTGGCTCCCGTCTGCGCCGACAACGTCAACGGCATATCGGCGTCGACGTGATGCGCGGTCACGTGCAGCACGCCGTCGAATCCCATCTCGAAGGTGACGCGCACCTCGCTGCCCGCCGGATAGCCCGGGGGTATACCGCGAATCCGGCCTTCCACAAGCACTTTGGTGTCCTCGGGACGCATCGAGGCGGCCTGTCCCTGCTGTTCCACGATCGTCAGCTCGATCTGATCCTGGTCCTCGCGCACGGTGCCGAACGACCGACGCACCCGAACCGGCAGCGTCTGATTGCGGTGCACCAGCCAGGCGGCCGCCAGCCCGTAGTGCGAATCCAGCGCGAGCACACCGAATCCGCGCGAGACCACCGTGTCGACCTGGATCTCCAGCATCCGCCGCACCAGGCTGACCGGCTGACCGAACGATTCCGCGACCCGCGCGATCGACTGTTCCAGGTCAGCGGGCGCCGCCTCGTTCAGTCCGGAGCCGTCGCGCAGCCGACCGCGGGTCACGAGGTCGGCCACGATCAACCGTTCCATCTCGAGCTTCTCGCCGTAGAGCGCCGCGCCGCGCGCCACCGACAGATCGGGGTCGCGCAGTTCGCCGATCAGGCCGAGTTCCTTCTCCAGTTCCCTGGCGACCATCGGCATCCGGGAGGAGCCGCCGACCAGCAGCAGCCGGTCGACCGATGCCACGCCGCGCTTGCCCGCGGCGGCCAGACAGTCCTTGGTGAGATCGAGCGTGCGGCGCATCAGCGAGGCCGTCATCGACTCGAGCTCGTCCCTGGTCAGCGTGATGACGGCGCGGGCGCCGTCGTGCGCGACGACGACCTCCGTGCTCTCCTGGTCGCTGAGCTCGCGCTTGGCGCGCTCGGCGGCCAGCACCAGCGCCTGCGAACCGGCCGAATCGTCCAGCGGGTCCTCGGCATCGGGATTGGCCGCGCAGAACTGCTGGGACAGATACAGGGCGATCCGCTCGTCCCAGTCCGCGCCGCCGAGCTGATGATCGCCTTCCACCGCCAGCACCGAGATGCGGCGATCGGCCAGCTCGATGACGGTGGCATCGAAGGTGCCGCCGCCGAGGTCGTAGACGAGCACGGTCTCGCGCGCACCGGTCTTGCCGATGTCTACGCCGCCGTCGAGCCTGCCGAACCCGTAGGAGAACGCGGCGGCTATCGGCTCGGAGAGCACGCCCGCGACGTCGAAGCCCGCGTAGGTGCCCGCTTGAATGGTGGCGCGCCGCTCCTCGTCGCCGAAGTACGCGGGCACGGTGATCACGGCACGGCGCACCGGCTCGCCGCCGCCGAATTCCGCGTCGGCGGCCAGACTCTTGAGGATCAGCGCCGAAACGGCGGGCGCCGACCAGGTCTCGCCGTGCGCGGCGAAACGCCACTCCGCGTCGCCCATCCGGCGTTTCACCAGCGAGCACACGTGCTCGGGATCCAACCGGGCCTGCCGCCTGGCGCCCTCGCCCACCAGATGATCGAACGCGGACGCGAACAGCACGACGGAGGGAACCGTCGGTTCCCCGTTCATGCCGATCATTACTTCGGGCCGACCGTCGGCGTCGATCCGCGCGATCGCCGAGTTCGTTGTGCCCAGGTCGATGCCGTAGACCCCCATGGCAGGCGATGGTATCAGTCACCGCCGACAGTGGCGCAGCGACCGATGGGCGAATCCGGCTGACGCCCAAAACAATCGATGCGTGTCCCGGCTATGGTGCGAGCATGACGGAACCAGTCGCGGAATCGCTCGCCCAACTCGTCGAACGCGTCGAGGACCTGTCCCGGGTCGTCGCCCGCCAGGCCGCCACCATCGAGCGCCTCGCCGACGAGGCCAAGGCCCGCGCCCGCCAGGACCGCGCGGGCGCCGATCTGCCGCTGGTCGTCGAGCTGTTCGCCCTGCACAACGACACCGCCGCGTGCGCGGCCACCGCCGAATCGCCAAGGGAGCGGGCGGCGTTCGAGGCCATCGGCGCGCGCATCGAGCGGCTGCTCACCGGTCGCGGGGCGGCGATCGTCACGCCGCGCCCCGACGACGCCTTCGATTCGCTCACCATGGAGGCCGCCGACGTCACCGCCACCGCCGACCCGTCCGCCGACCGCACCGTCGACGGACTCGTGCACCCGGGGCTCACCGTGGCGGGCCGGTCGGTCCGTCCCGCGGGGGTCGTCGTCCGCCGCTATCGCGCGGTCGAAGAATCCGCGTGAGTCAGCGCCCCCGCTCGTAGGAGTGATCGGGCCGTTCGACGCGGTGGTACTCGCGGACGACGAGCGTCGGGGTCGAGTCGCGGTCGCGGCGCGCGCTGTCCGGTTCCACCACGCCGCGAACCTCGAGCCAGGTGTCCTCGTCGAGCGGTTCCTCGATGCCGGACAGGTGCAGCCGGATGTAGCGGGCGTCGGCCACACAGCAGGTGATCACCACGCGCGCCAGGTCGATGCCGTAGCCGCGCATGCGGCGCAGCACGAAACCGCTGACGGTGATCTCCCGGCCGTCCAGCGACCGTAGGGAGTCGAGCGTCGCGCGGTTCACCACCTCGCTGATCGACAGGAAAGGCGCGGGTTCGTCGGGCAGCGGCGCGTAGGCGACCAATTCCGGTTGCGCCACAACAGGATCCGGCGGACGGATCGCCGAACTCGTCACGGCGGCGCCCGCCCCGAGCGCGGGCGGAGCGACGAGCAGCAGCGTGGCGACCGGCGCGAGCAGCAGCCACTGGACACGTCCGTGTCCGTGCTCGTGCGCCGCGCGCCCACGGTACAGGTCGCCGATGATGGCCGCGGTGCCGAGCGCGACGATGCCGATCCCGCTGATCAGCAGGAACGGGAAGAGTCCCGGCTTCACGTAGCGCAGGTAGGTGCCGTCGAAGGTGGTGCGCAGCACGGCGATTCCGATCAGCAGCAACAGCAGGTTCTGCGTTTCCCGCCTCATCGCGCACCCCCGAGGAAGACGTAACCCGCCACCGTCGCGCAGACGATCGCGACCGCGAAGGTCGACGGCGCGAACCACAGCGCGAACCGCCGCCCGAACGCGCCCGCCTGCATCGCGAACAGCTTGACGTCCACCGCGGGTCCGACGACCAGGAATACCAACCGCGGCAACAACGGCAGTGTCGACATGCTCGCCGCGACGAACGCGTCGGCCTCCGAGCACAGCGCGAGCACCACCGCCAGTACCGCGAGCACCACGATGGCCAGCAGCATCTGGGTCGCCAGGTGTTCGAACCACCGCGGCGGAACAAGGACGTGCAGCGCCGCCGCGGTCGCCGCGCCCAGCACGAGGAAGGCTCCGGCCTGGAGCAGATCGTGTCGCGCCGCCTCGGCGAAGACCTCGGCTCGGGTGCGTCCGGTCACGCAGTGGTCCGGCCCGCCGCGCGGCAGCATCCAGGTGGGGCTGCCGAACCGCGACCACAGCAGCCCCATCACGAGGGCGGTGGCCAGCGAGCCCGCGAACCGCGCCGCCACCATCCCCGGTTCGCCGGGAAACGCGACCGCGGTGGCGATCAATACCACCGGGTTGATCGCGGGCGCCGACAGCAGAAAGGCCAGCGCGACCGAACTCGGCGCGCCCTGATCGATCAGCCTGCGCGCCACCGGGACGACGCCGCACTCGCAGCCGGGCAGCGCCAGGCCCGCGAGCCCGCCGACACCGATCGCGGCGGTCTCGTTGCGCGGCAACACCTTCCGCAGCAGCGCGGGCGAGACGAACGCGGCGATGACGCCGCTGACCACCACACCGAGCACGAGGAAGGGAATGGCCTGCACGAAGACTCCGACGAACATCGTCAGCGCGGTCTGGAGGCGCAGCCGCGCGTCGATCGCCGAGGCCAGCTGGGCCTGCCAGACGATTCCCGCCACCAGTAGTCCGGCGAGAACGTAGGTCGACGACACCCGGATTCGCGTCCGGCGCGCGGGCAGGTGCTCGAGCATTCCCACATCTTGCCAGGAATGAATATCGTTTTCGAAATAACGAACCGGTCGGTCAGGCGCGGCCCAGCGGGATCTCCGCCCCCACCTGCGCCCAGCGACCCGTCAGCGTCCGCCAGACCACCGCGGCGAGCCGCAGCACCATGAAGGCGACCAGACCGGACCAGATGCCCGCGATCCCCCAGTCGTAGACGAGCGAGAGCCAGATGGCGGGCAGGAAGCCGATCAGCGCGGCGCCGAGCGTCGCGGTCCGCAGGAACGCGGCGTCACCGGCGCCGAGCAGCACGCCGTCGAGCGCGAACACCACGCCGGCGACCGGAATGATGCCCACGAAGAACCACCACACCACGTGGGTGCGATCCAGCACCGCCGGGTCGTCGGTGAACAGCGGCGGGACGACCGCGTACCCCGCGGCGAAGGCACCGGCCAGCGCGAGCGCGAAGATCTCCGACCACCGCGTGACGCGCCACGCGAGCCGCCGCGCGCCCACGGCATTCCCGCCGCCGAGCGCCGCACCGACCAGGGTCTGCGCGGCGATGGCCAGCGAATCAAGGGTCAGCGCAAGGAAGTTCCACAGTTGGAGGACCAGCTGGTGCGCCGCGACGGACGCCGCACCGAACCGCGACGCCACGGCCGCCGCCGACACGAAACAGGCCTGAAAGGCCAAGCTGCGCATGATCAGATCGCGGCCGAGCACCAGTTGGGCGCGCATCACCACCCAGTGCGGGACCAGTGAAACCCGTTCGCGCACCAAGGCCGCCAGGAACAGCGCGGCCGTCACCGCCTGCCCGGCGACGTTGGCCAACGCCGAGCCTGGCAACCCGAGCGTGGGCGCGCCGAGCAACCCGTGCACCAGAACCGGGCACAGCACGGCCGAAAGCGCAAGACCGGCAACCACATACAGCAGCGGACGGCGGGTCTCCTGAACACCGCGGAACCACCCGTTGCCCGCCATCGCGATCAGAATCAGCGGCACCCCGAACAGCGCGATCCGCACCCACGGCAGCGCCTCCGCGGCGATATCCCCGCCGCCCGCGATCGCGCTGGTCAGCGGAACGGCGAACGCCTGCACCGTGATCAGGATCAGCAGGCCGACCAGCACCGCGAGCCAGGTGGCCTGCACGCCCTCGGCCACCGCGCCGCGCTCGTCGCCCGCGCCGTGCCTGCGCGCGGCGCGCGCGGTCGTTCCATAGGACAGGAAGGTCAGCTGGGTACTCACCTGCGCGAGAATCAATCCGCCGACGGCCAGCCCGGCCAGCGCCAGCGCGCCGAGCCTGCCGACCACCGCGAGATCGAACAGCAGGTAGATCGGTTCAGCGACAAGCACACCGAGCGTAGGCAGCGCGAGTCCGAGGATGCGCCGCGGCCCGGCCTCGACGGGATCGGCGTCCAAAGTGGCGCGGACACTGTCGGTGTCGTCGATATCCTGCCTGGTCATCCGAGCGCCGCGAGCAAGGCCCGCACCACGTCCTCCGGGCGTCCGTCGGTGGTGTACCCGGCCGCGTAACGATGCCCGCCGCCGCCGAGCGCGGTCGCCACCTCCGCCACATCGACACCGTCGTGCGCGCCTGGCCCGGAATCGCGCGAGCGCAGCGACACGGTCCAGCGTCCGTCGACGGTGCGCGACTCCTTGAACACCGCGGCCACCCCGGCTTCGGCCGTGGTGCGCACGATATCGATGACGCTCTCGACCTCCTCCGAGCGCACGCCGGTGACATCGTCGCGACGCACGAACGCGTACGCCAGTCCGGTACCACCGCGCGCGGCGGGCTCGAGCCGTGCCGTGCCGAGCACTCGCGACAGCATCGGCAGCCAGTCGAACGGGTGGGTGTCCATCAACGTGCGCGCGATCTCGGCGCCGTCGATTCCGGTGGCCAGCAGTCGTTCGGCCAGCTGGTGGGTTCCTGGTCGCACCCAACGGAACGAGCCGGTGTCGGTGACCAGGCCCGCGTACAGGCAGTGCGCCACCTCGGCATCGATCGGCTCACCCCAGGCGTCGAGCAACCGGGCGATCAGGCTGGTCGTCGATTCCGCGCCCGAGTCCACCACGTTGATCGCGGCGAAGCGAGTGTTCGAGCGGTGATGGTCGAGAACCAGCGTCGTCGCCGCGCCGGACAGCCGGTCGGCCAGCGCGCCGAGCCGCCCCGCGCTGCCGCAGTCCACCGCGACGAGCAGGTCCACTTCGCGCGGCACCTCCGCGGGCCGGGCCAGATGCTCGATCCCGGGCAGCGAGCGCATGGAAGCGGGCAGTTCGGCGGGTTCGGCGAACGACACCCACACCGGGATGCCGCGCCGATGCAGCACGAGCGCCAGCGCCAAACCGCTGCCGATGGTGTCGGCATCGGGTTGCACATGGCACAGGATGGTGACCGATCCCGCGGCGTTCAGCGCCGCGACGGCCGCGTCGAGCTCGGCCTCGTTACCGCTCGTCGTCATCCGCGCCGCGCGTCACTCGGCGCTGTCGCGCTCGACCTTGTACGGGTCGGCCTCGCCCGCGGGCCTGGCGTTGGCGGCCGTCCTGGCCACCGCGTCGTCGGCGGCCCTTGCGCGGGCCAGCAACTCCTCCATCTGGCGCGCGGCGTCGGGCACCTTGTCCAGCACGAACGCCAGCGTCGGCGTGAACTTCACCCCGGTCCCCGCCCCGACCTTGGAACGCAGCACCCCCTTGGCCTTTTCCAGACCGGCGGCCGCGGCCGCGTAATCCGGTTCGGCGTCGAGGGTTTCACCCATCACCGTGTAGTACACCGTGGCCTCGCGCAGATCACCGGTGACCTTCGCGTCGGTGATCGTCACGAAACGCAGCCGCGGATCCTTCACCTCGTATTCGATCGCGGTGGCGACGATCGAGGAAATCCGCTTCGCGAGTCGGCGTGCCCTGGCTTGATCCACCATGGCCGTCTCCTCCTCACTGTTGTCTGTATTCGGTTGGCGTCGCGGGCCTTAGTCCTCGGGCCCGAAGATCCGGCGGCGTACTGCCAGCAACTGTAACTCCGGGCGCGCCGCGACGTGCCTCTCACATTTGTCGAGCACCTCGGTCAGGTGATCCATGCCGGCACTGACCATGGCCACTCCCAGCAACGAGCGCCGGTACCGATCGTGTTCCCCGCCCTCGGCCGCGCTCACACCGAAGCGTTGCAGCTCGGCGAGTATCGGCCGGATGACCGACCGCTTCTCCTTCAGCGAGTGCACGTCGCCGAGCAGGATGTCGAACTCCAGTGCACCTAGGTACACCCACACACCTTTCAGTGTTCTAGGCCGAACCGAACACCGCACCTCGCGCCCGGCGCCCCGCCGGGTGGGCGGGGCCACGGACGCTGGTGCGGTGTTCGAATACTCGGACCGGTCAGTCGCGCGGCTTCTCGCGGAGCTCGTACGCCTCGATGACGTCGCCCTCCTTGATATCGGAGTAGGTCAGCGTCATACCGCACTCGAAGCCCTCGCGGACCTCGGTCGCGTCGTCCTTCTCCCGCTTCAGCGAGGAGATGGTGACGGTCTCGGCGATCACCACGTTGTCGCGCAGCAGACGCGCCTTGGCGTTGCGCTTGACCGACCCGGAGGTGACCATGCAGCCCGCGATGTTGCCGACCTTCGACGAGCGGAAGATGGCCCTGATCTCGGCGCGACCCAGCTCGACCTCTTCGTAGATCGGCTTGAGCATGCCCTTGAGGGCCTTCTCGATCTCGTCGATGGCCTGGTAGATCACCGAGTAGTACCGGATGTCGACGCCCTCGCGGTTGGCCAGCTCGGTCGCCTTGCCCTCGGCGCGCACGTTGAACCCGATGATGATCGCGTTCGACGCCGAGGCCAGGTTGACGTTGGTCTCGGTGACGCCACCGACACCGCGGTCGATGACCCGCAGGCGCACCTCCTCGCCGACCTCGATACCCATGAGGGCCTCTTCGAGGGCCTCGACGGTACCGGAGTTGTCGCCCTTGAGGATCAGGTTCAGCTCCGAAGTCTCCTTCAGCGCGGCATCCAGATCTTCCAGGCTGATCCGCTTGCGGCTGCGCGCGGCCAGCGCGTTGCGCTTGCGCGCGTTGCGGCGGTCGGCGATCTGGCGAGCGATGCGGTCCTCGTCGACGACGAGCAGGTTGTCACCGGCGCCGGGCACCGAGGTGAAACCGACGACCTGGACGGGCCGCGACGGCAGCGCCGCCTCGACGTCGTCGCCATGCTCGTCGACCATGCGGCGTACGCGACCGTAGGCGTCGCCCGCCACGATCGAGTCGCCGACGCGCAGCGTGCCGCGCTGGATGAGCACGGTCGCCACCGGACCACGGCCGCGGTCGAGGTGCGCCTCGATGGCGACACCCTGGGCGTCCATGTCCGGGTTGGCGCGCAGGTCGAGGGCGGCGTCCGCGGTGAGCAGGACGGCCTCGAGCAGTGCGTCGATGTTGGTGCCCTGCTTGGCGGAGATGTCGACGAACATCGTGTCGCCGCCGTACTCCTCGGCCACCAGGTTGTACTCGGTCAGCTGCTGCCGGATCTTCTCCGGGTTCGCGCCTTCCTTGTCGATCTTGTTGACCGCCACGACGATCGGCACGTCGGCCGCCTGCGCGTGGTTGATCGCCTCCACCGTCTGCGGCATGACGCCGTCGTCGGCGGCGACCACCAGGATCGCGATGTCGGTGGCCTTCGCACCGCGGGCACGCATGGCGGTGAACGCCTCGTGACCCGGGGTGTCGATGAAGGTGATCAGTCGGTCGTCGTCGCCGAGGTGGGTCATCACCTGGTAGGCGCCGATGTGCTGGGTGATGCCACCGGCCTCGCCCTCGCGGACGTTGGCCTTGCGGATCGTGTCCAGCAGTCGGGTCTTACCGTGGTCGACGTGACCCATGACGGTCACCACCGGCGGACGGACCTGCAGGTCCTCCTCGTCGCCCTCGTCCTCGCCGTAGGTGAGGTCGAAGCTCTCCAGCAGCTCGCGGTCCTCGTCCTCGGGGCTGACCACGTGCACGACGTAGTTCATCTCGCTGCCGAGCAGCTCGAGGGTCTCGTCGTTCACCGACTGGGTCGCGGTGACCATCTCACCGAGGTTGAACAGCGCCTGGACCAAGGCGGCAGGGTTCGCGTCGATCTTCTCGGCGAAGTCGGACAGCGACGCGCCGCGGGCGAGCCGGATGATCTCGCCGTTGCCGCGCGGCAGCCGCACGCCACCGACGGCGGGCGCCTGCATCGACTCGTACTCGGCGCGCTTCGCCCGCTTCGACTTGCGGCCACGACGCGGCGCACCACCGGGACGACCGAACGCACCGGCCGCACCGCCACGGCCACCGGGACCGCCGGGACGACCGCCGCCGCCACCGGGACGACCACGGAAACCACCGGCCGCGGGAGCACCCGCACCGGCACCGGGCGCACCGGTACCGCCGCCGCCACCGCGGTAGCCGCCGCCACCGCCGCCGGGACGACCGGCGCCACCGGCGCCGCCACCTGGACGACCGGGACGACCCGCACCGGCGCCGCCGGGACCCGGACGAGCCGAACGCTGCGGCATCGCACCGGGATTCGGACGCGGAGGCATCGAGCCGGGGCTCGGACGCGGACCGCCGGGACGGGCGCCGCCACCCTGGGCAGCGGCCGGACGCGGACCGGCCTGGCCGGGACCAGGACGCGGGCCACCCTGGGCCGGACCCGGACGCGGGCCACCCTGAGCGGGACCAGGACGCGGGCCACCCTGGGCCGGACCCGGACGGGGACCGCCCTGGGCCGGACCCGGACGCGGACCGCCCTGGGACGCCGGACGCGGGGCGCGCTCGGGCGCGGGCGTCGACGAGTAGGGGTTGTTACCGACGCGCGGGGTCTTGGGACCTGGCTTCGGCCCACCGGGGCGCGGACCACCCTGCGCGGGCGCACCGGGACGCTGCTGCTGGCCCGGACGCGGCCCACCAGGGGTCGGGCGCGGACCGGACGGAGCGGGCGCGGCCTTGGCGGCGGGCGCCGAGTCCTGCGCGGGCGTCGCCGGGCCCGGCTTCACGGCCGGACCGGGGCGAACGCCGTCGCCGGGACGGGTGGTGGCCGGGCTGGGAGTCGCGGCGGCGGCCTGGGCCGCAGGCGCGGCCGGGGACGACGCGGCGGCTTGCGCCGGAGCCGGGGTACGTGGGCCGGGGCGCGGACCGCCCGCGGCGGGCTTCGCGGCCGGGCGGGCCGACGAAGCGGGCCCGGGGCGTGCCCCGGACTTGGCGTCTCCCGCCGGCGCGGACTTCGCCGCCAGCGACTCGCGCAGCCGACGCGCGACGGGCGCTTCCACCGTCGAGGACGCCGACTTCACGAACTCGCCCTGCTCCTTGAGCGTTGCGAGTAGTTCTTTACTCGTGACACCGAGTTCTTTTGCCAACTCGTGCACGCGGGCCTTGCCTGCCACTGCTCTCCTCACTGAGAGGTCGAGCAGTGCCACCGTTTCAGGGGACGGCGGCCCGCACGACCTCGGGTTATCTCCGATGGACGTTCATCGTTGGTACTTCACGGTGTGCTCATGAGTGCTCGTGCCTGTTCTCGAGGTAATGCTCCAGGGCTGAGATATCCAGATGTCCGGACACTCGTAGTGCTCTGCCGAATGCTCGGCGCCGTTCTGCGGTGCTCAGACAAGACGAAAGGGGGTGCAACCAGGCACCCCTCCCGGGAAGTCTGCGCCGCGGATCGGGAACGATCACGACGATACGGGATCCGTCGCCGGTTTCCCGATCTTGTGCCACGATCCGCAACAGATCGACGGCCAACTCGCGCTTCCGGCATCCGATGCACGTACGCACCGGGGCCGACCGCCGCTCGGAAGCGGGGAGTCGATCGGTGGTGCGTTCGGGCAAAGAAGCCGAAGGCTCGTGCTGAACCTTGGACCACTGTACCGCTGCCCGGCCCCGAACGCCGAACCCCTCCCCCGCGGAAGTTACCAACATGTCATCCCCGGGGCGGGATTCCCTGTTCGCGGTGTGAGCTTCGCTCAACTGCGATGCGCCTCCGTCCGCACGCCGCCGCCCACGTCCGGGGCCGCGTCGCTGCGAATATCGATCCGCCAGCCGGTCAAACGCGCCGCCAAGCGGGCATTCTGCCCTTCCTTGCCGATGGCGAGCGAGAGCTGGAAGTCGGGCACGACGACGCGGGCGGCCCGCGCGTCGGGATCGACGATAGTGACGGAAACCACTTTCGACGGCGAGAGCGCGTTGCCGACGAAGGCGGCCGGATCCTCGGCGTAATCGATGATGTCGATCTTCTCGCCGGCCAGCTCGCTCATCACGTTGCGCACGCGCTGGCCCATCGGGCCGATACAGGCGCCCTTGGCGTTGACGCCAGGCACGGTGGAGCGAACGGCGATCTTGGAGCGATGCCCGGCCTCGCGGGCCACCGCGACGATCTCGACCGAGCCGTCGGCGATCTCGGGGACCTCCAGCGCGAAAAGTCTGCGCACCAGATTCGGGTGGGTGCGCGAGAGGGTGATCTGCGGGCCGCGCGGGCCGCGGGAGACGCCGACCACGTAGCACTTGATGCGATCGCCGTGCTCGTAGGTCTCGCCAGGCACCTGCTCGGCGGGCGGGATCAGGCCCTCGGTGCCGTGCAGTTCGCTGCCGATGCGCACCACCACGGTGCCGCGGGCGTTGGCGCGCGCGTCGCGCTGCACCACACCGCCGACGATGTCGCCCTCGTGGGTGGAGAACTCGCCGAAGGACTTCTCGTTCTCCGCGTCGCGCAGCCGCTGCAGCACCACCTGGCGCGCGGTGGTCGCCGCGATCCGGCCGAAACCCTCTGGGGTGTCGTCCCATTCGGAGATCACGTTGCCGTCGGCGTCGAGTTCGCGCGCCATCACGCGCACCACGCCGGTCTTCTGGTTGATGTCGATGCGCGCGTTGGGCTGGTGGCCCTCGGTGTGCCGATAGGCGGTCAGCAGCGCCGACTCGATCGCGGAGATCACCGTCTCGATCGAGATCCCCTTGTCGGCGACGATCGCGCGCAGGGCTTCGATTTCGATGTTCATTCCACGATCCCTTCGGTCGAATCGGACGCTGTTACGGGTAGTGCATCGGTGTTTCCTCGGGCATCCGCGGCGTCGTCGACCGCGAGAGCATCGTCTTCGTGCCCCGGTTTCGGACGACCGGGCGCCACCCCACCCGCCAGCTCCAGCTCTCGCTCGCCTGGCGCGGAGAACTCGACCTGGACGACGGCCTCGGCGATATCGGCCAGCGGCACGTGCACCCGGTGCGGGTTGCGTTTGCCGCCGAGCACCAGCGCCACCGAATCCTGCCCCAGCGCACCGACTCGCGCCTCGAACCGCGCCGAGCCGCCCGGATCCGGTGGCTCGGCCCCCGGTCTGAGCGTGACGCGCACCTTGCGGCCCTGCGCGCGGCGCCAGTGCCTGTCGGCGGTGAGCGGACGGTCGATGCCGGGAGTCGAGACTTCCAGCAGATAGGGCGTCTCGCCGAAATCGCCCGCGTCGTCGAGCAGCAGCGAGAGTTCCGAGCTGAGGGTGGCGATGGTGTCGAGATCGGCGGTACCGTCGCTGTCGACAGTGACCTTGACCTTGGCCTGCGCGTCCGCGTGCTTGCCTGCCGTCGAGATCTCGACGCCCTCGAGGTCGAATCCCCGGCGTTCGACGAGCCCAGCAACTAGCTGGCTCACCCTTTCCTCGGTCGGCATCGGCATGTGGGGCGGCTCCTGGTTCAGTTGTGACGCGGTCGGAATTTTCTGTACCGAAGGTCTAGCGTAACGCGCCACGAGAGTGTAAAGGACCATCGGGCCGAGACATGCGTCCCGGGTGCGCGGCGCGCAGGGCGGGTCGCTCGGCGTGAGCGGAGTGGTCGGACCGGTCTGGCACGATGGTGCCGTGCCTCTCCGCCTCCTCGCCCCGCCCTCGGCCGGGCGCACCTTCGGCAGCCGGGTCGACCGGCACGCGTCCCAGGACACCGTCGCGCACCGCGTCCCCCTCGTCGACCGCCGTACCGCGTTGCGGCTCGCGGGCGGCGGAGCGGTCGGCGCCCTCGCGCTCGGCGCCGCGACGGGCTGCGCGGACGAAACCGTCTACGAACCGGATCCGCTTGCCGCACAAGAGGTCATGGCTCGCACCGACGCCGCGGCGGCGACCGCGGCGATCGCGCTCGCCCCGCAGCGGCAGACCGCGCTGAGCACGATCGCGAACGAACGCACCGCGCACGCGGACGCGCTGCGGACCGAGATCGCCCGCGCCGTCGGCGTCTACGGCGACGGGACCACCCCGGCGCGCAAGACCCGGGACAACGCCCTGCCGTTCGCCGCGGTCACGACCGGCCCGGAGCCGACGGGTACGGACGTACCACCGATCTCCCCGCCGAGCCTCGACCAGTTGCGCGAGCAGCTCGCCCGCTCCCGTAAATCCGCGGCCGATCTCGCGGTGACCCAGTCCGGTTACCGCGCGGGTCTGCTCGCCTCGATCAGCGCGTCCTGCGCCGCGCACGCCGGGGTGCTGCTGGCATGACCGACGCCGAACGCCAAGCCCTGCTCGACGCGCTCGCCGCCGAGAACGCCGCGGTCTACGCCTACGGCGTGATCGCCGCCTTCGCCTCCCCGGAACGCGATCGCCTCATCGCCGAGAACACCGCGGCGCACCGGGCCCGCCGCGACACCACCGTCGACGCGCTGCGCGCGGCGGGGGCGAGCGTGCCGCCGCCGGAGCCCGCCTACACGATCCCGTTCCCGGTGGACGGCCCCATCGACGCGGCGCGACTGGCCGTCACCGTCGAGAACGACACCGCCATCGCCTGGCGCGCGGTGGTCGAGCACGGCGCGTCCGAGCCGAACCGCCGCATCGGTGTCGACGCGCTCACCGAATGCGCGCTGCGCATGGCCGCGTGGCAGGCGATTCTCGGCACGAACCCGCCGACCGTCGCCTTCCCCGGCAAGCCATGAGGCCCGTCGGGTAGCCCGACGTTCGCCGCCCTCGGCACGCCGCCGCACGCGGCCGGGGCCATCCAGCTGTGCACGAGCCTGGCACCGTCGACCACCGGCCGCGCACGCGGCTGAGGGCATCCAGCTGCGCACGACCCAGGCGGCGTCGACCACCCGTCGCGAGACGGAGTCCCGCCTCGCGCGCCTCGACCAGGTCCGGCCGAAGACCGAAAGCGGGTGCGGCCGAAGCGTATTCGGCCGCGCCCAGCTCACTCAGGGACGCATCTCGTAGGCGCCGTCGTAGGACGCCACCTGGGCCCACACCCGGTCGAAACGCTCCCGGTCGACCTCCGGGGTGCGCAGCGCCGCCACGGCCCACTCCCGCTGCGCGGCGGTGGCGGAGGCCTTGCCGTACAGGGTGGTGGCGTGCGCGTTGAAGTCGCGGATCTGGAAGTCGAAGATCTGGTCGAGCACGTCGCGGTCCAGACCGGTGATCGCGGCCTGTTCCAGGATCAGCTGACCGTAGACCACCAGGGAGAACAGGTGGCCGATGGTGAGCATGAAGTCCAGGTCCTGCTGCTGCGCCTCGCCGGGGGCCGCGGTGGCCATCAGCTCGCGCAGCGCCGTGGCCTGCTCGTAGAAGCGCGCCACGTTCGCGACGTCGGAGTGCTTCTGGTACACCGGGTTCCAGTCCGCGAACTGCACCCGGCCCGCGCCGCGCGCCGGGCCCTGCCGCCAGAAGAACTCGTCGTCGGCCGCGTCCTGGCGGGTGCCGACCTCGGGGTAGTCCTTCGGGTTGAACAGGTAGTTGGGCAGGAACTTGAGGATCTGTCCGACGTTCACGTGCACCGTGCCCTCGAGCCGGGGCAGGGTGTTGATCAGGCGCTGCACCTCGTTGAAGTAGGTGTTCTTCTCGAAGCCCTTGGCCGCGAGCACATCCAGCAGCAGGGTCATGACGACCTCGCCCTCGGAGGTCACCTTGGACTTGGTCATCGGGTTGAACAGCAGGTAGCGCCGGTCGTCCAGGCTCGCGCTGCGGAAGTAGTCCACGGCGCGGTCGCTGAACAGCTTCATCGCGACGATGCGGCTGTAGGCGTCGACGAAATTGCCACGCACGTGCGGGAAGTCGGTGACCAGCTTGCCGTAGAGGACGCGGTTGTTGGCGTGCGTGATGGCCTCGTAGAAGGAGTGCTCCACCATGCCGATGCCGCCGTGGCACAGGTTGAACTTGCCGACGTTGACCGTGTTCAGCGCCGCGGAGAACGCCTCGGGGCCGGCGTGCAGGATGTCCTCGGCGCGCACCGGGTAGTTCTCCAGCCGGAACGTGCTCACGTACATCTGCTCGTTCACGACGTTGTCGATGAGGTGGTAGTTCTCGTGGCGACTGTCCGCGGCGAACCAGATGTAGCCGTCGGCGCCCTCGATGTCACCGCGACGGGAGAACACCGAAACCATGCTCGCCACATTGCCGTTACCGATGTAGTACTTGGCACCGTTGGCGCGGAACAGGATTCCGGCCTCGGCGTCGGCGCTGCCCGGCTCGGTGGGGGTGAGCACCATGTCGGTGTTGTAGATGTCCGCGCCGTGCGACTGCTCGGACAGCGCGAAGGCCATCACCTGTCCGTCGGCCAGGTCGGCGGCCGCGCGCCGCTTGGCCGCCTCGTTGTCGCTCTGCCAGATCGGTCCGAGGCCGAGGATGGTCACCTGCTCGGCGTACCAGTAGGCCAGGCCGTAGAAGCCGAAGATCTCCGAGAGCGCGGCGTTGCGCGCGGCGTCCCAGCGGCGGTTCTCGTCGCCGTCGGCGTACGCGGCGGGAGTCAGGAAGGTAGCGAAGAGCTTCTCCTTCGCGACGAACTCGAGGAAGTCCGCGGTGAATACGGCGTTGTGATCGTCGGCGAGCAGCTGCCGCTTCCCGCGGCTCTCGAACCACTCGATGGTGGCCTTCAGCAGGCGGCGGGTCTCCGCGTCGAAATGCTGCGGATCGTAAGTGGCGGGGTTGAACAACAACGCCTCGGTGTTCGTCATGCCGGTTAACTTACCAGCGGGTAACAGCAGCGTGTGGGCGGTCCGTCGGTTCGCTGACCAGCAAATGCAGGCTACGGAAGCGTAAGGAGAAGGCTAGTGTCCAACCTTCTCACCACGGAACGATCGAGGAGGCGATAGAGGGGGCGCCGTGGGACTAATCCTCATGGTCCGCACGCGGTTGGCCGCGGGGTCGCAGGGTAGACGACAGCCCAGGTCGACCGTCGAGCGTCTGGTCGGCCCGAAACGACCGCCGCCCCGGTCTCCACTGGGGACCGGGGCGGCGAATGGGATGCTCGGATCAGCCGCGGATCTTCGCGACCACTGTCTCGACGGCCGAGTCGGCCGGAATCTCCTCGGCCTCGCCGGTGAAGCGATTGCGCAGTTCCACCTTGCCCTCGGCCCAGCCGCGGCCGATGACGAGAACCCAAGGCATGCCGAGGAGTTCGGCGTCCTTGAACTTCACGCCGGGCGAGGCGGTGCGGTCGTCGAAGAGCACGTCCATGCCCCGCGCGTGCAGGCCGGACACCACGTCCTCGGCGCCCGCGCGGGCCGCCTCGTCCTTGTTCGCGATGACGACGTGCACGTCGAACGGCGCGATCTCGGCGGGCCAGCGCAGACCCTTCTCGTCGTGCTGCTGCTCGGCGATCACCGCGACCATCCGCGAGATACCGACGCCGTAGGAGCCCATGATCAACCGCACCGGCTTGCCGTTCTCGCCGAGCACGTCGACCTCGAACGCGTCGGTGTACTTGTAGCCGAGCTGGAAGATGTGCCCGATCTCGATGCCGCGCGCGGACACCAGCGTGCCCCGCCCGTCCGGCGAGGGGTCGCCGTCGCGGACCTCGGCGGCCTCGATGGTGCCGTCCGGGGTGAAGTCGCGGCCGGCGAGCAGGCCGACCACGTGCTTGCCCTCGCTGTCCGCGCCGGTGATCCAAGACGTGCCGGTCACCACCCTGGGATCAACCAAGTAGCGGATGCCGTTCTCCTGCAACGCCTTCGGACCGATGTAGCCCTTCACCAGGAACGGGTTGGCGGCGAAATCGGCCTCGGTGAGCAGCTCGACCTCGGCGGGCTCGATGGACGCGCCGAGACGCTTGTCGTCCACCTCGCGGTCGCCGGGGATGCCGATGCCGACGATCTCGGTCTTGCCGTCCGGGTGGCGCAGCTTGACCATCACGTTCTTCAGGGTGTCGGCCGCGGTGACGGGCCTGCCGTACTGCTCGGCGATGCCCGCCGCGTTGGCCCACTCGACCAGCGTCGCGATGGTCGGGGTGTGCGGGGTGTCGTGCACGACGGCCTCGGGCCTGCCCTCGATCGGCTGCGCTTCGGGAGCGGGCGTGATCACCGCCTCCACATTGGCCGCATAGCCGGACTCGCGGCAGATCACGTAGGTGTCCTCACCCACGGGGCTGTCGGCGAGGAATTCTTCCGAGGCGCTGCCGCCCATCGCGCCCGAGGTGGCGGCCACGATCACGTACTTGACGCCGAGCCGGTCGAAGATGCGCTGGTAGGCCTCGCGGTGCGCGTTGTAGCTGGCCTTCAGGCCGTCCTCGTCGAGGTCGAAGGAGTAGGAGTCCTTCATGATGAACTCGCGCCCGCGCAGGATGCCCGCGCGGGGCCGCTCCTCGTCGCGGTACTTGGTCTGGATCTGGTACAGCGCGACGGGCAGATCCTTGTACGAGTTGTACTCGCCCTTCACGGTGAGGGCGAACAGCTCCTCGTGGGTCGGGCCGAGCAGGTAGTCCGCGCCCTTGCGATCCTGCAGCCGGAACAGCGCGTCGCCGTACTCGGTCCACCGGTTGGTGGTCTCGTACGGGTCGCGCGGCAGCAACGCGGGCAGCGAGATCTCCTGCGCGCCGATGCCGTTCATCTCCTCCCGGACGACGTCCTCGATCTTGCGCAGCACCTTCAGGCCCAGCGGCAGCCACGAGTAGACGCCGGGGGCGATGCGGCGGACGTATCCGGCGCGCACGAGAAGTTTGTGACTGGGCACCTCGGCGTCGGCGGGGTCGTCGCGCAGGGTACGCAGGAAGAGGTGGGAGAGGCGGGTGATCACGGGTGCACAGCGTAGTCTCCGGCCACCGCCCCTCCGCAACGCGTTATCCATTTCGGGGCGCGCCGGAGGTCTTCATGATCGCGGCGCGCTACCGCCATCGGTTCGCGGGAGTTCGCGGCGCCGCTGTTTCGGCACTATTCGGCCGTGCCGCGACACCCGGATCGCCCGCACCGGCTCCTGCGCAGCTCTTGTCGCGTCAGCTCAGGGGCCTATACGGCCAGAGCGCTCCATCGAGACTCGGCTGGACCCGCGACGGCATTCGCGCGGTCCATGGGCACCCAGGTGCTACGGCCGGACGTTGCCAGTGCACGCCATGCCGGTTCCAGCATCGACTGGCGACCGACAAGGCAGCACTACCCTCCGGCGACCAACTTCAGTCCGGGGGATCATGGGCGCGCCCGCTGCGGCATCGGCCCAGCGGCCTCCGTAGCCCACGCTGGGCTTGCGGCTCTGTTGCTCACCGGCCCCGGGTAGTGCGCTTCCCGAGCTCGGGAGTCACGGGATCCCGTTGCGCCGACGCCCTCGAGCCGAGCTCAGGGGTCTGCCAGATCACGTTGCGCTGCCTTGCGCCGACGCGCGCTGCACCCGTTTCGGCGTGAACCCCGGTCGTGAGCGACCGCTCCGCCCTTCGGCCCTCCCACGGTTCCTACTTCATGCGCCTGCCGCAGCACACGCCGTATCGATTCCGGCGGCGATCCGGGGCTCGGATGGCGCGCCCCGCTACCGGCTCCGGTCAGCCGCGACGCGCGCCGGTACCGTATCGCCTCGTGCTGGTGCTGCTACCTCCCTCTGAAACCAAGTCCGACGGCGGCGCGGGCGGGCCGCTCGACCTGGACTTGCTCGCCATGCCGCAGCTCACGCCGGTGCGCGACAAGCTGGTGACCGAACTGGTGCAGCTGGCCGCCGATCCGGACGCCTCCCGTGCCGCGCTCGGTCTCGGCAAGGGAGCCGACGCCGAGATCGCCAGGAACGCGGCGCTGCGCACGGCCGCGACCCGGCCCGCGCTGGAGCGCTACACCGGCGTCCTCTACGACGCGCTGGACGCGAAGTCGTTCACCAAGGTCCAGCGCGCCAAGGCGTACGCGCGGCTCGGCGTCGGGTCGGCGCTGTTCGGCGCGGTGCGCGCGGGCGACCCGATCCCCGCCTACCGCCTCTCCGGCGGTTCCAAGCTGCCCGGCCTGCCGACCCTCTCGGCTGTGTGGCGCGACGTCCTGCCGGACGCCCTGGTGGCCGAAGCCGCGGGCGAACTCGTCGTCGACCTGCGCTCGGGCACCTACCAGCAGCTCGGCCGCGTCCCCGGCGCCGTCACGGCGAACGTCCTCACCGAGCACCCCGACGGAACCCGCACCGTGGTGAGCCATTTCAACAAGCACCACAAGGGTCTGCTGGCCCGCGCGCTGGTTCTCACCCGCGCCGAACCGACCGACATCCGCGGCGTGGCCCGGGTCGCGGAGAAGTCCGGCTTGCGAACCGAAATCGCCTCTCCCACCGAACTTCTCATCATCACCTGAGCCCGCCCAAGAGCCCTCGCCCGAGCGAGGCGAGCGCAGCCCAGATGTGGGCCTGCGCAGCCCAGATCGGCTACACCTACCTTCCACACTCTGCGCAGCAGGGCGTGCGAACGTCCCACGCCACCAAGGTGATTCGCCCCGCAGCCCCGAGCGCGGACGCAGGCCGCAAGCTCAGCGCCACATAGCCTGCACACGTCTCACATAGGCACCGCCTGTGCGAGGCGTGCAAACGGTCTGTGGCAACCACAGAGTGGGCTTCCGTCGAGGCTCGGGGGCCTGAACGCAGCGCCACAACGCGTGCGCACGCAGAGACGAAGCCGGGTGTGTCGTCGGGGCTCAGCGCGGCGGTTCGGCCAAGGTGTCGAGTTCGCGCTGAAGGTTGGCGCGGGCGATGGGTTCGAGGCGCCGCTTGGCGGATTCGGTGTGGAACAAGTGGGGCTGGCGGGCAAGGCTTTCGAGGATGGCGGTGCGGCCCGCGCGGTACAGGTCGTCCGGCACGTGGGCGTATTCGGCACGGACGGCGGCGGTGTACGCGGCGTAGCCGGGTTCGTCGGCGGCCAGTACGGCGAGATCGGCGTCACAGAGCACGCCGCCGTTGTGGTCGTCTGGCGCGGGATCATGGGATTTCGTGAGACGCACCAGTCGGCCGACTTCGCGCACGAGTTCCGTTGGCGCGCCCAGTTTCTCGAGCGCGACCTCGGCGAGTTCGGCGCTGCGCTCCTCGTTGTCGGTTCGGTCGACGGCGTACACGGCGTCGTGAAAGAACGCCGCGTAGCGCACGGCGGCCGCGTCCTCGGCCTGGTCGGCCAGCTCATCGATGACGCGCAGCATGCCCGCCAAATGCTCGACGGTGTGATAGTGCCGGTGCGGCTCGCTGTACCGCCGCACCAGGTCTCTCCCGACCGGCTCGGCGGCCGGACCAGCCAGCGCCGCCCACCGCTCCAGCAGCTCCCGCTCCACCTCAGGTGACATCCGCCCAGTCTTCTCCACGAGACCACCGCCGACAACGCCTCCGGCAATGGAGTTCGTCACCGCGCCAAGCCATCCCGCCGTCGCCCAAAGACTCCGAACTACCGCGGCACTCGAACCACAGCCACCGCAGCCAGCAGTGGAACTCGCCACCGCGACAAGCGATCAGCCACCCATGAAGCCCACCGATCTACCGGCCCAGAAAATGGAATGCACCGTCCACTACCCGCCGGTACCGTCACCAGAGCGACGACGGGGGGATTCCGAAATCTGGCGTCGCCCACATCGAATCGAAGCGTCCGGGCAACTCGTCATGGCGCGATCGGGGAGGACGAATGACCAAGCTGAATCAGATCATCGCGGTGGAGAAGGGCGTGAAGAGCGGCGCGCTGCGCGAGCTCGCCGAGACCCAGAACCTGCTGCAGAAGCCGTCGCTACTGGCCGGCATCACCCGCACCTACCAGCCGAAGGACGAAGAGGGCGAACAGCTTCCGCCGGAGGCGACGCGGGTGCAGGTGAAGTCCGAGGAGGTGTTGCGGCAGACCGCCGCCACGCTGACCCGCCTGTTCGACGTGACCGCGACCAAGGACTGGGCCAACCGCACCGCAGCGGCCGACGTGGTGGTCGACGGCGAGACCATCCTCGACGACGTCCCGGTGCCGTACCTGCTGTTCCTGGAGAAGCAGCTCGCCGACCTACTGACCTTCGTCAAGCGGCTCCCGGTGCTCGACGCCGCCGAGGCCTGGGGATTCGACGACTCCTCCGACACCTGGCGCACCGAGCCCGTCCGCACCATCCGCACCAAGAAGGTGCCGCGCAACCACGTGAAGGCCGAGGCCACCGACAAGCACCCGGCCCAGGTCGAGGTCTACTACGAGGACATCGCCGTCGGCTACTGGACGACGGTCAATGCACCTTTCAGAGAGCAATGACATGACCTGCGCAAATACCTCCGGTCCGCCAGTCTCACCAGGGACTTTGCACCGGAGGTGAGTTGTATCACAGCGGTTCCGGTTCGAGCTCTAGACACAGCACTTCCACGAACGAAGCCGCGCTCGCACGGGAGAAGTCGAACCCTCATACAGTCGCAGGTAGCCTCAGAAGACGCTCCGCAGACCGGGAAACCAAGCAGCGATTTGACGGCAACCGATCCACGATCCGCCAGATTCGGCGGCAGAGACGGCACCAACGAACTGTCGCAAGAGATCCGAATGTGACTTCGTGACGCACTATCAAAGCTAACCTGTGCTCAGAACGCACCGCCGCAGACCTACGCTTCGGGGTTCGCGCGCCGAGAAGCGGTGGTGCCCTATGCTTTTGCACACCAGAGGGTGCCACCCTCAACAGGGAGGAGTTGCGGCGGTGTGACAGGAGTTGGCAAAAATGCAGTCAGAGCCCTGGTGATGTGGATCGGATAGCATGACAAACCTTGCGATGTCGGTCAGTTATACCGGTGAAGAGTGGCAAGATCTCTGTGTCAGAGTGCTACATGAGCACCACGCTGCGCCGTCCTTGATTGAAGTTCCGGATGGCGATCGGGGCGACGCCGGACTAGAGGCGTTCTCTTTGGATGGCTGCGCGTACCAATGCTATGCGCCCGAAAACGATCCCATGCTTTCCACGAAGACCAGATATGAAAAGCAGCGGGATAAGATGACGACAGACCTTAACAAGTTCGTCAATAACGCCGAGAAGATACAGAAATTAATACCACCGGATCTACGCATTAAGTATTGGATACTTCTCGTACCGACGATAAATACTCGAAGCATCGTTGAGCACTCAAGGACAAAGACCGTCGAAGTGCGACAAGCATGTCTGCCCTATGCCGCCCCAGACATTACGATTGTCGCACAGACCCTCGCGTCATATCCCCGAGCTCGAGAGGCGGTTGTCCGAAGGCAGCTGGATAAACTGGCGCTCCCACTCCCCGAACCGATCGATTACAGCAATCTAGCTGACGACCTTGTCAAACACGTCGATAGCAAACTTGCCCATACGTCAGCTTTTTCCGATGCGGAAAAGCGAAGCAAGTTAGTATCTAGACTGATGAAGAATTATGTCGTTTCGCGCGGCTATCGGGACCATATACGGGACCAGTACTCAGAGCTAGGTGATGATCTTGAAAAACTACTTGACGATATAGAGGAACGGCTGTCTCTTCAGTATGCGTTAGACCAGCCAGTTCCAGATCGCCGATTAACAGTAGTACTCAAGGATACCGAAGAGGCGGTCAACGAATTACTCAATACTCGAAGTGATAACGGTCGCGAGATTGCAGAAGGTCAAGTTGCCGACTGGCTTATGCGCTGCCCGTTGGATTTCGCATGAATGAGAAGAACAGTGAACGTCGAGATGTCGAGTTAGCCGCATCTGATCTGGAGGTCGTGTTCAGGCGTCAGCGTAAACCGATCGAGGCACGACATAGGATTGCTTATCGGACTTCACTACTAGTTGTGGTTCTATCCAGATTCAACCGCGGTGCAGCGGATCTACAAAATCTGAACACAATCATGTGGGCCACCCGCAGCAGTCGCACTAGGCACATGTTCATTGCCTGGTGGGAAGGGCGCAGATTCAAAGATACCGTTACTGTTCGCGTAGATCCCGATCTGACAGTCACCCTAAACTTAGCACTAGTCGACGGAGTAGTTTCTCCCGCTAGCGCGGGGAAGCGCGTAAAGTTGACGGAGATCGGCTGGGCATTGAGTCGGCTAATCGATGACGAGGATGGCATTCTAGTGAAGGAGAAAGAGTTCCTCGGAAGACTGGATCGGCTCAGCGATTCAATGATGAGGAGAAGACTGGGGGAAGGACTAGCATAAATGAAGATGACGATTCGAGCTGTGCGAATTCGGGTCAACACCCTCGAAGGAGCGTACGGGCGCACAATTAAGTTGGGACCGGGATTCAACATCATCACTGGAGGCAATGCGCGAGGTAAGTCGCAAATTGTGCTAGGGATTATCTACGCGCTCGGTATGGAGCGCATGTTGAAAGCCAGAACCAATAATCCGATGGGCAGCGCTCTGACAACCGAGATTCAGACATCCGACGGCGACGAGTCGGTCGCTCTTGAGGTCAAGACAAGCTGGGTTGCCGTCGAAATGGAGAACGAAGCTGGCGAAGTAATGACAGTGCAGCGCTACGCTCGTCATCCTAGATTCGATCGGAACCTGGTCTATGTATGGCCGGGACCTGCATTGACTGACGCTGCGTTAGGCTTGGCACCGGATCAAATGTTTCTTCACTTACCCGGAAGTGCTTCTCGCGAGTACGGCTTCCACCATCGACTGACAGAGTTTCTGCGGTGGGACCTACCGGTGGTGACGACATATCGCGGCGAGCTAACCAAACTGTATCCCGATGTCATCTTCCCATTTCTTATTGTCGATCAGCAGTCGTGGGGATCCACAGGGCCTCGCAAAGTAGATAGGTATCAGATTAGGGAGTCCATACGGAAATCGGTCGAGTTTCTGGCAGGATTTTCGGGGCCAGGAACCGAAATCAGACGTGCTGAATTAGACCAGGCAATGAGCCACTTACGAACCAGGTGGGCTACCCAACTGGGTGCGGTTGAATCACTCGCCAGCTCGATCGGCGGACGCATAGTGGGACTGCCATCATGGGGGGGCTCTTGCCCGCGCACGAAGTTTTGAGCCACTCGGCTTGCAGAATGTTGAGCTTCAGGTCCTTGATTCCGAGGAGTGGCGGCCCGCCGGTACTCTCGCCGAAGCAATTTCCCAACAGATCCATCAGATTACGGATGCCGAGAAGCAGCGCGCATCGGCAGAACGGGACGAAGATCTGAACCGGAGGCTGGATGCTGCAAAGGCCGAGCTTGCAGACCTAGTAGCGGCTATGCGGCTCTTGGAACAGGATCTGGCACTGGGTGAGTCGCAACTTTACGCTTTAGACAGGCGGATTTCGATCCTAAAGGAGGAGAGGGATCGAAATGCAGATATACGAACTCTCGTCCGTTTGGGGGGGACAGTTTCGGCGTCGCACATGTCGGACCATAATTGCCCCACTTGCCAACAGTCTCTTGATGCCGTTGAGGCTCGTGAGCTGGGTCCAGTTCTGGACGTCGATGAGACCGTTAAATTGCTCAACGCGCAGGTATCTACAACAGAAAAAATGCGCGAACGCGCCCGGCTTGCGATTGACCAATCTTCAAGTGCCTATTCTGCGATGCAGAATAGGGCCGATGAACTCCGTACGATCGTTCGAGCGTTCGAATCGGATACTCTGTCCGCCAACACCACACCGAGCGCCGGGGATATAGCGCAGAGAATTTCGCTAGAACTCAGGTATAGCGAGATTGAGCGCACTCGAAATAGGGTTGGCGAACTTCTTGACGAACTTGTACAAACAGCCGGCGAAGCAGTTCAAATCAAGCTTGAATTGGACTCTCTTCCTACGGGCGTGCCCTCATCTGATGCGACGAAGATTGACCTCATAGTTTCTAACATGAGAAATCGGCTAAGTGCCTCGAACTTCCGAAGCTACAACATCGGCGATGTAGGATTGAATAGCGATTCACTACTTCCCGGACGATCCGGATTTGACATAGATACCGATGTCAGCGCGAGTGATGTTGTCCGTATCAAAATTGCCTACCTGGATTCGATCAGAGTTGTCGGCCGAGAGATTGGCCGGCATCCGAGCTTGCTGATTCTCGATGCGCCCAAACAGCAGGATATCGCCTCCAGTGATTACTCGTCCATTCTCCAATATTTGGCTCAGAGCTCCACCGACGGCAGTCAAACAATTATCACTGCGGGCGGACTGACTGGCGATGCCTTAAAGAAAGGCCACTTCGTTGATATAGGGGAAACTCGACTCTTGCAGCCAGTAGGCGAGACAGATCCCCTGGATCTCTAAGCGTGTCGGGCCGCTTTTCACGGTGCATGAAAATCACTGATGAAGTGGGTGGCAAGCCCCGGAGGGGTGCGGCAGCACCTTGCGTCTGAAGACCGTGATTGTTGCGGAGAGTACCGGTTTCCGCCGGTCGCGCTGCGAGGTGAGCGTGGTGGTTCGGTTTGTCCTCCTGAGCCCGGGCCAGGGTGCGCCGACCGGAGCGGAGCGGAGGGCGGGGCAACCCTGGGCGGCGCGCGTAGCGCGCCGCTCTTGACTCTGTAGAGAGAAATTCGGCAAGTTCTGATCTGTTGGGTTACCGGTTATCCTTCCCTTCTTTTCCTACTGATTCCCGGGGGTTCCCAACTTCCCTCACTCTCTCCCAACAGAGCCTTCAAGCCTGCGGCACAGGACATTTCGCGAATCAGACCATTGATTGCCTTGCTTCACGTGACGCGACGGAACGGCCCAACCCTGGGACCCGGGAACCAGTGAGGCGGTGGCCGAATCCGGCATGACCAGCCTCCGCGCAGTCGCTCGGCCTTCTGACGGTCAGGTGGTGCCGGGGTTGCGGCCGTGTATTCGTTCTTGGCGTGCGCGTTCGTCGCGTTCGCGGGCGTCGCGTGCGCTGCGTTCGCGGCGTGCGAGGTCGGCGGGTGTGATGGTGGTGCGATCGGGGTCAGGGATCGGTTGGGGGCCGCTGAGGTTGAGGACGTGGGTGACTTCCGGTGTCAGTCCGAGGGCGTGGTTTCGTTCCCGGGTCTGTTCGCGGTTGGCGGCTTCTTTGGCGCGTTGCTCGGCGACGCGTTCGGCCTCGCGGGCGGTGGCTCCGATGGTTTCGATGCCCCGCACGGTGTCGGCGCGTGTCGCTTCGCGATTTGCGCGCAAGATCGGATCAATCTGTTGTATCTGGTCGCGGGTCAAGCCCGCGGATTCCAGCGCTTGGCGGGTTTGCGCGTTCTCCGTCTCGCGGATGATGTGCAGCTGCTGGAACAGGTTGTTGTGGGTCTTGCGTAGATCCTTGGCCGGTATCGGATTGCCGCGCTCCTGGGCTTCGGCCAAGCGTCGTGTCTGCTCGGCTACCTCCTTGGCAAGAGCTTGCTTCTTGTCGGCGAGCACCTGCTGTGGGGTGCGGGCGGGTGGCTGCTTGTCGCGGGCCTGCACCTGTTTGGCGGGGCCGCGTGACTCGCGCTCTTTGGCTTGGGCATTCTGCCTCGCTCGCTGCTCTCGGGCCTTCTCGCCGACACCGGGCAACTCGAGCTGCTGACCGCGTTCCAGTTGCAGCCCCAGCGCCCAAATCCTCTGGGCATCACTTCGCGAGATGACCTGATGCGTGAACCGATCCGGGAAGTCGCGCTTCAGTCCGTCGATGAGCTTTTGCACGTCTTTCGCTATGAATTCGCCTTCGACGGAGCGAAGTGTGTGGTGTTCGATTTCCTCCCTGGCGAGAAGGTCTCGTACGACCTCTAGTTGCTTCCTGTCTTTGCGTCCTTCCATCCGGCCAGATTTTTCTTCGATGGTAGAAGCGCGCTCTCGTTCGCCCTTTTCTTTGTCGAACGCAATTTTTTGGCCGCCGGACTCGTACCCGCGCGATTGTTTGGCATACCCATTCTCGCGGTCGCGGAAGAACCGATCACACCCGTTCTCGAAAACCCGCCCACGTATGTTGTTTTCGACCTTTTCGCGGTCTCTGTCGTAGCCATCTGGCATGGCTTCGCCCACCCCCCAAAGCGTGGAACGGTGTGATTATGTGCGAGAGGCGTACTAGTTACGCGCCGGACGCGGCTTCCTCGCGACGCTTCTCTTCGTGATATTCGGTGTATTCACGCAACGTCGCAGCCATGCAGGAGAACATGCCGTCATAGACTTCGGGGTGATAGTTGATCATGTCTTTGATGAGCGCCCACGCGGTGTCCTCGTCCTCGTCCAAGGTGTCGTATCTCAACGCCGGATTCACGTGGTCATAGAAAGTGTGTTCGCGACCGAGCCATGTGAATTCGATCCACTCCGCGCCCGCGAACTTGATGAACAACTCGCCGACGAAGCAGATGAAGGCGTCGACCATGTCGGCGTTCTCGGGAGCCATCGCCGTTTCCATGTCCGGGAACAGCTCCGCAACGATCGGGTCGAGCCGCTTCACCTCCGGTGAGCCTTCTGGCCACGGCTCGGACGGAATCTGCCGTATTCCTGCGTAGTCCATGAACTTCCGCGCCTGGGCCTTCCGCCGGTCGGGGGCGACCCACTTCCCCCAGGCGGTCTGCTCGACTTCGAACCCGAGGTCCAACTGCTCCTCGCCCATGCCGTTCCTCCTTCGCTGTGTATTCGATTGCCGCCCATGCCAGTGCCGCCAAACACCAGGCTCCACGAAGGGCCGTATAGAGGGTAGGGGCGGCAGCGCTGCGGCGGCGCGCAACACAAGCCGACCTACCCAGCGTTTGGCACTCTCGTCGGCGAGCCTCATAGCGTGGGGGTTTCTAGTGCGGGGATGGTGCAAGTGGGTGTCACCAGGGCACAGGCCAGGGTGACCGCATTTTGGATGCCGGTGCTCGGGAAGTGCTCCACGCTTGGGGTTACGACGACGGTCGCGGAGTGCTGGTGTGCGGTCCACACGATCAACGTGGTTGGCATGTAGGTGTCGGCGTCGATGGTCACCGTGTGCGCCAGCCGATACCCCCGTGCGTGGCTGAGGTCGATGATCGCTCGCTCGTCTCGTAACCAGGAGTCGCTGACGCTGCGGTTGAGCAGGCCGATTGCGTTGATGGGCAAGCGATTCACTTCCTTGGTTCGGGCGCCTGCGGCCGGTCTGCCGGTGGGCGGGTGGTGAGGCGCTGATAGGTGGCGCGGCCCTCGTCGGTCAGTTCATAGACCGGCTCCGGGCGTTCGGCACCTGGCGGTCGGCGGACCTCGGTGCGGACGTGGCCCTTGGTGACCAGCCATTGCAGAGTCAGGGCGATCGGGCCGATGTGATGTCCGCCTGCCAGCTCTCGCGCCGAACACGCCCGCCCCGCTTCGGCCAGTGCGGTCAGCGCGGTGACTTGGGCGTGGCTGAAGGCGTCCCTACTCCATTGCAAATATGCTGTGTCACTGTGCATTTCGCGCTCGGAGCGAGTCTGTTGACTGGTGCGGTTGGTCACGGGTGCTACCTCTCGAGGTAGAGGCGTTCGTTTGGGAGGCGCGGGAACGCGCGCTTGTCCAGGTCGACGGTCACCGCGTCGACGTAGTGGCGGGCCTGGTGCTCCTGGACGAAGATCAACGCAGCGGTCAGGCAGGCGACGAAATCCATGCGCTGCCCGTGCAGAAACACACTCAGGTGCACATCGGGTTCGGTAGGCAACGGCGACCCGTCCGGGGGCGGCGCGGCGGTGCTCACAGCGCGACCTGACGGGCTGGGGCCAAGCAGGCGTGCACCGCATACAGCACCGCACGCCCGGAGGGCCGAAACACCGAGTGCGCGGCGGTGTTCCATACCCGATGCTCCGAGCCCTGATCGGCCGGGGACGGTAGCGCTACATGATCACCGTTACCCAAGATCGTGATCCGCCGAGCACGGAACAACGCCGCCTCGGCAGCGATCATCGTGGCCGGAATATCCGAGCGAACCAAGAAGGTCCACGTGTGCGAGCGCGGATGGGTCACGATCGGCCCACCACCTTGTTTGTGGCGCTCGAGGTGGACCTTCACCATCTGCCCCAACTCCGAAGGCATCGCGACTGCCCACACCATGCCCGCGGTGAAACCGATACGGCCCGTGTGAGGGTCCACCACCGCAGGCAGATTGCACACCCGCCGATAGTAGGTGCACCGGGACGCTGGCGTGTCCCCGAAACCAACTTCGTCCATCCCTAGTCCCCTGCTCGTATCAGAGTGGCTTGGATGCGCCCGGCCCCCTGGACGTATCCGCAAGACCAGGGACGGGAGCCGATGAGGGATTGGGCGAAGCCCCCAGCCGGACGCACAATTCAGCACACACCCCGAAACCCCTGGGAGTAAGGTCGTTGCGGGTGTTGAAAGGTGGTGGATGTACCGCTGCCGGTGACCAAATGGCGGGTGTGATGAACAGTCCGAACATGCACCTTTCCGAGTGGCTCGCCCGTTCAGGGTGGAGCCGTGGCGAACTGGCACGCCGCGTGCGCTCCCTCGCGATCGAATGGGGGGAACCCCATATCAGACCGGACGCATCGAGTGTCCGGCGTTGGGTCGATGAGGGAGAACGTCCCCGGCATCCAGTCCCAGCGATACTGGCCGATCTGTTCTCCGCTAGGTTCGGGCGTCGCGTCACAACCTACGACCTCGGTTTAGGCGATGCCCCGACGCTGGACCGCTCCCTCACCTACAGCGCATCGTGGCCTGAGACAATCGAAGCAGTTGCCGACCTTGGAAGGGCAGACGTGGATCGTAGGAAGTTCCTGACCACCGCGTCGTTCGCTGCCGTCGCGGCCATCGGGCCATCCCGGGATTGGCTGCTCAGTACCCTCGACCAATTGCCGGAAGATGGGCAGCGGGTCCGGCTCGAAGATGTGACCGCCGTGAAGAACATGTTCACCACGTTCCAGGAGGTGGATATCTTCCAGGGCGGCGGATCGGGGCGCCTAGTACTCGCGGCGTACATGAACGAGCATGTGTATCCGCTGTTACGGCGGTCCCACGCCGAAGACGTCCGGCTGGCACTGTGCGGCGCGGCGGCCGAGCAGACATATCTTCTCGGTTGGATGGCTTTCGACAACGGCGAGCACGGGACAGCACAGCGCTACCTGATCCAGGCGCTTCGGCTGGCCGAGGAGTCGAGAGATCCGGCGCTGGGCGCTCACGTGCTCGCTGGAATGGCCGACCAGGCAACCCTTCTCGGACACCCCGAGGAGGGTCGACGTCTTGCACAAGCAGGCCGACAAGGTCTTTCGAAAGTGAACGCACCCGCCTGCCTCGCGGACCTGTGGACCCTTGAAGCGCGTTCGCTGGCGGCCGTCGGCGACAAGGTTGGCACCGCTCATGCGGTCAATGCTGCTGAGCACGCCTTTGCCCGCATCGAGCCCGATCGTGAACCGGAATGGGCACGGTTCATCGATGAGGCGTACATCTGCGGCGAGTGGGCCAACGCATTTCGCGACCTCGGACAGCCAGCAGCAGCGGAACCACACGCACGTCGTTCGATCGCCTACGCCCGTCGACAGAACCGGGCACGGCGAGGCGCGCTATCTCATGCTGCTCTGGCAGTTACCCACCTCCAAAACCGCGACCTGGAATCCGCCCACGCCGCCGCAGTGCGGACGCTGGACCTCTCCAGCAAGGTCAAGTCATCGCGCTCCGTTGAAGCGGTCCGCGACGTACAGCGACAGATGATGAGATTCGGTCCGCATCCACTCGTCGCCGACTTCAGTGAGCGAGCACGGACACTGCTCGCTGCCTGACTCGCGCAAGCCGCGCTGCAGCGCGTGACGATTCCGATGCGGCGCGGGAGTTGGCTTTGTGAGTGAAGTTGTCCAGATGGGCGCGCTGTCCAACGGCGTTTCGCCTGCTGACACAGGGTTCGCGGTTTGGACACTCTGTCCAGAGCCGGGGCGGCCTGCTTTCCGGCCCGGCGGCCTCAGTGATCGAAAGTTGACGAAAGCCCTCATTTTAACAAATTGAGAGCTTTCTTTTGCATATGTCAAGCGTGACACACTTTTTAGACGCGCTATTGCTATCCGCTATCAAAAAATGTGCTTTAGGCCCAGTCAATATTTCGCGGTTTTTCTTGACCGTGTGGCGTTCGGCGGGATGATGGAGGCAGGGACAGAGGACTCGACGGGCCGGGTAGCAGAGGAAGGATGTGCGCGTTGCGTCTGTCTGTCGCGTGCGAGTTGGTCGATGCGGCCGTATGGCGCTCCTGGCCCGCACTGGTGTAGTTGCTTCCGTATCGCTGAGTGAGTCGCGGTACGTGATCACGGGTTCGCTGCTGCGAATTGCCAGGTGGCGCATGCCTCATAGCGGGTGCGATCCGTCGCCTTCCACACCTGGTGTGTGGATCGGCCTGGCGGAGTGTCCGATAAATCGGACCATTGGGTTGCGGCACGAGAGAGCGATTGATGTCAAGATGGATGAGGAAGATTGGAGGCAAGTTATCGAATGATTCACTTCGGCTGAGAGCTGACGAGTTTTCGCGGCTGTCCCCCCGCGCCAACGAGGGGACAGCCTGAACGAAACCAACTCCGATGGGCATATGGGTTCACGGCCCGCCCGTTTGGAGTCCCTCTTTCATTCGTGTGCAGAAACGAGGTCTCTGCCATGTCCAGAGTAGTCCATTCACGCCATTGGGGTGACTTCTCGGAGCGTGAAATCCATCCGGTCCGGTTGCGTGTGGCTGCTGTCGGGGCGTGTGTGGTGCGGGCGTGGCGGGGTGTGGTCGGGGGGCGTGATCCACCTGTTCGCGCTGGTAGTGCCCTGTGGGTGCGGCGCGTGGTGCCCTGCCCGAACTCCCCCGCCCTGGTGCGGGATTCATCAAACAACAACCAGATACAACACAGATGGGATTTGGTCATCATGGCCGAGGACAAACTGATCGACAGCCGCAAGAACCTTCGATTCGCTGTGGAGTTCGCGGACTTCTTCCCGGACGGGCTGTACCAGATGGGGCCTGTGAGCCCTGATCTTGTGTACACCGGTGATCCGAACAGGCCCGGTCCGCAGAAGCGCGACGAGCTGACCGGGGCTCTGGTGTGGAAGATCACCGTGAGCGATCCGGCCGTGCGCAGGGCGCGGCGTGCGAGCTATGAGGTTCTGCTGCTGTCGGAGACCGAACCGGTACCCACGACTGCGGAGATCGGCCCGAACCTGCGGCCGATCGAGCTGGTGGGCGTCACCGTCCAACCGCGCATCGCTGGCCAGGGCGAATTCAAGTACCAGGACTACATGGTGCGCGCGACGGGCTACGCGACTCCCCCGGGTGGCGGTAACCGGTCGGCGAGTGGATTGGGCGCGGGTAAGACCCCGGCCTGATCCTGACTCGCGGTCCTGATTTCGGCGGGTCGGCTCCACATCCCGGGCCGACCCGCCCCGGAGCAGGCGCTGTATGCGCCTGCGGGGCAACAACATTCGAGACAAGCTAGTTGGAGTTGATAGACGTGGTTCGTTCCGCGGAGTACGAAAAGCCGCCAAGCCGCCCACCCACGATCATGGATGATCTCGGGCAAGGGCTGATGCTGCTGTTGGAAGCGGTGGTGTTGGGATTGGCCCATCTGCTGTGGTGGGCGCTGCTGTTCCCGATGATCTCGCTTCCCATCGCGGCCGCAGGTGCGGCCTGGTGGTTCCTGGGCTGGCAGGTCGGTGCTGCGGTCGCCGGGTGCTCGGTTGCGGGGTGGGTGATGTGGTGGGCCTTCTGGCCTGGCTCGTGGCGTCGCTGGGTGTGGGGGCGGATGCGCACGCGGTATCTGTCGTGGAAGCGCTACAAGCGGCGGTGGAAGACGCTGACCGCGATACACGGGCTGACCAAGATCCTCGACAACGGCGTGCAAACCCCGGTCCTGGTCAAGGTCGGTATCGGTGACACCGCTGATGAGCTGCTGGTCAAGCTGGTGGGTGGTCAGACGGTGCAGATGTGGGCCAAGCAGTCCGATGCGCTGCGCCATGCGTTCGGCGCGGTCGGGGTGCGGGTCCGTCACGCCGAATCGGGATTCGTGCGGCTACAAGTGATCCACACCGACCGGCTTACTGACCCGATTCCACTGCCTCGGGTGGAGGCGAAAACCGTTGATCTGGAAGCACTCACCATCGGCATGACCGAGCTCGGGGAGCCCTGGAAGATACGGCTGCTCGGCAATCAGCTGCTCGTCGCGGGAAAGATGGGCTCGGGTAAGGGGTCGGTGATCTGGTCGCTGATCGCGGCCTTGGGTCCAGCGATCCGGGACGGGCGGGTGGTGCTGTGGGTGATCGACCCGAAGGGTGGCATGGAGTTCGGGGCTGCGCGAGAGTGGTTCGCGCGCTTCGCCTATGACAACGGCCCCAAGGCACTCGAGTTGATGCGGGACGCGGCGGCACTGGTGCAACAGCGGGGCCAGATCTACATGACCAAGGCCGAACGCAAGATCACCCCGTCTATCGCCGAACCGCTGGTTGTGGTGATCATCGATGAGGCCGCGAGCCTGACCGCCTACTACTCCGACCGCAAGATCAAAGACGAGATCTTGCGTCACATGGGGACCGTGCTCACCCAATCGCGGGCGGTGGCGGTGCCGATGGTCGGCAGTCTCCAGGACCCGTCCAAGGACGTGCTCGAGCTGCGCCAGCTCTACCCGTACCGGGTGGGTCTGCGGATGAGTGAACCGACACAGCCGAACATGCTGTTCGGGCCGAGCGGGCGGGAACGGGGCGCGCTCTGCGATGAGATCCCCGAATCGACTCCGGGTGTGGCCTATGTCGAACATGAGACCTCGGTGGAGGTCACCAGGGTTCGCGCTTACTGGGTCACCGATGAAGACATCGACTGGATCATGCGCACCTACCCACCCTTGCCGCGTCACCCTGACGGCACACCAAAACTCGACACCGACACCGACACCGACACCGACACCGACCACTGAAAGCCCCGCGACCAGGGGAAACGATCACCTCGAAGAACGGACGATAGCCTGGTATAGCCGCGCCAGGTGAGCAGCAAAATCCCTTTGCGAGCGGCATATACACAGCGCGGATAGCGCATTCACAGTCTTCTGATTCCTGCGCGGATAGCGCCCGTGACCGTCGTACCGGCGGCGGCACATCTACATCGAAACCTGCTCCGGTAGTTCGCATTTCACGTTTCACGCAGCACCGGTCCGACCACGCTTGCTCGGCGTCGTCGCCTGGTGCCGCGTGTGGGACTACGAGACAGGTGATCTCATGACAACCACTGTCTTCGACGACGCACCGCTAATGACCGATGAGAATGGGCAACCAGCCGGGCGCGGTCCGTCGTTCCTCGACATCGCCATAGCCGCAGCCGACCGGCACGGAGTGTGCGTGCGGCCGGTCGTGCTCGAACAAACCGACACCGTGACCGGACGCGTGGCCTACGTTCCGGTGCCCTGCGGGGCCACGCGCGAATCCCAGTGCGGGCCATGCGCGCGGAAGGCCAAAGCACTTCGGCAAGCCCAATGCCGGGAAGGCTGGCACCTGACAAGCGAGCCCACCAAGCCCCGCCCGCGCCCGACCTACGACCAAGAGGGCTTGATCGGCTACCGCGCCGACCTGCTCGCCCTGCTGGACGAAGCACGCGAACAGCTGCACGCCGCCGACATCGCCGAACTGGAGGCCGAAATCATCTGGGCGGACCAACAACTGACCGCGCTCGGGATGCGCGGGAACCCGCCGGCATCGGCCAGTGAAGAATCCGCCGGCCGAGATAGCGAAGATGAAGACAGTTCGGCAACAGAGAAACGGCGTCGCTCGACCCGTCGGCGTCAGGATGCCCCGAACCTGCCCCGCAACCCGGTCTCCGAGCGCACCATCGGACGAAGGTTCGGCGGTCACTACTCCTCGATGTTCGTCACCCTCACCATGCCCAGCTACGGCAAGGTCCACGGCGACGGCAGCGCCCGCAACCCAGAGCGCTACGACTACCAGCGTGCGGCATGGGACGCGATCACCTGCGCACGGTTGTTCTCCCGCTGGATACAAAACCTACGGCGCGTGGTCGGCTGGAACGTTCAGTACTTCGCCGTGGTCGAACCCCAGAAGCGCGGCGCACCGCATATCCACATGGCCCTGCGCGGAGCCATCTCCCGCGAGGTGATCCGCAAGGTGAACGAGGCCACCTATCACCAGGTGTGGTGGCCGCCAGTGGGCGAGATGCGCTATCCCGGTGCGGTGGTGCCGGTGTGGGACCCGCGCCGGGAAACCTTCATCGATCCCGCCAGCAAAGCGGCACTGACCGCCTGGGAAGACGCCCTAGACAGCATCGGCCCCACCGACGAACCCGCACACAAAGCGGCGTTCGGGCCACGCATCGACATCCAAGGCATCGCCGCAGGCACCAAAGCCGCCAACGAAGCAATCGGATACCTGTGCAAATACCTCACCAAATCCGTCACCGAGGTCCTCCAGGCACGCACCGCACGCCAGCACGACCACTACGACCGACTACACGCCGCACTATGCCGCACCCCCTGTAGTCCGCGGTGCGCTATCTGGCTGCTCTACGGCATCATCCCCAAGGGCGCCACCGCCAAAACCGTGCCAGGAGTCTGCAAGGCACGCGCACATCGACGGGAAACCCTCGCCCTGCCAGGTAACCGGGTGCTGACCTCCGAGCAATGGACAGGCAAGACCCTCGGCGACCACAAAGCCGACCGGATGGAGTTCGTGCGGCGGACTCTCGCGGCGGTCGGCATCGACAAACCCGCCCGCGATCCGCGCCGCTACACCTGGGCCACCATCGCCCCCGGCACCCGCACACCCTCGCGGGCAAAGCTGCTCATGACCGCCATAGCCGAACGCATCACCTGGCGCGCCGAATACGACCGGGCCATGCTCGCTAGCCATGCCCCGCCCGACACTGCGCGCGGTGCCGGTGAGGAAAGGCAGAAGAGTTCGGCAACTGAGGTCGGCGGGTGCGATGGGCGACAAGAATCGTAGTCCTGAGCGGCAGTGGACTGATGAACAGCTTGCCTATCTCGACCGGGTGCAAGAGCGCATCGCGGGACCGCTCACCGAGACTCAGTTAGCGGTCCTGCGGCGGTGGTGGAATGGCGGTTATCGAACACGCCCCACTGAGGCCGATGGCTGATCAGGCAACTAGGCGTTGGATTTCGATGGAATCCAGATCCGCAGGCCCGCCGAAGGTTCGGCGCTTGCCTGCCGGATGGATCGTGATGGAGAGAAGCGAGCGGATGATGTCGCGTTTTGCGGCCAGTGGCGTTTGTTCGTCGTCGTGCCACTTGGCGCGCGCGTCGGGTCCAGCGGCAGCCACGACATGAGGCATCGGCAATGCCGCCTGCGCACGGGCTTCGGCCGCTTTGATGGCAGGCATCTTGCGCGTCTTGTATTGCTTGATTTCCGCGGGCGACAAGTCTTCCTCGATCGCCTGGGAAATCCACTGATCGTATGCGGCACGCAGTCGTTCGGCCTCCTTTGCGGCTGCGGCAGCATCTTCGTCGGTTCTTGTCAGGGCTGCCAACAGGTCGGGATCTTCCAGGCGGCGCAACACGGTCTCCTCAACGAGATCGTCTACCAGTTGCGCAGTGCGGTACACGCAGAATCGTTCGCATTCGTATCCTCGTGCTCTTGCCTGACCGCCGGACTTCGAGTTGATCCGGCCACCGCACTTGCCGCATTGCGGGATGCCGGGGAGCAGCCAGCGGGGAGCCGTACCGCGAGTGTGGGTCGACCGCGCAGGATCAGTCAGCAACGCGACCAAGCGGCGGTGATCCTCGATAGAGATGATGGCTTCCCACGTCGCCGGTACCACCTCGGTTACGCCTGTCGTGCGGTCCTTATGGGCACGAAGCCCGGCAATCGTCGGACTCGTCAGCACGTTGCGAACCGTTCCGTGTTCCCACCGCGTCATCCAGCTCTTGTCACACGGGCACGTACGACGGTCTACCGCCTCGAGAACACGTCGCCCCTTCGTGACCGAGCATTTCCGGCAAGGCAACCCGATGTCCGCACTTGGGATCGGCACTTCCTGTTCGGTCAACCAGCGAGCGATACTCGAAGCCTTCTCCAGCTCCAATGCGCGCCTGGCCATTTCACTAACGATGGGCGCTTTCGTTGGGCTGGGGATTCGGTCCACAGCCCTGCCTCGCTTGTAGACCATCTCGTATCCGAAAGCCTCTTTCCCATGGGGCTTGCCGTCGAGAAAGTTCTGTCTGAGTTGCTGCATGGAATCGAACCGGTTCTGTTCCGGCCCGTACTCGTTGTCTACAGCCTCCTGAGCGAGGATGCGCCGATCCTGCGGGTTGTCCATGTCGTAGAGCTGGCCACCGGAGTACCAGTACACCCCCAGTCGAGCGCACATCTCACGCAAGGTCGCAAAGTCGAGCAACTGACGATTCGCCCGCGACGACGACCGCGTGACGAGCACACGTCGCCTGCCTTCCGGAGCCCGCTCCCCCAGTCCAGCAGTCAACTCCTGATAGCCGGGTCGCTGCTTGACGGTATGGCGGGTCGCCCCGATATCGGTGTCGGTGATCACCTTCCCCACCGTCCAACCGAACCGCTCGCACTCCCCTCGGCCCCAACGCACCTGCTGCGGCACAGACAGACCCTTGTTCTTGTCCTGCGAGTTCCGGCCGTAGATCCACGCTTCCAGATCGGGAAAATCCTTGGGATTCAATGGCATACAGCCAGCGTACGACGATGCACCCCCTAACTGAAGTTCTCCACGGTGAAGTTCTCCGGCGCGCTGCCCGCGCGGCGGGTCAACGAGGTGGTCGGCCGGATCGAGAAGCTGGCGCAAGCGGTGAAGTTCGCCCGCGAGGAGGCCAATGCCACCGAGGTCACCGACCGCAAGACCGGCAAGGTGATCTTCGACTACCTGTTCCGCTGATATCCCGAGAACTCCCCCGCGCCGCGGGGGATGCGCGAAGAGCGCAAGCTCAACCTGAAGATCAGCCTGAAGGCCACGGGCCTGCCGCCGAGCGGCGGGCCGTGGCGAAAACTCAGACTATCGCTCCAGATTGAGTATTCGCCGCCGACGACCGGTTCGCGAGGAGAGGACGCGAAGTGACGAGGTGCGGGTTCAAAACCCGCTCTCCGCGCCCATGCGGAGGTGGTCCAAACGTAGGACGCGTCGCGGTGAGAGTGATCCGATCCCACCGATACCGGTAGGCGACATGGGCGGCACACCGAGGCCCGGGGGCGGGCAAAGCCCCCGGGTCTTCCATGTTCGCGGTCGGCTCCGCCCAAGGTTCGGCGCCATCGACGTGTCGAGCGGTTCCGCTGAAGCCTCACTGAGACAAGCGAACTCGAGAACCGACGGGTCCGAGGCGCGGGTTTCGGACGCGACGGAATGCCCGGACGCCCGCACGTGTTCCCCTGGTACATGACCGGTACAGCTGTGCTCTCCGACGACCTGAAGAAATACCTCGACGAGTCGAACGTGTTCGCCACCGTGGCCACCGTCGGCGCGAACGGGCAACCTCATCTCACCGTGATCTGGGTGAAGCGTGACGGCGACGATCTGCTGTTCTCCACGACGGTGGAGCGTCAGCAGGCGAAGAATCTGGCCAGGGATCCGCGGGTGACGGTGCTGATCAACCCGCCGGAGAACCCCTACGTCTACGCCGAGATCCGCGGCACCGCCACGCTGACGCCCGATCCGGACAAGACCCTGCCCGACGAGCTGGCGCTGAAGTACACGGGCAAGAACTACGCGGACTTCAACCCGGCCTCTGCCGAGGACGCCGAGCGCGTCATCGTCCGCGTCACTCCGCGCAAGGTGGCCGGACGGCTCTGAGCCCCGGAATCGAACTCGGGCCACGCGTCACTCGCACGAAGTGGCCGCACGCGAGCTCAGGCCCGCTGCGCTTCTTCCTGGGCGTGGTGGGCCTGCGCGACCTGCTGCGGCGTGAACCGCAGCGTCAACGCGATCAAGCCGATCACCACCGCGACGCCCGCGCAGACCGCGAGCACGAGCGTGTATCCGCTGCCGAGCGCGACGATCTCCGTCGCGTTCATGTCCGAGGCTTTACCGGTCTTGCCGCCGAGCGACAGCGTGCGCGAGACCGCGATCGGGGTGAGGACGCCGATCGCCAGCGGCGTGCCGAGGTTCATGAACATCTGCCCCACCGCGGCGAGCGGGCCGATGTCGTTGGGCGGCACGCCGACCAGTACGCACAGCGGCGCGACAACCATCGCGACGCCGACGCCGAAACCGATGACGATCAGCAGGATCAGTAGCGTCGGCCAATAGGTCACGTCGCCTTCCAGCGTCGAACCGAACAGCAGGCCGAGGGCGAGCACCACGGCCGAGCTCGCGAGCAGCCCGCGCGGTGCGACCATCATCGCCAGCTTCGAGGCCATCGCCCCGCCGAGGCCGATGCCGATGGTGAACGGGATCGAGGCGACACCCGCTTCCAGCGGTCCGTAGCCGACGACGTTCTGCAGGAACTGCGCGACGAAGTAGGTCATCGCGCCGAGCACGCCGCCGGCGAGCAGGATCAGCACGAAGGTGGTGACGCGGTCGCGGCTGTCGAACAGCGACCACGGCAGCAGCGGATTGTCGACATTGCGCTCGGCGAGCACGAACACCACGAGCAGCACCGCGCCGCCGATCAGGGAGCCGATGATGATCGGGCTGCTCCAGCCCATCGCGGGCCCCTCGGTGGCGCCGAAGACGATGGCGGCGCAGGCCAGGGTGCCTAGCACGGCGCCACGCACGTCGAGTGTCACGCGGTGATGTGCGGTGTCGGACAGGCAATACACCGCGCCGAGCACGATGAGCAGGCCGATCGGCACGTTGATCAGGAAGATCCAACGCCAGGACAGCTGCGTCAGCGCGCCGCCGACCACGAGGCCGCCGACCGAGCCGATGCCGACCATCGAGCCGACGATCGCGATCGCCTGATTCCTCGCCTTACCTGGCGCGAAAGTCGTTGCGACCAGGGCCAATGCGGCTGGCGCCGCGACCGCCGCGCCCGCGCCCTGCACCGCGCGGGACGCGATCAGCATCGCCGGCCCCTGGGCGAGCCCGCACGCCAGCGAGGCCACTGTGAACAGGCCGACGCCGTAGATCAGCATGCGTTTGCGGCCGAAGGCGTCGCCGAGCCTGCCGCCGAGCAGCATGAGGCCTGCGAAGGTGAGGCCGTAGGAGGTGACCGTCCACGCGCTGCCCGCGCTGGTCAGTCCCATCTGATCCTGCAGACGCGGCAGCGCGAAGATCACCACCGTGCCGTCGAGCACGACCATGAGCTGCAGCCCGCTCAAGACTAGGATCGCGAGCCCGAAGGCCCGCTGCGTTACCGGGTACTGCATCGTCGCAGCGGGATTCTGGAGCACAGGGAGTCACTGTAATTGATAGCCGAGGCGCGTCGCCCCCGGCCGCAGTGAAGGCCGAACCGGGTCGATCGGGGCTATTTCGCCGAGAACCCGGCGGTCGGGCCGATCACCACGATCGCGGGCGGGCGGATGCCCTCCTCGCGGACGCGCGCGGCCACGGTGCCGAGGTCCGCGCGCAGCACCCGCTGGGTGCGCAGTGTGCCCTCCTGGATGACGGTGGCGGGGGTATCGGCGGGACGTCCGCCGTCCAGCAATGCGGCGGCGAACTGCTCGATCCGCTCCACCGCCATCATCAGCACGAGGGTGCCGCGCAGCCTTGCCAATGCGGGCCAATCCACCAGCGAATCCGGATGGTCCGGCGCGACATGCCCGCTGACCACCACGAACTCGTGCGTGACGCCGCGGTGGGTCACCGGGATGCCCGCGGCGGCGGGCACCGAAATGGGGCTGGTGACACCGGGCACGACGGTCACCGGAATGCCCGCCTCCACGCAGGCCTCCAGCTCCTCGTACCCGCGACCGAACACGTACGGGTCGCCGCCCTTGAGCCGCACCACGAACTTGCCCGCCTTGGCGCCCTCGATGAGCGTGGCGTTGATCGCCTCCTGCGCCATCGCGCGGCCGTACGGGATCTTCGCCGCGTCGACGACCTCGACGTCGGGTCCGAGTTCGGCGAGCAACTCCGGGGGCGCGAGGCGGTCGGCGACGACCAGGTTCGCCCGCGCCAGCAGCCTGCGGCCGCGCACGGTGATCAGGTCCGGGTCGCCGGGTCCGCCGCCGACCAGCGCGACGCCGGGCGTCACCGGCGACGAATCATCGGTCACCACACCGGATTGCAGCGCCTCGAGCAGGGCGGTGCGCACCGCGGCCGAGCGACGGTGCTGTCCGCTGGCGAGCACGCCCAGGGTCAGACCGTCGTAGCGGGCGGTGGCGGGGGTGACCGCGGTGCCGAGCCGGGCGACATCGGCGCGCACGCAGAACACGCGGCGCCGGTTGGCCTCCTCGACGACGGCGGCGTTCGTCTCGGGTTCGTCGGTGCAGGCGATCGCGTACCACGCGCCGTCCAAATCGCCGTCGGCGTAGGCGCGCAGCGTGACGGTGAGTTGCCCGGAAGTGGCCATACCCTCGACCGCCGGGGTGACCTCACGGCTGATGACGTGCACGTCGGCACCGGAGGCGATGAGCAGGCCGAGCCTGCGCTGGGCCACCGTTCCGCCGCCGATCACGACGACGCGGCGGCCGTTCAGATCGAGCCCCACCAGGTAGTTCGGGTCGCCCGTCGGCTGGGCGACGGACTGGGATACCGCCTGTTCCTCGGCGTTGTCTGACGTGTTCGGCACAGTGTTCGAGCCTACGGCCTGCCCGCGACGCACCGGCAATCAGAGGCGCGAATCGCGCCGAACTGGAGCGTTAGCGCACCGCGGCGAGTCTCGGTCGGTGAGAAGCGAGACGACACGGTGGCTCCCGGCACAGCCGCGCCGGGATGCCAAGGCGCGGTGAGCCTTGGACGCGGGAGGCGGTGAGCTGCGCCTGCGTTGTCCAGTGCGCGCAGCAGTCGGGTTCGCCGGCTCGACCGCATCGGGGAAGTTCGCGCGGCGATGGGCAGGCGCAGTGACGAGCGTCACGTCAGCGGCAAGATATTCGCGAAAGTCGCTGGTGAACAGACCTTTCCCGGCGGGTTTCCGAATGGTGGCCGCGGAAAAATCGGCTGATTCTTGTCGGAGGCGACTGGAACACTGGCGCGGCCCGATGAGTTGACCGAACCATTCCCGTCTCTTCTCCTGTAGGCCGAGACACTCGGTTGGCGACTCGGCCAAGACCACCCCACGTCTTTCGTTCACGAACACCCCGGAGGTAACCGATGTCAGCCGTCCCATCCGCCAGTCCGACCGGGCGGCGGACGCCGACCGTCATCCTCCTCTTGGTGCTCGCGACCTTCGTTGTCATCCTCAACGAGACCATCATGATCAACGCGATCCCGCGTCTGATGGCCGATCTCGAGGTCACCGAGCGGTCGGCGCAGTGGGTTTCCACCGCGTTCATGCTCACCATGGCGGCCGTCATCCCGGCCACCGGCTGGTTCCTGCAGCGGGTCACCACCCGCGTCGCCTACGCGATCGCGATGGGTGTCTTCCTCGCGGGCACCGCGCTGTCCGCCGTCGCCCCGACGTTCGAGGTGCTGCTGCTCGGGCGGATCGTCCAGGCGGGCGGCACCGCGGTCATGATGCCGCTGCTGATGACCACGCTGATGACGGTGGTGCCAGAGCACGATCGCGGACGGGTCATGGGCAACGTCACCCTCGCCATCTCCGTGGCACCCGCCATGGGACCGGTCCTGTCCGGACTGGTGTTGCAGGTCGGCTCGTGGCGCTGGCTGTTCGTGCTGGTGCTGCCGATCGCGGGCGCGGTCACCTGGCTGGGACTGCGGCGACTCGAGAACATCGGCGAACCGCAGACCGGCGCGATCGACGTGTCCAGCGTGGCGTTGGCCGCCATCGGCTTCGGCAGCCTGGTGTACGGACTCAGCCGGTTCGAGGCGGACAACGTCGCCGCCCCCGCGCTGATCGTCGCCGTCGGACTCGCCCTCATCGGCGTGTTCGCCGCCCGTCAGCTGCGGCTGCAGCGCACCGGCACCCCGCTGCTGGATCTGCGCATCCTGCTGATCGGCACCTACGCCAAGGCGCTGCTGCTCATGTCGATCGCGTTCCTCGCGATGCTCGGCTCGATGATCCTGCTGCCGCTGTACCTGCAGAACCTGCGCGGCCTGAGCCCGCTCGCGACGGGCCTGCTCGTCATGCCCGGCGGCCTGGCCATGGGTCTGCTCGGCCCGACCATCGGTCGCCTGTTCGACCGCTTCGGCGGCCGCGTCCTGGTGATCCCGGGCGCGATCGGCATCGCCGCGTCCCTGGCCGGTTTCACCCAGATCTCGATGAGCATGCCGTACTGGCAGCTGCTCGGCCTGCACATCCTGCTCATGGTGGCGCTGGCCGCGGCGTTCACGCCCGTCTTCACCCTGGGCCTCGGCGCGCTCCCGCAGCACCTCTACTCGCACGGCAGCTCGATGCTCGGCACACTCCAGCAGGTCGCCGCGGCCTTCGGCACCGCCCTGGTCGTGACCGTCATGTCCGCCCGCAGCACCACGCTGATCGATGAAGGCGTCGACCCGGTCGCCGCCAACCTCGACGGCATGCGTCTCGCGTTCGGGATCTCCGCGGCGCTGGCGTTGATTGTGATCGTGATGGCGGTTCTGCTGCCGAGCCGCTCGCACGCGCCGGAGGAGTCGGTCGAGACCGAGCAGGACGCGGTCGAACAGGACACGGACGAACGGAACACGGTCGAGCTGCTCAAGGGCTGACCCGCTCGACCTCCCGCCCGCTGATCCGGCCGGGTCAGCTCACAGGCTGGCCCGGCCGGATCAGTTCTGGGAGAAGTCGACGGTAGTCGAATGGCGGCTACCCGGATCAATTCAGGTTCGGAGTCTCCTGGATCCAGTGGAACCGCGGTCCGCGCAGCGGGAATTCGTCCAGGTCGAACTCTTCCAACGTCAGCGTGACCGGTTTGCCGCCGAGATCGCCACGCAAGGCGAGCCTGTCGGGTGCGGACTGCTCGAAGGTGAACGTCGCGACCGGTGTCGGCTGAGCCTCCGGCGAGGTGGGCGGCGCGGTCATCGTGATGGTGCGCGCGGTGGTGTCGACGTCGGCGATGGTCGGCACGAAAGTGCCGTCCATCCGCTGGTAGCTGGTGACGAACTGGTCGAACACCAGCCGCTGCCAGCGGGTGGGCTCGGTCGTCAGCGGCGGGAGCGGGTGACCGTCGACGGTGAACTCGGTGACGTTCCATATCCCGTAGAGCGCGGGTTTCGGTGCGCCGTAACCGTATTCGTTCCAACCCTCCCACGCCGTGTACGCCGCGCCGGAGCACGTCCACAGGCCGAGCGCCACCTGCAACACCAAGGCGATCCGGTTGGCCCGCGCGGAGCGGAACAGCAACGGCTGCGTGGTCGGTTCCGAAGGACGTTCCAGCACAAGCACATTCGCCAAGCGCCGAGCCTGCGGTGCGAGCACGACCAGCGAGATCAACATCAGGTGGAAGGACAGAATCTTGACCGGCACGTCGTAGGTCATGTTCAGCAGGAAGACCTGCGCCATGCTCACCAGGCTCAGCAGCGCGCCGACGGTCGCGGTGCGCGGCCAGAACAGCAGCAGACCGCCGAGCACCTCCGCGATGCCGAGCAGCACCTGGTAGGACGGCGCCGCGCCGACCTGGTTCCACAGGACATCGGTCATGCTGAGGTTGCCGTAGGGCTGGAGCAGGGTGGTGAGCGAGGGATAGGGCATCTGGTTCGGCACCGCTTTGGCGAAGCCGTACCACAGCATCTGCCCGCCGAGGCAGAGCCGGAGGAACACGACGAACCAGCGGCCGAGGACCGCGTAGTCGGCGCGGCGGCGGTCGAGCACCGACCACACCGCGGCGACGACGGCTGCCGCGACCAGCATGCAGAAGAGCAGCACCCAGACGATGGTCTGATCGCCGCTGCCGCTCTCGTGAATCACCGCGTCGACGCCGAAGACGTGCTCGCCCGTCCACCTGGCCACCGGCTCGACCATGTTCATCTGCCACGTGATCGCCGAGTCCGGCAGCCAGCGCATGGCGACGCCGGTGAAGACGAACAGGATCTGCGCGAACGTCAGGCAGAACAGCATCAGGTAGACGAAGCAGAACCGGAAGCCGATCCGAGCCGGTAGCGACCACCGCGGTGCCGGATCGACCACGTCCGCGCCGTCTCGCTCGAGCACCTCCGTACCGATGACGCTCACAGCGACACCTCGCCGACGCTCGACGCCGCCGCACCCGTGGGCGTTGTGCGATTGTTCCGCTCGCCGCGCCCCCACAGCACAGCGCCGCTCCGACACCCGATGACCCCACGCCCGCAGGCGCTGCGCTCGCGGCCCGCTCGCACCCCGACACCGCTCGGAGACACCGCACCTGGAAGCGCTGCGCCGATGGTTCGCTCACCCCGATCCCGCACGGATCCCTCCTCACTGCCATGGACGACTTTCCGTGAGGACGGTATCCACGCGGACCCTCCGGGCGCTTCCGGCGGGATCCCGATTTCCGGCTCCATCGCGCGGGGTAGCCGCCATACTCCGAAAGGATGACGGGGACCCGTGTCAACCCTGGAGTTCGGTCAGCGAACCAATCCCGCGAATCCCCGCGACACCCAATTAGAACGCGTTACAGTTCGCCTATCCCGGGAGGAAGTGCCGGGTGGTGGGTGGCCCGCCGCCCGACTACAGGAGGACGATGATGGCCGACGAGCCCGATCCCACCGAGCGGCGCCAGCTCACGATCAGCGAACGCGATCTCCAGAGCCTCGCCGACGACCTGTCGCGCTGGCTGGCGGGCAAGGTCGCGGCCGACGAGCCGCCGCGCGTGCACGAGCTGACGCTGCCGCAGGGGTCCGGGATGTCGAGCGCGTCGGTGCTCTTCGACGCGGAGTGGAGCGTGGGTGGCCGGGCCGAAGGCGGCTCGTTCGTCGCGCGGCTGGCACCGACCGCCGACGACTTCCCGGTCTTCGAAACCTACGATTTGGCCAAGCAGTACCACGTGATGGCGGGTGTCGCGGCCGCGACGGACGTGCCGGTGCCACCGCTGTGCTGGCTGGAGACCGACGAGAGTGTGCTCGGCACACCGTTTTTCGTGATGCGCCGGATCGACGGTCGGGTTCCGGCCGACAATCCGCCCTATGTCTTCTACGGCTGGCTGTTCGACGCCGAGCCCGCCGAACGCGCGCTGCTGACCGACAACACCCTCGCCGTGCTGGCCAAGATCCACGCCATCCCGGACCCCGCCGCCAGGTTCCCGATGCTGGACGGACCGGGCCAGGCGTTGCGCAGGCATGTGGACTGGCATCGCGCCTGGTATCGCTGGGCGCTCGCCGACGACGGATATCCGATCCCGTTGCTCGAGCGCGCCTTCGACTGGCTGGACGCGCACTGGCCCGCCGATCCCGGCCCGGATGTGTTGTCCTGGGGCGACTCTCGTCCCGGCAACATCATCTACGACGGATTCGAGCCGGTCGCCGTATTGGATTGGGAGATGGCGGGTTTGGGTCCGCGCGAGCTGGACATCGCCTGGATCGTCTTCATCCACCGGTTCTTCCAGGATCTCGCCACCCGCTTCGAGCAACCTGGACTGCCGGACTTCCTGCGCCGCTCGGAAGTGGTGGCGAAATACGAAGAGCTGACCGGTTATACGGTGCGGGACCTGGATTTCTACCTCGTCTACGCCGCGCTGCGGCACGGGATCGTGATGGCCAGGGTCAAGCGCAGGATGATCCACTTCGGCGAGGACACCGACACTCCCGACCGGGACGACTACGTGATGCACCGGGCAAGCCTGGAGGCGCTGCTCGACGGAACCTACGAATGGACGTGAGGAACACCATGGCCGCACCCGCGCCCCTCGACGAATACCCCATCCATCAGACGCCGCTCTCGCTGGCCAGGGTCGGCTCCAGCGACCGAAACTTCTACGACCGCAGCTACTTCAACGCCCACGACCGCGACGGCGGCACGCTGCTGATCACCGGCCTCGGCGTCTACCCGAACCTGGGCGTGACCGACGCCTACCTCGCGGTCCGCCGCGGCGACGAGGTGCGCTCGGTGCGGTTCTCCGACGCGCTGGGCGACCGCAGCCTGGACATGCGGGTCGGCGGCTACCACATCGAGGTGCTGGAACCGCTGCAGCGGCTGCGCGTCGTCTGCGAGCACGAGGACCTGAGCTGCGACCTCACCTGGACCGGCGCCTTCCCCACCGTGCAGGAACAGCCGCACCTGATACTCACCGGCAACCGGCCCATCATCGAGGCGTCCCGCTTCGCGCAGGTCGGTTCCTGGGCGGGAACGCTGCACGTGGACGGCACGGATATCGCGGTCGACCCCGCGGTGTGGACCGGCACCCGCGACCGCTCCTGGGGCATCCGGCCGGTCGGCGAGACCGAGCCCGCGGGGCGCGCCGCCGCCGAGCCTTCGGGCGGCTTCTGGTGGTTGTACGTGCCGCTGCGCTTCGACGATTTCGCGATTGTGGTGATCGTGCAGGAGGAGCCGGACGGCAGGCGCACTCTCAACGACGCGGTGCGTATCTGGCCGGACGGCCGCACCGAACAGCTCGGCTGGCCGCGCGTCACCATCCGATACCGTTCGGGCACAAGGATTCCCGTTGCCGCCCGGCTCGATCTCACGACGCAGGACGGCAAGTCGCTCGAGGTCGAGATCACTCCCGGCACCGGCGTCCCGCTGCACGTCGGCTGCGGCTACGGCGGCGACCCGGACTGGCTGCACGGCCAGTGGAAGGGCCGCGACTGGTCCGAATTCCGCCGCTACGACCTGACCGACCCGGCCATCGCTCCCCGCATCCCGTACGGCGTCATCGACCACGTCGCCCACGCCCGCTGCGGATCGGCCGAAGGGTGGGGCCTTTTCGAACACGCCTCCCTCGGCCGCCACGATCCCACGGGATTCGCCGACTGGACATCGGTCGCACCGTAGTCGGCCGATCCGCGATCCGCCGACCGCCCGCACGGCGGACCGCTCGACCGGGTCTATCGAACCGGTCGAGCGGACACCGACGTCACCGACGTGGCGCCGGGCGCGCGAGCCTCTCTGGTGAGCACCGCGCCCGCGCGATCCACGGCCTTCGGTGACCGATCGGAGGTCCTCGGCGACCACCGCGGTGTGCGTAGGCACTGGAATGGGGCCGCATCGACAACACCGGCCGCTCTCCACTGCCGCCTTCGTGCATACCGCAGGAGAAGGCACGGCTACCGCATCCAGCCCCGCGGCGGTGTGCGCATCGCGACCACCGGGTTCCGCGTCGCGCGGCCAATCATCCGCTGCGACGCGCCACCGCGACCGTGACGTCGCCGTGAATCTCCTTGGCGCGCAGCAGGGTTCCGCCACCTGCGGCGAGAATCGCCGCGGCCTCGGCGACACCTGCCGCTCCGACCGCCGCCTTCGTGCGGGCGGCCGGGGTGGGGATGGCGACCGCGTCCAACTCCGCGGCGGTGAAAACGCACACCGGAATACCGAGTTCGGCCGCCGCCTCGCGCAATCCCGGCTCGTCGCCGCGCCGGTCGATGGTGGCGAGGCAGGCCGGGGTCTCGTCGCCGACCGCGTGTCGCACGGCGGTAAGGATCGCCGTGGCCGCGGTCCCTGGCCGCATGCCGACGCCGACCGCGACCAGGCGGTGGAGCTCAGGGGGCGACATTTGCGCAGGCTCGGTCGGGGGAAGTGCGCAGCGGAATACCAGGTTCAGCCGCTGCGGGCGGGCCAGCAGCCGCCCGGCGGAAGTCGATGGCGGCGACACATATGGGCGGCTCGACGCCGACGGCGTGCCGCACGGTGGACAGGATCGCACCGGCTGGGGTCTCTGGCCGAATCCGGGCGCTGACCACGACCGGGGTCCGGGGCTCAGCACGTGATGTCGGCGCGGGCGCGATCGACTGCGGCCGCGAGCAAACGGGCTGCCAGCACCGGACTTCCGCTGAGCGGTGGGACCCAGCGGGATGCAACGGCGTGCGCAGCGGCGACAAAACGGGCTGTCGCCGCCGGACTTCCGCCAAGCGGGGGCACTCAGCGGGATACATCGGCGCGAGCGTCGGAGTCGGCGGCGGCAACGAAACAGTCTGTCGCCGCCGGACTTCCGCCAAGCGGGGGCACTCAGCGGGATACATCGGCGCGAGCGTCGGAGTCGGCGGCGGCAACGAAACAGTCTGTCGCCGCCGGACTTCCGCCAAGCGCGGACACTCAACGCGAGACATCGGCGCAAGCGAAGTCATCAGCGGCGACAAAACGGGCTGTCGCCGCCGGACTTCCGCTAAGCGGGGGCACTCAATGTGAGACATCGGCGCGAGCGTAGGAGGCGGCGGCAACGACGAAACGCGCTGTCGCCGCGGGATTCCCGGCGGGATGGGTGTGCAGGTAGGAGGCGTGTACGCGGCCGACGAGCGCGCCCTCTCGGACGCGAGCCCCCGAGCCGTCGTGCCAGCCCCAGGCGGGGGCGTCCTGGGCGGTGGTGACCAGTCGGGTGCGGTGGAATTCGTGGCCGCGCACGCGCTCCCCCGCCCGCCAGAGCGCGGAATCGGCCAGCGCGACGGCGTCGCGGTAGCCCAGGGTCAGGCGCGGGCCGAACTCGGCGTCGGCGTCGACGACGCCCGCCATGGCGTGGCCGTCGAGGGAGCGGGTGAGGTACAGCAGGCCCGCGCATTCGGCGTGGATCGGCAGCCCCGCGCGAGCGTGCGCGCGGACCGCGGCGAGCAGGGGCGTGTTGGCCGCGAGGTCGGCGGCATGCTCCTCAGGGAATCCACCGGGCAGCACGAGACCCGCTGTTCCCGAAGGCAATTCGTCACGCAGTGGATCGAAGACCACCACCCGCGCCCCAGCCGCGATCAGCAGTTCGCGATGCTCGGCGTAGCCGAAGGTAAACGCGGGTCCGCCCGCCATCGCGACCACGGGACCGTCGCTACCACCGCCGGTGCCCATCGCACCGTCGCGCGAACGGCCGAGGTTGTCCAAGATCGGCCAGGCCGATGTCGGCGTGGCAACAAGGTATTCATTCGCGGCACCGCCGTCGACGGTCCCTACCGACTCAGCAGCTACCCACTCTGGCGGACCGACACCGATCGACCGCGCAGCGCGTGCACCATGGTCGTCGGCGGATCCTTCGCCCTGCGCCGCGATCGGCCGCCGCGCAGTCGGCTCGCCGCCGCTCACGCGGCCCTGGCCGGTCGCAGCACCGTCGTCGATCGGCTCGTCCGGCCGACCCGGTTCGGTCGCGGCACTGTCTTCGATCGATCTGTCCGGTTCCCCGAGCGCCGAGGATCCGGCAGCTCGCCGTGCCGGTCCGGTTGTGTCCACGCGGACGCGGATCGCCGAACCACCCCCGCTCGCCTCGCGGATGGCCGAAACCGGATCCCATGCGGACCCGCAGATCGCGGGCCGCGCCAGCGCCGCCACGGCCGCCAAATCCACGTGCGCCGCAACGAGATCGGTCATCGCGGCGACGGCGGCCGACGCCGCCGCACCGTGCTCGACGGCCGGAATCAAACCGAGATGCCTGGACGGCACCTCGAGCGCGTCCATCCGCGGCAGCGAACCGAGAACGGGCAGCCCGACCCGCGCGCAGGCGGCGCGCAAGACCTGGTCGTGGCGTTCGCTGCCGACGCGGTTGAGGATGACGCCGCCGAGCCGCACGCCGCTGTCGAAGGTGGCAAAGCCGTGCAGCAGGGCGGCCAGGCTCTGGCTGTGGCCGCGGGCGTCCACCACCAGCACCACGGGCGCGCCGAGCAGACCGGCGACCTGGGCGGTGGAACCCTCTGCGACAGGGCCGGTTTCGTGCTCGTCGATGCGTCCGTCGAACAGACCCATCACGCCCTCGATCACCGCGAGATCGCACCCCGCGGCGCCGTGGTGGTACAGCGGCGCCACCCGGTCGGCGCCGACGAGCACCGGGTCGAGATTGCGTCCGGGGCGTCCCGCCGCGAGCCCGTGGTATCCGGGATCGATGTAGTCCGGTCCGACCTTGAAGGGCGCTACCCGGTGTCCCGCTCGCCGCAACGCGCCGATCAAACCCGTTGCCAGCGTGGTCTTTCCGCTCCCGGAGGCGGGAGCGGCGACGACGACCGCGGGCACCGTGCCCATCACGCCACCGACCGGCGCGAAATCACCCTGCAGCGGTTCACCATTCGATACCCCGCTGACCCTTGCGCCCCGCGTCCATCGGATGCTTGATCTTGGTCATCTCGGTCACCAGGTCGGCGGCATCGATCAGCGCTTGCGGCGCGTCGCGGCCCGTGATGACGACGTGCTGGTTGCCGGGCCTGTCTACCAGCGTCTTGACCACTTCGTCCACGTCGACCCAGCCCCACTTCAGGGGATAGGTGAACTCGTCGAGCACGTAGAAGCGATGCTGTTCGGCGGCCAGCCTGCGCGCGATCTCCCGCCAGCCCGCCAGCGCGGCGGACGCGTGGTCTTCCTCGGTGCCGTGCTTGCGGGTCCAGGACCAGCCCTCGCCCATCTTGTGCCATTCCACGGCGCCGCCCGCGCCGGTCTCCTCGTGCAGCCGCCCGAGGGTGCGGAACGCCGCCTCCTCACCGACCTTCCACTTCGCGCTCTTCACGAACTGGAAGACGGCGACGTCGAATCCCTGATTCCAGGCCCGCAACGCCATCCCGAACGCGGCGGTCGACTTCCCCTTGCCTGGACCCGTGTGCACCGCGAGCACCGGCTGGTTGCGCCGCTGCCGCGTGGTCAGTCCATCGTCCGGAACCGTCTCCGGCACACCCTTGGGCATCGAATCTCCTTGTGCCTCGTACAACTATCGGAGCGGAGTCACGACGATCAGGCGGCGCGCACGGCACCGTTCGCGGATCCGGCGCGGACGATGTCGGCGACCGCCGAGCCGGTCAACTCCGCCAGCCGCACGTAGCCGCCGCGCAACGCGCCCGCCAACTCCGTCGCCAGTCCGAGCCGCACCATGCCGCGCTCGCAGTCCACCACCATCGCGGTGACCGCGTCCTTGGCGAGCAGTGCGGCGGCGGCGCAGGCCCTCGGCACCGGATCGACTCCGCCGGTGGCGCGTCCGTCGGTGAGCAGCACCAGCATCGGGCGGCGGCGCGGGTCGCGCACGCGTTCGCGCTGGATCACCTCGCGCGCTTTCAGCAGGCCGGCGGCGAGCGGGGTCTTGCCGCCGGTGCGCAGGCCTGCGAGGCGGCGGACCGCGATATCGACCGAGGACGTCGGTGGCAGCACGAGTTCGGCGTCTTGGCCGCGCACGGTGATCACGGCGACCTTGTCGCGGCGCTGGTAGGCGTCGCGCAGCAGGCTGACCACCGCGCCGGTGACGGCCGAGAGCCGGTCCCGTGCCGCCATGGAGCCGGACGCGTCGACCACGAAGACGACCAGATTGCCTTCGCGCCCTTCGCGATACGCGCCGCGCAGGTCCTCGGCGGCGAGCGCGAGCGGGCCGTCCACCCGGCCACGGTCGTGCTGGTGCGGCGCGGCGGCGAAGACGGTGCCGAGCAGATGCAGACCCGCGGTGGTCTCGGTGGTGGAGCGGACGACCCGGCCGTGCCTGGTCTGGGCACGGGACCGGCGGCCCGGCGCACCCTCGCCGACTCCGGGAACCTCCCAGCGCGGCGGCTTGGCGGCGCCGGGATTCGGTGTGCCGGTGCGTCCTTCGCGCGGCGCGGGTCCGCCGCCCGGGCCTTCGGGTGGCGCGTCGGGTCCGTCGTCCGGGTCCTCGGGGCCGCGATCACCCTCGGAATCGTCCGAGCCACCGTCGAATTCCGTTGGCGGCGTGGGCTCCTCGGCGCGGTCGGCCTCTGCGGCCGCTTCCTTCATGGCTTCGTCGAGTTGTTCTTCGCTGATGCCCGGCTCGTCGAACGGATCGCGTCGACGCCGGTGCGGCAGTGCGAGTTCCGCGGCGATCCGCACGTCCTCCTCGGTGACGGCGTCGCTGCCGCGCCATGCCGCGTGCGCGGTCGCGGTGCGCGCCACCACGAGGTCGGCGCGCATGCCGTCGACGTCGAAGGACGCGCACAGGGCCGCGATCCGCCGCAGCTCCACGTCATCGAGCGCGACCTCGGGGAGCCGGTCGCGCGCGGTGAGCATGCGGTCGGCGATCTCCCGGTCGGCGGCGGCGTAGCGGGCCGCGAATCCGACCGGATCGGCCTCGTAGTCGAGCCTGCGGCGCACCACCGCCATTCGCACGTCGACGTCGCGGGAGGCGGCCACGTCGACGGTGAGCCCGAACCGGTCGAGCAGCTGCGGACGCAGCTCGCCCTCTTCGGGATTCATGGTGCCGACCAGCACGAAGCGCGCGGGATGCGAATGCGAGACGCCGTCGCGTTCGATGTGCACGCGCCCCATGGCCGCGGCGTCGAGCAGCACGTCCACCAGGTGGTCGTGCAGCAGATTGACCTCGTCGACGTAGAGCACGCCGTGGTGCGCGGCCGCCAGCAGACCGGGACGGAACGCCTGCTCGCCGTCGCGCAGCACGCGCTCCAGATCCAGCGATCCGACCACGCGGTCCTCGGTGGCGCCGACCGGCAGCTCGACCAACCGCGCGGGCCGCGCGCCCGTCTCGTCCACCACCGGCGGCAACAGGTGGGCCAGCGCGCGCACGACCGTCGACTTCGCGGTCCCCTTCTCGCCGCGCACCAGCACGCCGCCGATACCGGGATGCACCGCGCACAAGATCAACGCCAGCTGCAGGCGCTCCTGCCCGACCACCGCGGAGAACGGAAACCCCGCCTCGGTGTCGACACGGGGCGAACGGGACGAGGTCGCGACTTCAACACGGGACAAGGACACGTCCCTAGCCTAGGCGCGCCCGTCCTCCCCGCGGCTACCACCCCGGAGCGACCGGGATAACGCACCGCCGGTCCGACGGCTATCCGCGGGACCCGCAGCCGCGATCTGCCAACGACTATCGCCTAGCCCCGCTGCGGTACGCGCGGTCCGCCCAAAGCATTACTCGCCCGGCTCGCAGCCGCGACACTCGCCCGCCCATCCGATACCTATCGGCTGGCCCAGCTTGGACAAGCCCGATCCATCCACGCGCTCCCCGCCACCCCGAGGGCGAGTCTTGCGAGCCCGTTCGCGCCAGCGCGCCAACGACTCAGCCGCGCCGCATCGGCGTGTGCATGATCCCGTCGTCCTCGAACTCCTCGCCGTCCGGCTGGAAGCCGTGCTTGGCGTACATGTCCACCAGATACGTCTGCGCGTTCAGCCGCACGGTGGCCGAGCCGACCTCGGCGAGCGCGGCCTGCAGCACGCGGGTGGTGTAGCCGTGGCCACGGGCCGGGACGGCGGTACAGAGGCGGCCGATGCGGAACGACTTGACGCCGTTCTCGTGCTCCTCCGTCAGACGCAGGGTGCAGATGACCTCACCTTCGTCGTCGAGCCAGAAGTGCCGCGTTTCCGGAAGCAGATCGAGTCCGTCCAACTCCGGGTAGGCGCACTTCTGTTCGACCACAAAGACTTCGACGCGAAGTTTCAACAGCTGATACAGGGTCGCAGTGTCGAGATCCTGCGCCCATGACCGTTTGAGAGCAACCGTTGACATCATCGCGCCTTGCTATCACACCTACGGCGTCAGCGCGACCCCTGCATGCTTCGGCGTGTTCGCGTTGGTGAGGTTGAGCGCCTTGTTGGTCCAGTCCCACACCTCGTGGAACAGGGCCTTGTCCTCGGAGAGCTTCATACCGAGCGACGGGATCATCTGGCGCAGGCGCGGGGTCCAGTCGGCGTACTCGCGCGGGAAGCAGCGCTGCAGGACGTCGAGCATGGCGGTGACGCAGGTCGACGCGCCCGGCGAGGCGCCGAGCAGACCCGCGATGGAGCCGTCCTTGGCGGCGATGACGGCGGTGCCGAGCTCCAGCACGCCGCCGATGCCCTTGCGGCGGATGATCTGCACGCGCTGACCCGCGGTGATGAGTTCCCAGTCGCGGCCGTCGGCCCGCGGGATGAACTCCTCCATGGTGTAGACCTTGCCGGACTGCGACTTGAGCAGCTCCGAGACCAGGTACTTGACCAGCGACATCTCGGTGAGACCGACGCCGAGCATGGGCGCGAGGTTACCGGCGCGGATGGACTTGAACAGGTCGGTGTTGCTGCCGTCCTTGAGGAACTTCGGGGTCCAGCCCGCGTACGGGCCGAACAGCAGGCCCGGTTTGCCGTTGATGACGCGAGTGTCCAAGTGCGGCACGGACATCGGCGGTGCGCCGACGGCGGCCTTGCCGTACACCTTGGCCTCGTGCTTGTCGATCAGGGCGGGGTTGGTGCAGCGCAGGAACTGGCCGCTGACCGGGAAGCCCGCGAAGCCCTTGATCTCCTTGATCCCGGACTTCTGCAGCAGCGGCAGCGCCCCGCCGCCCGCCCCGACGAAGACGAACTTGGCCTGGACGGTGCGGGTCTGACGGGTGCGCAGGTTGCGGACCCGGACCTTCCAGCTGCCGTCGGACTGCTTGTCGAGGTTGAGCACCTCGTGGCCGAAGGCCAGGTTCGCGCCGGTGGCGCCGAGGTAGGCGAGCAGCTCCTTGGTGAGCGAACCGAAGTCGATGTCGGTGCCGCCGTCGGTCCAGTTCAGCGCGATCGGGTCGGAGAAGTCGCGGCCCTTGGCCATCAGCGGCAGCCTGCGCGCGAACTCGTCGGGGGTGTCGATGTACTCCATGCCCTCGAACAGCGGGTGCGGAGCCAGCGCCTCGTAGCGCTTGCGCAGGTACTGCACGTCGTCGGCGCCGTGCACGAAGCTGACGTGCGGGATCGGGTTGATGAAGCGGGACGGGTCGCCGAGCACCCCGTTCTCCACCGCGTATGCCCAGAACTGGCGGGAGACCTGGAAGCGCTCGTTGATGTCGATGGCCTTGGTCACGTCGACCGAGCCGTCGGCGTTCTGCGGGCTGTAGTTCAGCTCGCACAGCGCCGAGTGTCCGGTGCCCGCGTTGTTCCACGGATCGCTGCTCTCCGCCGCCGCGGCGTCCAACCGCTCGAACAGCGTAATCGACCACTCCGGCTGCAGCTGACGAAGCAGCGCGCCGAGAGTGGCACTCATGATCCCGGCACCGATGAGAACTACATCGGTCTTTTCAGTCATGGCAGCGTTCGGCACGGGTAGATCGACTTCCTTGTCACTTCTGGCGCGGCCACCGGCAGGGTGGTCTTGCCTGGGCACGGGCGCTATGTGGTTGTTGCGACGGGGCGCATTGCAATTGTTGCGAGCCTGGCGTGACTCGGCGGTCGATAAGGTTACCCGCCGTTCACCTATCGCCAATTGTGCACCTCGAGGGATCGCATTCCGGCAACGAACCCGGCGAATGTGACGTAGATTCCTCCCTCCTTCCAGGTCGTGAGCGATCTTCATTCCGGGCCGGACCTCGCCTACATTGGGTCTCGTGACGAACGAAACCTCGCTAGACGTGTCCGAGATCACGGAGCAGACGGGGAGCAAGTGGCGGCCGGATGTCTTGGGAGCGGGGTACGAGCAGCGGTCCATCCCGCTGGGCCCGGACCCGGACGGTGAGGGCGACATCTCGGCAACCCTCGTGCGCTATCTCCCCGATACCGGTGCGGCCGCCACCGAGTGCGCCGTGATCTACGTGCACGGCTTCACCGACTACTTCTTCCAGCAGCACCTCGCCGAGCATTTCGCCGCGCGCGGTCATTGCTTCTACGCGCTCGACCTGCGCAAGTGCGGCCGGTCGCTGCGCGACGGACAGAGCCCGCACTACGTCACCGACCTCGCCTTCTACGACGAGGAGCTGAACGAGGCGCTGCGCATCGTCAAGGAGGAGGCGGGCGAGCAGGTGCTGCTGGTCGCGCACTCCACCGGCGGCCTGATCCTGCCGCTGTGGCTGGACCGGCTCAACCGGACCGCGGGCGTCGCCGCCTCTGGCATCGTCGGGCTGGTGCTCAACAGCCCCTGGTTCGACCTGCAGGGCCCGTCGTACTACCGGACCATCGGCACGCCGATCATCGGCGCGCTCGGCCGGTTCCGTTCGATGCTGGAAATGCCTGGCGCCTCGATCAGCACCTACGGCGACAGCCTGCACAAGAGCGCCGCGGGCGAGTGGGATTACAACCTGGACTGGAAGCCGCTGGCCGGCGCGCCGGTGCGCTTCGGCTGGCTGCGCGCGATCCGCCGCGGCCACTTCCGGCTGCACCAGGGCCTGGACATCGGGGTGCCCGCGCTGATCCTGCGGTCCCGGTTGACCAAGTTCATGCGCAAGTACGGCCCGGCCGCCGATGTGGCCGACACCGTGCTCGACGTGAAGCAGATTCAGCGCTGGTCGGGCTGCCTCGGTGATCGCACCAACATCGTGCCGATCGAGAACGCCCGCCACGACGTGTTCCTCTCCTCGGCCGAGCCGCGCGCCAAGGCGTTCGAGGAGATGGACAACTGGCTGGACTGGCTGGTGTACCGGCGCAAGGCCGAGTCACCAGAGGCTGGTGCGTAGCACGATCTCGGTGGCCATTTCGTGGTCGGCCTCGGTGGCCACGTTGTCGACGTCGACCTGCACCACGCGGAACTCGCCGTAGACGAAGCGTCCCGAGGCGTCGGCGACCGTGCGCGGCAACCGCTTGGTGACCAGCACGGTCACCGGAAGCTCCAGCGGAAGGCAGCCGGGGTCGACGACGACACCGTCGGCTCCGGCGGCTGCGGGATGGCCGCGGTCGGCCACCACCATGCTGATGAAACGTCCGAACGGGCCGGAGCAGGTCTGCCAGGCCACCGTCGCGCCCGCGCCCCGGCCCGCGACGTGCGCGTAGGGGACGTTCAGCTGGTCGAGGATGGCGTGCACCGCCGTGGGATCGAGTCCCTCGACGGACTCGACGACGAGGGTGCGCAGGTCGGAAGTGTGCAGCCGGGCGGCGACCTGGTCGTACACGTCCACCGGATCGCCCGCGTCGGGCAAGAGCAATACCGTGTGCCGTGTTTCCGGGCCGTCGACCCGCACGGTCCAGGCCCGGTCACCGACCGTGATCCGCCGAGACTCCATGTCCGAGTACGCTACACCGCCGCTACCCGCTCCGACGGCGTGTCTCGGCGACCGGCTCACACCGCCAACCGCATCCCGGTGATGGCAGCGGCCGCCGGGTCCAGCGTCACGGTGAGATCGCATCCCGCCTCGCGCCCCAGCTGCTCGACGAGCGCGTCCTCGAAGTCGGCTCCCTCGGCGCAGCGCCGCAATGCCTGCCGCACGGTGTCGGCCCGCTCGACCACGATCTCGGCGGAGGCGAGCAGGCCAAGCATGATCTCGGTGACGGTCTCGGCGTCCAGCCCGTACCGGCGGCGCAGCACCCGGTGGATCTCGGTCAGGTAAGGCAGGCGGGACGGCTGGTCAATGGCGGTTCAGGGCTCGTGGCGAGGGACGGCCGCCGAGATCTGGGCGACCAGTTGCCAGGGGCGGTTGGTGTCGCCGGTCGCCTTGCCGCTGGTGAGGATGGCGCCGGAGAGGCCGCGGGCGGGGTCGGCCCAGCCGTACTGGGTGGTGAGTCCGCTTCGGCCGAAATGGGTTTCGGTGTGGCGGCCGAACTTCGAACGGCTGCCGCCGAGTTCGTAGCCCGCCACGCTGACTCGACCCGCCGCCCCTGGAATCCGGCTCGCCGGGCGCACCGCCTCGCGCAAGGTCTCCGGGCGCATGATCCGGACACCGTCCAATTCTCCTCCGCGCGCGAGGATTTCGTAGAAGCGGGACAGTTCGTAGGCGGTGGTCACCAGATTGCCGGACGGCAGTTCCGCGGTGAGGAAAGCGCGGGTCGCCTCGTCGTTCATCGCCCCGCCCATGCCGCCGCCGAGCGCCTTGCGCGCCAAGAACTTCCAGATCCGCGACGGACCGGGACCGACCGGCACGCTCGGCACCACCTGATCGACCTCCTCCGGTAACACGCCGAAGTTGGTCCAGCGGAAGCCGAGCGGCGCGAGCACCTGCTCGTGCAGGTGTTCCCGCATCCGCTTGCCCGTTGCCCGCTGCACCAGGAGCCGCTGGATCAAACCGCTGGTCAGCGCGTGGTAGACGCGGAAACGACCGGTCGGCCAGCTGGGCCGGAGATCGGCGAGCGCCCGCACCGCCAGTTCCTCGTCGACCACCAGTTGGTAGCCCCGATACGGCCCGGTCACGAACGGCACGCCCGCCGAATGCGACAGCACGTCGCCGATCGTGATGCGCTCCTTGCCGTTGGCCGCGAACTCCGGAATGTATTCGCACACCGGGTCGTTCAGCGCGAACGCGCCCTGCTCGGCCAGCATCGCCATCAGCGCCGCCGAGACGCCCTTGGCGGTGGAGAATCCGCAGAACGGCAGGTCCGGCGTCGCGAGCACCCGCGCCACGTCCGGCCCGTCCCCAGGCCGGTTGCCCCACCCATGCCCGATCGCCCGGTTCAGCAGGATCTTCCCGTCGCGCCGCAGGCACACCTGAATCGCAGGCGTGGTCCCCAACCGGTACCACGCGCGCACCGACTCCCACACGGCGTCGATCGCGGCGCGGCTCACCCCGGCATCGGCCGGATCGTCTTCCGGACCGGTCGTCGTCACCGACTCCAGATCCGCGGCAACCGTCACCAACAACTCAGCGGGCGCATTCATCCTGTCAAGGGTAGCCATGCCCCGAATTCCTGCGTTTAACGCGCCGATCGGGATCCACGATGAAACGAACGAGCGTGCGATGGCACGGTCTCGACAGAATCGAGGGGACATGAACCACATGGGTCGAATGGCCGTGCTGCTGGCCGCCGCGGCCACGCTGGCGGTGGGCTGCGGCAGCGACGACTCGGCGCCGACGCCGACTTCGCCACGGACAACGGTGCCCGCGTCCGCTCCCGGGGGAACGACCACGGCCGCGCCGCAGGCGCCCGGCGACACGGCCACGCCTCCCGCTGCCACACCGGTGCCCGGCACGACACCACCGCCTGTCGCGACCGAACCATCGCGGCAACCCGTCCCGTCCGACACCGAGCCCGTGCCGAGCGACAACATCAGCGGCCAAGGGCGCTGCGTCGACCCCGCGTCGGCGGGTGTGCGCGCCGCGCTGGCCGGACTGGGCGAAGGCTGGGTCGCCACGCAGGCCTCGGCCGACCAGCCGGGTAGCTGCGGGCAGTTGCTGTGGGTGCGCGCCGTGGGCGGAAACTCGGCGGGCGCGCCGATCCACGTGATGTTCTTCCACGACGGAAAGTACTTGGGCACGGCGACTTCCGAGCCCTACGCGTTCACGCACGTGGCGGGCTCGAACGGCAACTCGGTCAGCGTCGGGTACCGGTGGCTGGTGGCCGACGAGCCGTTCGCCGCGCCGCAGGGCGGTCCCGTCACGATCACCTACACGTGGACCGGTTCGGGTGTCGCCATGAGCGATCCGCTGCCGAAGGAGGTCACCGACCCGCAGCGTTAGCGGACGGTCCGCCGGTCGCCGAGCTCCATTCGGCCGGGATGGTGTGCGGGCAGGGCGACCGGCCGACCGCCGAGATCGGCGCGCAGGGTCGCCGGGGCGAAGGTGGCTGACCTCGTCTAGCGCCGATCCGAAACGTCGAGTGCGTCGAGACTCGATCTGAGCGTGGGCATCGCACCGGGCGCGCCTTCGGTGATCAGCTGCTCCAGCAGGCTCGTGTCGAGGTGCTGCTCCATCAGATCCGCGAGCAGATCCAGCTGGGCGGACCGCACGGCGGCGACCGAAGTCGCCTCGGCCGCAACGAAACCCGTGCGGCCCGCCCGGCGGGCGACCTCCCGCAGCCAGGCGCGGCGGAAGTCGTCGGACTCCATCAGTCCGTGCAGGTGCGTTCCCCAGATCGCGCCGCGAACGCTGCCCTCCGGCTCCCCCGCCGCCGTAAGCCAAGGCGGGTCGCCGTTGCGTGTCACGCGGCCGTGGTGAATTTCGTACCCCTGCAAGGGGATACGTTCGGCGGACGTCGCAGGGCCGTGACCTTCGGTGCGGCGCAACACCTTCGGCTCGGCGAATTCCACGTCCAAGTCGAGCAGACCGAGTCCGTCGACCGTGCCCGCCGCCGATTCCACGTCGTCGACGATGCGACGGCCGAGCATCTGATAGCCGCCGCAGATGCCGAGAATCGGCCGCCCGGTCGCGGCGCGCTCGGCCAGCGCGGCGGCAATTCCACTGCGGCGCAACCAGTCCAGATCCGACACCGTCGACTTGCTGCCGGGCAGCACCACCAGGTCGGCGTCGGCCAGCCGGGACGGATCGCGCACCCAGCGCACCGCGACGCCGGGTTCGCAGGCCAGCGCCTCGACGTCGGTGGAGTTCGAGATGCGTGGCAGCCGGATGGCGGCGACCGTGAGCCATTCCGTTCCCGCGGGTGCGGCCGGGCGGCCGACCGGGGCGTCGGCGATGGTGCCGAGCGAGTCCTCGGCATCGATCCACAGTTCTTCGGCGAACGGGACGACACCGAGGGTGGGCCGTCCGGTGAGTTCGGTCAGCCGCTCCAAACCCGGCCGCAACAGCTCGACGTCACCGCGAAACTTGTTGATCACGAAACCCGCGATGAGTCGCTGATCGGAGGGATCCAGCACGGCCAGCGTGCCGAACAGGTGCGCGAGCACCCCGCCACGATCGATGTCACCGACGACCAGCACCGGCAGACCCGCCGCCTCGGCCAGCCCCATGTTCGCCAGATCGGTGGCGCGCAAATTGATCTCGGCGGGTGACCCGGCTCCCTCGCAGATCACCACATCGAACTCGGCTCGCAGCGCGTCGAGTTCGGCCGCGACGACCGCGCGCAGCTCCTGCCGGTGCCGGAAATAGTCGGCCGCGCCCACGGTACCGACGGCCTTGCCGCGCACCACGAGCTGCGAGCGACGGTCGCTGCCCGGTTTCAACAGCACCGGATTGAACCGGACGCTCGGCTCCAGACCGCAGGCCTGCGCCTGGAGTGCCTGTGCTCGTCCGATCTCGCCGCCGTCCAGCGTGACGACCGAGTTGTTGGACATGTTCTGCGCCTTGAACGGCGCCACCCGCACGCCCTTCCTGGCCAGCATGCGGCAGATACCCGCCACCACAACGCTTTTCCCGGCGTCGGAGGTGGTGCCCGCGACGAGCAGCGCGCCCTTCATCGCGTCCGCCCCCGGCCGCGGCGAGCAGGGCAGCGCCGATCGCTCACGGCAGGGTGAGGATTTCCGCGCCGGTCTCGGTGACGACCAGGGTGTGCTCGAACTGCGCGGTCCACTTGCGGTCCTTGGTGACCACGGTCCAGCCGTCGTCCCAGATCTCGTAGTCGATGCCGCCGAGGTTGATCATCGGCTCGATGGTGAAGGTCATGCCCGGCTCGATGATCGACTCCACGGCGGGCTGGTCGTAGTGCAGGATCACCAGGCCGCTGTGGAAGGTGGGGCCGACGCCGTGGCCGGTGAAGTCGCGCACCACGCCGTAGCCGAACCGGTTGGCGTAGGACTCGATGACGCGCCCGATCACGTTGAGCGCCCGGCCGGGACGGACCGCCTTGATGGCCCGCATGGTGGCCTCCTCGGTCCGTTCCACCAGCAGCCGGACCTCCTCGTCGACGTCACCGGCGAGGAAGGTCTTGTTCGTGTCGCCGTGCACGCCGTCGATGTAGGCGGTGACGTCGATATTGACGATGTCGCCGTCCTCGATCACGGTGGAGTCCGGAATGCCGTGGCAGATCACCTCGTTCAGCGAGGTGCAGCAGGACTTCGGAAAGCCCTTGTAGCCCAGCGTCGATGGGTACGCGCCGTTGTCGCAGAGGAATTCGTGGGCGATGCGGTCCAGTTCGTCGGTGGTGACGCCGGGCGCCACCGCCTTGCCTGCCTCCTCGAGCGCCTGCGCGGCGATCTTGCCCGCGACGCGCATCTTCTCGATGGTCTCCGGCGTCTGCACCCAGGGCTCGCGCCCCTCGTTGACGGTCTTCTTCCACGCGTACTCCGGTCGCTCGATGGAGCGCGGCACCTCTCGGGTGGGCGAGAGCGTGCCGGGAACGAGTGGCTTACGGGTACGCACGGACATGGGACAAGACTATCCGCACCCGGTCGGCGCCACCCCGCCGCCCGCGCCGGGACGGAATAGGACCGGACCGCAGTCCGTTTATTCTGGGCAACTACTCAGGAAGAGGACTGAAGCTGTGGAACTGGGACTGACGACGTTCGCCGAGCTGTACCCGGCGGGCGACCGGCCCGCGCCGAGCGCTGCGCAGCGGCTGCGCGAGGTAGTCGAGGAGGCGGTGACGACCGAGCGCGCCGGCCTGGACGTGTACGGCGTCGGCGAACACCACCGCAAGGACTTCGCCGCGTCCTCGCCCGCGGTCGTGCTCGCGGCGATCGCGGCGCGCACCGAGCGCATCCAGCTGACCAGCGCGGTCACCGTGCTCAGCTCCGACGACCCGGTCCGCGTCTACCAGGACTTCGCGACTCTGGACGGTCTGTCGGGCGGACGTGCCGAGCTGATGGCGGGCCGCGGCTCGTTCACCGAGTCGTTCCCCTTGTTCGGCTACGACCTGGCCGACTACGACGAACTGTTCGAGGAGAAACTGGCGCTGTTGCTGCGGCTGCGCGAGGACGCGCCCGTCACCTGGTCCGGGAAGTTCCGCGCGCCGTTGCGCGACGCGGTGGTCTATCCGCGCACCGAGGACCGGCCGCTTCCGGTGTGGATCGCGGTCGGCGGCAGCCCGGAATCGGTGATCCGCGCCGGGCTGCTCGGTCTGCCGCTGGCCATCGCGATCATCGGCGGCCAGCCCGCGCGTTTCGCACCGCTGGTCGATCTGTATCACCGGGCGCTGGCCGAGGGCGGGCACGAGCGGCAGCCGGTGGCGGTGCACGCGCACGGTTACGTGGCCGACACCGACGAAGCGGCGGTCGCCGACTTCTATCAGCCGTACGCGCTGGCCATGAGCACCATCGGCCGCGAGCGCGGCTGGGGTCCGATGACCAGGGCACAGTTCGACGCGCTGCGTTCCCAGAGCGGCTCGCTGTTCGTCGGGACGCCGGACTACGTCGCCGAGAAGATCGCCGGAGTGCGCGACACCCTCGGCCTTGACCGGTTCATGCTGCACACCAGCGTCGGCACACTGCCGCACGAGAAGGTGTTGCGCACCATCGACCTACTCGGCACGAAAGTGGCGCCGCAGCTGCGCTGACCGGCTACTTCGACAGCCGCGCCTCGAACGCGATCCGGTCGCCGCGATAGAGGGCGCGCACCCGCTCGATGGGCGCGCCCTCCTCGTCGACGCTGCGCCGGTGCAACAACAGCAGCGGCAGCGCCGTGGTGCATTCGAGCAGGGCGGCCTCGCGCGGGGAGGCGAGCACGGTCTCGATGCGTTCGGTGGCCGCGCCGAATTCCACCCCCGAGGCGCGCACGGCCGCGTAGAGGGAGGTGGTCGGGTCGTAGCTGTCGCGGAGTCCGGCGAAGCGCGCGAGCGGAAGGAAGGTGCTCTCCAGTCCGATGCGCTCACCGTCGGCGAGCAGCACCCGCTCCAGGTGCATCACGGGCGTGCCGACGGGGAGCCCGAGATCGCGTGCGGTGTCGGCGTCGGCGGGGACGTCCTCCCAGCCGACCAGGATGCGGCCGGGCACCCGGCCAAGACTCAGCGCGCCCTCGGTGTAGGAGCGCAGCGACAGCGGCTGCACCATCTTCGGCCGGGACACCACCGTCCCGCGTCCCTGCCGCCGAATCCGCCCTTCCACCAAGAGATCTCGCAGGGCCTGCCGGACGGTCTCCCTGGCGACTTCGAATCGCACGGCGAGTTCGCGCTCCGAGGGCACCGGATCGCCCTCGGCCAGCTCGTCGATGATCCCCTCCAGCTCGGTGCGCACCCGATACGACTTCGGCAGGCGCTCCGGAAGGACCAATTCGATGCCGCCGCCGGATGTCTCGCCACGCCGACCGCGCGTCACCTCCGTTGCTTCCATGCCCGACAGCCTACCCGCAATTGGACTATACCAATTGTTAACCCGGCGTTCGCACGGGCAACACCCATCGGTCTAGACCATTGCCCACCATGGTTCCCATGCGAGTGGTCATCATCGGAGGTGGAATCCTCGGCACCGCCCACGCCCTTGCCGCGGTCCGCCGCGGACACGAGGTAGTGCAGCTGGAGCGCGAGCCCGAGGCGCGTGGCGCGACGGTGCGCAACTTCGGCCTGGTGTGGGTGTCCGGGCGGTCGGCGACGGAGCTCGACCTGACCTTGCGTTCGCGCGAGATCTGGGAGGAGATCGGCGGCAAGGTCCCCGGCGTCGGGTTCCGGCCCGCCGGGTCCATCACGCTGGTGCGCACCCCCGAGGAACTGGCCGTGGCGAGCGCGGCGGCGGCGAGCGAGAGCGCCGAGGCGCGCGGATTCGAACTGCTCGAGCCGGAGCGGGTGCGCGCGATCAACCCCGCGCTGCGCGGCAAGTATCTGGCCGGACTGCACTGCTCGACCGACGCCGCCGTCGAGTCGCGGCAGGCGCTGCCCGCGCTGCGCGCCTATCTCGCGGCCTCCGAACGCTATTCGTTCCACGCCGGAACCGAAGCTCGATCCGTCACCGACACCGGTTCCGGCGCAACGGTTCTCGACGACCACGGCCGCGCCCTCACGGCCGACCTGGTGCTGGTCTGCCCCGGCGCCGCGCACACCGGGCTGACCAGGGAACTGGTCGGGACGATCCCCGTGCGTCGGGTCCGGCTTCAGATGATGCAGACCGCGCCGCTCGGCGAGCCGCTGACCACCGCCGTCGCCGACGGCGACAGCTTCCGCTACTACCCCGGCTTCGCGGGACCGGAGGTGGACGCGCTCGAACGCGAGCAGTCCCAGACCGCCACCGCGGCCGAGCACCGGATGCAGTTGCTGTGCGTGCAGCGCCTGCACGGCGGACTCACCATCGGCGACACCCACGAGTACACCGAGCCGTTCGCCTTCGACGTGGACGAGGCGCCCTACGAGCACCTCACCTCCGTCACCGAGGAGCTGCTCGGCCGCAAGCTACCGCCGATCGTGCGCCGGTGGGCCGGGGTGTACAGCCAGAGCGTCGATCCCGCCGCGATCGTCACCCGAGCAAAGGCCGACGAGCACGTCTGGGTGATCACCGGCCCCGGCGGCCGCGGCATGACCCTCGGCCCGGTCCTCGGCGAGGAAACCGCCGAACTACTGGGCCTCTGAAGGAGAAACAATGCCGGACAACACGATTCAGTTGGCCGTACTCGACATGGCGGGAACAACCGTCGCCGACGGCGGCCTGGTGCAGCGCGCGTTCGAAGCGGCGGCGACGGCCGCGGGCATGGAAACCGAAGGGCCGCGGCGGGAACACGCCCGCCAGTACGTGCTGGACACCATGGGTCAGTCCAAGATCGCCGTGTTCCGCGCGTTGCTCGGCGACGAGGACCGCGCGCAGGCCGCCAACCGCGCCTTCGAGGACGCCTACGGCGCTCTGATCGGCGAGGTCGATATTTCGCCCATTCCGGGTGCGGCCGAGGCCATTTCATCGCTGCGCGACGCGGGTGTGCGGGTCGCGCTGACCACCGGCTTCAGCCGGAGTACCCAGGATCGGCTGCTCGACGCGCTGGGCTGGAACGACATCGCCGATCTCACCCTAGCGCCCTCCGATGCCGGTCGCGGCCGCCCCTACCCCGACCTGGTGCTCACCGCGCTGCTGCGCTTGCGCGTCGACGCCGTCGACCGTGTCGCCGTGCTCGGCGACACCACCAGCGACATCGCCACCGGCCGTGCTGCGGGCGCCCGCATCGTCGCGGGCGTGTTGACCGGCGCGCACGACGAACCGCGGCTGCGTGCCGCCGGGGCCACCCACGTGCTGCCCTCGGTCGTCGAATTCGCCGAACTGATCCGCGCTGAGCGCGCCTGAGTCCTCGTCCCTTCGACCATCGACACCATCAAGCGAAAGTTGCTCCCACCGTGCGTACTTCCCCCACGCGCCTGTCTCGCGTCCTGTCCAGGACCGCCCTGCTGGTCGTCACCGCCACCGCCGTCGCCGTGACCGCGGCCTGCGGCGGAACGGGTTCCGGCGGCTCCGAGACGGTCACCGTCTACTCCGCCGACGGCCTCGACGCCTGGTACCGGACCCATTTCGACAAGTTCCGGTCCGAGACCGGCATCGCGGTGAACGTCGTCGCGGCGGGATCCGGCGAGGTGGTCAACCGCCTCGAGAAGGAGCAGTCCAACCCGCGGGCCGACGTGGTGGTCACCCTGCCGCCGTTCATCCAGAAGGCCGACGCCACAGGGCTTTTGCAGCCGCTCGGCGTCGACACCTCGGCCTACCCCGCCACCGAGAAGGACCCGAACGGCAGGTTCGTCAGCCTGGCGGGCAACTACCTGAACTTCATCGCCAACAACTCCGTCGACGCCTCGAAGCTCACCTGGGACGACCTGCTGAAGCCGGAATACAAAGGCAAGCTCCAGTATTCGACCCCCGGCCAGGCCGGAGACGGCACCGCCGTGCTGATCCTGCTGCAACAGTTGCGCGGCAAGGACGGCGCACTGGATTACTTGAAGCGGTTGCAGGTCAACAATGTCGGGCCGTCGGCGTCCACCGGCAAGCTGCAACCGAAGGTCGACAAGGGCGAGCTGCTGATCGCCAACGGCGACATCCAGATGAACATGGAATCGATCACCTCGAAGGGCTCGAAGTTCGGCATCTTCTTCCCCGCCTCGGCCGACGGCGCCAAGCACACCGTCGCGCTGCCCTACTTCATGGGCCTGGCCAAGGGCGCCCCGCACGCGGAGGCCGCCAAGAAGCTGATGGACTACCTGCTCAGCAAAGAGGTGCAGCAGACGCTCGGCCCCGACGCGTTCGCCGTTTCGGCCCGCACCGATCTGGCCGACGCCACCGGCTCCGGCCCGAGCCCGGCCGCCCTGTTGCAGGGCGTTCAGATCGTGCGCCCCGACTGGACGAAAGTCCTCGCCGACCTGAACGACGACGTAGCCGCCTACGAGAAGGCCATCGGAGGCTGACATGATCCCCGGCGACACGCTCACCGAAACGTCCACCGCCACTTCGCGTCACGAAGTCGACGGCGAACCCGCCATCGTGTTCGACCGGGTCGGCGTCCGGTACGGGACCGGCCGCAAATCCACCGTCGCCCTTGCCGACTTCACGTTGCGCGTCGCCGCGGGCGAGACCGTCGCCTTGCTCGGGCCCAGCGGGTCCGGCAAGTCGACGGCACTCAAGGCGCTGGCCGGGTTCGTCAGGCCGACCTCGGGCGCGGTCCGGCTGGCCGGGCGCGACGTCACGAATCTGTCACCGGCCAAGCGCGGTATCGGTGTGGTGGTGCAGTCCTACGCGCTGTTCCCGCACATGACCGTGCACGGCAATGTGGCCTTCGGACTGAAAGCGCATCGTGTGCCGCGCAACGCCATCGCGGACCGGGTGACCGAGGCGCTGACCATGGTCGGCATGGCCGAGTACGGCAAGCGGCTGCCGCGCGAGCTGTCCGGCGGGCAGCAGCAGCGCGTGGCCATCGCCAGGGCGCTCGCCATCCGGCCGAAGGTGCTGTTGCTCGACGAACCGCTCGCGGCGCTGGACGCCCAGTTGCGCCAGACGATGCTCGGTGAGTTGCGGCAGTTGCGGGAGGCGTTGCCGGACACCGCGATGCTGTATGTCACACACGATCAGGCCGAGGCGTTGGCGCTCGCCGACCGGATCGCGGTCATGCGCGACGCCCGCCTCGTCGACGTGGACACCGCCGAGAACCTTTGGCAGCGGCCGCCCAGCGACTTCACCGCGGCGTTCCTCGGCGGCGCGAATCTTGTGCCGTGCACGGTGAATCGGGTTTCCGGGGGCATCGCGCTGGTTACCGCGGGCTCGCACACGCTGCGCGCCCATGCGCCTGATCCCGGCGTCGGCAGGCGCGCGTTGGAACCGGATTCGGACGCGCTGCTGTGCATTCGGCCGCACACCGTGGCGATCGGCGGCTTACCCGAGCGGAATACGTTGCGAGGCAATGTGCTGTCGAGCGTATGGCGCGGCGCATCCACGCGGCTCGAGGTCGGCTTGGATGGATTACCGGATCCGCTCGTGGTGGACGTGCCAGGACGTGCCCCGCAGACACCGGGATCGGTGGTCGGCGTCCGGTTCCCCGATCCAGCGGGCGTGCTCATCCCCCGACCGGTCGGTGCTGGACCGTCCACCGCCCCGGGGATCCCAGGCGGGGCTGGAGCACTCGGATGATCGGGCTGGTGGGTGCGTGCGCGCATCCCAGGACTTGCTGGCCGCGAGACCTGCACCACCGCACGGCGAACTCGCGAGGCGGCAGCGGAAGAATGCTCGGGCTCACGGAGCTCCGCGCCCACTGCGCGACCGGCGGGATGCGAGTCCTTCTCCGGCGCAGAGTGTTGTCGCGAAGCGCAGGCGCCGGCATGCGGGCAGGCGTACGCGTGTGGGCTCATCCCCCGACCGGCTGGCGGCGAATCCTTCACCGCAGCACAGCGTTCGCGCGAGGCGGCGGCGCGCGTACGCTCTGGCTCGCGCTCCCGTCCCGATCGCCGAACGGCCAGGCGACGGAAGTGCCGACATGAGCGCGGTGCTGCTCGACCGTCCGGTGGACAGCGTCGAACCACCGGCACCCGCGCGGCGGCCATGGCGCGCGGTGCTGTGGACGCTGCCGTCGGTGCTGCTGGTTCTCCTCGTCGCCGGATATCCGATTCTGCGGGTGCTCACCGAGTCGACGGTCACCTCGAACGGGCGCGGTACCGAGGTGTGGTCCTCGGTGCTGAGTTCGGAGTCGTTCCGAAACGCGCTGTGGCGCACGGTTTCCATCGCGTTCGCCTCGACCGCGGGGTGCCTGGTGCTCGGCGCGTTCCTCGCCATCGTGCTGGCGTTCGTGCCGTTCCCGGGCTCGGCGGTGGTCGGCAGGCTGATCGATACCGTGCTCACCCTGCCGTCGTTCCTGGTGACGCTCGCGTTCACCTTTCTCTACGGCACCGCGGGCGCGGTCAACGCGCTGATCGCCGAGCTCACCGGCCGCGACACTCCCCTGCTGAACTTCCTCAACACCCCGCTCGGCGTGATCGCCGCGGAGATCACCTTTTTCACGCCCTTCGTGGTGCGTCCGCTGCTCGCCGCGTTCGCTCGGCTGCCGCGCGAACAGCTCGACGTGGCGGCCAGTCTCGGCGCCTCGCCGTGGCGGGTGCTGCGCCAGGTCGTGCTGCCGGAGGCCTGGCCCGCCATGGCCGCGGGCGGCAGCCTCGTTCTCCTGTTGACGCTCAACGAGTTCGGCATTGTGCTGTTCACCGGCGCCAAGGGCGTGCTGACGCTGCCCGCGCTGATCTACACCCGCGGCATCGTGACCTTCGACCTGCCCGGCGCGGCGGTGCTGGCTTCGGTGCAGGTGGCGCTGTCGCTGACGCTGTACGCCGCCTATCGATTCGTCTTCGCGCGCGTCACGGCGCGGAAAGGACAGTGACCATGCTGGTGTGGACCCGAACCGGCCGGGCGGTGGTGCTGACGGTGTTCGGTCTGGTCGTCACGGTCGTGTTCGTCGCGCCGATCGCCACCGTCGTCGCCGCGTCGCTGGCCGGTAGTTGGACCGGCCCGCTCCCTTCGGATCTCGGGCTCGCCAACTTCCGGCAGGCGCTGACGGGTGAGCAAGCGGCGAGCCTGTCGGTGAGTTTGCAGACCGCATTGCTGGCGGGCGCTTTCGCCTTGATCGTCGGCACCTGGGCCGCACTCGCCGCGCGGGAGGCGCCGGCGTGGTGTCGCAGGCTGACCGACGCCGTGTTCCACCTGCCGGTGGCGGTGCCCTCGGTCGCCATCGGTCTCGGCGTGCTGATCGCCTTCAACGAGCGCCCGTTGCTGCTGGGCGGTTCCAAGTGGATCGTCATCGTCGCGCACGCGGTGCTGGTGCTTGCCTACGCGTTCAGCGCGGTGTCGGCCGCGCTGGACCGCCTCGATCCGGACTATCGACAAGCCGCCGAATCCCTTGGCGCCGGGCCGGTTCGGGTGCTCTGCGAGGTGACGCTTCCGCTGCTGTTGCCCGCGCTCGGCGCGGCCGCCGGCCTGGCTGTCGCGCTGTCGATGGGTGAACTGGGCGCGACCATCATGGTGTACCCCGCCACCTGGCGCACCTTGCCGGTCACCATCTTCGGGCAGACCGATCGGGGAGACGTGTTCGACGCCGCGGCGGGGACGACACTCCTGGTGCTGGTCACGCTGGTGGCGTTGGTGCTGCTCGGCAGAGCGAGGGGACGCGCGGCACTGCGGTGAGCCGGGCGCTCGCGCCTAGGATCGAAGTGTGTCCCTGCTCCCCTTGATCTTCACCGCGGGTTGGGCCAGCGGTATCAACGCCTACGCCGTGGTGCTGCTGTTCGGATTGTTCGGCGCCACCGGCCTTTCCGACGACGTACCGGAAGGCCTGCAACGCACCGACGTGCTGATCGCGGCCGCGGTGCTCTTCCTCATCGAGGCGGTGGCCGACAAGGTTCCGTACCTCGACACGTTCTGGGACACGTTGCACACGGTGGTGCGGCCGGCCACGGGCGCGGTGGTGGCGGCGCTCATCGCGGGCTCCGACGATTCGCTGTCGCAACTGGCCGCGGCGGCGGTGGGCGGCACCACCGCCCTGGTCAGCCATCTGGTCAAGGCCGGGCTGCGGATGGCGATCAACACCTCACCGGAACCGGCCAGCAATATCGTGACCAGCGCCGTGGAGGATCTCGCCGTCGCGGGCGTCGTCACCCTCGCGATCTTCTACCCGGTGGCAGCGGCGATCGTGGCGGGATTGTTCCTGCTGATCGGCCTGCTTCTGATCACGTTGCTGGCGAGCCGGATTCGCCGCTACCGCCGTCGGCGGCGCGAACGTCGGCGCGCCGGACGAACGCCGGCGTCATCCATCACTCCGGCCGACTGATCGCACCCGAGCAACCAGCGGGCGTGCCGCGCCAGTCGACCACGCGGCACGCCGGGCGGGGCGCCCCGTTGCGCCCGCCGTCACTACGGGCGGCGACGTTCGCATCCGGGCGGACGCGCTGGTCGGATGACATTCCACCCGGGACGTCGCCGTCGTGGCGGTGGCGCGGTAGCCCGTTCGGCCGTCGTGAGCAGCTACTGCTCGGGCAGCCGACGGCGGCCTCCGGCCACGTCGGTTACCAGATCAGTGTAGCCGTCGACGAGTTCGGCCAGGTGGTACCAGTGTTTATGGGTATTGTCACTGCGCGGCCCGTCGACGTCGATGGCCTGGTTCGCGTTCACCCAGCTGCGCGCCATGCGGTCGACCACGGCGCCGAGGCTCTCGGTGTGCAGCGAGGCGCCGTTGCGGTGCTGCGGCATCTCCTGCGCGACCCAGTCGTTGATATCGTCGACGAGTTCGCTACGCCGACAATCTATTTCGGCGACCAGGTAGGCGTCGCGCACCTCGGCGCGCCGCGCGTGCAGCTCGGCGAGCGCGTGCGCGGACCGCAACAGCTCACGGTCCTGGAAGCGCCGTCCCTGAAACGCACACAAAATCTGCGGAGCCGTCGGCAGCATCCCCACCGTCGGCGCGCTCATCGCCACACCCCTGATTCACCCGACACCAACGCGCTATGTACCAACATGATTGGCTCTCGATTCGGTATTCCCGGTCATCGGATCGGTTGTTCACAACTAGGCTAGCTGGATCATGCTCTTACAGATGCAAGAACACAACAGAAAACGCAATATTGCGTTCCCTCTGCTGCATCCCGCTCTCCCCACCCGCCCCACGACTCACAATCATGCAGCTAGGACGTGTTGCGACGGGCCGATCGAGCCGAATACCGAAGCGTAAGGGGGCTTTCCACCGCTCGTGCGGGTTTGCGGATGCGTCGCCGAAACGTAACGAAATCACCATCACGCGGTGGGGTCGATGAGGGGTTCCTGATCGGCGGTGAGCCGATCCGACGGCGTGCCGAGGTGCGCCAGCCCTACCGAGTCTCGGCGAAAAGTCGGTCAGCCCAACCGCAAGCGCAGCTGTCGATCAGACCGCGGGCCCACGCCCAGCCGACCGATCGACCCTCCGCCGCGATGAGCACCTACATGTTTCCCGGGGACGCAGGCGAGGAAGTGCGAACCACTACCCGGCGCGATGAACACGAGCGCGCAATCGTTCTACCCCGGGGCCGCCGGGTCTCCCACGCCGACGAACTGATCGACGGCGCCTTTCAGGAATTGATCGACAGCGCACTGCGCGGCGGACCCCTGACCGCCGCCTGTCCCTGACGCCAGGGCAAGAACCTCGCCGAGATGGTCAGCTCACCGCCCGGGAACCGGTTGGGTCCACGGAGCGGCCGACGGATCCGGATGGAATGCACTGGTGCGCCATCGTTTTCACCACCGTGCGCTTGGTTGCTGTCGATACGCTATTGACGTTCCGGGTCTCGGCCCCGTACTCTCGCCGGTACTCGAATTCGCGCGTGCCGCAACTGGTTTGCCGTCCGCGGAAGCGCCGGACTCGAGGACGTGCTCTCGGGGGGCACGGGTTCGCTTTGACACTGGCCGCGAGGAGCTTTCGGGCGCCCGCGCGGCCGACTGGTGGCCCCTACCGTCAGCCGAGACGAGGAGAGTTCGGCAGTGAAGGCATGCGAAGCCTGGACGACCCGTACCGATTTCTTCACCGAGATGCCCGCGGGGAGTGCCGGCCAACGGTGTGTAATCCGCAGCGCCGCAGGCCACGGCCGCGAACTTCGAAGCCACGACGGTGAGCTACGTCGGGTCCTAAAAGTTCCGTCCCTCTGAACGCTGCTCTGCCGTCAGGCAGGTGAACGCGCCCGCGTTCTTCCGGGGACACGCCACTGGCTTCGTCGATTTCGAGCAAAGTGATGCGGCATCTCGTCGCACCCGCCACACTGTCCTAGCTGTCCGACCTCTGTAGGGAGTAGAGATGCGGAAGGCGTTGATCGTCGGTATCGACTACTATGAGAAAATTTCCTGCCTGCATGGGTGTGTGAACGATGCCAGTTCGGTGCGGAGTGCGCTCGAGCGTCACGCGGATGGAACGATAAACTTCAAAGTTCCCCAGGTGATCTTGGGGACCGGCCCTGGGCAGAATGTCAGTAGAAGCGAGCTGAAAGCCTCGATCAAAGCGTTGTTCGAGGACGACCCGGAAGTGGCGCTCTTCTATTTCGCGGGCCACGGTCACATCGAGGAGACCGGTGGTTATCTGTGTGCGAGCGACTGCCGCAGCGGCGACGATGGTGTGCCGCTCTACGATGTGTTGACGTACGCGAACTGTTCCAAGGCACGCAACAAGATCATCATCCTGGACAGCTGTCACAGTGGAATCGCGGGAGCAAATCCGAGATACCCGAAAGTGGCTGAAATATCAGAGGGCGTCACTATACTCACCGCGTCGACGGCTGAACAGTACGCACAAGAGTCCAACGGCTCCGGGGTGTTCACCCGGCTTTTCGTGGACGCGCTCAGCGGTGCGGCGGCAAACTTGCTGGGCGATATAACTCCGGGCAGCATCTACGCGCACATAGACCAGTGCCTCGGCTCTTGGGGTCAGCGACCCGTGTTCAAGACGAACGTCAAGACATTCATTTCGCTCAAAAAATCGCGCGCGCCGATCGAGCTGCTCGACCTACAAGCCATAACTACGCACTTCCCCAGTCCGGACCATGAGTTCCGGCTCGACCCGTCGTACGAACCGGAGCGGTCGATCGACCAGCTCTCGGATCCGAGCATCCCGGCTCCGGACAGCGCCAACACCGCGGTATTCGCGGTCCTGCAGAAGTACGTCAAGGTCAATCTCGTCCGTCCGATCGGAGCGCCGCACATGTGGCATGCCGCGATGGGAAGCAAATCGTGTGGACTCACCGTGGTCGGACAACACTATTGGAATCTGGTCAATGACGGGCTGATCTAGCCGGACCCTTCGAAGAATTAGAGAACTGGGATTGGAAAACGAAAGACAGCTCGCTACGCGAGCGGATCGGCCATACTCCGCCTTCATATCTTACAACCACGGTCATGATCTAGCTTTTGCAGAAGCATTGCAAAAAGGCCTCGAGAGATACGGGCGCCGTTTCTACCGCCTCCGCGGCAGGCGAGTGTTTCGTGACAAAACCGAGGTCGGAATCGGCGAGCAGCTGCAGCCGGCCGCTCGGGCCGGCCTCGCCGGCTCCAGATATCTGATCCTGCTAGCCAACGAGAGTTCGGCGGGCTCGCGGCACGTCCAATCTGAGGTGGCGTGGTGGCTGGCGAACAGATCACTGGACTCGCTCCTTGTCGTGTTGACCGGCGGCGAAATCAAGTGGCAAAATCAGGCGTTTCTGGATCCGGCCTCCACCGCGCTTCCCCCGCAGTTGATCGAGTATCCGCTGTTCGAGTTCATACACTCCGACCAACGTTGGGCGAGGGACACGCTCGAGCTCGATTCGGACCCGCGTTTTCGCAACATGGTCATCGAGCTCACCGCGAAGCTGGACGGTGTCCCGAAAAATCAGCTCATCGGGACACACGCCCGGCAGCGCCGCCTCCTGGGCATCGCGACCTCTACGGTAATCGGAATTCTGGTCACGGCCCTGGTCGTCACCGGCGCCAGTCTCTTCTCGGCAAGTGGGAGCAAGAATTCGGAAAGAGAAAGGGCGATGCTGGCGACTTCGCGGCTACTGGCCGCGGAAGCGGAGAGGATCGGGGAATCGGATCCGGATACCGCGCGGCAACTGCTCGCCGAGGCCTACCGCCTCGGCAGGACTCCGCAACTCGCCGGGGCGATCATCCGCAGTGCGACATGGCCGCGGCAGGTCTTTTCGCGTGGACTGGCGCGCAAAGCGGTGTTCAGTCCGAACGGTCGCCTCATGGCGGTGGTTTCCGATCAAGGCTTGCAAATCGTCGATGTAGCCACGGCAAGGATACTGGCCCAGCGCGGTGACCAGCGCGGATACGCGGGTGTCGCTGCCTTCTCCGCGGACGGTAGCAGGTTGGCCATCGGAAGCCGCAACGACGAAGTAATTCTCTACGACATCGAAAACCCCGCGGACCCGAAACTCTTGTGGACCAAGAGCCGGACGGATTCCATCGTCTACGGACTGTTCTTCGTCGGAAACGAAATCATCATCAAGAATGCCACCTCGGACGTCACCGTGCTCGATGTCCAAGGGCGGGAGCTCAGCGGACCCGACCCGAAATTTCGCACCAATGGCATAGCTTTCGATGCGCGCACCAAGATGCTCGCTACGAAGAGCGGCGACGGGCATGTCGAATTCTCGAGGTTCGACGACGCCGGCCGCCGAGAATTGCTCGCCTCGCCCGCGCTGCCCGGAACCATCGGGAGTATCAGTCCGGTCGCGCCGATGTTCACCACCCTGGAGGGCAGCGGAGTCAGATTGTGGGACATATTCGACCCGGCGACGCCTCGGCATTACGCGACCATTCCGGCCGAAGGTCCCGAGGCCGAGGACACGGTATTCAGCCCCGACGGCGAAACCTTGGCGGTACTCGGCGCTTCCGGCGAGATTCGCCTGTGGGACGTCAGCGATCCACTGACGCCGAAAGCCGGTGAGCTGCTGCGTGGTCAATCCGGCGTGCTGCGAAAGCTCGCTTACTCCCCGGATGGATCTCTGCTGGTGTCAACCGGTCTCGACGGCCGGGAAGAATCCGCTTCGGGCGAGCAGGAGCGAGGCTCGGTCCGCATCTGGCCGGTCGACGGATTCCGCCGAGGGTCCTTTTCGACGGTCTTGTCCACACTCGGCCAAGACGTCCACTTCTCCCCGGATGGTCGGCTGCTGTTCGTTTCCCAGCCGGCGCGGGTGTGGTCGGTCGGATCCGCGGGCGCTCCCGCCGCGATACCGGAACTCAATGTCAGTCAAGCCGCGACCTTCGATTTCGCTTCCGGCCACGACGGGTATCGCATCCTCCGCAGCTATCCGCCCCTCGTCATCCGTCTGCGAGAGAACGGCACGCCGGCGGAAGCACTGCCCGGGCCCTCGGAGTGGTCGGGCCAATTGGTGCCGGGGCCGGACGGTCGGCTGCTGGCCATGGATAACGAGGACGCCTACCTGTGGCGGTTCGGAACTGACGGTGCTCCGCAACGCCGTGGCCGGATGACCGGAACGAAGTACCTGAAATCCGCGTCCTTCAGTCCGCACGAAGGTCGTTTCCTCGCCACCGTCTCGCGGGAGGGGCAAGTGTCGTTGTGGGACTGCGGTGAAGATAGGAAGCCGGAACTGATCGGGACCATGGACTCCGAGCGAAAGTTCAGGCATGTCGTATTCCTCGCCGAATCCCTGATACTCGCCGTTGACGAGAGCGGCACCGTCACGACCTGGGATGTCCAGGACCGTAACGACCCCCGGCTGATCGATACCAAAGTCGGCCACAGCGGAGTGGTCTCGGCAGTGTCCGCCAGCGCCGACGGCCGCCGGATCGTGACATCCGGCGACGACGGCGTCGCCAAAGTCTGGGACCTCGACGACCACGGCGACATGGTCGAGATCTGGAGTTCCGGAATCGGTGGTCGGTACGCATCCATGGGCGCCGCGCTGAGTCCGGACGGAAGCATGCTGGCGATGTCGACGCTGCGTGGCGTCCGCGTGGTCGGGATCGATATCGACGACGAGGTGACCAATCTCTGTCGCTACTCGGAAGTGATCTCGGAATCGACGTGGAAACAGTATGTCCCTGGAGAACAGTATGACCCGCCGTGCAGTTCGTAAACGCCTACGCCTCTGCCTGCCCGCCGCGGCCGCGGCACTTCTGATCAATGCCTGCGGGGCTCCGGCGCCCCTGCCTCCGCTCGGGGTGTATCAGGAGCCGATCGAGATCATGCACCCGGGAAAGACAGCGGTCTCGGAACCGATCTCGGCACCGGTCCGGCTGGGCGCCGCGCCGCCGGACTTCGCGGCCTCGGACTGGAAGAACTCGGCTTATCCAGCGGAGTTCTGCGGGATCGAGCAACCAGTGGTCTTCCGTGCCGGCGAGGCACGAGCCAATTCGTCCACCTGGGGCAGCGTGCACCTCTCCGCCGAATTCGCCGCGTTCGGAAACCTGCTCGGTGACGGGCGCGAGTATGCGGCGGTCCGGGTCGGCTGCGACAACGACGGCGGGACGGCGGCGGGACTGCTCGCCTTTTCCTATGTCGTCTTGTCGGTGCGGGACGACCAGTTGTGGAGTGTCGGTGCCGTCGTCCCGAAGAAGCAATTCCATGGCTATGGGCCGACCATGCTCCGTCGCATCGAGGCAGGCAACGGCCAAGTCAAAGTCACCGAATTATGGCGAAGGCCCGCCGACGGTACGTGCTGTCCGAGCGGCGTCGCCGAAACCATTTGGACGCTCACCGATGCGGGTTTCGTCTCGGGCTCGCCGCGTGTCCTGGAATAGCACGATGGTGGGAGTGAACGGATGAGCCTCGCTCGCGCGGCACGAATCGCCTTGTCGGTCGGCTCGATTCTGCTGTTGCTCTGGTTGACGATGCCCACCGCCATGGGCGCCCCCGACACCGAATCGAGCCCCATAGAACTGCCGCCGCTGTTCATCGGGCCCGAGGAGATCTCGAGCCCGGGCCTGCCGGTGCTCCTGGTCTCCGAGGCGCCCATGGACACCGATGACGTACTGGATATGACCATGCGCTCCGATCGGCGTCTCACCGAACAGGTCCGCCAGGCACACAGCGTCTACTTCTCCTCGGCGGAGCGGGGCGTGCAGTTGCGGATCCGGTTGATCGAGTTCACCAATCGCTATTGGGCCGAGACTTTCCTCTTCAGCAAGTCCACGGAAGCCGAACCGAATCTGCCACCAGGTTCCCGTAGACGTGATGTGATGCGGGACGGCGTCCGGCACTCGATAGCCGTCGCGGTGAAAGGCCGGTTCGGCGTGGTGGTTTCGGCGATCCCGCTTCCTCAGGCAGTCCCGAATCCCGCGTTGCAGGACCTTCTCCTTGCCCGCGCATTGCCGCCGCAACTCGAGAAGCTGCCGCTCACCGAAGACCTGCACTCTCAGACGAGGATCGATCTCTCCGATATCCGCAGATTGCTGATCGTGCTGCCGATCAGCTTGGTGCCGATACTCGCGGTCGCCACCGCGGCGGCTTCCCTGTTGCGAGACCGCGGTCTGATCGAACGGATTCTAGGGCGTTGCCCGACAACTACGTCGCGGTGCGTTGTCGAGGACTTGACGCATGCGACGGCCCAGCTGAGGCGCCGCGCCCGCCTGCGCAATCTTCGACTGGTTCTGGGCGGTACAGCGTTGAGCGCGCTGGTGGTCGCCGTGGAGATCCGAATCTCCCTGCCCGCCCTTATCGAGATCGCGTTGGTACCGGGCAGCGTCGGCTTGCTGGTCGTGGCGGATCTGCTCATTTCCGCGAAGCGGGCCGAACGACACCCCTTCGTCCGCGCGACGATCGTCCCGGCGGCTGTCGGCATCTTCGGATCGCTGGCGATCATGTACGCGGCAGCGTTCCTGTTCTCCGCAGCAATCGCTATTTTCGTGCTCGGCACGTCCATCGGGCATTGGCTGGTCGGACTGATAATAATTTGGCTGGGGTTTCGGACGCTGGCGAACCTGTCTCGACCGTTCCGATACAGCAAGCGGCTCGCTCAGACGTGGATCGCACGTGCGGCAAGCGAACAGATGCACGAGAACACTCCCGGCGTGTTCTTGCTCCGTTCGTTCCAGGACGACGATCTTCGGATGCGAATGCGCCGATCGACCCGGCACAACCCCATCGAATTCGCTTCCGCGCAACCATTCGAACGTTTCGAAGAGCTTCTTGCCTGGTCGATGTGGCGATTCGGGCCGGTGCGGACAGTAGGTATACCGGGGACCGACCTGGCCCCGCTCGGTGCCGCCCGGGAGTACCACAGCGACGACAACTGGGAGGACGCGGTGCGACAGCGGTTGATCGAAGAGAAAGTGATCGTCTTCGTCGTCGGACGTTCGCGCAGCCTCATGACGGAAGTCTCGGCGGCACGCGAACTCGGCGTTCTCGGCAAGTGCCTGTTCGTCTTTCCGCCGGAATCCGACGACGAACTGCACAGTCGCGCGCTGGTCCTCTCGGCGGCGCTCGGCCTCGCCAACGACGTGCTCGCCGAGCCCGCGGCGATCGGCCGGTATCTGATCGGCCTGTATCTGTCCGATGAAGGCAGGCCTGTGCTACTGACGGTGGACGGACGCGACGACGCCGCGTACCAGACGCTGTTCAACGTGGCGGGCACGGCGGTTGCGGACCGGCCCGCACTCCCGATTCACGATGTCGCGGTAGATCTTCAGGAGAGCGCCGTCATCGACGTCAGCGACGAGCTGGTCACCTACAACCCCGACCGCAAGCGGCCGGACCCACCGGGTGTTCGCGCCGGCTTCAAGGCTGTCGTGGAGGCCGTGCGACTGGCCGGGTTGTCGCAGCGATCATCCGAGGCCGACATCGTGGCCGTCCGCCGGGCCCGCGAGGAACTGAACAGGCTCGGACGCCTTGGTGATTGGGAAACGATCTACGATCGCCACATCACTCCCTTCTGGCGCGCGAACGTGCCGCGGTCGGTGTTCGTCGAGAAGTCACGCGAACACAGTGTCAATATCCGCATCGCTGAGACGTCTGATGTGTCGGTGTGTGTGCGGGGGCGCCGTGCCACGACATTCGTCCGCACTCGTGGCCGTCCGTGCCCGCCGCCGACCCACTTTGTCAACGTAGACGGCAGCTGGCTCGTCGACCCTCGCTGAAGCCACCGACGAGCGGCTTGGACGCCCGTTGTGCGGCGGGCGCCGGTCGTCGCCGGACGACCGGTCGCGTCAAGGTGCAACCCCCGGGAGTGGGACCGCGCGCCGTCCACTCTGCACCCCAAGAGGCCGGCGCGGAATTACAGCGAACAGCGCCGTCGCGCTACCGCCCCACCTCGGAGCGCTGGTGCTCGCGCCAAACCTTCTGGGTCGCGGTCAGTTTCGGGTGAGGAGTTCGGTTTCAGAGGAAGTCCACCACGAGTAGCACCGGCACGATGAACGCCTGAAGAAGATCGGGTACGAGCCGCCCTCGAAGAGGAAAGCCAAGTAGTGGGCGTAGCCGAAGGCCGGCGCCATGGACAGGCACGGCCGGCCATCCTGCGCGATCCCGAACCACGGCTCGTTACAGGTTGACGTTTGGTGTCGATATGTAATACTCACCTGGACAGGCGACCAGGAAGTGAGTTGCGCCGTTGACCGACAATGCCCGAGAGGCGCTCGAGATCCTTCGAGATGCGAGCCAATTCCAGTGGTACGTGATCCCACTGCTGCTGATCGTCATCTACATCTATGCCGTCGAAGTCGAGCGGCGGAACTGGAATGTCCTGTTCGCCGGGCTGGCGCTGTGAGGCATGGACTGGTTCAACGAGATCTGGAACGCCCTGGTCTTTCACGCCACCGGCCGCGCGCCGGTCTGGGGCGCCACCGGACCCACCGCCTACCAGATCCTCATCGGCCTCAATATCGAGATCTGCTTCATGTTCGCCGTCATGGGAGTCGCGGCCGCGAAGATGTTGCCGCCACGTGAGACTCGCATCCTGGGTATGCCCAACAGGCTGGTGCTCATCGCCGCCAACTCGGCCGCGGCGGTCGGCGTCGAAGTATTGCTCAACAAGGCTGGTGTGCTCACCTGGGATTGGTCCTGGTGGCAGCCGAGCTTCCCCTTCCTCATCTGGCTCATCGGCTACGTACCGTTCTTCGCCGTCTGCTTCTTCGTGCACGACCTGCCGACCGTGCGGGCCAAAGCACTCACTGTCGGAGCGATTCTCGGTGTCGACGCCATAGCGATCGCCGGTTTCGGCGCCGCGGGGTGGTTGTGATGCGGAACGTTCGGCGTACGGCGGCATTTACTGTGGCCGGTCTGGTATTCGCCGGAATGGCCAACCACTCGGCGGCCGTCGCGGACACCGGCTGCGTGCTGGTCGGCACGGTCGGCACTCCGGAAGTGACTGTCGACGAAACCACCGCCGGGATGGAGGCATTGGCTTCTGCCGATGTCGAATTGCCCGAGCGGATCCACTTCCGGACAACCACCGAGTCGTTCAATCGGCGCTGGACATTCGCGACTCGCGATGGCGGCGTCTATGTGAAAGAGACTGCAACCCAAGGTGGTTGGCGCACCTTGGTCCTCCCGGGCTGCCTGGAGGGTCGAGTCGTCGGCGTGTCCGCCGATGACGACGAGGTGATGATGATCGACCGCGACGGCCGGTTCTTCACCATGGACCACGCGCTCAGCGCGCCCCGGGACTGGAATTGGAGCAGCCGCTACGGCACCCCGCTGTGGACCGGACCCGGAAACTCGCTACCTCCCGGCACGAGCACCTGGTCTTGGTCGGTCCTGTCCCCCAACGAAGATCACGTCTGGCGAGATACGGCAGGCAATGATCATCCGGTCGGCGGAGCGAAGGTGTCGCACGTCTTCGCGCTCACCAACGGCGGTCAGCGGATCCGATACATCGATCCCTGGTTGCCGGTCGATCACAGCTACGAGATGGCCACACCGCACGGAGGCCGGTTCCAGGCGGTCGCGCTGTCGACGAGCGCGTCGACCTCGTTGATCGTCAACCGCTTCGGCGACTTCTACACGCGCCTCTACGATTTCGACATCTCCGGCGCCGACAAGGTGTTCTTCCGATACTCGTATGACGACCAGAGCGGGCTGCCCGAGGCTCCCGACATGCTCGCGGAACGAGTGGACAGCCGGTATGCGGCGATTCAGCTGCCCGCACCGGACTGGGTGCGTCAGCCGAAAGTGCCGGGCGATATCACCGACCGCATCTCCATCCACCGGACCGGACCCGGCTCGGCGGCGCGGGAACTGCGCGTCGAAGGTCGCGATAGCGGTCGAAACGGTTACTGGGCAAAGCAACTCACCGCAGACTCGTGGACGTTCGTGCCCACCGATCAACCCCTCGTCGGGACTGTGCTGGAGAATTCGCCCACCGATCGTTCGCTCGATACGCTTGTTGCCCCATCGCCCTTCGATTACGAGGGCGTCGCGACGCAGGGGTGGAGCGCGCGAGTGCGCACCTTCGATGTGGCCGTCACGCCGACTCCGCTTCGGATCGACTTCGGCGACGGCAAGCAGCTGAATCTTGTACTGCACACCGTCGATGGCCTGCGCCAGACACCGCAGTTGTCGGGAATCTCCAGTCAGCCAAGGCATCTCGATGGAACGATCGAATCACCTCCGGAGCTGTTGGCGGGCCTCGACGCGCAGCCCGCCGAGGTACGCGACTTCGTTCGAAACGTCTTGAGAGGGAGCCGCTTCACCGAAACCTCCGTCGTTGTCACCGACACTCGGTTTCACATCGACCGGTTGGATCTGACCCTGAACCGATCCTGATCCAGCCCCTGCGCCGGACCGAGGCCGGGGTCATCACCGGCGATCATGGCCCCCTTCGGAAATGATCGCCGATCTCGTGACCAAGGGCTTGGTGAGCGCCGAGATCACTCGCCCCAGGGGATCAGGCCCGCCGCCAGCCGCTCCAATTGTGTGGCGCCGCTTTCCCGTCGCTCGATACTGAACTGCTGTCCCATCGAATAGATCGGCGCGGCGGTTTCCGAGCGGGCGGCGTGGTCGACGATCGCGTCGGTCAGTGTCCGCACCATCCGCAGTCGCGGGTAGGCCGCGTGGATCGCTGCCTGATGGCTCGCGGTCACCGGGGCATTGAGGCCGATGTCCATCTTGCTGCCTTCGGCCGTGAGATAGGCCAGCAGACCGCGGCGTTCGGCGATTCCGGGCGAGGTGTGCAGTGCGATGGCTTCCCAGACTCGATCGATATCCGATTGCGGCACACCGTGTTCGGCGAGAACTCCGGCAGCGATGTCCGCGCCCTCGACTTCGAACCGTTCACGACCGGGCGCCAGAGCGCCGGTTCCGAGATCGTGCATGACAGTAGCGGCGAACAGCAGCTCGCGGTCATAGCCGGAATCTTCGTGTAGCCCCTCGTGGTCGGCGAGCAGCTCGGCGAAGAAGAAGCTGCGAACGCTGTGGTTGACGATGGCTTCGGCCTCTGATCGCCGCACGATCGCGAGCGCGGCTTCTGCCATCGGTGTAGCGGGGATTTCCATCGTGAAAGACACGACAGTGACCGTATATCCGATCGCAGTCGGCACGGAAGTAGCCCGAGTGCCACCCGACGCCACGAACGGGCTGTGCCCGCATGGAAGCGAGAAGCACCGTGGTCATTTCGCCGGCCGCGCCTGCCGCACAAGTCGAATCCGGCGCGGAGCGGCCGCCATCGCGGTGCGGACGGTTCCCGCGTAGACCTCGAGTGCGGCGCGGTCGGCCGTCCCCGACCGCACGTCCAATAGCTCTCGCGCTCGTTCGTGCTGGAGTGCGCGGACGGCGAAATCCGGTAGTCGGCGCGGGATCCACGCATCGGGGCGCAGCACCTGCGCGGCCAAGCGGTCGCTGTGGGCACTGCGGCGCAGCATCGAATCGCAGGCGTCGGCGAAGTACTCGGTGAACTGCGGCCAGGTCTGCGGTACATGCCGAGTCGAGATGCCGTAGCGGTCGTACCAGTCGCAACACTCGGCGTAGAGGCGCTCGTGTTCGAGCGCGGTGAGGGGCCGCGCGAAGGTTTCGATCGCCGTCACCAGAGTGTCGACGTAGGTCGCGTGCTGGAAGAAGAAGACCTCGGGGTGCAGGGCGTGGTACCGACGTCCCGCGTCGTCCACACCCTTGACATGTTCGTGCCCATACCTGATGAGGGAGCGCAGATCCCGCGAGGAGTAGGCGATGGTGATCATGCTCGAGACCGTGCGTTTCTTGTGCTCCCACAACCGCACATGCGTGTGCTCGACGAGCCCGGCGGCGATGGCGGGATGCAGGATCTGTAGTGCGACGGCGCGCGGCAGGGTCAGCGCGAAGCAGCGGTCGCCCAGATAGCGGTGCAGCAGCGAAGCGCTGGTGCGCTCCGGCGCGACGAGGTGCGAGAGGTCCGTCATCGTGCCGACGGATTGCCGAGTTCGACCGCCCCACCATTGGTGCCGCGCATCGCGACGGCCGGACACGTCGGGACGGGCTCGCCCGCATGCAGTTCGAAGTGGCCGCTCGGCACGATCCTCATATCCACCCTGGACTCGATGAGTAATTTACCTTCTCATCCTCTCATCGGCGATCGGCCACGGCAATAGTTCGCACGTCCGTTTACCCGCGGCCGTCAGCCTCGAATTCGATACGACCCCGCGCAGACTAGCCAAATTTGTCTAGTGCGCGTAGCCTCAGATCGGTAGCTAGCCAACTTTGGCTAGCCGGCAGGAGGGGCTGAATGAACTCGGTACGACTGCTGGTACTCGGCGCGCTGCGCAGGCGCGGACGCGCGCACGGGTATCAGGTCCGCACGGATCTGGAGTCTTGGGGCGCGCACGAATGGTCCACGGCCACATCGGGTTCGGTGTATCACGCGCTGCGCAGCATGGCCGGCAAGGGGCTACTGGTAGCGCACGAGACTGCCCCCTCGGCGGCCGGGGGCCCGCCGCGAACCGAGTACGAACTGACGGACGCGGGCGAACAGGAGTACTTGACGCTGCTGAGCCGGGCCCTCGCCGACCGCGAGCCCGGCCTGGACGTGTTGGGCGCCGCCATCGGCCTCATCGAGGATCTGCCACGGGAGCATGCGCTGCGGATGCTGCGCGAGCGATCCCGCGCGATGCGCGACTGGCGCACCAGCATCACGGCGCACCTGCCCGCGGACACGGATCTGGACACGTGGGGACCCGTTGGCGAGGTCCTGTCGCTGTGGCTGACCACCGCCGACACCGGCGCCCAGTGGACCGACCGGCTCATTCGCCGCCTGGAGGAAGGCGCTTTCACGATGGCCGACGAAGCCGCCGACTCCACCGAATAGCCGTCGAGCCGAACGCAATCCACCGTCAGAGCGGAGAAATCCATGGCCAACGAGATCACCGTGCCACTGCTTCCCTGCCGATCCATCGACGAGATCGTCGACTTCTACACCATGCTCGGCTTCACCCGGACCTATTACCAGGTCCGCCCCAACCCTTACGTCTCGCTCAAACGCGAAGACCTGCAACTGGACTTCTTCGGCATGCCGGACTTCGAGCCCGAGGATTCCTACGGGACCTGCGTGGTTCTCGTACCCGACACCGGAGAACTCTTCGACGCGTTCGCCGCGGGCATGCGCAAGACGCACGGCAGACTCCTCGTCTCCGGGATCCCTCGAATGACCCGGCCGCGCAAACGCAAGAACGCCGAGAATCGCTCCGGATTCACCGTCATCGACCCGGGCGGGAACTGGATCAGGATCATGTCAGCCGCACCCCGCCCCTCCGAAAACGACCCAGCCGCAGGCAAACTCACCACAACGCTGAACAGGGTCGTCGTCATGGGCGACTCGCACGGCAAACACCAACGAGCGGCCGAGATCCTGGACGCCGCGCTCGAGCGGGACAGGGACACCGCGACGCTGACCGAACTCGCCCAAGCCTTGGCCTACCGCGCCGAACTCGCGCTCCGCGCCGAAGACCCGACCGCCGCCCGCGACGCCCTCACCCGAGCACGTGCGCTACCTTTCTCCGAATCCGAACACACCGAACTCGCGGAAACTCTGGCCGCACTCGAAGACATCGAAGCCATGCTGCCACCCGAGCCACAACCCTGACCGACATCACCGACCGACCTCGCCGCCACGGCCCGAACACCCACGCGCGGAGCGCGATTCAGCGGACGAACAGCGTCGACTCGAACAAGTCGAACCCGGTCCGGCTGTTGATCCCCACGCGGATCGGGGTGATGGCCGCTTCCTCGATCAGACGAGGCCCCCAGTAGGACATCTGCCAGAGCAGTCTTATCGAGCGTCCGACCGCGACGACTATCGGATACGAGAAGCACTTCACGTCGCGGCTGCTGTCGGTTTCCGATTCGCAATAGTCCGGAATGCTGTACGACTCGTTGGAAATCCAGAATCCGAGGCCTTCCTCCGGCTTCGCGATGAGGGCGATGTCGTAGATGGTGACCGGCCGGTTTCCGATATTGGTGACCTCGACTTGCAACCACGATTTCGGGGAGAGGAATACATCCGACGGGAACTCGTCAGGCGAACCGGAGCCCGACACCAGGGTCGTCACATTGCCGCCCTGCTGATTCGCCCAGATCAGATTCATCGTGACGCGGTAGACGTTCGCCGCCTCGAGCCTCGACACCGCTAGAGCCTCTTTGGATATGTCACGCGAACCGACCGCGACCCACAAGGCCACAAGACTCACGATCAAGGTGATGGCGGCGAACGACGTGGTGAATTTGTCCTTCGTCTCCAAACTGAAAAATGCTGAGAGCAGACGCATTTCACGGCCCCCCGGCCAGGGTATAGGGTCCTGCGATAAACAGAACATTCTACCAAGCCGAGGGCCGAAAAGGCCACGTTCGTCAGTCTCCGTTCCGACTGCTCGCCTCACCGGAACCGTTGGTGGACAATGCCATTTCCCGATCCGGCTCGCCCTGGTTGGTGATGGCGGTGGGGATCTTCGGGAGGGCGTGCGGGTGGCGGCGGCCGAGCCAGTCGAGGAGTTCCTCGCGGACGGCGCAGCGCAGTGTCCAGGCGTCGTCGGCATCGGCGGCCGACATCGTCGCGCGCACAACGATATTGGTCGGCGTGCTGTCGGTGACGAGGAGGTTCCAGTTGCGGCCGTCCCAGTCCGGGCGGTCGCGGAGGTAGTCGTGCAGGTGCTCGCGTAGTAGCGGCACCGGCGTGCTGTGGTCGAGGTGCAGGAACACGGTGCCGGTGATCTGCGGGCCGCCGCGCGACCAGTTCTCGTACGGCTTGCTGTTGAAGTAGGAGACCGGCATGGTCAGTCGGCGGTCGTCCCAGATCCGCACGGTGAGGAAGGCGAGGGTGATCTCCTCGACGGTCCCCCACTCCCCTTCCACCACAACGGTGTCGCCGATCTTCACCGAATCACCGAAGGCGATCTGCAACCCGGCGATCAGATTGCTCAGCGTCGACTGCGCGGCCACGCCCGCGATGATGCCGATGACGCCCGCCGACGCCAGCAGCGAGGTGCCCAGCGTGCGCAGACTCGGGAACAGCAGCAGGATCGCCACGGCGGCGGTCGTCACCACCAGCACCGAGGTGATGATGCGGCGCACGAGTCCGAGCTGGGTGCGCAGCTGGCGCACGCGCGAGATCTCGCTCGTGTGCTCGGCATAACGGCGCAGCAGGTTCTCGGCGACCGCGTCGGCGGCCCGGATGACCAACCACGCCGCGGCCATGATGGCCGCCGCGGCGAGGATGGTCCGAATCATCGCGTCTTGGCGTAAGTCCAACTCCGCCAGAGGATATGTCGCGTGCAGCGCCACCGCGCCGAGCAGTACTTGCAGCGGCAGCTGCACGCGGCGCAACAGCATCGGCAGGTGCGTACCGGGTCGACGGCGCGCGCTGTAGCGCAGCAGCCAGTCGACGAGCAGTCCCGCCGACACGGTGATCGCGACCGTGCCGAGCAGCACGATCAGCGGTCGTAGTACGTCTTCCACGAGATCGAACTCCTCTCGTCGTCACCTCGGCCACGGTGCGCCGCCGCGTGTTTCGACGGCCGCACCGTGGCCCAGGCGTTTCGATCACTGCTTCGGCGCGCCACGCGGGCGTCCGCTCACAGCAGGACCAGGGTGAAGCTCAGCACGGAGAGCACGAGAATCCATGCCGCGATGGTCAGATGAATGGAACCCGCGTCGTCGGTCGAGCCGGAACGGTGTCGGCGGTCGGCACGATACTGCGGGTGCGAAGCCGAAACGGCCACGTCGTCCTCCTTCAGTCGGCTTTCCTCAGTCGGTCGCATACCCGCTTTCGCGGAAGATCGACATGACGACCCTGTGGCGAATCACACCGCGCACCGTCACGGTGCGCCGAGCCGAGCGGCGGCATCGACCCGAATCGTCTCGCCATTGAGCATCGGGTTGTGAATCACGTGCGCCACCAGCTCGGCGAATTCCGCTGGTGCGCCGAGCCGAGCCGGGTGCGCGGCGAGCGCCAGCGACGCCTGCTGCGCGAAATCGGGCAGCCGACGAAACATCGGCGTATCGAACATGCCGGGCGCGACGGTGACGACGCGAATCAGCGCGCCCGCCAGATCGCGCGCCGCCGCCAGAGTCATTCCGGCCAGGCCCGCCTTGGACGCCACATACGACACCAGTCCGGCCGGTGCGTCGGAACCCGCGATCGACCCCGTGTTGACGATGACACCGCGCTCCCCCGCCACGGCCTCGAGCCGCGCCATCCGTTCGGCGGCAAGGCGAATCACGTTGAACGCACCGACCAGATTCACCTGGACGACCTGCGCGAACTGCTCCAGCGGAAGCGGACCGGAAGCGTCCAGCGTCAGCCCGGTGCGATCGATTCCCGCGCAATTGACCACGGCGCGTAGCGAACCGAACTCGGCGGCCCGATCCAAGGCAGCGGCTACATCACGTTCCTCGCACACGTCGCCGACGACCTCGTGCACCGAATCACCGTGGAACGCTCCGGATTCGGCGGGCCGGGTATCGAGCACAACCGCGGTCCCACCTACCTCTGTCAGCCGCCGCACCACGGCGAGCCCGAGGCCCGACGCACCACCCGCGACGAGAACGACCGAATCTGCGATATCCACGGACCCACCTCACTTGTCGACCGGATCGGCGTGCCGGCACGGGCCGCACCTGGCAGATCGGCGCGATAGAGATCATTGCCGTCACGCTTCTGTGTCAGCCAACATAGAATGTGTTCAGCGGCTAGTCAATGGTCGATGGCTTAGGCTCGACGCACCGGTACGGGAAGGAAGGACCGCAGTGGCCGATCGACGCGCCGAGACGACCCGCGAGAGCAGGCGGATGCTGATCGATGCCGCCTCCGCCTTGTTCGTCGAGAAGGGCTATCAGCAGACGACTTTCGCCGATGTGGCGCAGCGTTCCGGGATCAGTCGCGGCTCGATTCCGTGGCATTTCGGGAACAAGGAGGGCTTGCTCGCCGCGGTGCTCGACCAAGCCTCGGAGACGCTGCTCGAGGCGTCCGAACGCGCCGACGCGGCGGACTCACCGCGGGCCTTCGACCTCGTGGCACAGGCCAAGCGCGCCACCATGGCGCGCACGTCGCTGCTGTTCGTCACGCTCTACGTCGAAGCGGTGAAACCCACGTCTCCGATTCACGACAAATACGTGGCGCTGCACGAACGGCTGCGACAGTCGACGAAGCGGTGGATCGAGCGCTTCGCCCGCCTCCCTGAGACCATGACCGCCGACGACCTCGCGACCGTACTCGTGGGCGCGGCCATCGGCATCCATGCGCAAAGCGCGATGGCACCCGACCGGATCGACATCGACCGAGCCATCGATCAACTCGGCGAACTACTGAAACCGTATGCGGTCGAGGCGAATACGCGGGACTGACCGTCCCGATGCGCTCGGGCGGATCGCCCGCCCTTACTACTGCATCGCGAAGCGGAGCAAGGCCTGCTTGTCGCCCTGCTTGATCTTGCCCTTGCGGTTGAGAACTTCCAGCTGCCAGGCGTTGCCGTTGCGGAAGGCGCGGGCCACGGCGTTGGCGTTGTCGGCGCCGAGCAGCGAGGGCCAGATGTCGGCGACTTGCTGGCTGCTGCCGCCGGAGGCGTCGTAGACCTTGAACGAGATGTTGTTCGCCTTCTCGAAGGAGCTGCCCTTTTTGAAGGCCGCCGCCACGAAGATGATGGCGTCGATGCCGCCGGGGACATCGGCGAAGGTGACGTGCACCGTCTCGTCGTCACCGCTGGCGGCGCCGGTCTGCGCGTCGCCGGTGTGCAGGACCGCACCGTTGCCAAGGGGATCCAGCGAATCCAGGCCCGCGAAGCGAACCGGCTCGCTGCCCTGCATGAGGATGGCGACCAAGTCCAGGTCGACGCCGCGCTTGCGACGCGCCCAGCCGAGTGCGCCGCCGCTGGTGCCCGCCGAAGGATCCCAGCTCACGCCGACACTCAGCTTGGTGACGCCGGCGAGATCCGCGGCGCCGTCCTCTTTCCGAAGCGTGATCATGGCCCGGTTCCCCTCCTGCCCCACCGAAGTCTCGGCAGCGGCTTGCTTACGGGCACAACGCCCCTGGTGTCGACCACGACCCTACCGATGACTTTCGGACCCGACAACACGAAACAGGCAGGCCCGCCGAGAAAGTAGCCGGCCTTCCGTCCATACCGCTGCGGCTCGCGCCTCGAACCAGCTGTCGCCTACCGCGATTCAGGCCGCCACGAGGTAGCCGACCGCGCTCAGGCCAGCTTCCGCAGCAGTTCCTTGGCGACGCCCGCCGAGGAAGCGGGGTTCTGGCCGGTGATCAGATTGCGGTCGGCGACCACGTTCGGCGTCCACGGATCGGCCTCGCGGAAGTCGGCGCCGATCTGCATTAGGCGATCCTGGAGCAGCCACTTCGCCTTGTCGGCGAAACCCGCTTGTGTCTCTTCGGCATTGGTGAAGCCGGTCAGCGCATAACCGGCGAACGCATTGGTTCCGTCGGGCTTGGTCGCGGCGAGCAGCGCGGCGGGCGCGTGGCACACGACGGCCAGCGGCTTACCGGAATCCAGTGCGGCGGTGAGCAGTGCGCCGGAGGTGGCGTCGACGGCGAGGTCTTCCATCGGCCCGTGCCCACCGGGATAGAACACCGCGTCGTAGTCGGCGAGATCGACATCCGCCAGCGCGACCGGGTCGGCGAGCTCGGGACTCGTGGACACCACCCGCGCGCGGTGCTCGGCGGTCTCCTGCCCGCCGTTGACCTCGGGCGCGAGACTGCCCTGGTCCACGGTGGGTACCACGCCGCCCGGGGTTGCCACCACGATCTCGTGGCCCGCGTCCTTCAGCGCCTCGAAGGGCACGACGAACTCCTCGGCCCAGTATCCGGTGGGGTGCTTGGTGTCGTCGGCCAACGTCCAGTGGTCGACACCGGTCATCACGAAAAGAATCTTCGCCATACCCCGACGGTAGGCCCGACGCACCCGGCCTCACCAATAGGAATCGGCATAGGAGACATCGGGATTTCGATATCGCGGACAGTGTTGACATCACGTGATGTCAACAATACCGTCGAGGGGTGCCTGTTTCAACGATGAGACGCGAGGACGGCGGCATGACCACAACGGCGTACGAGGACCAAGCCCACGCGATTCACGCGCGCGACGTGCGGTTCGATTTCGATTCGGTCCCCATGCACTACATCCCCGGCGAGGTGATGGCGACCCACATCATCAACGTCATGCACCTGGTGTTGCCGGAGGGCGAGCGGGCCATGGCGCAGGCGCTGGCCGAGGCTTTGCCGCTCATCGACGACGAACGCCTGCGCGAGGAGGTGCAGGGCTTCATCGGCCAAGAGAACATGCACGCCAGCTCGCACGAGAAGGCGCGCAAGCACCTTGAGGCGATCGGGCTGGACGTGGCCCCGATGGTGGACACCGTGTCCTGGCTGGTGGACCGGGTGCTCGGCGATCACGGCCTCACCGGGCGCGCCAAGCACGAGTGGCTGTGCGAGCGGCTGGCACTGTTCGCGGGGATGGAGCACTACACCGCCGTCATCGGGGAATGGCTGCTGACCAACGACAAGCTCGAGGCCAAGCACATGCATCCGGCGATGCTGGATCTGATCCGCTGGCACGGCGCGGAGGAGGTGGAGCACCGCAGCGTGGTCTACGACGCGTACATGCACGTCGACGGCGGATATTTCCGCAAGGCGCGGACCAGCCTGCTGGCGAGCTTCGGCTTGCTCGCGCTGTTCGTCATCTCCGGCGGCTACCTGTTCCACAAGGATCCCGAGCCGGACAAAGGACGCCTCTGGCCGCTGCAACTGCTGAGCGCCTCTGCCCGCGGTGTGATTCCACGGTTCACCACCTTCGTCACGGAGATCCCTCGCTATCTGCGGCCGGGTTTCCATCCGTCCCAGCTCGGTCCGATGGACAACGCGATTCGCTACCTGGCGCAGTCGCCCGCGGCTCGCGCGGGTGAGGCGTGAGCGCCCTCGTGACCGGGAGTTATCGTCCGCCGCTCCCGGCGCGCGCCATGGCCGGGCTGCTCGACGCCTACAAGCGCGCCTTCACCGCCGAAGCGACGGCCGGGTTGTTGTCGCGACCGAATCCGGTGCGGCGCACGGGTTTCGACATGGAGCTGCGGATCGAGGCCCGCGTCGTCGAGGCCGAGGACGTGGTGAGTCTGTCGCTGCGGTCGCCCACCGGGGCCGAGCTGCCGACCTGGATTCCCGGCGCGCACATCGATGTCTTCCTGCCGTCCGGCCGTCAGCGTCAGTACTCGCTCACCGGCGATCCCGCGAGCCGGTTGCGGTACCGAATCGCGGTGCGCCGCATCGCCGATGGCGACGGCGGTTCCCGCGAGCTGCACGAGCTACGGGAAGGCGACCTGCTGCGGATACGTGGGCCACGCAACGCCTTCACCTTCATCGACGCGCCCGCGTACCTGTTCGTCGCGGGCGGTATCGGCATCACCCCGATCCTGCCGATGGTCACCGAGTGCGCGCACCGCGGTCTGCCGTGGCGTTTGATCTACCTCGGGCGATCGCGGGCGAGCATGCCGTTTCTCGGCGAGCTCGAACGCTGCCGCGGCGGCGACCTCGAAGTGCGGCCGGATGACGAGTTCGGCGTCCCCGATCTCGACGCCCTGATGACCGAGGCGCCGCGCGGTGCCGCCGTATATGTCTGCGGACCGCCGCCGCTGATGGAATCCGCGCGACGCGTGCTCTCCGCCACCGACCCGACCGCCTCGGTGCACACCGAACGGTTCTCGCCGCTGCCCGTCCAGGACGGCAGCCCGTTCCGAATCGCGTTGCGGCGCAGCGGGACAACCGTCGAGGTCGGCGCCGACGAATCCGCGCTGTCCGCCATCCGGCGAGTTCTGCCTGGCACGGCGTTCTCGTGCAGGCAGGGCTTCTGCGGCACCTGCAAGGCGCGGGTGCTCGGCGGCGAGATCGACCACCGCGACCGGCTGCTCACGGAATCCGAGCGCGATTCCACCATGCTCACCTGCGTTTCACGCGCACTCGGGGACGAACTCGTCCTCGATCTCTAACGGGCAACGGCGCCCGTTTCGGAAAGGAAGACCCTTCATGGCCGCACCCAGCGGAACAGGCCCCGAGCACCGCGCGATCGTCGTGATCGGCGCGGGCATCGCGGGCATCGGCCTCGCCGTCAAGCTGCGCGAAGCGGGCTTCGACGACTTCGTCCTGCTCGAGCGCGCGAGCGACCTCGGCGGCACCTGGCAGGCCAACACCTACCCGGGTTGCGCGTGCGACGTGCCCTCGCACCTGTATTCGTATTCGTTCGCGCCGAACCCGAACTGGTCGCGCACCTACGGGACCCAGCCGGAGATTCTCGCCTACCTCCGCTCGGTGGCCGAGCGGCACGATGTGGTGCGGCACATGCGATTCGACACCCCGCTGGTCCGCGCGCGATGGGACGAGGACGCGTTGCGCTGGCATATCGAGACGGAGCGGGGCGAGCTCACGGCCGACGTGCTGATCTCGGCGGTCGGCCCGTTCAGCGAGGCCAAGATCCCGGACTTCCCCGGGCTCGCCGATTTCGAAGGCGCGCAGTTCCATTCGCTGCACTGGGATCACGAGCACGATCTCACCGGCGAACGCGTCGCCGTGATCGGAACGGGCGCGTCCGCGGTGCAGTTCATTCCGGAGATCCAGCCGATCGTGCGGCGGCTCACGGTCTTCCAGCGCTCCGCGCCGTGGATCGTCTCCCGGATGGACCGGCGGACGCACGCCGTCGAGCGGGCGCTGCTGCGACGAATGCCGGTGCTCGGCAAGGCGATCCGCGGCGCGTACTTCGCCGGTATCGAGAGCTTCGGGCTGGTCGGTTTCGTGGATCGGCGGTTTCGGCATCCGTTCCAGGCGCTGTCACGGTGGCAGCTGCACCGGCAGGTCGGCGATCCCGCGCTGCGCGAGAAGCTGACTCCGGACTACATGATCGGCTGCAAGCGCGCCATCTTCTCCGACGCGTACTATCCGGCGCTCACCAGGGACAACGTGGAGGTGGTCACCGAGCGCACCGCGGAGATCCGGCCGCGGTCGATCGTCACCTACACGGGCGCGGAATACCCGGTCGACACCATCGTGTGGGGTACCGGTTTCGGTTCGCTGCCGCAGTTGTACGAGCGGATCATCGGCAAGGACGGGCGGTCGATCGCCGAGGCGTATCGGGAACGTCCCGGCAGCTATCTCGGGGCGGCCGCCGCCGGGTTCCCGAACATGTTCTGCACGCTCGGTCCGTTCGGCGCGGCCGGGAACCAGTCGGCCATCTACATGATCGAGGGGCAGATCGGTTACATCGTCGACGCGCTGAAGACGATGCGCGCCAAAGGTATCCGGCGCGTCGAGGTGCGTCCGGGCGTGCAGCGGTCCTTCCTGAACGAGATGGAGGAACGTAGCAGGGAGACCGTCTGGCTGAAGGGCGGCTGCGACAGCTACTACACCACCGCCGACGGCCGCAACGCCGGTCTGTATCCGGATTGGAGCTTCCACTACCGGCGCCGCGTCGCCGAATTCGACGCCGAATCCTACGAATCGAGCCTGCGATGAGCACCTTTCACACCGTGCGACAGCTGTTGCGCGCGGTTCCCGCAGCGCTGGTAGGCAGCCAGGGACAGTACGACGTCGCTGGCAAGGTCGTGGTGATCACCGGCGGCGCGACCGGGATCGGTTTCGCGCTCGCCAAGTTGCTCTGCGAACGGGGAGCGCGGCTCGCGGTGGTCGACATCGACGGTGCGGCGGCCACCGACGCGGCGGAACGGCTCGGCGGGGACGCGATCGGCGTGCGGGCCGACGTGGCGGATCGCGCGGACATGCGGGACGCGATCGGCCGGGTGCGCGAGCACTTCGGCGGCATCGACGTCGTCGTGGCCAACGCGGGCATCGTGCCGAAACCGTCGAGCATCCGGCTGATGGATCCGGCGAACTTCGACCGCGTCCTCGCCGTGAACCTGACCGGCGTCTTCAACACCGTCCAGCCGGCTCTCGACGACATCGTCGCCGCGCGCGGGCACGTGGTCGTCGTGTCGTCCTGCGCGGCGTTCGCGCCGGGGATGGGCGGCTCGCCGTACATGGTGAGCAAGGCGGGCGTCGAGCAGTTCGGCAGGGCGCTGCGTGTCGAGCTCGCCGCCTCGGGCGCGACCGCGGGCGTCGCCTATTTCGGCGTCGTCGAGACCGCGATGACCCATGACACGCTCGATGACGGCGACCTGGGCGCGGAACTGGGCGACCTGCTGCCGTGGCCGCTGAACAAGCGGATCAGCGCCGCCGACGCCGCCGCGTCCATCGCCGACGGCATCGCCCGGCGCGCGCCGCGCACGATCGCGCCCGCGGGCTGGGAGCCGTACGCCATGCTGCGCGGCGCGCTGAACGTGGTTCTCGACCAACAGCTGAGCACCGACGAGCGGGTGCGCTCGCTGACGAACCGCCTCGAACAGCGCATTCGGGCGGAGCGGGGCGGGGACACATAGGCGTACCTCCGCATTCGCTCCGGCCATGCGCGGACTGACGACGGACGACGTCCGACAGCACCCCTCATGCGTACCTCCGCATTCGCTCCGGCCAGGGTCGTTCAAGCAGCGGTTGTGAACTGACTCGCAGTTAATTTACTATCGAGTCAATTCGAGTCGAGAGGACGCGGGATGGCGACGCGATCGTGGTGGGGCTGGGGGAACGTGGCGGACGCCGTGACCGGCGAGGAGCGGGCGGCGCTGACGCGCCGGGTCGCGGCGCTGCTGCCCGGGGCGGACCTCACCGTGCACGAGGCGCCCGATCCGTCGTCGCTGGAGCTTCCGGCGCCGCGGGTGCGGGTGCCGGATACGTTGGCGCCCTTGGCATCCGATGATCCCGTCGACCGCGTGACGCACTCGCACGGGCAGGCATTCCGCGACGTGGTGCGCAGTCTGCTCGGCCGCGTCGATCACGTGGTCGATCAGGTCGTGCGCCCGCGCGCCGAGCAGGACGTAATCGACGTTCTCGACTGGTGCACCGACGCGGGGGTGGCGGCGATTCCGTTCGGCGGCGGGACGTCGGTGGTCGGCGGCGTCGAACCGCGTTGCGCCGCCGAATATCCCGCGACGGTGGCGGTGGATCTGAGCGGTCTGAACCAGGTGCTGGAGATCGACCACACGAGCCGAGCCGCGCGCATCCAGGCGGGCATTCTCGGACCCGCGTTGGAAGACGCTCTGCGCCACCACGATCTGACGCTGCGCCACTTCCCGCAGTCGTTCGAGTTCTCCAGCCTCGGCGGCTGGCTGGCCACCCGCGCGGGCGGGCACTACGCGACCGTCTACACCCACATCGACGACCTGGTCGAGTCGATGCGGGTCGTCACCCCGATCGGCGTCAGCGAATCGCGCAGACTGCCGGGATCGGGCGCGGGGCCATCGCCGGACCGCATGTTCCTGGGCTCCGAGGGCACGCTCGGCGTGATCACCGAGGCGTGGATGCGGTTGCAGGACCGGCCGCGCTGGCGGGCGGGCGCGGCGGTGGTCTTCGACGACTACGTCGCGGCCGTCGCCGCGACGCGGACCATCGCCCAATCCGGCTTGTTCCCGGCCAACTGCCGGTTGCTCGATCCGGTGGAGGCCTTCCTCAACGCCGGAACCAGTTCCGCGGGTGGGGTTCTGGTGCTCGGCTTCGAGTCGGCGGATCACCCCGTGGACGAGCCGATGCGGTGGGCGGTGCGGATCTGCCGCGACCACGGCGGCCGGTTCCCCGACGGGGTGCGCAGCACCGACGCGGCCGAACGGAAGGCGAGCGGCGGCGCGTCGGACACCTGGCGCTCCTCGTTCCTGCGGATGCCCTATCAGCGCGACGCGCTCGCCGCGCAGTCGATGATCGTGGAGACCTTCGAAACCGCCTGCACCTGGGACCGTTTCGATGATCTGCGGGCGGAGGTGCTGCGCGCGGCGACGTCGGCTTTCGAGACCGTCGGTGTGACGGGGGTGGTCACCTGCCGGTTCACCCACGTCTATCCCGACGGCCCCGCACCGTATTTCGGCATCTACGCCGCGGGCCGCTGGGGACGGACCGTGGAGCAGTGGGACGAGATCAAAGCGGCGGTCTCGGAGGCGCTGGCGAAGTCGGGCGGCACCATCACCCACCATCACGCGGTCGGCCGCGACCATCGGCCGTGGTACGACCGGCAGCGTCCGGATCCGTTCGCCGCCGCACTGCGCGCGGCGAAGTCGACGCTCGACCCCGCCGGGATTCTCAACCCCGGCGTGCTGATCGATCCGCTCGCGCGGGATGGCGCATGACGCTGGGCAAGGCGGGCACCAAAGGCGTGCCACGGGAACGGCGCGAGCAGCAGATCCTCGACATCGCCACCGTGGAGTTCGGCGACCGCGGCTACGCGAAGGCATCGGTCGCCGATATCGCGGCAGCGGCCGGTGTGTCGAAACCGTTGATCTACAACTACTTCGAATCCAGGGACGGTCTGCACGCCGCGTGCGTGCGCCGCGCGGGCGACGGGCTGGTCGCGGCGGTGTCGGCGGCACAGGCGGTTTCGGGCGCGGAGGGCAAGGCTCTTGCCACGCTGGCCGCCATCTTCACCGCGATCGACGGGCGGGTGCAGAACTGGAAGATCATCTACGACAGCACGTTGCCCGCCGACGGTCCGGCGGCCGAGTTGGCGCGCGGCTATCAGAAAGCCTTGAACGCCATGGGCGCCGAGGGTTCGGCACAGGTGCTCGCCGACGCCGCGGTGACCGACGCGGAGGATCACTCGCTGCTGCTGGCGATCTGGTTCAGCGTCGTGTCCACCGTCGTCGCCTGGTGGGGCGAGCATCCGCAGCACTCCCCCGACGAGATGACGGCGCGCTGCGTGCGCCTGTTCGAAGCCCTTCGCGCACCGGTGAATCCGCGCGGTTGACCCGCGCGGATTCACCCGGATTCGCTACTTGTCGGGCCAGGTGCCCGTCAGGCGCTGGTATCCCGTCGCGCCCGCGCGATCGACGGCGGCCTTCACCAAGCCGAAGATGGCGCCCTGCAACGCCGCGGCGACGAGCACTTCGCGCCAACCGTATTCGCGCGCCGTGGCGCTCGGCGCCTGCTCCTCGCCGCTGACCCGGCGCCACACCTGGGTGAACACCGCGTTGGCCGCGACGCCGCCGAGCACGCCGACGATCATGCCGAGGGGTTTGTACAGCGTCGTCATGCCCGCCTCCGCCGCATCCACCAGAACAACACCACCGCGCCGACAGCGGCCGCCGCGATCGGGGCGGGCCGCATGCGGGCCGCGCCGACCAGCTGCTTACCCCGGTGGATCACCGGTTCCTGCGCCTTGGCGGCGCGATCGACGAGGTGCCCGACCTGAGCGCGCGCCTGTTCCGCGGTGTCGCGCGCGTGATGCGTGGCCTCCGCGACGCGATGACGCGCGGCGTCTGCGGTCTCGTGCGCGTGCTGCTTGGCGTCCGCCACCCGATGACGCGCCGCGTCCGCGGTCTCGTGCGCCTTGTCCTCGACGCGGCCGGGGACGTCGAACTTGCCGGTCAGCTCCGCGACCGTCTCGCCGAGTTGCCGCCGCGCCTGGTCTCGATCCTTGCGCAGAGCGTCGGATCCGTTCGGAATGTTCGGTCGTCCGACATCGCTCATCGTCGGCTCCTCTTCTTGACGGCTTCGACATCGTCGCGGACGCCTTCGATGGCCTCGCTCGGCACCGGCGGCGACGCCTCGGTGACGGCCTTCTTGCCGACCAATGCCAGCACACCGCCGAGGGCGAGCAATGCCACGCCGACGATCAGTGCCGCCGCCCAATCCGGCAGCGGAATCGCCAACGCCAGCACCGCGGCCGCGATCAACGCCGCGCCGCCGTAGAACGCCAGCAGACTGCCCGCGCCCGCGAGGCCGGCGCCCTTGGCGATGCCCTTCGTCTTGTCCTGCATCTCCAGCCGGGCCAATTGCATCTCGTCGCGAACCAGCCGCGTGAGCTGTGTGGTCGCGTCGTCGACGAGTTCGGCGACCGAACGCGTATCCGACGCGGGTCGCGCTGGCGTCGCGGCGGGCCGCGCGTCTGTCGTATGGGCCATGTGCCTCTCACCTCCCGTTCGGTGGCCGGTTACCCGGCGAAACCCGGGCGAAACGGGCGGGCCACCGGTTCGAGGCAGGCCACCACAGGCGCTCGGCTCCCCCGATACGGGCGCCGGTGCTACGCCGCGCGCATCGGCTCGCGCGAGACGAGTGCGCGAAGTCGGCTACGGCCCCAGGCGATTACATCGGGCCCGCCGCGCAGGCACCAGAGGGCGATGACGGGGTCGCACAGCGCGCAGCCGAGGGACGAGCCGTGCAGGAAGGGGATGATCGGATTGCCCTCGAGGTGGTGCAGCAAGTCCCATGCGGTGTGCAGCAACCAGGCGATGCCGATGAACGTCCACGACCGCACACCGCGGTAAGCGCAGTAGGTGACGACCGCCGTGAACGCGAACTCCCACGCGGCGAATCCACCACCGCTGAGATACGCCGCGCCCGCGCCCGCGACCATGATGGCGTTGAAGTGGCGGCGATGGGGTTCACGGATCAGGGACATCAGCGTGATGTAGACGATGCCGACGAGCAGCGGGGCAAAGTAGGTCATGGCGGGACGACTCCTGGAGGATGCAAACGAAATCGCCATCGAAGTTAAGCAACCGATCCCGCGCCGCCCAGTGGCATTCATGCCACACATCAACGGAAAATCGCCACTAGTTGAATCCACTCCATATTTCGGCGTTCGCCCATGTCGGTGCCGGTGGCGTGAAGCCGTTGCCCGGTTAGGTTGTAGCCATGCATGTGGTCGCCGTTCTCGCCCTGGACCGGGTGATCCCCTTCGATCTGTCCACACCGATCGAGGTCTTCACCAGGACGCGCCTCCCGGACGGCCGCCCCGCGTATCAGGTCCGCGTCTGCGCCGAGCGGCCCGAGGTCGACGCGGGCGCGTTCACCCTGCGGGCTCCGTGGGGGCTGGACGGGTTGTCCGGAGCCGACACCGTGATCGTTCCCGGCGTCGCCGACCCCACCGCGCCGCTGGCGCCCGCGATCGCCGACGCCGTGCGGGACGCGGCCGCCGCGGGTACCCGGATCGCTTCCATCTGCACGGGCACCTTCCCGCTCGCCGCCACCGGATTGCTGAGCGGGCTGCGGGCCACCACCCATTGGCTCGCCGCCGACACGCTCGCGGCGAGCCACCCCGACATCACGGTCGATCCCGATGTCCTCTATGTCGACAACGGCCAGATCCTCACCTCCGCGGGCGCGGCCGCCGGGCTCGACCTGTGTCTGCACCTGATCCGTCGCGACTACGGTTCGGCCGTCGCCGCCGATGCGGCACGGCTGTCGGTCATGCCGCTGGAGCGCGAAGGCGGGCAGGCCCAGTTCATCATTCAGTCGTTTCCGCCCGCACCCCGCGGCTCGGCATTGGAACCGCTGCTGATGTGGTTGCAGGACAACCTCTCTCGCAACCTCACCCTCGCCGACATCGCCGCCGAGGCCGGAACGAGCACCCGCACGCTACTGCGGCAGTTCCGCGAGCAGACCGGCACCACCCCGCTGCGATGGCTGCACCGCGCCCGTGTGCACCGGGCACAGCACCTGCTGGAAACCACCGACCACACCGTCGAACGCATCGGCGCCCAGGTTGGTTTCGGCTCGCCCACAGCCTTCCGCGACCGCTTCAAGCGCACCGCGGGCGTCAGTCCGGATACCTACCGGCGCACCTTTCGCTGAAGAAAGAAAGCGGCCGCACCGGAGGTGGTGCGGCCGACCGGGATGGGCGGGTCAGCTCTTCGGGCTGCCGAGGCAGAAGGTGGTCTTGGGCTCGGTCAGGGTGAGGAACTTGTCGGCATCCTCCCCGCACAGCTGCTCGTCGGCCTGGCCGTCGATGCGCTGGACGACCTTGAAGCTGGCCTCCGCCGCCGTGCAGGCCACGTACTTGTAGCCGGTCAGCATGCTCTCGTTGTAGCAGAGACCCTGCTTGAAGTTCGGCGCCAGGCACAGGAACGCGGTGGTGCCGCCATTGAGGGTCTCCTCGTAAGAGGTGTAGTCCGCATGGCATTCGGTCTTCTCTTCCAAGACCTGCACGACCTTGTACACGGCCTGGTCCGAGGAGCAGTCCACCGGCTCGGTCTTGGAGTCGATCATCGATCCCTCGATGACGTTGATGCAGTCACCCACGTTCGCGCGGGCGGTGTCGGATTTCCCGGCATCCTGGACCATGTCGGCGCCCTTCTCGACCGCCGAACAGCCGAGCGCGCCCAACGCGGCCACGGTGGCGAGCACCAGCGGCAGCCGCGTGCGGATGCCAGAACCAACGAATCTCATTCGTGTCACTTTCTCGTCGATGCGAAGGCGGCCGACCGGAGTACCCCTCGTCGCGCCGAACTCCGGCCGTCGCCGTGCCCTTCGGCGCATCCCCCGGAGGGTCGCGATCGGCCTCGAACACCAAACCGCACAATCGCGCGGGCAGCATCCGGGAAAACACGGGATTCCCCCGTGGCGGCACGGCACCGGTTAAGCTCGCCCGGGGTTGTTTCGCGGCAGGTTTGCCGGAAGTCGGCGGAGGATCATGGTCGAGCGCGCATTCGTGGGACGCCGCGCCGAGCTCGCCGCCCTGGACGACGCCCTGGAATCGCCCGATGGGCCGTGGGTTCTGCTGGTCGACGGTCAGGCCGGTATCGGCAAATCCCGGTTGCTCGCGGCGCTGGCCCCGGCCGCAGCGCGCCGCGGCCTGCGGGTGCTTTCGGTGACCGCCACCGAGGACGAGCAGCCGCAACCCTCGCACGTCATCCACGATGTGCTGGAACGGCTCGCCGACGCGGGTGCGGAGGTGACCGACGTGCCGTCCGACGGCGACGGCAACCGGCTGGGCCGGGCGTTGCGCAGGCACCTCGCGGCGACCGGCACGCTGCTCGTCGTCGACGACGCGCACTGGCTGGACGCCGAATCCGTCCGCACGTTGACCTACCTCGTCCGCAACCGCCCCGCGCCGACCTTCCGCCTCCTGCTCGCCTATCGCTCCGGCCAGTGCCCGGTGGCGCTCACCCGCGTGCTGACCGCGACCGGCGCCGCGACCCGGACGGTGCGGGTGCCGCCGTTCACCGGCGCCGATGTCGCCGCCCTCCTGCCGAACACGACCGCCGCGCGCCGCGATCGGCTGCTCGCGGCCTCCCGCGGCAACCCGCTCTACCTGCTGTTGCTCGCCGACCTGCCGGATCACGAAGTGGAGCGGGCGGTCAGCGGCGAGGACCCGGCCGAGGGCGACTACCCCGGTCTGGATCGCACGCTGCGCGCCGAACTCGCGCAGCTGCCGGATCGGGAACGACTCGTCGCGCAGGCCATCGCGTTGTGCGGCGCGCATGCCGATCTCGAGATGCTCTGCGCCACATCCGAATTGCCGATCGAAGCGGTCACCGCCGCGCTCGACGAGCTGAGCATGCGCGCGCTGGTCGAGGTCGCTGGGTCGTCGGTGACGTTCGGGCATCCGCTGATCCGCACGGCCGCGCATCGGCTGGCCGGCGCGGGTTGGCGGGCCGCCGCGCACCGCAGGGCGGCCACGCTGCTCCGGCAACGGGGCGCGGCCCTGCCCGCGCTGGCCCGCCACCTCGAACTCGGCCTGCTCGGCACCGATCCGGTCGCGGCCGCGGAGCTGAAAGGCGCGGCGGCGCAGGTATTGCCGAGTTCGCCGGCCACCAGCGCACGGTGGATCGCCGCGGCGCTGCGCGCGACACCGGGCGGGCAGCCCGAACCCCCGGAGGACAGGCTGCTGCTCGGACGCGCGCTCCTGCTGTCCGGCGCGGGCGCGCGGGCCCGCGAGGCACTCGAGCCGCTGATCGCACGGCCCGGCGCGTATCGACTGGAGGCGCTGCTGCTTTCGGCGCGCTGCGAACGCATGCTCGGCCGGGTCGATCGCGCGCGGGCGCTGCTCGCCGCCGCCGCGGACCTGCCGCTGCTGCCCGGCGACGGACCCGTTCAGCTGGAACTGGCCATCTTGGAGTTGCAGGACGGCCAGGACGCCGAGGGGCACGCGCGGCTGGACGCGCTGTTCGCCTCCGACGCCATCGCCGATCCCGCCGTGCGCGCGTCCGCGACCGCGTTGCGCTGCCTCGGCGCGGTAGCCGAGCCGCGCATCGATTCCGCGCGTGCCGGTTTCGAGCAGGCCGACCTCGAGTTCGAGCGTCTCGACGACGACCGGCTGCGCGAAGTGGTGCACGCGACGCCCGCCCTTGGCTGGGCGGCGTACTTCCTCGACACGCACGCGCGGGGTTTGGCGCAGCTGGACCGCGCGGTGGGGGTCAGCCGCCGCTTCGGGCGCAGCTACGCGCTGGCCGAATTGCACACGGTGCGCGCCTACTGCCTGATGAAGCTGGGCCGCGTCGGCGAAGCGCTGGCCGCCGCCGAGGACGCCGACGACCTGGCGCGGCAGTTCGGCTACGGCGATCTGATCCCGTTCGCAGGCGCGCTGAAACTCCGTGCGCTGCAACTGGTCACGGCGCGCGAGGACGTGCTCCCGCAGTGGGCGGCGCTGAACGAGCAGCCGCGACCGGTGATGCGCTGGTGGCGGCAGGTGGTGGAGACGACACTGCACGAAGTCGGGGTTCGGCTCGGTGTGATCGAACCCGGTCTACCGCCCCTGACCGACAACCGGCCGGGCCCGATGCAGCCGACGCAGCTGGCGCGGTACGCGAATCTGGCGCTGGCCGACGGGGATCACGCCGCGGCGGGCGAGCTCGTCACCCGTGCCGAGGCGGCGGCCGCCCGCCTCGGCCTGCCGAGCCAGCTGGCGGCCGCTTCGCTGGCTCGCGCCGAATACTGCTGCGCTATAGACGATCTCGAGTCGGCGGAGGCCGCTGCCATGGCCTGCGTCGAATGGTTCGATCAGGCCGATATGCCGGTCGACCGCGCGCGAGCGGTGCTGCTCGGTGCCCAGATCGCTTGGCAGCGAGGCGATTTCGCGCTCGCGACCCAGCGACTGGTCCGCGCCAGGGAGACGTTCGCGGCCGCGGGCGCGACCCAGCTCGTGGCCGCCACGACCTCGCTGCAGCGCCGCTTGGCCGGTGGCCGCGCCCCCGGCGGTGCGACGGCGCTGACGGCGCGCGAACGCGAAGTCGCCGAGTTGGCCGCACGCGGCCACCCGAACAAGGAGATCGCGCACCGGCTGTATCTCAGCCCGCGCACCGTCGAGGACCACCTCGGTCGCATCCTGCGCAAGCTCGAACTGAGCGGCCGGGCGGGCATCGCGCACAAGCTCGGCGAGCTGGACCGTGGCTAGCCGATCGAGGTGATCCCCACGGCCGCAGCCACTTACGGCCGGACTACCGCCGAGGCGCCGGATCGCAGCGCGGCGGTCGCTCCGCGCGCGGCGAGCAGGGCGCTGTTGATCGAGATCTCGGCGCGCATGCCGGGGGCCGCCACCATGTCGCCCGCGAGGTAGACGTCGCCGCCCCGATCGACGGCGGGACGGTCGCGCCAGGTGTAGCCGGGCAAATCCACTGCGCCCGTGCGGTTCTTGGCGGTGGCGGTGCGCTGGAAGGTGGTGCGGTCGCGCCAACCCGGCACGCACAGGTCGGCGAAGTCCTGCAACCGCCGGTGCGCGTCGCGCGGGGATTCGCCCTCGCGCACCGGCATCTGCAGCTGGAACAGCGACTCCCCCGCGGGAGCGATCGTGTCGTCCTGCATGGTGTAGCTCTCGTGGAAGCCGGCCGCGTCGAGGTCGAAAACGAGCGAGCGGTCGCGGCGGTCGGCGGTGACGGCGATGTCGAGCAACGCGCAGTAGCCACTGGGCCAGGTCAGGCTGTCGTCGCCGAGCAGCGCGCGGGCCGCGTGCACGTCGGTGGCCACGATCACCGGCCCGTCCGTCGGCAATTCGTCCACCCGCGAACCGGTTTCGACGACGACGCCGAGCTCCGCCGCGCGCGCCGCCATCCGGTCGACCACGCGCCGCCAGCCGCCCTTCACCCAGCGCACGGCCGGGATGGGCGCGCTGAACACCCGTTGGAACAGCTCCCACACGAACGCGGCCGAAAGGCGGCCGGTGTCGGCGTCGTAGGTGACCACGCTGATCGCGTTCGCCATCCGCTCCGCCGTCGCCGCACCCCAGCGGCCCGCCGCCCAGGTACGGAAGTCGACGTCCACGGGCGCGGTGAGATCGAGCCGCGCCTGGGCGCGCAGCATCCGAACGGGCGGAAGTCGCCGGAGGCGGCCGTCGACACGGAAACCCAGCTTCGTCGCGTCCGCGAGCGAGGGCCAGCCGAGGTCGGCCACGAAGCCGCGCTTCTTCAACCACGTGTAGTGCGGTCCGTCGGCGTAGAACACGTGCGCGCCCTCGTGCGCGACGTACGGCGCGGCCGTCGCCCGCGCGCGCCCGCCGAGCGTCCGGTGCGCCTCGTGCAGCCGGACCGGCACGCCTGCCTCGGCGCAGGCGATGGCCGCGGTGAGACCCGCCAAGCCGCCGCCGATGACGGTGATGTGTGTGTTCACGGTGCTTCCTCTCCTCGGTGGCCCGCCCGGTCCAGCCGGGCGGCGACCAGCTCCGCGGTGGCACGCAGATAGCGGTCCGCGTCGACGGACGCCGGGTGCTCGCCGTCGAAGATGTCGGTGATCAGCCAGAAGTGCGCGAGGGCGCCGACCAGTACCGCGGCCGTTGCCGTCCAGTCCTGCTCGCCGCCACCGGGTCCGGCCAGTTGCGCAAGCGCTCGCGTCACCACCGACATCACCACGCCGTACTCCTCGCGCTGGAACACCTCGAGCACCCCGGGATCGATGGAGTTGTCGCGCAACAGGATCCGGGTCACGTCGCGATCGTGGTCGAGGCGCTGTAGACCGACGTGGCACAGCGCGACGAGTCGATCGACGTCCGTCCCGCCCGGCATCGCCGCGTCGAGCAGCGCGACGAACGAGAACTCCGGATCGAGGAACGCCTCCCATTCCGCGCGATCGGTCAGCCGGGTGCGGACCGCCTCGACCAGCAGCGCGTCCTTGGATCGGAAGTGCCGGTACAGCGCCCCCGATCCGCCGGAAAGCCCTGCGGCCTGCGAGCGGGCGCCGCGCAACCCCCGATCGCGCCGAAAACGCCCGAAAACACGGAGAACACGACGGTAGGCTGAGGCGCTGTCACCACGAAAGGATTGCGGTATGGCGGGCAAGCGCACGGTTCTCACCGCCGGCCTGCGCCGACTCGCGGCGCTGCTGACCGAGATGCGCGACACGGTCGGGCTCAGCAAGGAGGAAGTCAGCACCCGCACGGGGATCAATGTGACGACGCTGTACCGGATCGAACAGGCCCAGGCCCGTCCGCAGCGCCGAACGCTGAACACGCTGCTCGACATCTACGAAGTCGATCCCGACCGGCGCAAATACGCGCTCGAGCTGCTGTCGGACGCGCAGAAGCCCGGCATGTCCCGGCCGTGGGAGGCCAATCTCACCGAGGTGTACGCGGCCTACATCAACTTCGAATCCGAGGCGCTGTCCGCCCGCCACTACCAAACCTCTTACATCCCAGGCCTTTTGCAGACGGAGCAGTACGCGGCCGCGGTGATCGACACGTCCATGCCGAAGGTCGAGACCGCGATCATGGAAAGCCGCGTCCACGCCCGGCTGAACCGGGCGGCGGTGCTCGACAAAGACAAGCCGCTCGAACTGTGGGTGGTGCTGGACGAGGCGGCGATCCGCCGGGAGGTCGGCGGCCACCACACCATGCGCGGGCAGCTGGAGAAACTGCTGCTGGAGAGCAAACGGAAAAACGTGATCTTGCAGATCCTTCCGTTCAACGCGGGCGCGCATCCCGGCATGGCGGGCTCGTTCACGCTGCTCGACTTCCAGAATCCCGACGACAACGAACTCGTGTACGTGGAGGGCATCGCGGGCGACACACTCGTGGAGGGCCACAACGAGGTCCGCCGCTTCGGGGTGATCTTCGATCAGCTCCGGGCGATGGCGCTGAGCCCGCGCGATTCGGTCGCGTTGATCGAGGAGATCGCCGCCGGGATGAGCTAGCGTTCTCCGGTGTTCCGGCGACTGTGGGGCCGGAAGAATGGGTACTCCAGGATCCCATCCGCAACCGCGCACAGGAGTCCACGATGGCCGACGTGTCCGCCGAACCCGCCAAGCCCGAACCCAGTCTGAACCGGGTGATGGGGCCGGGGCTGCTGCTGTTGTTCGTCGTCGGCGACATTCTCGGCACCGGCATCTACGCGCTCACCGGGCGGGTCGCCGCCGAGGTGGGCGGGGCGGTGTGGGTGCCGTTCGTCGTCGCGTTCCTCGTCGCGCTGGTCACCGGCTTCAGCTATCTCGAGCTCGTCACCAAGTACCCGCACGCCGCGGGCGCGGCGCTGTACACGCACAAGGCGTTCGGCATCCACTTCTTCACCTTCATGGTCGCGTTCGCGGTGCTGAGCTCCGGCATCACCTCGGCGGCCACCGCCTCGCGCGCGTTCGCGGCGAACTTCGCCGAGGCCTTCGATTTCGAAGTCGGCACCGGCATCGCGATCACCGCCGTCGCGCTGGCGTTCATGGCCGTGATCGCGGCCATCAACCTGCGCGGCGTCAGCGAGGGCGTCAAGCTGAACGTGCTGCTCACCTGCGTGGAGCTGACCGGCCTGCTGATCGTCATCGCGATCGGGCTGTGGGCGCTCGGCTTCGGCAACGGCGATTTCGGCCGCATCACCGAATTCGAGACCGGCGACCGCAGCGCGCTCGGCGGCGTGATCGTCGCGACCACGCTGGCCTTCTACGCGATGGTGGGTTTCGAGGACTCGGTGAACATGGCCGAGGAGTGCAAGGAACCGAACCGGATCTTCCCCAAGGTGCTGCTGACCGGCTTGCTCATCACCGGGACGATCTACGTCCTCGTCTCGATCACCTCGGTCGCGCTGGTGCCCACCGAGCAACTCGGCGAAGGCGACACCCCGCTGCTTCAGGTGGTCGAGGTCGGTGCGCCCGGATTCCCGACGCACGTCTTCGCGTTCATCACCATGTTCGCCGTCGCCAACTCGGCGCTGATCAACATGCTGATGGCGAGCAGGCTGCTCTACGGCATGGCGCGGCAAGCCGTCGTGCCGCACGCGTTCGGCAAGGTGCACGTCCGGCGACGGACGCCGCAGGTCGCGATCGTCTTCACCACGCTGCTGGCGCTCGGCCTGATCGCGTTCGTCGGCGAGGTACCCGAACTCGGCGGCACCACCGCGCTGCTGCTGCTGGCGGTGTTCACGGTGGTGAACGTCGCGGTGCTGGTGCTGCGCCGGGATCCGGTCGAGCACAAGCATTTCCGGACGCCGACCTTCCTGCCCGTGGTGGGTGCGCTGTCCTGCGGATTCCTAGTCACGCCGTTCACCGACCGCAACCCCGATCAGTACCTGATCGCGGGCGTGCTGCTCGCCATCGGCGTCGCACTGTGGCTGCTGAACCAGCTGGCGATCCGCTCCCAGCGCAGGACGCCGCCGACCACCGCCGCGCCGACTCAGGAAGCCTGATCCGCGACCGCGTACACCCCTGTTCGCGCAGGTAGCCGCGCTGGCAGCGCGTGCGGAACCCGGTCGGCCACAATCGATCACGGCCGCCATGTGACCGATCACCGGGATGACGCGGCGCGGCGGTGTCGGTAGAGTGAGCGCCGATGACCAGCATGGAAGCCCGTTTCGGCGACGCTAACCGGACGGTGCCGCTGCCCAGTCCGTGGAACCTCAACGCCTACCTGGCCGACGTGGCTGCGCATCGCGGGCGCTCCATCTCGCTGCGACCGGTGCCCGCCGATATGCTCGCCGAAAACGGTTGTCGCGGCAAAGGTCTGTGGGTCGCCCGCAAGCACGACGACATCATCGTGTACGACGCCGAGGCCACCGAGCGCAACGCCGACCACATCATCCTGCACGAGATCGGGCACATGTTGCTCGGACACGGCAGGGACGACTCCGAGGACGCCGCACCGCTGTCGCCGAAGCTGGCCGCGCTGCTGCCCTCGATGGCGGCGCAGCATGTGCTGGGACGCAACGAGTTCGGCGCGGAGCGCGAGCAAGAGGCGGAGGTGTTCGCCGATATGACGATGGTGTACGCGACGCTGCCGCAGCGGCGCGGGCGCGGGTTCCGGCTCTTCGGGCGCGGGCGCTGAGTTTTTCGGGCGCGGACGCTAAACGCCGTCCGACACCCGGCGCGTTCCCGCTTGCAGCGCGTCCACCAGATCCTGATAGACGTCGGCGAGTTCGACGACCTGCGTCCACGCGTCGTAGGACACCGGATCCGGCGCCGCCGGCGGTACCCAGGCCTGCGTGGTGAGCTGGGCCAGCCGGTCCACGATCCGCCCGACCGTCTCGCTGTGGGCGTGCGCCGCACCGCCCGGCACGGGCGTCGCCAGCGTCATCCACCGGTCGATGGCGCGGACCAGCTGGACGCGCCGCCGGTCCAGCTTCGGCACCTCGCGGGCGGGCGTGCGCTCCCGTAGCGCGTGCAGCCGCGCCAGCTCGCCCGCCGCATCGAGCATCGGGTGGTCGTCGTGCGGAAAGCCGCGGCAGGCCGCGACCAGCTGCTCCTTGCCCGGCACCATCCAGTTGTCGGTCGTCACATCGCACCGCCTCCCCGCGCCACCATGATTCCGGAGCCGCGCCGCGGCGGGAAGCGGACAAGCGGTCCACCCGCCCTGCCAGGCACATCTGAGGTGTACCACCCCGCGGCCGAATCCCGCGGCGCTTCACCGGATATCGATGATCCGCGCATCCTTCGCGAAAGCGGCGATCTCGTCCAGCCCGGGCAGGTACTCGCCCGTCGTGTCCACCTCGAGGGCGGGCCCCTCCAGCCGCACCCGCTGGAACGCGTCGTGCCGGGCGGCGAGCGCCGCCGGATCAGGTGCGCCCGGCGCGGAATGCACCCGCCGCAGCGGCTCGTCGAGCCTGCGGCGGGCGATGCGATCCACCGCCACATCCCGGTCCACGACGCAGTGCACGAACCGGAGATCGGCCAGCGCGGCCAGCGGCTCGAGCCCCGGCCGCCACAGGCGATCTTGGAAAGCCGCCTCGGCCACCGTGTCGACGCCCGCGCGCGCCAATACCGCGAGCACCTCGAAGAAGGTGTCGAGGGTACGCAGCGCTAGCTCGTCCTCCGGCGCTGGCTCGAACGCGGGATCGGCGTGCGCCATCCCCTGTTTGATCTCGTCACGGCTGATCACCGGCCAGCCGACGGCGCGGCCGAGCGCGTGCGCCAAGGTCGTCTTCCCCGAGCCCGGCGGTCCGCTGACGACGACCAACCGCGGTCGTCGGACGGCGTGGCCGCGCATGTCTGTGTCCATCACACGGTCCGAGGTTACGCACCGAGGCCGGTGCGCGAGATGGCGAGCGCACGCGGCCGCGCGGCGCCCTCCCGAAAGGCCGGGTCGGTGCAATTTCGGGACTCGGGGAGCGAGGCGGCGGACACGGGTCTAGGCTGTCCGCCGTGGTCGATCCCCTGCCGTCCGTCGCTCCCCATCCCGATATCGCACCGCTCGCCTCGCTGCTCGGCACTTGGCGCGGCGGCGGGCACGGTGAGTACCCGACCATCGAACCGTTCGACTACCTGGAGGAGATACGGTTCGGCCACCTCGGCCGCCCGTTCCTCACCTACCGCCAGCGCACCCGCGCGGCCGACGGCAGCAGGTCGATGCACGCCGAGACCGGCTACCTGCGCTGCCCTCGGCCCGATCACGTCGAGCTGATCCTCGCCCACCCGACCGGCATCACCGAGATCTGCGAGGGCGGGCTGACCATCACCGACGGCGAGGTGCGGATGGAGTTCGACTCCACCAGCATCGGCCGCAGCAGCACGGCGAAGGTGGTGACGGCGCTGGGCCGGTCGTTCCGTGTCGCGGGCGACACCATCGACTACACGCTGCGAATGGCCGCGGTCGGCGAACCCCTGACCCACCACCTCGCCGCGACCCTGCACCGCGCCTGACCATCACGGCGGGCCGACCGAGGCCGGGTGACGACCGTCAGTACCCGGTCGGCAGCGCGGCGAACATATCTCGGGTCACCGCGACCGCGTTGTCCGAGCTGCCGCCCTTGACCAGCAATGTCGCGAAGGCCATGTCGCCGCGGTACCCCACGAACCAGGAGTGCGAGCCGCCGTCGACCTCGGCCTCGCCCGTCTTGCCGTACACCTCGCCCTGATCGGCGATGCGTTCGGCGGTGCCGCCGGTGACCACCTTGCGCATCATCGCGCGCAATCCCTCGATCACCTCCGGCGCGATCGCGGGCCGCTCCCCCTCGACGGCCGTGGGCCGCCCCGCGATCAGGTACGGCACCGGCGCCGAGCCGTGCGCGATGGTCGCCGCCATCACCGCCATGCCGAACGGGCTGACCACCACCTTGCCTTGCCCGATCCCGTCCTCGGTGCGCTGCACCAGGTCGTCGGCGGGCGGCACCGACCCGGACGCGGTGGGCAGACCGACCACCGAATAGTCCTGGCCAACACCGAGTTTCGCGGCGGTCACGGCGAGCGCGTCGGCGGGCAGCTGGCTGGCCAGCTTGGCGAAGGAGGTGTTGCAGGACCGTTCGTAGGCGGTGGCCATCGGCACGTCGCCGACGGTGAAATGGTTGTAGTTGGGAATGGTGCGCTCGCCGATGACGATGCTGCTCGGACAGGGCAGCACGGTGTCGGGCGTGGCGAGCCCCTCGGCCATGGCCGCCGCGGCGGTCACCGTCTTGAACACCGAGCCGGGCGGATACTGGCCGATGGTGGCCATCGGCCCGTCCCGGTCCGCCTCCTTGTTCTGCGCGACCGCGAGGATCGCGCCGGTGGACGGGCGCAGCACGACCATCATCGTCTGCTCGGTGCGCAGGTCGACGGCGCGCTGGGCGGCGTTCTGCACGTAGCGGTCGATGCTCAGCGCGAACGACGGCGCCGGTTGCGCGGGCACCTCGGTGAGCACGGCGGTGTCGGCGCCGTGCGCGTTCATGGTGACCACGCTCCAGCCCGATTTGCCGTCCACCTCGGCGATCACCGTCTGGCGCACCTGCGTCATCAGATCGGGGGCGAAGTCGCGGTCGGTGGGCACCATGTCCCACTCCTGGGTCAACCGCACGCCGGGCAGCCCGATGAGCTCGGAGCCGACCTGGTTGTATTCGAGCTCGGTGAGCAGCAGCACGGTGTAGGCGCCGTTGGTGTTTCGCGCGGCCTTCAGGATGGCGTCGGGGGTGAGGCGTTCGTCGAAACGCAGCAGTGCCCGCGACAGCGCCGTGGCCACCGCGCTGGGATCGGCGGCGTCGGACGCGGTGAAGGCGACGCGAGAAACCTTGCCCGGCACCAAGACATCACTGCCGGATTGCTCGTTCACCCTGGCACGCGGGGCCGGGTTCGCGCGCAGCTCCATGGTCTGGGTGTCGCCGAGTTCGGGGTGAATGTTCGAGGACGTCCACCGCACCATCCAGCGCCCGCCGGTGCGGCCCATCTGCAACTGGCCGGTGTAGGTCCAGGTGCGGTCCTTCGGCAGCCGCCACTCGTAGGTGTAGTCGACGGTCGCGGTGTCACCGGTGACGCGGGCCGCGCCCGTGCGCGCGGTCAGGTCCTCGGCCTGTAGGTTCTGCCACGCGGAAGCCAGTGCGGCAGTGGCCTTCTCGGGGTGGCTGGTGAGTTCGGCGGCCGCGGTGAGATCGTTCTCGGCGAAGGCGGCGACGAAGGCGTCCGCCGCGGGCGCCGGGCCCTGCGGACCGGCCGAGCAGCCCGCGGCCGCGGCGGCGAGCACCGCGACGGCCAGCGGAATCAACATGCGTGTCGACATCGCTGCCGATGGTACTGGCCACGAACGGGCAAATGCCTGCGGCGCACCGTTTCTCGTTCAGTCGAGCAGGACGGTGGCGAATGTCGCGATCTGGCGGAATCCGACGCGGCCGTAGGCGCGGCGGGCCACGGTGTTGAAGTCGTTCACGTACAGGCTCGCGGTGCGACCGGAGGCCACCACCGCGTTGGCCACCGCCGCAGTGCCGCTGGTGCCGACGCCTTTGCCGCGCCGGTCCGGATGCACCCACACGCCCTGGATCTGGCCGGTGCGCCGGGACAGCGACCCGACCTCGGCCTTGAAGACCACCTCGCCGTCCTCGAAACGTGCCCAGGCGCGGCCGGATTCGATGAGATTCTGGATGCGGCGCCGGTAGCCGCGACCACCGTCGCCCGCCCTCGGGTCGACGCCGACCTCTTCGATGAACATGGCGATCGCCGCGTTGAGGTAGCGGTCCAGTTCGTCCGGTCTCGCCCTGCGCACCTGCGGGTCGGCCGTGGCCAGCGCAGGCTGACCGAGGGCGAGCAGCGGTTGGGTGCCGCGCAGTTCCCGCTCCGGGCCCCAGCTGTCGCTGAGCATCTCCCACAGCGGCAGCGCGAGCTCTTGGCGGCCGACCACCGAGGAGCAGATTCGCGGCCAGCGCGTCGCGCGGTCGGCGAAGGCGCGCAACGCGTCGTTGTCACCACGCAGCGGCACCAGATTCGCTCCGGAGAAGCAGAGGGATTCGGCGGGACCGCCGCGGCTCCACAGCTCACCGTGCCCGCCCCTGGCGTCCAGCCCGTATTCCTGCAATCGGGCCGCGATCATGCACGAGGCGACCGGATCGCTGTCGAGCACTCGCAGGACCTGCGCCAGATCCCGGTTGGCGAGCTGACGCGCGGGGGCGAACTTCGCTCTTCGCGTCGGCTCCAGCAGACTCCGCACAATCGACAGCCTGCCACGAACGCGGCCGATGCGGTACGGGTATCCGAAACCCGCTGGTCGAGGCGGCCTCAGCCGACGGTGACGACCGGCTCCCCCGCACCCGCGCTCTCGCCCATCTCCTCGGCGATGCGCATGGCCTCCTCGATCAGGGTCTCCACGATCTGCGCCTCCGGCACGGTCTTGATGACCTCGCCCTTGACGAAGATCTGCCCCTTGCCGTTGCCCGAGGCCACCCCGAGATCCGCTTCGCGCGCCTCGCCGGGGCCGTTCACGACGCAGCCCATCACCGCGACCCGCAGCGGCACCTCCATGCCCTCCAGACCGGCGGTCACCTCGTTGGCCAGCGTGTAGACGTCCACCTGGGCGCGACCGCAGGACGGGCAGGAGACGATCTCGAGCTTGCGCGGACGCAGGTTCAGCGACTGCAGGATCTGGCCGCCGACCTTGACCTCCTCGGCGGGCGGGGCGGACAGCGAGACCCGGATGGTGTCACCGATGCCCTCGCTCAGCAGCGCGCCGAACGCGACGGCGGACTTGATCGTGCCTTGGAACGCCGGGCCGGCCTCGGTCACACCGAGGTGCAGCGGGTAGTCGCATTGCGCGGCCAGCTGGCGGTAGGCCTCCACCATGATCACCGGATCGTTGTGCTTGACCGAGATCTTGATGTCGCCGAAGCCGTGCTCCTCGAACAGGCTCGCCTCCCACAGCGCCGACTCCACCAGCGCCTCCGGGGTGGCCTTGCCGTACTTCTCCATCATTCGCTTGTCCAGCGAACCGGCGTTCACGCCGATGCGGATCGGGATACCGGCGGCGCCCGCGGCCTTCGCGACTTCCTTGACCCGGCCGTCGAACTCCTTGATGTTGCCCGGGTTCACGCGCACGGCGGCGCAGCCCGCGTCGATGGCGGCGAAGATGTAGCGGGGCTGGAAGTGGATGTCGGCGATCACCGGGATCTGCGACTTGCGGGCGATGGTCGCCAGCGCGTCGGCGTCCTCCTGGCGGGGACAGGCGACCCGGACGATGTCGCAGCCCGAGGCGGTGAGCTCGGCGATCTGCTGCAGGGTCGCGTTGACGTCGTGGGTCTTGGTGGTGGTCATCGACTGCACCGAAATCGGGTGGTCGCTGCCCACGCCGACACCACCGACCATGAGCTGGCGGGTCTTGCGCCGGGGCGCGAGAACGGCCGCGGGTGCGGCGGGCATCCCCAGTCCGATTGTGCTGGTCACTTTCGGCTGCCTACTTTCCGTACGTGTGCTGCGGGCCGTTCGCCTACCGAGCTTAGCCGCGCGCGGTGGACCACCACCCTGTGACGCCCGTGACACGGCATGACAACGAGATGTCCCGCGATTGCCCGCGACAGACTACCCCGCCGCGTCCCAGCAGGGTGTGGGCAGGTTCACCGGAAAGACTCAGGGAAACAGCCGGATCGGGTTCACGATGTCGGCGGCCAGCGTCAGCACCATGTACGCGCCGCCGAGCGCCACCGCGACGTAGGTCGCGGGCAACAATTTGAGGTAGTCGACCGGACCTGCGGGGGCCAAGCCGCGCCAACCGCGGATGGTGTTGCGGAGCTTCTCGTAGAGCACCACGGCGATGTGACCGCCGTCCAGCGGCAGCAGCGGCAGGATGTTGAACGCGCCGAGGAAGAAGTTCAGGCTGGCCAGCATCAGCACGAACACCTGCCACAGGCCCGCCTGTGCGCTCTCGCCGCCGATGCGGCTCGCGCCGTAGATGCTGACCGGGGTCTCCGGGTCGCGCGCGCCGCCGGTGACCGCGTCCCACAGCGCCGCGACCTTGGCGGGCATCTGGGCCAGCGCCTCGAAGGTGCGCACGAACAGGTCGCCGGTGAAGGAGGCCGCGGCGGGGATGGCCGTGACGATGTTCTCCTTCTCGATCGGCGGCACGTCCAAGGTGACGCCGACCGCGCTGACCTCGGTCTTCGCGCCGTCCTTCGTGTAGCGCGTCACCGGCTGCGGGGAGACTGTCACCTGCACCCGCTGTCCGGCGCGGTCCACGGTGTAGGTGATCGGGCCCTGCTGCTTGCGGGTCTGCTCGGTGAACGCCGCCCACGTGTCGACCGCGACGCCGTTCACGGCGGTGACGGTGTCGCCCGGCTGGAGTCCGCCCTGCTGCGCGGGGCCGGGGCCGGTGCACTGCTGCAGCGTCCCGTCCGGATTGGCGTCCGCGACGCAGCTCAGGGTTCCCACGGTCGGGGTCGGCTCGTCCAGTCGCGGCAGGCCCCATCCGACGGCGAGCACCACGATCAGCAGGAAGCCGAGCACGAAGTTCATGACGATGCCGCCCACCATGACCACGAGCCGCTTCCAGGTCGCCTGGCGATACATCGCGCGGTCGAGGTCTTCCGGCCGCACCTCGTCCAATGCGGTCATGCCCGCGATGTCACAGAAGCCGCCGAGCGGGATGGCCTTGACGCCGTATTCGGTCTCGCCGCGGTGGGTGGACCACAGCGTCGGTCCGAAGCCGACGAAGTAGCGGCGCACCTTCATGCCGGTGGCCTGGGCCGCCCACATGTGTCCGCATTCGTGCAGGGCGACCGAGATCAGGATGCCGAGCGCGAACAGCACGAACCCCATGGCGAACACCATTTGCTCTCCAGCCCTCCTGCGTTGCGCAGCTCGTAGACATCCCGCGCACGCGCCGGCGCGGCCGCGAGCACCCCGACCACACTAGTGCGTACGCCTCAGTCTGCCAGCGCGCGGCCGGACGCGCCCGACACCGGCGGTTCAGGCTCCGACGACACGCCGGGCGTAGTCGCGCGCCCAGCTGTCGGCGGCGAGCACCTCGGCCAGGCTCTGCGGCTCGACGCGCCACTGGTCGGCCGCCTCCACCGCACGAGCCACCGTCCGCACGATCGCAGGGAAGCCGATGAGACCGTCGAGGAAGGCCTGGACCGCGATCTCGTTGGCGGCGTTGTAGACCGCGGTGACGCTGCCGCCCGCGATGCCCGCCTGCCTGGCCAGTTCGACCGCGGGGAACACCTCGTTGTCGACGGGCTCGAAGGTCCAGGTGGTCGCGGTTCCGAAATCGCACGGGGCCGCGGCGCCGGGCACCCGGTCCGGCCAGCCGAGGGCCAGCGCGATAGGGAGCTTCATGTCCGGCGGACTGGCCTGCGCCAACGTGGAGCCGTCGGTGAAGGTGACCATCGAGTGCACGATCGACTGCGGGTGCACGGTGACGTCGATGCGGTCGTAGGGAATGCCGAACAGCAGGTGCGTCTCGATCAGCTCTAGGCCCTTGTTGACCAGCGACGCCGAATTCAACGTGTTCATCAGACCCATCGACCAGGTCGGATGCGCCTTGGCCTCGGCAGGGCTGACCGATTCGAGCATCTCGGCGGTCCAGCCGCGGAACGGGCCGCCCGAGGCGGTCAGCACCAGCCGGTCCACCTCCTCGGCCCGGCCGCCGCGCAGGCACTGCGCCAGCGCCGAATGCTCCGAGTCCACCGGCACGATCTGGCCGGGTGCGGCGGCGCGGGTCACCAGCGAACCGCCCGCGACGAGCGACTCCTTGTTGGCCAGCGCGAGGCGGGTGCCCGATTCCAGGGTGGCCAGGGTCGGTTCCAGGCCGAGCGAGCCGACCAGCGCGTTGAGCACGACGTCGGCCTCGGTGCGGCGCACCAGGTCGGTGACCGCCGCGGGGCCGGAGAACGGAATGTCCAGTGCCGCGGCGGCGGCCGGATCGGCGACGGCGACATTGCGGGTCCCGGTGGCCGCCATCTGCGCGGCGAACAGCTCGGTATTGCCGCCGCGTGCGGCCAATCCGACCACCTCGAACTTGTCGGGGTTGGCGGCGATCACCTCGAGCGCCTGGGTACCAATGGATCCGGTGCTGCCGAGCAGCAGGACTCTCACGATGTCGGACACCCAGTCATTGTGTCCTACCGCGCGGGGCGTCTGGTCGTGCGCGGCCCGACTACCAACGACGCGGCGTCGTATGTCACGATATCGACCAGTAGCCCAAGAGTGCGTACCGGAAGTTCGGTACCCGAACCACCTGAGGAGCGATCGTGGCCGCCACGGACATCGAACCCGCCAACAACGAGCGCGCCGTCGTCACTCACGTGGACACCGCCGAGGTTCCCTCCGCGGAGTGGGGCTGGAGCGGTGAGTCGCGCCGCACCTTCCGCATCGCGGGCTGGTTCGTCGCGTTCGCCCTGCTGGCCATGATCATCGGCAACCACAAGGGGCTGATCGAGGACATCTACCTCGTCGGCTTCGCCGCGCTGATCGTGGTCATCCTGGTGCGCGACTCGATCCTGCGGCGCAAGCCCAGGTAGCCCTGATACTTTCGCGGCCGCGCCGCTCGGTGCACACCGGGAGCGCGGCCGTTGTCCTGCCTGCCGAGCGGTCGTCGAGGAGCGCCGCAGATGACGTGGGTGAGGCCGCGATCGCGGAGATCCGCGCGCGCCTGCGCGACGATATCCTGCCGCGCGTCCACGAGGCGGAACAGCGCGAATCAGCGACCGCGCCGCTTGCTCGGCTTCTTCGCGCCGGAGGAGCGCGCACCGCGAGCCGGAGTAGCGCTCTTCCCTGCTGCGGACTTCTTCTGTGCCACAGGCTTTTTCGTCGCCGTCTTCGGTTGCCGCGCGGCGGTGGTCGACGGCGAGCGCGAGCTGCGTTCGGAGCGGCCGCGCACCACACCGACGAATTCCTCCACCAGCTCCGTGGTCTCGGCCGTGGGCCAGGCCAGGGCGATCTCGGTGTCGGGATGATCGGTGACGGTGCGGTAGACCAAGTCGCGGCGGGCGTGCAGGCGCGCGATGGAATGCGGGACGATGGCGAGTCCGACTCCGGCGGCGACCATTTCGAAGGTGACCGCCGCCGCGTCGATGTCCGAGGCGTCCTGCATGCGCTCGTCGGCCAGGTCCGCGGCGGTGACCTCGGTGAAGAGCGAGATCGGATGTTCCTTGGGCACCACGACGACCGGCATCTCCCGGTACAGCGGAATCGCGCTGAGCCCTTCGCGGTCGATGGGCAGGCGGACGAAGCACATGTCGACCTGACCGTCCCGCAGGGCGGTCAGCTGGCCGGTGGCGGCGAGCGGAATCGTCCGCAAGGGGACCTCGGGAAACCGCTCGGCCCAGATCCGCTCCCACTTCGACACCGTGACGCCGGGCACGAAACCCACCCGCAGCTCGGCCGTGACCGCGGGCTCCGGCTCGGCCACTTCCCGGCGCGCGATGACCGCGCGGGCGGCCGCGAGCAGCGCGCGTCCCTCGTCGGTGAGCTGCGTCGGCTGGGCGCCGGGGACGAACAGCTTCGTGCCGAGTTCGGTCTCCAGGTCGATGACCGTCCTGCTGAGCCGCTGACGCGCGATACCGAGACTCTTCGCCGCCCGCGCGAAATGCAGCTCTTCGGCCACCGCGACGAACCAGCGCAACCGCTGGACGTCGATCGACTCCACCTGACTCATTCGGTAAAGGGTATTGCACGACGTGCGCGGCCTCGGACGGTCGCCGCGACGACAGGGGCACTCCGGCCGTCGACTAGGCTGTCCCGGTGAGCCCGGACAAGAAACCGCAGATGATGAAGCCGCTGACCGCGGCGGACAAGCTCGGCATCTACCTCCCCGCCGCGCCGGAGGAGTTCCGGAACTCGCCGATCTCCCGCGCCGACCTCGACCGGCTGCGCACCGATCCCCCTGCCTGGCTCACCGAACTGCGCCGCACCGGCCCCTTCCCCCGCGACATCACCGCCCGCAAACTCGGCATCTCCAACAGCGGCCTGGCCCGCTCCGGCGTCTCCGACGCCCTCACCTCCGACGAGATCACCGCCCTCCTCGCCGACCCCCCGGAATGGCTGACCCGCGAACGCGAGAACTACCAGGCCGTCCTCCGCGAGAACGAGCGCGTCAAGGCGAAGGAAGCCGAACGCCGCGCCACCACCAACCGCCCGGCCAAGAACCGCTTCGGCACCGGATCCTGAAACCGTCGGCCCCGCCGCACCGAACAGCTTCCGTGTACGAGGGTGCGGCTGGAGGTAAGGCTGCCGGACGAAGTCCGTCCTCAGGCCGCGCGTGGCCGGAGCGAAGGCGGAGATGCGCCGGAAGGGTGCTGCCGGACGGAGTTCCGTCCCCGGCCGCGAAGGGCCGGAGCGGAAGGTGCAGGCTGCCTCAGAGCGGCGCGTTGCGGACCTTCGTCGCGAGTTCGTCGTCCCGGCGCGTGGGGCCGTGGAAGGTCAGTACCCAGCGGTCGCGTGACGGGTCGGAGAAGGTCGACAGGATGAGCGCGGACTCGCCGTAGTTGTCGTTGTAGAGGAAGCGTTCGTCAGTCCTTGTGCCTTCCGTGCTGGAACCTTCGGACCTCGCCCGCGACTTGAACGTGCTGACCGCCCGCCGCGCCGCCTCCGCGCTCGGGAAGGCGTAGAAGCGATACGCGAGCTTGGCGCCGCCCTCCAGCAGACATTCCCAGCGGGCCTGCCAGTGGTCGAAGGCGGATTGATCGCCCCTTTCGGCCTGCCAGTCCTTCCATTCGGAGGCCGGGCGGCAGGATGCGCCGTGGTAGCCCCTACCGGTGTCGCGGTTGCCGCTCGGCAGCATCCCGGGAAACGCCGCCGACATCGCCGACAGATCCTTGTGTCCTTTGGAGCGTCCGGTCAGCTGCGACACCCAGGTCGAATCGTCGGTGAACACGAAGGTCCCGCACCCGGCGAGCAGCACGAAGACGAGGCCGAGAATCACCGCGAGCACCTTCGCGCCGGAACCGCCCCGCCTCGGCGCGACGGGCGGACGATACCCCGATGGTGCGGCGCCGTAACCGGGCGGATAGCCCTGCGGCACACCGGCGTTCGCATAGTGCGGCGTGGGCTGGGCGTAGCGCGGCGGATGCGCCACCGGCATCGGGTTCGGCGCCGAGCCCTGCGGACCCGGGTGCGGCCTCGGCTGCGCCACGGCGTGCGGCGCGCTGACCGGTCCCCGCAACGCCTGCTGCACGGCCGCGGCGAACTCCGCGCAGGAGTCGAACCGATCCGCGGGCCGTTTGGCGAGCGCGCGATCGAGCACCGCGTCCACTGCGGGCGGCAGACCGGGACGCACCGAACTCAGCGGCGGAGGCGGCTGCTTCAGGTGTCCCTGGATCACCGCGACGGCCTGCGGCGAGTCGAACGGCACGGTGCCGGACAGCAACCAGTACAGCGTGCAGGCCAGCGAGTACTGGTCGGTCCGGTGATCGAGCGGCGCCCCCGTCAGCTGTTCCGGCGCGGCATACGCGAGCGTCGCGGTGAAGGTGCCGGTCTGGGTGAGCTGCCTGGTGTCCTCGCGCGGGCGGGCGATGCCGAAATCGGTGAGCAGCACCCGCTCCTGCCCGGCCGAACGGGAGAGCAGGATGTTCGCGGGCTTCACGTCGCGGTGCAGCACGCCCATGCGGTGCGCGTAGTCCAGCGCCAGCGCGGTCTCGCCGACGATCTGGGCGGCGCGCTGCGGCGGCAGGGTGCTCGGCTCCACCGAGGACGCGTCGACGCCGTCGATGAACTGCATGGAAATCCACAGCTGCTCGTTCTCGATGCCGCGGTCGTAGACGGTCACGATGTTGGGATGGTCCAGCTGCGCGACCAGATCGGCCTCGCGCTCGAACCGCGCGCGAATCTCCGCGTCGGAGAACAACTCCCGATTCAGCAGCTTGAGCGCGGTACGGCGGGGCAGCCGCGGGTGCGCGGCAAGATACACCGCGCCCATGCCACCCTGCCCAAGCAGTCGTTCGATGGCATATCCGGCGAATACGTCACCTGGCTGCAGCAACGGCCCCCCTCGGGATTCAGTTCTCGGCGGCCAGCTGCCCGCAGGCGGCGGCGATCTCCTGGCCGCGGGTGTCACGGACGGTGCATGGCACGCCCTGGGCATTGACCCTTCGGACGAATTCCTGCTCGACCGGTTTCGGGCTGGCGTCCCACTTGCTGCCCGGGGTCGGGTTGAGCGGGATGACGTTGACGTGCACGCGCGAGCCGAGCGCCTTGTGCAGTTTGGCGCCGAGCATGTCGGCGCGCCACGGCTGATCGTTGATGTCGCGGATGAGCGCGTACTCGACCGAGACGCGACGGCCGGTCGTGTCGGCGTAGTAGCGCGCCGCGTCCAGCACCTCGGCCACCGGCCAGCGGTTGTTCACCGGCACCAGGGTGTCGCGCAGTTCGTCGTCGGGCGTGTGCAGCGAGACGGCCAGCGTCACCGAGAGGCCTTCGTCGGCCAGCTTGCGGATGGCGGGCGCCAGGCCGACGGTCGAGACCACGACGTTGCGCTGCGAGATGCCGAGGCCGTCCGGCGCGGGCGAGGTGATGCGGCGCACCGCGGCGACCACCCGCTTGTAGTTGGCAAGCGGCTCGCCCATGCCCATGAAGACGATGTTCGACAGCCTGCCCTCGCCGCCCGCCACCTCGCCGTCGCGCAGCGCGGCCGCGGCGGCGCGCACCTGGTCGACGATCTCGGCGGTGGACAGGTTGCGGTTCAGCCCGCCCTGCCCGGTCGCGCAGAACGGGCAGGCCATGCCGCAACCCGCCTGGCTGGAGATGCACAGGGTGTTGCGGTCGGCGTAGCGCATGAGCACGCTCTCCAGCAGGGTGCCATCACCGGCCCGCCACAGCGTCTTGCGGGTCTGGCCGTCGTCACAGGCGACGTGCTTGACCACCGTGAGCAGCGGCGGGAACAGCGCCGAGCCGATCTTCTCCCGCACCGCGGCGGGCAGATCGGTCATCAGCTCGGGATCGGCCTGCAACCGCCCGAAGTACTGCCGCGCGATCTGGTCGGCGCGGAACTTGGGCAAGCCCAGCTCCTCGACCGCCGCGCGCCGCCCCTCGGCATCGAGATCGGCGAGATGGCGCGGCGGCATGCCGCGGCGCGGAGCGTCGAAAACCAAGGGCAGGGAGGCGGTCATAGTTCTTCCAGTCTCTCATCCGCCCCACGCGCTCGAATGCTCAGGCCGAAACAGTGCGCGACGACACAGCCGGTCGAGCATCCCTGGGTGCTGTTCGGACCTTCGGACCGGAACGGCGCGCTCGGCAGCCGGAGTTTCCCGACTCCGAGGGTTCAGTGCTTGGCCGCCCGCCGCAACTGCAAGATGCGCATGCCGCCGACCAGTGCCATCACCAGCGCTCCGCTGATCACCGAGAGCAGGACGGCGACACCGAGGGGAAGGTGGAAGTTCCAGAAGAACATGCTGACTTCGACGGTCTGCAGATTCTGCAGGATGAAGATGAGCAGCAGGATCATGATCAGCGTGCCCACCACCAGCCCCACCCAGGCGTAGCCGGTCCGCGAGGAGATCGAGGGTTTGGCGCCCGTCATGGGTGGCCTGGTCGCGGGCGGCGCGGGCGGCGGCGTGGTCGGTGGGACGGTCGGCTTGTCGCGCCGGCTCGCCTCTGGCTCGTGCTCGGCATTCGTGGACATGCCTCGATCATGGACGATCGCCATCGCGGTCGCCGGGATTTGGCGGCATGTCGCCAAAGGGGCCGGTCAGAGCAGCGTGCTCAGCACCAGCCAGGAGACGAACGCGGACGGCAGCATCGAGTCAAGCCGGTCCATAATGCCGCCGTGCCCGGGCAGCAGAGTGCCCATGTCCTTGATGCCGAGTTCCCGCTTGATCTGCGACTCGATCAGATCACCGACGGTCGCGACCAGCACCAGCCCGACACCGAGCACCACGCCGATCATCGAATTGGCGTCCAGCAGCAGGGTGACCGTCAGCAGACCGCCGATCACACTGAACACCAGCGAGCCGCCGAAACCCTCCCAGGATTTCTTCGGGCTTATCGACGGCACCATCGGATGCTTGCCGAACAGCACGCCCGCCACATAGCCGCCCACGTCGGAGCAGACCACCAGGATCATGAAGGTGAGCACCCGCAGGTTGCCGTCGGGCTCGAGCAGCAGCAGCGTCGCGAAGGACGCGAGCAGCGGGACCCAGGCGAGGGTGAAGACCGCGATCGCCGTGTCGCGCAGGAAGTTCCGCGGCGCGGTCCGCAGACCGTGGTCGAACAGTCGCCACACCATGCAGGTCAGCGCGGTGGCCGCGAACGCGCCCGCGACACCGCTCGCGCCCCACGGCCAGCCGAGCCAGAACACCGCCTGCCCGCCGACGATCAGCGGAATCCGCGGGACGAGCACGTCGGCCTCGCGCAGTCGCTTGGCCACCTCCCAGGTGGCCACGCCGACACCGGCCGCCGCGACCGGGATGAACACCAGCGGCGCGAACAGCAGGATCGCGATGAGCGAGAGGCCGAGCCCGAAGCCGACCGCGAGCGCGGCGGGCAGGTTGCGGCCCGCTCGCGACGTCGTGGCAGCGGGCGCCGGGACGACCGGCTCGGGGGGAACGGAATGCTCGTGGAACGGTCCGGCCGTGAAGTCACCCGCATGGCCCGGGGTCTCTGCGGAGGTGCCGCTCCCCGGCGTCGGCTCCTCGGCCGCACCCGTTGCGGCGGCATTGTCGGCCACGATTGTCCCGTCGCTCACTCGTTGTTCCTCGTCCCCCGCCCGTGCGGGCCCTCGGATCTGCCGTCAGACCTCGAGAAGTTCGGCTTCCTTGTGCTTGACCAGCTCGTCGATGCTGTGCACATATTTGGCGGTGGTCTTGTCGAGCTCCTTCTCGGCGCGCCCGACCTCGTCCTCACCCGCCTCGCCATCCTTCTGGATGCGCGAGAGTTCGTCCATGGCCTTGCGGCGCACGTTGCGAATTGCGACCTTGGCGTCCTCGCCCTTGCTCTTGGCCTGCTTGACCAGCTCGCGGCGGCGTTCCTCGGTGAGCTGCGGGATGGAGATACGCAGGATGTCACCGTTGTTGGTGGGGTTGACACCGAGATCCGAGTTGCGGATCGCGGTCTCGATCGCACCTAGCTGCCCGGCCTCGTAGGGCTTGATCACCACCATCCGCGGCTCGGGCACCGTGATGCTGGACATCTGGGTGACCGGGGTGGGCGATCCGTAGTAGTCCACGACGACTCGGGAGAACATGCCCGGATTCGCGCGTCCCGTCCGGATGGTCCCGAGATCGTCCTTCGCCACCGAGACGGCCTTCTCCATCTTCTCCTCGGCGTCGAAGAGCGCTTCTTCAATCACGACCGTTTCCTCCACAGCGTCGTCATCGTCATGATCCGCGGTTCGCGGGTGTCAGGACCGAACCAATGTGCCGATCTTCTCACCGGCGACCGCTCGGGCGATATTGCCCTTCGTCAACAGATTGAACACCAGGATGGGCATCTGGTTGTCCATACACAGGCTGAAGGCCGTGGCGTCCGCGACCTTCAGGTCGCGCTCGATGACCTCTTTGTGCGTGATTTCGGTGTACATCGTCGCGGTCTCGTCGACCCGCGGATCCGCGGTGAAGACGCCGTCGACCGCCTTGGCCATCAGCACCACGTCGGCGCCGATCTCCAGGGCCCGCTGGGCTGCGGTGGTGTCGGTGGAGAAGTACGGCATGCCCATGCCCGCGCCGAAGATGACGACTCGGCCCTTCTCCAGGTGGCGCTTGGCGCGCAGCGGCAAGTACGGCTCCGCGACCTGGCCCATCGTGATCGCGGTCTGCACCCGGGTGTCGATGCCCTGCTTCTGCAGAAAGTCTTGCAGCGCAAGGCTGTTCATCACGGTGCCGAGCATGCCCATGTAGTCCGAGCGGGCCCGCTCCATGCCACGCTCTTCCAGCTCGGCGCCGCGGAAGAAGTTGCCGCCGCCGATGACAACGGCCACCTGCACGCCGGTCGCGACGACCTCGGCGATCTGCTCGGCGACGGTCTGTACGACGTCCGGGTCGAGGCCGACCTTGCCGCCGCCGAACATCTCGCCGCCCAGTTTGAGAAGCACCCGGCGATATCCTGGGCGTTCGTTCCCCGGGTCCGTCATCGGTGCTCTTCTCCTTCGGCGATGGTGGTGTTCTCAGCATGCTGAGACATCAGGGGTAAAGCGGATAGGTTTGCGATCCCGCAACACAAGGCGGTCACTATCCTGCCCTACTCGGTTTCGGCGACCGCAGAAGACCCCCTCCGACACCGCGCGGGCGGCGGGAATCGGGCCGGTCGCTGCCGCCGCGTCGCGGCCGGACGCGGACAGCAGAAGGCCCCTCCCCTGTCGCTGTGACGGAGGAGGGGCCTTCGCAGGCTGTCAGGCCTGGCCGACCTCGAACCGCGCGAAGCGGCTCACGGTGACACCGGCCTCGTCCAGCAGGGCCTTGACGGTCTTCTTCGAGTCGGTGACCGACGCCTGCTCGAGCAGGACGACGTCCTTGAAGAAGCCGTTGACGCGGCCCTCGGTGATCTTCGGCAGCGCGGCCTCGGGCTTGCCCTCCTCGCGAGCGGTCTGCTCGGCGATGCGGCGCTCGTTCTCCACGACCTCGGCCGGAACCTCGTCGCGGGTCACGTACTTGGCCTTCAGCGCGGCGATCTGCATGGCGGCGGCGCGAGCGGCCTCGGCCGCGGCCTCGCCCTCACCCTGGTACTCGACCAGCACGCCGACGGCGGGCGGCAGGTCCGAGGAGCGCTTGTGCAGGTAGGTCGCGACCGGGCCCTCGAAGGACACGGCGCGGCGCAGCTCCAGCTTCTCGCCGATCTTCGCGGCGAGTTCCTGCACGGCCTGGTCGGCGGTCTTGCCGCCCAGGTCGACGGCCTTGAGCGCGTCCAGGTCGGCGGGGCGAGCCTTGGCGGCCGCCGCGACGATCTGGTTGGCCAGACCCTGGAACTCGTCGTTCTTGGCGACGAAGTCGGTCTCGGAGTTGATCTCGATCAGCACGCCGTCCTGCGCGGCGACCAGGCCCTCGGCGGTGGCGCGCTCAGCGCGCTTGCCGACGTCCTTGGCACCCTTGATGCGCAGGACCTCGACGGCCTTCTCGAAGTCACCGTCGGTCTCTTCGAGGGCCTTCTTGCAGTCCATCATCCCGGAGCCGGTCAGCTCCCGGAGCCGCTTCACATCGGCAGCGGTGTAGTTCGCCATCGGTGGCGAGCCTCCTTTGGAGAAGTTCAGTTACTGGGCAGCGGTGATCACCATGGCATTCCTCGGTGATCACCGCTGGAACAGCGGGTTACGAGCCTCAGGCCTCGGCCGGGGTCTCGGCGGACGCGTCGGCGCCCGGCGCGGCCTGCGCGAGCAGTTCCTGCTCCCACTCGGCGAGCGGCTCGCCCGCGCCCGCTTCCGGCTTGTCGTCGCCGGAGGCCAGACCGGCCCGCGCCTGCACGCCCTCGGCCACCGCGGAGGCGACGACCTTGGTCAGCAGCGCGGCGGAACGGATCGCGTCGTCGTTGCCCGGGATCGGGTAATCGACCAGGTCGGGGTCGCAGTTGGTGTCCAGGATCGCGATGACCGGGATGTTCAGCTTGCGCGCCTCGCCGACGGCGATGTGCTCCTTGTTGGTGTCGACGACCCAGATGGCCGAGGGCACCTTCTGCATGTCGCGGATACCGCCGAGGGTCCGCTCCAGCTTGTTCATCTCACGCGTGAGCATGAGGATTTCCTTCTTGGTGCGACCCTCGAAGCCACCGGTCTGCTCCATGGCCTCGAGCTCCTTGAGGCGCTGCAGGCGCTTGTGCACGGTGGAGAAGTTGGTGAGCATGCCGCCCAGCCAACGCTGGTTCACGTAGGGCATCCCGACGCGAGTCGCCTCGGCCGCGATCGACTCCTGGGCCTGCTTCTTGGTGCCGACGAAGAGAACGGTGCCACCGTGGGCGACGGTCTCCTTGACGAACTCGTAGGCCTTGTCGATGTAGGTCAGCGTCTGCTGCAGGTCGATGATGTAGATGCCGTTGCGGTCGGTGAAGATGAACCGCTTCATCTTCGGGTTCCAGCGCCGGGTCTGGTGTCCGAAGTGCGCGCCGCTGTCGAGCAGCTGCTTCATGGTTACGACAGCCATAGCTCCCGTATCTCTCTTTCGTTGCCGGTTGACGCAGTGGGTCGGCGACCCGCTGCCCTGGCGCCTCCGAATCGTCGGACCCGGTCGGTTCACCGATCGGGACCAGCCGGCGATTCCCTGTTCCCAACTGGCACTGCCGCGAACGAGCACTCTCGGAATTCGGGAGCTGAGGTTCGAACGGCGCCGTTACGAACAAGCACGGGTGGCGCGCGAAGTCGGTCCGTGCCGGGCACAGACCGCTCGATCAGTCTACGACCAGGTTCGTCCCTGACCTAAATCGCCTGGTCGCGAGGCTGTTACCAGGAGAAACGGGCGGTTTCCACAGGTAGGGAAGTTGTCCACACTCGCCGAATCGGGGATGTCGCGCGGGCTCCGGCCGGGCGAGGGTCGAACGCATGCACCGACTTTCCCTCTCGATCACCGTGATCCTGCCGTTGATGTTCGTGCTCGCGCTGGCCGTTGGACAGCCCGCTGCCGCGAATGCTCGACCGCCGTCGAGCGCCGAGGGCGGGTGCCGAAGTGCCGGGTGCCTGGCGAATCCGCTGCGGAACGCGGAGATGGCCTCCGGAACGTGCTCGGTACCGGCGTGCTCGGCGAACGCGACGGATGCCCTGCCGGGGCATGCGCTGAATTCGGGGCCGCCCGACGGCTCCGCGCTGGTTTGCGCGGTGTTGGTGTGCGCGCTGAACCCGGCGCGAACAGCGCCGCCGCGCGTGCCGAACGCGACGCCCGATTCGGCCTGCTCGAGTTCGGTTTGCCTGCCGCCGCGGGCACGGAATCTGCCGTTTCTCCGCCTCGCACCGCTTCCGCTGCGCATGCCGGGTGTGCGACCGTCCGCTACCGACGGGGCGTGTGTCGGGTCGGTCTGCGTTTCGATCCGAGTGCAGGGGTTGCCGCTGCCGCCCGCGCCGTACTCATCTCGCACGGCGACGGGCTCGTCCTCATCTCGCACGACGACAGGCTCGGCCTCATCTCGCACGGCGACGGGCTCGGCTGAGAACCGAAGCGATTCGGGCCCCTCGGCGCCGTGGCGGTGAAGGTGACGTTTTGCGGGTCGCCCCTGCGGCGCCGAGCCGCTGGAACCGATTTGGAGATACCGACGGCCTACACGGTCGAGGCGCGATGGTCACCGCTGGTCTCGCTCCCGGGCGCCCCGCAGAGCTCGGCGGGCATTTCGGATGGCCGCGAGCGGCACTGCTCCCGAACGACTGCAGGCGAACCGAGCACCGTGCGCTGCGCGGCGCCGCCGACACGTCGGCACGGCGGCGGCCTTCTGGTGTGGCGTGTTCGGCGACCGATGCCCCGATACCGCACCGGGCATGGATATGCCCGGCCGCGCCCTGCCCCACGGTGGTCGGCTCTCGTGGCACTAGCCGTTCTCCTCGCGGCCTGCGAAGGGGCGACGGCTACGGCCGCACCCGGCGGGGAGTTCGGCTGGCCGCTGCGGCCGCGACCCACCGTGGAGCGGCGGTTCGACCGACCCGCTCAGGACTGGCTGCCCGGCCATCGGGGTGTCGATCTGGCAGGGACGCCCGGCCAGACAGTGGTCGCAGCGGGAGCGGGCATCGTCGTCTTCGCCGGGGAAGTAGCGGGCAAACCGGTCGTGTCGCTCGACCACCCCGGCGGGCTGCGCACGACCTACGAGCCCGTTCGAGCACGGGTCTCGGTCGGAGCGCGGGTGTCACGTGGCACGCCGATCGGCACCCTCGAGGAAGGCCACGCGGACTGCGCGGCCCCCGCCTGCCTGCACTGGGGTCTGCGCCGCGAAGCGGGACGACGCGGCCGCCCGGAATACCTCGACCCGCTCGGATTACTGCACTTCGCACCGCTGCGCCTCGAGCCGGTCGAACCGGGGTGGGATACGGCCGGCCGGTAGTGCGCCGCGTTGATGCCCGGTCGAACCGGGGTGGGATTCGGCCGGCCGGAAGCGCGCCGCGTTGATGCCGTCGGCGACCCCGCGCGTACCGCCTCTGGCTTCCAGCCCGTCGTGGGGCTAAGAGGCGGCGGTGCACGCGCAGTACGGAGTCTCGGAGCGATAGCACTGGCAAGGGGCACCAAGCCACAGCGCGAGCATGGTGCTGGCCAGGGCATCGAGCGGCGGTGAGGGAGCGCACCGCGCGCGTCGCTTCCCTTAGCGTCGGGATGCGGACCATGATCGAGGGATGGAGAACGAGCTCGGCGGTCCCTGGTTCACCTATCGGGAGATCGGCGCCACCCGAGGCGACCTTCCCGAGGGCTACCACCGCTTCCGGTTGCGGCGGCGTCTCGGCACCGGCCGGGAGCTGTTCGAGCGGGCGGGGGCGGAGATCCTCGCCTATCGGATGCAGAAGGGCGTCGGCATCTTCGGGCACGCGAGCACACCGACGGCCGAACCCGGCACGGCGCTCACCGTGCGACTCGGAATCGGTCCGATCGCCCTCGTGGCGCCCTGCCGCGTGGTGTACGTGCTCGACGACGAGAACCGGCGCGGTTTCGCCTACGGCACGCTCCCCGGCCACCCCGAGATCGGCGAGGAGCTGTTCGCGGTGGAGTACGACCCCACCGACGACTCGGTCCACGGCCTGATCACGGCCTTCTCCCGCCCAGCTTCCTGGTACACGAAACTCGGCGGCCCAGCCGCCCGCCTCATGCAGCGCGTCATGGCGGGCCGCTACCTCGCCACCCTCCCGAGGAGGCCCTAGGTCGCCGCGGACTCCCGCCTGCCCAGGCGCGGGTGAATACCGCACGCGGCGGGCGGAAACGACCGCGATCGTCGCGGCGATCAGGTCGACCGCGACGGCGGGATCGCGCGACGCTCCCACCGCCGAGGCGCTTTCACACCGCGGCCGAGAGGGCGAGGGCCAGTTGGGCGAGTCCTGCGCGGATGCGGGATTTGACGGCGGGCAGGCCGACGCCCAAGTGCTCGGCGACCTGGGGGTAGGTGAGGTCGTGGTAGTAGGCGAGGAGGACCGATTCGCGTTGCAGGGGTGTCAGGGCGGCCAGTCCTGTTCGGACACAGCGGTATTCGTGGCGGCGCAACACCTCTTCGGCGACGTGGTCGGCCGGTGGTCCGTAATCGCCTGCGGCCCAGGCTTGGTCGCGGTCGGACGCGGCGCGTTCGCGGCGGACACGGTCCACCGCCTTCCGGTGCGCGAGCGTCCGCAGCCAGGTGCCCACCGAGCCGCGATGCTCGTCGAAACCCGCTGCGCTGCACCACACTTGAAGGTAGACGTCGTGACAGGTCTCCTCGGCGTAGTCGTGGTCGCGCACGATCGCGAGCACCCGGCGGAAGACGAGCGGATGGGTGCGGCGATAGAGCAGTGCGTAGGCGTCGCGATCGCCGACGCCGATCCGGCGCACCAGTTCGGCGTCGGTGCTGGATTCCGGAATCCGGTGGTGGGTGGACGTGCGAGAAGACAGAGCTGGCGAAACCATGATGCCCCCGATGGCAGCGGACGCTGACGAATGGACCACCCGTCGAAGACAGGGACGGTGGTGTCGACCGCGGATTCCGATCCGGGGGCATGGGTTTCGGAAGAACCGCCAACGGACAGACTACCGGCCGGGTCGAATCCCCGCCGCCGCTTCGGCCTCGGTTCGACAGCTCGACGCGGGCGAAAAGCCCACTCAGATCCGAAGTCCCAGCTCGACGATTCCACCCGCCACGGCGTGCACGCTCACCCGATGCCGCCGGGCGTGCGCCCGAATCAGCTCGTAGGCCGCCTGCGGTGTCGTGCTGCGCGCGTTGGCGATCACGCCTTTCGCCTGCTCCACCAGCACCCGTGAGTCCAGCGCGTGCTGGAGTTGCTCGGTGAGCCGCTGCTGGGCGCGCAACCGCTCGGCGGTGAGGATGTGCCCGGCGGCGATGCCCGCGAGCAGCGCCCCCACCGACAGTTCGGGTTCGGTCCACTCGCGCGGGTCGTAGGCGTACATGCCCAGCGCGCCCACCGTCGTCGTGCCGGATCGCATCGGGATCTCGGCGACGGCCCGGACACCGTGGCGGGCGGCGACGCTCGTGTACTCGGGCCACGAGGAATGGCGTTCGCGGACGTCGGCGACGGCGACCGGTTCGCCGTGCCGCAGCGCGTCCAGCGCGGGCCCGCGTGCGCTGCTGCGCTGGCTGAGCGCGACGTCCGCCAGTGCGGCGGGCGTCGCGGTGACGACGCCGGAGGACCCGTCGGCGACGAGCAACACCGCGCAGCCCGCCAGATCGAGCGCGTCGGTGGCGCTGTCGATCAGACGGTGCAGCGGTTCGGTGAGATCGCCCGGTTCGGGCAGCAGCCCGACGAGGCCGGACAAGGCCGTGACCAGCAGCTCGCTGTCAGACATACCGAACCACCCCTGTACCGGCGAACCCCGCGCGTCCGCCTCGGAGATACCGCACCGCATCTGCCAACTCTCCATGGTATGGACCTTCGGCGACACGCCGAAACAGTCGGCCGCCATGGCGATTCGACGCGTGATGCCGAAGCGCGGTCGACACGAACGCTATTCGGGTGCAAACATGAAAGATGAGGCTCCACTTCCGCTCGACTCATTGCGATCACTCAGGGAGATCCCCATGGGAGCGCACGCGCCGCTGCTGGACGTGCTTGTGCGGTCGGTCGGCACACTGACGAGCGATTTCGATGTCGTGGAGCTATCGCAGCAACTTGTCGACGCGTGTACCGAACTGACGGGCGGCGCCGAGGCCGGTTTGTTCCTCGGCGACCATCGGGGCGAGCTGCGGGTGCTCGCAGCCACCGACGAGCGAGCGCGGTGGCTCGTCGAAACGGTCGACGGACCGACCGGGCAGGCCTACCGCACCAGCAGCCCGGCCATCGTGGACGACCTCGCCGCCGCGACCCTGGTCTGGCCCGAATTCGCCAGGCACGCATTGGAACACGGCTACCGTTCGACCTACGCCCTGCCGCTGCGGCTGCGCACCGACAACATCGGCGCCCTGACCATCTTCGGCGCGGCCCCCGGAGCGCTGGACCGGGCCGCCGTGCGGTCGGGACAGATCCTCGCCGACCTCGCGGCCATCGGCATCGCGCAGCACGTGCTGCGACCGAGGGTCGAGCCGATGCAGGCCAGACTGCCGGTGGCGTTGCAAGATCGGGTGGTCATCGAGCAGGCCAAGGGGGTGCTCGCCGAGCGCGGCGACCTCGATATGACCGAGGCGTTCGCCCGCCTGCGCGCGCACGCGCGACGGTGCGGACTGCGGCTGGCCGAACTGGCGGGCGCCATCGTGGTGGGCCGCGTCGATGCGGCGGTCGTGCTTGCCACACCGGCCGAGCGGTAGCGGTTCAACGCGCTTCCCTGTCGAAACGGATGCGCCGCCGCAGCACTCGCTCGGCCGCCTCCGCCAGCGAAATGCCTTGGCGCACCGCATAACTCCGCATCGTGGCGTAAGCGTCCGCTGGGCCGACGCCGCGCTGGGCGATCACCATGCCCGCTGCCTGGTGGATCGACGCGCTCGCCAGCGGCCCGCGCAGCCACTCCCCCGCTTGCTCGGCGGAGCCGGGCTCGGCCGAGACAAGGTGGGCGGTGATGATGTCGGCGACGTGCAGTCCGGCCGCCATCATCGACCCGTTCGGGTGACCCGGGCTGGTCCGATACAGGTCGAGCGCGCCGAATCGCACCGCGCCCAAGCGCAGAGGCATGGCGGTCATCGCGCCGGAAACCGGTTCGCGGGCCAGCGCGGCGGCGAAGTCCGGCCAGTGCCCGCAGTTCGCGGTCAGATCGACGACCGAGACCGGTACGCCGGTGGCCACCGCGTCGACCGCGGGCCCCTCGCCGACCGTCGCCTGCACCGTCTCGACCCGAGCCGCGACCTCGTCGCTGCTGCACCAGGGTTGCACGCCCACATCGCGTTCATCGATCGTGATGGCGGCCCGCTGCACGGGAAGTACCTGCACGGCGGCGTGGCACGCGGCCGAGACGTCGCCCCCGCCTCGGCGCAGCGCCGAGAGGAATCTCTCGGTGAGTAACTCGAACTCCGCCACGCCCATCCTATGAACCGCCTGGAATCGACCGGCAGCAGCCAGAATAGCGAACTCCCTTGCGGCGTGGCGGCTACAGCAGGGCGGTCAACGCCTCGGCCTCCGCCTGAAGCACCGCACCACGGTCGGCGCGCCCGAAGTCGGCGTAGGACGCGGCGGAGGTCAGCCGCTCGGCGATCTCGGCGCGGACGATCCCCTCGATGTCGGCCTCGCTCAACTGCCGACGTTCGACCTCCGCGCCGCCGAGCCCGACCACGCTTGCCTCGATCGCACCCGCTCGCGCGTCACCGATCTCGACTGCCTCGGCATTATCGATGGCGGCGAGGGCCGAGCGCAGGGCCGCGGACGCGTGGCGGTCGCGCGCCTTCATGGCGGCGGGCAGCGCTGCACGCAGTCGCTCGCGTAGCGGCAGGGACCTGTCGACAGTGTCGGTGGACATGGGCACCGACCGTACGCGGGCCGGTCCGCGCAGGTCGAGGGGATTTCCGGCCCACGGCGGCTCATGGTGTCACGATGGCGAAGTCCGGGTCCGGTTCGTCGAACACACCGACCAGGGCGGCGAGCTTGGTCGGATCTCCCTCGATGCCGATGTCACCCGCGGCGGCGGCGACACCGAAGTCCTCGCCTTGCAACAGGACTCGGATCATGGTCGCCCTGGTGAGGGTGAACTCGGCGTCGGCGTCCGGCAGCGCGACGCCCTCCGGCCGGTCGTAGTGGGTCAGCCTGCCGTTGCGCAGTTCCAGCCGGTGCACGCGGCCCTCGTCGGTGAGGTTCCAGTCGGTGATCACGTGCATGTCCCATGCCTTCGGACCGTCCACGCGCAGCGCCATGGCGTCGAAGATCTGCTCGATGGTGAGCGCGGCGAGCATGGACTGCGAATTCGTCTTGGTCGGCGTGCCGAACGAGCCGTAGCGCAATTCGTACGCGCCGCTGAGGTAGAAGTTGCGCCACGTCGCGTTCTCGGCGCCGTAGCCGAGCTGCTCGTAGGCCGCGGCGAGCAGGTCTTTCGCCGCCTCGTTGCCGGGTTCGGCGAAGACCACGTAATCGACAACCTGCGCGACCCAGCGGTAGTCGCCCGCGGCGTAGGACTCGCGCGCCTTGCGCAGCACCTCCTCGGCACCGCCCATGAATTCCACGTGGCGACGGGCGGATTCCAACGGCGGGTGCTGCCACAGGTGGGCCGGATTGCCGTCGAACCAACCGAGGTAGCGCTGGTAGATCGCCTTGACGTTGTGGCTGACCGAGCCGTAGTACCCCCGCGCGTGCCAGGCGTTCTCGATGGCGGGCGGCAGCGTCAGCTGCTCGGCGATCTCGGCGCCGACATAGCCCTGGTTCAGCATGCGCAGCGTCTGGTCGTGCAGGTAGCCGTACAGATCACGTTGCAGGCCAAGGTATTCCACCAGGCGTTCGGTGCCCCAGGTCGGCCAGTGGTGCGAGGCGAACACGACGTCGGACTCGCGCGCGAACAGATTGATCGCCTCGGTGAGGTACTTGGCCCACACGTGCGGATCGCGCACCAGCGCGCCGCGCAGCGTCACGAGGTTGTGCAGGGTGTGGGTGGCGTTCTCCGCCATGCACAGGGCCCGGCGCTCGGGGAAATAGAAGTTCATCTCGGCGGGCGCCTCGGTGCCCGGCGTGACCTGGAAGACGATCCGCACGCCGTCGACGGTCAGTTCCTGGCCGGTCTCGGTGATGTCGACGGTCGGCGCGATCAGGGTGACTGTGCCGATCGAAGTGGTCTGGCCGAGACCCGCGCCTACTTGGCCGAGCGGGCCCCTCGGCAGCACGGCGCCGTACATGTAGGCCGCGCGGCGCGCCATCGCGGTGCCCGCGTAGATGTTCTCCGACACGGCGTGCTCCAGGAATCCGGCGGGCGCGATCACCGGAATCCGGCCCGCCGCGGCGTCTTCCGGAGTGGCGACACCACAGGCGCCGCCGAAATGGTCGACGTGCGAATGGGTGTAGACGAGACCGGTGACCGGACGATCGCCGCGATGCTCGCGATACAGCCGCAGACCGGCGGCCGCGGTCTCGGCGGAGATCAGCGGATCGATCACGATGACGCCCTGGCCGCCCTCGACCAGCGTCATGTTCGACAGGTCCAAGCCCCGGATCTGATAGATGCCGTCGGTCACCTCGAACAGGCCTTGCTCGGCGACCAGTCCGGACTGCCGCCACAGACTGGGGTGGACGGAAGCGGGGCACGGCTCACGCAGGAAGCCGTAGGAATCGTTGTCCCACACCACGGATCCGTCGTCCTGGGTGACCACGCCGGGCTCGAGCGCGGCGAGGAAACCGCGGCGGGCGTCGGCCAGGTCGGCATCGTCGGCGAACGGCAGCATCGTCTCGGCGCGCTGCCGCGCGGCGACGATCACCTCGGTCGGCTCGGTCACGTCGGGCATCGTCCTCCTCCTTCTACTCTGCCGAATTCGTCTGTCCTGGAATGGATCACCTCGGTGGGTCCGTGAAACCCAACGCGACCCCGACACCACCGGCGAACAAGATCGCCAGCGCCGTCGCGGCGATGACCCCGTCGGCCCTGCCGCGGCGGCCGTGACGTAACCACCGGCTGCGCAGGTAGCCCGTGACCGCCACCGCGACCATCGTCAGCGCCGCGGCGGCGGGGGCGATCGCGGCGTCGCGCCAGCCGGAACTCAGCGCGTGGTCGACGCACAGCGCGGCAACGACCATCGCGCTGATGGCCGTGCGCCGCCAGGCGAGCGCGGTGCGCTCGGCCGCCAGTCCCACGTCCCTTGCCGTCATCGCAGCAGCACCGCGATACAGGCCATGATCGACACGGCTCCGATGCCCGCCGACAGGATCGGCACCAATATCGTCTCCGGCAGCGGTTCGGCGCGGCGCATCGCGTGTCCGACCCGACGCCAGTGCAGGTAGCCGCCGATCGCGACGACGACCGCGAGCACGATGCAGCTGACCGCGAGCGTCCGGCGCAGGCCTGCCATGTGGAACGGCTGGACCAGGGTGTGCACCGCGACACCGCCGGCGAGCAGGCCGAGGGAGGTGCGCATCCAGGCCAGGAAGGTTCGTTCGTTGGCGAGCGTGAAGCGGTAGTCGACGCCTTCCTCGCCGTCCTCCGATTCCGAACCGACTTCCGGGAGTGTCACACCGCCCCCTCGCGGGCCGGGCAGGCAAAGGGCACGACAACGATCGAATCGGCCGGGCGCTCAGGGACGTCCGAGGTCACGCTTCCGCCGCCAGGGTGCACGGGCACCACTCCGTCTCTGGTCAGTTTCGTGCCGCAAGCAAACGTTCCGCAACGTCAGCGTAGTGGTAGACCGGGCGGTCGTCCACGAGCCTCGCGGGCAGCGCACCCCATGCCGCGCGTCGAGCTGGAAGCACATCGGGGCGGCGTCGTGGAAGGTCGTCGCGAGCCGGTCACGGTCGAGGTCAGCGGTGCATTGGTGGGCGACACCGGCGCCCCCATTGCGGGCGCGACGCCGACCGGTGGCTCACGCGCGAGGGTGGGCCTGGTCGTGCACCTTCTTCAGCCGTTCGATGGAGACGTGCGTGTACAGCTGGGTGGTGGCCATGCTGGCGTGGCCGAGCACCTCCTGCACCACACGCAGATCCGCGCCGCCCTCCAGCAGGTGGGTCGCCGCGCTGTGGCGGAGGCCGTGCGGCGCGATGTCGGGCGCGCCGGGGATCGCCGAAACGACCTCGTGCACCACGGTCCTTGCCTGCCGCTGGTCGAGCCGCCTGCCGCGCCTGCCGAGCAGGAGCGCGCGCCCCGATTCGGCGGTCGCGAACGCGGGGCGGCCGTAGCGCAGCCACTCCGCGACGGCGCGGTCGGCCGGTGCGCCGAACGGCACGGAGCGCTCCCTGTTCCCCTTGCCGAGCACCCGGACCAAGTGCCGCTCCCGGTCCACGTCGTCGACGTCCAAGCCGCAGAGTTCGCTCACCCGGATCCCGGTCGAATACAGCAGCTCGACGATCAGCCGGTCCCGCAATGCCATCGGATCGTGCTGCGCCGCACCGGATTCCGCGGCGTCCATGGCCTCCACCGCCTGCTGCCTGCCGAGCACCGCTGGCAGCGTCCGGTGCGCCTTGGGCGAGCCGAGCCGTAGGCCGGGATCCACTTCCAGCCTGCCGGTCTTCGTCAGCCAGCCGGTGAACGTGCGCGCCGAGGACGCGCGCCGCGCCATCGTGGTGCGGGCCGCGCCGTTCGCCGACTGCGCGGCGAGCCACGACCGCAACAGCGTCAGGTCCAGCTCTCGGACCGCCGAATCCGGGGACCGGGCGTACAGGTGGGCCAGCAGCGACCGCGCGTCGCCGAGGTAAGCCCGCACGGTGTGCGCCGAGCGGTTGCGACCGAGCCGCAGGTGTCGCCCGTACTCCGTCAACAGCGCGTCCAGATCCTCCGGCAACTCGTCCACCCCACCACCGTCGCGGTCGGCGCGGCGGTTGGCAAGAACCCGCGCCGGGCCGTGAGTCTCGGGGTGTCCTACGTCGCAACCCGTGGTTTCGTAAGTCGCGAACCATTTTCGCGAAGCCCGCGAAGAGTCGGCGTGATCGCAACCATCGCCGGGCTCCCGCGATCACGCGCCGTGTACGGACGGACTGTGGCCTGATCATCACGAGCGTCCTCCCGACTTCCTGAACGCCTTTCGGTGCCAACCGGTTTCGTCGAGGCCGACCAACCCCGCGATCTCGAGTGCGACCAGGGCGGCGCGGATCGCGGGCAGGGAGAGTGGGCAATGGCCGGTCAGTTCGTGGGGTAGGCGGGAGCCGATGGCGGGGAGGGCGGCGAAGACGGTGGCCTCGTCGCCGGTGAGGTGCTCGGGGGTGTCCGGCACGGCGCCCGCGCTGCCGGGCAGCGACAAACGCAGCGGTCCGGCCTCATCGATCACTTCCTCCGTGCGGGTGACGAGCAGCGCCTCGCCGTCGCGGATCATCCGATGGCAGCCCGTCGAGGCCGCCGAGGTGACCGGCCCGGGGATCGCCAGCGCCGGGCGGCCCAGTCGACGCGCCCATTTCACGGTGTTTCGCGCGCCGCTGCGCAGTCCCGCCTCGGTGACCAGCACACCATCGGCAAACGCCGCGATCAGGCGGTTGCGCGCCAAGAAGTGGTGCTTCCTGGCGACCGTGCCGGGCGGATACTCGCTGACCACCAGGCCGACGTCCGCGATCTCGGCGAGCAGCCGCTCGTGCTGTGCGGGATACGGACGGTCCACGCCGCACGCGAGCACCGCGATGGTCGGCCCGTCGACCGCCAGCGCCGCGCGGTGCGCCATGGCGTCGACGCCGAACGCCGCGCCGGACACGATGGTCCAGCCCTGGGCGGCCAGATCCCCGGCGATCTCGGCGGTGACCTGATTGCCGTATCCCGTGCTGCACCGCGATCCGACCACCGCCAACGCGCGTTCGCTCGACTCCAGCAGGGACCGCGGTCCGCGCACCCAGAGCACCAGCGGGACCGCGCCGTCCGGATCCCGCCCCACCTCGAGTTGGCTCAGCCCCAGCAACCGCCACGCGGGCCATTCCGGGTCGTCGGGCGTCACCACCCGGCCACCGATCCGCTCGATGAGCTCCAGATCGTCCGCCGCCGAGTCGATCTCGCGCCGCCGCCTGGTCGGTCCGCGCAGCGACTCCGGCAACTCGCACTCGCGCACCGCCCGTGCGGCCTCCACCACCCCGACCGATTCGATCAACGCGGACAACGCCGCACAGGGCCCTTCGACGACCCGCGAAAGGTACACCCATGCCAACTTCCGCTCGTCCGCCGTTCCCGCACCACCCACTACCCGCGACTTCGCACCGGGCGCTTGCCGCCGACCACTCGGGTCCGCGCCACAACCCGCGACACCGAGCTCCGACCCACACCCGTCCCGCTCGTCGGCCCACACCGCTCGCTCCGGACCAGAACCATCCCCGCCGAAGCCTCGAATGCCGGACTCCACACCACCCTCGCCGTCCTCGTCCATCGAAACCCTTCGACCCCCGCGAGCCGCGCGCCGGTCGACGCCGCCCCGATCGAGCTCAACCGTGCAGTCCGGACGACCGTCAAGATATGCGGCTGGCCGCGAAATGCCCGACCGCCCATCGAAACCGTGGCCATCCCCTACGCGGGGAACCACCTCGTACCCGACGGCATCCCGCCCCGCTCGGCTCGCGCCGGTCATCGCGCACCCCCGTCGCGGCCGTCCGCCGACAAGGACATCGCCACACGGCCGCGGCACGGCGCCCACCGTTGAGTCGATGCCGCAGCGCGGTCACCGCACCGCACCATCGATGGCTGCGGCGGCACCTCGGCGCCAAAACCCCTGCCACGCCGCGTGTTCACTGCGCACCCCGCTGGCGGAAGTTCAGCGCCAACATGACGTCCTGCGCGCTGGGGACATCGGCACCGCGCAGATCGCAGATCGTCCAGGCGACGCGGATGGCGCGGTCGGCGCCCCTGGCGGACATGCGTCCCATGCGCAAGGCGGCCTCGACCGGGGCGACGGATTCGCGGGGCAGTCGGAACCGTTGGCGCAGTGCGTGTCCCGGGACCTCCGCGTTGGTGAGCCAGCCGTGCTCGCGCCAGCGGTGCAGCGCGGCCTTTCTGGCCGCCGCGACGCGCTCGCGCACCACCGCGCTGCTCTCGGCGGCGTCGGAGCTGAACGTGGCGCCCGACTGACCGTGCATCTGCACCCAGATGTCGATGCGGTCCATCAGCGGCCCGGACAGTTTGCCGAGGTAGCGGCGGCGGGCCAGAGGTGCGCAGATGCAGTCCACGTCGCGGGCGGGCGCGCACGGGCAGGGGTTCGCGGCCAGGACCAGTTGGAAGCGGGCCGGGTAGCGCGCCACCCCGTCGCGGCGGGCGATGCGAACTTCGCCTTCCTCCAAAGGCGTTCGCATCGCTTCGAGGACCTTGACGCCGATCTCGGCGCACTCGTCGAGGAAGAGCACGCCACGGTGGGCGCGACTCACCGCGCCCGGACGGGCCGAGCCCGAGCCGCCGCCGATCATCGCCGTGACCGAGGTGGAGTGGTGCGGCGCGACGAACGGCGGCACGGTGATGAGCGGATGATCGCCGGACAGCGCGCCCGCCACCGAGTGGATCGCCGTCACCTCCAACGCCTCCGCTTCCGACAGCGGCGGCAGCAGACCGGGAAGACGTTGCGCGAGCATGGTTTTGCCGATGCCCGGCGGCCCGGTGAGCAACAGGTGGTGGCCACCCGCCGCGGCCACCTCGAGCGCCCAGCGTGCCTCGTCCTGACCGACCACCTCGCTGAGGTCGCCGTAGGAGTGCGTAGTGTCGGGCAGTTCGCCACTCGGCTCCGGCAGCGCCGCCTCGCCGCGCAGCCAGGCGACCACGGCGCGCAGACTCGCCGCGCCGAACACCTCGACGTCTTCCACCAGACCCGCTTCCGCCATGGCGCATTCGGGTACCACCACCGTCGAACAGCCCGCGTTGCGCGCGGTGATCACCGCGGGCAGGATGCCGCGCACCCGGCGCACCCGCCCGTCCAACGCGAGCTCGCCGAGCAGCACCGTCTTCGCCAGCCGTTCCGAGGGCACCGCGCCCGCAGCGTCCAGTACCGATACCGCGAGTGCGAGGTCGTAGACGCTGCCGATCTTGGGCAGGGTCGCGGGCGACAGGGCCAGGATCACGCGGCCGTCCGGCCACTTCTCCCCCGAATTGGCCACCGCCGAGCGGACCCGGTCGCGCGATTCGGAGAGCGCGGTGTCGGGCAGGCCGACCAGGTGCACCGACGGCAGCCCCTGACCGATGTCGGCCTCGATCTCCACCAACTGCCCGTCCACGCCCGCCACCGCGACGGAATGGGCGCGCCCGAGCGCCATCAGAAGACCGCCTCGAGGTGGTCGATCACCGGGTTGTGGCCGGGCTGGATCAGTACCGAGATCACGTCGAAGCGGATCCGCCGCCACGGACCGTCCTGCTCGGCCAGCCAGAGCAGCGCGAGCCGCCGGATGCGCTGCTGCTTGGCGAAGGTGACGGCCTCGGCAGGCGTGCCGAAGCCGAGACCGCTGCGGGTCTTCACCTCGACGAACGCGGTGGTCCCGGAATCACGCGCGATCAGATCGAGCTCGCCGTACCGGCAACGCCAGTTGCGCACGACGATCTCCATGCCAGCGTCCTGCAGGAACCGTGCCGCCAGCTCTTCCCCGTATGCGCCGAGCGCCTGTTTGTCTGCCACCCGACGATCGTGACCGCGCCGCACCGCGGTCCGGTCGCGGTGACCTGGGCCGATGCCCGCCCTGTGGACTACGCCGCCGCTGTGGACAACACGCCGCCGCGCGGTCCGCAGCCGGGTCGTGTTGTCGGAGCGCAGTGGTAAGGCGCTGCCGACGGCGTGCTCGTCGACCTACGCACGGCCGCGACCTGGGCGAGGCAAGCTCGGTCGACGCGAACGCTGTTGTCGGCTCGCGGATGGCCGGAGAGTCCGAGGTCTACCGGGCGGCGCTGCCGGACGTAGTCCAGCGCCGTCCGCGAGCGCTTCCCGCCGACCGGACTACTCCGGAAGCCGCAGGTCCGGCTTCTCCAACTCCTCGATGTTGACGTCCTTGAAGGTGATCACCCGGACGTGCTTGACGAAGCGGGCGGGCCGGTACATGTCCCACACCCACGCGTCGCTCATGCGCACCTCGAAGTACACCTCACCGTCGGCGTTCTGCGGACGCAGTTCCACGGAGTTGGCCAGGTAGAAGCGGCGCTCGGTCTCCACCACGTACGAGAACTGACCGACGATGTCTTTGTACTCGCGATACAGCGAGAGCTCCATCTCGGTTTCGTACTTCTCGAGGTCCTCGGCACTCATCGGGTGGGACGTCCTCCTTCTCGCCGCACTGCATCGTATCGGCGGCGTTCGCGTGGCCCGCGTGGTTACCCCGCGCTATCGCCTCCTGGCCTGACGCTCACACCGCCTGGTCGTCTCTTCACATCATCTCGCATGGGCGGCATCGGTAGCCACTCGGCTGTCCTCGAGGCCGTCGGCGAGCACCGCGTCGGCGTACTCGACGGCCGGATCGAGCGGCCGCAATCCCGCCGTCTCACGCACATTGCGCCACGATCGCCGGTGCTCGCTGCACGGACCGAGCTGCTCGAGCGCGGCGGTGTGTTCGGGCGTGTTGTAACCCTTGTGCGCCGCGAAACCGTAGCCGGGGAATCGCTGGTCCATCTCGACCATGATGCGGTCGCGGGTCACCTTGGCCAGGATGCTGGCCGCCGCGATGCAGGCCGCCGCGGCGTCACCGCCGATCACGGGCAGTGACGGCACCGGAATGCCCGGGACACGGAAACCGTCGGTCAGCACGTAGCCGGGAGTCTGCCCGAGGCCCGCGACCGCGCGGCGCATGCCCTCGATATTGGCCACGTGAATGCCGATCGAGTCGATCTCCCACGCCGGGATCACGACGACCTTCCAGGCCAGCGCCAGCCGCGTGATGACCGGATACAGCTGCTCGCGGGTGGCTTCGGTGAGCCTCTTGGAGTCGTCGAGGCCCGCGAGTCTGTCGTAGGCCTTCGGTGCGAGCAGGCAGGCCGCCACGACCAGCGGCCCGGCGCACGGGCCGCGACCGGCCTCGTCCACACCCGCCACCGGGCCGAGCCCGCTGCGGATCAGCGCCGCCTCCAGCGTGCGCAAGCCGCCCGCTTTGCGCATCACCACGCGCGGCGGCCACCCATTGCTTGCCGTCATTCGGTTACCCACTGCTCCGGCCTGCCCCACCGTCCAATTATCCTGCGGCCGCGCCGATCAGTTGGTCTGCGGGTCCTGGGAACGGATGAGCCCGATCCGATTCGGCGGCCAGATCTTCACGACGGCCTTGCCTCGGACGTTGTCGATGGGGACGGTGCCTTGCAACTCGTCGCCGACGTGGGCGCGGGAGTCCGCGGACTGGTTGCGGTTGTCGCCCATCACCCACAGGTGCCCGTCCGGAACCTTCACCGGACCGAACACGCGGCCCGCGGGATAGGTGGGGTTCTGCTGGCCGGGCAGCCAGCGGTAGTCGTTCTCGACGTAGGGCTCGTCGAGTGGTTTGCCGTCCACCATGACCCTGCCCTGCGCGTCGCAGCACTGCACGGTCTGGCCGCCGACCGCGATGACCCGCTTGACCAGGTCGTTCTCGTCGGGCGGCACGAGGCCGAAGAAGGAGAAGAAGTTCTGCACGCCGCGCACGATCGCGTTGTCCGAGCGGATCGACTGGTAGCGGGTGTTCCAGGAGGGCGGTCCGACGAAGACCACCACGTCACCGGGTTGCGGGTCGCTGCCGTAGTAGCTGACCTTCTGCACGTAGATGCGGTCGCCGATCTGGAGGGTCTCCTCCATCGACTGGGAGGGGATCACGTACGGCCGCCCGACGAAGCTGACCATCAGCGCGGCGATGACGGCCGCGATCACGATGAGGACCGGCAGCTCCTGCCAGAACGGGCGCTGCTTCTTCGGCTTCTTCGCCTGCCGCCTGCCGCGGCGTCCCCCCTCGTCGTCCGATCCGGACACCGACACCGACCCACTTTCGTCTGCCACGCGGAACAGACTAGCCCGGCACCATGACTCGCGTCCGGTGCCGGGCCAGTGAAGATCACTCGTGCCGGGTCAGGGCGAAGCGCTCAGCGCTTTTCCTTGATCTTGGCCGCCTTACCGCGCAGGTCGCGCAGGTAGTACAGCTTCGCCCGGCGGACGTCACCGCGGGTCACGACGTCGATGTGGTCGATGTTGGGGCTGTGCACCGGGAAGGTGCGCTCCACGCCGACACCGAACGACACCTTGCGCACGGTGAAGGTCTCGCGGATGCCACCGCCCTGGCGACGGATCACGACGCCCTTGAAGACCTGGATGCGCTCCTTCGAGCCTTCGATGACCTTCACGTGCACATTGAGGGTGTCGCCCGGACGGAAGTCGGGGACATCGCTGCGCAGCGACTTTTCGTCGACGAAGTCAAGGGTGTTCATTTCCATCCTTCTGGAGTTCGCGCGAACAGAGGACCCTGGCGGCACAGCGCGTGCTCGACCGGTTCATGCTCCGAATTAAGGGATGCTCCCGGGGTCGACATGCACCCAGGGCAACCTGTGCATTGTGCCAGACCGAGAGGGTCCGCCGAAAATCGGGGCCGAGGGAGTCCGCCTCAGCTCATCCGAGCACCGGGTAGTTCGCGCGGAAGACACCTCGCGGATCACGGGCCCGTTTGATGTCGGCCAACCTGCTCACCGTCGACGCGTCGAAGGCTGCCGACGCATGCTCCCCCGGCGTCAGGAAGGTGTACGGCTTGCCAGCGCCGAGATGGCCGTCCAGCGCGCCGACGATCCGCCGCTGTTCGGCGGTCACCGCTTCGGCGAGGTGCGGAAGACCGAGGCCGAGCAGGTAGAGCAGGTACGGCTCGCGCACCGCCGCGCGGGCGCCCGGCTCCGGCTCCGGCCCGGTCGCGGCGAGCGCGCCGCCGAGGTGGCGGATCTGCAAATTCACCAGCGGCGCGAGCGGATCGTCGAGCAGGATCTTCGCCACCGCGTCGTCGAGATCGGTCAGCAGCTCGGCACGGGACAGTGCCGGGCTCGGATCGGTGGGTTCGGCGGTGATGTCGCCGAGGTTCGCTACCGACAGCTCGCCGCGCTTGTCGGCGATCGCGCCGCCGATGGCGTTCACCCCGGCGAGCAGTTCCCCGGCCGCCTCGGCATCGCCGAGATAGGCGAGGTCGAGCGCGACCATCGGTGGGGCGTCGGGGAATTGGAAGCGGTGGAACCACAGCGACAACTCGTCGGGAGCCCGCTCGGTGAGTTCGGTGAACGCCTCGAAGACGGCGCGGGTCGCGGTGCCCGGCCACATCAGGCGGCCGCCGTAGAGCGCGGGCGCGGGGTGCAGGTCGAGTTCGAGCGCGGTCACCAGCGCGTAGTCACCGCCGCCTCCGCGCAACGCCCAGAACAGCTCCGGATCGGACGCGGCGGTGACGCGCGCGGGACGGCCATCGGCATCGACGATCTCGAACGCGCGCACGCCGTCGCTGGCCCAGCCGAACTTCCTGCCGAACCAGCTCAGCCCGCCGCCGAGGGTGTAGCCGGTGACGCCGACGACCGGGTTGCTGCCCGCCAGACCGGTCAGACCGTGCGCGCCGACGGCCGATTGCACCTGCCCCCACGTCGCGCCGGCGCCGACGCGCACCCACCGCTCGCCGGCGTGCACCTCGATACCGTCGAGGCGCGCGGTGCGGACGAGGATGACGCCGTCACCGTTTCCGGACGCGCCGTGGCCGGTCGGCTGGGTGGCGACCGTCAGCCCGGTGCCGCTCGCGTGGCGGACCAGCGCCGCCGCGTCGGCGGCATCGGCGATCTCGACCACCGCGGCCACGGATTGGCGCACGGTGAGGTTCCACGCCCGCGCGGCGCCGTCGAATTCCTCGTCTCCGGGGAGAAAAACCCGGCCGCGAACGACGCCGCGAATATCTTCCAGTGTCATTTCTCTTCTCCTGTCTGCTGTTTCGAAAGAATTGCTAGGCGCGGCCGAATCGGCGCAGCGCGGACCACGCTTCGGGCAGCGGTTTCGGATCGCGCCGGGCGGGCGGACGCAGCGCCCAGGACGCGACGGTCAGCCCGAGGAAGACCAGCGGGGATATCGATGCGGCCGCAGGGTCGCCGACGGCCAGGTGCGAAAGGGCGGCGCCGCCGTAGACGAAAGCCAGTCCGGCGTAAGCCCATTCCTTCAATCGCGGCGTGCCGGGCGCGAGCACCGCGCCAACTGCTGCGACCTTGGCCGCGCCGATGATGGTCGCGAAGTAGAGCGGGTATTCGAGACGCTCGAAAGTGTCCTGTACGTACGGAATTCGCGCGAGATCCCAATACGCGCCGACAACCGATTCGGTCATCAGAAGGGCGGTGGCGCCACCGAAGGCGATCATCCGCGCGCGGGATCCGCGGTGCGACGCACCGTCTTCGGTCGGGGTCGTCATGAATTCCGTGCGAATCGGCGTTGCTGTCTTCATCTTTCGGCCTCTCGTTCATCCGATCGGCGCCGCGCCTTTCACGCATCGCCTGCTCGCTGTTCGACTGGATGACGGAGGGGAGCGCGGAAAGGTGACCGGGTGTGACGTAGCGCACAGGAAACCCCGGCGCTGTTACGTCCGGCGACTCGGGTTCGTCAGTACGTCGAACGGAGAGGACACGACGTGAACGACCACGAATTTTTGGCGGGGCGCTTCGAGGGCCATCGGCCGCATCTGACCGCGGTGGCCTACCGCATGCTCGGCTCGGTCGCCGAGGCCGACGACGCGGTCCAGGAGGCGTGGCTGCGACTGGCCAGGACCGATGCCGCCGAGATCGACAACCTCGCGGGCTGGCTGACCACCGTCGTCGGCCGTGTCTGCCTGGACATGCTGCGGGCGCGCACTTCCCGCCGGGAAGAGCCGATGGCGGAGCGCCTGCCGGACCCGGTGGTCGGCATCGAGGACGGCACCGATCCGGAAGGCCAAGCGCTGCTGGCGGATTCGGTCGGCATGGCGCTGCTGGTTGTCCTGGAGTCGCTGAATCCGGCCGAGCGGCTCGCGTTCGTGCTGCACGACATGTTCGCGATGCCGTTCAACCAGATCGCGCCGATCGTCGGCAAGTCGCCCGCCGCGGCCAAGATGCTGGCCAGCCGCGCGCGCAACCGTGTTCGCGGCCGGGCGCCGGTGCCCGATCCCGATCTGCCCCGCCAGCGCCGCGTCGTCGACGCGTTCCTGAGCGCGGCGCGCGGCGGCGATTTCGACGCGCTGCTTGCGATCCTCGATCCGGACGTGGTGCTGCACGCCGATGGCGGCGCGACGGTGCCCGGCGGCCTGCGCGTGGTGCGCGGCGCGGAGCGGGTGGCGGCGATGCTCGACACGTTCCACCGGATGTCCAACCTCTACGACACCCACCCGGCCCTGGTCAACGGCGTTGCGGGACTGCTCAATACGGCCGAGGGAAAGCCGATGTCGGTGATGAGCTTCACCGTGACGGACGGCCGGATCGCGCAGATCGACATCCTGTCCGATCCCGAACGTCTCGCGCGACTCGATCTGGTCCGGGCCGACGACCGTCGATGAACGCGGGTCAGCGCTCCTCGTCGTGATCGGCCGACCACGGTAGGTGGTGGTGCCGGTGCGGGGCGGGCGGCGCGGGCACGACCGTCCTGGTCAGCTCCGCCTCCGCCGCCGTGCGCACGTGCTCGACATCGGGCTTGCCCGCGACGAGGTCCTGTACGAAGATCTTGGCCCGGATGACCGGCCTGCGATACCGGCGTTCCCGCACGATCGCCCGGTACATCAACCGACGCCGGTCACCGTAGCGCCACCGTGCCCACGGCGCGCCCGGCCTGCTCAACCGCAGCGCGCCGACCACGAGCAGCGGCGGGAAGAACATGCCGAACAGGCCGGTCCAGATCTTGCCTTTGGCGATGACGATCGCGGCGAGCATCAGGTTCACGAGCGCGAACACGGTCGCCACGATCCGCGCGCCGGTGCCGATGGACGCGCGAAAGTCGTTGATCTCCAACAGCGACAGCGGATGGAAGCCGAGCAGCAGCAGCCCGGTCACCGCGAGCGCGACGAACACGGCGTCCACCGAGGTGCGGCCCTGTTCCTCCCAGTACACGTCGCGCAGGTAGTAGATCAGCGCGAACTCGTCGAGGACCAGCGCGGCGCCGACGCCGAAGGCCGCCGACAACGCGCCCGCGGTGGCGCTGCTGCCGTTCTCGAAGACGGCGACCAGCCCGAGCCCGGAGCCGAGCACCAGGATCACGCCGAACACCATGTGGTGGATGTGCACGGTGCCCGCCCGCAGATTGCCCGGCCACCAGCGCACCTTGGCCCTGATCATCCGGACGCTGAGCCGGATGAACAGGAACCCGACGATGAAGCCGAAGAGGAAGCACAGCAGGGGTAGGCGGCCTTGCGCGATCACATCGTCTTCGAGCCACCGTCGCATGGCCGCCTACATCCCTCCGCCCCGCGCTGGCGCCTACTGTCCGAAACCGGCCCGGCGCAGCGCGTCGGCCATGGAACCGCTCGGCGCGGGGGCGTTGCGCCGCTGGTTGCCCTGGCCGCGGCCCTGCTGCTGCCGCCCTTGACCATTCTGCCGCTGCTTGCCGTCGCCGCCCTGACGTCCGCCGCCCTGGCCGCGGTTGCCGCCGCGCTCGTTCTTCGCTGGCGCGCCCGGCTCGTCGTCCAGGCGCAGGGAGAGCCCGATGCGCTGACGGGCGACGTCGACCTCGAGCACCTTCACCTTCACCACGTCGCCGGACTTCACCACCTCGCGCGGATCCTTGACGAAGCTGTGCGACATGGCCGAGACGTGCACAAGACCGTCCTGGTGCACGCCGACGTCGACGAACGCGCCGAACGCCGCGACATTGGTGACCACACCCTCGAGCACCATGCCGGGCTTCAGGTCGGCGACCTTCTCCACACCCGCGGCGAACTCGGCGGTCTTGAACTCCGGACGCGGGTCGCGGCCCGGCTTCTCCAGCTCGCTGATGATGTCGGTGACGGTCGGGACACCGAACTTCTCGTCGGTGAACTCCGCGGGCCGCAGCGCGCGCAACACGGTGGTGTTGCCGATCAGCTCGGACATCCCGCGGCCGGTGGATTCCAGGATGCGTCGGACCACCGGGTAGGCCTCGGGGTGCACCGCGGAGGTGTCGAGCGGGTCGTCGCCACCGCGGATGCGCAGGAAGCCCGCGCACTGTTCGAACGCCTTGGGGCCGAGCCGAGGCACGTCCAGCAGTGCGGTGCGGCTGCGGAACGGACCGTGCTGGTCACGATGCGCCACAATGCTTTCCGCCACCGAGGAGGCGATGCCCGAGACACGGGAGAGCAGCGGCACCGAGGCGGTGTTGACGTCGACGCCGACCGCGTTCACCGCGTCCTCGACCACCGCGCCGAGCGAGCGGGCAAGCAGCGTCTCGGAGACGTCGTGCTGGTACTGGCCGACGCCGATCGACTTCGGGTCGATCTTCACCAGCTCGGCGAGCGGATCCTGGAGGCGGCGCGCGATGGAGACGGCGCCACGCAGCGAGACGTCCATGTCCGGCAGTTCCTGGGAGGCGTAGGCCGAGGCGGAGTACACCGACGCGCCCGCCTCCGAGACCACGATCTTGGTCGGCTTGTTCTCGGGGATCCGCGAGATCAGCTCGGCGGCAAGGGCGTCGGTCTCCCGCGAGGCGGTGCCGTTGCCGATCGCGATGAGCTCCACGCCGAACCGCGCGACCAGCGCGCCGAGCACCGCGAGCGACTTCTCCGTCTGGCCCTGCGGCTTGTGCGGGTAGATGACCTCGGTGGCGACGACCTTGCCGGTCGCGTCGACGACCGCGACCTTCACGCCGGTACGGTAGCCCGGGTCGAGGCCCATCGTGGTGCGGGTGCCCGCGGGCGCGGCGAGCAGCAGATCGCGCAGGTTGGCGGCGAACACGTCGACCGCGTCCTTCTCCGCGGCCTGACGCAACCGCATGCGGGTGTCGATGCCGAGGCTGACCTGGAGCTTCGTGCGCCACGCCCAGCGCACCGTGTCCAGCAGCCAGGAATCGGCGGGGCGGCCCTTGTCGGCGATGCCGAACCGCACCGCGATGCGACCTTCGTAGATGCTGCGCTCACCGGGCTCTGGCTCTTCGGTGTCCGGCTCGAGGTGCAGGGTGAGCACGTCCTCCTTCTCACCGCGCAACAGCGCGAGCACGCGATGCGAGGGCAGCTTGTGGAACGGTTCGCTGAACTCGAAATAGTCGGCGAACTTCGCGCCCGCCTCCTCCTTGCCCGGCCGCACCGTCGAGGTGATCTGGCCGCGGTTCCACATCAGCTCGCGCAGTTCGCCGACCAGATCCGCGTCCTCGGCGAACCGCTCGACCAGGATCGCGCGGGCGCCGTCGAGCTGCTCGGCGGTGTACTGCGCGGGATCGGTGGCCGGATCATTGATCAGCGCGTCGGCCACCGGCTCGTGACCGGCCTCCCGCGCGATCTGCGCCTTGGTGCGCCGCTTCGGCTTGTACGGCAGATAGATGTCCTCGAGGCGGGCCTTGGTCTCGGCGAGCATCAACTGCTGGAGCAGCGCGTCGTCGAGTTTGCCCTGGCCACGGATGGATTCGATGATCGCGCCACGGCGCTCGTCGAGTTCACGCAAGTAGGACAGCCGCTCGTCGAGCTGGCGCAGCTGGGCGTCGTCCAGCCCGCCGGTCACTTCCTTGCGGTAACGCGCGATGAACGGCACGGTCGAACCCGCGTCCAGCAGTTCGACGGCGGCGCGGACCTGGCTCTCGCGCACACCGAGTTCCTCGGCGATACGCCTGCCCACGCTGGCCAGCGGGGCGCCTGTGGGTGCGGCGGCGGTCGTGTCGGTGCTGTTCGGCTCTGAACTGGCGATCTCGGGCGCTGTCGTCACGACCCGCAACACTAGCTCCCCCGCCTCCCCGAGCCTCAGGCCGGTCGTTAGTGCCGCGGGAGTTTCGTGCCGGGGCGGCGGTTGGGGGCCGCTCGGGTTTTGGGCGTACCCGGTGAGTTACCCGGATCTTGCGAGATCAGTTGTCGCGTTGGTAATCCTCAGGTTGGCTCGATGGGTTCGTCTGCCAGTGATTTACCCCGGCCTCGCCCATCCATTGTCGCGAGATCCTCAGGTCGGCTCGATGGGTTGGTGTGCCCGTGAGTTACCCCGGCCTCGCGCAATCAGTTGTCGCCTTGGTCGTGCCCGTGATCAGGGCTCGCGCGGGTTTCAGGCTGCTCGGTGAATCGCTCGAGGCTCGCGAAATCAGTTGGCGCTGCGGTAGGCGTACCTCCGCATTCGCTCGGGCCGTGCGTGGGCTGACGACGGACTACGTCCGGCTGCGCCCATTGGGCTCGATCAAAGCCCGCGCGGGTTTCCACGTGGTCGGTGGATTGTCCGGCCTCGGAGATCAGTTGTCGCCGAGGCTTCTCGGGGTGCGGCCAGCCGGGTTTGCGCGCCCGGCTGACCTTGTCCTCGAGAGATCGGGTACGGGTCGGCAGTCAGTCGAGGAGTTCCTTTGCCATCTCGCGCATTTCGGCCTTGCGGATCTTGCCGGTGACGGTCATCGGGAATTCGTCGACCAGGTGGACGTAGCGCGGGATCTTGAAGTGGGCGAGTTTGCCGGTGCAGAAGGCGCGCACGGCCTCGGCGTCCAGCGGGGTGGCGCCCTCGCGCATGCGGATCCAGGCCATGAGTTCCTCGCCGTACTTCGCGTCGGGCACGCCGATCACCTGGGCGTCCAGGATGTCGGGGTGGGTGTAGAGGAACTCCTCGATCTCGCGGGGGTAGATGTTCTCGCCGCCGCGGATGACCATGTCCTTGATCCGGCCGGTCACGGCGATGTAGCCGTCGGCGTCCATCACGCCGATGTCACCGGTGTGCATCCAGCGGGCCGCATCGATGGCTTCGGCGGTCTTGTCAGGCTGATCCCAATAGCCGAGCATCACCGAGTAGCCGCGGGTGCACAGTTCACCGGGCTCGCCGCGCGGGACGGTCAATCCCGTTGCGGGATCGACGATCTTGACCTCGAGATGCGGGCCGACGCGGCCGACGGTCGCGGTCCGGCGATCGAGGTCGTCGTCGCGGCGGGTCTGGGTGGAGACCGGAGACGTTTCCGTCATGCCGTAGCAGATGCAGACCTCGTGCATGCCGAGCCGATCGATGACCCGCTTCATCACCTCGACCGGACACGGTGAACCCGCCATGATGCCGGTGCGCAAGGTCGACAGATCCGGTGTCTCTCCGGTCTTTTCGAGGACCGCGTCCAGCTCGGCGAGCACGGCGATGAACATCGTCGGCACGCCGTAGAGGGAGGTGCAGCGCTCCCGCGCGACCGCCTCCAAGGTGGCGGCCGGGTCGAAGGACGGTGCCGGAATCACCACCGCCGCACCGTGACTGGTGGCGGCCAGGTTGCCCATCACCATGCCGAAGCAGTGATAGAAGGGCACCGGAACGCAGATCCGGTCCTGTTCGGTGTACCCGCACAGCTCACCGACGAAGTAGCCGTTGTTCAGGATGTTGTGATGGCTCAGCGTGGCGCCCTTCGGGAAACCCGTTGTGCCCGAGGTGTACTGGATGTTGATCGGATCGTCCGCCGACAGCGTCGCCGCGACGGCAGCCAGCCGTTCGGCGTCGACCGGCGCGTCGGCCACCGCGGCCCAGTCCGCGCCGCCGAGGATCAGCACCTGGTCCAGGCCGGGACATTCCGGCCGGACCTCCTCGATCATGGCGACGTAGTCCGAGGTCTTGAACTCCGGCGCGGCGATCAACATCCGAACCCCGGCCTGGCGCAGCACGTAGCCGAGTTCGCTGGTGCGGTAGGCCGGATTGATGTTGACCAGGATCGCGCCGAGCTTGGCGGTGGCGTACTGCACGAGAAACCACTCCGCGCAGTTGGGCGCCCAGATGCCGACGCGATCACCCTTGCCGAGACCGCGGGCGGCGAGACCGGACGCGATCGTGTCGACCGCGGCGACGAGCTCGCGGTAGGTCCAGCGGCGTCCGGTCGGCAAGTCCACCAACGCTTCCCGATCCGGATGCGCCGCGGCGGTGCGGTCCAGGTTGGCGCCGATGGTGTCGCCGAGCAGCGGCGCGTCCGAGGTGCCCGAGGCGTAGCTCGGCAGTGCGGGAGTCATCGCGCACCTCCCTGCTGCCGCAGCACGAAACGCTGCACCTTGCCGCTGGGCGTCTTCGGCAGGCTCGTCACGAAATGCACCCGGCGCGGATAGGCGTGCGCCGCGAACTTCTCTTTCACCAGTTGTTGTAGCTCGGCGGCCAATTCGGCGCTGCCCGCGGATCCGTTGCGCAACACCACGAATGCCTCGAGCACTTCGCCGCGCAGCTCGTCCGGCAGACCGACCACCGCGGCCTCCGCCACCTGGTCGTGCAGCACCAGCACACTCTCCACCTCGAACGGGCCGATCCGGTAGCCGGCCATGATGATCACGTCGTCGTCGCGCGCGGAGAAGTGGAAGAACCCGTCGGCGTCACGGGATCCGGCGTCGCCGGTGAGATACCAACGGCCGTCGGCGGTGTAGCGCTGTGCGGTGCGCTCGGGGGCGTCCAGATAGCCGAGGAACCACAGCAGCGGGCTGCGCTCGGTGTCGATCGCGACCCGGCCGAGTTCGCCGGGCGCGGCCTCGACGTCGGCGTCCTCGGCGAGCACGGCGCAGGTCCAGCCGGGCAGCTGCCTGCCCATCGACCCGAGCGGGGCTGCGGCGCTGAGCTCGTCGTGCCAGGCGTTGCAGATGACCATGCCGTGCTCGGTCTGCCCGTAGTGGTCGCGAACGGCGACGCCCAGGTTCCGCGCCGACCAGGCGACGACCTCGGGGGTGAGCGGTTCGCCCGCGGAGGAGGCGCGGCGCAGCGCGAAACCCGTTGGCGGCGTGGTGTCGTCGGCGCGCAGGGCGCGGTAGACGGTGGGCGCGGCGGCGAAGTTGGTGACCCCGAAGCGCTCCAGGACCCGCCAAGTCAGCGGTGCGGAGAATCCCGCGTGCAGCAGCAGACTTCGAGTGCCCGACGCGAGCGGGCTCAAAATCGCGTAGTAGAGCCCGTAGGCCCAGCCGGGATCGGCGGCGTTCCAGTAGACGTCGTCGGGGCGGACGTCCAGCGCGAACTCCTGATACGCGTGGAAGGACGCCAGCGCGCGCAGCGGGATCGGCACGCCCTTCGGGGTGCCGGTGGTGCCGCTGGTGAACAGCTGGACGAGCAGTCCGGCACCACCGACCGCGACCGCGGCGGCGCGCGGGTCGTCGGCGGCGTACGCGTCGAGCAGGTCGGCGAAACGCAACGTGTCCGGTCCGACCTTCTCGGGCGCTCCCGCGACGACCAGTCGCCACGGCGCGTCGGCCGGAATGTCGTCGCCGGGCACCAGCTTCGCGGCCTGATCGGCGTCCGCGACGACGAGCGCGGCGCGGCTGGCCGTCAGGCGGAAGGCGATGGCGGGCGGCGCGAACGCGGTGAACAGCGGCACGTGCACCGCGCCGCGGCGCCAGATGCCGAGCAACGCGACGATCAGGTCCGCGGACTTGCCCATCAGGGTGGCGACGCGATCGCCGCGCCCGACCCCGAGTCCGGCCAGCGCCGCGGCGAACCGCGCCGAACGCTCGCGCAGTTCACCGTAGGTGAGGTCGGTGGCGCTCAGGTCGGCGTCCACCACCGTGAACGCGACGCGGTCCGCCGGATGGCGGTCGCACAGCAGCTCCGCCGCACACGCCTCCGGTCCGTCGTAACCCTCCAGCAGCTCGCGCACCCGCGCGTCCAGGTCCGTGCTCATCTCGCCTCTCCTCGTCGGTGATCCACGCCACCCTCGTGTCCCCTAGGATGTGGGTTGCATCACGTTCGTCACTACCCCCGAAAAGGGGTGAGTCGTTTGACCACCACTTCCCTGCTGCGGCCCCGCGACGCGGACGCGCTGCGCGCCGAGATCCGCTGGGTGGCGCACCGGGCGGGCGTTCCTGTCGTATTCGGTGGCGAGGTGCACGAGGATGCGTTGCTGCTCACCGAATTCGTCGGGACGATGACCAACGGGCTGCGCGGCCTCACCGTGCTGCGCAGTTCGGGCCTCGGCGGCCGGGTCATGGATATGCGCAGGCCAGCGTCGGTGGCGGACTACCGCAACGCCGTCTCCATCACCCACCACTACGACGCTCCGGTCTCGGGCGAGGGCATCCGTTCGGTGCTCGCGGTGCCGGTGGTCGTCGACGATCGGTCGCGCGCGGTGCTCTACGCCGCGACGCGCGGTGCGAGCCCCCTCGGCGACCGGACCGCCGATCTGATGATGCAGGCGGGCAAAAGGCTGGCCACCGAGTTCGCGATCCGCGACGAGGTGGATCGGCGGCTGCGCCTGCTGGAGATGACGACGCCGACGCCGGACACCGCGCCCGCCGTCACCGAGGAACTGCGCGACATCGGCGCCGAACTACGCGGCTTGGCGCGCACGGCCACCGACGAGCAACTGCGCGCCCGTCTGCACGGAATCTGCGATCGTCTCGGCCGGGCGCTCACCGGCGAACCCGCTCCCGACGCGCCGCGCCTGTCCCGCCGGGAGTTGGACGTGCTCGCCGAGATCGCGCTCGGCTGCACCAATCAGGAAGCGGCCCAACGCCTCTCGCTCGGCGCGGAAACGGTGAAGAGCTACCTGCGCAACGCCATGACCAAACTGGACGCGAGCACCCGCCACGAGGCCGTCGTCACCGCCCGCCGCCTCGGCCTTCTCCCCTGAGTTCAGGCCCTCGCCGGTTCGGTCTCGAATCGCCTTGCGCCTCTTCGGTCGTCGGCGTTTCCGGTGTTCGGGCCAATTCGCCCGGCCGCCAAGGGAATGCGGTGGGCGTTGCGGGGCTCCCGGGTCGGAGTGGTGATGTGGCCCGCCCTACACTCCCTTGCGTGACAGAGCCTTTCCGTATCGCGGGATTGTCCCTGGACTGCGCCGACCCCGATGCGCTCGCGCGGTTCTACCTCGATCTGCTCGGCGGGCACACGCTGTGGAACAAGGAACGCAGCGCGGCGATCCGCATCCCGTCCGGTCTAGCGGTCATCGCGCAGCGGATCCCGGACTACAAGCCGCCGGTGTGGCCCGGCAGCTCGATCGTGCACTTGGATTTGGCGGCCGACGACGACCTGGACGCGTGCGAGCAGCGCGCGCTCGCGTTGGGTGCGGTACCCGCGCCGACCCAGCCGGGCGACCGGTGGCGGGTCCTGCTGGATCCGGCCGGGCACCCGTTCTGCATCACGACGGCACAGCTGCCCGACTGAGAATCGGGCTCACTCCGGCGGCAGCAGGTCCGGTCGGCGTTCGCGGGTGCGGGCCAGCGACTGTTCGCGGCGCCAGGCGGCGACCTTCGCGTGGTCGCCGGAGAGCAGGATCGGTGGCACGTCGAGGCCGCGCCAGCTGACGGGCCGGGTGTAGCTGGGTCCTTCGAGCAGGCCGTCGGAGAACGAATCCTCTTGGTGGGACTGCTGATTGCCGAGCACGCCGGGCAGCAGCCGGACGACGGCCTCGGTCATCACCAGCACCGCGGCCTCACCGCCGATGAGGACGTAGTCGCCGATGCTGACCTCTTCGACGCGCACCCGTCGCGCGGCGTCGTCGAACACGCGCTGATCTATGCCTTCGTAGCGGCCGCAGGCGAAGACCAGGTGCTGCTCGTCGGCCCAGCGCTGGGCGGTGGCCTGGGTGAACGGGACGCCCGCCGGGGTGGGCACAACGAGCAGGGCGTCGTCGGGGCACACCTCGTCCAGCGCGTCGCCCCAGACGGTCGGCTTCATGACCATGCCCGGCCCGCCGCCGTACGGCGAATCGTCGACCGACTTGTGCACGTCGTGCGTCCAGCGCCGCAGGTCGTGCACGTCGACGGAGATCAAGCCCTTGTCGATGGCTTTGCCGAGCAGCGCCGTGCGCAGCGGCTCCAGATACTCCGGAAAGATCGTGATGACGTCGATCCTCATCCCAGCCCCTTCGTCGCACCGGGATTCCCGCGCCCGGTCGCGGCGGCGCGCGTCGTGTCCATCACTCGGGATCGAGCAGGCCCTCGGGCGGATCGATGACCACCAGCCCGTCGGCGAGCGACACCGTGGGCACGATCGCCGTGACGAACGGGATCAGGATCTCCCTGCCGTCGTCGGCGGCGCGCACCGAAAGCAGTTCTCCCGCTGCCGAATGCAGCACCTCGGTCACCGTTCCGACGGCCGTGCCGTCGGTGAGCTGGACGGTCAGCCCCTCGAGCTCGTGGTCGTAGAACTCGTCCGGATCGTCCGAGGGCGGCAGGTCTTCGCTGTCCACGACGAACAGCGTGCCGCGCAGCGCGTCGGCGGCGGTGCGGTCGGCGATCCCGGCGAGAAACACGAGGAGCCGGCCCGAGTGCTCGCGGGCCGACTCCACGGTGAAGTCGCGAACCTCCGACGAGCGCGGCAGGCGACCACGCAGGGTGGTGCCCACCGCGAAACGCTCTTCGGGTTCGTCGGTGCGGACCTCGACGACGAGCTCGCCGCGCACACCGTGCGACTTGGCGACCCGCCCTACGACGAGTTCCATCTACTGATCGGTGTCGACCACGTCGACCCGGATGCCACGGCCGCCGATGCCCGCGACGAGGGTACGCAGCGCGGTCGCGGTGCGTCCGCCGCGACCGATCACCTTGCCAAGGTCCTCGGGGTGGACGTGCACCTCGACGGTGCGCCCGCGGCGGCCGGTGATCAGCTCGACGCGGACGTCATCCGGATTGGCGACGATGCCGCGCACCAGGTGCTCGACGGCATCGGCCACTACGGCGCTCACGACTCCACCTCGCTAGCGCTCGGCTCCGTCGCGACCGCGATGGCGGCTGCGCCGATGGTTCGCTCGCTGCGCTCGCTCACGACTACTCGGCAGCCTCAGTAGCGGCCTCGCCCTCGGCCTCTTCCTTCTTGGCCTTCTTCTTCGGGGTGACGGCCTCGGCGACCGGCTCGTTCTCGGCGGCGGCCAGCGCGGCGTTGAACAGGTCCAGCTTGGACGGCTTGGCCGGCTTCACCTTCAGCGTGCCCTCGGCGCCGGGCAGGCCCTTGAACTTCTGCCAGTCACCGGTGATCTCCAGGAGGCGCTGCACCGGCTCGGTCGGCTGCGCGCCGACACCCAGCCAGTACTGCACGCGCTCCGAGTCGATCTCGATCAGCGACGGCTCTTCCTTCGGGTGGTACTTGCCGATGGACTCGATGGCCCGGCCGTCACGACGGGTGCGGGCGTCCGCGACGACGACGCGGTACTGCGGGTTGCGGATCTTGCCCATGCGGGTGAGCTTGATGCGAACAGCCATGCTGATCTGCCTCTTTCAGGTAGTTGGTCACGGCGCGATTCAGCGACTCGCACGGTCTGCGAGCCCGGTTTCGCGCTTGAAGTGTGTGACCGCCGCGCGGTACGTAACCGGAGACGGGCTGACACTGTCCGGAAGGACGGTGGTCCATTCTGCCAGACCGGTCCGCTCCGCCCGAAATCGCCTCGCGACGTCGGTCACCAGCGCCCGGCGACGTGGCCCGGCCGACGATATCGGCGGGTTTCAGCCCCACTGCAACGTTTCGCGGCCTGGCCGCAATAACCGGTCATGGGGATCTTCCGACGCAACACCAGGCGCACCAGTTTCAAGCGCGAGGCCGCGCGTGAGGTGGGCGGCGAGGTCGCGGCGGAAGCGGCGATCCATGCCGCTCCCCTGCTGTTCCGTATTGTCGGCGCGGGGTTGCGCGGCATCGGATCGGCCGTCAACGCAATCCTGAACTGAGCTTCCAGGCTCCGCTTCCTATCGGCCGCGCCTCCAGGCGACTTCGCGCGAATCAGGCGGGGCGGTAGCGCAGCAGCACAACCCCTGAACGGAACGGCTTGCTCTCGACGAGTCGCAGCGCCGGAATCCGCGCGCCCTCGGCGAACAGCCGCGCGCCGCGGCCGAGCACGACCGGGTAGACGAACAAGCGGTACTCGTCGACCAGCTCGGCCTCGATGAGCTGGTGCGCGAGCGCGATGCTTCCGGTGCAGACGATGTCCTTCCCCGGTTGCTCCTTGAGCGCGCGCACGTCGTCCAGCCCACGCAGCACCGTGGAGTTCTGCCATTCCGGATCGTCCATCGAGCGCGACACCACGTACTTCGCCATCTGGTTCAGGTCGTCGGTGATGCCGGTCCGGTCGTCGGTCTGCTTCGGCCAGTAGCCGCGCATGTCCTCGAAGGTGACGCGCCCGAACAGCGCCGCGTCGCAGGCCGCCGTGTGGTGGTCAGACACAGCCGGACGTAGTCCGCCGACAGCCCGCGCCGGGCCGAGCGGAGGCGAGGCAGCCGCCCATGAGTTCCGCGAGGATGTCGGATTCGTCGTCGACCGCGTCGTTGCCGACGGTGAACCACCCCTCCGTCGCATCGATCACCCCGTCGAGCGTGATGTTTTCCGTCACGACCAGATCCCGCATCTGCTGACCTCCCTGGTACGAATGCCTTCCTCAATACCGACGACGCGAGTACGCCGAATTCATCGCGCCAGGCTTCACGAGTGCCCCCACACACTTTTCACACGCCTCACATAGCCGGTGCCTATGTGAGGCGTACGAAAGGTGTGTGGCACCAGAACGATCCCGGGTGGGACGCAGGTGACGAGTTGCCGGTGGACGCCGACCGCGAAGCCGAACTCGCCCGCAGGGTGATACCGGGCGGGCTCAGCGGTGGCCGGTGACGGGGTCGGCGGAGCAGTAGACGCGGCCGCGTAGGACGACGTATTCCGGAGCGCTGAGGGTCGCCGGTGCGAGGCGCGGATCTTCCCGGTAGACGACGAGATCGGCGGGCGCGCCGTGCTCGATGCCGGGCCGATCGAGCCAGGTGCGCGCGTTCCAGGAGGCGGCGCCGAGCGCGTCGTGCGCGGACAGGCCCGCGCCGGTCAGCGCGATGATCTCGTCGGCGATGCGGCCGTGCCGGATGGAGCCGCCCGCGTCGGTGCCGGTGTAGATGGGCACGCCCGCGTCGTGGGCGGCGGCGACCGTCTGGCGGACGCGGCGGTGCAGGTCGCGCATGTGGGCGGCGTAGACGGGGAATTTGCCCGCGCTGTCGGCGATGGACGGGAAGGTGTCGATGTTGATCATCGTCGGGACCAGTGCGGTGCCGTGCTCGACCATCATCTCGATGGTCTCGTCGGTGAGGCCGGTGCCGTGTTCGAGGCAGTCGATGCCCGCGTCGATCAGCCCGGGCAGCGCGTCCTCGCCGAACACATGGGCGGTGACCCTGGCGCCGTTGGCGTGCGCGGCGTCGATGGCCTCTTTGAGGATGGCGTCGCTCCACAGCGGGCGCAGGTCGCCGACGGAGCGGTCGATCCAGTCGCCGACGATCTTCACCCAGCCGTCCCCGAAGCGCGCCTGCTCGGCCACGATCTCGGGGAGGTCGCGTTCGTCGTCGAGTTCGATGCCGAGCTCTCGGATGTAGCGCTTGGGCCGCGCGATGTGCCTGCCCGCGCGGATGATCTTGGGCAGCTCCTGGTGCTCGTCGACGAAGCGCGTGTCGATCGGCGACCCGGCGTCGCGCAGCAGCAGCGCGCCAGCGTCGCGCTCGGTCACCGCCTGGGCGATCGCGCCCTCGCGGGTCTCGTCACCGCCGCCGTAGCGAATGCCGACGTGGCAGTGCGCGTCCACCAGCCCCGGCACGATCCACCCTGCGGTGCACAGGGTTTCGGCTCCCGGTACGGGCTCGAAGGACACCAGCCCGTCGTGCACCCAGAGATCGCGCACCTCGTCGTCCGGCAGAACAACCCCGCGTAGACGCACCGCAACCTCCTCCGACACCCTCGGCCGCACTCAACCTACTCCGGACCCGACCGGCTCGCCCCCGGAGACGAGCGGAGCCGAGCCGCTGCCTGTCACCGCCGCACACGGCTGGACCACGGCGATCTCAGCGGCAAGCAGCACCAGCCAGCCCGACCAGAACACCTGATCCGCGCCGCGCAGCCGATCCGCCCGGCCTGCCACCACGGCCCATTACTGGACCACCGCGATCCCAACGACAACCAGCACCAGCCAGCCCAACCACAACACCTGATCCGCACCGCAGCCGATCCGCCCGGCCTGCCACCACGGCCCATTACCGGACCACCGCGATCCCAGCGGCAACCAGCACCAGCCAGCCCAACCACAACACCTGATCCGCACCGCGCAGCCGATCCGCCCGGCCTGCCGCGACGGTCCATTGCCGGACCACCGCGATCCCAGCAGAGCACCAGCCAGTCCGACAACGACACCTGATCCGCGCCGCGCAGCCGATCCGGCCGGCCTGCCACCACAGCCCATTACCGAACCACCGCGATCCCAGCGGCAACCAGCGCGATGACCGACGGCCCGGCCTCCGTGCCTGTTCTTTGCAATCCCAGCCATGCGGCTGCGACGGTTCACCTGGCGACCGCACCCACCGTCATGGCAGATCTGGCCGCGATATCGGTGGCACCCCGCGACAAGCACACGCCGAGGCGTACCGGTGTCCGCACAGGCCGAGCCGCCGAACAGATCACGATCGCACCGCGGCGCAGCGGGCGATGCGGGCGCCTACTTCTTCGGGAACTTGAGCTTGGACAAGTCGAAACCGTCGAGCCCCGGCGGCAATTCGTTGAGACCCGCGGGCATGTTCGACAGGTCGGGCATTCCCGCCGGCATCTGCGGCATGCCCGGCATGCCCATGCCGGGCAGACCGCCGCGCACCTTCGGCGGGGTCGGCCCGCGACCGCCCTTCTTGCCTTTCTTGCCCTTCTTGCCGCCGCCGCGGCGCGAACCGGGCAGGCCCATCTGACGGCCCATCATGGCCATCATCTTCTTGGCCTCGAAGAACCGGTCGACGAGCTGGTTGACCTCGGAGACCGAGACGCCGGAGCCGTTGGCGATGCGCAGGCGGCGGGAGGCATTGATGATCTTGGGGTTGTCCCGCTCGGCGGGGGTCATGCCGCGGATGATGGCCTGTACCCGGTCCAGCTGCTTGTCGTCGACCTGGGCGAGCACGTCCTTCATCTGGCCCGCGCCGGGCAGCATGCCGAGCAGGTTGCCGATCGGGCCCATCTTGCGGATCGCCAGCATCTGCTCGAGGAAGTCCTCGAGGGTGAGCTCGCCGCTGCCGATCTTGCGCGCGGCCTCCTCTGCCTGCTGCGCGTCGTAGACCTGCTCGGCCTGCTCGATGAGGGTGAGCACATCGCCCATGCCGAGGATGCGGCTTGCCATGCGGTCCGGGTGGAAGACGTCGAAGTCCTCCAGCTTCTCGCCGCTGGAGGCGAACATGATCGGCTCGCCGGTGACGTTGCGCACCGAGAGGGCCGCGCCACCGCGCGCGTCGCCGTCGAGTTTGGTGAGCACGACGCCGGTGAAGCCGACGCCGTCGCGGAAGGCCTCGGCCGTGTTGACGGCGTCCTGACCGATCATGGCGTCGAGCACGAACAGCGTCTCGTCCGGCTGCACCGCGTCGCGGATGCCCGCGGCCTGGCGCATCAGTTCCTCGTCGATACCGAGGCGACCCGCGGTGTCGACGATGACCACGTCGTACTGCTTGGTTCGCGCCTCGGCGACACCGGCGCGCGCGACCTCGATCGGGTCGGCGGCGGAGATGCCGAGCGGGTTGTCGCCACCGCCGATCGAAGTGCCGGGATGCGGGGCGAACACCGGCGCGCCCGCGCGCTCACCGACCACCTGGAGCTGGGTGACGGCGCCGGGACGCTGCAGGTCACAGGCCACGAGCAGCGGCTGGTGGCCCTGACCCTTCAGCCACTTGGCGAGCTTGCCCGCCAGGGTGGTCTTACCGGAGCCCTGCAGACCGGCGAGCATGATCACCGTCGGCGGGGTCTTGGCGAGGTTCAGCCGCCTCGTCTCGCCGCCGAGGATGCCGATCAGTTCCTCGTTGACGATCTTGACGACCTGCTGGGCCGGATTCAGCGCCGCGGAGACCTCCGCGCCCTTGGCGCGCTCCTTGATCCTGGCGATGAAACCGCGCACCACGGGCAGCGCGACGTCGGCCTCGAGCAGGGCCAGACGGATCTCGCGGCACGTGGCGTCGATGTCGGCCGGTGACAGACGCCCCTTACCACGCAGATCCTTGAGGGCACCGGTAAGCCGGTCGGACAGGGATTCGAACACCGATCGCGCTCCTGATCTCGAGTGACGTCAACTTCCTCCCAGCGTAATGGGATCGCCCGCGTGTTCGCGCAGGCGGTGCGTCCTTCGAGCGGCGCGCGAGAGTTATTCGAGTGCGCGGCGGCGTGGTTTGGAAGTCTTGCGGTAATCGTGGTTCTCCAGCCGGACCATGTACGCGGCCTCCCGGCCGGTCAGTCCTAGCTCGAGCGCCAGATCGTCGAGCATCGCCCAGTCCGCGCCCTCGGGCGCGTCGGGCGTGGTGGAAACCGTCGAGGCGATCGTCATCGCGGTCACCGCCTGCTGCGCGGTCAACGTACGGCCTGGCAACCAGGAAACGACCCACCGATCTCCGCCGACACACCGCGCCATGTGCGTGGTTTCGTCGCTCGTCATCATCGAAGCCGAAACAACCTCAATTGCCACCGACCTGCTCCCCTCGTGCTCGCGATAGCCAGACGCTCTGATAGTAGGGGTCACTTGCCCCCACGGAGAGAAGTTCCAGCAAATCGCGCGCAACGCCGGGGTTTGCGCCGTGGCGCGGGTCTTTCGGCTCAAGAAACGGACGAATCGGCGTCGTCGGCCTGCTTCGGCGCGGGGCGTGGCACCACGTCCAGCACCGCCTTCTCGATGGCGTCACGGCGTTGCGGGCCGTCCTCGGCGCCGAGCTCGAGGCAGAACGCGTCGACCACGGCCGAACCCATGGTCACCACCTTCGCCCAGCGCACGTCCGCGCCGCAGCGCGCGAACGCGGCGGCCAACCGGCTCAGCAGGCCGACGCGGTCCTCGGCGCGCAGTTCGAGGATCACCTGGCCGGGCGTCGTGGTGGACGACCAGATCAGGCGCGGCTGGGCCTGGGCATACGGACTCGGGCCCGCGCCGGTCGCCTCGCGTTCGCGCTTGGCCAGCAGCGCGGTCAGATCGAGATCCCCGGCGATAGCCCTGATCAGCTCCTGGCGCAGCAGACCGGCGTCCGGCGGGTCGCCGAACTTCGGCGAGACGACGAAGGTGTTGACGGCCGAGGCGCCCTCGCCGCCGAGCGCGGCGGAGAGCACCCGCAGCGAATGCAGTGCGAGCACGCCCGCGGCGTCCGAGAGCAGGCCGGCCGTGTCCGGCGCGATCACCGTGACCACGTAGGTGAACTTGCCCTCGCCCGGTTTCAGGTCGACGTGCACGCCGCCCGCCGCGGCCTTGGCAAGCAGTTCCGGCGCGATGGGCTCGGGCTTCGGCAGTTCGTAGCCCGCCATGACCGTGCGGCAGCGCCGCACCAGATCGCCGATGAGCGAGGCCTTCCAGTCGCCCCAGACGCCGGGGCCGGTGGCCAGCGAATCGGCTTCGGCCAGCGTGTGCAGCAGTTCCAGCAGCTGGGCGTCGCCGTCGAGCGCGTCGACGACGAACCGCACCGTGTCCGGGTCCGCGAGGTCGCGGCGGGTCGCGGTGTCCGGGAGCAGCAGGTGGTGGCGCACCACGGCGCTGAGCGTGCGCACGTCGGAGGGCCACAGCCCGAGCCTGCGACCGATGTGGGTGGCCAGCTCGGCGCCGACCACGCTGTGATCGCCCGCGCGGCCCTTGCCGATGTCGTGCAGCAGTGCGCCGAGCAGGAGCAGGTCCGGGCGGGCGACCCGGGTGCTCAGTGCGCTCGCGTAGGCCACCGTCTCCATCAGATGACGGTCGACGGTCCAGGTGTGCAGGGCATCGCGCGGCGGCAGGTCACGCACCGCGCCCCACTCCGGGAGCAGCCTGCCCCACAACCCGGTGCGATCGAGCGCCTCGATCGCGTCGAGGGCGCCGCGACCGGCGCCGAGCAGCACGAGCAGATCGTTGAGCGCGTCCTTGGGCCACGGCTCCCGCAGTTCGGGCGCGTCCTCGGACAGGCGGTTCAGCGTGGTGGCCGACATCGGCAGCCCGGTCTGCGCCGACGCCGCCGCCACCCGAAGGATCAGCCCGGGATCGCGCTGCGGCCGCGCGTCCCTGGCCAGCACGACCTCACCCGCGTGTTCGACCACCCCCTCATCGAGTGGTCGTCGCACGGGCATCCGGCGCAGCCTGGCCAGACCGCGTCGCGGCAACGCGTTGGCCGCGGTGCGCAGTCCGACGTCGACCGAGTAGCCGACGGTCCGCGCCGAATCGCTGAGCGTGCGTGCGAGATCGAACCGATCGCCGATCCGCAGCGCCGCGCCGATCTCGTCGGCGTCCTGCGCGCGCAACTGATCGCGGGACCGGCCCGCGACCCGATGCAGCTCCGTGCGAACATCCAGCAAACGCCGCTGCGCCTGTTTCACGCCGCCGCCGGGCACGTCGGGACCGAGCCCCGGCATGGCGTCGGTCAGCTGGGCGACGGCCAGCGCGTCGAGCAGCTGGATATCGCGCAGGCCACCGCGCCCGTTCTTCAGGTCGGGCTCGGCGCGGTGCGCGATCTCGCCGCTGCGCTGCCAGCGGGCGTTGGCTTGGGCGATCAAGTCGTCGAACCGGTTGCGGATGCCGGTACGCCATTCGCGTCGCACGCCGCCGATCAGCAGGTTGCTCAACTCCACGTCGCCGACGATGTGCCGCGCCTCGAGCATGCCGAGTGCCGCGATCAGATCGTCGTTGGCGACCCGCAGCGCTTGGGGGACGGTCCGCACGCTGTGGTCCAGCTTGATGTGGGCGTCCCAGAGCGGGTACCAGAGCTGGTCGGCGACCTCGGCCACCCGCGCCGGATCCACGTCGTCGTGCAACAGCACCAGATCCAGATCCGAGTACGGCAGCATCTCCCTGCGCCCGAGCCCACCGACGGCCACCACCGCGAGCCCGCTGTCGGCGGTGATGCCGAGTTCGGCGCCCTTGCTGGTGAGCCACAGGTCGAAGAGATCGACCAGCGCGGACCGGAGGCTCTCGGCATCCAACCGCGGGTTGCGCGGCACGCCGCCGTCGAGCAGCTGATCGCGCGCCGCGACCAGATCGGCGGCCCCGTTGGAGACCCGCTCGCCGTTGCCGCGCTTGCCGTTTCCGCTACTGCTACCCACAACCCACCGCCCATTTCGATGCGTGCGGCCCCGCCCCGACCGGGTCTCCGGTGGGAGCGGGGCCGCCGCTCATCTGTCTCCGCTTACAGCGCGTCGGTACCGCGTTCGCCGGTCCGCACGCGGATGATCGACTCCACCGGGGTCACCCAGACCTTGCCGTCACCGATCTTGCCGGTGCGGGCGGCCTCGACGATCACCTCGACGACCTTGTCGACCGACGCGTCGTCCACGACGACCTCGACCCGCACCTTCGGCACGAAGTCGACCGAGTACTCGGCACCGCGGTAGACCTCGGTGTGGCCCTTCTGCCGCCCGTAACCCTGTACCTCGCTGACGGTCATGCCGAGCACGCCCGCCTGCTCCAGCCCGGACTTCACGTCCTCGAGCGTGAACGGTTTGACGATTGCGGTGATCAGTTTCATGTCGTCATGCCTCCTTGACGAGCGAGCGTGCCGTGCCACCCACAGCAGCGAAATCGTATGCGGTTTCCGCGTGCTCGGACTCGTCCAGGCCGACCGACTCGCCCTCGTCCGTAGCGCGCAGACCGATCGTGAACTTCACGATGTAAGCGATCACCGCGGTCGCGACCAGGGAGAACGCAAGCACGGTGAAGGCACCGACAGCCTGCAGCTTCAACTGCTCGATCCCACCACCGTAGAACAAGCCTTCGACAGCCGCCGGAGCTTCGGGCGCGGCGACCAGGCCGACCATCAGCGTGCCGACCAGACCGCCGACCAGGTGCACGCCGACCACGTCGAGCGAGTCGTCGAAGCCGAACTTGAACTTCAGGCCGACCGCGAGGGCGCACAGCGCACCCGCGACGATGCCGATGGCCAGCGCGCCGACGACGTTCACCGAGGAACAGGCCGGGGTGATCGCGACGAGACCGGCGACGATGCCCGAGGCGGCGCCCAGCGAGGTGGGGTGGCCGTCGCGGATCTTCTCCACCAGGAGCCAGGCGAGCATGGCGGCGGCGGTGGCGATGGTGGTGGTCAGGAAGGTAGCGCCCGCGATGCCGTTGGAGCCGACGGCCGAACCGGCGTTGAAGCCGTACCAGCCGAACCACAGCAGACCGGCGCCGAGCATCACGAACGGCAGGTTGTGCGGACGGAACGGCGTCTGCGGCCAGCCCTTGCGCTTGCCGAGGATTAGGGCGAGCACGAGACCGGCGGCGCCCGCGTTGATGTGGACCGCGGTGCCACCGGCGAAGTCGATGGCCTTGAGGTTGTTGGCGATCCAGCCGCCCTCTTCACCGGTGTAGCCGTCGAAGGCGAAGACCCAGTGCGCGACCGGGAAGTACACCACCGTGACCCAGATACCGGCGAACAGCAGCCAGGAACTGAACTTGAGGCGGTCGGCGACCGCGCCCGAGATGAGTGCGACGGTGATGATCGCGAACATCAACTGGAACGCGACGAACACCGACAGCGGAATGGTTCCGTTCAACGGAATCGCGGCCGGGGCCGCCGGATCGGTGGAGGCAAGGTAGCTACCGCCGAAAACGCTCTTCAGACCGAAATACTGTCCCGGGTCGCCGATGAGGTTCGCCTTGTCCTCACCGAAGGTCATGGAGAAGCCGTACAGCGCCCACAGGACGGTTACCAGTCCCATGGCGCTGATGCTCATCATGATCATGTTCAGCACGTTCTTGCTGCGGACCATGCCGCCGTAGAAGAACGCGAGTCCGGGTGTCATCAAAAGCACGAGTGCTGAACTCGCCAGCATCCATGCGGTGTCACCGGCGTCCGGCGCGCCGATTACGGGAAATGCCACCTTGAAGTCCTCCTCATCTCGGGCCCAGCCGCCTTCGGCAAATGGACCTGCACAGAAGGGTCGCCATTCGGTGTTTCATCCGTTGAGCTGTCGTGTTTCGCCTGCGTGAACGGATGGCGCGGTTGTGTTGCTTCCACGTTTCGTGCTGTGCACCGCGTGTTTCCCCGAGGTTGTGAGCTTTGTTTCGGCGCACCGCGAGGAGAGGTTACCGGTGAGTTCAGCGCCGCAAACTTTCCGTTCACCGCTCGGCGCGGCGGAAGTCTCGAGGGCGGGAGCGGAAGTCTCGAGAGAAAGAACGCCGGGGCGGTCGCGGGCCGAGATCGTCCGCTATCGATGCGCAAACGAGGAACGGCCGAGCGGGCGGTCCCGCTCGGCCGTCGAACGATTCCTCGGCTCAGCCGAGCAGCGCGTCCACGAAGGCGCCGGGCTCGAACGGAGCCAGATCGTCCGCGCCTTCGCCGAGACCGACCAGTTTCACCGGGACGCCGAGCTCGTGCTGCACCTGGAAGACGATGCCGCCCTTGGCGGTGCCGTCCAGCTTGGTGAGCACAACGCCGCTGATGTCGACGACCTCGGCGAACACCCGCGCCTGCATCAGGCCGTTCTGCCCGACGGTGGCGTCGAGCACCAGCAGGACCTCGTCGACCTCGGCCTTCTTCTCCACGACGCGCTTGACCTTGCCAAGCTCGTCCATCAGGCCGGTCTTGGTGTGCAGGCGGCCCGCGGTGTCCACGAGCACCACGTCGACACCGCGCTCGATGCCCGCGCTGACCGCGTCGAACGCGACCGCGGCGGGGTCGGCGCCCTCCTTGCCGCGCACAGTCTCCGCACCGACTCGCTCGCCCCAGGTCTGCAGCTGGTCGGCGGCCGCGGCGCGGAAGGTGTCGGCCGCGCCGAGCAGCACCCGGCGGCCGTCGGCGACGAGGACCCGGGCCAGCTTGCCGGTGGTGGTGGTCTTTCCGGTGCCGTTGACGCCGACGACCAGCAGGATCGACGGATGGTCCGCGTGCGGCAGCGCGCGGATGGAACGGTCCAGTTCGGGGCGCAGCGCCTCGACGAGCACGTCGCGCAGGACGGCCCTGGCCTGATCGGTGGTGCGCACGCTGCGCGCGGCCATTTCCTCGCGCAAGCGGGCGACGACGGCGGTGGTGCTCGCGGTGCCGAGATCGGCGAGGACCAGAGTGTCCTCGATCTCCTCCCAGGAGTCCTCGTCCAGGTCGCCGCCGCCGAGCAGGCCGAGCAGGCTCTTGCCCACCGCGTTCTGCGAGCGGGATAGGCGGCCGCGGAGGCGGACCATGCGGCCCGCGGTGGGTTCGATCTCCTCGAGCGCGGGGGCGGTCTCGGCGGCGGCCGCGGTGTCGGGCACCGCGGGTTCCACGGTCGCGGGGGGCTCGGTGAGTTCTGTGTCGGACGCGGGCTGGTCGACCGGGGTCTTCGGCTCGGCGCTCGGGGCGACCGAGGACTGCTCGACCGGGGCCTGCTCGGTGGGCTGCGCGTCGGTCGGGACCTGCGTGTCGGTCGGGACCTGCGTGTCGGCGGGGGCCTGTGTGTCGACAGGTGCCTGTGTGTCGACAGGTGCCTGTGTGTCGATGGGCGTGTCGGTCGGAGCCTGCGTATCGGCTGCCTGCGATTCGGGAGCGAGGTCCGCGGTGGGAGCCTCTGTCGCGTCCGCCTGTTCCGGTTCGACGGGCGCGGTGGCCGACCCCTCCGGCCTGGTGAGAACGTCGCCGTCCGGCAGCGGCACGTTGGTGATGCCGCGCCGCGGCGCGTCGCGCGGAATCGCCGCGTCGTCGCCGACGTGCGGCTGGCCCTCGGTATCGGTTCGTTCCAGGGTCGGTTCCGGGCGTGTCGCGGTGGCCGCGCCGCCCTGGCTGAAGGTGAACCCGCCCGACGCCGTGTAGCCGCCCGACCGGTCGGTCAGCTCCTTCTCCGGCTTCGGCGCCGTGATCGAGACGCGGCGGCGCTTGTACAGGACGAATCCGGCGACGAACGCCACAACGAGCAGGGCGGCGATCGCGGCTATCAGAATCCAGGCTTCGGAACTCACGCCGACCATCCTTGCAGAACTCCGCATCGCCGCTGGACAGGGCCGCTCGGTCGCGGTGCCGGAAAGGCCGTGCACATAGCACGCCGCGCGCGAGGCGTAGACACAGCCCCCGAGATTTCTTGTCCTGCGGAACTTCTCGCGAACTGACAATAGGATCGGCGACGTGACCGATCGAAACGTGCTTGGGGGGCCGCTGGAAGAGTGCGGCACCGATCCTCTGACCGGTTTCTACCGGGACGGCTGCTGCAGCACCGGGCCGGAGGATCTGGGCAGCCACACCGTGTGCACCGTCGTCACGGCCGAGTTCCTCGAACATCAGGCGTCCATCGGCAACGACCTGAGTACGCCGCGCCCGGAGAACAACTTCCCCGGACTGCAGCCGGGCGACCGGTGGTGCGTGGTCGCGGTGCGCTGGCTGCACGCCCACGAGGACGGTGTCGCCGCGCCCGTCGTGCTCGCGGCCACCCACGAGAACGCCCTCGAAGTGATCTCGATGGACATCCTGCGCAAGTACGCGGTCGACGTTCCCGACGACGTGAGCGACCTGCTGTAGCGGTCACAACCCCACCGACGTCATCCGGCGGTCTAGTTCCCGCCCTGGGCACCGCCCGGAGAACCGGGATCATTCGGCTGCCCTCGTAACCGCGGAATTCCCGCACCGGAGCGGACCAATGATCAGCACGGTCATCAACCGGCGGTTTCCTCCCCGTTGTGGGCACCGCCCGGAGAACAGCATCGAAACAGAGCTCGTTCGCCTGCTCTCGAGGCCGCCGAGTTCCCGCACCGGGCCGAACCGACGATCAGCACGATGCGCCCGGGACATCTATCAGACCGGTGCGCCAGCGGGTCTATCAGACGTGCGCCCAGCGGGTCTATAAGAACAGCACTCGAAGCACCGGATCGACTTCAGCGGGACGTGAGACCCCGGCCGTTCAGCGGCGGCGCGCGGCGGCGCGGGAACGGTGCGCTTTCTGCCGACAGGCCGCCGAGCAGTAGCGGCGCGGGCGTCCAGCTCCCAGCTCGGCCAGTGTCGCCCCGCAGACAGGGCAGCGCGGACCGGCCCCCGTTTCGTTACGGGCGTCGGTTTCGTCACGCATTTCCGGGGCGGTCCGTAATTTCGTTACACCCCCGGCGCTCGGCGTGGCGCGCAGCGCGTCGAGCAGGATGACCACCGCGGGCGCCAGTTCGGCGTCGGCGGGCCGATTACGTTGGATGGCAACGCATCCGGTGAAGACGTCGAGCACATCGGCCACCGCGATGTCGGCGCGGACCGAACCCTGCCGCTGCGCCGCCAGCAGTAGCGCCTCGAGCGCGCGGTGGAAACGCTCACCCGCACTGCGCATCAGGGTGCGCGGCCAGCCGTCGTCGGACTGCACCATCTCGCAGAGCGCCTGGTTGCGCGGCGTGGACCACACCACATCCGCGCACACCGCGAAGAACGCCGCGCCGGGATCTCGCGCCCCCACCTGCTCGGCGGCCAGCCGGGCCAGCCGGTCGACGCGCTGTTGCATGACCGCTTCCAGCAGATCGGTTTTCGTCGGGAAGTGCCGGTAGACCGTCCCCGCGCCGACACCCGCGCGGCGCGCGACCTCGGCCAGCGTCACCGCGGCGCCGCGTTCGGCAAAGGCCCGCTGCGCGGCGGCGAGCACGAGCGCGCGGTTGCGTTGCGCGTCGGCACGCGCCACGAGGGTGGAGGGGCCGGGCGAGACCACCATTTCGTTACGCACCTTCCGTCGAGCGCCTGGCGAAGCGGGTCGAACCACCCGTAACGTCCGAAAGCGGGTCGACCGACCCGATTCTATCGAGAGCAGGTAAGGCGAACATGTCCGCTCAGCACGACCCGATTCTCGTCACCGGAAGCACCGGACAGCAGGGCGGCGCCACCGCCCGGCGACTCCTCGCCGACGGAGTTCCGGTACGCGCCCTGGTGCGCGACCCCGACGCACCGGCCGCCAAGGCACTGGCCGAGCTGGGCGCCGAATTGGCGATCGGCGATTTCGACGCACCGGATACTTTGGTGAAAGCCGCGACCGGCGCACGCGGCGTATTCGCCGTTCCCCCAGCGACTTACCGCGCCGAGGGATGGGACGGCGACCTCGAGGCCGAGCGCGGCGTCGCACTGGTCGACGCGGCGCGCACCGCCGGAGTCGACCACATCGTGTTCACCGGCGTCGCCTCGATGGGCGAACCCGCCGCGTGGGGTGTGCACGGCAAACAGCGCATCGAGGAGGCCGTGACCACGAGCGGCCTCCGCTACACCGTGCTGCGCCCGGTCCGGTTCATGGAGAACTATCTGCTCCAGGGTTCTCCGGTGGACGGCATCGCCGACGGCGTGCACCGTCACCTGTTCGCCGCCGACCGGCCGCTGCAGATGATCGCGGTCGCCGATGTCGCGGTGTTCGCCGCACTGGCCTTCGCCGATCCGGACCGCTTCCACGGGCACATCCTCGAATTGGCAGGCGAGGCAATCACTCCCGTCGACGCCGCGGCGACGATCTCCCGCGCCATCGGGCACGAGGTGCGGTACGAAGAGGTGGGCGAGGCCGAAGCGGACGCGATCGGACCCGAGATCGGCACCGTGTGGCGGGTGACGCGGAAGACCGGTGGTTGGCACGCCGACATTCCCGCGCTGCGCGAACTGCATCCCGGCCTGCAAACCCTGGACGCCTGGCTCGCGTCCGGCGGAGCCGACCGGATCACGGCGCTGCTCGACACGCAGAAGGACAGCGTCACAAGCTGATTCGCGCGAGTAGGACGGCGCGGCCTTCGCACCGCGACTCTGCGCCCAGCGCCGCCCGGCCGGTACCGGCGAGGCGGCGCTGCGGGCCGTCGGGCGACGGCAATGCCGGTCACCCGGCACACGACCCGGCGAGAAACGTTCTACGACAGCGATATTCGATTTCAGTTCGCGGCGACACGGCGCCGAAACATGGATAGAGTCGTAGCACCTCCGCACCGAACGCCAGTGAAAGCCGAGACGCGATGACCACCACCGTCGCCGAGCGTTTGACCCAACCCGCCCCGATCCGCACCGTGCACGTCGGTCCGCTCCGGGTCACCTACCTGCCCGACGGTCTGACCACCATGAACGCGCGCGCGTGGCTGCCGACCGCGCCCGACGGATTCTGGAGCAGGCACAGCGAGTACCTCGACGCCGACGCCTTCGTCGGCAGCGTCGGCGGTCTGCTGATCGAATACCGCGAGCGGGCGATGCTGATAGACGCCGGTTTCGGTCCGCTCACCTTCCGGACGGGAGTCGGCATCCTGCGCGGCGGCGGGCTGCTGGACAGCCTCGCCCAGGTCGGCCGCGACCCCGCCGAGATCGAGACGGTCGCCCTCACCCACCTGCACGCCGACCATTTCGGCTGGCTGTGGCAGGCCGCCCCCGGCGCACGCAGGCCGCCGTTCGCGCACGCCCGGGTGCTGGTCTCGGAAGACGAGTGGCACCATCGTGCGCTCGCCGCCGCCGCGGGCACCACCGCCGAGATGCTGGACGTGTTCGCCCATCAGGTCCGCACCGTCGCCGACGGCGACGAGATCTTTCCTGGCGTGCGGGTGCGGGCGCTGCCCGGCCACACGGTCGGCCACACCGGGTTCGTCATCGGCTTCGTCGGACAGCGGCTCATCGCGTTCGGCGACGCGCTGCACTCGTCGCTGCAGATCGCCCACCCGGAACTGTCGGCCGTTGTCGATCACGACCCGATGTGTTCGGCGGACGTGCGACACGGCTTGGTCGAAGAACTCGCCGTGCCGGGCACATTGGGCTACGGATGCCACTTCGCCGACGTGCAATTCGGCAACGCGATCGCCGCCACCGAGGGGCGCATGTGGCAACCGCACCGCTTTCCCGCGCCGACTCGAAGCTGAAGTCCATAGCTATGTGACATATCTCCCGAAGAAATTATCTTCTGGGTTTCGCCTGTTTCAGACTGAGAGGATTGCTTCAGGCCGGAAACAACCGCGGCGCTCCGATCGCCGCCGACCCGGAAGGACTACTCGAATTCATGACCGATCGGCAACCCACCGCTGAGGTCTTCGAAAACGCCGTGGCGATGGCGGTCCGCGCACCGTCGGTACACAACACCCAACCGTGGCGATGGCGACTGGAAGAACAGTTCGTCGACCTGTACGCCGACCCCACCAGGCGGCTCCCCTCGACCGACCCGACCGGCCGCGCGCTGCTGCTCAGCTGCGGCGCGGCGCTGCACCACCTGCGCGTGGCGCTCGCGCTGCACGGCTGGTCCGCCGAGGTGGACTACCTGCCGAATCCGGTCGACCACGATCATTTGGCCCGCATCACGGTGAGCGCCGACAGCCCGTCCCGCGACGACATCGACCTCGGCGCCGCCATCCTGCACCGGCAATCCGACCGCAGGCGCTACTGCGACCGCCGTGTTCCCTACGGCAGGCTGCGCCAGGTGGCCGAGCGCGCGGTGCCGTTCGGCGCGGTGGCGCGGGTGGTTCCGCCGCCGATGCGCGCGCCGCTGGCCCGTGTGACGCGCGCCGCGGGAGCCAGGCACGCCCGCGATCGCGCCTACCTCGCGGAACTCGCCGCGTGGAGCGGCAGGCACGGCACCGCCGACGGCGTCCCCGCCGCCAACACCCCGCGTCCGCGTCCCGACGACGACGTCTCGCAGCGGGTCTTCCTCGACCCGGAACTCGCCGACACTCCGTTCGAGAACGACGGCTCCGAATGGCTGGTGGTCGGCACCGCCGCGGACGACCCCCGCTCCGCACTGCGCGCGGGCGAGGCAGCCAGCGCGTTGCTGCTCACCGCGACCAGTCTCGGCATGGCCAGCTGCCTGCAGACCGAACCGCTCGGCATGGCCGAATTGCGCTCCGCGATCCGATCCGACGTGCTGCTGGATTGCGCCCACCCGCAGGCGATGGTTCGCCTCGGCTTCATGCCGACCAGCGTCGCGCCGCTCCCGTTGACCCCGCGCCGCTCGGTCGACCAGGTGATCGACGCCGGGATCTCCGTCTAGCCGGGATCGCGAGGCCGGCGTTTCGCCTAGGCGGGCGCGGGCGCGAGGTTCTCGCCGCGAAGTCGCTGCGAAATGACCTGAGTGATGCCGTCGCCGCGCATGCTCACGCCGTAGAGCGCGTCGGCGATCTCCATGGTCGGCTTCTGGTGCGTGATCACGATCAGCTGGCTCTTCTCCCGCAGCTGTTCGAACAGCCCGATCAGCCTGCGCAGGTTGGTGTCGTCCAGTGCGGCCTCGACCTCGTCCATGACGTAGAACGGCGAGGGTCGGGCGCGGAAGATGGCGACCAGCAGCGCGACCGCGGTCAGCGACTTCTCACCGCCGGACAGCAGTGAAAGCCGCTTGACCTTCTTGCCCGGCGGACGGGCCTCCACCTCGATGCCGGTGGTGAGCATGTCCGACGGATCGGTGAGCAGCAGCCTGCCCTCGCCGCCGGGGAACAGCTTGGCGAACACCTGGACGAACTCGCGCTCGACGTCGGCGTAGGCCTCGGTGAAGACCTGCAGGATGCGCGCGTCCACCTCGGCGACGACGTCGAGCAGGTCCTTTCGCGCGTTCTTGACGTCCTCGAGCTGCGTGGACAGGAAGTTGTAGCGCTCCTCGAGCGCCGCGAACTCCTCCAGCGCCAGCGGGTTCACCTTGCCGAGCGTGGCCAAGTCCTTCTCGGCGCGTTTGGCGCGGCGCTCCTGGCTCGCCCGGTCGTAGGGCATCGGCTGCGGCGCGCTGACCTGTTCGCCGCGCTCCTTGGCCTGCTCGTACTCCGCCATTTCCAGCGGCGAAGGCGGCAGCGGCACATCGGGCCCGTACTCCGCGATCAGGTCGTTCAGCGCGATGCCGAACTGTTCGGCGATGGTCGCCTCCAGCTGCTCGATCCGCAGCGCCGCCTGCGCCTTGGCCACTTCGTCGCGGTGCACCGCGTCGGTGAGCTGGGCCAGCTGCGTGCTCAGCGCGCGCACCCGCTCCTTGACCTGCTCGACCTGCGCCGCGCATTCGGTGCGGCGGCGAACGAGATCGTCGCGGCGTGCGCCGGCCTCGGCCACCACTTTCTCCAGCTCCCCGGCCACCCGCGCGCCCGACTCCGCGACGGCGGCGGCCACCGCGGCGGCCTGGCGGCGCGCGGCATGGGCGCGTTCGGCGCGGGCCCGCGCCTCGCGTTCGGCGCGGGCCGCGCGGCGCAGCGAATCCGCCTTGCCGCGAACCGATTCCGCCCGTTCCTCGGCCGTGCGCACGGCGAGCCTCGCCTCGACCTCCATCGAGCGGGCCTCGGCCAAGGCGGCCGCGGCTTCCTCGCGGTCGCGGCCCGCGGTGTCGGTCCCCGCGGCGCCGACGCCGTCGGCATCGATCTCGGATTGTTCGAGTTCGGCGTGCCGCAGCCGGTCCTCGAGTTCGGCGAGCGAGGCAAGCGCCTCCTCGCGCGCGGATTCCGCCTCGGTGCGCTGGGCGGCGAGCCGGTCGCTGTCGGTCTGGGCGGCGCGGGCAGCCTGACCGAGCCTGCCGAGGCGGTCGTAGATGGCCATCAGCGCCTGATCGGATTCGTGCAGCGCGAGCAGCGCGTGATCCACGGACTCCTTGCGGTCGGCTTGTTCGGCCAGCGCGCCGGAGAGTGCCGCCTCCAGTTCCTCCGCGTGCCGCTGCGCGGCGACGAGTTCGGTCTTGGCGGCGTCGATGTCGGCCTGGATCTCCAGCTGACTCGGGGCGCGATCGGATCCGCCGAGCAGCCAGCCGGTGCCGGTGAGATCGCCGTCGCGGGTGACCACCCGCAGCTCGGGTCGGGCCGCGACGAGTTCGGTCGCGGCCGCGAGATCGTCGACCACCGCGATGCCAGCGGTCAGCGCGCCGATGGCCGCCCGCACGGAATCCGGGCATTCCACCACGTCGACCAGCCAGCGGGCCGAGCCGGGCAGCACGCCGCCGGTCGCGCGCGCCGCGTGTGTCGCACCGAAGACCAGTGCGGCCCGGCCGCCGTCCGCTTCCTTGAGCGCGCGCACCGCCGCGTGCGCGGAATCCTCGGTGTCGGCGGCCACCGCGTCGGCGAGCGGACCGAGCGCCGCGGCGACGGCCGCCTCGAATCCGGTGTGTACCCGCAGCAATCCCGACAGTGCGCCGAGCAGCCCGTCGGCGCGGTTCTCCAGCAGCCAGGCGGCGCCGTCGCGACGGGCGAGACCCATGCCGAGCGCCTCGATGCGCGCGGAAAGAGAGGCGACCCGTTTGCTCGCGTCCCGATCCTGTTCGCGCAGTTCGGTGACCCGCTGATCGGCCAATTCCAGCGCCTGCACGGCGTGCTCGTGCTGGGCGTCCAGACCTTCCTCGCCCGCGTCGAGCTCACCGAGTTCGTCCTGCACGCTGTCGAATTCGGCCTGCGCGGCCTCGCCGCGGTGCCTGGCCTCGGCGATCGCCACCGAGAGCCGGGCGATCTCCGCGTCCACCGACTGCGCCCTCGTCCGCAATGTGTCGACCTTGCCGGAGAGCCGGGCCAGCCCCTCGCGCCGATCCGCGATGGCGCGGACCGCGGCCAAGTGCGCCTGCTCTGCGGCCTTCGCGGCGTACTCGCGCTCGGCCAGCTGTTCCCTTGCGGCCTCCAACGTCTCCACCGCGATCTCGACGGCCTCGCGCAGCTCGGCCTCCTCGGCTTCGACGCGGTCGGCCTCCGCCTCCAGCTGATCGGGGTCGCGGCCGGTGCCGACGGGCGACTCGGCATGGAGATGGCGGGCTCGGTCTTCCGCGATGCGGATGGTCGCGTTGACCCGCTCGGCCAGCGCCGAGAGCTGGAACCAGATCTGCGCCGCGGCCTCCGCGCTCGGCGTGAGCTTGGACAGCTGGAATTCCTGCTGCGCCAGCGCGGCGTTCGCGGCGTCCAGCTCGCTCTGCACGGTGATCTGTTGTTCGCGGGCGTAGGCCTCTTTGCTCTGCTGGCTCTCCAGTTCGCCACGGCGAGTGACGAGGTCGTCGGCCGCAAGCCGCAGGCGCGCGTCGCGCAGGTCGGCCTGCACGGTCTGCGCGCGCCGGGCGACCTCGGCCTGCCTGCCGAGCGGTTTGAGCTGGCGGCGCAGTTCGGTGGTGAGGTCGGTCAGGCGCGCGAGGTTGGCCTGCATCGCCTCCAGCTTGCGGACCGCCTTCTCCTTGCGCTTGCGGTGTTTGAGCACGCCCGCGGCCTCTTCGACGAAAGCGCGGCGGTCCTCTGGCCGCGATTCCAGGATCGCGGACAGCTGTCCCTGCCCGACGATGACGTGCATCTCGCGGCCGATGCCGGAGTCGCTCAGCAGTTCTTGCACGTCCATCAACCGGCAGGAGCTGCCGTTGATCTCGTACTCGCCCGCGCCGTCGCGGAACATGCGCCGGGTGATCGACACCTCCGCGTAGTCGATGGGCAGCGCACCGTCGGAGTTGTCGATGGTCAGCGTGACTTCGGCGCGGCCGAGCGGGGCGCGTCCCGCCGTGCCCGCGAAGATGACGTCCTGCATCTTGCCGCCGCGCAACGCCTTCGCACCCTGCTCGCCCATCACCCAGGTGAGCGCGTCGACGACATTGGACTTGCCGGAACCGTTCGGGCCGACCACACAGGTGATGCCGGGTTCGAAGCGCAGCGTCGTCGCGGACGCGAAGGACTTGAAGCCCTTCAACGTCAGACTCTTCAGGTGCAAATTCGACGACCTTTCCGTGCGCGGTGGTCGGACACATCCCCGCGGGGCGACCAGCCATGGTATCCGCCTGCCGCGGCATCGCTCGTCGGCGGGCGGCGCACCAAGTCGCGGGGTGGGTTCGGCGCGACCGATGGGCTCCACCCTAACGAGTCGCCCCGCGAGCGCGCGCAATTCGATGTGCTCGGGATTTGCCACAGGCCCGGCGACACCCCATCGCCGCTGGTCGCCGAGCCGCGTTCGGCGGACGTCTCGGCCGCACCGCACCGCCTTCAGCTCGGTACGAGGCCGCTCCAAAGGATCGCGCTTCGCGCGTAGCTGTCGCCCGCGAGTAATCGACCGGCATCCACCGGCCGCTCGACCCGTCGGCCCGCCGAGCGCCTATGGTCTCCCACCGGAGGGCTACTGGCCTTACGATCCTGTCTGATTCGGCAGCGGCAATGTCTTTGTTCGGGAGCAATCAGCGGATGCGCGCACCTACGGTCGACACCGGCACGGCCCTCCGTCTTGCCCGGATCGCCGCGCTCGTCGTGGGCTGTCTGCTGTTCCTGCACGCGTGCGAACGGACGCGGCGGGTCGTCCCGACCGACGTCTGGATCGAGCTGGCGCTCGCCGCCGCGCTCGGCGTCGCCGCCATGGTCGTCGCCTGGTTCGAGATCGCACGCGCCGAAGAACTCGACGAAGCCGAAGCGCCCGAGCCCGCGGACGCGGCCGGTCCGGCGGACGCGCCGCGCGAGTGCCGCATCGAGTCCGACGGGCGCACGGTGCGCGCCCGCATCGCCAAGTCGGGCAATCTGGTCCTGCACGGACACGACCACGACGGACCCCACCCCGGCCACGAATGGTCCTGGACCTTCCGTCCCGCCGTGTTCCCCGCCATCCGCGCCGCGCTCGGCGGCGACAGCGAGAGCGATCTGATCGAGCTCCTGGAAGACGTCGTTCTCGACTCCCGCCCGGAGATCCGGGACGACCCCGGCGCTTGGCTGCGCGCGCACGGCATCGCCGCCGCCTACCGCGAGAAAGGCGACCACCCGAGCCGCGTCACCGCCAAACTGCCGATCTTCCGCGTCGGCATGCGCCGCGTACCGGAGACCGAACGCGCCAAGGCCTTATCGCGCGGCCGGGCCGAAGACGAGCTACCGGAACGATCCGCACGGGCGGCGAGCGGTGACGAGTCACCGGAGCGGTCCGTGCGGTCGAGGAGAAGTCGCGAGTCGGTGGCCGCCAAAGCGGGCGTCACCGGGTCGCGTTCGCGATCACCGCGGGCGGCGTCGGAAACCCGGCGAGCGGCGCAGATTCCTGACTCACGTCTCGCCGCACCGGTCTCCGAATCGCGCCGCGCCACCAACGGCTCGGCTCCGCACCGCGCCGCAACCGCCTCCGAAACCCGCCGTACCGCAACGGCCGCCGAAACTCATCGCGCCGCGGCCGCTTCCGAAACGCGCCGCGCCACCAACGGCTCAGCATCGCACCGCGCCGCAACCGCCTCCGAAACCCGCCGCGCCGCAACGGCCGCCGCAACGCACAGTGCCGTAGCCATTCCCGAAGCCGCGGACGACCGCCCCGCCCTGCCCCGGCGCGAGCGCACCGCCGCCTCCGAACGCGCGGCCACCCGGCGCTCCAGGCAGTCCTATGAACCGCCGCGACCGGCCGAAGAACCCGTGTCCGACCGACCACCGCGCGATCGCCACCCGTCACCGAAACGTGCACCGGTGACGGCCGCTTCGTCGTACACACCGGACCGGCCTATACCGCGCATGCCCGCCGCGGCCGCCGCCTACGAGTCGGCCGACCGAGCCGCGCCACCGCAACGCAGGCCCGCCTACGATGCCCCCGACTCCTGGCACTCCGCAGAACCACCCGAGCGCGACTACCCGCCCCCGGCACCCGAGGGCCGCCGCGCGCACCGGTACCTGTGAAACCAATTGCCCTACTGGTCGTCCGGAAGTTCCGGTAGGTCTTCACAAGTCTTCCGGTAGGGAATATCCGGTGACACCCATTCGTCCCATTGCTCCCTGCTCATGTTGGATGTCAGTTTGGCGCAGAGATCTTCAGGCCAGGACGCGGGCCCGGGCCACTCCCAGATGCCACTGCTGTGGTCGTACCCGAGGAAAAGCGCATGGACTCGACGATTGTCGGAAGTGATGCGCGCGTCCCAGATCCAGCCGTCGGGTCCGGTGAGTGGCTCGCCGATCGGTTCGCCGGTTACCGCGTCCCAGAACCGGAGAGTCTTGTCGGCACCGCCGGAGATGATGTAGCGACTGTCGCTGCTCACGGCGATGGCGCGCACCATCACCGAACCATGTCCGGTCATCGGGCCGCCGATCGCATTGCCGGTACGCAGGTCCCAGCGGTGCAAGGCCAGGCCTTCCGCGGTGACGTAGAAGTCACCGTTCGGGCTGACGGTCAGTGCGTCGATGCGGTTGGCTTTGTGCGGCTCGTGGACCGCCGCGCCGGTCCCCGCATCCCACAGATGCACGGAATCCGGACTGTAGGACAACACGGCGGCGCCGTCGGGACTGAACCAAACCGAGGAAACCTCCAAGCTGTGGCCCGTGAGTGCGCCGCCGATCGGCGCTCCGGAATCCATATCCCAGATCCGGACGCTCTTGTCGCCGCCTCCTGCCGCGATGCGCTCTCCGTCGGGACTGACCGCGACCGCATTGACAACGCCGATCCCGGTGAGCGGCTCGCCGATCGGCTGTCCGGTGGCCGTATCCCAGATCCGGATCGATTCGCCGGTGGCGGCGACGAGCAGTCGGTTGTCCTCGCTGAATTCGAGAAGGGTTGCGGGACTGTCGAAACCCGTCAACGTCGGACCCGACGGCTGACCATCGGCATTCAAGATCTCGATCGTCTTCTCCGGCCCGGCCAGCGCGATCTTTTGGCCGTCGGGACTGAACGAAGCGACGACCGGACCTCCGGGATAGTCGGCGATCGGGCCGATGTACCGGCGCGTGTCGAGGTCGAGAATCCAGATGGTGCCATCGGCGTTGTCTCCCTTGACCAGTCGTCGCCCCTCGTCCTGAAATGCCAGGATCGGCCCGTATCCCGGGCCCGGCGCACCCGATTGCCACTTGTGGCCGACGGAACGGCGCGGGTCGGCGTTCCACACGCGCAGCGTTCCATCGTGGCTGGTCGAGGCGAGGCGGGTACCGTCAGGGCTGAAAGCGACGCCCATGATCTGAGCGGTGTGACCGGTCAGTGGGGCGCCGGATTCCTTACCGGTTTCGGCATCCCACAGGCGCAGTGTCGCGTCCGTGGCTGCCGAGACGACGCGGCGGCTGTCCGGGCTGAACGCGACGCTGGTGATCATGCCCTCGTGACCCTGCAATGGTCCGCCGATCGGCGCCAAAGTCTCGGCGTTCCACAGCAGCAGGCCGGAACTGAGATCCTCGGTGACGCCCGCCGCCGGCGGCAGCCCGGTGCTTCCGGAGACGATTCGCTGTCCGTCCCTGCTCCAGGCGACCGCTTGCACTGATTGGGCATGACGCTCGAGTTTCGCGACCGGCTGCCCGGAATCCACGTTCCAGATCTGGAGAGTGGCGTCCTTGCCCGCGGACACGAGACGGCGGCCATCGGGACTGAAGGCGAGGCCGTTGACCGCACCAGTGTGACCCGTCAGTGGTTCGCCGTGACCGCGACGGGATTCGGTGTCCCACAGCCGAATCGTTCCGCCGTCGTCCGCGGAGGCGAGCAGACGGCCGTCCGGACCGAAGGCGATGGCGTAGATCGTGCTGGTGTGTCCGGGGAATTCACCGAGGAGACGACCCGAGTCGGCCTCCCAGAGCTGGACGGTGTAGTCCGCGGCGACGGCGGCGATGCGCCGCCCGTCGGGACTGAACGCGACCCGCAGCGCGCCACGGAAGGATTCGAACGATCGGTCGACCTGCGCACCGGTGTCCGCGTCCCACAGGCGCAGTTCCATCCCGCCGGTCAGGATATGACGGTTGTCCGGGCTGAATGCGACGGCGAAATCCGGACGCGCCGTGCGGTAGTGGTGCCCGATCTCCTCGGCGGTGTCGTAGAGCCGAATCGAGAAGGGAAGACCGGTCTTGACGACCTTCCGCACGCCTGCTGTGTGGGTCAGCGTGCGCAGCAGCACATCTGGTCCGTCGGTCGCCGAAAGGTGGTGTGCCGCCAGCGTTTCCTGGATCGTGCGAACGTCGTCGGCGGGACGAGCGCCGGACAACGCCGACTGCGCGTTGGTGGCGAGCCGCGCCGCGGTCGCTTCTCGGAAACGCGCTTGGGCCTCCTTCTCCTCCGACCGCGCACGCACCAGCCCGTATACCGCGACCACCGCGATCACAACCGTCACCGCAAGCACCGCACGCAGAATCCGCGACCGCTTCCGCAACACCGCGGCATGCGCCATGGCGGTCTCGAGTTCCGCGGCTTGCCGCTGCCGTTCGAGCTCGGCGCGATCGTCCGCGCGCTGTCGCGATGCCCGGACGAATTCGGTTGTGCCGGATAGTCGTTGCCGGTATCGCGGATCGGCGACGAGCTGCTCGGCGTCGGTGAGGCGGGTGCCCTCGATGAGCCACGCCTCGTCTCGATCGTTGTCCTGCCAGGCCGCCGCGGCGCGGTCGAGTGCGTCGGCGGATCGCAAGTTGGCGCGTTCCTCGGTGAGCCACCCGGCCAACGCGCCCCACTCGCGGAACAGGCTTTCCAGCGCGACTTCCACAACGGTTTCGCCGTCGCGTTCGTCTTTGACCAGCAGACGACGGGCGACCAAGTCGTCGATCAGCGCGCGGCTGTCCTCGGGCAGGTCCGACCAGCGCGCCACCCGCCGCAGCGGTTGATCGGTATCGGGGTTGATGGTCGCCAGCCACGGAACGAACGCGTGCTGAAGGCTTTCCAGCTGCCGGGCGCGTTCGGCGGGATCACCGCTGAGCACCGCGGCGATCTCCGACTCCACGACGTGGCGCATGCCGCCCATCGACTCGTAGTCCCGCACGGTCAGCGCACCGCTGCTGCCGTAGTCGGTGAACAGTCGCGACATCGTCAGCGACAGCAGCGGTAGCGGATCGGCGCTGGACGCGCATTCGTCCACCAGTCGCTCGACGAGCTCGGGCTGCACCCGCAGCGGAGTTCCGCCTTCGGAGGCGCGGGCCGCTGGTCCGCGGATCACGTCGGCGAACTGCGCAGGCCCGAGCGGACGCAGTTCGTCGAACACGACGCGCGACACGCTGTCCAGCGTCGGCGAGGTCTGCAACGGTTCGTAGCGGTCGGCGCGGATGGCCATGACCACGAGCAGGTCCACGGCCGAATCCTCGGTGAGCCGGGCGATGATTCGCAGCAGCTGCTCGGCTTCGCGTCCGGCGTCCGGGTTGAACAGCTCCTCGCCCTGGTCGATCGGCAAGACGATCGTCGGCGGCGCCGCGTCGTCGAGCAACCGCTGCTTCGCCGCCTCCCGTATCTGCACGAGCAGATCCCGCACGTCGTCGATGTTCGACAGGCACGCGGACTTGATCGCCCCCAGCGGCGGGCCGCCGAGCCGCAGCCGGGCTCGGCTCGCGTGCAACGACCGGGCCAGGCCGAGTGGTCCGGTGACCGCCGCCCGTTCCGGTCGGACGGTGTCGAGGACGACGAAGTGCCGGTCGTCGCGGACCAGCCGCGGCACGAGCCCGGCGCGCAGGAACGACGACTTGCCGCAGCCGGAGGGTCCGAGGATCACGAACAGCCGCTCGAGGCCGATGGACCGCATGCCGCGCATCGCGTCGAGGGATCGCACGATCTGGCCGTCACGGCCGAAGTACACGGCCGCGTCGACCGCGTCGAAGGGCTCCCATCCTCGATAGGGCGCTCGGTTCGGCTCGCCGGGCGGCGGCCACGGGAAGTGTTCGGCTCCGATTCCGGAGGCGCGCAAGGCGTCCCACAGTCGGCGAAGGCCTTCGGTCAGCAGCTCGACCGGCGGCCCGTCGTCGATGACGATGGCGGTGTGGGGTCCCGCGCCGAACAGGTCCACCTGCTGCCACTCGGCGGCGGGCTCACGGCTGGTCAGTTTCTCCAACCGCAGGCAGTAGATCGGTTTGTGCAAATTCTCGGCCGTGCGGAACTCCGTCTTGCATTCCGCGGAGCGCTCCCAGTTCGTGGAGAGCAGACAGATCACGGCTTCGCACCGTTCGGCCGCCCGGACCAGGGCGTCCTTCCATCGGACACCCGGCCGGATGCCGGTGGTCCGGTCCAGGTCGAGGAAGATCTCCTCCGCCAACGCGCGATCCTGTTCGACCAGCCACTGTTTCAGCGCGATCGCCGCGCGATCGTCTCGGCTGGAATGACTCAGGAATATGCGGGCCATGTGACACCCCCGGGTGCGGGGAACGGGCTGTCCCCACAACCTTCACACTCGACGGGCACCGAGTATCGAGTAGCGCACTACCCGACATGATCTCGGTTCGGTACGCGAAGCGACGCTCACCGTCCATCGGGTTGCGGCTCCGTCCATTTCGCCACCCACGTCTCGTTCTGCTGGGCGATCACCGTTTCGCAGTCGTCGACGAAGGTCGTCCACCGTGGCTCGTCGGTGGGTGAGCCTTCCGCCCGCCACTCGCGCAGCAGCTGCCCGAGCCGACGGGCGGTCGCGGAGTAGCTCATCACCAGGAACTCGTACCGGCGGCCTGCCAGATAACCGGCGACCCCCGCGCCGAGCGTCGTCAGCACGGCGACCCACGGTGTGAGGTTGGCGGCCCAGCTGTTTCGGCCAGAGGCGCCGACGAGGACGGCGCCGAGGGCGGCGACCACCGTCGCGGCCACGCCGAGCAGCAGGGCCGCCCCGCGTAGCCGTCGCGCCCGTACGGCGTATTCGCGCGCCCTGCGTTCGTAGTAGCCGGAGATCTGGCCCTGCACCCGATCCCGCACGTACTCCTCGGGGGTCAGGACCGGCGGCGCGCCGGAGGCGAGCTCGGCGGTGTCGGCACCGTTCGACGTCAGAAATGGCAGCAGATCGTCGGCGGACTCCTCGATTTCGCCTACGGCCTGGAGTAGCCGGAGCACCGCGTCGTCGTCGCGAAAGGGCTGTGCCCCTGCCCGAAACCGGTAGATCACCTGTTTGATGTTCTCCGCGACGGCGCGGGCTCGGGTCCAGCGACGGAGCTCGGCGGGGGTCAGGAATTGCGCGGCCAGGAACGTCGCCAGGGCGAGGCAGACCGCGCCGAGGGCGGCGACGACGAGCTGCGGCATGCTCGAGGTGCGCAAGACGGTGGCGGTCGCCGCCGTGGCGATCGCACCCACGCCGCTGAGGCAGAGGACGGCGACCCGGGTGCGGTCGGCACGCCGCTTCGCGGTGTCGGCGGCGCGGGCCCAGCGCATTCGCCGCGCCCACAGCGCCGCGACGGCCTCGTCGCTCATGACGCCCTCCTCGCCTGCACGCCTCGATTGTCACCTGCCGCGCGGGCGCCGTCCGGGAAAAGCGCCTAACCCGCCCGCTTGCAGCCGTGACCGGATTCCCAGCCGGTGAGCATGCGGAAGACCAGCACCGCGCCCCACGGCCCGATGACCCAGATCGGCCAGGGGTAGGTGAACTCGCCGACGCCGATCGAGATGGCGGCCCAGATGACCAGCACCAGGATGCTGACACCGAGCCAGCTGCCGCCCTCGATGCGCTGCCACACCGGAATCCGCGGCCGCGACTTCGGCGGCGCGGCGGCCTCTTTCGTCAGCTTCGGCAGGTCGGAGAGCACGAGTTGCAGGTCGTCGCGGGTGGTGGTGCCGTAGACGCGCGCGACCCGCTGGTCGTATTCGGCCAGGTCGAGGCGACCGTCGGCCATGTGCCTCCCGAGCAGCCGGACGACTTGGTCGCGTTCGGCATCGGAGGCGCGGGTACCGGGCGAGATGTCCATTCCAGTTCCTATCGACGATTCCACCCTCCACAGTGGAATATTGCCCCTAGCGTGCACCCTCCAATGTGGAATGTCAACCCCGGACTTCGCCGGACACCTCCCCGGGCGGGGTCCGGCACGGCAAGATGGAGCGGGTGCCGACGGCGGCATGCGAGCTTCGAGGAGGATTTCGTGTCCGAAACCGTGCGCGGCGTCATCGCCCGAGCCATCGGCGCTCCGGTCGAACTGGTCGACGTGGTCATCCCCGATCCCGGTCCGCACGACGTGGTGGTGCGCGTCCAGTCCTGCGGCGTCTGCCACACGGATCTGCACTACCGCGAGGGCGGCATCAACGACGAATTCCCGTTCCTGCTCGGCCACGAGGCGGCGGGTGTGGTGGAGACCGTCGGCGCGGCGGTCACGCACGTGGCGCCCGGCGACTTCGTGGTGCTGAACTGGCGCGCCGTCTGCGGCGAATGTCGCGCGTGCAAACGCGGACGCCCCTGGTACTGCTTCGCCAGCCACAACGCGAGCAAGAAGATGACGCTCACCGACGGCACCGAACTGAGCCCAGCACTGGGCATCGGCGCCTTCGCCGACAAGACGCTGGTGCACGAAGGACAGTGCACCAAGGTCGATCCCGAGACCGACCCCGCCGTCGCGGGCCTGCTCGGCTGCGGCGTGATGGCGGGCCTCGGCGCCGCCATGAACACCGGCAACGTCTCGCGCGGCGACACCGTCGCGGTGATCGGCTGCGGCGGTGTCGGCGACGCCGCCATCGCGGGCGCCCGGCTCGCCGGCGCCCGCACCATCGTCGCGATCGACCGCGACCCGCGAAAGCTGACCTGGGCCAAGGAGTTCGGCGCCACCCACACCGTCGACGCGAGCGCCGAGGACGTGGTGAGTCGGGTCCAGGAGATCACCGACGGTTTCGGCGCCGACGTGGTGATCGACGCCGTCGGCCGCCCGGAGACCTGGAAGCAGGCCTTCTACAGCCGCGATCTCGCGGGCACCGTCGTGCTGGTCGGCGTCCCCACCCCCGACATGACGATCGAGATGCCGCTGATCGACCTGTTCTCCCGCGGCGGCGCGCTGAAGTCCTCCTGGTACGGCGATTGCCTGCCGGAGCGCGACTTCCCGATGCTCGTCGAGCTGTACCGGCAGGGCAGACTGCCGCTGGACCGCTTCGTCACCGAGCGGATCGCGCTCGACGAGGTGGAGCGCGCCTTCGCCGCCATGCACGCGGGCGAGGTGCTTCGCTCGGTGGTGGTCTGGTGAGCGCGCGCATCGACCGGGTGGTCACCTCCGGCACCTTCTCGCTGGACGGCGGCACCTGGGCGGTCGACAACAATGTCTGGCTGATCGGCGACGACCGCGAGGTGCTCGTGGTGGACGCGGCGCACGACGCCGACGCCATCGTCGCCGCGGTCGGCGGGCGCCACGTCGTCGCGGTGCTGTGCACGCACGGCCACAACGACCACGTCACCGTCGCGCCAGAACTCGCCGAGCGCTTGGACGCGCCCGTCCTGCTGCATCCCGGCGACGACCCGCTGTGGCGGATGACCCACCCGGACGCCGGCTACCGTTCGCTCGCCGATACGGCGCGAATCTCCGTGGCGGACACCGAGATCGAGATCCTGCACACGCCGGGCCACTCGCCGGGCTCGGTCTGCCTCTACCTCCCGGAGCTGCACGCGCTGTGCACCGGCGACACACTCTTCGCCGGAGGACCAGGCGCGACCGGCCGTTCCTACTCCGACTTCGACACCATCATCGATTCCATCCGCGACCGCCTGCTCACCCTCCCCGACGAGACCACAGTCCACACCGGCCATGGCGAGGGCACCACCATCGGCGCCGAGAAGCCATCACTGGCCGACTGGATCGCCCGCGGCCACTAGTCGGCCCGACCGAAGGTCACATTCGACACTCCGGACACCGTGACGGTCACCTTCGGTCGTCAGAGAATGGCGACCGCGACCACCAGGCCGAGCGCGAAGTGGGCCGCCGCCACCACGAGCACCTCGGTGGTGAACTTCTCCGCGTGCAGCGCGGCCCCGATGTCGATGCCGAGCACGCGCTCGACGACCCGCACCGAGATCACCTGGGCGATGATGCCGACCAGACCGAAGACCAGCGCGGCGATCAGGCCCTCGGCGAGTTTGCCGCCCGCGGCGAAGATCGCGAGCACCACGATGAACGCCATGCTGAGCATGCCCGCCGCCGTGACGATGATCGCGTTGGGCTTGCCCTCGACGACCAGCCCGCGCAGCTTGCCGGGGGTGGTCAGGTCGATGGCGTAGAAGCCGACGAGCATCAGCGCGAGGCCGACGAGCGCGTAGAGGACGATCGCCCCCACGCCTTCGCCGAGCGCGCTCCAGTACCCCGATTCGAGGGCGACTGCGGTCATCGTGGTCCTTCCGGAGGTGTTCCCGTGTGGGTGAGTTGTCTATTCGGTCGGTATGCGGTGCGGGACGAACGCCGCGCCGTCGTCGGTGATCAGGCCCGCCGTCTCCCTGATGCCGAGGCCCGCGGACGCGTCGCCGACGATCCAGGCGCCGAGCACGGGCCGCATGTCGTCGAATTCCGGTAGCGGGTCGAGCAATTGGTACACGAAGCCCTCGGCGCCGTAGACGCCGCCGGTGGCGGTCTCCAGTCCCGCGCCGACGATGGTCATGTTGGCGCCCTCGCGGCCGAGCTTGGGTTTGCGGATGTACTCGGTGAGCTCGTTGGGCTGATCGAGGTAGGCGGGCAACAGATTCGGATGTCCGGGGTACATCTCCCACAGGATCGCCAGGATCGCCTTGTTGCTGAGCAACGTCTTCCACAGCGGCTCGACCCACATGGTCTGCGGCAGGCTCTGCACCACGCGCTTGCCGAAATCGTCGTCGAGCACCCACTCCCACGGGTAGAGCTTGAAGACGGACTCGATCGGCGCCTCGGCCAGATCGACGAAACGCTCCAGCTCCGTGTCGAATCCGACTTCCTCGATGGGCAGCGCGATGGTGTCGAAGCCCGCCTCGGCGGCGGTCTCCTGCATGTAAGCCGTGGTGACGTTGTCCTCGCCGGTGGCGTCGGCGGAGGACCAGGTGAAATGCAGCTGCGGCGAGGGCAATTGGTCGCGCAGCTCGCCCCAGCGCTCGACCAGCTTCTCGTGCAACGAGTTCCACTGGTCGTCGTCGGGGTACTGCGCGGTCAGCCAGTGCCACTGCACGATCGCCGCCTCCAGCAGCGAGGTCGGCGTATCGGCGTTGTACTCCAGCAGTTTCGCCGGGCGGCGCGCGTCGTAGCGCAGGTCGAAGCGGCCGTACACGTGCGGGTCGCCGCGGCGCCAGGATTCGGCGATCGGCTCCCAACTCCATTCCGGCAGACCGAAATCCCGGAACCGCTCGGTGAGCACGACGTGCTCGACGGCGTTCAGGCACATCGAGTGCAGCAGTTCGACGTCGGCCTCGAGCGCGAGGATCTCCGGCATGTCGAACTCGTAGTGCACCGACTCGTCCCAGTACGGGCGCGGCTGGCCGCTGGCGTCGCGGCCCGGTGCGCCGTAGACGAGTCCCTGCCCCTCGATGATCCGCTTCCAGTCCTGGCGCGGCGTGCTGCGAACCCGACGCATCAGGAACCACTCCCGCCGGTGCTCTTGCTGCCGAGACCGCCGCGCTGGATGGTGGTGCCGGACTTCGTGGTGATCTGCGCTCCCTTGGGTTTCAGGGTGGAGCCGCCGACGGGCGGCTTGCCGACGGTGTTGGCGCCGCCGTAGTAGTAGCGGTACTGCGGGCCGCCGCCGTAGATGATGATCGGGCCCGCGTGGCCGTGCGAGCCGCCGCCGCTGTCGTCGACGAAGCCCGCCGTGCCCGGCGTGCAGTACTTGTCCTCGACGACGATCTCCTGGCCGTTCTCGGTCTTCACGCAGTAGGCGGTGACCTCGTCCGGCGCGGTGAGCGCCCGATACGCGAGGTAGCCGCCGCCGACGAGTCCGGCGACGCCGACGATCGCGACACCGCCGATCAGCACGCGTTTGCGAGTGCGCTTCTTGGCCTCGGCCGCCGCCTCCGCCGCGCGCTGCGCCTCCGCGGCGCGTTTGCGGGCCTTGTCCCTGGCGCGAGCCTCGGCGACGCTGGGCGGGCGAGGCTGGGTGACGCCGGGCTCCTGGCGCTGGATGCTGCCCGGTTTCGGACCCGGCGGCGGTTCCTGACCCTGCCCCGGCATGTCCGGCGGCTCGGGCACGTTCAGCTCAGGGGTGGTCCACTCCGGTTGCTCGGCGGGCTCCTCAGGACGCCGTTGGTCCCCGTCGCCCGGGTTCTGCGTGCTCACCGATCCCTCCCCATGCCCGTCGGATCCACCACTAGCGCTCCTCGAATCCGGTCGAATCACCCCGCGGAGGCTCCCAGCTTTCCACAACCAAAGTCACCCGGCCAGGCGTATCGCCCGATCGCAGCAGTTCCAGCAAACGCTCGCACGCCGCGCGGGTGCCCTCCGCGATCACGTGCACGCGTCCGTCGCTGGCGTTGCGCGCGGAACCGACCAGGCCGAGTTCCAGCGCGCGCGACCGCGTCCACCAGCGGAAACCGACGCCCTGCACCGTGCCGTGCACCCAGGCGCCGAGCCGGACCCGGTCGGTGGATTCGGCCGCGCCGTGCGGAGTCTCAGTCATTCGCTCAGGATGCCGTACCGGTCGCCGCGCGCGGCGCAGGGGGCCGGACACGGCGAGCGCCCGGCCGCGGATCGGTGCGGACGGGCGCTCGGGAACGCGTCGGGGCCTCCGAGGCTTCGGACATGGCCCGACAGTGCTGTCAGGAGTCGACGTCGAAGGCGAGCGTGACCTTGGTGCCCGCCTTCAGCGTGCGGCCCACGGTGCACACTTTGTCGATGGCCCGCTGCACGGTGACGAGCAGCCGCTCCCGCGCCGCCTCGTCCAGCTCGCTCAGATCCAGCTCGAACACCTCGTCCAGCTGCGGGTAGACCTCGTTCTCCCGGTCGGCGTCGCCCGCGACGTGGATGGTCGCGTCGAAGTTGTCGCCCAGCTTGCGTGAGAGCGGGAAGTCGGCGCTCAGGCCGGAGCAGGCGGCCAGCGCGATCTTCAGCAACTCGCCGGGCGTGAACACACCGGGCACGCCCTGCGACCCGATCAGCACCTCGGCGCCACGCGAGCTGCGTCCGGTGTACGCGCGGGTGCCGGTGCGCTCGACCCAGAGGGTGGTCGGCTCCACGGTGGTCGACGCCGTGGTGCCGGTCGCAGGGGCAACGGTTGGTTCAGCCATGGGTTCGATCCTGCCATCTTCGTCGGGAACGGCTCACGCCTGGCAACAGTGCGCGGGTGGACGCCATTCCACGGTGCGACCTCGGCCACACCCGCCACTCGACGCCCGTCCTCGACTCGCGCGCGTCCGCGGTGTGCTCAGACCTGGAAGCGATACCCCATGCCCGCCTCGGTCAGCAGGTGCTTCGGCCGCGACGGATCATCCTCCAGTTTGCGGCGCAGTTGCGCGAGATAGACGCGCAGATAATGGGTTTCGGTCGCGTAGGACGGCCCCCACACCTCGCGCAGCAGTTCCTTGCGGCCGACGAGTTTGCCCTTGTTGCGGACCAGCATCTCGAGCATCCCCCATTCGGTCGGCGTGAGATGGACGGCCGCGCCGTTCTTGGTGACCTGCTTGGCGGACAGGTCGACGGTGAACGAATCGGTCACCACCACCGGATCGGACGTCTCGCCGTCGGTCGCGCCGCGCCGCACGGCCGCGCGCAGCCGGGCAAGCAGTTCGTCCATGCCGAACGGCTTGGTCACGTAGTCGTCGGCGCCCGCGTCGAGCGCCTCCACCTTGTCGGTGGAATCGGTGCGCGCCGAGAGCACGATGACCGGCGCGCCGGTCCAGCCGCGCAGACCGCCGAGCACCTCGATGCCGTCCATGTCGGGCAGGCCGAGATCGAGGATGACCACGTCAGGGTGCTTGTCCGCGGCGGCGCGCAGTGCGGCCGCGCCCGTGCCCGCGGTGATCACCTCGTAGCCGCGCACCGACAGGTTGATCCGCAGCGCGCGCACGATCTGCGGCTCGTCGTCGACGACGAGCACCTTGATCGGCGGCGCCTTCGCGGCTTCGGCCTCCGGCCTGATCTCGCTCACCACGAATTCCCGTGCGGCACGATCCGTTTCACCACGTTCCACCACCTTCGTCATCCGGGCGCGCCCCGCCCCGCGCCACCGCCGTCCCTGCCATCCTCCCCCGCGCCGACGCGCTCCCCCGAAGCCGCGCCGGACGACTCGCGACCGTCCCCGGCCCCGGACACCCGCCACTCACTCGCCGCGATTCCGTCGCCCGCCGCCGCTGGAGCTGCTTCGCCCCCGGCCATCGACGCGGACGCGGAACCGTGCCGCTGCGGCACCTCGGCCGCACTCGCAGCCTCGCCCACGATCACCGATCCGGGTGCGGGCGCAGAGCCGTTCTGCCCCGACACCTCGGCCGCACTCGCAGCCTCGTCCACGTCGAGGCCCTCCACCGACGCGGACCCGGAACCATGCCGCTGGGGCACCTCGGCCGCACTCGCAGCGTCACCCCCGCCCTCCGACGCGGACGCAGACGCAGACGCAGAACCGTGCCGCTCCGGCGCCTCGGGCCGACTCGCCGCCCCGCCCTCACCAGCCGCCGACCTGGACGGCTCGATCGCCGAACCATGCCGCTGCCGCACCTCGACCGCACTGGCAGCCTCGTTCGCCTCGCCACCACCCGTGGGCGCCGAAGCATTTCGCTCCGGCACGTCGGCTTCCCTCGCCGCATCTCTCCCGTCGAGTCGGACCTCCGGCCCGGGTGCGTTCGTGGCGGGGATCCGCTCCGGCACGTCGGCCGCGCTCGCCTTCGCACCGTCGCGCCCGACCGCCGACGCCGCGGATCGCATCTCGCCGTTCTCTTCCGCCACAACCGCATCGGCGGCGGGCAGGTCGACCAACATCGTCAGCCCGCCGCCCGGTGTCGGCTCGGCGCGCACGACGCCGCCCATCGCCTCGACGAAGCCGCGCACCACCGAGAGGCCGAGGCCTACGCCGGTGGTGTTGTCCCGGTCGCCGAGTCGCTGGAACGGTTCGAAGAGCTGTTCCTCCGCGCCGGGCGGCACCCCCCGTCCGCGGTCGACCACCGCGATCGCGACGTGGTCGCCGTCGCGTTCGGCGGTCACCCGCACCGGGGTGTCGGGCGGTGAGTGGCGGATCGCGTTGTCGATCAGATTGGCGAGCACCCGCTCCAGCAGACCCGCGTCGGCCAGCGCCGACACCTCGCCGACGGACACCTCCACTCGGTCCATCGCCGCGCGCCGCAGTCCGCGCGCGCCCATCCCGACGCTCACCAGCGCACGATGCACCACCTCGTCCATGTACACCCGGCGCAGCTGCGGGCTCACCACGCCGACGGCCAGTCGCGAGGAGTCGAGCAGGTTGCCCACCAGCGCGGTCAGCTGGTCCACCGATTCCTCGATGGTCTCCAGCAATTCGGTGGTGTCCTCCGGGGAGAACTCGATGTCGTCGCTGCGCAGACTGGACACCGCGGCCTTGGCGCCCGCCAGCGGCGTCCGCAGGTCGTGGCTCACCGCCGAGAGCAGTGCGCGACGCAGGCGGTCGGCCTCGAGCAGCGCCGCCGCGGCGCTCGCCTCCTCGGCCAGCTTCGCCTGGCGCAGGAGTGCCGCGGCCTGGTTGGTCACCGCGTTGAGGACCGGCAGGTCGGCCGCGTCGAGCGTGTGCCCGGCCAGCAACAGCTGGCTGGCGCCGTCCCCCGCCTCGATGACGGTGTCGGCGGCGCTCGTTCGCTGTGGCGGTTCCGTGCCGACCTGGGCGACGACCGCGCCGCCGCTCATCATGCTCACCGCCCGCAGCCCGAACGTCTCGCGCACCTGTTCGAGCAGATTGGGGAGATCGGCGCCGTGCAGCACCGCACCGGCGAACATGGTCAGCAGTTCGGCCTCGCGAGACGCCTTGCGCGCCTGTCTCGTTCGCTTGGCGGCGACATCCACCAGCGCCGCGACCGCGAGCGCGACGAACAGCATCACCACCACGGTGACGAAGTTGTCCGGTTCGGCGATGGTCAGGCTGTAGCGCGGATCGGTGAAGAACCAGTTCAGCAGCAGTCCCGACAGCAGCGCCGAGAACGAGGCGGGCAGCACGCCGCCGAGCAGCGCGACCGCGACGACCCCGATGAAGAACACCGCGCTGAGCCCGCCCAGCTGGAGGTAGGTGTCGAGCACGGCGCTGAGCGCGCACACCAGCGTCGGGACCAGGATCGCGGCGGTCCAGGCGAGAGCAGGCTGACGCGGCACGAGTCCGCGCCAGCGCAGGGCGCGATGGGCCTCCTCGTGGGTGACCATGTGCACGTCGATCTTCCCGGAGCGCTGCACGACAGACGAGCCGATGCCCTCGTCGAAGATCCGCGCCCACCGGGAGCGCCGCGAGGTGCCGAGCACCAGCTGGGTCGCGTTCACCTCGCGGGCGAATTCCAGCAGCGTGCCGGGCACGTCGTCACCGGTGACGGTGTGCAGCGAGGCGTCCAGGCTGGCGGCGAGCTCGCGCAGCCGGGCCAGCCGTTCGGTCGACACGCCCGCCAGCCCGTCCCCGCGCACCACGTGCACGACGACCAGATCGGCGCTGGACTTCGTCGCGATGCGGCTCGCCCGGCGCACGATCGTCTCGGACTCCGGGCCGCCGGTCACCGCGACGACCACGCGTTCGCGCGCCTCCCACAGCTCGGTGATGTGGTGGTCGGCGCGGTACTTCGCCAGCGCGGCGTCGACCTGGTCGGCCAGCCACAGCAACGCGAGTTCGCGCAGCGCGGTGAGATTGCCGGGCCGGAAGTAGTTGCGCAGCGCGGCGTCGACCTTGTCGGCCGCGTAGACGTTGCCGTGGGAGAGTCTGCGCCGCAACGCCTCCGGCGTGATGTCGACCAGCTCGACCTGTTCGGCGCCGCGCACAACGGCGTCCGGCACCGTCTCACGCTGCTGGATGCCGGTGATCCGCTCGACCACGTCGTTGAGGCTCTCCAGGTGCTGGACGTTGACCGTCGAGATGACGTCGATGCCCGCGTCGAGCAGCTGCTCGATGTCCTGCCAGCGCTTCTGGTTGGCGCTGCCCGGCGCGTTGGTGTGCGCGAGTTCGTCCACCAGCACGACCGCGGGCGCGCGGCGCAGCACCGCGGCCACGTCCAGCTCCGGGAATCGCGCGCCGCGGTACTCGATGATCTTCGGCGGAATCCGCTCGATACCGGCCAGCAACTTCTCGGTCTTGGCCCGGCCGTGCGTCTCCACCACCGCGGCCACCACGTCGCGGCCGCGCTCCAGCCGCCGGTGGGCCTCGCCCAACATGGCGTAGGTCTTGCCGACACCGGGCGCCGCACCGAGGTAGATCCGTAGTCGACCGCGCTTCACGTGTCCATCATCGCGCGTCCGAGCAGCCACGCCGCGAATCCCTCGGATCAGTCGACCCGCCGCACCGCGCCTCACGCATCGACGGTCCACGCGGCATCCCGCGGCCGGACGCGCCGGCCCCCGACGCTCACCCGCCGCGGCCGGACCGCCTCCCCGCGCAGCGCGAACCCCCGGATGACCAGCGCGCAGCACACGAAGCCGAGCAGCAGCGCGACGGTGACGGTCGACATATCGATCCTCTCCACAGAACGAGCAGGGCACCGGTCGCGCTGGATGTGCCCCGCCTCGCCGGCCCCATCAGGAATACCGCCGCCGCAGCCGCCCACCACGGATCCTTACGTTCTATTGACGCCTTCGACACCGTCCTTGACGCCATCTTTGTGTGCATCCACGTGGGGTGTGATCAGCGCCGCAACCTGCACGAACCCGCTCGCGCGCTGGCAGCCGCGTCGCGACGGCGAGTCCGTCCCGCGGGCCGAGCGACGGGCCCGTCAACGAACCGTCAATGCCGCGGCGCCGAGCGCTAAGAACTCGTCAGGGAACCGGCGTCGGCCCGGATGGGGCGCTTGACTCGCTGTGCGCTCCACATCCGGGAGCCGCAAGGAGGTTCGGAAAGTCATGTCTGTCGTGGTGTTCACCGCGCTCACCATCGCGGTGTTCGCACTGCTGGGTCTGATTCAACGAGGGGTGGAGAAGCTGTGACCGCGAACCTGATCGGTCTCGCGCTCGCCGTCCTGGTCGCCGTCTACATGGTCGCGGCCCTGCTTTTCCCCGAGAGGTTCTAGGTGAACACGACAACCGCGGGGATCGTCTTCGTGGCGTCCCTGGTCCTCGCGCTGGCCTTGGTGCACCTCCCGCTCGGCGACTACATGTACCGGGTCTACAGCAGCGCGAAGCACACCCGCGCGGAGCGGCTGATCTACCGCGCGATCGGCGCGAAGCCGGAGGTCGAGCAGACCTGGGGCGTCTACGCCCGCAGCGTGCTCGCGTTCTCGGCGGTCGGCATCCTGTTCCTGTTCTTCTTCCAGTTGATCCAGGACAAGCTGCCGCTGCACCTGAACGATCCGGCGACCGAGATGACCCCGGCGCTGGCCTGGAACACCGCGGTCAGCTTCGTGACGAACACCAACTGGCAGAACTACTCCGGCGAGTCCACCCAGGGACACCTGGTGCAGATGGCCGGGCTCGCGGTGCAGAACTTCGTCTCGGCCGCGGTGGGCATTGCCGTCGCGATCGCGCTGGTGCGCGGCTTCGCCCGCAGGCACACAGGCGATCTCGGCAACTTCTGGGTCGACCTGGTGCGCGGAACGCTGCGCATCCTGCTGCCGATCGCGTTCGTGTTCGCGATCGTGCTGGTGGCGGGCGGTGTCATCCAGAACTTCCAGCTGCACGACCAGGTCGCGCAGACCATCGCGGGCGCGCAGCAGACGATCACCGGCGGGCCGGTCGCGAGCCAAGAGGTCATCAAGGAACTCGGCACCAACGGCGGCGGCTTCTACAACGCCAACTCGTCGCATCCCTTCGAGAACCCGACGACCTGGACGAACTGGATCGAGATCTTCCTGATCCTGGTCATCGCCTGCTCGCTGCCGCGCACCTTCGGTCGCATGGTCGGCAGCGCCAAGCAGGGCTACGCGATCGTGGCGGTGATGGGCACGATCGCGCTGACCAGCATCGCGCTGACCAATCTGTTCCAGCTCCAGCACCACGGGACCGCGCCGACGGCCATCGGCGCCGCCACCGAGGGCGTGGAAACCCGCTTCGGCGTATCGAATTCGGCCACCTTCGCGGCCTCGACCACGCTCACCTCGACCGGTGCCGTGGACTCGTTCCACGATTCCTACACCAGCCTCGGCGGCCTGATGACGATGTTCAACATGCAGCTCGGCGAGGTCGCGCCCGGCGGCGTCGGCTCCGGCCTGTACGGCATGCTGATCCTCGCGGTGATCACCGTCTTCGTCGCGGGCCTCATGGTCGGACGCACCCCGGAGTATCTCGGCAAGAAGATCACTCCGCGCGAAATCAAGCTGGCGGCTTCGTATTTCCTCATCAGCCCGCTGCTGGTGCTGACGTTCACCGCGGTCGCCATAGCGCTGCCCGGCCAGCGCGCGAGCATGCTCAACGGCGGGCCGCACGGTCTGTCGGAGGTGCTGTACGCCTTCACCTCCGCCGCCAACAACAACGGCTCCGCCTTCGCGGGCCTGTCCGGCAACACCGAGTGGTTCAACACCGCGCTCGGCCTTGCCATGGTGCTCGGCCGGTTCCTGCCGATCGTCTTCGTGCTCGCGCTCGCCGGATCACTTGCCAAGCAGGGCACAACGCCCGCGTCGATCGGCACGCTGCCGACCCATCGCCCGCAGTTCGTCGGGCTGGTGGTCGGCGTGACGGTGATCCTGGTCGCGCTCACCTTCCTGCCCGCGCTCGCGCTCGGGCCGCTCGCCGAGGGAATCCACTGACATGATCGGTACCGCAACAGAACCGGCCGTCCGGCCCGAGACCACGCCGGAACGCGGCGAGCACAAGGTGGCGCGCGGGGTGCTCGATCCCGCCTTGCTGCTGACCTCGCTGCCCGATGCCGTACGCAAGCTGGATCCGCGCACGCTGTGGCGGAATCCGGTGATGCTGATCGTGGAGATCGGCGCACTGTGGTCGACCGTGCTCGCGATCGCCGATCCGAGCGTGTTCGCCTGGGCCATCGTGGCGTGGCTGTGGCTCACCGTGCTGTTCGCCAACCTGGCCGAGGCTGTCGCCGAGGGACGCGGCAAGGCGCAGGCCGATACGCTCCGCAAGGCCAAGACCGACACCATCGCACGCCGCCTCGTCGAATGGTCGCCCGGCGCGCGAGTGGTCGAAGAGCGGGTCGCCGCACCCGAATTGCGCCGCGGCGACCACGTGGTGGTCGAGGCGGGTCAAGTGATCCCCGGCGACGGTGACGTGGTGGAAGGCATTGCCTCCGTGGACGAATCGGCCATCACCGGCGAATCCGCCCCGGTCATCCGGGAATCCGGCGGCGACCGTTCCGCCGTCACCGGCGGCACCACCGTGCTCTCGGACCGGATCGTCGTCCGGATCACCCAGGAGCCGGGACAGAGCTTCATCGACAAGATGATCGCCCTGGTCGAAGGTGCGAGCAGGCAGAAGACGCCGAACGAGATCGCGCTGAACATCCTGCTCGCCGCGCTGACGATCATCTTCGTGTTCGCCGTCGTCACCTTGCAGCCGCTGGCCATCTTCTCGAAGGCGAACAACCCCGGCGTGCCGGACACGGCGGCGCTGAACGCCGACGGCATCACCGGGATCGTCATGGTCGCGCTGCTTGTCTGCCTGATCCCGACCACCATCGGCGCGCTGCTGTCGGCGATCGGCATCGCGGGCATGGACCGCCTCGTGCAGCGCAACGTGCTCGCCATGTCCGGCCGCGCGGTCGAGGCCGCGGGCGATGTGAACACGCTGCTGCTCGACAAGACGGGAACGATCACGCTCGGCAACCGGCAAGCGTCGGAATTCGTTCCGATGCCAGGCATTCCGGACGACGAGCTGGCCGACGCCGCGCAGCTGTCCAGCCTGGCGGACGAAACGCCGGAAGGCCGTTCGATCGTGGTGTACGCCAAGCAGGCCTACAACAAGCGCGAGCGCACGCCCGGCGAGCTGACCGGCGCGACGTGGGTGGAATTCACCGCGCAGACCCGCATGTCGGGCGTCGACCTCGCCGGAGGTCATCGGCTGCGCAAGGGCGCCGCGAGCGCGGTGACCGAATGGGTGCGCGCCAACGGCGGTTCAGTGCCCGACGAGATCGGCGTCATCGTGGACGGCATCTCCGCCTCCGGCGGCACTCCCCTCGTCGTCGGCGAGATCGACGGCGGCGTCGCCCGGTTGCTCGGCGTGATCCACTTGAAAGACGTGGTGAAGCAAGGCATGCGGGAGCGCTTCGACGAGATGCGCAGGATGGGCATCCGCACCGTCATGATCACCGGCGACAATCCGTTGACCGCCAAGGCGATCGCGGACGAGGCGGGCGTCGACGACTTCCTCGCCGAGGCCACCCCCGAGGACAAGCTCGCCCTGATCAAGAAGGAACAGGACGGCGGACGGCTGGTCGCCATGACCGGCGACGGGACCAACGACGCCCCGGCACTGGCCCAGGCCGACGTCGGCGTCGCGATGAACACCGGCACCTCGGCGGCCAAAGAAGCGGGCAACATGGTCGATCTCGACTCCGACCCGACCAAGCTCATCGAGATCGTGGAGATCGGCAAGCAGCTGCTCATCACGCGGGGCGCGCTGACCACGTTCTCCATCGCCAACGACATCGCGAAGTACTTCGCCATCATCCCGGCGTTGTTCGTCGGGCTGTTCCCCGGCCTGGACCTGCTGAACATCATGCGTCTGTCCAGTCCGCAGTCGGCGATCCTTTCCGCGGTGATCTTCAACGCGATCGTCATCGTGGCGCTGATCCCGCTGGCGTTGCGCGGCGTGCGCTACCGCCCGTCGCACGCGTCGAAGCTGTTGAGCCGCAACCTGACCGTGTACGGCCTCGGCGGCATCGTCGCGCCGTTCCTCGGCATCAAGCTCATCGATCTCGTCGTCCACCTCCTCCCCGGGATGTCCTGAAATGCGTATGTCCACTTGGATCCGGCAACACCTCGCCGCGCTGCGCGCCCTGCTGGCGCTGACCGCGATCACCGGAATCGTCTATCCGCTGGCGGTTTTCGCCGTCGGCCAGCTGCCGGGGCTGAACGACAAGGCCGACGGCTCACTGCTCACGTCGGAGGGAAACGTGGTGGGCAGCAGCATGATCGGCCAGTCGTTCACCGACGCCGACGGCAACGCGCTCGCCCAGTACTTCCAGAGCCGCCCGTCCGCGGCCGGTGACGGCTACGACCCGCTGTCCACGGGGGCGAGCAATCTGGGACCCGAGGACATCGTGGACCAGAACGTCTTCGATGCCGAGGGCCGGGCGAGCCTGTTGAGCACCGTGTGCGCGCGCAGCAAGGAGATCGGCGACCGTGAGGGGGTCGACGGTTCCCGGCCGTTCTGCACGAACGACGGTGTCGGCGCGGTGCTTTCGGTGATCGGTCCGCGCGACGCGGACGGCGAGATCTCGCACCCGGTCCAGGTGATCAGCGTGAACCAGGCGTGCCCCGCCGTGCCGTTCGTCGACGCCTACCGCGGCGTTCGGGTCGAGTGCGCCGAGCCGGGAGTCGACTGGTCCGTCGGCCGTCTCGTGCCGATCCGCGGCGACGCGCCCGCCGACCCGGTGGTGCCCGCCGACGCGGTCACCGCGAGCGGCAGCGGCCTCGATCCGCACATCTCCCCCGCCTACGCGGAGCTCCAGGTGCCGCGGATCGCCAAGGAGCGCAACGTGTCCGAGGCGGATGTGCGCGGGCTGGTCGCGGCGCACACCGAGGGAAGGACCCTCGGGTTCCTCGGTGAGCCGCGGGTCAACGTGGTCGAGTTGAATCTCGACCTGGACCGCACCCACCCGTTCCGAGGCTGAGCCTCGGGCGCACCGAAACGAAGGCAGCCCCGCGCCGAGTGCCGGGGCTGCCTTCGTGCGGTGGGACCATCCACCGCCCAGTACGAAATATGCTCGGTTACACCGCGGTTCGGGCGGTCAGGTCGTCCAGCAGGATCATGACCTCCCCTTCCCGCTTGACGACGTCGGTGAGCCGGATCTTCAGCGCAAGCAGGTCGGCGTCGGCGATCGCGTCGGCGGGCTCGTGACCGAGGTGCTGCCAGTCCGGGCCCGCGGTGATGTCGCCGAGCACCAACTCTCGCTCACCCTGTTCGCCGCCGAGGCGCGCGGACACCCGGATCGACGCGTGCGGCGAGCGCACCCACAGGTTCACCACCGCCAGCCGGCCGGCGATCGAGAACGACTGTCCGGGCTTGGCGACGAGCTCGACCTCGAGGTCGTTCTCCGCCGACTTGACCAGCAGCACGAGCGCCCGGTGATCCTCGCCCGCGACACCGTCGGCGTAGACGCCGGGCGTCTTGCTCGGCGCGCCCTCGGCGAACGTGGTGAGGTGCGTGCGGCCCGCCCCGTCCCCCGCGAGCTCCCACTTGTCCTTGTTCTCGAAGTCATCGAGCAGCACCTCGACCGATGCGTTCGACATCCCCGCCGTCCCTTCCCTGCGTCGCATCCCACCGGACACCCTCCGGCTCGCCATGAACCCTACAAGTCGGCGAGTCCGCCCGCCGCGCGAGGACACGCACCGGCCGGGTCCGAAGCCCGTGCGATGTCACGTTTCTCGGCGCCGTTCCGTCTTTGTTGGTGTAAGGCGAATTCTCGACGAAAGGACGAGCGCATGTCACGGATGAAGCTGCCGCAGTTCGCGCCCGAGATCTACCAGGCATGGATCGCCGCCGAGGGCGCGATCCAACGCGGCCCGCTGGACCCGGTGGTGCGGGAACTGGTGAAGATCCGAGCCTCCCAGATGAACGGGTGCCTGTTCTGCATCGACATGCACACCACCGACGCACGGCTGGCGGGCGAGACCGAGAAGCGCATCTACCAGCTCGACGCCTGGCGCGAGTCGGAGCTCTACACCGACGCCGAGCGGGCCGCGCTGGCCTACGCCGAAGCCGTGACCCGCCTGGACGTGCACGGCGTGAGCGACGAGATCTGGGCCGAGGTGGAGAAACACTTCGAGGAGGGCGCGCGGGCGGGCCTGGTCGCCCTCACCGCGATGATCAACATGTGGAACCGGATCGGCGTGCCGCTGCGCATGCGGCCCGAGCCGGTCTGACGGGGCGACGAGCGGGACGGACCGGTCGGATTGTCGGTGCCCTCGGCCAGGATGGGGTCATGACGGAACTATCGCTACGCGAGCTGAACCGGACCCTGCTGCTGCGCCAGAAGCTGGTCGAGCGGGTGGATCTGACGCCGTTCGAGCTCGTCAGGCACCTCGTAGCGGTGCAGGGCCAGGAACCCAACTGGCCCTACATCGGCCTGTGGACGCGCTTGGCCGAGTTCCGGCACGACGATCTCGCCGCGCTGCTGCGTGATCGAGAGCTGGTGCGCTCCACCATGATTCGCCGCACCGTGCACCTGGCCGACAGCGCCGACTTCCGCTGGCTGCGCCCCACCGTGCAGCCGGTGGTCGACGCGGCGCTCAAAGCCGCGTACTACCGCGAGGAGATCGACGGCATCGATCTGGCCGCGCTCGCCGCGGCGGGCCGCGAGCTGCTTGCCGGAAAGCAGTTGAGCCGCAGCGACTTCGGCAAGCTGCTCGCCGATCGGTTCCCGGACCGGCACGTCCGCAGGCTCGCCGAGACCGTCGAACTGCTGGTCCCGCTGGCGCACGGCCCGGAAACGGGGACGTGGGGCCGGTGGCGCAACCGCTACGTCACCGTGGGTCTGGCCGAGGAGTGGATCGGCGCGCCGATGGCCGAGCCCGACCCGGCCACGCTCATCCGGCGCTATCTCGCCGCCTTCGGTCCGGCGACCGTCGCGGACATGCAGGCATGGGCGGGCATCACCCGCCTCGCCGAGGTGGTCGACGAGATGCGCTCGGAGCTGGTGGTCTACACCGACGACCGGCACCGCGTGCTGTTCGATCTGCCGGACGCGCCACTTGCCGATCCGGATCTCGACGTCCCCGTGCGCTTCCTGCCCGCCTTCGACAACGCGCTGCTCGGCCACAAGGACCGCCGCAGGATGATCAGCGAGGAGGACCGCCAGCGCACCGCGAAGGAAGCCTCGGCGGGCGTGCCCGTGTACCTCGTCGACGGATTCGTGCACGGCCGCTGGGCGCTGGAGGACGACACCGTGCGCATCACGCCGTGGCATCCACTCTCGGCCGCGGACGAGGCCGCCCTCCGAGCGGAAGCTGTAAGTTTGCTGGAGTTCGCTACGCCCGACGGGCATGGAAAGATTTTTGTGGAGAGCGCCTAAAGATCCGAAAAAACCGCTGCCGATAAGCACAAATTCGAGACGGAACTATCGGTACGATAACGGATCGAAGAAGATTTCCAGCAACAGCTTGGTTTGAGCCTCGCCAAACGAGGTACAACCCCTTCGGCCTCCCCTGACACGTTCCACTGTGACAGGCCAACCAAGCCCCATGGACGGCGGTGAAGTTCTCGCTCCACCTCCGCCGGCGGCGGCCACCACGTTAGGCACCCGGCGCATCGGTGTGCTGGGTGGATGCGAGTGCAATGGTTGTGTCCCTGGAAGGAGGGTCATGAGCGCAGTGTTCTCGGCGCCGGTTTCGGCGCAGCGTGTGGCTTCGGATCTTCTCTCGATCGATCACCCTGGTACCCGATTCCGCATTGCCATGGTTGTTCCGCCCTATTTCGACGTGCCGCCGAAGGCTTACGGCGGCGTCGAGGCGGTAGTCGCCGATCTGGTCGATTCGTTGGTAGCGCGTGGCCATGATGTGACGCTGTTCGGTGCGGGCGAGCCGGGTACCAAGGCTCGCTTCGTTCCCCTCTGGGATCGGGCACTGCCCGAACGCCTCGGCGATCCGTTCCCCGAGGTGGTGCACGCGCTGAAGGCGCGAAGGGCGATCGAACGCCTGCACGCGACACACGGCGTCGATCTCGTGCACGACCACACCTTCGCCGGTCCGCTCAACGCACCGGCGTACTACGGCCTCGGACTGCCCACCGTGGTGACCGTGCACGGACCAGTGCAGGACGACTGCTACCGGTACTACCAGGCGCTCGGCGACGAGGTGTCGCTCGTCGCGATCAGCGACCGCCAGCGCGCGCTCGCCCCCGACCTGCACTGGGCCGGGCGGGTGCACAACGCGCTGCAGGTGGCGGACTGGCCGTTCCAGACCGAGAAAGAGGACTACGCGCTGTTCCTCGGCCGGTTCAACGAGTGCAAGGCGCCGCACCTGGCGCTGGAGGCCGCGCACGCCGCCGGAATTCCACTCATCCTGGCTGGCAAGTGCAGCGAACCACCTGAGCTGGCGTACTTCGAAGAGAAGGTGCGCCCGCTGCTCACCGACCGCGATCACGTCTTCGGGATGGCCGACGCCAAGGCCAAGCGCAAGCTGCTCGCCGGTGCGCGCTGCCTGCTGTTCCCGATCCGCTGGGAGGAACCCTTCGGCATGGTGATGATCGAATCGATGGTGTGCGGCACACCGGTGGTCGCGCTGCGCGGCGGCGCGGTCGAAGAGGTGGTCGTCGACGGCGTCACCGGACGCATCTGCGACGATCCCGCCGAATTGACCGCGGCGATCGCCGAGGTGCAGACGATGGATCCGGCGGCGTGCCGGGCCCACGTCGAGGCGAACTTCGGCGCCGACGGCGCGGGCCGCGGCTACGAGCAGGTCTACCGCAAGCTGCTGCGGCCGAAGAACCGGGTCGCCACCCGTGTCGCCGAGCCCACCGTGCCCGTCGCGGTCGCGGGCAGGCTCGCGTGACGGGAGCCTCCGCCGCGAGCGGCCCCGCGCCGCTCAACTCGGGTGAACCCGCGGGCTTCGGCGGAGCCGGGTCGGTGACCTTGGTGGAAGGTGGCACCTTCTGCCTGTCCAACCGGCTCGGCGACGTCGAGCCCGGCCGCCCGCACGGGCTGTTCTTCCGGGACGCGCGCGTCCTCTCGCGGTGGGAACTGCTCGTCGACGGCAGACCGGCGGAGCCGCTGTCGGTCCTCAGCCCGGAGGCGTTCATCGCGCGATTCGTCATGCGCAGGCCGCCGCATGCCGGGCTGGCCGACAGCACCCTGCTCGTCGTGCGCGAGCGCATCGTCGCCGACGGCATGCACGAGCTGCTCACCTTGGAGAACATGGGCCGCGAACCCACCGCGGTCACCTTGGAGCTGCACGTCGACGCGGATTTCGTCGACCTGTTCGCGGTCAAGGAGGGACGCGCGGGACATCTGCGCGCCGATGTGACCGTCGCCGAGAGCGAACTGCTGCTGCACGATCGCTCCGACCGGATGCGGGGTATCACTATCTCGGCCACCGTGGAACCCTCGGTGCTGCCCGGCACACTGGTGTGGCGGGTCGTCGTTCCGGTCGGCGGCAAGTGGCAGACCGAGGTCATCGCGCAGCCGACGTTGGGCAACCAGCAGGTGCAGATGCCGCTCACGCCCGGCGAGCACATGGGTTTCAGCGCACCGTGCCGCAAGATCGCGGCGTGGCGCGACACCGCCACCGACATCTCCTCGGCGGACCCGGTGCTCACCCAGGTGCTGCGCCGTACCGAGAGCGATCTGGGCGCGCTGCAGATCCACGACGACACCGGTGAGAGCAGACCGTTCGTCGCGGCGGGCGCGCCGTGGTTCATGACGCTGTTCGGGCGCGACAGCCTGCTCACGGCGTGGATGGCGTTGCCGCTCGCCGTCGACCTGGCTCTCGGCACGCTGCAACAGCTGGCGGAACTGCAAGGGCAGGAACTGAATCCGCTCAACGAAGAAGAGCCGGGCCGGATCATGCACGAGATGCGGCGCGGCCCATCGGGCGGGCAGGTGCTCGGCGGCAACATCTACTACGGAACCGCCGACGCCACACCGCTGTTCGTGATGCTGCTCGCCGAATGCCATCGGTGGGGCGCGGATCCGGCGGCGATCGAGGACTTGCTGCCCGCCGCCGACGCGGCACTGGAATGGATCACCGAGTACGGCGACCGCGACGGCGACGGTTTCGTCGAGTACCGTCGCGCCACCGATCGCGGTCTGATCAACCAGGGCTGGAAGGACAGCTACGACGGAATCAACGACGCGGGAGGACATCTCGCCGAGGCTCCGATCGCGCTGTGCGAGGTGCAGGGCTATGTGCACGCCGCCCTGCTCGCCAGGGCCGAACTGGCCGAAGCCTTCGACGAGATGCGCCTGGCCGGGCGCCTGCGCGAGCGGGCGGCCGAACTGCGCGGCAAGTTCACCGAACAGTTCTGGATGCCGGATCGCGGCTGGTACGCGGTCGCGCTGGACGGCACCAAACGCCACGTCGACGCGCTGACCAGCAATGCGGCGCACTGTCTCTGGGCGGGTATCGCCAGCGACGAGCACGCCGAGGAACTGGTGCGTCAACTGGCCAAGGAGGAGATGGACACCGGATTCGGGCTGCGCACCCTTGCCTCCAACATGGGCGCCTACAACCCGATGAGTTACCACTGCGGCTCGGTCTGGCCGCACGACACCGCGATCGCCGTCGCCGGTCTGCTTCGCTACGAGCACGTGCCAGGCGCGACGAAGCTGGCCACCAGGCTGGCCACCGGATTGCTGGACGCCGCGAAGGCTTTCGACGGGCGCCTGCCCGAGTTGTTCTGCGGATTCCCGCGCTCCCGGTTCGCGGTACCGGTGCCCTACCCCACGTCCTGCTCGCCGCAGGCGTGGGCGAGCGCCGCGCCGCTGCTGTTGGTGCGTGCCTTCCTCGGCCTGAATCCCGATGTGCCGCATCGCACGCTGACGGTGCGGCCGCGACTGCCCCAGTCCTGGGGCCGGGTGACTCTCACCGCGCTGCGCCTCGGCGACGTCAGCGTCGATCTGGAAGCGGAGGGTCATCAGATTCACGCGGCACGACTGCCGGACGATTGGCAACTGATCACGCTGTGAAACGCTCATGACAACGGCCCGCGCACGGGAATCGGGCATCCCGCAACGCAGTGTCGCGGGCTGGAGGTGCACGATGCAGACATCCCAGGACAAGCGGGATCTGTGGAGCACTCAGCACAGAGACTGCGGAATCGAACCGACCGACCTGGACATGGAACTCGCGCAGTTCCTACGCAGCGTCCACGCGGGGCACGGGCCGGACTGTCGCCAATACCTCGCGGCTGCCGCCTACTGTTTCAGCAACACCGAAACACCCTGAGCGGCAACCCCGCACCGTGTCGCGACCGGCTCATCGGGCCGGAGTGCAGCGACCTGGTTCGAGCAGATCGCTGGCACACGGCTCGTTGCCGTGCGCGCGAAGCACTTCCGCGCCCACGTCCGCGGTCAGGTAATGGAGGAAGCTCGCCGCGAGCGAATCACCGGGCAGATCGCCGTTGCTGTACGCGTATTCGACGCCCCAGAACGGATAAGACCGATCGATCGCGCCCTGCCGTCCCGGCGCGACGCCACCGAGCGTGAGCACCCGCATGTCGGCCCTGCGCGCCTCGGACAGCTCCGAATAGCCGATCGCGCCGGGAATCTCCCCGACCGCCTTGTGCATGTCCTTGGTGACCGGCACATCGCAGTAGGTGCCCGCGGTGTCCTTGATGGCGGTGCAGCTGCGGTGCGGGCGGGCCGGTTGCGCGCCGCCGAGCAGCGCCTCCTCGAAGATCACCCGGGTGCCCGATCCCGGTGCCCGATCGATCAGCACGACGGGCACGTCAGGACCGCCCACCTCCCGCCAGTTGGTGATTCGACCCTGATAGAGATCCCTGACCTGGGCGACGGTGAGGTCGGTGATGCCGAGGTCGCGGTGCACGACGACGGCGAACAGCGAGAGAGCGAGCGGACGAGCTTGCAGCGCGGTGTAACCCGGACCTTTCGCGCCGTCGCTGATCGTGAGGAGCCCGGAATCCCGTCCTGCTTCGGCCACCCGGTCGAGACCTCGTTCGGTGCCTTCGAAGTCGAAGGCGAATTCCGCTCCCGTGCAGCGCTTCTCGTATTGCGCCGCCGCGTCGCGGATCACCGGGTCGAACGCCGAGGAGCCGACGAGCGTGAGTTTCCCCGCGGCACAGTCGAGCGGCGGCGGCGGTGGCTGGAGCGCGTCGACGACGAACTGCCCGATGATCACCAACACCAGGAACACGGTCAGCAGCAGCATCACCCGGGAAATGCCGGTGCGGCTGCGCGTCTCGACGACGCTGCCGCCGCGAATGTCGCCGCGCAGCACGGGATCCGGAGCCTGATCGTTGCCGTTGCCGTCCCGGTCGCCGTTACCCTCGCCGCGCTGCAGGATGGCCAGGATCTTGTAGTGCGCGTTCCTGGTCAGCGGCACCTTCGGCAGATCGATGACGCCCGTGCGCCCGTCGGGCTCCACATTGATGGCGATGCCCGACGCGGGACCGAGTCTCGGGGCCAGGTCGCGATCGCTCAACTCGGTCACGGCCATGCCGATCACCCGGCGCTGCGGGAAGCGCAGATGCAGGCCGACCTGCTGGGAGGGCGACAGATAGTCCGACTCGGAGATCGCGGTGTTGCCGCTGTTCTCGATGCGGACCAGCACCACCGAAAGCTCGCGAAGCTGTTCGCGCCGTTCGGCTTCGGTACCGGCGGGGTCGGGATGCAGCCGCTCCAGCACACCGGGGTACACCGACCCGATCTCGCCGGTGACAGGCGTGTCCATCTGCACGCGGTAGCCGAGGCGCCTGCGGCCGACGAAGACGAACTCCCACAGGAATGCCGCGAGCGGCACCACGATACCGATGAACGCGAGGATGGTATCGAGCGGAAAACCGTCCAACGCTTGCCCCACCCCCGAGAGTCCTTTCGCCGCTCATTGTGCGGTGCCGCACCGCGATTCGCCCGCGTCGCCGCCGAGTGTTCGCCGAGCGTTCATCGACCGACCATCCGGCTCAGGCCGACGCCGTCCACGCGAGCAGTTGTTCCACCGGCCAGGTGTTGATCACCCGGTCCGGATCGACGCCGTTGGCGACGGCGCGCTCACAACCATAACCCTGCCAGTCCAATTGGCCCGGCGCGTGCGCGTCGGTGTCGACGGCGAAGTGGCAGCCGATCTCGACAGCCAGCCGCAGCAGGCGCGACGGCGGGTCCAAACGCTCTGGGCGGCAGTTGATCTCGACGGCGGTGCCGTACTGCTTGCACGCCTCGAAGACGAGTTCGGCGTCGAAGGTGGATTCCGGGCGGGTGCCGCGGCCACCGGTGACGAGCCTGCCGGTGCAGTGGCCGAGCACGTCCACGTTCGGGTTCGCGACCGCGTACACCATGCGCTTGGTCATCGTCTCGCTGTCGGCACGCAGGTGCGAATGCACGCTGGCCACCACGATGTCCAGCTCGGCGAGCAGGTCGGCCTCCTGATCGAGGGCGCCGTCGTCGAGGATGTCGACCTCGATGCCGGTCAGGATGCGGAACGGCGCGAAGCGCTCGTTCAGCTCGGCCACCAGGTCCAGCTGGCGGCGCAGCCGTTCGGCGGACAGGCCGTTGGCGACCGTCAGGCGCGGCGAATGATCGGTGAGCGCGCAGTATTCGTGCCCGAGCGCCGCGGCGACGCTCATCATCTCCTCGATCGGGCTGCCGCCGTCGGACCAGTCGGAGTGGGTGTGCAGGTCGCCGCGCAGCCGGGTGCGCAGCGGCTTGCCAGGCACGCCGATGGGCTGGGCGGCGCGGCGCAGATCGGCCAGGTAGTCGGGCACCTGACCCGCGCAGGCCTGCGCGATGACGGCGGCGGTCTTCGGTCCGATGCCCGGCAGATCCTGCCAGATCCCCGCCGCCTGGTACATGGCGAGCTCATCGGCCGACAGTCCCGCCACCACATCGGCGGCGCCGCGGTAGGCCTTGACCCGGTAGCTCTTGGCGCGTTCCCGTTCGAGCCAGAAGCCGATCTCGCGCAGCGCTTCCACCGGACCGGGCGCGTCGGCCCCGTCCGGTTCGGCGATGTGATCGGCGTCTGTCACGCGGCTAGCGAATCCGGCTGTACTTCACGAATGCCACCCCGTCCTCGAAGACACGGCTGGTGATCACCCGGAACCGGGCCGCATCCGGCAGCCGCGGCCCGGAGCCGAACAGGGAGCGGCCGCGGCCGAGCACGATCGGATACAGCTTCAAAAAGATCTGATCGATCTCCGGAAGCAGTACCTGGGCCAGCTCGCCGCCACCGCAAAGCCAAATGCCAAGTCCCTTGTCGCGCTTGAGTTCTCGGACCCGCCCCAGCGGATCGTCCGAGATCAGCTCGACGGCAGGGTCCGGGCTCTCCGGCAGCGTCGTGGAGACGACGAACTGCCGCAGGTGCGCGTACGGGCTCGAGGTGCCGGTGCGCACGCCGAAGTCGTGCGTCTTGCGGCCCATCAGCACCGTGTCGAAGTTGGCATTGCGCTTGTCGATGCCGCGAGACTCGCGCACCTTGGTCGGCAGCGTCTCGGGATACTGCGCGGTGATCGCCGGGCCGTGGTCGCCGCCGACCGGGAAGAAGTCGACCGACCCATCCTCGGTGGCGATGAACCCGTCGATCGTCGACGCGACATAGTAGGTGAGCTTGCGCATATGTCCTTCCTCCAGGCGACCGGGCGGGGGTCCCGGACCGCATGAGGAAACGGTAGCTCGCTCGGCTCAGCGACGGCGCGGCTTCGGCTGGCAGCGCGGACAGTAATAGGAAGAACGGTTCATGAAACGCTCGCGGACGATGGGCGCGCCGCAGCGCAGGCACGGCTCGTCCGCCCTGCCGTAGACGGTGAGCGCGCGTTCGAAGTAGCCGGACTCTCCGTTGACGTTCACGTAGAGCGCGTCGAACGAGGTGCCGCCCGCGACGAGCGCCTCGCCCATCACGGCGACGGTCGCGTCGAGCAGCGCGCGGACCGCGGGCCGGGTCAGGCCGGAGGCCAGGCGATTGCCGTTGATGCGGGCGCGCCAGAGGGATTCGTCGGCGTAGATGTTGCCGATGCCGGAGATCACCGACTGGTCGAGCAGCACCCGCTTGATCTCGGACTGTTTGGCGCGAATGGCCGCCACCGCCGCCTCGCGATCGAAGCGCGGGTCGAGCGGGTCGCGGGCGATGTGCGCGACCGGTTCGGGGACCGACGTCCCGTCCACCTCGACGAGCGGCGCGAGCGCCCAGCCGCCGAAGGTGCGCTGGTCGACGAAACGCAGCTGGGTGCCGTTGTCCAAGGTCGCCTGGATGTGCGCGTGCTTCTCCAGCGGCGCGTCGGCCGGCTGCACCAGCATCTGACCGCTCATGCCGAGATGCACGACCAGCGCGTCGTCGCCGTCGTCGAAGGTGAGCCAGAGGTACTTGCCGCGCCGTTCGGCCGAGGCCACCCGCTGCCCGGCCATGCGGGCCGCGAGATCGGCCGCGCCCTCGAGGTGACGGCGCACCGATCTCGGGTGCGTGACGGTCACCGATTCGATGGTGCGGCCGACGACGAATTCGGCGAGTCCGATGCGGACGGTCTCGACCTCGGGGAGTTCGGGCACGTCAGGCTTCGGCGGTCAGCGCCTGGTAGGCGGCGCCCGCGGCCTTCTGCTCCGCTTCCTTCTTGGACCGGCCGATGCCCTGCCCGTAGGCACGGCCGCCGATCACCGTGGTCGCGGTGAACTCCTTGTCGTGATCGGGCCCCGTCGAGGTGATCTCGTAGCTTGGCACGCCGAGACCGCGTTCCGCCGTGAGTTCCTGCAGGCTGGTCTTCCAGTCGAGGCCTGCGCCCATCCGGGGTCCGCGCTCGAGCAGTTCGGCGAACAGCCGCAGCACCACGCCGCGGGCCACGTCGATGCCGTGCTGCAGGTGCACCGCGCCGAGCAGCGACTCCATGCCGTCGGCGAGGATGCTCGGCTTGTCCCGGCCGCCGGTGAGCTCTTCGCCCTTGCCGAGCAGCAGGTGCACGCCGAGCCCGCCTTCGCCGAGCCCGCGCGCCACCTCGGCGAGCGCGTGCATGTTCACCACGCTCGCCCGCAGCTTGGCCAGTTCGCCCTCGGACTTGTCCGGGTGCTCGTGGTAGAGCCGCTCGGTGATGCTGAGGCCGAGGACGGAGTCGCCCAGGAATTCCAGGCGCTCGTTGGTCGGCAGTCCGCCGTTCTCGTAGGCGTACGACCGGTGCGTCAGCGCGAGGCGTAGCAGATCCGGTCGTACGTCGACGCCGAGGGCTTCGAGCAAACTGGCGTGTTCACCGGACGAGCCGGCTTCGTCCTTGCTGACGGTCACGTCGATACGACAGGTCGAACTGTCAGACGGCGGCGGTGACCTGGCGGCCCTTGTAAGTGCCGCAGGACGGGCACGCGATGTGCGGCAGGGTCTTCTCGCCGCAGGCGCGGTTCGGGCAGGTGATCAGGGTCGGCGCGGTGGCCTTCCACTGGCTGCGCCGCGACCTGGTGTTGGAACGGGACATCCGGCGCTTGGGAACGGCCACGACTAACTCTCCTCTGTCCTAATTGCTCTGCCGGTTCGGCTGACGGTCTTGCGTTTATCGGTCTGGGTCGGCGTCCGCGTCGGGACTGCCGTTGCCGGGCGATTCGGTGGCGAACTTCGCCAGCCCGGCCCAGCGAGGGTCAAGTATCTCATGCCCATGATCGGAACCCGCAATCGCCATCCGCACGCCGCATTCCGGGCACAGCCCGGCGCAGTCCGGCGTGCACAGCGGCTGCAGCGGCAGCTCGAGGCCGATGGCGTCGACGATCACCGGTTCCAGGTCGATGAAGTCGTCGTCCATCCGGTAGACCTCGTCGTCCTCGGTGGTCTGCTCGGTGGTGCTGTCGGGATAGGCGAACAGCTCCGTGAGATGCAGCCGGACCTCGTCGGTGAACGGTTCGAGGCAGCGCGAGCACTCCCCCGCCGTCGGCGCGGTGACCGTCCCGGTGACCAGCACACCCTCGGACACCGCCTGCAGTTGCAGGTCGAGCTCGACCTCCGCCCCTTCCGGGATGTGGATCAGGTCCAACCCGATTCGCGCGGCGGTGGTGACCGTGCGCTGCTGCTCCCGCATGGTGCCGGGGCGGCGGCCCAGGCTGCGGGTGTCCAGCACGAAACCCGCGTCCGCCTTGCGGTGCGAGGCCGCACGGTGACGCGATGCGGAACCGGAACGGGCGGGCATCACGAACTCACTCACGATCGAAGGGAAATGGGCAACCACTCAACAATACGCGAGGTGTCGGTCGAACCTCAAAACGCCGACGGCGCTGGGCAGTCGGTTCGGCGCGGGTCCTCCGCGGCGGCTTCGGCGCGGCAACGGGCCGCGGCCGGGGTCAGCGGCGGAATTCCGCCGCGTAATCGGGCGCGCCCGCGCCGCTACGCAGCTGGTGGCGTCCGCGGCCGACGACGCGCAAGGTGCTGTTGAGGGTTTCCTCGAACTGCGCGAGCGTCGAGTCCACGTAGTGGTCGCACTCGTCGCGCATCCGGTCGACCTCCTCGTGCGCGCCATCGATGAGTCGCGCGGATTCGGCGTGCGCGGCCCGCACCACCTCGGTCTGGGTCACCAGGCGCTCCTGCTCGGCGAGGCCCTCGGCCACCGAGCGCTCGTAGGACGCCTTGCCCGCCTCGATCATGCGCTCCGATTCGACGCGCGCCCGGCCGGTCACCGCCTCGTACTCGGCGTTGCCGTCGGCCACGATGCGATCCGCCTCTGCCTGCGCGGTGGTGACCAGGTGATCGGCGTGCGCGCTGGCCTCGGCGACCATGCGGTCGGCGTGCGCCTTGGCGTCGGCGAGGATGCGATCGGCCTCCTCGCGGGCCGAACCGATGGTCTGCTCGGCCTGTTCGTTGGCGGTGGTCACGGTGAACTCGGCGGCCGAGCGGGCGTCCGAGACGATCTTGTCGCGGTGGTCGAGCACGTCCTGGGCGTCGTCGAGTTCGCCGGGCAGCGCGTCGCGCACGTCGTCGAGCAGTTCGAGCACGTCGCCGCGCGGCACGATGCAGCTGCGAGTCGGCGGGATGCCGCGCGCCTCTTCGACGATGGCGACCAGCTCGTCGAGTGCCTCGAATACGCGATACATGCTCACTACCCCGCTCTCCTGCTGACTCAGGCGAAACTCTCCGCCGACGCCCAGTGTGCCCCTCATCACGGCGGATGCCGAGTCCTCTTCCGGTGTGTCGTGACAGTGTCTCGCACACCACAAAATCAAGTGGAGGCAGACCCTCCACTTCGTGCTACATTTTTTCAGGAGAGGGTCCCGACAAGATCTTCTTAAGCGGACCGCAGGCCCGAACCCGGACTGTGGGAGCACAGGAGGCCAACGGAAGGAAGCGGCGCCCGCCGCGGTTGTTCCTACCGAAGGCTCAGGTTGGATCGGAAGAACAATGACGGTTCTGGAAGTACCGCGCTCGGCAGGAGTGCCGATCGGCATCTACTCGCCGTGGGCCTTCCCGTACCCCACGGTGCGCACGGTGTCGGTCGCCCGGTTCGGGCAGCTGCTGCAGTACCTGCGCGGTGATCGCGCCTTCGCCCAGCTCGTGCGTTTCGCACTGGTCGGCGGTTCCAGCAATGTCGCCTACGTCCTGCTCTTCTTCGCCATGCACGGCATCGGTCCGATCGTGGCGAATATCGCCGGATCGGTCGTGAGCACGATCATCGCCAACGAGCTGCACCGCCAGCTCACCTTCCACGCCGCGGGCCGGGTCGGCTGGTTCACCGCGCAGTGGGAGGGCGGCGGACTCGCGCTGGTCGGCCTCGGTATTACCACCGCGGCGCTGGCCGGGTTGGAGATCTGGGCGCCCGGTCTGGGCGACACCGCCCAGGCGGCGGCCGTCCTCGCCATCACCGCCGCGGTCGGCGGCATGCGCTTCCTGGCCCTGCGCGGTCTGGTGTTCTGAGCGAGACTTTCCACAGACGAAACCGCCCCGGTTCCTGATTCGGAACCGGGGCGGTTTTCTTGTCGGGAGGCTCAGCCGCGCTGTTCGGCGAGGCGGTCGAGCAGCCGCTTGTGCACCGACGGCGGGAGCATGTCGCTGACGTCGCCGCCGTAGGTCGCCACCTCCTTGACCAGCGAGCTGGACAGGAAGCTGAAGGTCGGGTTGGTGGCGATGAAGAACGTGTCGACGCCGGAGAGCTTCTTGTTCATCTGGGCCATTTGCAGTTCGTAGCCGAAGTCGGTGGCGTCGCGCAGACCCTTGACGATGGCGGTGATGCCCTGCTCCTTGGCGAAATCGACCAGCAGGCCCTGCCAGGAGGTGACCCGCAGGTTCGGCAGGTGCGCCGTCGCCTCGCGCAGCATCTCCATCCGCTCCTCCACGGTGAACATGCCCTGCTTCTTCGGGTTCACCATGACGGTGACCACGACCTCGTCGAATTGCGCCGCCGCGCGGGCGAATACGTCGAGATGCCCGTTGGTGACCGGATCGAACGAACCGGGACACAGTGCTCCAGCCATGAGCCGACGCTACCACCCGGTCACGGCCGGTAGTCGGCCAGTTCCAGGCGGGTTTCGCCGTAGCGGCGCGGCTTGGCGGGGACGAAGGCTGCGGGCCAAGCGATTTCGGGGGAACGGCTGGACCGTTCGACGACGATCAGTGCGTCGGGGTGCAGCCAGCCGTTGTCGGCCAGCGCGGTCAGATCGGCGGTCACCGCCGCCGTGTCCACGTCGTAGGGCGGGTCGGAGAGCACGAGATCGAACTGTCCAGCACCGCCATGGGCGAGCACCGCGGCGACCGGCCCGACGCGCAGTTCCGCGCCGGGCAGGCCGAGGTCGGCGATGTTGCCGCGCACGACGGCTGCCGCCTTGCGATCCGACTCCACCAGCAGCGCGTAGGACGCGCCGCGGGACAGCGCCTCCAGCCCGAGCGCGCCGGAGCCCGCGTACAGGTCGAGCACCCGGACGCCGTCCAGATCCATCCTGGCGTCGAGCGCGCTGAACAACGCCTCGCGCACCCGGTCGGAGGTCGGCCTGGTGCCCGCGGGCGGCACCCTGAGGCGCCGCCCGCCTGCCGCACCGGCGACGATCCGGGTCATTCCGCGGTGGACTCGCGCACGGCGAGTTCGACCAGCAGGTCACCGCCCTCGACCTGCTGCACCTTGCCGATCGCGACGCGGGCGACGGTGCCCGCGCGCGGCGCGGTGATGGCGGCCTCCATCTTCATGGCCTCGATGGTGCCGATGGTGTCGCCGGTCTCGACGGTGTCGCCCTCGGCGACGACCAGGGTGACGACACCGGCGAACGGCGCGGCGAGATGACCGGGGTTGGTCTTGTCCGCCTTCTCCGCCACCGGGATCTCGCTGGCGACGGACCGGTCGCGCACCGACACCGGCCGCAGCTGGCCGTTGATGATGCACATCACCGTGCGCATGCCGCGCTCGTCGGGCTCGGAGATGGCCTCCAGGCCGATCAGCAGGGTGACGCCCTTCTCCAGCTGCACGCGGTGTTCCTCGCCGCGGCGCAGTCCGTAGAAGAACTGGTTGGCGCTCAGACCCGAAGTGTCGCCGTACTTTTCGCGGTGGGCGAGGAATTCCGCCGTCGGGCCGGGGAACAGCAACCGGTTCAGCGTCGCGCGCCGCTCCAGCGAATCCCCTTCCAGCCCGGCCTGATCCGCGGCCGAAAGCGGGGTCTCCGGCTTGGCCGCGCCGCGTCCGGCGAGCGCCTTGCTGCGGAACGGCTCGGGCCAGCCGCCCGCCGGGGTGCCGAGTTCGCCACGCAGGAAGCCGATCACCGAGTCGGGGATGTCGTAGCGGCCGGGATCCGCGGCGAAGTCCTCGATGTCGACGCCGGTGCCGACCAGCGCGAGCGCGAGATCGCCGACGACCTTCGACGACGGCGTCACCTTCACCAGGCGGCCGAGCAGCCGGTCGGCGGCCGCGTACTTGGCCTCGACCTCCTCGAACCGATCGCCGAGGCCGAGCGCGATGGCCTGCTGGCGCAGGTTCGACAGCTGACCGCCGGGGATCTCGTGGGTGTAGACGCGTCCGGTCGGCGCGGGCAGCCCGGATTCGAAGGGCGCGTAGACCTTTCGCAGCGCCTCCCAGTACGGCTCCAGGTCGCACACGCTCTGCAGATCCAGCCCGGTGTCGTGCTCGCTGTTGGCCGCGGCCGCGACGATCGCCGAGAGCGCGGGCTGGCTGGTGGTGCCCGCCATCGCGGCGCTCGCGCCGTCCACCGCGTCGGCGCCCGCCTGCCAGGCCGCCAGGTAGGTGGCCAGCTGACCGCCCGGTGTGTCGTGGGTGTGCACGTGCACCGGCAGGTCGAAGTTGCTGCGCAGCGCGGTGACCAGGGTCGCGGCCGCCGGAGCGCGTAGCAGGCCCGCCATGTCCTTGATGGCGAGCACGTGCGCGCCCGCGTCCACGATCTGCTCGGCCAGCTTGAGGTAGTAGTCGAGGGTGTAGAGGTTCTCGTTCGGGTTCGACAGATCGCCGGTGTAGCTCATCGCGACTTCGGCGATGGCCGTACCGGTTTCGCGCACCGCGTCGATGGCCGGGCGCATCTGGTCGACGTTGTTGAGCGCGTCGAAGATGCGGAAGATGTCGATGCCGGTGGCCGTCGCCTCGGAGACGAAGGACCTGGTCACCTGCTCCGGGTACGGGGTGTAGCCGACGGTGTTGCGTCCGCGCAGCAGCATCTGCAGGCAGATGTTGGGGATCGCCTCGCGCAGCGCGGCGAGCCGCTCCCACGGGTCCTCGTAGAGGAAGCGCAGCGCCACGTCGTAGGTCGCGCCGCCCCAGCATTCGACCGAGAGCAGCTCGGGGGTCATCCGCGCGACGTGCCCGGCGACCTGCAACAGGCCGTTGGACCGCACGCGGGTCGCGAGCAGCGACTGGTGTGCGTCACGGAAGGTGGTGTCGGTGACGCCGACCGCCTTCTGCTCGCGCAGCGCCTGCGCGAAACCCTCCGGGCCCAGGCGAAGCAGCCGCTGACGCGAGCCGTCCGGCGGCGGCACGCTCAGGTCGATGGCGGGCAGCTTGTCGTGCGGGTACACCGTGGTCGGGCGCTCGCCGTGCGGCTTGTTGACGGTGACGTCGGCCAGGTACTCGAGGATCTTGGTGCCGCGGTCGGCGGACTGGCGCAGCGTCAGCAACTGCGGGCGCTCGTCGATGAACGAGGTGGTGACCCGGCCCGCCTTGAAGTCGGGGTCGTCGAGCACCGCCTGCAGGAACGGGATGTTGGTGGTGACGCCGCGGATGCGGAATTCGGCGAGCGCGCGCCGGGCACGGGCCGCCGCCGCGGGCAGGTCGCGGCCGCGGCAGGTCAGCTTCACCAGCATGGAGTCGAAGTAGGCGCCGATCTCCGCGCCGAGGTTGGCGCCGCCGTCCAGGCGGATGCCCGCGCCGCCGGGGGTGCGGTAGGCGGTGATGCGGCCGGTGTCGGGACGGAATCCGTTGGCCGGGTCCTCGGTGGTGATGCGGCACTGCAGCGCCGCGCCGCGAATGGCGACGGAGTCCTGGCTCAGGCCGAGGTCGGCGAGGGTCTCGCCCGCCGCGATGCGCAGCTGCGACTGCACGAGGTCGACATCGGTGATCTCCTCGGTCACCGTGTGCTCGACCTGGATGCGCGGGTTCATCTCGATGAAGACGTGGTTGCCGCGCTCGTCGAGCAGGAACTCCACGGTGCCCGCGCAGCTGTAGCCGATCTGGCGGGCGAAGGCCACCGCGTCGGCGCAGATGCGTTCGCGCAGCGCCGGATCCAGGTTCGGCGCGGGCGCCAGCTCGATCACCTTCTGGTGGCGACGCTGCACCGAGCAGTCGCGCTCGAACAGGTGCATGACGTTGCCGTGCTGGTCGGCCAGGATCTGTACCTCGATGTGGCGCGGGTTCACCACCGCCTGTTCGAGGAACACGGTCGGGTCGCCGAACGCGGATTCGGCCTCGCGCGAGGCGGCCTCGATCGATTCGCGCAGCTGCTCGGGCGCGGCGACCCGGCGCATGCCGCGACCGCCACCGCCCGCCACCGCCTTGACGAAGATCGGATATTCGAGTTCGTTTGCGGCGGCGAGCAATTCGTCCACGTCCGCCGACGGCGCGCTGGACTTCAGCACCGGAAGTCCTGCCGCCCTTGCGGCCTCGATGGCGCGCGCCTTGTTGCCCGCCAGCTCGAGCACTTCGGCCGAGGGGCCGATGAAGGTGATGCCCTCGCGCGCGCAGGCCGCCGCCAGGTCCGGATTCTCGGAGAGGAATCCGTAGCCCGGGTAGATCGCGTCGGCGCCCGCGGACTTGGCCGCGTCGATGATCGCCTCGATGGAGAGGTAGGCGCGGACCGGGTGGCCCTTCTCCCCGATCTGATAGGACTCCGCCGCCTTCAAACGGTGGACCGAGTTGCGGTCCTCGTATGGGAAGACGGCGACGGTCCCGATGCCGAGTTCGTAGGCGGCGCGGAACGCGCGGATGGCGATCTCGCCACGATTGGCAACCAAGACTTTCGAGAACATTGAACCAAGGTACCTGGCCCCGAATACAGCGACGACATGGAAGTCCCCTTCGCAGCAATCTTCACAACGAGACCTAGCAGGCTTGCGAAGTTGCGTTCATCCCTGCGTCACATCTCACCATCCGCCCCGCCGGTCTGTGCGGGGCAGGCCGAGGGGTGCGCACGGAATATTCCGCCGTCCGTTTATGCTGGACAACGCAGCTGGTTCTCCAGTGCGCCCGACGAGATGGAGCCCCGACGTCGAGCGCCGGAGTCGAAGTCCGCTCCCGGTTTGCCGGCGGCGGGCGAGAGGGAACCCGGTGGGAATCCGGGACTGTCCCGCAGCGGTGAGCAGGAACGAACACCGTCATCACGCACTGGGCGAAGGCCTGGGAAGCGGCGGTCAGTAGGTCGGCGAGGGGAAATCTCCCCAGCCGGTGCCCGCGAGTCCGAAGACCTGCCAGTTGTGCCGGATACGCCGTATCCGGCGGCCACCGCCTCGTGGATTGGGCGCGCGGACCACCAGTGCTTCCCGGGCTCCGTCTGTCTTCGGTTGCCCGCGACGTTCGCTGGTCGCCGCGCGCTCGCATGGCGATGGTTCACGACCTGAAAAGCACTGGAGCACACCGTGACTGTTTCCGAACACGCACCATTCACCGCGACGGTTCTCGGGCTACCGCGCGTGGGGCCGCGGCGCGAGCTGAAGCGCGCCACCGAGTCGTACTGGGCCGGGCGCATCGACGCCGAGCAGCTGCACACTGTCGCCCGCGACCTGCGGCGAACCCAGCTGACCGCGCTGCTGGCTGCCGGGCTGGACTCGATCCCCGTCGGCACCTTCTCCTACTACGACCAGGTGCTCGACACCGCCGTCCTGCTCGGCGCGCTGCCCGAGCGGGTAGCCGGGATCGCCGATCCGCTCGACCGCTACTTCGCCGCCGCGCGCGGCACCGACACCGTCGAACCGCTGGAGATGACCAAGTGGTTCGACACCAACTACCACTACCTCGTCCCCGAGATCGGCCCGGAGACGACGTTCGCGCTGCACCCGGAGAAGCTGCTCGCCGAATTGAGCGAGGCGATCGAGCTCGGTGTGCCCGCGCGTCCGGTGGTGGTCGGGCCGGTCACCTTCCTGAAGCTGGCCAAGGCCACCGGCGGCGCGGCGCTGGATCGACTCGGCGAGCTGGTCCCGCTCTACCGCGACCTGCTGCGTCAGCTCGCCGCCGCGGGTGCGGCGTGGGTGCAGATCGATGAGCCGGTGCTGGTCACCGATCTCACAGCGGACGAGATCGAGCTGGTCCGGCGCACCTACGCCGAGCTCACCGAGGCGAGCGAGCGGCCCGCGATCCTGGTCGCCACCTACTTCGGCACACCGGGCGACGCTCTTCCCGCGCTCGCGAGCACCGCCGTCGAGGGCATCGCGCTCGACTTCACCGCGCCGCTGGACCTGTCCGCGGTGGCCTCGCTGCCCTCGCTGGCGGACAAGCTGCTGGTGGCGGGCGTGGTCGACGGACGCAATGTGTGGCGCACCGACCTCGACCGCGCGCTGTCCACCCTCGGGACGCTGCTCGGCAGCGCGTCGTCGGTGGCGGTGTCGAGCTCCTGCTCGCTGCTGCACGTGCCGTACTCGCTGGAACCCGAGACCGGGCTGGACGAGAAGCTGCGCTCCTGGCTGGCCTTCGGCGCCGAGAAGGTGACCGAAGTGCGGCTGCTGGCAACGGCTTTGGCGCAGGGCACCGAGGCCATCGCGGACGATCTCGGGGCCGCGCGTGCGGCAGCGGAGTCCCGCACCGCCGACCCGCGACTCTCCGACGCGCAGGTTCGGGCGCGGCTCGACTCGCTCGGCCCGGACGCCACCCGGCGCGCGCCCGCCGACGAGCGCCGCGCGCTCCAAGCCCAGCGGCTCGATCTGCCCGCGCTGCCGACCACCACGATCGGCTCCTACCCGCAGACCTCGGCGATCCGGCTGGCAAGGGCGGCGCTGCGCAAGGGCGAGATCGACCAGGCCGAGTACGTGCGCCGGATGCGCGCCGAGATCGCCGACGTCGTCGCGTTGCAGGAGAAGCTCGACCTGGACGTGCTCGTGCACGGCGAGCCGGAGCGCAACGACATGGTGCAGTACTTCGCCGAGCAGCTCGACGGTTTCGCGGCCACCGAGAACGGCTGGGTGCAGTCCTACGGCACCCGCTGCGTGCGGCCGCCGATCCTGTTCGGCGACGTCACCCGGCGCACGCCGATGACCGTCGACTGGATCACCTACGCCCAGTCGCTGACCGACAAGCCGGTCAAGGGCATGCTGACCGGCCCGGTCACCATCCTCGCCTGGTCGTTCGTGCGCGACGACCAGCCGCTGGCCGACTCGGCGCGCCAGGTGGCGCTGGCGATCCGGGACGAGACCGTGGATCTGCAGTCCGCGGGCATCCGCATCATCCAGGTCGACGAACCCGCGCTGCGCGAACTGCTCCCGCTGCGCGCCGCCGACCAGCCCGCCTACCTGGACTGGTCGGTGGGCGCGTTCCGCCTGGCGACCTCCGGCGTCTCCGACGCCACCCAGATCCACACCCACCTGTGCTACTCGGAGTTCGGTGAGGTCATCGACGCGATCGCAGGCCTGGACGCCGACGTGACCTCCATCGAGGCGGCCCGCTCCCGCATGGAGGTGCTCGACGACCTCAACGCCGCGGGCTTCGACCTCGGCGTCGGCCCGGGTGTCTACGACATCCACTCCCCGCGCGTCCCCAGCGTCGAGGAGATCACCACCTCACTCCGCGCCGCCCTGAAAGCCGTTCCCGCCGAACGGCTCTGGGTCAACCCGGACTGCGGCCTGAAGACCCGCGGCCCGGTCGAGGTGGAAGCCTCGCTGCGCAACATGGTCGCGGCGGCCAAGGCCGTGCGCTAGAACTCCGGCCGGGCCGCGCTTTCCCGCGCGGCCCGGCCGCTGCGCATCGATCACCCCTCGACCGGACGCGATCCCACCGCCCTACGCCGGACGCCGCTTCGGCCGACGCGATCTCAGTTGCCCTCCCTCGAACACCGATCCCAACTCCCCGCCGCACGCGAAGTGGAATCCCACTCCGCCAGAAGCGATCTCAGTCGTTCTCCGGCGGACGCCTCTGTTGCTGCCGCTTCCTCGGCGTATAACTCTCGCAAGCCTCCCCCTCCTGCCGCACCCGACGCTCACGCGCCTTGGGACTCACCCCCTGCCGCCACGACGGCACACACCTCGACCGCTCCATGCGCCACCCCTCCTCACACGTCGATCAACAGTTCTCCCCTGCTGTCTTTGTTCGACGCGCGCGGTGACCATTCGGTTCCCTCTCGGCAAACTTCGATTTCGACCGGATAGGCCGAGGGCACAGCCGATGGCCGACCCGGGTCGCTCACAACGCCACCGAGTCCGCTCAGCCTGGATCGAGTCGAGGCCGGAGATGGCGCGGCTCCCGGCGGTGTGAGGTGGCGGCTCCGCTCAGTTGGGCAGGCCGAAGGCGCGGTTGATGGCGGCCATGTCGAAGTAGTCGCGCCAGGCGGTGATGGCGCCGTTGTCGACCTCGAAGACGCCCATGACGGGGAGTGGGGTGTCGCGGCCGTTGCCGCGCAAGGTGTCGGTGCGTTCGTTCATGACGACGTTGCCCGAGGTCACCTGATGGTGGATGTCGAAATCGATGGCGTCGAAGGTGGCGAGGAAGCCTGCGATGAAATCGCGAATGGCGGCACGGCCGACGATCGGCTCCATCGGAATGTTGTGGTACACCGCGTCTTCGGCGAAATACGAAGCGATCCGATCGGGGTCGGGATCCGACCAGCTCTGACACATCGCGCGGACGAGTTCGTCGGGACCGGTCATAGCAACGCTCGCTTCCTTGGCACCGGGGTCATCGGCTCGATCAACCGATTCAACCAAACAACTGCTTGGTTGAACAGCGGGTACGTCCGCCAAACCCGCCCGGCCATGCCGCACCCGGCGCACCACCGCTCTGTCCACCCGGAAGACCGTCGGTGACCCCCTGTGCCCTCGGACCGCACCGAGGCGATCCCACACACGTTCTGCACGCGCCACATAGCCGGTGCCTATGTGGCGCGTACGAAACCTTTGTGGCAGGTGCCTCCCGCCTCGGCCCGGCCCCGGGCGGTGGGCGAAGTCCGCCCGGGGGCGGCGGACATGGCGCACCACCGCCGCAGCCAGCCGCGGCCATGCGCCTCGGCCTAGCGGCGCGCTGACCCCGCGGCGAGCAGCTCGCGTTGGGGCACCCCGGTGTACTCCGACAGCGGTCGGATGAGCGCGTTGGCCGCCGACTGTTCGGCGATGTGGGCGGTCCAGCCGGTGATGCGGCTGAGCACGAAGATGGGGGTGAACATTTCGATGTCGAAACCCATCAGGTAGTACGCGGGTCCGGCCGGGAAGTCGAGGTTCGGGCGAATGCCGGTGGCTTCGACCATGGTTCGTTCCAGCTCGTCGTACATTCGCAGCCAGCGCGCGCCGCCCGTCACCGCGGCCACCTCGTCCAGCGCCGCCTTCATGGTGGGGACGCGGGAGTCGCCGTTCTTGTAGACGCGGTGGCCGAAGCCCATCACCTTGTGTTTGGCGGCAAGCTTAGCGCGCAACCAGTCCGCCGCGCGCTCCGGCTCGCCGATCTCCAGCATCATGTGCATCACGGCTTCGTTGGCTCCGCCGTGCAACGGCCCCTTGAGTGCGCCGATGGCGGCGGTGACCGCGCTGTAGAGGTCGGAGCGGGTGGAGGTGACGACGCGGGCGGCGAAGGTGGAGGCGTTGAAGCTGTGCTCGGCGTAGAGGATCAGCGACGCCTCGAAGGCGCGGACGATCCGCTGGTCCGGCACCTCGCCGAAGCACATGTTCAGGAAGTTCTCCGCGAAACCCAGGTGCGAGTGCGGCGCGATGGGATCGAGGCCGCGGCGGCGGCGCATGTCGGCGGCGACCACCGTCGGCAGCACGGCTGTCAACCGTAATGCCCTGGCCAGCAAGTCTTTTGGTGCAGCGACGCCGTCCGGGTCTATGCCCGCGTCCTCCGCGCCGAGGTAGCTCACCACCGTGCGGACGACGTCCATCGGGTGGCAGCTGTCGGGCATCTTCTCGATCAGCGACAGGATCGACCGGTCGATCCGCCGCTGCGCGCGCTCCCGCTGGCACAGCAGTTCGAGCTGGGCGACGTCGGGAAGCTCGCCGTACCACAGCAGGTAGGCGACCTCCTCGAAACTACAGTGCGCGGCCAGATCCTGGACCGCGTAACCGCGGTAGGTCAGCGAATTGGTCTCGGGCACGACCTTGGAGATGGCGGTGGTATCGACCACCACTCCGGCCAGGCCCTTTCTGATCTCGGTCATGGTTCACTCGCTCAGCGTGAAGGTGAATATTCCGGAGTCGAAGTCGTTGTAGCGCTGGTATTCCAGCAACTCGTAGAGCCGGGCGCGGTGCTGCATGCGGTCGAGCAGCCCGGATTGCGTTCCGGTCGAGGCGATCTCGGTCAATCCCTGCTCCACCGCGTGCATCGCCAGCCGCAATGCGGTCACCGGGTAGATCACCGCGTTGAAGCCGAGATCCTCCAGCGTCCCCGCCGAGAGCAGTTCGGACTTGCCGAACTCGGTCATGTTGGCCAGCAGCGGAACATCAACGGCGGCACGGAACTTCGCGAACTCGGCCGCGTCGGCGAGCGCTTCGGTGAAGATCAGGTCCGCCCCCGCGTCGGCATAGGCCTTGGCGCGATCGATGGCCGCGTCCAAACCCTCGGTGCCGCGCGCGTCGGTCCGTGCGCAGATCACGAAGCCGGGATCGCGCCGCGCCGAGACGGCGGCGCGCAGCCTGCGCACCATATCGTTTACCGGCACAACGGCTTTGCCGTCGAGGTGACCGCAGCGCTTGGGATTCACCTGGTCCTCGATGTGGCAGCCCGCGAGGCCCGCGTCCTCGAGCATGGTCACCGTGCGCGCGGCGTTCATCGGCTCGCCGAAACCGGTGTCGGCGTCGATGAGCACGGGCAGGTCGGTCATTCTGGCGATCTGGCGACCGCGCTCGACGACCTCGGTCAGCGTGGTCAAACCGATGTCGGGCAGCGCCAATTCGGCCGACACCACCGCACCGGAGACGTACACGCCCTCGAAGCCCAGTTGCTGGATCAGCGTGGCCACCAGCGGATTGAACGCCCCGGGCAAGCGCTGGATGCGACCGGAGTTCAGTCCGGCACGAAAGGCCGCCCGCTTGTCGGCGGCGGTGGTGGCGGCGGCCATCAGGCCGGAACGGAGTTGGTCGGGCATCAGAAGATCCCCTCACGAACCTCCGGTGCCCGGCCGAGGACCTCGGGCGCCACGGTGAACGTCAGCTGATCGAGTTCGCTCGCACCGAGTTTCGCGGTGCGCTGCGCCGCGTCGAGGAAACGGTCCTGCTCCGCAGGATCTACTACCCCGTCGGCCAGCGTCCGAAACTTCTCGATGTACTGGGCGCGGGCGAACGGACGCGCGCCGAGCGGGTGCGCGTCGGCCACGGCCAGTTCGTCGACGATGGTCTCGCCGCTCTTCAACGTCACCACCGCACGCGCGCCGAACGCCTTCTCGTTCGGGTCGGTCGAGTGGTAGCGGCGGGTCCACTCGGGGTCCTCGACCGTGGAGATCTTGTGCCACAGCTCGACGGTGTCCGGCCGCTGCGCGCGCTCGGGCGTGTAGGAGCGCTCGTGGTGCCAGCCGCCATCCTGCAGCGCCACCGCGAAGATATAGGGAACGGAGTGGTCCAGGGTCTCCCGGCTCGCGTGCGGGTCGAACTTCTGCGGATCGCCGGAGCCGGTGCCGATCACCACGTGGGTGTGGTGGCTGGTGTGCAGCACGATGGACGCGATCTGGTCGAGATCGCCGATGCGCGAGCGCATCCGGCGGGCCAGGTCGATCGGGGCCTGGCTCTGGTACTCGGCCGAGTGCTCCTTGGTGTAGCTGTCCAGAATGGCTCGCTTCGCCTCGCCGGGCGCGGGCAGCGACACCTGGTATTCGACGTCCGTTCCGCCGAGCAGCCACGCGATGACGCCGTCGGCGCCCTCCCAGATCGGCGCGGGCGCGCCTTCGCCGCGCATCGCCCTGTCCACCGCCTCGACCGCCATCTTGCCCGCGAACGCCGGCGCGTAGGCCTTCCAGCTGGAGATCTCGCCCTTGCGCGACTGCCTGGTCGCGGTGGTGGTGTGCAGCGCCTGGCCGATGGCCTGGTAGATGGTCTCGGTGTCCAAGCCGAGCAGCGTGCCGATGCCCGCGGCGGCCGAAGGGCCGAGATGGGCGACGTGGTCGATCTTGTGCTCGTGCAGGCAGATTCCGCGCACCAGGTCGATCTGGATCTCGTAACCGGTGGCCAGGCCGCGGATCAGCTCTGCGCCGGTGCGGCCGGTGTGCTGGGCGACGGCGAGGATCGGCGGGATGTTGTCGCCGGGGTGCGAGTACTCCGCGGCGAGGAACGTGTCGTGGAAGTCCAGCTCGCGCACCGCGACCCCGTTGGCCCACGCGGCCCACTCCGGCGAGACCCTGGTCTGCGTCGACAGGCCGAACACCGTGCCGCCCGACCGCCCCTCACGCGGCCGGTACGGCTGGGCCGTCGCCTGGATACGAGCGCTGGTCACCGGACGGCGCAGCACCGACGCCGCGGCGACGGCCGCGTTGTCGATGATCCGGTTCACGATCATCTCGGCGACCTCGTCGGTCACCTCGACCGGATCGGCGGCGACCTCCGCGATTTTCGCGGCGAGATGTTCGCCGCGCGGAAACGCCTCGTCGGCGGCGCGAGCGCGTACTATATGGGTCTTCATGCATCCTCCGGGTTCTGGACGGCTACCGGCCCAAGGGCCTCTCTTCGCACGCTACGCAGCGAATGCCGAAGCAAGAACCCCTTGCATATGCCGATTTTTGTGGGCGAGAACTACCGATTCTGCGATGTTTGCGAAGGCGAAGCCGCTAGGATTCGCCCGTGCGCAAGATGTATGCGGGCGCCCGGCTGCGGCGATTGCGCGAGGAACGGCGGATGACGCAGGCGGCACTGGCGAAATCCCTCGATCTCTCGCCCAGTTATCTCAACCAGCTGGAACGCGACCAGCGACCGCTCACCATTCCGGTGCTGTTGAAGCTCAACTCCACCTTCGACCTGGACGTGCAGTTCTTCGCCGCCGACTCCGACGCGCGTCTGGTCTCCGACCTACACGAGGTGCTCGTCGACGCCGCGGGCGGCGACAGCGCCCCGCTGACGGAAGTCGAGGAGCTGGCCACCCGCCAGCCGGAGGTGGCTCGGATCCTGGTCGCGATGCACCGGCGGTTGCGCGCCGCCACCGACCAACTCGATCTCCTGTCCTCCCGGGTGGCCGCGCCCACCGGCGGACCCGGCGTCCCGATGCCCTACGAGGACGTCCGCGACTTCTTCTACGACCACCACAACCACATCCCGCACCTGGACCACCTCGCCGAACAGCTCTTCGAGGAGTGCGGCCTGACGATCGGTTCGCTGGACCGCCAGCTCGCCAGGATCGCCGAGGAGCGGGCGGGCGTGACCGTTCTGGTGCGCGGCGACGGCGCCGACCCCTCGATCCCGAAGCGCCACTACGACCCCGAGAGCCGAACCCTGACCCTGGCCCGCAGACTGCGCCCCGGCCAGCGGGCCTTCCAGATCGCGACGACCCTCGGCTTCCTGCTCTTCGGCGCCGAGCTCGACGCGGTGCTCAGCGAAACCCCCTCGCTGACCGGTGAATCCCGCGCGCTGGCCCGAATAGGTCTGGCCAACTACTTCGCGGGCGCGCTGATCCTGCCCTACGGGCGGTTCCTGCGCTCGGCCGAGGAACTGCGCTACGACATCGACCTGCTGAGCCTGCGTTTCGAGGTCGGCTTCGAGACCATCTGCCACCGCCTGAGCACGCTGCAACGGCAGGGTCAGCGCGGGGTTCCGTTCTTCCTCGTCCGCACCGACCGCGCGGGCAACATCTCGAAACGCCAGTCCGCCACGGCTTTTCACTTCTCCCGTGTCGGCGGCAGCTGCCCGCTGTGGGTGGTGCACGAGGCGTTCGCCCATCCGGGCCGCATCCTCACCCAGATCTCGTCCATGCCCGACGGCAGGCGCTACCTGTGGATCGCCCGGACGGCCTTCATCGCGCCGCACGGATTCGGCACGGCGACAAAGAATTTCGCCATCGGCCTCGGCTGCGACATCGAATACGCCGACCGCCTGGTGTATTCGACCGGCTTGCACCTGGACGATCCCGGCGCCGCGGTGCCGATCGGCGCGGGATGCAAGGTGTGCGAGCGGCCCGCCTGCCCGCAGCGGGCGTTCCCGCAGATCGGCAGTCCGCTGGCGGTGTCGGAGAACACCAGCACCGACCTGCCGTATCCGCGGATGCTGCGCTGAGCATCACCCGCGCAGGTGGGTCAGCTTCTCCGGATTGCGAATCGCGTAGACCGTTCGCACCTTTCCGGTGTCCGGGTCGACGTCCAGCAGCAGGACGGCGGCCAACGCACCGCCGGAATAGACGACCGCGGACGGCTCGCCGTTGGTCCACCCGTACCGAATCGTCATGTCGGGGACGGAGGTCAACACCATACGGCTGGTGAGCAGGCGCGCGACCTTGTCCGGTCCGTGCACCGGCCGCCGCGCCGCCCGAAGCAGGCCGCCGCCGTCGGACAGGAACGTGACGTCCGGGGAGAGCAGTTCGAGCAGACCCGTTACGTCACCGCTGAGCTGAGCAGCGAGGAAGCGCTCGGTCACCGCCCGCTGGGTCCGCGCGTCGGCCTGGTAGCGCGGGCGCCTGGCCTGCACGTGATTCCTTGCCCGGTGCGCCAGCTGGCGGATCGCCGGGGTCTCCTTGCCGAGCAGCGCGCCGATCTCGGCGTGCGGATAGCCGAACACCTCGTGCAGCACGAACACCGCCCGCTCCAGCGGAGTGAGGGTCTCCAGGACGACGAGCATCGCCAGCGACACCGACTCGCCGCGCAACGCGATCTCGGCGGCGTCCGCGCTGTCTCCGACCTCCGGGGTGTCGGCCACCAGCGGCTCGGGCAACCACGGCCCGACGTAGGTCTCGCGCCGACGGGCCAGCGTCTCCCGGCGCGAGAGCGCGTTGTTCACCGCGATCCGCACCAGGTACGCGCGCGGGCTGGTGATCTCACCGAGGTCGGAACGGTGGCGCGACACCCAGGCCAGCCAGGTGTCCTGCAGGACGTCCTCGGTGTCGGTGACGGTACCGAGCATGTTGTACACGATCGAGAAGAGCAGTTCGCGATGCTCGGCGAAGACTTCCGTCGCCTGTTCGTCCATGGTCTCGATCATCGTTCCTCCTGTGCCGGAAAGCTCGCGCGGCTGTCGTATCCCGAGAGTGTTTCGAGGCGCGGAACGTGACATCGGGGCCGTGGAGTGTGATCTGACTCTCGCGGAGTCACCTCCCCTCGGCGCCTTCGCTCTTGGTTGGCGACAGGACGAAAACCGTCCGGACTCGCAGAGAAGGACCCGACACGTGCGATCACCGACCGAAACACCCTCGTATCTGGCGACCCGCCGCGGCAAACTCACGCTGGCGCTGCTGTGCACGGTCGCGTTCCTCGACTTCGTCGACGGCTCGATCGTCAATGTCGCGCTGCCGACCATTCAGCGCGAGCTCGGCATGGACGTGGCGACGCTGCAATGGGTCACCAGCGGCTACCTGCTGACCTACGGCGGCTTGATGCTGCTCGGCGGCCGCCTCGCCGACCTGCTCGGCCGTCGCCGCGTGCTCGTGGCGGGCACGCTGCTCATCGCCGTCGCCTCGGCGGTCGGCGGACTCGCCGACGACAGCGGGCTGCTGATCGGCGCGCGGCTGGCCCAGGGCGTCGGCGCGGCGCTGATGCTGCCCGCCGCGCTGTCCATCCTCACCACGACCTTCCGCGAGGGCTCCGACCGCACCACGGCGCTGAGCGTGTGGGGCGGGGCGGCGGGTCTGGCGTCGGCGGCGGGCGTCTTCCTCGGCGGCGTGCTGGCCGAGGGACCTGGCTGGCGCTGGGTGTTCTACGTCAACACCCCGGTCTGCCTGCTGGTGCTCGCGGCCATCCCGGCCCTCGTCCCCAACGATCGGCGCAACGAGATCCGCGGCGGCTTCGACCTTTTCGGCACCGCGCTGGGCACCGGCGGCCTGATGCTGCTGGTGTACGGCCTGGTGAAGGCGCCGGAGCACGGCTGGGGCGACGCGACGACGCTGGCACTGCTCGGCGGCGCGGCCGCGCTGCTCATCGCCTTCGTGGTCAACGAGCATCGCTCTGCCGATCCGCTGGTGCCGCTGTCGATCTTCCGCATCCGCGGTCTGGCCGCGGCGAATCTCACCCACCTGATCGTCGCGGCGGGCATGCTGGCGATGTTCTTCTTCGTGACGCTGTACATGCAGTCGGTGCTCGGCTACGGCGAATTCACGGCGGGCGTGGCGTATCTGCCGGTGAGCCTGACCATCGGTGTGGCGGCGGGACTTTCGGCGAAGCTGTTCGCCAGGGTGGGCACCAGGCCGGTCATCGTGGGCGGCGCGGCGATCACCGGGCTCGGCATCGTGTGGCTGTCGTTCATCCCGACCGACGGGTCCTACCTGGCGCACCTGCTGCCCGGCATGCTGGTCATGTCGATCGGTGCGGGCGCGGTGTTCGTCGCGAACACCACCGCCGCCAACGCCGGCGTGCCCGCCGAACAGGCCGGACTTGCCGCGGCCCTGCTCAACACCGCCCAGCAGATCGGCGGCGCGCTCGGCATCGCCGTGCTGACCGCGATCGCCACCTCCCGCACCACCGCGCAACTGGCGGCGGGCGAACCGCACCTGGACGCGATGACCGACGGCTTCCAGCGCGCGCTGCTGGTCGGCGGCCTGATCGCGATCGCCGGGGCGATCATCGGGCTGTGGACCGCGGACTCGCGCGGCGAGAACGACGCCGACGCGGCCGATGACCAGCCGAAAGTCTTCGCGGCATAACACCATCCGAGCGAGGGACGGACAAACGGTCCGTCCCTCGTTCGCGTCATGACTTGGCCAGGTACTCCAGCCGTTCGCCGTCGACGGCGGCGTGCATCATGCCCGCCAAACCGGGGTGCTCGCGCAGCCCGGGGTCGGCCTCGACCAGTTGCCTGGCCAAATCCTGTGCCGCGGTGATGACTTCGAGGTCGTCGAGCAGGGAGAGCAGCTTGAGCGAACTGGCCGTGCCGGACTGGGCCGCGCCGAGCACGTCGCCCTCGCGGCGCTGGCGCAGATCGAGCACGGCGAGCTCGAAACCGTCGGTCGTGGCGGCCACCGCCTCCAGCCGGGTCATCGCCGAACCGCCGGGCGCGGCGTCGGTGATCAGCAGGCACAGGCCGGGGTGCTTGCCACGACCGATCCGCCCGCGCAGCTGGTGCAGTTGGCTGACGCCGAACCGGTCGGCGTCCACGATCACCATCACCGTCGCGTTCGGCACGTCGACGCCGACCTCGACGACCGTGGTGCAGACGAGCACATCGATCTCCGCGTCGTTGAAGGCACGCATGACCTGGTCCTTCTCGTCCGACGGCAGCCTGCCGTGCAGCAGGCCGACCCGGACGCCCGCCATCGGTCCGGCGCGCAGCATCTCGAAGACGTCGACGACGGCCTGGGTGGTCGGCGCTTCCTTCTCCTCGGCCACCTTCCCGCGACCTCGTCCCTTACCTGAGCCGCCGTTCTCCTCGTCGTCGCCGATGCGCGAGCACACCACGTACGCTTGGCGGCCCTCTTTCACCTCTTCGAGAATGCGTTCCCAAGCACGGTCGACCCAGTTCGGATGCAGTTTGCGCGGAACGACTTTCGAGGTGATGGGCGAGCGGCCGCGGGGCAGCTCGGTGAGGGTGGAGGTCTCCAGATCGCCGAGGGTGGTCATCGCGATGGTGCGCGGAATCGGGGTCGCGGTCATCACGAGCAGGTGCGGGCTCGAGCCCGCTTTCGCCTTGGCGCGCAACGCGTCACGCTGTTCGACGCCGAAGCGGTGCTGTTCGTCGACCACCACCATGCCGAGGTCGAAGAACTCGACGTTGTCCTGGATCAGCGCGTGCGTGCCGATGACGATGCCCGCCTCGCCGGTGACGGCCTCGAGCAGCGCGGCCTTCTTCGCCGCGGCCGACATGGAGCCGGTCACCAGCACCACCCGGGTGGACTGCTCCGCCGCCCCGAGCTCGCCCGCCGTGCCCAGTTCGCCGAGCATCGCGCGCAGCGACCGATAATGCTGGGCGGCAAGCACTTCCGTGGGCGCGAGCAGCGCGCACTGCTGACCGGCGTCGACCACCTGGAGCATGGCGTGCAGCGCGACGATCGTCTTGCCGGAGCCGACCTCGCCCTGCAGCAGCCGGTGCATCGGCTGGGTACGGCCGAGATCGGCGGAGATCTCCGAGATCACCTGCCGCTGACCGGCGGTGAGCTCGAAGGGCAGCTGCCGGTCGAAGGCCGCGGCGATGCCGTCGGTGCGCGGCGGGCACGGGCGCGCGACCCGGCCCGCGACCTCGTGGCGCCGCTCGGCGAGCACCAGTTGCAGCGCCAGCGCCTCGTCGAAGCGCAGCCGGTCCTTGGCGCGGTCGATATCGGATTTGCGCTCCGGCAGATGGATCAGCCGCAGCGCGTCGGAGACCGGCATGAGGGCGCGGTCCTCGCGAATGTCCTCCGGCAGCGGATCATCGATCGGGTCGAGCTGTTCGAGCACCTGGCGCACGCAGGCGAGCAGGTCCCAGCTCTGCACCTTCGCGGTGGCCGGGTACACCGGGATGAACTCGCGCTCCATGAACGAGACATCCACTCCCCCTGCGCCTTTCGCGCTCTCCGCCAGACCGCGCAGGTCGCCGCCACCGCGCACCTTGGTGAAGGTGCCCACCGAATCGTCCTCGGTCTCGGGCAGGATCAGGTAGCCGGGATGGCTGAGGTTCCAGCTGCCGGGACGCCAGTAGCTCACCGTGCCCGACATCATCGCCCGAAGTCCTTCTTTGACAACGTATTTCACCTTGTCGCCATTGAAGAACGTGACGTCGACCGGGCGACCGGACCCGGTGTCGAGCAAGACCTTGAGCAGCGATCCGCGCCGGTTGCGCATCGGCTTGAGCTCGGTCTTGGTGATCCGGCCGATGACGGTGATGTGCGAACCGTCCTCGGGCGCTTCCTCGGTGAGCGGCTGACCCTGGGTCGCGTAGCGCAACGGGTAGTGCCGCAACAGGTCCTCGACGGTGTGCATGTCGAAGGCGTCGGACAGCGAATCCGCGGCCTTCGCACCCAGGATGTGGTCCAGCCGATCGCTCAGTGTCGCCATGTCTCCACCCTCATTCCACCCCGATCTGCGCCAGATCCCCTTGCTGGCCACCGGAATACACCGTGACCTCGACGCCGGGAAAGCCTTGTGTGATGTGCGCGCTCAACTCCTCGGCCAGCCCGGCGGGTGCGTCCGCGCCCATCAGCAGGGTGACCAATTCGCCGCCGAGGCCGAGCATCCGGTCCAGCAGCGTCAGCGCCGCGCCGCGCACATCGCGGTCGATCACCACCACGTCGTGGCCGACCAACCCGAGTCCGTCGCCCGGTTCGCAGGTGCCGACCATGGTCAGCGCCCGCTCGGTTGCCGCGCGCAGCGAACCCCACCGCGTGGCCGCGGCCGCCTCCGACATCGCGAACGCGTCGTCGACGGCGATCCGGCCGCGATCGTGCACGGCCAGCGCCGCCAGGCCTTGGACCATAGAACCGCTCGGCAACAGCAGCACGTCGCGGTGCACGTCGCGCGCGGCGACACCGACGGCCACCAGTTCGTGCGCGGGCAGCGCGCCGTTCGGAAGCACTAGTACCTCGCGGTGCGGCATCCTGCGAATCGCGGTGAGCAGCGCGTCCGAGGTCACGGGGTGCGCATCGAGCACCTGCGCGCCGGCCGCCTCGAACAGCGCCGCGGCGCACGACCCTGCCGCGACGGCGAGCACACCGCGATCGGCGGGGCCACGGTCGGCATGGCTCTCGCCGCTCCGGGACCGATCAGCGCCTGTCCGATCGAAATGACTCTCACCGGTCCAGGCCCGGTCGGCACGCGTCCGATCGGCGTGGTTCTCATCGGACCGGGACCGATCGGCGCAGGCTCGATCGGCGTCGTTCTCGTGGGACCTATCGGCGTGACCTCGATCGGCGTGATTCCCATCGGAGCGCGGCGGTTCGAGATGATCGCGGCCGATCGGTGCCGTGATGGCGAAGCTCTCGATGCGAATGTCGCGCACGACGCCCGCCGCGAGCCCCGCCTCCACCGCCGCGCCCGCGTCGGCGCAGTGCACGTGGGCGGACCAATTTCCGCTGCCGTCGCCCACCACCACGACGGAATCGCCGAGTTCGGCAAGGCGCTCGCGCAGCCGGGTGACACGCGGCAGATCGGTATCGGCGAGTAGGTACATGACCTCGAAGTGCGCGCCGTCGAACTCCACGACGTCGTCGGAAGCGTCTGCCACCGCGGCGAATTCACCCGGCAGGTAGTCGGGTCTGGTCGGAGTCTCGCCGAGGGTGACGGCCACCAGCGCGTCGAGCAACACAACCAACCCGCGCGCGCCCGCGTCCACCACACCGGCCGCCCGCAGCACACCGAGCTGGGACGGGGTGTCGCCGAGCGCCTTGGCCGCACCGTCGGCGGCCGCGACGGCCACCTCGGCGAGCGTGTCCTCGGGGCAGTTCGCCGCGCACTCGGCAGCGCACTCCAGCACGGTGAGCAGGGTGCCTTCCACCGGATCGCTCAGCGATTCGCGGACCAGCTCGGCGGCGCGGCGCAGGGCGGAACGCAAGGTCTCGGCGGTGAGCGGCCCGTCCGTCGTCGCTTCGGCGATGCCGCGCAGCACCTGCGAGAGGAGAATGCCGCTGTTCCCGCGCGCGCCCGCGGTGGCGCCGCGTGCCAGGGCGGCGGCGACCCGATTCGCGCTCGTGTCGTCCGGCGCGGCGTCGGCCGCTCGGACCGCCGCGCGCATGGTGGCCAGCAAGTTGGTGCCGGTGTCGGCGTCGGCGATCGGGAAGACATTGAGCGCGTTGATCTCCGCGCGCCGCTCTTCGAGACCGTCCAGACAGAGGCGGCTCCAGTCCCGCAGCGCCGCGCCGTCGATCTCCTCCCGCTGCCCCGGCACCGTCACCTCGCTCCCTTCGCACCGCCCGCACATCACCGCCGTCCGCCAGGTTAGCTGGCGATACCGACAGCGGCCGCGTGACACCGAATCGGTATGCTGTGGGGGTGTTCGACGGTCGGGACGGCCCGTCCGACCGGGTCCCGGTTTGGCGGATCGGCACGGCATTGGCTACCCTTGCTGGGTTGCTCGTGCGGCCTGAAGCTGGCCTGCGCTGGTCGACGTCAGTCGACAGGGCACATCACGACATTGTTTCCGGACATGCCGCATCATTGTGCGGCGGTCCCCACATGACATGAAGGAGTTCGCGACTATGGCTGCCGTCTGCGACGTCTGCGCCAAGGGCCCCGGCTTCGGGAAGTCGGTCTCGCACTCGCACCGGCGCACCAACCGTCGCTGGAACCCGAACATCCAGACCGTGCGCGCGCAGGTTGCCCCGGGCAACACCCGCCGCATGAACGTGTGCACCTCCTGCCTGAAGGCGGGCAAGGTGGCTCGCGGCTGATTCGGCCGCCGGTCGATCAGCACCAAGACAAACGCCCCGGCGCCCGACAAGGGTGTTCCGGGGCGTCGTCGTCGGTAGGTGTTCCACTCCAGCGATCCGGAGGCCGCGCATGGCCGAGGTGAACAGCCGAGCGTGGCGGATCACGCCGCTCGCCGCCGAACACGTCCGCGGCCTGGCCGAATGCCATATCGCCTGCTGGCGTGAGGCCTACCGCGGTCTGGTCCCGGATCACGTCCTCGACGCCTTCGACGTGGACCGACGGGCCGAGGCCTTCGAGCGCGTCCGCATCGCGCATCCCGACCGCACGCACGTGGCCGTCGTCGAGAGCCTCGTCGTCGGTTTCGCCCATGCGGGCCCGCCCCGCGACCGGGCGCTCGTCGCGCCGCTCGAACTGGACGCCCTGTACGTGCGCGCCGACTGGTACGGGACCGGGCTGGCGAGCGAGTTGCTCGACACCGCCGTCGCCCCTGGTCTGCCGTGCTCGCTGTGGGTGTTCGAGGAGAACCCGCGCGCGCAGGCCTTCTACCGCAAGCACGGTTTCGTGCTGGAAGGGGCGCGCAAGGTCGAGGACTTCACCATCGCCATGCAGGTGCGGATGGTGCGCGCCGCCGAACCAGCGGGTAGCGGAAACGAGAATTCAAGCCGGGCCCGAGCGAACGATAGGGTTCCCCTCATGACCTCCACCGCGCAGACCGAGTACGTCACGACCACCGACGGCGTCCTCCAGATCACGATCGCCACCGCCGCCAACGGCACCTCGATGGATTTCGCCGGGATCAACGCGGGCACCGCGGCGCTGACCGACCTCGCCCCGGAGATCGGCGCGGTCGTCCTCACCGGATCGGGCGCGAACTTCTGCGCTGGCGGCAACGTGCGCGGCTTCGCCGCCGCCGAGGACCGCGGCGCCCACATCCACGGCCTCGCGACGGATCTGCACGCGTTCGTGCGCGCGCTGGACGAGACCCGCGTTCCGGTGCTCGCCGCCGTGCACGGCTGGGCGGCAGGCGCGGGCATGAGCCTGGTCTGCGCCGCCGACATCGCGCTCGGCGGCCCGTCCACCAAGCTGCGTCCCGCCTATCCCGGCATCGGCCTGAGCCCCGACGGCGGCATGTCCTGGACGCTGCCGCGCATCGTCGGCGCGGGGCGCGCCGCCGAGATCCTGCTCACCGACGCCGTCCTGGACGCCGACGAGGCCGTGCGGCTCGGCATCCTCAGCCGCCTGGTGGCCGACGACGACGTGCGCGCCGAGACGCTCGCGCTCGCACAGGAACTGGCGCGCGGGCCGCGCTCCACCTATGCCGCCATCAAATCGCTTATGGCACAGTCGGATTCGACGTCGCTGAGCGAACAGCTGGATCTGGAGCGCGATTTCATCGCCGCGGCGGCGAACAGCCGCACGGGACGCGAAGGCGTCGACGCGTTCGTCGCCAAGCGCAAGCCCGACTACCGCGACCAGGCCTGACCTACTTCAGGTTCTCCACCACGAACTTCGCGACCGCGTCGGTGAACGAGTCGTTGTCGTCACCGGCCGCGGTGTGCGCGGCACCGCCGATCTCGACGATCTCGGCGTGCGGCACCAGCGCCTGGAACGCCGCGGCACCCTCGGCGCTCACCACGTCGGACTGCATGCCGCGCACCAGCAGCACCGGAATCCGCAGGGCCCTGGCCGCCGCCTCCATCGGCTCGATCATCGCGCTCGGATCCTCGACGCGGTCGCGCAGCATGTCCGGATCCCAGTGCCAATACCAGCGGCCGTCACGCTGGCGCAGATTGCGCCGCAGACCATCGGTGTTCTCCGGCCGCGGCCGGTGCGGCAGGTACTCGGCGACCGCGTCGGCCACCTGATCGAGGGTGTCGAAGCCGTCGCGGTGCTTGCTGAGGAAGTCGATGACCCTGGCGACGCCCTCGGGCTCTGGCCGGGTCACGATGTCGACGAGCACCAAGGCACGGATCGATGCGCCGCCCGGCGACGCCGTGGTCAGCAGGCCGGTGATGCCGCCCATGCTGGCGCCGACCACGACCGCACCCCCGCCAGGTGCGCTCGCGGCGTCCAGCTGTTCCAGTACGAGGGTCAGGTCCGCGACCATCGTCTCGCGTGTGTAGTCGCGGTCCGGCGACCACTGGCTGTCGCCGTGGCCGCGCGCGTCCAGGGTGATCACTCGCATCCCGGCCGCGGCCAGCTTGGCGCCGGTCTGCTTCCACGAGTGCCTGGTCTGTCCGCCGCCGTGCAGAAAGACGACGAGCGGGCCGTCGACCGGGCCGAATTGGTCGGCAGCCAGCTCGAGCCCACCCGAACCGCGCAACCGCAGCCGAGTGGGCTCGAGGAGATTGTTCGCATTACTCACGATCTGAGCATCGCACAGGGCGGGTACGCCTCGTCGTGAGCCTCTGGTAACGCGGGGCTCAGCAGTCCAGGCGCATGGCGCTGAAGGTGCGCTGGAACAGGCACGCGACCTTCGCGTTCACCGAGGCGGAGATGGTGGAGGAGCCGGTCGAGGTGAACTCCTCGGCCACCGGTGCGGTCTCGCTGGTCGCCGTGGCGGGCTCCAGCGGAAGCGGCGCGGCGGTCGCCGCCGACGTCGCGCCCGCGATGGCGGCGGCCATGGCCAGCGTGGCGGTGGTGCCGCGCAAGGCGCCGCGAACGGTGTTGTGCTGCATTGCAGTGCTCCTCATCTGGTGTTTGTGCGGTGGTGCTGGTGGTGCGGGTTCCCGGCGGGCCGGGCGGAGAAGGGGATCAGGGCAGGCGCCAGTCGACGGGTTCGGCGCCCAGTTCGTCGAGCAGCTCGTTGACCCGCGAGAACGGACGCGAGCCGAAGAAGCCGCGGGACGCGGACAGCGGGGAGGGGTGCGCGGACTCGATGTAGGGCACCTCGGCCTCGCCCAGCAGCGGCTTCAGCGTCGAGGCGTCGCGGCCCCAGAGGATAGCCACCAGCGGCTCGTCCCGCGCGACGAGCGCGCGAATGGCCTGCTCGGTGACCGCCTCCCAGCCCTTGCCGCGGTGCGAGGCCGGCTTGCCCGGCGAGACGGTGAGCACGCGGTTGAGCAGCAGCACGCCCTGGTCCGACCACGGGCTCAGATCGCCGCAGGAGGGCGTCGGGTGGCCGAGGTCCTTGTGCAGTTCGGCGAAGATGTTGGCGAGGCTGCGCGGAACCGGCGAAACGTCCGGCGCCACAGAGAAACTCAGGCCCATGGGATGACCGGGCGTCGGGTACGGATCCTGACCGACGATCAGTACGCGGACCTTGTCGAACGGTCGCTGGAAGGCGCGTAGCACGTTCTCACCCGCGGGGAGGTAGCCGCGGCCCTCGGCGTTCTCGACCCGGAGGAACTCGCCCATCTCCCTGATCCGGTCCGCGACCGGTTCCAAGGCCTGTGCCCAGCCCGGATCCATGATTTCCGACAATGGTTTCGCGCCCATGACCGCACAACCTATCGTGGGTCGGGGCCGGACGCAGAGTCCGCCCCACGGAACGATTCCCAACCGTTGCCGCCCTCGTGCCGCGCGCCGTCCACGGTGACCCCCGACCCGGCCGTCACCCGGCCGATCACGCGCCAGCCTTCCGGCAGCTCAGCGCCACTCGGCCAGGTTCCTGCGAAGGCGTGATCCTCGCCCCCGGCCAGAATCCATTGCGCCGCATCGGCATCCAGTCGGCGGGCCAGCGCGTCGAGGGCGGGGTCGCGCAGCGCGGCCGCGTCGAGATCGATCCCGACGCCGGAGGTTTCGGCGATGTGGCCGAGATCGGCGAGCAGTCCGTCGGAGACGTCGGTGAGCGAGTGCCCCGCCCGCCAGGACGATCCGAGCACCGCCTCGTACGGTGGTTGCGGGACCCGATGGGCCGCAAGGGCTTCGGCGAACTCCTCGGCGTCGGCGGACGCGGTGAGCGCGGCCAGCCCCGCGGCCGACCAACCCAGCCGACCCGCCACCGCCACCGTGTCACCCACTCGCGCACCGGCTCTGGTGACCGGCGCCTTGCCGCGCAGATCGCCGAACGCGGTGACCGAGACGACCAGTTCTGGGCTGCGCACCAGGTCGCCGCCCGCGATCGAGCCGCCCGCGCGCGCCGCCTCCGCCCACATGCCGTCGGCCAGTTCGTCGACGACGTCGACGGGCGTGTCCGCGGGGCAGCCGAGCGCCACCACGAACGCCGTCGGCGCCGCGCCCATGGCGACCACGTCGGCGGCGTTCTGCGCGATCGCCTTGCGGCCGATCTCGCGCGGGCTCGACCAGTCGCACCGGAAGTGCCGACCCTCGACCAGCATGTCGGTGGTCACCACGAAGCGGCCGTCGGGCGCGGCGACCAGCGCCGCGTCGTCGCCGGGACCGAGCAGCACGGCGGGCGCCTGCACCCTGCGGGCGTTGATGCGCTCGATCAGCGCGAACTCGCCCAGCTCACGCACCGTCCGAGGCGCCGCGCTCTCGCTGATGACCGGTCCCTTCCCGAGGTAGTGCCAGCTGGAATCGGCTCGACGGTACCCTGTGCAGGGCAATCGAGACCACCGAGCCGGTCCGCGGCGCCCGCCGCGACGCAGCCCGCGCGACCCGCGCCGACCGGCTCCAGCGAGCGCGAAGAGGAAGGACCGGTACGCATGGCGGCGGACTCGTCGGACAGCGACTCGGCGCAGGGGCGAGAACCCGCCGAGGGTCGGAAGCCGACCGACCTCGGCAAGGGCGATGCCGGGAAGGCAGCGCCGGGGCCCGCCGAGAAAGCCGGCGCCACCGAGCAGCCCGGCGCGACCGACGAGGCCCGGGCCGCCGGGGAATCGCGCGCCGACCACGAGCCAGAGGTCACCGGCAAGTCCAAGACGCCCGGCGCGGGCGAGTCCCAAGCCGCCGCGCGGCCCCGCGCCACCAACCAGCGCGAGACCACCGAGACGCCCGACGCCGACGCGACCCCGGCCACCGAGCAGGCCCGCCCCGACAGCAAGTCCGAGAGCACCGACGCCGACGCGACCCCGGAGGCCAGCGGCGAGGCGGATGCCACCACCGACGCGCAGCCCGACGCCGACGAAAAGCCAAGCGCCACCTCGGAGTCCGAGACCGAAAGTGCCGAATCCCGCCCGTATCCCCCGGCATTGATCGCGACCGCCGTCGCCCTGCCGGTGGTTCTGGTCGTCGCCGTCTTGGTCGCCGCCGTACTCGCCCGCCGCATGCCCGTGGAACGCGAACCGCTGGTGCTCGGACCGGTGCCCGCACCCGCCGCTACCGGTGAGGCCTGCACCAAGCTGCTGCCCGCGTTGCCAGCCGACCTCGGCGAGTTCACCAAGTCCACGCTGGTCGAACCCGCTCCCCCCGCCACCCGCGCCTGGCAGCGCCCGGACGGCGGGGACGCCATCGTGCTGCGCTGCGGCTTGGACCGGCCGCTCGAATTCCACCGCGCCTCACCGCTCCAGATCGTCAACGACGTGCAGTGGTTCGAAGCGCGCGACGACGCTGCCAAGGCCAGCACCTGGTTCGCCGTCGACCGCGAGACCTACATCGCGCTGACGGTGCCGGACGGTTCCGGACCCACCCCGCTGCAAGAGGTCTCCGACACCATCACCGCCAACCTGCCCGCCAAGCCGCTCGACCCGGGCCCGCTGCCCAACTGACCACGGCCGCCGGTCCACGAATTCCTACTGTCACCAGCAGGTTTCGCCCCGGACGTGCGCGTCCCGAGCCCGGCCGGTCAGGAGACAACTCTCGACTGAAGGTGACCATCACCCGCCAGAATCGACCAAAGGCCACCTTCGGTCGATTCACGACGGCGGACGCACCCCGACCGAAGGGACATTCGGTCCATCCGACGGGCTGGCGGACGCCTTCGGTCCAGCCGCTCAGCGCAGGCCGGTCCCCCGAGCCAGCGCGGTTTCGATCAACGTCGAGACCAGCGCGCCGTACTCCACGCCGGTCGCCTCCCACATGCGGGGATACATGGAGATCGAGGTGAACCCCGGCATCGTGTTGATCTCGTTGATCACCGGCCCCTGCTCGGTGACGAAGAAATCCACCCGCGCGAGGCCCTGGCAGTCGAGCGCGCGGAAGGCGCGGACCGCCAGTTCCCTGATCTGCTCGGCCACCTCGTCGTCCAGCTTCGCAGGAACGTCGAACTCGCAGACGTCGTCGAGGTATTTGGTGTCGAAGTCGTAGAACTCCGGCGCGTCGTCGTCGGGCATCCGGATCTCGGCGATCACGCTGGCCTCGATCCGACCGTCCGGGAATTCCAGCACGCCGCATTCGACCTCGCGCCCGACGATGCCCGACTCCACGATCACCTTCGGATCGTGCTCGCGCGCCGTCGCGATGGCGGTGTTTAGCTCGCTCCAGTCGTCCACCTTCGTGATGCCGAGCGAGGAACCGGCGCGCGCGGGCTTGACGAACACCGGAAGGCCGAGCCGCTCCCGCTCGTCGGCGGACAACGTCGCGACGCCGGGGCGCAGCACCACCTGCGTGCCGATCGGCAGGCCGTCGGCCGCGAGCAGCTTCTTGGTGAACTCCTTATCCATGCCCGCCGCGCTGGCCAGCACGCCGGGGCCCACGTACGGGATGCCCGCGAGCTCGAGCATGCCCTGCAGGGTGCCGTCCTCGCCGAACGGGCCGTGCAGGATCGGGAAGACCACGTCGACCGAGCCGAGGGCGGCGGCGGGATCGTCCAGGGCGACCAGCGACCCCGCGCGCTGCGGGTCCGCGGTCAGCGTCAGAGCGGTGCCGGAGGCGTCGACGGAAGGCAGCTCGTCGTCCGTGCGACGCAGCGCGGCCACCTCGGCCCCGCCGAGCACCCAGGCGCCCTCGGTGGTGATGCCGATCGGGACGGCCTCGTACTTCTCCGGATCCAGGTTGCGCAGCACGCTGCCGGCCGACAGACACGAGACGGCGTGCTCATTGCTGCGCCCGCCGAACACCACAGCCACCCTGATCCGGTTCGTCATGCACCGAACCGTACCCGCACCGGGCACCGCCGCGAGCGCGGACCGGGCCGCCGCGCGGTGGTGATAGCGACCGCTACCCTGCGACGATCACTCCGGCTTGACCCGCCGCCCGAGCAGATTGCCGACGGCTTCGCGCACCGAGAGGCCCTCGTGGCACACCTGGTGCACCGCGTTGGTGAGCGGCATTTCCACGTTGTGCGCGGCGGCGAGCGCGCGCACCGATGTGCACGATTTCACACCCTCGGCGACCTGCCCCTGGGTGGCCTCCTGTGCCGCCTCCATCGAGCCGCCCGCGCCGAGCACGTGCCCGAAGGACCGGTTGCGCGACAGCGGCGAGGTGCAGGTGGCCACCAGGTCGCCGACGCCGGCCAGTCCCGCGAGCGTCACCGGTTCGGCACCGAGCGCGACGCCGAGCCGGATGATCTCGGCGAGGCCGCGGGTGATCAGGCTGGCGATGGAGTTGTCGCCGAGACCCATGCCGGAGGCGATGCCGCAGGCCAGCGCGATGACGTTCTTGCAGGCGCCGCCGATCTCGCAGCCGATCACGTCGGTGTTGGTGTACGGCCGGAAGTAGCCGGTGTAGCTGGCCTGCTGGACGGCCTCGGCGCGCGCGGCGTCGGAGCAGGCGATCACGGTGGCGGCGGGCTGACCCGCGGCGATCTCCTTGGCCAGGTTCGGTCCGGACAGCACCGCGATGCGGCTGGGCTCGGTGCCGGTCACCTCGGCGATGACCTGGCTCATCCGCAGCAGCGTTCCGGTCTCGATGCCCTTGGCCAGGCTCAGCAGCGTCGCGTCGTGTTCGGTGATCGCGGTGTGCAGCGCGGGTTTCCACGTCTCGAGATTCGCGCGCAGGGATTGAGAAGGCACCGCGAGCACCACGAGCTCCGCGCCCTCGAGCGCCCGTTCCGGATCGTTGGTTGCGGCAACGGCGGGCAGCTGCACGTCGGGCAGATAGAAGGGGTTGCGGTGCTCGGTGGCGAGCGCCTCGGCCACCTCGGCGCGCCGCGCCCAGATCGTGACCTCGGTTCCGGCGTCTGCCAACACCTTCGCGAACGCCGTCCCCCACGATCCCGCACCAAGTACTGCCGCCCTCGTCATCTGCCCAATATGCCATGGAAGGATTGGGGCCATGCGCCCGCACGCCGTGCACGCCGTGATCGCGGTCAAGAGCCTCGATCTGGCCAAGAGCCGACTGGCCGAGCGGCTGCGCCCGGAGCACCGGGCGCGGCTCGTGCTCGCCATGCTCGCCGACACCGTGTCGGCCGCCGCGGCGGTCCCGCAGGTGCGTTCGGTCACCGTCGTCACCCCGGATCCCGCGGTCGCCGAGCTGGCGGACGGGCTCGGCGCGCACGTCCATCCGGAGCCCCGCATCACCGACTCCGACGGTTTGAACACCGCGCTGTCGGACGCCGCCGCCGCGTTGCGCCGTCGCCACGGTGCGGTCGAACTGCTGGCGCTGCAAGCCGATCTGCCCGCGCTGCGCACCGAGGAACTCGCCGACATGCTGACGGTCGCGCCCGTCGGACGGCGTGCGGTGGTCGTCGATCACGCGGGGACCGGCACGGCCGCCCTCGTTGTCCGCGACGGCGTCGCGCCGCTTGATCCTCGGTTCGGCGCCGACTCCGCGCGGCGGCACATCGCGGCGGGTGCAGCCGATCTCACCGGCCACTGGCCAGGGCTGCGCCTCGATGTCGACACCGCCGCGGATCTCGACTTGGCCGTCGAACTCGGCGCGGGCGCCGCCACCCGCGCTGTCCTGCGCGACATCGGCTGGTCCTGCCGTGTTCACGAACCTGTTCGCCGCGTGTGCTAGCCGGTCGCCGATAAGGCGTGATCCGCCCGGCAATCCCGATGTCGACCTGCACACCGCGCGGTTCGTAGGGGATGATCGGTGACGTGAGCGATACGGAAACCGTCAAGCAACAGCAGCTGCTTCCCACGCCTCCGCCCGCCGTGACTCCGCTGCGGGCCGAGCAGGCGACGCAGCAGTTGCCACGCGATCGCTACTTGAACAGGGAGCTGAGCTGGCTCGACTTCAACGCCAGGGTGCTCGCGCTCGCCGAGGACGCTTCGCTGCCGTTGCTCGAACGCGCGAAATTCCTGGCGATCTTCGCCTCCAACCTCGACGAGTTCTACATGGTCCGGGTCGCCGGGCTGAAGCGTCGCGCCGAGACCGGGTTGTCGGTGCGCTCGGCCGACGGTCGCTCGCCGAGCGAGCAATTGGAACTGATCGCGGTCCGCACGCAGGAGATCGCGGACCGGCACGCGCGGGCCTTCCTTGATTCGGTGCTGCCCGCGCTCACCGCGGAGGGCATCGCCATCATCGAGTGGCGCGACCTCAACGACGATGAGCGCCAGCGTCTTTCGGCCTACTTCCAGGATCAGGTCTTCCCGGTGCTCACCCCGCTCGCGGTGGATCCGGCGCATCCGTTCCCCTACATCAGCGGGCTGAGCCTCAACCTCGCCGTGACGGTGAAGGACTCCGCCACCGGCGGCGAACACTTCGCCAGGGTCAAGGTCCCCGACAACGTGGACCGCTTCGTGCGAGTCCGGCGCAACTCGTCGGGCAACCCGGTGGCCGCCTTCCTTCCGATGGAATCGCTCATCGCCGCGCACCTGGATCTGCTCTTCCCCGGCATGGACGTGGTGGAGCACCATTCCTTCCGCATCACCCGCAACGCCGATTTCGAGGTCGACGAGGACCGCGACGAGGACCTGCTGCAGGCGCTCGAACGCGAACTGGCCCGCCGCCGCTTCGGTTCACCGGTGCGGCTCGAGGTCTCCGACGACATGACCGAGCACATGCTCGATCTGCTGTTGCGCGAGCTCGACGTCGATCCCGGCGACGTGATCCAGGTGCCCGGCCTGCTCGACCTGTCCTGCCTGTGGCAGGTGTACGGCGTGGACCGGCCGAACCTGAAGGACGCGCCGTACGTTCCGGCCACCCCGCCCGCGTTCGGCGAGCGCGAGACTCCGCGCAACGTATTCCAGGCGCTGCGCGAGGGCGACGTGCTGGTGCACCACCCGTACGACTCGTTCTCCACCAGCGTGCAGCGCTTCATCGAGCAGGCCGCGGCCGACCCGCAGGTGCTCGCGATCAAGCAGACCCTCTACCGCACCTCCGGCGACTCCCCCATCGTCAACGCGCTCATCGACGCGGCCGAGGCGGGCAAGCAGGTGGTCGCGCTGGTGGAGATCAAGGCCCGCTTCGACGAGCAGGCCAACATCAAATGGGCACGGGCGCTGGAGCAGGCGGGCGTGCACGTGGTCTACGGCCTCATCGGTCTGAAGACGCACTGCAAGACGTGTCTGGTGGTGCGGCGCGAGGGTTCGACCATCCGCCGCTACTGCCACATCGGCACCGGCAACTACAACCCGAAGACGGCCCGACTATACGAGGACGTCGGATTACTAACGGCGGCACCGGAAATCGGTGCCGACCTGACAGATCTGTTCAACTCGCTGACCGGCTACTCCCGAAAAGCCAACTACCGCAACCTGCTTGTCGCACCGCAGGGCGTGCGCGCGGGCATCATCGATCGCATCCAGCGCGAGACCGAGCTGGCGCTGCAGGGCGCCGAGGCGCGAATCCGGTTGAAGGCCAACGCGATCGTGGACGAGCAGGTGATCGACGCGCTGTACCGCGCCTCGCAAGCCGGCGTACCGGTGCAGATCGTGGTGCGCGGCATCTGCGGGCTGCGCCCCGGCGTGCCTGGCATGAGCGACAACATCGAGGTGCGCTCCATCCTCGGCCGCTTCCTCGAGCATTCGCGGATCATGCACTTCCAGGCCCAGGACGAGTACTGGATCGGCAGCGCGGACATGATGCACCGCAACCTGGACCGCCGGGTCGAGGTGATGGCCCAGGTGAAGGATCCGAAGCTGTGCGAGCAGTTGGGCGGCGTCTTCGACTCGGCCCTGTATCCGACCACCCGCTGCTGGGTACTCCAAGCGGATGGCAGCTGGCATGCCGCACCGGCCCGCACCGGCGAGGACGGTGAGCAGGTCCGCGACCACCAAGAATTCCTGATGCGACTGCGGAGACCGGAACAGCAGTGAAAGCGACGACGGGATACGAGATGGACGGGGGACCGTTCTGGGATCCCCGAGTGACGGCCAATATTCACGCAGCGGGGGCCGTGCTCTGGCGCCGCGCCCCCGGTGCGCCCGGCGGTGTGGAGATCGCGGTCGTGCACCGGCCCAAGTACCAGGACTGGTCCCTGCCCAAAGGCAAGATCGATCCGGGTGAGACCCCGCTGCTCGCCGCCGTGCGCGAGGTGCGCGAGGAGACCGGCCTGGACTCCCGCCTCGGCCGGTACCTCGGGCACGTCACCTACCCCATTCCCGGGCACCGCAAGCTCAAACGCGTCGATTATTGGGCCGCGGAAGTGGCCGGCGGCGAATTCACCGCCAATACCGAAGTGGATGTGCTGACCTGGCATCCGCTGGATCGGGTGATGGACGAGCTGTCCTATCCGATGGATCGGCAGGTCGTGCGGGCCTTCAGCCGACTGCCCGCCACCACCGAGACCTTGTTGCTCGTACGGCACGCGAAGGCAGGCCACCGTAGCCGTTTCGACGGTCCGGACGACGAACGGCCGCTGGAGCGGGCCGGGCGCGACCAAGCGCAGGCGTTGGTGCCGCATCTGCTGGCTTTCGGCGCGAGCGAGATCTATTCGGCCGATCCGCTGCGCTGCGTGCAAACGGTGCAGCCGCTGGCGGAGAAACTCGGCGCGGAGATCCATCTGGAGCCGCTGCTGTCCGAAACCGGTTATACGGCAGCGCGGGACGCGGCTCGCGAACGCGCCGTCGAGCTGGAGCCGCGCGGCGCGGTGCGAGTTGTGTGCAGCCAGGGCAAGGTGATTCCCGATCTGCTGACCTGGTGGGCGGGCCGGTCCGGGCTCACCCTGCCACCGGCGCGCAATCGCAAGGGCAGCGTCTGGGTGCTGTCCTTCGCGGACGGCAGGATGGTGGCCGCCGACCACCTCGACCGGTCGCTGTCGACAGGCTTGGTGAAGCCGTAGGGCGGGGGTTTCCGGCCCCCGAAAACCGGACGCGGACAGACCGAAACGGCCCCGGGATCAACACCGGGGCCGTTTCCGGTCCGTATGGGTGGGGTAGTCGGCCGGGCCGCCGACTACGCCTCAGCGCGCGCGGCGGGCCGGAGCCTTCTTGGCCGCGGTCTTCTTGGCCGGAGCCTTCTTGGCCGCCGTGGTCTTCTTCGCGGCGGTGGCCTTGGTGGCCGTCTTCTTGGCCGCGGTCTTCTTGGCCGCGGTGGCCTTGGTGGCCGTCTTCTTGGCTGCGGGCGCCTTCTTCGCGGCGGTCTTCCTGGCGGTGGTCTTCGCCGGAGCCTTTGCCGCGGCCTTCTTGGCCGTCGTCTTGGCAGGCGCCTTGGTGGCGGTCGCCTTCTTGGCGGCGGCCTTCTTCGCCGCCGTCTTCTTGGCGGCGGCCTTCTTCGCCGCCACAGGGGCATTCACGCCACGCTTGACCGCAGGACCGGTCGCCGCGAGCTTCTGCTTGCCCGCGATGACCGCCTTGAATTGGGCGCCGGGACGGAACGCGGGCACCGAAGTCGGCTTCACCTTGACGGTTTCGCCGGTGCGCGGGTTCCGAGCCACACGGGCGGCACGCTTACGCTGTTCGAACACACCGAATCCGGTGATCGTGACGCTCTGGCCTTTGTGCACCGCTCGCACGATGGTGTCCACAACATGCTCGACTGCCGCGGTAGCCGTGCGCCTGTCCGTACCCAACTTTTCGGTCAGAACGTCGATCAGTTCCGCCTTGTTCATTGAATCCTCCGCAGACTAATGGCCCGTCGTCGGACCGACTAGGTACCACGGTAAACCCACTTTGGGCAAGAGTCTATGTGCCACGCCAAAATTCATGGTGGTTTAGCACACGTCTAGCTACCCGTACGCCATGACGTCCAGCTATCGCACCTGATTGATTACGCCTGCGAAATACGCGCGGGCAGGGTGGTGGGCTTCCAAGTCGGCCTTGCCTTTTCGAACTCGGCGATGACGTCGCTACGCCGCAGTGTCAGACCGATGTCGTCCAAACCCTCGAGCAGGCGCCACCGGGTGTAGTCATCAATATCGAACGGCAACACGACGGTTCCCGCCGTCACGGTGCGCGCCTGGAGATCCACTACCAATTCGAGACCGGGCTGTTCCTCGATCATCTTCCAGAGCAATTCGACATCGTTCTGTGACATCTGGGCCGCCAACAGGCCGCCCTTGCCCGCATTGCCACGGAAGATGTCGGCGAATCGCGGCGAGATGACCACCCGAAAGCCGTAGTCCGACAGCGCCCATACGGCATGCTCGCGTGAGGAACCGGTACCGAAATCCGGACCCGCAACCAGCACACTACCCCGCTTGTAGGGCTCGGTGTTCAAAATGAAGTCGGGGTCCGTTCGCCAGGCCGCGAACAGGCCGTCCTCGAATCCGGTTCGAGTGACCCGCTTCAGATAGACCGCCGGGATGATCTGGTCGGTGTCGACGTTGGAGCGGCGCAGCGGCACGCCGATCCCCTTGTGCACGGTGAAGGCTTCCATCAGATTCTCCTGGATACGTAGGGGGTGTCGCGCGGCGTCAGTTCAGATCCGCGGGCGAGGACAGAGTTCCGCGGACCGCCGTCGCGGCGGCCACCAGCGGGGAAACCAGGTGGGTACGCCCGCCTTTGCCCTGCCTGCCTTCGAAGTTGCGGTTCGAGGTGGAGGCGCAGCGCTGGCCCGGCGAAAGCTGATCCGGGTTCATTCCCAGGCACATCGAACAACCGGCCTGCCGCCATTCGGCGCCCGCCGCGGTGAAAATCTCGCCCAATCCTTCTTTTTCCGCCTGCGCGCGAACCCGCATCGAGCCCGGTACAACCAGCATTCGCACGCCGTCCGCGACGCGCCGTCCCTTCAAAATCCCGGCCACAGCGCGCAAATCCTCGATGCGTCCGTTGGTGCACGATCCGACGAATACGGTGTCGATCGAGATCTGCCGAAGCGGAGTTCCCGGCTCCAAATCCATGTACCGCAGCGCTTTCTCCGCGGCCTCGCGCGCCGTCTCGTCGGCAATTTCGGCGGGGTCGGGCACGGTCTCGCCCAGCGGCAAGCCCTGACCCGGGTTGGTGCCCCAGGTGACGAACGGAGTCAGTTTGCTCGCGTCGATGTGCACCTCGGCGTCGAAAACGGCGCCCTCGTCCGTCTTCAGCGCGTCCCAGGCCGCCACCGCGGCATCCCAGTCCGCGCCCTGGGGCGCGTGCGGGCGGCCCTTCAGGAACTCGTAGGTGACCTCGTCCGGCGCGATCATGCCCGCGCGGGCGCCCGCCTCGATGGACATGTTGCACATCGTCATCCGCGCCTCCATGGACATGGCGCGCACGGCCTCGCCGCGGTACTCCAAGACGTAGCCCTGGCCGCCGCCGGTGCCGATCTGGGCGATGACGGCGAGGATCACGTCCTTGCTCGTGACCCCGTGCGGCAGCTGACCGTCGATGTTGATGGCCATCGTCTTGAACGGGCGCAGCGACAAAGTCTGTGTCGCCAGCACGTGTTCGACCTCGCTGGTGCCGATGCCCATCGCCAGCGCGCCGAACGCGCCGTGCGTCGAGGTGTGGCTGTCGCCGCACACCACCGTCGTGCCGGGCTGGGTCAGGCCGAGCTGCGGACCGACCACGTGCACGATGCCCTGATCCAGATCACCCATCGGGTGCAGCCGGACACCGAATTCCGCGCAGTTGCGCCGCAGCGTCTCGACCTGGGTGCGGGAAATGGGGTCGGCGATCGGCTTATCGATATCGATGGTGGGGACGTTGTGGTCTTCGGTCGCGATGGTCAGGTCGGGGCGGCGCACCTTCCTGCCCGCGGCCCGCAGTCCGTCGAAGGCCTGCGGACTCGTCACTTCGTGCACCAGGTGCAGATCGATGTAGATCAGATCGGGCTCGCGCGAGGCGCCTTCGCCCTCGCCGCGGGCTACGACGTGCTGATCCCACACCTTTTCGGCCAGGGTGCGTGGGCGGTCGGCCATTCTCGATCACCTTTCGGACGAGCAGCGGGTCCGCGCGATTCGGGCTGAGCGCGCGGCGCCTGCTGCACAGAGTTGTGGATTGGGTCGACGGACATCTCGACCGTGCCGCCCCGCCCTGGCCGCTCGCCTCGGCGGCGACTTTCTCGGCGGAGTTTGACTATCTCAATATCCGAGACGCTAATATCGTTCTATGAGACAGCATAGCGGTATCGGCGTCCTCGACAAAGCAGTGGCGGTCCTCTACGCCGTCGCCGAGCATCCCTGCGGTCTCAACGAGCTGTGCACCCGCACCGGCCTGCCGAGGGCGACCGCGCACCGGCTGGCCGTCGGGCTCGAGGTGCACCGTCTGCTCGCTCGCGACAACAACGGAACGTGGCGGCCAGGTCCGGCTCTCGCCGAGCTCGCCGCGGGCGCCACCGATCCGCTCCAGGAGGCCGCGGCGGCCATTCTGCCCCGGCTGCGCGAGATCACCGGCGAGAGCGTCCAACTGTATTGCCGCGACGGCGGCGCCAGGGTCTGTATCGCCGCGATGGAACCGCCCGTCGGCCTGCGCGACACCGTCCCGATCGGCGCCCGGCTACCGCTGACCGCCGGCTCGGCCGCGAAGGTGTTGCTCGCCTGGGCGGATCCGGAGTTGCAGCGCACCATTCTCGCCGACGCGGTGTTCGGCGAGCGCGCGCTCGCCGAGGTGCGCAAGCGCGGCTGGGCACAGAGCGCGGCCGAGCGGGCGGCGGGCGTGGCCAGCGTTTCGGCGCCGGTGCGCGACACCGCGGGCAACGTGATCGCCGCGGTCTCGGTCTCCGGCCCGATCGACCGGATGGGTCGCAGGCCCGGCGCGCGCTGGGCGGCCGATCTGGTCGCCGCCGCGGACGCGCTGCACAAGCGCCTGTAACACGTTTCAGATTTCGTTCTCTAGAGTTGGCCCATGGGAGTCAAACAACGGGCGCAGATCGTCATGACGGACGCCGAGATCGCCGAGTTCCTGGAGCGCAGCCGCATCGCGACGCTGGCCACCCTCGGTCCGCAGGGCAGGCCGCACCTGACCGCGATGTGGTACGCGCTGATCGACGGCGAGATCTGGTTCGAGACCAAGGCCAAATCGCAGAAGGCGGTGAACCTGCGCCGCGATCCGCGCGTCACCTGCATGATCGAGGCCGGGCAGACCTACGACCAGCTGCGCGGAGTGTCCATCGAGGGCCACGCCGAGATCATCGATGATCCGGAGAAGCTCTTCGCGGTCGGCGTGAGCGTCTGGGAGCGCTACACCGGCCCGTACAGCGAAGAGGTCCGGCCGCTGGTGGAGAACATGCTTAACAAGCGGGTCGCGGTGCGCGTGGTGCCCGAGCGGGTACACAGCTGGGACCATCGCAAACTCGGCCTGCCCGCGCTGCCGCTCGGCGGTACCACCGCCAACGCGTTGGACTGAACGTTCTCCGCGTTCGCTCCGGCAGTGTCCGCTGTGCGTACCTCCGCAGCGTTCACTCCGGCGGTGCGCGCTGTGCGTACCTTCCCAACGTTCACTCCGGCGGTGCGCTCTTTGCGCACCCCCGCAGCATTCGTTCCGGCAGATCGCTCTTGGCGTACCTCTGCGTTCGCTTCGGCCCTGCACTCTCTGGGTGCCTCCGCGGCGTTCGCTCCCGACCGTGCGCTCTGGGCGCACCTCCGCGGCGTTCGCTCCCGACCGTGCGCGCTGGGCGCACCTCCGCGTCAGCTCCGGCCGTGCGCTCCTTGCGTACCTCCGGGTTTCTTCGGCCCTGCGCTCACTGCGTGCCTCCGCGGCGTTCGCTCCCGACCGTGCGCTCTGGGCGCACCTCCGCATTCGCTCTGGCCAAGCGGCGGGCTACCGGCGGCATTCGTCCGGCTGTGTCGACTGGATCGCGCGCGGCGCATCGGAAATCGAGCTGACATCGGCGCTGTCGCGCGTTAGCGTCGAGTCGTTCGACACGATTCGGCCGGGCAGCGCCCAGCGGGTGGCGCTGCGCCGCGGCCGCGACGACGAGGAGCAGGCGATGACGGAATCGGGTAGTTCCAACGGCAGTGCCGAAGAAGTGAAGCGCAAGTTCCGCGAGGCGCTGGAGAAGAAGAACGCCCAGCACGCCAAGTCGACGGACCACCTGGACGGCCACTCGAAGGCGACCGCCGCGCACGGCAATGCCAGCCACAAGCGGGAGTTCCGCCGCAAGAGCGGATAACCACCCATCCGGACCGGGGCGCCAGGGATCACGAGCGGCCGCACACGCGCCGCCCTCCCACCGAAGGCGCCCCGTCCTCATTTCTCCGCCCCGAAACGTCTTCGAACACACCGCACAGTGCGCTACGCCGACGAGTTGCGGCGTCCACCTCCGTCGACCCACTCGTCGACATCACGTGCACGTCCAAGACATCCTCCGCCCCTTGGGTCGCCCTAGGCATACCCCCCATCGACCGCGTGACCACCGCCTTGGACCACGTTCCTCAGCCGCTTCTACGGCACCCATAAACGCCCCCACGGCATCCGCCCGACCGCGACCGACACCGATTGGACCCACTGCCGAGGCCGACGAAATCCAGGCCCCAGCGATCGACCTCTTACTCCTCACCACTGGCCCCCAAGCTCCCGCGCATAGCGTCCCCGCCAAGCTGGGAGGACACCGCTGGCGACCTCGAGCACGCCAGGCCGCCACCCTGCGACACATAGTGGGCACAGCGAAAGTGACGCCACCAGCCCCAACGTCAGCCCCGGTCCGACAGCGAAAGTGGCACCACCAGCCTCGACGACAGCACCGCTCCGACAACGACGTCCAAGAACCGAAACAGCTGAGGCAACAAACCCGCGACGCAACCAAAGCCTCGAGGTGACGACCCGCCCCAAACGCAACCACGCACCAGGGGGGGTCCGGGGGGCAACGCCCCTCCGGGCGGGGTGTGGGGGTCGCACCCCCACAAAACACTTGCGAAGCAAGAAAGGCCCATGCTCTCCATGAGCATGGGCCTTCCACTTGCGTAGCCCCGACGGGATTCGAACCCGCGCTACCGCCTTGAGAGGGCGGCGTCCTAGGCCGCTAGACGACGGGGCCAGGACTGATCATTCGCTTTCGCGATGATCTCCGGTTGATCTTTCGATCGTTGGAAGCTCGGTTAGTTTAGCTGACCGAAGCTCGGCGACCAAATCGCCGGATGCTGAACAACTTTCGGTCGCGAACCGAGAGCAGAACAACTTCTCCGCTGGGGTACCAGGACTCGAACCTAGAATGGCTGAACCAGAATCAGCTGTGTTGCCAATTACACCATACCCCAGTGACCAGTCTCTCGACCCCGCCGTCTGGCTGACTTCGGGGCCGCGTTCCGGCCGAGAAAGAGATTACCAAACCCCTACCGGTAAACTACAAATCGCCTGGTCAAAGGCAGGTTTTCGGCCGAAACAGCGGTTACCGAGGCCGGCCCCACACGTCGAGCGAACCGGTACCGGCGGCCCGCACGGACCCGAGCGCACCGCCGGACGGGATCCGTCCACGGCACACGCGGGTCCGGCGAGCGTGAGGTAAATCTCAGTCCGCGGGAGCTGTCCACTCCCGCGCCGCGGCCAGCCGCGCCATGGTCGTCTCGCGACCGAGCAGTTCCAGCGACTCGTACAGCGGCGGGCTGATGTGCGATCCGGTCACCGCGACCCGCACCGGCGCGAAAGCCTTGCGCGGTTTGAGCCCCAAATCATCGATCAGCGCGGTTTTCAGCGCCTCTTCGATAGCCGGGGTAGTCCAGGACGCCAAAGGCTCCAGCGCGGCGATCGCGGCGTCGAGTACCGGAACGGCGTCCGCGCCCAGATTCTTGGCGCCCGCCGCGGGATCGATGGCGAACTCTTCGGCGGGCGCGAAGAGGAATCGCAAGAGATCCCAGGCGTCGGCCAGAACCACGATTCTGGTCTGCACCAATTCCGCCGCCGCGGCGAACACCTTCTCGTCCACCTCGGCGCCGATGTGGTTGTGTTCGGTGAGGAACTCGCGCAGTCTGCTCGCGAAATCACCGGGCTCCAGCAATCGGATGTGCTCGGCGTTCAGCGCGTCGGCCTTCTTCTGATCGAAACGCGCCGGATTCGAATTCACTTTCGATATGTCGAAGGCCGCAACCATCTCGGCCATCGAGAACACATCGTGATCGTCGGAGATGCCCCAACCGAGTAACGCCAGGTAATTCAGCAAACCCTCGGGGATGAATCCGCGGTCGCGGTGGGCGAACAGATTCGACTCCGGATCACGCTTGGACAACTTCTTGTTGCCCTGCCCCATGACGAACGGCAGGTGGCCGAACTCCGGGGTGAACTCCGCTACCCCGATCCGGCGCAGCGCGGCGTAGAGCGCCAGCTGGCGCGGCGTGGAGGAGAGCAGATCCTCGCCGCGCAGCACGTGGGTGATCTTCATCAGTGCGTCGTCGACCGGGTTGACCAGCGTGTAGAGCGGGTCGCCGTTGCCGCGGGTGAGCGCGAAGTCGGGCACAGTGCCCGCCTTGAAGGTGGTCTCGCCGCGCACCAGGTCGTGCCAGGTGAGGTCCTCGTCGGGCATGCGCAGCCGGATCACCGGGGCCCTGCCGTCGGCGCGGTAGGCGGCGACGGCCTCGGCGCTCAGGTCGCGGTCGAAGTTGTCGTAGCCGAGCTTGGGGTCCCGGCCCGCGGCGCGATGGCGCGCCTCGACTTCGTCTGGCGTGGAGTAGGATTCGTAGGCCTCGCCGGCCTCGAGCAGTTTGCGCACCACGTCGAGGTGCAGCTCGCGGCGCTGCGACTGGCGGTAGGGGCCGTAGGGCCCGCCGACCTCGGGACCCTCGTCCCAGTTCAGGCCGAGCCAGCGCAACGCGTCGAGGATCGCGTTGTAGGACTCCTCGGAATCGCGCGCGGCGTCGGTGTCCTCGATGCGGAAGACGAAGGTTCCGCCGGTGTGGCGGGCGTACGCCCAGTTGAACAGCGCCGTCCGGATCAGGCCGACGTGCGGTGTGCCGGTGGGTGACGGGCAGAATCGGACCCGTACTTCAGTCATGGCTCTCTTTCGATCAGCGTTTGGCGGCAACGGGATTGGTGAGGGTTCCGACGCCCTCGACGGTGACGGACACCTGCTGCCCGCTCTGGACGGGGCCGACGCCCTCCGGTGTTCCGGTCAGGATCACGTCGCCGGGAAGCAGCGTCATGACCGTGCTCACCCATTCGATCAGCTTCGGAATGTCGTGCAGCAGTAGCGAAGTGCGGCTGCGCTGGCGGACCTCGCCGTCGAGTTCGGTGACGATCTCCAGATCCGAAGGGTCCAGCGAGGTTTCGATCCACGGGCCGAGCGGGCAGAAGGTGTCGTAGCCTTTGGCACGCGTCCACTGGCCGTCTTGGCGCTGCTGATCGCGGGCGGTGACGTCGTTGGCGACGGTGTAGCCAAGGATCACGTCCTTGGCACGGGCGGCGGGCACGTCCTTGCACGGGCGGCCGATGACGACGGCGAGCTCGCCCTCGTAGTCGACCTGAGAGGAGCTGGGCGGCAAGATGATCGGGGCGTTGGGCCCGACGATCGCGGTGCTCGGCTTCATGAAGATCACCGGCTCCTCCGGCGCGGGACCACCCATCTCCGCGGCGTGCGCGGTGTAGTTCTTGCCTACGCACACCACCTTGCTGGCCAGGATCGGCGCGAGCAGGCGCACGTCGGCAAGCGGCCAGCTCCGTCCGGTGAACGTCGGCGTACCGAACGGGTGTTCCGCGATCTCTTTGGCGATGCTGTCGCTTTCCTCCCCCTCGATGCTGACGAACGCGACCCCATCGGGACTGGCAACTCGACCTAGACGCATGCCCCGAAGTCTATCGACCGGCATCGACCTGCCCGAACGCACCCGACCGAGCGGTCCGATCGGCGTGCGCGGCCGACCGCTTCGGCACGCGACAGCGGCAACCTCACCGGCAGCGAGATCGGAAGGTCGAATGTGAGTTCCGACTCGCGGGCGCCGCGTTCGCGCCGGTCGCGCAGCGGCCGAAGCATGCGCACCGAGGCGCAGGGGGAGAAATCGGCCCGCCGTCCGGTGTACCGTAGTTTCGATGTTCAATCAGTGAGACTTGAGTTCCATATTTTGAGATCGAGGTGTGGCCCATGGCGACCGTGACAGAGATTCGCGCGGCACGACGGTGGTCCATGCTCGCCCTCGGCGTCTTCGCGCAGGCATCGAGCGCCGTGTTCATCCATGGGACGCCCTTCCTGCTGCCCGCACTGACGGCGCGCGGAATGTCCTTGCCCACAGCGGGTCTGCTGGTGGCGATGCCGACCGTCGGGTTGGTTTGCACGCTGATCGCGTGGGGTTACGTGGTGGACCGCATCGGTGAGCGGAAAGTGTTGGTCGGCGGGCCGCTGGTGATGTTCGTCGCGGGCGCCGCGGCGGCCGTCACCACCAACGACATAACGCTCGGCGCGCTGCTGTTCCTCGGTGGCGCGGGTGCGGCAAGCACCAACGGCGCGAGCGGTCGCGTCATCGTCGGCTGGTTCCCACCGGAGCGGCGCGGGCTGGCGATGGGCATTCGGCAGACCGCGCAGCCCCTCGGTGTCGGCGTCGGTGCGCTCGCTGTTCCCGCAGTCGCTGCGGCGCACGGCATTTCGACCGCGATTCTGGTGCCTGCGATCATGGCGGGCGTCGCTGCGGCGGCCTGCTACCTGGGCATCATCGATCCCCCGCGTCCGGAGGGCAAGGGCGTCGACCGGGCCAACCCGTATCGCGGCGACGCGACGCTGTGGCGGATCCACGCGGTGTCCGTGCTGCTGTGCGTGCCGCAGGGCGTGGTGTGGACCTTCGCGCTGCTGTGGCTGCACCGCGACATCGGCTGGTCGCTGCCCGCCGCGGGCGCGCTGGTGACCGTGACCCAAATCCTCGGTGCGTTCGGCCGAATCGGCGCGGGCGCGTGGTCCGACCGGGTCGGCAGCAGGCTCGGTCCGCTGCGGACGGTGGCCGTGGCGGCCGTGTTGTCCATGGCCGCACTGGGTCTCACCGCGTGGACGCAGTGGTGGTGGGCCGCCATCCCGCTGCTGATCGTCGCCTCGGTGATCACGGTGTCCGACAACGGTCTCGCCTTCACGGCCGTCGCCGAGATCGCGGGCCCGTACTGGAGCGGACGCGGACTCGGCATCCAGAACACCGGCCAGAACCTCGCGATCGCCGCCATCCCACCGGTTTTCGGTGCGCTCATCACCGTCGGAGGTTTCCCCGCCGCGTATTTGGCCGCCGCAGCCCTTGCCACCGCCGCAATTCCGTTGGTTCCCACCGACAGCCGAAATCCGCGCTGATCGCGCCGTTTCCAGAGGGGAGTCCCGGTCGGCAGCGACCGGGGCTCCCCTCCGCACCGCGCCTTCGCCCTCGACCGGCATTCGGGTCGCGCGTAGAGAATCCTGCTACGGCGCACCGACCTCGCGCGCACCGCGTCGGACGCGTTGGACGCGTTGGACGCGTTGGACGCGTTGGACGCGTTGGACGCGTTGGACGCGTTGGACGATCATCGACGGCGCCAACCATGTCCATCTCCGTAATATCCGGCACCGAAGTCCGCCGCGCCCAAGCACACCGGACGCACCCGAGAACCCGCCCCTCGACGGAATGCGCACCGGGGCAGCCGAACCAGGGCTGGAGCGTGAAACCGCTGGTGGGCGAAGCCTACTCACACTTCGAGCAACGCCGCCGGATCCACCTCCACGCGAAAGTGGTTGTGGTGGCCGATGTTCGCGCTGAGTGTCGAACCGGGGCCGACCGGCGGTTCCGCGCGATAGATGTCACCGTCGAGGACCAGCGGGTGGATGCGTACGTTCGGGTGATGTTCGACGATCCAGTACTGCGGGATACCAACGGCCGCGTACTCGTGGACCTTTCGCACCCGGTCGGTGCGCTCGCTGCCGGTCCCCGGCGCGATCACCTCCACGGCCAGCTGCACCTCGGAGCCGGGCAGCAGCCGCGGCGGGTCGGCGACGAGGGCGGAGCGCACCACTTCCCGCGGCACCACGACGATGTCGGGTTTGCGGATACCGCCCGGCGTGCTCACTTCCCAGCCGCCGCCGAGGCAGACGTGCACCTCGACGTCGGCGGCGACGTCGAGGAAACGAGCCAGCCGCTGCGCCACGTGATTGTGCCGCGCACCGCGGTCGACCTCGATGAGCCAGCCGTCCTCCAGCTCGAAGCTCTTGCCCCGCGCGGGCAGCGCGTGCAGGTCCCGAATCGTGTAGGGACCCGGCTCCGGCTTACGGCTGGTCCGTCGCTTGGCCACCTGATCTCCCTGTTCCGCACTCGAACCGAGGGTAACCGGTCCGAGCACGACGAATCCCCGCGCCGCGGGCGGACGCGGGGATTCGCGGACGATCGCTCAGACCGAAGCGGCGATCCGGTCGCCGACCTCGACGGTGGACGACGCGCCGGACCGCGAGGACAGGTCCTTGGCGACTGCCGCCTCGATTCGGGCGGCGCCCTCGGTGTTGCCGAGGTGATTGAGCAGCAAGGAGACCGACAGGATCGCGGCGGTCGGGTCGGCCTTCGACTGGCCCGCGATGTCGGGGGCGCTGCCGTGCACCGGCTCGAACATGCTCGGGTTGGCGCCGGACGCGTCGATATTGCCGCTCGCCGCCAGGCCGATGCCGCCGCTGACCGCGGCCGCGAGGTCGGTGATGATGTCGCCGAACAGGTTGTCGGTCACGATCACGTCGAAGCGGCCTGGGTCGTTGACCATGTGGATGGTCGCCGCGTCGATGTGCTGGTACGCGGTGGTGACCTCGGGGAACTCCGCGGCGACCTCGTCGACGGTGCGCTGCCACAGCGATCCGGCGAAGGTCAGCACATTGTTCTTGTGCACGAGGGTGAGGTGCTTGCGGCGGGCCTGCGCCTTGGCGAAGGCGTAGCGGACGACGCGCTCGATGCCGAAGCGGGTGTTGGTGCTCACCTCGGTGGCGACCTCGTGCGGGGTCTCGACGCGGATCGCGCCGCCGGTGCCGGTGTACGGGCCCTCGGTGCCTTCCCGCACCACGACGAAGTCGATCTCGGGGTTGCCCGCCAGCGGGCTGGTGACGCCGGGGAACAGCTTCGACGGGCGCAGATTCACGTGGTGGTCAAGCGCGAACCGGGTGCGCAGCAGCAGACCGCGCTCGAGCACGCCGCTGGGCACCGACGGGTCGCCGATGGCGCCGAGCAGAATGGCGTCGTGCTGCTTCAGCTCGGGCAGCACCGAGTCCGGCAGGATCTCGCCGGTCGCGTGGTAGCGCTTCGCGCCGAGGTCGTACTCGGTCTTCTCGACGCCGGGCACGACGACGTCCAGCACCTTGAGCGCCTCGGCGATGACCTCGGGCCCGATACCGTCACCGGGGATGACAGCAAGCTTCATGACAACTCCGTTCATTTTCGACCGGGTCTGGCCGGACGCTCGGCGAGCACCGACACGGTACTAGGCGCCTCGCCGCGTCCGGCCACCCGGGCGGACGCCAACGATCTCCCGGCCACCCGCCGGGAACGTGCGGCGCGCCGCCACCCTGCGGTGACGGCGCGCGGCACTTGTTTCCCTCGGCGCTCGACGCGCCGATCGGATCAGAACAGGTCGACCAGCGCGATCTTGGCGGCGCCGACCGACTCGGCGATGGCGGCCTGCACGTCGGCGGGCACTTCCTTGTTCACGCGGAGGACGACGGTCGCGCCTTCCTTGTCCACGTCCTGGCTCAGCTGCGCGGCCAGGATGTCGATGTCGGCCTCGCCGAGCTTGGTGCCGATCTTGCCCAGCGCGCCAGGACGGTCCTCGTAGTTCAGGATCGCCAGGTTCAGGCCCTCGGCGCGCATGTCGTAGTTGCGGCCGTTGATGTTGACGATCTTCTGCACCTGCTGCGGCTCGGTGAGGGTGCCCGCGACATTCAGGGTGCGGCCGTCGCCGAACACGGCGCGCAGGTCGACGACGCTGCGGTGGCTCGGGCTCTCCGACGCGGTGGTGACCTGCGCGGTGATGCCGCGCTCCTTGGCCAGCGCGGGCGCGTTGACGAAGGTGACCTGGTCCTCGACCAGCGCCGAGAAGATGCCGCGCAGCGCCGAGAGCTCCAGCACCGCGACGTCCTCGGAGGCGAGCTCGCCGCGCACCTGCACCTCGATGCTGACGGGCAGCTCGTCGGACAGCGCGCCGACCAGCGCGCCCTGCTTGCGCACGATCTCCAGCCACGGAGCGACCTCTTCGCCGACCGCGCCGCCGGTGACGTTCACCGCGCCGGGAACGAACTCGCCCGCCAGGGCAAGCAGCACCGACTTCGCGACATCGGTTCCGGCGCGGTCCTGCGCCTCGGAGGTGGACGCGCCCAGGTGCGGGGTGACGACGACCTGCGGCAGCTCGAACAGCGGGCTGTCGGTGCACGGCTCGGTGTCGAACACGTCCAGACCGGCGGCGCGCACGTGGCCGGACTTGATGGCCTCGGCCAGCGCGGCCTCGTCGATCAGGCCGCCGCGCGCGGCGTTGACGATGATGACGCCCGGCTTGGTGAGGGCGAGCTTCTCCTTGCTCAGCAGACCCTTGGTCTCCGGGGTCTTGGGCAGGTGCACCGAGATCAGGTCGGCGCGCTGCAGCAGCTCGTCCAGGGTGACCAGCTCGATGCCGAGCTGGGCGGCGCGGGCCGGGGAGACGTACGGGTCGTACGCGATGAGCTTGGTCTCGAACGCGGCGAGGCGCGCGGCGAACAGCTGGCCGATGCGGCCGAGGCCGACGACGCCGACGGTCTTGCCGAAGATCTCGACGCCGTTGAACTTGCTGCGCTGCCAGGTGCGCTCGCGCAGGGTCGCGTCGGCGGCGGGGACCTGGCGGGCGGCGGCGAGCAGCAGGGTGACCGCGTGCTCGGCGGCGGTGTGGATGTTGGAGGTCGGCGCGTTGACGACCATGACGCCGCGCTCAGTGGCCGCGGGCACGTCGACATTGTCGAGGCCGACGCCGGCGCGGGCGACGATCTTCAGGTTCTTGCCTGCCTCGAGCACCTCGGCGTCGACGGTGGTGGCGGAACGCACGAGCAGCGCGTCGGCCTCCGGAACCGCGGCGAGCAGGGCCGGGCGGTCGGGGCCGTCGACCCAGCGAACCTCGACACCGTCACCGAGCGCGTCGACGGTCGACTGGGCGAGCTTGTCGGCGATCAGAACAACAGGACGGCCTGCTTGGCTCACTGTGGGGTACTCCTGGGGAAATGGGGGTCGGCAGTTACCGCCGACAAGCTTAGTGGTCGGCATTTCATCCGGCTGTACCACCCGGTAGGCGGCTGCCGTCAGTGTGCGGGCGGCGCGGCGGGGCGGCGGGCGGACGAAAGCGAATGGTGTTCTGCCGTAAGGCCACCGGGTCCATCTGGACGTCGGGGGTCAGGCGCACGCCCCGGACGAGCGCGTTCTCCGAGACCAGCGTTGGGTCCGAAGCGCGCGAAAAAAACGGGAAGACCCCGCACCGAGGGGATGCGGGGTCTTCCATGGTCGTGCCGAGCGGACGGCACGGACACGATCGAGTCGCTCGATCGCGGAGTCGAATCAGCGGCCGCCGAAGGAACCCGTCCACAGGGTGTTCAGCACACCGTGCAGCGCGGCACCGAGAGTGTTGAACAGACCGTCGATGGCGGCACTACCGGTGTCGATGATAACGGGGATCATAAGAATTCCTCTTCCTCGAAATTATCCAGTCGAACTGGCTGACACACGGCACATCGGCGGTGTCGCGAACGCGGTTACGAAATTCTGGAGAATTGTGACGCACACTACACTCGAATATTCGATGCGGTGCCGATCACTACACATCCCATGAATCTGCCTCCAAAAATAGGCGTCTACCTGCATGTTTGCAGCTGTCAGAGGATGGTCAGCCGTCCAGATCATACGCGCGTGCAGATTCTGTCAATTTCTGAGAGAACTCTGAGGAATCGCCGGAGAAACTCTGAGAATGGTGGACTTCGACGCGATCGCGGAATTAGTCCACAGGTCCGGCAGGGGCACGAGCTCGCCCCCGGAGCCAGCGCGTGACAATGCCGGTATTTTCGAGACGCAGTTATTGGTCGGCAATTCACCGAATATTCGACAATGGCAGCCGAGAACGCCGTTTCCACGGCGGACACCGGCCGTCTGCCTTGCGGCACAGCAACCGGCGGCGCGTCCCGGGGCGTCGGCCGAGCCGAACCGCGCGGCGCGGTGCGGTGCGGAAGGCGGCCCGACACTCCCCGTGCGGCGTTCCGCACACCGCGCCGCCCTGAACTCGCGAGAACGCATGAACCCGCCGGTTCTCCCTCGCGCGACGCCGAAGGAGCAAGCGGGCTTTCGTTGGGCCGCGCACCGGCACGAACACCCCCAGGTCGACCGAGATTCGCCGCGGTCACGACACGAAACGGCATCGCGCCGTCCGGCGGCGACCTCTGCCGACCCGTCGCAGGCCACGAGGAATGCGCTCGCCGCACCCGGCGCCGATTGTCATCAGCGCGCCGTGCTCGCGGCAGCGTGCTGATCCTGCCGGTCGTCGGCGCGGCACTGCCGGTCGCGCGACGCTGACGGCGGTAGGGACTCACCGACGGCGGCGCCTCACCATGTTTCGGCCGGAAAATGAGCTGAAGCGCGCCTACCCTCGCGCATACGATCGGCCCATGTCGTTGCGCGCTGTTCCGGAGTCGATGGATCCGACCGTGGTCGGGTCCATCGACGCCGAGCTGGACCGGATCGAGCGCGACCAGCGTGTGCGCGTGCGCTTGGCCATCGAAAGTGGCAGCCGGGCTTGGGGTTTCCCCTCGCCGGACTCCGACTACGATTGCCGCTTCGTGTACGTGGCGCCGCTGGACACCTATCTGTCGCCGTGGCGGACGCGCGATGTGATCGAGACGCCGCTCGTCGGGCTGCTCGACGTCAACGGCTGGGATCTGGGTAAAGCGTTGCGGCTGTTGGTCAAAGGCAACGCGGTGCTGATCGAGTGGTTGATGTCGCCGATCGTGTACCGCGGCGACGCGAGCTTTCGCACCGACTTGCGGGCGCTGGCCGAGCAGGTCGCCGCCCGCGATCAGGTGGCGCGGCACTACCTGCACCTCGGCGCTCGGCAGTGGGAACTGTTCGACCGCAACCGATCACTGAAGAAGGTCTTCTACGCGCTGCGTCCCGCGATGGCGCTGCGGTGGCTGCGCGAGCATCCCGAAGCCGCGGTGGCTCCGATGCAGCTGCCGACGCTCCTCGCGCAGTGCGAGTTGCCCGCCGACTTGGTCGCGGCCGTGGCCGAGCTGACCGAACTCAAGTCGCGGACAAGGGAAATGGGCAGCGGAGCCGTACCAGCGCCGATCGCCAGGTTCATCGCGAGCGAATTCGACGGCGCGGCAGATGCTTTCCCGCGGCCCGGCGAGCGGGACCTGGGACGCGCACGGGCGCTGACCGCGGAGTTCTTCCGCGCGCAAGCACTGTCGACTCGGTAGACGCCGTTGGAAGGTGGCGGTCACGCGCCGGGGATACGCCTATTCGATGACCCGCACGGCGATCGCCTCCGGCCCCGACTTGCTTTGGCGCAGCTCGAACTCCACCCGCTGCCCGGCCGTCAAGGATCGGAACCCGGAACCCTGGAGATCCAGGTAGTCCACGAACACGTCCTTGCCACCACCGTCTTGGGCGATGAAACCGAATCCCTTTTCGGTGTCGAACCACATCACTGTGCCCAGAGCCATACGCCGCACCTTCTCCGAACGCGCAGAACCGGGGAAGGGTACAACGGCCGGTGCCGCTCGGTCCATCGTGCGCCGGTTCCGGCGAGTCCCACCGAGCCGAGAAAGACGAGAGGCCCCGCACCGTACTGGTGCGGAGCCTCGAAGTGCGTGTCGAATCAGGCGACGACGCGGACGTCCTGGGCCTGCGGACCCTTCTGTCCCTGGCCGATCTCGAACTCCACGCGCTGCCCCTCATCGAGGGACCGGAAACCCGAGCCGCTCACAGCCGAGTAGTGCACGAAGACGTCGGGACCGCCGCCGTCCTGGGCAATGAAGCCGAAGCCCTTCTCGCTGTTGAACCACTTAACGATGCCTTGAGCCATTTCATACTTTCTGTTGACGAGCCAGGGACTTGCATTGACACCCCGGTCTCGTAGATCCACAATGCCATCATCCGACGAATTTCTCCACATTCGGCCCCATCCACTGTGAGCTATTCAACGCTCATCGGGGTCTGTGTCTGTCACCTCGCATCCGGACCGGGTGTCGACCGCCCAGCGAACAGGTCTGTACACCGACGTACACGGCCGAGCATGCGAACGAGTCATCGCCCTCGCACATAGCGCAGCTGCGCGGGCTTGTTCGCATCGTAGTCGCCGCGGCCGGAAAGGTATTGCGGCACACCGACTTCCCACCATGCACCGGCCTCGGTCCAGTCGGCGGCCCGCGTCCGCACGACGACGACCGCCGGACGCGACGCCGCGACCGCGGCCGCCCGCGCTCGGTGGTAGGCGATTCGAAACTGGTCGGTACTCGTTGCAGCGAATACCGAGCAACCGAGCGCGGTGGCGTGCGCCGCGAAATCGACGCGCGGCGGGTCGGCGAGGGTGGTCCGACAGTCGGCGTACTGATTGTTGAACGCCGCGCCGCCCTGCCCCTCCTGGAGGCGCGCGATCACCGCGTAGCCGTCGTTGTCGCACACCACGGCGACGAACGGGTGCCCGGCGAAGGCCGCCGAGAACAGTTCCGAATTCAGCATCAGGTAGGAGCCGTCGCCGAGCAACGTGGTGACCAGACCGCCCCCGTGCGCCATGGCGGCGCCCCACGCTCCCGCGAGTTCGTAGCCCATACAGGAGAATCCGTACTCCACGTCCATGCTCGGTGTCCCGCCCGCGCCACGCCAGCCGCCGATCAGCTCGCCCGGCAGCCCGCCGGAAGCCGTCATGACGTAGTCCTCGGGCGTCGAGAGCTCGTTGACGATGCCGACGACCTGGGCATAGCTGGGCGTGCCCGGCGTCGGCGCGCGCAGCTTGTCGATCTGGGCGTCCCAGGTCTCGCGCAGCGGCGCGGCGCGGCACGTCCAGTCCGCTGGGGCGGTCCATCCGGACAGGTGTTCGCCCAGCTCGGTGAGGGTGGCGGCCGCGTCGCCGACGACCGGCAGCGCGCCGTGCTTGACCGCGTCGAAGCGGGCCGCGTTGATCGTGACCACGCGGACGTCGGGCGCGAAGGCCGTCCACGAGGCCGTCGTGAAGTCCTGCAACCGGGTGCCGACGGCGAGCACCAGGTCCGCGTCCGCGGCGAGCGTGTTCGCCGACGCGGAGCCGGTGATGCCGAGCGGGCCCGCGTGCAACGGATGGTCGTGCGGCACCAGGGTGCGGCCGGCGGTGGTCTCGGTGATCGGAATGCCGTGCCGCTCCGCGAATTCCACCGCGATCGCGCCCGCGCCCGAGTAACGCACGCCGCCGCCGAGCACCAGCAGCGGTCGCCGCGCGGCGCGTATGGCGGCGGCGGCCTCGGTCAGCGCCCGCACATCGGGGCGGGGACGCGGTACGCGGTGCTGCACGGGGGTGAACAGCGCGTCAGGGAAGTCGAAGGTCTCCGCCTGCACGTCCTGCGGCAGCGCAAGGGTGACCGGTCCGGCGTCGGCGGGATCGGTCAGCACCCGCGCCACCTGCGGCAGCGTCGCGATGAGCTGTTCGGGTCTGGTGATCCGGTCGAAGTAGCGGCTCACCGCGCGGAACGCGTCGTTCACCGTCGCGGTCGCGTCCCCGAAGTGTTCGACCTGTTGCAGCACCGGGTCGGGGGCGCGTCCGGTGAACGTGTCGCCGGGAAGCAGCAGCAGCGGCAGCCGGTTCGCGTGCGCGACGCCAGCGGCCGTCACCATGTTCAGCGCGCCGGGCCCGATGGAGGACGTGGCGACGCCGACTTGGCGTCGATGCGTGGCCTTGGCGTAGCCGACCGCCGCAAGCGCCATCCCCTGCTCGGTGTGTCCGCGCCAGACGGGCAGCTCGCCGCGGCGTTCGTGCAGCGCCGTGCCTAGGCCGAGGACGTTGCCGTGCCCGAAGATCGCGAAGACGGCAGGGAACAGCGGCACGTCCGCGCCGTCCAGCGTCTCCGAGCGCTGCGCGATCAGCCAGGACACCAGGGCCTGCGCGGTGGTCAGTTCCATGACGACCGCCCCTCCGGGCCGGTGACCGGGCAGCGCGGGTCGGGCTGCTCCCCCGCCCAGCCGTCCCGGATCCAGGCGTGCGCCGGATCGTCGCAGAAGGCCATCGACCGCTCGGGCGCCGGACCGGCCAGCACGTTGAGGTAGTACATCGGGTAGCCGGGCGCCGCGACGCACGGACCGTGGTAGCCGCGCGGCACCAGGAACACGTCGCCGTCGCGCACCGCCACGTTCTCGTCCACCTCGGCGTCGGCGGTGTAGACGCGGTGCAGGCCGAAGCCCTCGCGGGATGGGGTGACGCCGTCGCGGCCTGCGATGCGGAAGTAGTAGATCTCCTCGTTGACCACCTCGCACGCGCTCGCCTCGTCGTGCTTGTGCGGCGGGTACGACGACCAGTTGCCGTCCGGCGTGATCAGCTCGCAGGCGTTGAGCTTGTCCGCGTGCGCCCATACTCCCGGCACACCGAAGTTGTTGACCTGCCGCGTCGCCCGGCCCGCGCCCCGCACCTCGACCGGAACTTCTTCGGCCGGGCCGTATTTCGGCGACAGCCGCCGCCCGCATTTGGCCATGGGCATGGCAAGGACCGCGCCACCGGCGCTGGACAACGTCACCTCGGCATCGCGCGGTACGTACGCGAAGTCGGTGACGCGGGTGAAAACCGAGTCGCGCCCGCGCAATTCGAGGACGAGCGTGTCCGCCCGGACGACGCAGGAGCCGGACAGCGGCAGCACGAACGCCTCGTACTCGCCGGTGGACAGGGTTCTGGTCTCGCCGGGCGCGAGCTCGAGCACCCGCAGCCCGGTGTAGCGCCATCCGGCGTCCTCGGCGGTGAGCAGGACCGGATCTCGGCCGTCGGCCAGTGTCCCGGCCGGACGATGCAGTGTCATCGGGACTCCTTCAGCATTCGTGCCGCCCCGTCGACGGCGGCGGCGACATCGCCATCCGGCGGATAGAGCAAGGTGCGCCCGACCACAAGGCCGCGCACGACGTCGTGGTGCAGCGCGCCGCCCCAGGCGGCCAGGTCCGCCGCCGGATCACGGGAGGGCACACCGCCGAGCACGACCACCGGCAGCGTCGTGGCGTCCAGCACCGAACTGTCCTCGGGGGCCGGGATTTTCAGCCAGGTGTAGGCCGAGGTGACCCCGAGGCCCGAGGCGACCGTGATGGCCCGCGTGAGCGAGGGCGCGTCCTTGCTCATCACCAGCGCGCCGGACGCGTCCCGGTGGTACGGCAGCGGTTCCACCATCGCCATCAGCCCGTGCGCGGCGAGTTCCGACACCGCCTGCGCGCAGGCGTGCAGGGTGGGCACCGTGCCCGGATCCGAATCGACAAGGCGCAGCAGCATTTTGCCGCCGTCGAGGCGGTAGCGGACCAAGGCGTCGGCGTCGTAACCGGTGAACCTGTCATCGATCTCCCATTCGGCGCCCGCGAGGCCGCCGCGGTTCATCGAGCCGATCACCACCTTGTCGTCCAGCGCGTCGAGCAACAGCAGTTCCTCGACCACGTCCGGCGATCCGAGCACGCCGTCCACCGCCGGGTCGGCCAGCGCGATCAGCAACCGTTCCAGCAGGGTGCGCCGATCGGCCATCGCGGTGCGGTCCGAACCGACGCCGAGCGCGCCGCGCGCGGGATGGTCGGCGGCGACGAGGAACAGCGTCTCGCGTTCCGAGAGCAGGGCGGACCGCCGCATTCGCTTGGCGTAGGCCCGTTCGACGGCGGCCGGGTCCGTCGCGCGCACGCGCAGCAGCTCGGCCCAGCGCTCGTCGGTCAGGTGCGGAACGGGGTTCATCGGCACAGCAGCTCCTCGATCTCCGCGGCCGTCGGCATGGCGTCCGCGCAGGCCAGCCGGGACGCGACCAGCGCGCCCGCCGCGTTGGCGTAGACGCCGATGCGGTGCGTGTCCCAGTCGGCGAGCAGCCCGTGGATCAGCGCGCCGCCGAAGCCGTCGCCCGCGCCGAGCCCGCAGACCACCGCCACCGAGCACGGCGGTACGGTCCAGCGCCCGTCGGCGGTGGCCACGAGAACGCCCTCGGCGCCGCGCTTGATCACCGCCAGCCGGACGCCGCGCGCCAGCAGCCGATCGGCCGCCGCGTCGGGATCGGTCGTGCCGACCGCGATGCCGACCTCGGCGCGGTTACCGACGACGACGTTCACGTGGTCGAGCATCCAGCCGATCTCGGCGCGCGCGGTCGCCTCGTCCGGCCAGAACATCGGCCGATAGTCCAGGTCGAGGACCGTGTGGCCGCGCCGGACGCGGCGCTCCAGGATCGCGCGCTGGGTGCCGCGCGCGGGTTCGGCACTGACGCCGGTGCCGGTCACCCACAGCAGCGGCACAGCGTCGACGAGATCCCACGGCACGTCCTCGGGCGTGAGGGTGAGGTCGGGCGCGATCGGGGCGCGGTAGAAGAGCAGCGGCGGATCGGCCGGCGGGTTCAGCTCGCAGAAGACCACGGGCGTCAGCAGATTCGGCGCGGTGCCGACATAGTCCGCCGCGACCCCGAACTCGGTGAGCGCCGCGCGCACGTACGCGCCGAAGCCGTCCGGGCCGACTTTGGTGAGGACCGCCGAGCGACGGCCGAGGCGCGCGGCGGCCACCGCGACATTGGTCGCCGTGCCGCCCAACGATTTCGCGAACGACCGCACCTCGGCGAGCGGGACCCCGCTCTGCTCCGGATACAGATCGACGCCGACGCGGCCGATGGTCAGCGCCTCGATCGTGCCCGCCCCTGCGGACCCGGTCACGAGCCGATCACCCGCGCCAATTCGTGTTGCAGCGCGTCCAATTCGGCTCCGCCTGCCATCTGCCTGGTCAGCTCGGGCAGGTCGATCTCGGACTTCTCGTAGGAGCCGAGCACCGTGCCGCGCTCGAGCAGCAGGAAGCGATCACCGACGGGGTAGGCGTGGTGCGGATTGTGCGTGATCAGGACGACGCCGAGGCCTCGTTCGCGGGCCTGCACCACGTATTTCAGCACCACCCCGGCCTGTTTCACGCCCAGCGCGGCGGTCGGCTCGTCGAGGATGAGCACCTTGGCGCCACGATGCACTGCCCTGGCGATCGCGACGCACTGCCGCTGTCCGCCGGAGAGGGTGCCGACCGGCTGTTCCATGTCCTCGATCTCGATACCCATGTCGGCCAGCGCCTTTCGCGCGATCTCGCGCCCGGCGTTGCGATCGAGCAGCCGGAAAGGCCCGTATCCGATCGTGGGCTCGAAACCGAGCACGAAGTTGCGCCAGAGGCTCATCAACGGCACGACCGCGAGATCCTGGTACACGGTCGCGATGCCGCGATCCAATGCCGCACGCGGCGAATCGAATCGGACCCGCTCGCCCTCGACACGCAACTCACCCCGGTCATGCCGGTGCACACCGGCGAGGATCTTGATGAGCGTGGATTTGCCCGCGCCGTTGTCGCCGAGAACACAGGTGACCTCGCCCGCCCGCACCACGGTCGACACGTCGCGCAGCGCGACGACGCCGCCGTAGCTCTTGCCGATGTCGATCGTCTCGATCAGGGGGGCGGTCATCGGCGCACCCTTTCCGCTCGCTTCTGGAATCTGTTGTTCACCAGCACCGCGGCCAGCAGCAGCACGCCGAGGAACAGCATGAACCAGTCGCTGTCCCAGCGCGCGAACACGATGCCCTGGCGCGCCATGCCGAAGATGAGCGCGCCGATGGCCGCGCCGATCGCCGAGCCGAAGCCGCCGGTCAGCAGGCAGCCGCCGACCACGGCCGCGATGATGTAGTGCAGCTCGAGTCCGACGCCCTGGTTGGCCTGCACGCTGGCGAAGCGCAAGATGTTGCAGGAGCCGACCACCCAGCCCGCGAACGCGGTCCCCATGAACAGCAGGATCTTCGTCCGGTCCGCCGGGACACCCACCGCCCGTGCGCTGGTCAGCGAGCCGCCGACCGCGAAGATCCAATTGCCGAACTTGGTGCGCACCAGGATGATCGAGGCGATCGCGGTGAGCACGATCCACCACACCACCGAGGCCTGGATGCGCGCGTCGCCGATGTTCAGCGTGGCAGCGAACACCCAGCCCGCCGACTCGTAACCGTCCGCGGCCCGCACGCCGGACACCTGGACCGTGTCGGTGACCAACCGGGTGACGCCGAGGTTGAGGCCTTGCAGCGCAAGGAAAGTGCCGAGCGTGACGATGAAACTCGGTAGCCCCGTGCGCATCACGACCCAGCCGTTGAACGCGCCGACGGTCAGCGCGAACACCAGAGAGGCCAGCAGCGCGAACCAGACGTTCCACCCCGCGTGCACCGCGAGCAGCGCCGTGACGAGCGCGGTCGAGGCGGTCATCACGCCCGCCGAGAGGTCGAATTCGCCGCCGATCATCAGCAGCGCCACCGCGACCGCCATGATGCCGAGCGTGGACGCGTCGTCCAGCCAGGTCGCGATCCCGAGCGGACTGAGGAAGCGGTCGGTGACGAGCGAGAAGAAGACGAACACAAGCAGCGCGCCGAGGGCGGCTCCGATCTCCGGTCGCACCGCCAGGCGCTGTAGGCGGCTCGGTCCTTCGTCGCGGCCGGTCGGCGTGACCTCGGTGGGCTCGGTCGTCGTGGTCATGTTCGTGCTCCTCACCGGGTGCCCTGGGCGACGAGCGTGGCGACGGCCTCGACGTTGTCGGCGTCCACGAAGCCGGGGCCCGTCTGCACCGGCGCGCCGCCGCCGACCGTGTTCAGATTCGTGCGATACAGCTGGAGCAGCACGATCGGCAGGTAGCCCTGTTCGTACTGCTGCTGATCGACCGCGAACAGCAGCGCACCCGCCCGGATGGCCTCGACCACGTCGGTGTTCAGGTCGAACGTCGCCACCGTGGCGGCGGATCGCGATTCCCGCACCGCGTCCACCGCTCGGGCCGCGACCTGGGAGTTCAGCGTCAGCACGGCATCGATCGAGCGATCGGCCTCCAGCGCGCCCTTGATGCGGGATTGGGCGTCGGTGGGGTTGTTGATGTCGACCTGGAGCGTCGCGCCGTTGCCGAACGCGCGGGTCGCGCCGTCACAGCGCTGATTGGCACCGATATTGCCCGCCTCGTGGATGACGCACAGCAGCTTCGTGCGTCCGGCGTCGGCGAGCCGCCTGCCCGCCGCCTGGCCCGCCAAGCCCTCGCTCTGTCCGACGTGCGCGAACGCGCCGTACTTCGCGCTCTCGCTCTCCCCCGAGTTGATGGTGACCACCGGGATTCCGGCCGCCACCGCGCGCTCCACCGAGGGCCGCAGCGCCTCCGGGTTGGCCATCGAGACCACCAGACCGTCCACGCCCTGCGCCACCGCGTTGTCGATCAGCTTCGCCTGCTGGCCGGGATCGCCGGAAGAGTTGTATTGCACGGCGACGCCGAGTTCCTTGCCCGCGGCCTCCGCGCCGTTCTTGACCACGTTCCAGAAGGCGTCGCCCGCGCTCCCGTGGGTGACCACCGCGACGGACTCCAATTCGCCTGCGGCGACGGGTGATTGGGGGGTGCCGGCAACATCCGCACCCGGCCCGCTACAGGCGGCCAGTGCCGCTACGGCCGCCAGCGACAGGGCCGCGCGCAACGAGAATCTCTGGGTGGCAGCGACTCGTCGTCCGAACATCCGGCACGCCTCCTACCGTGACGCCGATGCGACGGCCAGGTCGGCGAGGTAGCGCAGACTGTGTTGCGCGTCGCGGCTTGCCGAGGTCACGGGGTCGGTCGGTCGCAGCGCGGTGTCCTGCTCGATGACGTACCAGCCGCGGTACCCCGCCTCGCGGACCGCGCGCACGAGTGCCGCGATATCGATGTCGCCCCGGCCGAGCGGTGCGTATAGCCCGCGTCGGACCGCTTCGCTGTATTCGATTGCGCCACCGTGCACTTCGGCGGCGATTTCGGCGCGCACGTCCTTGAGGTGGACGTGTCCGATGCGGTGCGGGTGCCTGCGGGCCAGATCGACAGGGTCGGTTCCGCCGATCAGCAGATGGCCCGTGTCGAGGCAGAGATCGAGGTCGGAGTCCGCGAGGAACCGTTCGACCTCGGCCTCGGTCTCCACGTGCGTGCCGACGTGCGGGTGCAGCACGGTGCGCAGGCCGTGCGCCGCGGCAAGATCGCGGACGGCCGCGGCGGTGTCCAGCAGGGTTCGCCACTCGGTGACGTCGAGTTCGGGGCGCGCATCGTAACCGTCCAGGCCGGTGGCAGCGGCCAGCACCAGGACCTCCGCTCCGGTGGCGGCGAACAGCGCGGCCGCCCGTTGCGCGGCGGCCAGCGCGTCCTCCGGTGCACGGTGCAGCGGCAGCGCGAGGAACCCGCCGACGGCGCGGATGCCGAAGCGGTCGAGCAAAGCGCGCAGCACCGCCGGGTCATCCGGGAGGTAGCCGGGTGGGCCCAGTTCGGTCGCGGTGATGCCCAACCGCGCCATCTCGGCAAGCACGGTTCCCGCCTCGAGCACATGGCCCCAGCCGGGGACTTCGCACACGCCCCAGGAGATCGGTGCGGCCGCGATGCGTAGCGGGTAGAGAGGTTCGGTCATCGTCTCTCCGACCTTCGAGGTGAACAGGTGCCCTCGCTTTGGAGCGCTCCAACTATGTAACGCAGGCCACATCGTGTCAAGGGGTGCGACTCCCGCGCGTTTCCGCGTCTCCACCTCGTATTTCTTTGCCCGGCACGGCAAGAGGACGCGGGGCGATCGTCTGGCAATGTCCGATTAGAGCGCTCCATTGATGCCGCGCCGCGCCCCGTGTAACGTCCGATCCGGCAGCCGGCGCGGCTTCGGCGAGCCGGGATTCGGAATGGCGGACGGAGGCGAGATGGCGCGACCGACGATGGAGGACGTCGCCGCACGCGCGGGCGTCTCCCGCGCGCTGGTCTCCCTGGTCATGCGGAATTCGCCCAAGGTCAGCGCGCACCGGCGCCGTGCCGTGCTCGAGGCCGCGCGCGAGCTCGGCTATCAGCCGCACATCATGGCGAGATCGCTGGCCAGCCGGACCTCCAATATCGTCGGCGTCCTCGTCTCGGATCTGCGCAACGCCTTCTTCGCCGACGTGGTGGAGGGGATGGACGCCGCCGCGCAGCGGTCGGGGCTCGAACTGATCCTGAACACCGGCCGCCGCAGTGCCGCTCGCGAGCGCACCGCGCTGGAGAGCCTGCTGTCGTTCCGGCCCGGCGGGATCATCCTGCTCTCCCCCGTGTTGCCCGCTGCGGCGATTCGTCAAGCGGCGCAGCAGGTTCCGCTCGTGTTGGTCTCACGCGGCTCCACGATCGCGGGCGTCGACACCGTCAACGACGACGGCGAACTCGGCGCGACACTGGCCGTCGACCATCTGGTCTCGTTGGGCCACAGTCGAATCGTGCACCTCGACGGCGGAGCCGCGTTCACCGCCGCCGCGCGCCGCCGCGGCTACCGCACCGCGATGGCGCGACACGGTCTGGAGCCGATGGTGATCTCCAGCGAACACACCGACTCGGCAGGCATGGCCGGGGTGCGCAAGCTACTGAAGATCTTCTCGCCCGGCAACTTTCCCACCGCGCTGGTGTGCGGCAACGACTTCAACGCGGTCGGCGCCATGTCGGCGCTCGAGGAAGCCGGACTGCGTGTGCCGCAGGACGTCTCGGTCGTCGGTTACGACAACACCTCGCTCGCCGCGTTGCGCCACATCGCACTCACCACCATCGACCAGCCGCGCGTCCGGATGGGCGAGCTGGCCGTGGAAGCGCTCGCCGAACGTCTGCGCGACAACCGCACCGACCCCGTCCGTCGCAGACTCGAACCCGAGCTCGTCGTCCGCGGAACCACCGCCGCGCCCGGCTGAAACATGAAGGCAAGCAATCGCATTCCTACCACAGGAGGATCGATGAGCAGCACCGTCACACTAGGCCTCGCGGGCGTCGGCCGCATCGGCACGGCGCACGCCGAAACCCTGCACGGGCTCCCCGGCGTCGACCGCGTCGTCGTCGCCGACCTCGACGCCACCCGCGCGCGCACCACCGCGGCCAAACTCGGCGTCGAGGCTGTTGGGGACATCGAGACGCTCCTCGCCGCCGACCTCACCGGGCTCGTCATCGCCACCGCGACCGATTCCCATCCCGCGCTGATCGCGGCGGCCATCGACCGCGGCATCCCGGTCTTCTGCGAGAAGCCGGTCGCCCGCGACATCGACGGCACGCTGGCCGTGCTCGACCGTGTGCGCGACAGCGCCGTTCCCGTGCAGATCGGCTTCCAACGCCGCTTCGACGCCGGCTACCGCGCCGCCCGCGCGGCCGTCGCCGGCGGCGAACTCGGCTGGCTGCACACCCTGCGAGCCACGACACTGGACCCCGCACCGCCACCCGCCGATTACATCCCCCGCTCCGGCGGCCTGTTCCGCGATTGCGGCGTCCACGATTTCGACATCATCCGCTGGGTCACCGGCCGCGAAGTCACCGAGGTCTACGCCCGCGGCGCCAATCGCGGCGACGAATTCTTCACCGCCGCAGGCGATATCGACACCGCCGCCGTCCTGCTCACACTCGACGACGGCACCCTCGCGACCGTCAACCTCGGCCGCTACAACGGCGCGGGATACGACGTCCGCCTCGAAGTGCTCGGCTCCCGAGGCAACGCCATCGTCGGCCTCGACGACCGCGCCCCGCTCCACTCCGTCGAACCCGACCACCCCACCTCCCCCTACCCCGCCTACCCCGGCTTCATAGAACGATTCCGCCGCGCCTACACCGAGGAACTCACCACCTTCGTCGCCGTCGCCACCGGAACCGCACCGAGTCCCTGCACAGTCGCCGACGCCCTCGAAGCCTTCTACATCGCCGAAGCCTGCGAACTCTCGCGCGCCGAGCGCCGGCCGGTCGCACTGACCGAAGTCCGCCGCTGAGTCCGCCTCCTGCTCGACCCGAACCGAGATCCAGGCGCCACGATCGAGAAGCGTCACCCGAACCTGTCGGACCCCACCGCCAAACTAGTGCTACCAAGGCAACCGCCCGCCAGACACCGGCGGGCCCGGATTACCGGGGGTCCCATGCTCGACATCGCGCTCACCGCCATCTCCATCACCTGCATCACCACCGCCTTCCTCACCCTCACCGCAGGCCGCATCACCGACTCCCTCGCCACCCGCGCCACCAAAGCCTCCGAATCCTGCTTCATCGGCGACACCATCCCCACCGACCAGTTCTTCGAAAACCGCCAGCGATACGAGCGACTGCACCGGATTACGGTGCGGTTGATGATGAGTGGGTTGGTGATGTTGGTTGTGGGGATCGCGGTCCTGGGGATTGCCGCGTGGCAGTTCAAGCACGCAGGCCGTTGAAGCGTCGCACTCCGTGCCGAGCCTAGCGCGATAGGCCGAAAACGGCCTCGTACCAATAACTTTCGGGCCTACGAAACCATTCGCCGATCCGCTCCGTATCAAACACGCGCAACTGCGACATGTCGACGTGGTACCGATGGAACAGGGATACGAGTTCGTATACGGATTCGTCATCGGCCGCAGCGTCGACTTCGATGTAGAGCGTTCGCAACTCACCTTTGTATGAACGCACGGCAGGAATCTTGTCGAGCCACTCGAAAAAGGCCGCTTCGTCGTACGACGACCCGTATCGAACGCCGATTGCCTCTAGCAGGATCTCGGTGTCGCTGATCTTCCGCCCGCCTTCACAGAACCGGATCGAAGACCCCCAATGCCGCCCAGGGAGCGCATCGAACTGCTCGGCCGCGTTCTGACCGCCTCGGACAGCCCGTTCGTGCTCACCGGCCGCGATCGTGTTGCTCTACGCCCAACGCCGCACCCGCATCGTCCGGCTGGACGTGGCACCATCCACGAAATCGAACTCACCATCGCGTGCTCCTGCGCGAAAAGCGGACCATTCGCCATCGTCGAAGCTGAGCAACTCCGGCCCAGACAATGATCTGACTAGGGTCGCATCGCCGCTGATCTCCACGGCGACAACGCCATTAGCGTCGCTCGCCAGCCCCAACACCTCGCGGACGAACCTGCTCCAGGCGACAGCGTCGAAGGTGATCGTTCCATCGGCAGGCCGCTTGCTGTGCCGTAGATACACGCTGCTTTCAGCCGGTGCGACCTCCACACAGTTCTCACCGGCGCCGCTGTACGTCGAGGTTCGCCATGCGAGGCGGTCGTCGATGGTCAAGCGGTACTCCTAACGCACGCGTGCAAGCCTTGCGATGCGGTCCCGGATGAGATCAGCCGTGTCCGACTTCGAGAGTGCCGATCCGCAAAGCCGATCGGCGATCATCCTATACTCGTCGACTTGCCCAGCTTCCTGCACATACAACGCTCCAGCCGGGTATTCGATGTATCCGATCGACTGAGCTTGGTCGAAGTCGAGCAGCATGAAGTCACCGTCGAGTCCGTCGTGCACCGTGACGGTCACCGGCATCACGTGTAGCTCGACATTGTCGAGGCCGATCAGATCGAGCAAGTGCTCGAGCTGTGCGCGCATGACCGAAGGACCGCCGACCACGCGGTCGAGCACGTACTCCTCGATCACTGCCCGAAGATGCAGCGGCCGATCGACATCCGTCAGGCGCTGCCGAGCCATCCGGGCCTGTACGACCTGCGGAACATCGATCGGGGGAACGCGCAGGTGACCATCGAGCAATGCGGTCGCGTAGGCGGCAGTCTGTAGCTGCCCGGGCAGCAACTGCGGCTCGTAAGTAAAGACGCGGGTAGCGAGACCCTCCAGGCCGACAAAGGTTTTGAACCACCCCGGGAGGACATCTCGAAACGGACCCCACCAGGTCGTCTGGTCGGCACGTCCCGCCAGCGAGGTGACTCGATCGCGGTGGGCGACCTCGACGCCATAGAACGTCAGAAGTCGGTCGACATCGTCCGGCTGCTGTTGCACCTTCGCCGTCTCCAACGCGTTGATGCGTGATTGCGCGCATCCGAGCAGCTTCGCCGCCTCCGTCTGGGTCTTGCCAGCACGCTCGCGGGCAACGCGCAGGTCGTGACCGATCAAGAAGCGCAGAGCAGACGGATCGGACCGTGTACCGGGATCAGACATCGGACTCCCCTTGTCGGACTTTGGCAATACCTGCAGTCTGCCAGGTTCAGATATATCAATTCACGAATCAGACGATATGCCAGATATATCTCCCCTATGATCACATCATCGGTGGGACGGCCAGGCGGGAGGCAAGCGGTCGACCTTCGAACAGCCACGATCAAACGAGTCGAAGGGGTTGACATGTTCGAACGTCTGGCCATCGGCAGTTGGGTTGCTACACAACAGGGTTGCCAGGTGCGAGTCGCATCCGGTGACGACGACAGCGACGCCGTCACGCTGATCTTCGGACCCTCACACGGGAGCGAGTTCGAGCTCTCGTTGGATTGGGAGACCTTGGGTCAAGTCGTTCGTCTGGGCGCCCACGCGCTCACCCGCTCTGGTCGTGGATTCACCCCCGCCCAGTTGCCGTTGGACGAGTCGGCGGTTTCACCTGAGATCGACCGCACGAACTCCACCCCAACCGTTGCGGCACCGACTGTCGAAGTCGTAATCGCCCGCGACCCTGACGGGCCCACCGAGATACAGGTTTTCGTCGACGGATCCCCGAGAACGGCTACCGAGTACCACGTCGATGCAGGAGCAGGATGGGCTTGGACTGACTGGACGCGCACTCGCGACAACAATCTCGCCAATGCGTCGCCTCCCGCCCGTGCAGCACTCAGGGAGGTGTACGCGAATCCGCCGGGCGGTCGATACATCGTCGGCCGAGGGAATGCAGGCTGGCTCGATGATGCAGGGTCGAACGCCGAAGAGCACCAGATCCTTACATAACGGGATCGCGGACTGAGCTGCTTCCTCCATCGAACTCGGGCCCGACCGCTCACGAATCCGTGACTCGCAAGGGTGAACATGGCACACTCCACACGTGGATCGTGGGGTCGAGTTGGAGTTGCGCGAGATGATCTTCGAGCATCTCGCGCGACAAGTTGAGGAGAAGGGTTCATTGACCCGCGCCGAGCTATCGGCGTTTCCACTCGAAGGTGGGCCGCGCCGACTGATCGACCAGAATCGCGGCATCTGGAATCCTCGCGACCTGATGGCGACACTGTCGATCGTGTCGAATCCGAACAGCCAGTATGCGGATGAAGAGATCGGCGACTCCATGTTCGTGTACTCGTACCGAGCCGGGAGCACCGACGGCGACAACGCAAAACTACGGCGCGCATACGAACTACAACTGCCGATCATCCTGCTTCGATGGATTCGACCCGGCATCTTCGTCCCGGTGTTCCCCGTTTACGTCATCAACGACGACAAGGCACGGAAGCGGTTCATACTGTCGCTGGACAAGGACCTTGCGGAAGTTTCGGACCCGGAGAACCTGAGTCCTCTGGAGCGGCGCTATACCCGCCGCCTCGCCAAACAACGACTGCACCAGCCAGAGTTCAGAGGGCGAATCCTGGTGGCGTACGACAATCGCTGCGGGATCTGCGGTCTGGGATACCGCCAACTGCTGGATGCAGCCCACATCGTTGCGGACAACGATGAGAACGGAACCCCTGAAGTAACGAATGGCCTCTGCCTCTGCAAGATTCACCACGCGGCGTTCGACGCAAATCTGCTCGGTATCTCCCCCGCCTACGACATCGTCATCGGACCGAAGCTGATGAACGATCCCAGTGATGGACCGATGCTTCGGCACGGGTTCCGCGACATGAACGGCAAGAAGCTGGTGGAGCCACCTCGACGGAGCGATCGGCCCTCGCGGGAACGATTGAAAGAACGGTTCGCAGCTTTCAAGGCCGCCGGCTGATACCCCAGCTGGATTCGGGAGTGGCCGGTCATCGCCAGGTCTGCGGCTCACTGCTTGCTGACCGGTAGAGACGAACCGGGCGGCGCTGGTACGCCCGCTGGACGATCTACCGCTGCGGCGCGGCGATGTCGCCGAGCCTCATGCTGGCAGCAAGCGGCTGATCACTTCCGTCAGCTGGCGCACGTTGCGGCATTCGTGCATGGTTACGTGCTCCGCGTAGGTCAGCGCGGCGGAGTCGCCGGTGGACCAAGAGCGGGCGGGTTCGGGGTTGAGCCAGTGGGTGTGTTTGGCTCGATCGGTCATCGATTGCAGGGCGGGGAGGTTGGGGTCGGTGCGGTTGGTGCGGGCGTCGCCGAGGATGAGGAGGGAGGTGCGGGGGCCGAGGGTGTCGAGGTGGGTGTCGGCGAAGGTGCGGAGGGCTTCGCCGTAGTTGCTGCTGCCGAACCGAGAGACGTTGGCTTCGCGGATGATTCGGGCGGAGAGGCCGGGTTGGGGTGGTTCGCCGGGGGTGAAGAAGCCGGTGATCTCGGCGCAGGTGTCGATGAAACCGAAGCTGCGGACCTTGCTGAATTGGTCTTGCAGCGCCTGGACGAGTTGGAGGGTGAATTCGGCGAATCCGGTGACGGAGCCGGAGAGGTCGGCGAGGACGACGAGGTCGGGGCGGCCGTGTTTGCGGGCGCGGAGTACCGGGTCGACGGGGACGCCGCCGGTGGCCATGGAGCGGCGCAGGGTGCGGCGCATGTCGATCTGGCCGCGGACGGCCTTGCGGCGACGGGCGGCGAGGCGGGTGGCGAGTTTGCGGGCCAACGGGTTCACGAGGCGGCGCATCTCTGCGAGGTCCTGTTCGCGGGCGCCGAGGAAATCTATTCGGTCCGTTGCCATTTCGACGCCGCGGCGGGCGATGTAGTCGGTGCCGCGCAGGTCGGCCGAGCGGAGGCGGGCCTGGGTTTGGACGGCGGTGCGGAAGGAGCGCAGCCTGCGTTGGGCCTCGATGGTTTGGACGGCGGAGTCGAGTTCGCCCGCGCCGCCCATACTCGCGACGACGCGATCCAGAAGTTCTTCCGGGCGAAGGGCTTTCATGGTCTGGTACGAGGACCAGCCCGCGCCGGACGCGGTGGTGACCGGGCGGGACGATTGGCCCGCTCCGCCCGTACCGCCGTAACCGCCCAGTTCGGTGAGGGATTGGCTGGCGAGTTCGGCGAGCGCGGCCTGGTCGTCGGCGGCCAGCGCGGCGGCGAGACGTTCGCGCAGCGTCTCGACGGACTCGGGAACCGTTGCCGGAGTCGGCCTTACGGCGGTCAGGAAAAAGAGGTCGAAGAGCTGGTCGAAGACGGCGCGTTGGCCGTTGCGGCGCAGCAGGCAGGCGGCGAGACCGGAGCGCAGGCGTTCGCGGTTCTCGACGCCGAGGGCGACGATCGCGGACGCGGCGTCGACGGTTTCGCTGGGGCCCGCGTGGATTCCGTACTCGCGCAGGAGGCCGACGAAATCGACGAGACGGTCGGTGAGCGTCTCGCTCGGCCCGGCACGCAAGTCACGGCCGCCATACCCGTTCATCGCCGGTCGCTCTCCGCATCCGACAACGCCAGCCGCTCGACCGCGATCCGATGGTCCGCTTGGTATTTCAGCAACACACCCAGCGTCGAGCGCACCACGCCGTTGGTCAAATTCCGCGCCCCAAGCGCCACGAGGGTCTTCGCCCAATCGACGGTCTCGGCGATCGACGGCGCCTTGCGCAGCGGCAGTTCGCGCAGTGCGCCGACCACCCGCACCACCGGCTCGCCGAGCGCCTCGTCCAGCTCGGGCACCTTCATCCGGACGATCGCGCGCTCGAGCTCGGCCGTCGGGTAGTCGATGTGCAGGTACAGGCAGCGCCGCTTGAGCGCCTCGGACAGGTCGCGGTTGGCGTTGGAGGTGACGATGACGAACGGCTTCCGGACCGCGGTGACGGTGCCGAGTTCGGGGATGCTGACCTGGAAGTCGCCGAGCACCTCGAGCAGCAGACCCTCCAGCTCGACGTCGGCCTTGTCGAGTTCGTCGATGAGCAGCACGGTGGGGTCGGGGTTGCGGATGGCGGCCAGCAGCGGGCGGTCGAGCAGAAACTCCTCGGTGAAGACGTGATCGCGGGTCCGGTTCCAGTCCGCGCTGTCGGCGGCGGTGATACGCAGCAGCTGTTTGGCGTGGTTCCACTCGTACAGGGCGCGCGCCTCGTCGATGCCCTCGTAGCACTGCAGGCGGATCAGTTCCGCCTCGGTCGCCGCGGCGACGGCCTTGGCCAGCTCGGTCTTGCCGACACCCGCCGGACCCTCGATCAGCAGCGGCTTGCCGAGGTGCCCGGCGAGGAACACGGCCGTCGCGATATCCAGCGACGGCAGGTAGCCCGCGTCGGTGAGACGCCGGGTCACCTGGTCGACCGAATCGAAAAACCTACTCATCGGTAGCCAGTGTAGAAGGACGTCACGGCGCCGCTCGCACGGCCGCGATCCGTTTCTCAGGCGCTCGGATCACGCAGGGAGAGGCGGCGCTCACGCCCCCGGCGCGGCGGCCTGCACTCGTCCGCTCTCGATCGCCGCGAGCAACGCCCTGTGGTCGTCGAGGGTCTGGTCCGCGTAGGCGAGGGCGAAGTCCACCATCGCGCGGTCGAAGGCGTCGCCGGTGCCGAGGTAGGCGGCGATGGCGACGCGGTCGCCGGAGCGGGCGTGGGCGCGGGCCAGAGTTTGGCCGCACAGCCTGGCGTAGTCGGTCAGCACCGGGCGGGACATGTTCTCGATCACCGCAAAGCCCTTCATGTCTCGCAGCTGGCGCCAGTAGTAGTGCCGCCCCTCGGGGCCGGTGGCCCAGCCGAGGAAGATGTCGCTGGCTGCTTGCGTGAGTCGTTGACCGTGCACGACCCGGTGGCCTTGGTGCCGGAACCGGCTCGGCGCGAGATGCGGGCTCAGCACGGACTCTTCGGCCTCCTTGACCTGGAGGAACAGCGGGCTGGCTGTGTCGCGGTCGGCGAGCAGGACGATGAAGCATCGAGTCCCGACACTGCCGACGCCCACCACCTTTCGTGCGACGTCGACGAACCGGTGCCGGTCCAGCAGCACCCGGCGCTCCTCGGGCAGGCTGCGGCGATAGTCGGCGAACACCGCGGCGACGGCGTCTCCTTCCGCCTCCCCCAGCGGCGTCACGAGGGGCGGATGGTGCCTGATGCGCGGGATGCCGTCGGCGTCGGGCTCGGTGAGCTTGGCCAGCGCCTGCAAGCTGGTGCGGGCCCTGGCGGCATCGAGGGTCCGTTCGACCCTCTTGCGCCGCTTGGGTTTGCGAATCAACGCCGCGACTTCGTCGGCGTCGATCCGCTCGTACCAGACCGTCATCCCGTCGAGCCGGGCCAGCCTGCGCATCGACTCGCGATATCCGCGGGCCGCGGCGAGTACGGCCTGCTCGACGTCGGTGTCGGGGCGGCCGTTCTCACGCGCGGCGACCGCGACGCTGGCGGCCAGGCGTTTCACATCCCATTCGAACGGACCGGGCAGTGTTTCGTCGAAGTCGTTGAGATCGAACACCAGCGCGCGTTCCGGTGACGCGAACAGGCCGAAGTTCGACAGGTGCGCGTCGCCGCACAGCTGCACGGTCAGCTCGGTGCTCTCCGACACGGCGAGGTCGGCGGCCATGATGGCGGGAGCGCCGCGCAGAAACGGGAACGGCCCCGCGGCCATTCGCGCGTAGCGGATGGGAGTCAGCTCGGGGACGCGGGTGGCGGCCTGCCGTTCCAGGATGGTAACCGGATCGATGCGGTCGGCCGGAGCCCGCCAGACGCCGAGCGCGGAGCGCGAGACCCGTTTGCGCGCCGCGCGGCCGAGCGAGGCGGCGGTCGACCCGGAGGCAGCGGCGGACGAGGTCGTCATTTGCCCAGTGTGGTGGGCTGCGAGCGGAGTGGCAAGGTTCGCCGGACCCGGCGGCGCGTCCGGAGCCGATCCAGGGACCGACCGCACGCGGTCCTGGTTGCTCGAAATTCGCCCATGGCGACAGAGGGCTTCGACGGTCGCACGGCCATGCAACGCCGGGCAAGCTGCCCGGCAACGATGGATGAGGTTGCGCCCCAACGCCCGCGCCCATCCAATCGCCGTGGCGCGGCATCGAAGCCGACCGCCCGACGCGGAACTGTCGCGGCACGTCCGGGCGCGACCCCAGCCGCACCCTCAGGGTATTCCCCTATCGGCGTAGTACTTCAGACTGAAACTTTTCTGGAATGCCGCTCGCCCAGTGACCTTTCGGCTCGAGTGGGGCAGAGTGAAGGCGTGCGGTCGCCGGAACGGCGGTATGTCCAGGGGGTCGCGTCCCGCGACGACGACGGCACGTCATATCCCGACCCGTTCGCCCAGCTCAGTCGGACGGATCTCCGCGAGGGGATGGCGAACGAGCGGTTCGCCGCAGAGTGAAAGGATTCACGTTGTCCACCACACGCAAGTCCGCGACCGGACGCATGCTGGCCCGAGTGGCCGTCGCAGGCGCGGTCGCCGCAATACCGTTGGCCGCCTTGGCCGTACCCGCGTCGGCCGAGCCGGGAACCCCCACCATCACCGAGGTCCGCCACCACCCCAGGGATTGCCACGGGAACTGGGGCTGGGATTTCTGGGACAACGACTGGAACCGTTGGAACCAGTGGGATCGCTGCGACGGCTGGAACAACAACGGCTGGCACGGCAACGGTCACTGGGGCTGGCCGCGCGGCTGGTTCGGCAGCAGCTAGTAGCGAAAACAGAACGGCCCGGCACCAACCAGGTGCCGGGCCGTTGTGTACTACAACGCTTTACGCGGTCTCGGTGATCGGCCGGTCGACCCAGCTCATCAGGCCGCGCAGCTTGGCGCCGGTGACCTCGATCGGGTGCTCGGCGTTCTTCTTGCGCAGACCCTCGAGCTCCTTGTTACCGCCCTCGACGTTCGCGACGAGGCGCTTGACGAAGGTGCCGTCCTGGATGTCCTTCAGGATCGCCTTCATCCGCTCCTTGGTGTCGGCGTCGATGACCCGCGGACCCGACAGGTAGCCACCGAACTCGGCGGTGTCGGACACCGAGTAGTTCATCCGCGCGATGCCGCCCTCGTACATCAGGTCGACGATCAGCTTCAGCTCGTGCAGCACCTCGAAGTAGGCCATCTCCGGCGCGTAACCGGCCTCGACCATGACCTCGAAACCGGTCTTCACCAGTTCCTCGGTGCCACCGCACAGCACGGCCTGCTCACCGAACAGGTCGGTCTCGGTCTCTTCCTTGAAGGTGGTCTTGATGACGCCCGCGCGGGTGCCGCCGATGCCCTTGGCGTAGGACAGCGCCAGCGCCTGGCCCTCGCCCTTCGGGTCCTGGTCGATGGCGATCAGCGCGGGAACGCCCTTGCCGTCGACGAACTGGCGGCGCACCAGGTGACCGGGGCCCTTCGGCGCGACCATGCCGATGGTGACGTTCGCCGGGGGCTTGATCAGGCCGAAGTGGATGTTCAGGCCGTGGCCGAAGAACAGCGCGTCGCCGTCCTTCAGGTTCGGCTCGATGTCGTTGGTGAAGATGGACGCCTGCGCGGTGTCGGGCGCCAGCACCATGATCACGTCGGCCCACTCCGAAACCTCGGCGGGGGTGCCGACGGTCAGGCCGGCCTCTTCGGCCTTGGCGCGCGACTTCGAACCCTCAGCGAGACCGACGCGGACGTCCACGCCGGAGTCGCGCAGGCTCAGCGAGTGCGCGTGGCCCTGGCTGCCGTAGCCGATGACAGCGACCTTGCGGCCCTGGATGATCGACAGGTCGGCGTCGTCGTCGTAGAACATCTCGACTGCCACTTTGGTTCCCTTCTGGAGGATCATCCCCGCCGCGGCGGGGAGCACCGTGCTCGCGCAGGTGCTGGATGTGAAATTTCAGATCAACTCGGTTCCCCGCCAGGCGGGGACGGGGTGGTCCGCCGACCGTCGATCGCAGCAAGGTTAGCCGGGTCGTCGCGGTCGGGCCGATCGGACCCCTAGCGCGTCGCCGTAATCGATTTCGGCCCGCGCCCGACAGCCACCACACCCGACTGCACGATCTCGCGGATACCGTACGGCTCGAGCATGCGCAGCAGTGCGTCCAGCTTGGACCGGGTTCCGGTCGCCTCGATGGTCAGCGCGTCCGGCGAGACGTCGATCACCTTGGCGCGGAACAACTGCACCGCCTCGATCACCTGGGTGCGCACGCTCGCGTCCGCGCGCACCTTGACCAGGATCAGCTCGCGCGCCACCGACGCGTCGGCGTCCTGCTCGACGATCTTGATGACGTTCACCAGCTTGTTGAGCTGCTTGGTGACCTGCTCGAGGGGCAGGTCCTCGACCGTCACGACGATGGTCATGCGCGAGATCTCGGGGATCTCGGTGCCGCCGACCGCGAGCGACTCGATGTTGAACCCGCGGCGCGAGAACAGACTCGCCACCCGCGCCAACACGCCCGGCTTGTCCTCCACGAGGACGCTCAGGGTGTGGGTGCTACTCATGCCTCGGTCCCCTTGTTCTTCTCGTGCGACATCGCCTCGTGGATGACGGCGGGCTCGGCGGCCTGCTCGTCCTCGTCGAACAGCGGGCGGATACCGCGGGCGGCCATGATCTCGTCGTTGCTGGTGCCCGCGGCGACCATCGGCCACACCTGGGCGTCCTTGCCGACGATGAAGTCGATCACCACCGGGCGGTCGTTGATGGACTGCGCCTCGCGGATCGCGGCCTCGACGTCCTCTTCCTTCTCCACCCGGATGCCGTGGCAGCCGAGCGCCTCGGCGAGCTTGACGAAGTCGGGGATGCGCAGGGTGTGCGTGCCAAGGTCGGTGTTGGAGTAGCGCTCCTCGTAGAAGAGGGTCTGCCACTGCCGGACCATGCCCAGGTTGCCGTTGTTGATCAGCGCGACCTTGATCGGCACGCCCTCGACCGCGCAGGTGGCCAGCTCCTGGTTGGTCATCTGGAAGCAGCCGTCACCGTCGACCGCCCACACTTCCTTCTCCGGCGCGCCCATCTTGGCGCCCATGGCGGCCGGGACGGCGTAGCCCATGGTGCCGAGACCACCGGAATTCAGCCAGGTGCGCGGCTTCTCGTACTTGATGAACTGGGCGGCCCACATCTGGTGCTGGCCGACGCCCGCGCAGTAGATCGCGTCCGGCCCGGCAAGGCGGCCGAGCGCGTCGATGACGAACTCCGGCGACAGCGAGCCGTCCTTCGGCGGGGTCCAGCCGAGCGGGTACTGATTGCGGATGCCGTCCAGGTAGGACCACCACTCCGAGATGTCGAGCAGCGGAGCCTCTCCCGCGGCCGGGTCGGCCTTGAGGGTCTCGATCAGCTCGGCGATGACCTCGCGGCAGTCGCCAACGATCGGGACGTCGGCGTGCCGGTTCTTGCCGATCTCGGCCGGGTCGATGTCGGCGTGGATCACCTTGGCGCCGGGCGCGAAGGAGTCCAGCTGACCGGTGACGCGGTCGTCGAAGCGGGCGCCGAGGGTGATCAGCAGGTCGGACTTCTGCAGGGCCGCGACCGCGCCGACGGTGCCGTGCATGCCGGGCATGCCCATGTTCAGCTGGTGGCTGTCGGGGAACGCGCCGCGCGCCATCAGGGTGGTGACCACCGGGATGCCGGTCAGCTCGGCCAGTTCCAGCAGCTCGGCCGAGGCGTCGGCCTTGATCACGCCGCCGCCCACGTACAGCACGGGGGCCTTGGCTTCCATGATCATCCGCGCGGCCTCGCGCACCTGCTTGCCGTGCGGCTTGGTGACCGGACGGTAGCCGGGCAGGCGCATCTCCGGCGGCCAGCTGAAGGTGGTCTGCGCCTGCAGCACGTCCTTCGGGATGTCGACGAGCACCGCGCCCGGACGGCCGGAGGCGGCCAGGTAGAACGCCTCGGCGATCATGCGCGGGATGTCGGCGCCGTCGGTGATCAGGAAGTTGTGCTTGGTGATCGGCATGGTGATGCCGGAGATGTCGGCTTCCTGGAAGGCGTCGGTGCCGATCAGGCCGCGGCCGACCTGGCCGGTGATCGCGACGATCGGCACCGAGTCCATCTGGGCGTCGGCGATCGGCGTCACCAGGTTGGTCGCGCCGGGGCCGGATGTGGCCATACACACACCGACCTTACCGGTCGCCTGCGCGTAACCGGTGGCCGCGTGACCGGCGCCCTGCTCGTGGCGCACCAGCACGTGGCGAACCTTGGTCGAGTCGAAGAGCGGGTCGTACACCGGGAGAATCGCGCCGCCGGGAATGCCGAATACGGTGTCGACGCCGAGCTCCTCGAGCGACCGGACGACGGACTGCGCGCCGGTGACCCGCTCGGGCGGGACCTGGCGGCGGTTCGCCGTGGTCGTCGGAGTGCCAGCGGGCGATGCCTGCTGAGTAGCCGAAGGCGCTGACCTGCGGGCCGAGGGCCCGGGCCGTGCGGTTGGTGCGCTCACCGTCTTCGTTTCCTAACTTGTCGTTCTTGACCCCGGACAACACTGCTGTGCTCGACACGATCGGTCTTCGCGACCCGCCGCGCCGGAAAATGCCCGAACACAAAAAAGCCCCCGACCAGCGCATGGCTGTTCGAGGGTGGCGCGTCGCAACGCGAGCTGACGTATTCGACCTAGGTAGTCAGGCTCAACGCTGGACGCGCCGGCCGATTACGAGCAACTCGTTTCGATTCACGCGCACGACGTTAAGCGGGCGTGAAGCGATGAGTCAAACAGATGACCCAATGCGTCCCATTATGTGGGACTCCAGTGGTTGCTTGTGTCCGATTACCAGGATGCGAGGATGGTGGTGTGTCATCACCGCATCAGTCCGTGCCACCGGCTAAATCGTCCCATACCTCCGACTCGGGATCGGATACGGGTCGGCCGGAGGCCAAGGTCATCCGCATTCAGCCGCTCGCCTACCTCGGCGTTGTCGTGCTCGCGCTGTGCGTGTTCCTGTTCTTCGTCGGCTGGCCCGCCGGTTTGTGGTGGCTGCTTGTGCTGCCCGTGGTGGTCGCCGCGTGGGTGGCGCGCACCCGGACCGTCGTCTCCGACGCCGGGCTCGACCTGCGCACCCTCTTCGGTTCCCGGCACATCGACTGGGACCAGATCAAGGGCGTGAGCATTCCCAAGCGCGGGTTCGTACGGGCGCACCTGACCGACGAGTCGGCGGTGCGGCTGCCCGCGGTGAGCTACGACCAGCTGCGCACGCTGATCACGGCGTCGAAGGGACGGCTGCCCGATCTGTTCGGCGCGGCCGCGGCGGCCGAGGTCGAGCGGGATGCCGAGGAGCGGGCGAGCGCGGAGGAGCAGGAGACGCCCGAGGCGGAGCGCAAGTCCGGCGACTGAAGGCGCTGGTCAGCTGCAGGCCGTCGGGTACCGCGCACGACCCGAAGGCGCAAGGAGCGTACGGCCGGAACCAAGGCGGAGGTCTGCGGAGCGCACATGGCTCGGAGCGAATGCGGAGGTCCGCGGAGCGCGCACGGCTGGAGCGAAGTCCCAGACACGGCTGACCCGTAGAGCTTCGGCAGCCCGTGGATGCGACGCGACAGCGCACACGGATTCGCACCGCGACGGAATATCGGCTGGACACGCGACGCTAGTCTTGGCGTAGCCGCGCCGCTGACGGAAACCGCCCGCGCGGCTGGACGGTTCGGGTACCGACACACACTCGACGACACCGTCCGCGCCGACGACCACCACCCGCGGCGACACGACGCACGCGACGCGCGACGCATCGACTACCGCGACCGGCGATATCGGCCCGGCACCCCCGGGAGTACCGTGGAACAGCCGCCGAGCGAGTTCCGGGTACGCCGAGCGAACTCCGCGCAGTCGCACCACAGCCCCCGCGACCCCTTCGAGGACCATCCATGCCACCGCTTCGTTCACGCACCACCACCGCCGGACGCAACGCCGCAGGCGCACGCGCGCTGTGGCGGGCCACCGGCCTCACCGACTCCGACTTCGGCAAGCCGATCGTCGCCATCGCGAACTCCTACACCCAGTTCGTGCCTGGCCACGTGCATTTGAAGGACGTCGGCGAGATCGTGGCGGAGGCGGTCCGCGCCGCGGGCGGCGTGCCGCGCGAATTCCACACCATCGCCGTGGACGACGGCATCGCGATGGGCCACGGCGGCATGCTCTACTCGCTGCCGTCCCGCGAAATCATCGCCGACTCGGTCGAATACATGGCCAATGCGCACACCGCCGACGCGCTGGTGTGTATCTCCAACTGCGACAAGATCACTCCGGGCATGCTGAATGCCGCCATGCGGCTGAACATCCCGGCCGTGTTCGTCTCCGGCGGGCCGATGGAAGCCGGAAAGGCCGTCGTGGTCGGCGGTGTCGCTCAAGCGCCGACGGATCTCGTCACCGCGATCTCGGCAAGCGCCAACAGCGCCGTCAGCGACGAGGGACTGGACGAGGTCGAGCGCAGCGCCTGCCCGACCTGCGGTTCCTGCTCCGGCATGTTCACCGCCAACTCGATGAACTGCCTCACCGAGGCGCTTGGTCTCGCGTTGCCCGGCAACGGATCCACGCTGGCCACGCACGCCGCCCGCCGCGCGCTGTTCGAGAAGGCGGGCCGGGTGATCGTCGACATCGCCAACCGCTGGTACCGCGAGGACGACGCCTCGGTGCTGCCGCGAAACGTGGCCAACCAGAAGGCGTTCCGCAACGCGATGGCGCTGGACGTGGCGATGGGCGGTTCGACCAACACGGTGCTGCACACCCTCGCCGCCGCGCAGGAGGGCGAGATCGATTTCGATCTGAGCACGATCGACGAGATCAGCCGTACGGTGCCTTGCCTGTCCAAGGTCTCGCCGAACTCGGACTATCACATGGAGGACGTGCACCGGGCGGGCGGCATCCCCGCCATCCTCGGCGAGCTGCGCCGCGCCGGACTGCTCGAAACCGACGTGACGACCGTGCACACCGCGAGCTTCGACGAGTGGCTCGACACCTGGGACATCCGCTCCGGCAAGGCATCCGACGAGGCCGTCGAGCTGTTCCACGCCGCGCCGGGCGGGGTTCGCACCACCGAGCCGTTCTCCACGAACAACCGGTGGTCCTCGCTGGACACCGACGCCGTGGGCGGCTGCATCCGCGACAAGGAGCACGCCTACACCGTCGAGGGTGGTCTGGTCGTGCTGCGCGGCAACATCGCTCCCGACGGCGCGATCCTCAAGACCGCGGGCATCGACGAGGATCTGTTCACCTTCCAGGGTCCGGCCGTCGTCGTGGAATCGCAGGAGGAGGCCGTGTCGGTCATCCTCGGCAAGCAGATCAAGCCGGGCGACGTCATCGTCGTGCGGTACGAGGGTCCCGCGGGCGGGCCGGGTATGCAGGAAATGCTGCATCCCACCGCGTTTTTGAAGGGCTCCGGGCTCGGCAAGCAGTGCGCGTTGATCACCGACGGCCGCTTCTCCGGTGGCACCTCTGGCCTTTCGATCGGCCACATCTCCCCCGAGGCTGCCAGCGGCGGCGTGCTCGCGCTGATCGAGAACGGCGACCAGATCCGCATCGACGTCGCCACCCGCACCCTCGAGGTGCTCGTCGACGACGCCGTGCTCGCCGAGCGCCGCGCCAAGATGGAAGCATCCGAGCGCCCCTGGCAGCCCGCCAACCGCGAGCGCCCCGTCACCACCGCCCTGCGCGCCTACGCCGCCCTCGCCACCTCCGCCGACAAGGGCGCCGTCCGCCGCGTCCCCTGACCGCCAGACGCGGGCCCCGAGTTCCGGCTCGGGGCCCGCGCGGGCTCGGAACCAGCCCGGCCGCCACAACCTGGAGGAAGCTGATGTCGTTGGACCTGTCGTTCTTCCGCTCTGAAAGCTCCCAGCGCCTTCGCGCCGAAGGGCACGTCGAAGGGGTGTGCGGGAGCATTCTGCGGGTGCTCGAGCGCCGCGGTGTCGAGGTTTCCGCCGATGCGCACGATCGCATCGTGGGATGCACCGATCGGGACACGCTGCACACCTGGCTCGATCGGGCGCTGGTGGTCACCGATGTACAGGACCTGTTCCACGACTGATCCGAAGAACCCGACGCCGAGTCGGCCCAGCGATCGAGTCGCGTTGACTCCGCAGACCGCGGTAGGGTCCGAGAGCTGAGTCGGCGTCTCGGGCGTAGACCGAATATGGAAGGCCCCGGTGCTGATGAACCGGGGCCTTCGTATGTCCAGAAGTGTTGTCGGCGTGGGGTTCAGTTGAAGGGGCCGATGCCGGTGAGGGGGTTGCCGCCGTGGAGGTACCAGTAGGTGCCCGCGGCGGCGAGGAGGGCGGCGAGGAGGGCGGCGAAGGAGCCCCAGGCGGGGCGGGTGGCCCAGCCGCGATTGCGGTCGAGGGACCAGCGGCCGGGGCCGGTGAGGATGACGGCGGCGGCGGTGCCCGCGAGGATGGTCTCGAGTTCGACGCCGGAGGGGACCGAGCCCTTGTACTGGAAGCCGGGGATCATGCCCTGCTTCCACGCCCACGCGGTGAGGATTACGGCGAGCACCGCGCCCGCAGCGAGCGGGGTGATGAGGCCGAGGATCAGTAGGATGCCGCCGCCGAGCTCGCCCACGACGAGGAGGACGGTGGCGAGGCTCGGGTGATCCCAGCCGCCGTCTGCCATCATGTCGCGGGTACCGTCCAGGCCCGGGCCGTGGAACCAGCCGGTGAGCTTCTGCAAGCCGTGATAGATGAAGGTGCCGCCGACCACCAGTCGCAGCAGGAACAGGCCGAAATTCAAAGTGCCGCGCCGGTTTTCGGCGTTACGGCGGCGTGCCAACTTGCTCGGCTCGTTCGGCGGGTTGGCGGCGGGCGGGATGCTGGCGTAGGAGTACGCGGGCGTGCCCGCCTTGGTCTGCTCGACGGTGGGCACGTCGGGATCCAGGCCGAGCTCGTCGTCGGTGCGCGGCACGTCGGCGGGACGCGGCTTGGACATGTCCACCACGGGGAGCTGCTGGGTCGGCGAATCGAACGGGCTGGTCACCGGTTGGCGGCCGGTGGTGTGCTGCTCGTCCGTGATCGGGCCGGTGGGAAGCTGAGTCGGCTTGTCGGTCACGGTCGCGCCTCGCTGCCGATACGTCGTTCGCCCATGCCTTTTGCCTCGCTGACGCTCGGCTCCGGCATGCGCGAAGCGCGCTGACACACGATTCGCCCACTGCGCTCGCTCATGGATGTACACCCTATGTCGCCCCGCGCGACCACGGGAGTCGAAGCCCGGCGGCGTGTCAACACGCCCCCGGGAGCGGCGCGGGCGACGGTATTTCCGTAACGTCTGGGGCATGAGGTTGGTTGTCGTGGGACGTCTCGCCATGAGTGTGGCGCTCGGATCCGCTCTGCTCGCCGGGTGCGCCAGGTTCGACGATTCCGCGTCGAGCCCGTTCACCCCCGAGCCGACGTTCGAACCCGCGGATCCCAAGTCCCCCAAGCAGGCGCCGCCGTCGACGACGCGCCCGAGCGGGCCGTGCATCGACCCCGATCCGGCCGTGGTGGCGACCTGCCTGGACACCACAGCGGGCATGGTCGGCGTGGCCGAGGGCGCGCTGGTCGCCGAGCGCCGCACCGGGCGCATCCTCAAGGTGATCGACCCGGACCAGCCGCCGATCGAGATCGCGCGCCTGGACGTGGACGGCTCGGCCGACGGCGGGCTCAGCGACATCGCCCTCTCCCCGACCTACCGCGAGGACGGGCTGCTCTACGCGTACATCACCACGGCCAGCGACAACCGGGTCGTCCGGATCGCCGAAGGCGGGCCGCCCAAGGACATTCTCACCGGAATCCCCAAGGGGGCCACGGGAAATCACGGCGCGATCGAGTGGGCGAGCCCCGACCAGCTGTTGGTCCTGACCGGCGACGCGGGCAACCCCGGCCTGGCCTCCACCCCCTCGTCGCTGGCCGGGAAGCTGCTGCGGGTGAACTCGCCCGCGCCGGGCGGTGCGGCGGCGCCGGAGGTCGCGGCCTCTGGCATCGGTGTGGCGGGCGATCTGTGCCGCGACGGCAAGGACAACGTCTGGTTCACCGACCGCACACCGGTCGAGGACCGGCTGCAACGACTGGGTGCGGACGGCTCGATCAGCGTCGCGTGGACCTGGCCGGACCGGCCCGGTGTCGCGGGATGCGCGGCCGCGGCCGACGGTGTGGCGGTCTCGCTGACCTACGCCAAGGCGCTGGCCATCGCCGCCGCCGACGAGAACACGCATGCCGTGACAGCAGCACCCAGCCTGCTCGCCCAAGACCGCTACGGCCAGCTCGGCGGCGCGACGGTGGGACCGGACGGCAACATCTGGGTCGGCACCGTCAACAAGACCGACGGCCAACCCGGCCCCAACGACGACCGCGTCGTCCGCATCCCGCCGCAGAGCGCAAGCGGCACCGGACCGGACTAACCGACCTACGGCGCGGCCGTGGGCACGAGCGTCCTCGGCCGCGAGCACACACGTGCCCGACCACACCGCCCTCGACACCGCCCGCACCGCCACCGGCCGCGAGCACACACATGCCCCACCACACCGCACTGCTCGAGACTGCTTGCACCACAACCGATGTGCACCACCACGAGTACCTGGCTGCGCCGGCGCGCCCGCACCCCCACCCGCCCTGGCCGGAAAGCCCCCGGAAACGACCGCGCCGCCCGCTACCAACGGTTGCGGGCGGCGCGAGGTCTTCGATCAGGAGCAGGCGGCGATAACGAGTTCCCGGACGCGGGCGGCGTCGGCCTGGCCCCTGGTCGCCTTCATGACGTCGCCGACGATCTTGCCCGCCGCCTGCACCTTGCCGGAGCGGATCTTCTCGGCGATGTCGGGGTTGGCGGCGAGCGCCTTCTCGACCTCGGCCTGCAGGGCGCTGTCGTCGCTGACCATGCCGAGCCCCTTGGCCTCGACGATCGCGGCGGGCTCGCCTTCACCGGCGAGGACGAAGTCGACGACCTGCTTGGCGACCTTGCTGTTGACGGTCTTGGCCTCGACCAGCTTGGTCACCTCGGCCACCTGCGCGGGGGTGATCGGCAGGTCCTCGATGCCGACCTCGCGCTCCTTGGCCTTCTCGGTGAGGTAGTTGACCCACCAGGAGCGCGCCTCGTTCGCCGGCGCGCCCGCCTCGACGGTGGCGATGATGGCGTCCAGCGCGCCCGCGTTCACCACGTCGCGCATGACCTCGTCCGACCAGCCCCAGTCGGCCTGGATCCGCGCGCGGCGCAGCCACGGGTACTCGGGGATAGTGGCGCGCAGTTTCTCGACCCACTCCGCGTCCGGCGCGATGGGCTCGAGGTCCGGCTCGGGGAAGTAGCGGTAGTCCTCGGCGGTCTCCTTGCGGCGGCCGGGCGAGGTGGTGCCGTCGGTCTCGTGGAAGTGCCTGGTCTCCTGCACGATGCTGCCGCCGTCGGCGAGAATCGCTGCCTGGCGGCGCATCTCGAAGCGCACCGCGACCTCGACGCTCTTGAGCGAGTTGACGTTCTTGGTCTCGGTGCGGGTGCCGAATTCGGTGGCGCCGATGGGCATCAGCGAGACGTTGGCGTCGCAGCGCAGCGAGCCCTGCTCCATCTTGACGTCCGAGACGTCGAGGGCCTTGAGCAGATCGCGCAGCGCGGTCACGTACGCCCGCGCCACCTCGGGCGCGCGCTCCCCCGCGCCGGTGATCGGCTTGGTGACGATCTCGATGAGCGGCACGCCCGCGCGGTTGTAGTCGAGCAGCGAGTGGCTCGCGCCGTGGATGCGGCCGGTGGCGCCGCCGACGTGCACCGACTTGCCGGTGTCCTCTTCCATGTGGGCGCGCTCGATGTCGACACGGAAGGTGCTGCCGTCGTCGAGCACCACGTCCAGGTGGCCGTCGGTGGCGATCGGCTCGTCGTACTGGCTGATCTGGTAGTTCTTCGGCTGGTCGGGGTAGAAGTAGTTCTTCCGCGCGAACCGGCCCCACGGGGTGATCGAGCAGTTCAGCGCCAGGCCGATGCGGATCGCCGACTCCACCGCCTGCTGGTTCACCACCGGCAGCGATCCGGGCAGCCCGAGGCACACCGGGCACACCTGGGTGTTGGGCTGCGCGCCGAATTCGGTGGCGCAGCCGCAGAACATCTTTGTCGCCGTGGACAGCTCGACGTGGACCTCCATGCCGAGCACCGGCTCGTACCGGGCGATGACGTCGCTGTAGTCCATCAGCTCGACGGTGGTTGTGCTCATGCCGATCAGTTTAGGGAAGAGGTCGGTGGACACCGCGCCGACCTCCGCGGTTCGGTTCCGGCGAATCACTTCGGCGGGAACCGCTGGGTCAGCCAGTTCGTCACGTAGGTGAGGACCTGCGGATCGATGGTAGTCGGGATGGCGGTGTACTCGCTGGGCAGGCCGGTCTGGGTGGGCTGCATCAGGTGGTTGAGCCCGGGGAAGACATGCACGGTGGCGTCCGGGCCCGCGGCGAGCAAGGTGCGGGCGGGCGGCTCGTTCTGGGTGGCGAGCACCTGCAGATCCTTCTCGCCGAAGAAGGCGAGCACCGGGATGCGCAGCGCGGACAGCGCGGGCGCGGGATCGTAGCCGATCAGCGCGGCGAAGTACGGGGTGATCTCGGCGCCTGCCTGGTCGTCCGGCACGCGCTCGCCCTCCGGCAGCGCCGCGTTGTTGCGCTTGGCCAAGGCCTTGGCCCCTTCCAGATCACCGGCCTTCAGCAGCGCCACCATCTCGGTGGTGTCGCGGACCTGCTTGTCGATCTCCTCGGGCGGCACACCGTTGGCGGCCAGGATCGCCCTGGTCTGTTCGATGAGGACATCGCCGCCGGGCACCGTCGGCCCCGCCATCAGGATCGCGAAGGCGACGCCGCTGTCGGGTCGCGCGGCGACCATCGGCGCCAGATAGCCGCCCTCGCTGTGGCCGAGCAGGCCGACCCGCGCCGGGTCGATGTCGGGGCGGCCACGCAAGTAGCTCACGCCCGCGGCGACGTCGTTGGCCAGGTCGGTGTAGTTCGACTCCTCGAGCTTGCCGCCGGTGCCGCCGACGCCTCGGTCGTCGGTGCGCAGCACGGCGTAGCCCGCGCGGGTGAGGGTGTCGGCGAGCAGCAGGAAGGGCTTATGGCTCATCAGTTCTTCGTTACGGTCCTGCGGTCCGCTGCCGGTGATCAGCAGCACCGCCGGAAACGGTCCGGCGCCTTCGGGTTTCGTGAGAGTGCCCGCGACCGTGATGTCGCCGCTGGGGTAGCTCACGTCCTCGGAGCGGTACGGGAACGGCGGTTTCGGCTCCTGCGGCCGGTCGAGCTGGGCGACGGCGCCGCGCTCGAGCGTCAACGGGTACGACTGGCCGAACTGGGTGAAATCCCCGGGGATCCGATCGGAGCCTTCGTCGTAGCTGCCCTTGAACGCGGGATCGCCGGGGATGTTCGGAATGGCGAAGGCGACGCCGGTCCGATCGGACTTCACGTCCTTCAGCGGTTCGTCCCGCACGCCTTGCAGCGGGATGTCGATGGTGGCGGTGCCGTCGCCGGCGAAGGTCACCCCGATCTCCAGCGGCTGGCCGGGAATCTGGATCCCACCGTGCCAGTCACCGGTGGTGGGTTCCGGCGGATTGGATTCCTCCGTACAGCTCGCCACCAGCGCGGCGACCACGAACAGGACCACGGCGAGCACTCGACCGGTACGCATGCAGCGACAGTACCCACGACGTGGCCGAATCGGGATCAACCGCGAGTCGCACGCACCGTACGTCCTGGGAATGATCCGCGCTCCAGGCAATCCCGGACGACGATCACTCCCCGCGCGCGTACCGCACCGCCGCGGCGACCGCCGCCATGTCCAGCCCGGGGTCCGCGACCTCGCCGAACTCGAGCATCGCGTCCTCGACGGTGGCGCGCCGGGCCGAGGCGATCAGCTCGCGCCGCGCGTAGTCGCCGAGCGGATACCCGGCGGCGCGGGCCCGCCTACCGAGCACCGTCAGCGTCTCGGCGGGCAGGTCGTAGACCGTAACGAGCGCCGAAGCGTCCGCGTCGATCTCGGGCGCGGTGTCGCGCCCTTCCGATTCGAGGAACTCGGCGACGGCATCCTCCGGTGCGCGCGCCCCGGCCCGCGCGACGAGCTCCGCGCGCAGGTAGTCGGCGACGGGAAGTTCGGCGGCGCGGGCCCGGCGGCGCAGCACAGCGGCGGTGTCGGCGGGCAGATCGTCGATCGCAAGACCCATGGCGGCCAGGGTAATTGCCGCGCGGACGGGTGTCAGCCGAAGAACGCCTCGGCTTCGCGGTAGCGGTCGGCCGGGACCCGCTTGAGCTGCTTGGTCGCCTCCGCGAGGGGGACGAGGCCGATCGTGGTGCCGTGCAGGGCGACCATCTGGCCGAACTGCCCGGCGTGCACCGCTTCGGCGGCGTGCAGGCCGAATCGGGTGGCGAGCACGCGGTCGTAGGGGGTCGGGCTGCCGCCGCGCTGGACGTGGCCGAGCACGGTGGTGCGCACCTCCTTGCCGATGCGGCGTTCGATCTCGGCGCCGAGCTGCTGAGCGACGCCGGTGAACCGCTCGTGCCCGAATTCGTCGATGCCGCCCTCACGCAACGCGAAGCCGGAGTCCGGCGCCGGATGCGAGCCCTCGGCCACCACGCAGATGAAGTGCTTGTCCCCGCGCTGGAAACGGCGCTTGATCATGGCGCAGACCTCGTCCACGTCGAACGGGACCTCGGGCACCAGGGTCAGGTGCGCGCCCGCGGCCATGCCGGAGTTGATCGCGATCCAGCCCGCGTGCCTGCCCATCACCTCGACCAGCATCACGCGCTGGTGCGACTCGGCGGTGGTGTGCAGCCGGTCGATCGCCTCGGTGGCGATGCTCAGCGCGGTGTCGTGGCCGAAGGTGACGTCGGTGCAGTCGATGTCGTTGTCGATGGTCTTGGGCACGCCGACCACGGGGACGCCCTCGTCGGCCAGCCAGCTGGCGGCGGTGAGGGTGCCCTCGCCGCCGATGGGGATGAGTGCTTCGATGCCGTTGTCGTCGAGGGTCTGTTTGATCTGGCCGAGCCCGGCGCGCAGTGTGTCGGGATTGGTGCGTGCGGTGCCGAGCATCGTGCCGCCCTTGGTGAGTAGCCGGTCGGTGCGGTCGTCGTTGAGGATGTTGATCTTGCGGTCTTCCAATAGGCCGCGCCAGCCGTCCTGGAAGCCGACGATCGCGTCTCCGTACCGTCCGTTCGCGGTGCGAACGACGGCGCGGATGACCGCGTTCAGTCCTGGACAGTCCCCGCCTCCGGTCAAGACTCCGATGCGCATGGCCGCTATCTTGCCCCGCTTCGCGAGGCCTGGCAGCCCCGCCCCCGTGAAGCCTTGGTTACGTCCCGCTCAGCGCCGCATTCGCCGCTCGGGTCAGGACGGACACTTGCCGCCGGTCAGTTCGTCGAGGTGTTCGGAGACGAGCGTGGCCATCTTGTCGAGCACGCTCATGCCGTCCGAGAACGCGCCCGAATCGGGCTGGGCGGCAAAGGCGATCGCGATCTTTCCGGTCGGTCCGTCGATGACGCCGAACTGCCGGACCAGGTAGTCGCCGGAGGTGTCCGGTCCCCAGCCGCCCTTGAACTCCGCGCCGCGGAAGGCGCCGAGGCCCCAGCGGTGGTTCGGCACGATCTCGGCCATCAGTTCCAGCACCGTCTCCGATTCCGGCAGGCACGGCAGCCGGGAGGCGAATCGCGCCTGCTCGGTCAGCGACCATTCCGCCTGGCCGAACGCCGAGTGCTCGGCGCGGCTGCGCGTCGCGGGCACCGCGGTCTGGCTGTCGCCGCCCTCGCGCAGCACCGCCTCGACGGCCTTGGCCGCCTCCTGCGGGCTGCCGAGACCCTGCCAGAGCGTGTCGGCGGCGGTGTTGTCGGAGGAGGTGATCGCGGCCGTCATCGCGTAGGTCGAGGTAGACGGATTGCGGCGCTGCGCGGCGATGACCAGCGGCACCTTCATGGTCGACCAGGCGGGCCCTGTGGTCCAGTCACCGAAGGTCAGCATGCGTTCTTTGCCGCCCACCGGCATGATCGCCATGCCGAAACGGCCGCGCACACCGGCGCGCAACTCCTGGAATCCGGCCGCGAGCGTGCCGGGCAGCGTGAATTCCAGATTCATCTGATCGCTGCGCGATGCCGCCTCGGTGATGGTCGTCGCCTCGGCGGCGTCGCCACTGGAGTCGGCGCCGCACGAGGTCAGCAACACCACTGCGAGCGTGCAGGCACCCAGCGCCTTTCCGAGGCGCCCGATTCGATCAGTAAACATAAACCACCGCGTTCTCACCGCCGGTACAGACCACGAGCTGGCCTTCGGCTGCGCAATTCATCGTGTATGTCCGGCCGGTGACCGGGCTCGTGGCCACCACCGACCGGGATCCGCCCGCGCTTCCCGCCGCGGAGTAGGCCCTCCGCACTTCCTCGGCGAAGGGGCAACTGGTGACCGTGTTGCCGATCGCGGCCCTGGCGAAGGCTCCGGACGATTGCGTGGCGCCGCAGGGCGTCGCACCGTCGGGTAGCCGGACCGGGGTCGCGGACGTCGAGGTCGGGGCGGTCTTGGGCGCGGCGGGAGTCGCCGCCGCGCTCGGCGCGCGCGCCGAGGTCAGCGACACACCGGTCCTGCCTTCGGCGGCGTTGTCGATGCCGGAATCGCGCGAGCCGATCGCCTGCCAGGCGACCGCGCCCGAGACGGTGACCACCACGATCACCAGCACCGCGAACAGCAGGGGCAGCACGACCGACCCGCGTCGCTCCCGAGGCGCGTAGGGGTCGGCTCCGGCGTAGCGCGCGTCGTAGGCGTCGGCGCCGTACCCGTGCGGCGGATACGATTCGCCGCCCGGCCCCTGCGCGACGTGGTCGGCGTAGGTCGGCTGCCGGACCGGTTGCGCGCCGTGCCGCGGCTGCGGCGGCGGGGCGAACGGCGCTTCGGGGTAGCGCTGGGTTTCCGGCGCGGCTTGCTGCGCTTCGGGTGTCGGCGGGAACGGGTAGCGCCGGGTTTCGGGTGCGGCTTGCTGCGGCTCCGGATAGCGCTGAGTCTCCGGCGCGAATGGCCGCTCGTCCGGCACCGGGTAGCGCTGGGTCTCCGGCGCTGGATATCGCTGTTCCGCGTATTGCGGCTGGTTGAACTGGGTTTCGGCGTACTGGCTCTCGCCGAATCGCGGCTCGGCGTAGCGCTGGGACTCCGGGTAGAGATGCGCGTCGGGAAACGGCCGCACCTGCGGCAACGGTCCGGTAGCCGACGGAGCCTGCGGCTGCTGCGGCGGGAGCGGGGTGAACTGGAAATCCGCGGGACGGATCTCGGTCGGCGCCGTGGGGTGGATGACGGCCGGAACCGATAGCTCCCCGGTGGATTCCGGCGGAACCGCCCCGCGCACGGTGGGATCCGACTTCCCGAACCTCGCGGGATCGGGCGCGCGCACGACGAACGTGGGCGCGGTCGCGGCGGGCGACGCCGAGCCGACCACGGCGCGGGCCGCGCGGGCCAACTCGGTCGCGGTCGCGAAACGGTCGGCGGGGTCCTTCGCCATGCCGCGGGCGATGACGTCGTCGAGGGCGGGCGCGATGCCGGGGCGCTCGGCGCTCGGGCGCGGCGGCGGATCGGAAAGATGGGACTTGATCAGCACACTCATGCTCGCCGCCGGGAAGGGCGTTGCCCCGGTGAGGCATTCGTGCAGCACACAGGCCAGCGAGTAGATGTCGGCGCGTCCGGTCACCGGTCCGACGTCGAAACGCTCCGGCGCCATGTAGATGTAGGAACCGACCGCCATGCCCACCTGGGTCACGGCCGAGTCGCCCTCGGTGTGGGCGATGCCGAAATCGACCAGATAGGCGAAATCGGCGTCGGTGACCAGGATGTTGGCGGGCTTGACGTCGCGGTGCACCAGACCGTCCGCGTGCGCGGCGTCCAGCGCGGCGGCGATCTGTTCGATGAGGAAGACGGCGCGTTCCTGGCTCATCGGCCCCTGCCCGCGCAGGATGGTGCGCAGGTCGACGCCGTTGACCAGCCGCATGTCGATGAACAGGACGCCGTCGATCACGCCCCAGTCGTGAATCGGGATGACGTGCGGCTCGGCGAGCCGGGCGGCAGCCTGCGATTCCCGGCGGAAACGCACCTGGTACACCGGGTCTTTGGCGAGTTCCTCGGACAGCAGCTTGACCGCGACGACTCGGTCCTTCACCGTGTCATAGGCCTCGTAGACCTCGCCCATTCCCCCTTTGCCCAGCAGCGAGCGCAACTCGTACGGCCCGAACCGACTGCCGACCCGCCATCCAGGTCCGTCCACCCCGTGCAACCTCCACATCCCGGGCGGCGACCCACTGCTCCGGGTTGCCCGTTAGAGAGTGGATTCTCCGGGTGAGACCACCCCGTGGTCAAACGCAAAGACGATCGCGGCGGCCCGATCTCGCAGGTCCAGCTTGCCGAATATGTGTCCGACATGGCTTTTCACGGTGACTTCCGAGATGCCCAGCTGCCTGGCGATTTCCGCGTTCGCGCGGCCGCGGCCGATGAGTTCGAGCACTTCGTACTCGCGCGCGGTCAAATCCGCTAGTCTGCTGTCGGCTCGCGCGGATACCGGACGGACGGTTCGGTAGGCCGACAGGACCCGACCCGTCACCGAGGGGTCCAGCCACGCGCCGCCCGCGGCGACCATCCGCACCGCGCGGATCAGGTCCTCGGCGGGCGAATCCTTGAGGATGAAACCGGCGGCGCCCGCGCGCAGCGCGCCGGACAGCAGCTGGTCGTCGTCGAACGTGGTGAGTACGAGCACCGGTGGCGCGCCCTCGGTCGCGCGCAGCAGGCGGGTGGCGTCGATGCCGTCGACGCGTTTCATGCGCAGATCCATCAGCACCACGTCGGGCTTGTCGGCGGCCACCGCGGCGGGCACCTCGTCACCGTCGGCGCATTCGGTCACCAGGAAACCGTCGCGGCGGCGCAGGATCCGGCGCAGGCCGCCGCGCACAAGTTCCTGGTCGTCGACGACGAGGACGGCGATGGCGTCCGTGTCGGGGGCGGCGGCCGTCACGCGCCCTCCCGCAGGGTGCGCCATGCCGGAGCGCCGAGGGAGGGCGACTGCTCGCGCCGTGTCGCGCCCTCGCGCACAGCGGTCGTGGCGTCGAGGAACAGACCGGGCAGCGGACAGTGCAGCCACGCCTTGGACGCGACGAGCGGGAACTCGGCCCGCACGGACCAGCCGTCCTCGGCGGGTCCCGCGGTCAGCCGTCCACCGAGCAGTTCGGCGCGCTGCCACATGCCGGTCAGGCCCATGCCGTGGCCGCGCTGCGCGGGCAGTCCATCGGGCAGCGTGTTGACCACCGTCAGCGCCGCCGCGGCCTCGTCCACCGTGAGCAGGACGGTCGCCGTCGCGCCCGGCGCGTGCTTGACCACGTTGGCCAGCGACTCCTGACCGATGCGGTAGAGCGCGAGGCCCACCGCCGCCGTCACCGGGGACAGGTCGTCGGTGCACCGGTAGCGCACGTCGAGTCCGGCGCGCACGAAATCGCCGACCAGGTCCTCGATATCGCGGACGCTCGGTTCCGGGGCCAGCCTGGAGGGGCGTTTGTCCAGCAGGCCGACGGTGCGCCGGATGTCGGCCATCGCCTGGCGGCCGAGTCGTTCGGCGTCGACCAGGGCCTCCACCGCCTCGTCGACGTCTCGATCGGTCTCCAGCGCGTGTCGCGCCGCGGTGAGGTGCAGCAGCGTGATGCTCAGCGAGTGCGCGATCACGTCGTGCACCTCGCGGGCGATCCTGCGCCGTTCTTCCTCGGCCGCCTGTGCCGCGCGCATTTCCTGGTAGTGCCGTTCCCGGTAGAGGAACCGGCGTTGGTACTGGAGCATCAGCCCGCACATGAAGCCGAGCACGATGCCCATGCCGTACATCGGCAACCCGTCGAAGCGCTCGGTGTCGGCGCTCCACCACACGTTGCCCGCGATGTCGAAGGCCACCAACTCGGCGATCGCGCCTACGGCCACCGCGGCGCCGACCCGCACCGACGCGATCGCCGCGACCTCGCCGACGACTATGACCAGAACGAACGGCGCGAAATCCGCCGCGACCGGTTGCAGCAGGAACAGCGCCGCCGCGCCCATCCCGCACAGCCCGAGCGTGCCCGGGTTCGGCACCACGCCGAACAGGCAGAACGCCGGGACCGAGATGAACAGCAACAGCATGGCGAGCAGCGGCACCGCGGTCGGGAAGTAGGCGTGCCGCTGCACGGTGGCGGCGACTCCGATGACGAAGGTGGCGATGTCGGCGATGACGATCACCTTCGGCGGATAGTCGAACGGCAGCTCCGTCAGACTTCGCCGGAAGGTGCCGATCGGATCGCGCGCGAACGCGGCGAGCCGATCCCGCACCCGCCCACGCTCTCGGAACGGAACCGCCTTCCCGGCGCCCGCGGGCGGAGGGATGGCCTGCGTCACATCCATCTTGTCAGGCTAGTCGGCGGACCTGGGCCGACGCATCGTTCCGGGAACGGTCCGCGCCTCCTACCACGGTAGGAGATCGATTCGCGTCCTCGGCACGACGACACCGGCCCGTCCCGGCCGTAGCGTTGGCTGCAATCTCGTCGCGCGGCCCGACCGGCGGTGCGGCGGACGCCTCACGAAAGGCCGATGACATGTCCTGGGAAGAACAACACGCTCGGACCGAAATCGTGCACACCGTGCTCGCCCGCGCCGCGGTCGATCCGGAAAGTCCCGACCTGTTCACGGGGATACCGGGGCTGGATCGGCTGTTCGGCGGCCCGGAGGGAGTACTTCTCGCCTTGAATTACCGGTGGCAGCTGCATTTGGACGTCAAAATGGAGCAAGCCTTGACGCAGGGACAGTCCGCCGTAGAGGCCTACCTCGAGCTCGCCGCGGAGCAGCCCGCGCTGCGCGCAGTGCTCGATTGCCAGTATCGTCGCCGCCACCTGGCCGTCGAAGCGCTGGCGAGATAGCACCTGAGAAACGAAAGCGATTGGGGGAAGCACTATGTCGGACCCGGCCATGCTGGAACTGTCGGACATCGTCAAGCAGTACCGGGTCGGCGAACAGACCGTCCGCGCGCTGGACGGCGTCAGTCTGCGTATCGAGGGGGGCGAATTCACCTCCATCATCGGCCCGTCCGGCTCCGGCAAGAGCACGCTGCTGCATCTGCTCGGCGCGCTGGACAGCCCGGACGCGGGGTCGATCCGCTTCCAGGGCGAGGAGATCGGCGCGCTGAACGAGGAACAGCAGTCCGAATTCCGCCGCCACCGCGTCGGTTTCGTCTTCCAGTTCTTCAACCTGCTGCCCACGCTGACCGCCTGGGAGAACGTCGCGATCCCGAAGTTGTTGGACGGCACGGGGTTACGCAAGGCCAAGCCGAAGGCGCTGGAACTGCTCGATCGGGTCGGGCTCGGCAACCGGGCCGACCATCGCCCTGCCGAGCTGTCCGGCGGCCAGATGCAGCGGGTGGCGGTGGCCAGGGCATTGACCATGGATCCGCCGCTGATCCTCGCCGACGAGCCGACCGGCAATCTGGATTCCAAGACCGGCGCGTCGATCCTCGAACTGCTCGGTGACATCGCGGGCAACGGCAATTCCGTGGTCATGGTGACCCACGACATGGGCGCGGTGGAGTACTGCGACCGGGTGATCACGTTGCGCGACGGCAAGATCGGCTCCAACGATCGGGTCGAGCGCCGCAGCGCCGCCTCGGACAAGGGCGCGGCGCTGGACGAGGGTTCGGTGCGCGCATGATCCGGGCGGCGTGGGATCGGTTGCGGCTGTTCAACTTCGGCGAACTGCTCGCACACCGCGGCCGGACCGTCATGTCGATGACCGTGATGGCGGTGTCCGCCTCGCTGCTCGTCGCGGTGCTGAGCATCTCCGGTTCCGTCACCGGGTCGGTGGATCGACTCACCAAGGCGCTCGGCGGCAAAGCGGCACTGGAGATCACCGGCATCACCGACGCGGGCTTCGATCAGCAACTGTTGCCGCGCATCACCGCGACGCCGGGCGTCGACCAGGCGGTGCCGATGCTGCGCGCCCAGTTGGGCTCGGGCGAGGATCGGGCGCTGCTGCTCGGCGCCGAGGCGAACATCACCGCGCTCGACAGCGAGCTGGCGGGGCCGATGGGCGCGCACACGACGAAGCTGATCACCACGCCGCGCGGCGTTCTCGTCGGCGCGGCGATGGGTTACGCCGAGGGCGAGGAGTTTCCGCTCGGCATCGGCACCGTCACCGTGGCGGGCGTGCTCGACGCCGAGACCTCGGACAAGCTCAACGGCGGTCACATCGTCGCCGCGCCACTGGGTTTGGCGCAGTTCTTGACCGACCGCGTCGGCAAGCTGGACTCGGTGCAGATCATCGCCGACGACGGCGCCGATCTCGGCGAACTACGCGCCGCGCTGACCGCGGCGGTGGACGGACGCGCCGTCGTCGCCGATCCGGATCTGCGCACCGCGCAGGCGGGCGGGGCGATCCAGATCGTCCGCTACTCGACGCTGATGTCCTCGGCCGCGGCGCTGATCGTCTCGGCGTTCCTGATCTACAACGCGATGAGCATGGCGGTCGCCCAGCGCAGGCCGACGCTGTCGCTGCTGCGCGCGATCGGCGGCAAGCGCGGACCAATGGTGCGCGACCTGCTCGCCGAGGCCGCGCTGCTCGGCCTGCTCGGCAGCGCGATCGGCGCGGTCCTCGGAATCTTCATGGGCCGCACCGCGATCGACCGGCTACCGGCCGCCATGGTGCAGTCGGTGGAGGCGCGCACCGAGTACATGGTGCCCGGCTACGCCGTTCCGGCCGCGGTGGCGGCCTGCGTGCTGGCCAGCGTCACGGCCGCGACACTCGCCGCACGGCAGGTCTACAAGGTGCAGCCGATCGAGGCGCTTGCCCCGGTCGGCGTCGGACAGGCCGACACGGCGCGTCCCCTATTGCGTTGGTCCGCAGCAGTATTCGGTATCGGACTCGCAGTGTGCGCCGTCCTGGTCGCAAGGGCCGATCTCGGCAGGCTCTCGCTCGCCTCCATCTCGCTGGCGTTCACGGCGACGCTGCTCGTCTGTTTCGCGGCCACCGAACCGATCGTGCGCACCGCCGCCGCGATCGCCCGCCGCTTCGGCGCGCCAGGGGCGCTCGGCTCCACCACGCTGGAACGCGCGCCGCGCCGGGTGTGGGCGACGGCGATGACGGTGATGATCGGCGTCTCCGCCACCGTGGCGATGGGCGGCGCCTCGGCGAATATGGTCGACTCGGCCACCGCGACCTTCGAGGATCTGGGCACGGCCGACGTCTACGTCAGTCCGACCGCGATGGAGCAGTTCCCGACCGGGCCGCTGCTACCCGACGAGCTGAAGGACATCGTCGCGAAGGTCGCGGGTGTCGAGCAGGTCAGCCCGGCGCAGATGGCCTTCGCCACCCTGGGAACCGGGCGGGTCATGCTGCAGGGCTATCCGACCGCGCAGGGCGATATTCGGTCGAATGCCGTCGATCGAAGTCTGTTGCCGCGCATGACCTCCGGCGAGGGCGTGGTGATCTCCCGCGACGTGGCCCGATCACTCGATGTGAACGCGGGCGCGGAGCTGACGCTGCAAACGCCGACCGGGCCGCACCGGGTGGAGGTGCTGCAGGTCATCCCGTACGTGTCGGCGATCTCGGGCATCGTGATGATGGACTTGGAGCACCTGCGCCAGTGGTACCAACGCCCCGGCGAGACCATTCTGTCCGTCCAGATGGCGCCCGGTGCGGACCCGGCGGCGGTGCAGGCCGCCATCCGCGCCGCCGTGCCGGAACAGTTCCACGTCAGCTCGGGGCAGGACGCCGTCACCGCGATCTCGTCGAGCATGCGGCAGGGTTCGGTGATGAGCAGGGCGATCTTGTGGATCGTGGTGCTCGTCGCGACCATCGCGCTGCTGAACACCCTGATGCTCTCGGTGCTCGAACGCCGCCGTGAACTCGGCGTGCTGCGCGCCATGGGCACCAGCCGCAAGTTCCTGCTGCGTTCGGTGCTCGCCGAAGCGGCGGGCATCGGATTCATCGGCGCCGCAATCGGTCTCGTCGTCGGCGCGGCGATCCAGTATCTGGCGGCCGTCGCCATCGGTCACGCCATGACCATCGACATCGTCTACGAGCCGAGCCCGATGCTGCTTGGCTACGGCGCCGCCGCACTGACGCTGGCGCTGCTCGGGTCGATTCCGCCCGCGTTGCGCGCGGCGCGGATGCCGATCGTGGAGGCGCTGGCGGTCGACTGAGTGGGCGGGGCGACCTTCACAGCGGCGCTGTCATTGACCACGGCGCCGTCACTTACCAGCGGCGCTGTCACCTAGAACGGCGCGGTGACTCACAACGGCGCGGTCGTCCACCAGTCCGCGAGCTCGTCTTCGCCGGGCGGCACGGGAGCCCGCGCGGCGCGGGCGGGGCCTCGGTGGCTCGCGTACACGAGGTAGTTCGCGTGGGCGGTCTCGCCGGAGAAGCTCACCACGAGTTTCGCCGTGTAGTAGTGCGACGGCACCGGGCCCGGCGGATCCGCTCGGATCCAAAGATGTTGGGTGAACGGCACACCCGACTTGCGCCCGGGCGTCGCGGCATTGATCGGCAACGCGTCCACCACCGACCGCGCCGCGGCCGCGGACTGGTATTCGAGGACGGTGTAGCTCATGCCGAACGGGTTGTCGACATCGCGGCGACACTCCCAGGCGAGGATCCACGGGCTCGACGTGAGCACTTCCTCATCGATGTTCAAACGGTCACCCCGCTTTTCGGCATAGCAGGTCGCGTCCTCGTACCCCTCACCGATGGTGCCGGTCTCCTGCGGCAGCAGCGTCGGGAACGCCCGCCTGCTCGCCGCCAGCGGATCCGGTGCGGGAGCCGGGGATGCCGCTCTCGGCGGCACGGTCGCCGGTGCGGCCGCGCTGCCGTCTCCCGAATCCGACCGCGACGCCACCACGGCGACAACGCCGACCGCCAACGCGACGACCACCACCAGGCCCAGCGCCAGCGCACCGAACAGTCCGGCGGGACTGCGGCGCGGCGGTACCGGCTGAGGTCCACCAGGATTCGGGCCGTGCGGCGGATAGCCGGGCGGTGGACCGGACGGGCCGTTGCCCGGGACCGACATCGGCGGCGCGACCGGGGGTGGACCGGCGAGCGGTGGCCCAGCTGCCTGGCCTTGCCGCTCAGCATCCTCCGCGCGCCGGCCCGAGGGTGTGCCCGCGGGGCCGGGCATGGCACCTCGCACGACAGACGACTTCACATCGTCTGCAACGACTTCCGATTCGCGGACCGAACTTCCGTCCGCACCACCAGCGTCGGCCTTGGGCACACTATCCCGGAGCAATGCGGCCTCGGCGCCGGGCTGAGCACCTGCTGCGCGGAGCGATGACTCGGCCATGCCCGCAATATCTTTCGAACCGCGCGACGACTCGCCAGATGAATCCGGCGCGGGCGGCGTATCGTCCGGCCCCGGTGCGATTGCACCCTGGTCCGAAGCACCCTGCCCAGGCGGCGGTAGCGGCCGTTCCTCTTCGACGGCCGCACTCTTCGCATCGGAGTTTCGTTCGTTGATCGACGGCGACGCGGTGCCGCTGTCTCTTGTCGACGGCGACACTCCGGTGGGTTTCGCGGCTGTTTCCGAACAGTCTTCGCCCGCAACAGCTTCCGTCTCGGGATTCACGATTGGACCAACCGAAGCCGAATGTGCAGACGCGGTTGGAGGTTCGACCTGCTGCCCCGCAGCGGGCGCGGGCGGCTCCGAGAATGACGAAGGAAGCTGGGGCGCAACCATTTCGGATGGAGTTGGCGGCACCTCGGACCCGGCCTCGGCGGGCAGCGGCGGCACCGGCCCAGCCAAGTGCTGAGGTGCGTCCGGTCGGGCAGCTCCAGGCACGTTCGACGGCGCAGGCGCAGCGGCATCTTGCCGAGACACTGGAGCGCCGGACGGAGACGCGTAAGGCGGCAGCGTTGTTGGCGCGGATTGCGACGGAGCCGGTGCGCTCGGGGCGGGATGCCGCACCCCCGGAGGATGCGACATCGGATGAGGACCGCCGGATGGGGACATGCCCCGCGGCGGCACTGGGACGGCTTGCGGCGGCGGCGCGACGGGCGGAATTGCTGACTGCGGCGCATTCGGTGGCACCGAGACCGCTTGCGATGCGGCGGGCGGGACTGCCGACTGCGGCGCACTC
>NZ_BDAU01000008.1 GCF_001612615.1 Nocardia amikacinitolerans NBRC 108937 | reverse complement strand
GGAGGCAACGGGACCACTTGCTGCGGCGACCCGCCGGGCGAAGCTGCCGACCGCGACGCACTCGGGGGCACCGAGACCACTTGCCACGGCGGTGCGGCGGGCGAAGCTGCCGACTGCGGCGCATTCGCGGGCACCGAGACCGCTTGCGGTGCGGCGGGCGGGACTGCCGACTGCGACGCAGTCGGAGGCACCGAGACCGCCTGCTGCGGCGACCCGCCGGACGAAGCTGCCGACTGCGACGCGCTCGGGGGCACCGAGACCACTTGCCACGGCGGCGCGACGGGCGGGACTGCCGAGTGCGGCGCATTCGACGGCAACGGGGCCGCCCCGGGCGGAGGCACCGCAGGCTGGGCCACGTGCTGCGGCGCAGGCGGGGCAGGCGGGGCAGGCGGAGGCGGGGTAAGCCCGTGTGGCGCCTGCATCGGAATCGGCTGCGGCGGAACGGGTTGCGGCGGCATCGGTCGTACCGGTGCGGGCGGCACCGGTTGGGGGTAGCCGCGCGGTGCGGGATACGGCTGAGGCGCGTACGTAGGTGGTGGGAGGACGGGCAGCGGGGGTGGGCCCACCGCGGTCAGCGCCTTGCGGGCGGCGGCGGCGAACTCGGTGCAGGAGCGGTAGCGGTGTTCCGGGCGTTTCGCCATGCCCGCGGCGAGCACGGCGTCCAGCGCGGGGTTGAGGTTCGGTCGGCGCAGGCGGATCGAGGGCAGCGGTAGCTGGAGGTGGCCGTTGATGATGTCGGCGGGGTTGGCGGAGTCGAACGGCCCGACCCCGGCCAGCAACCAATACAGCGCGCAGGCCAGCGAGTACTGGTCGGAGCGGTTGCCCAGCGGCGCGCCGGTCATCTGTTCCGGCGAGGCGTAGGCAAGGGTGGCGGTGAACATGCCGGTCTGGGTCAGGTGGGTGGAGTCCTCGCGCAGGCGCGCGATGCCGAAGTCGGTCAGGAAGACCCGCTCCCCCTGGCCGCCGCTCGACCTGGCCAGCATGATGTTGGCGGGCTTGACATCACGGTGCAGCACACCCATGCCGTGCGCGTAATCCAGTGCGTCCGCGACCCCTTCGACGATCTGCACGGCCCGCTCGGGCGGCAACGTCATCGGGTTCACCGCGGCCGCGTCGACGCCGTCGACGTACTGCATGGAGATCCACAGCTGACCGTCCTCGGAGCCGCGATCGTAGACCGCCACGATGCTCGGGTGATCCAGCTGCGCGGCCAGGTCGGCCTCGCGCTCGAAGCGGGCCCGCACCTCGTTGTCCAGGAACAGATCGCGGTTGAGCAGCTTGAGCGCGGTGAGCCGGGACAACCTCGGATGGCGGGCCAGGTAGACCGAGCCCATACCGCCCTGCCCGAGCAGCCGTTCCACGGTGAATCCCGCGAACACCTCACCGCTGGTGAGCAAAGGCGACCCCCTTCCGGTCCAGGACAGCAAGCGTAATCGACACGGTGCGCCGGAAGCCCGCCACGGGCCGCAGCGAATGCGCAGCTACATCGCCGAGATCTCCGTGGTTTCGCGTTCCGCGCCGGGATCGGCAAACTATGTACAGCACATCATCATCGCGTCACTTCCCACGAGCGAGCACGGTGGTGGGTTCTCGGCCGGTGAATCACCCGGACGGGTTGGACGGGTAGATGGCACCGCCGAGGGCCGCGACATGCGCGGGGCGGTGGGGAGGTTGACGGTGGTGAAGTCGGCTCGAATCGCTTCCGCGTGTCGTCCGGTGCTGCGCGGAGCCGTCGCGGCGACGATGCTGGCCATGGTTTCGTGCGGTCTGATTCCCGAGCGGGCGGAGCGGCCCGCCGCGGCGACGGTGACGGCGCAGACAGTGGGTACCTGGAAGGCGGGGCGCACGGTGAGCCTGCCTGATTCGCTCGCCGCCGATTTCACCCAGTTGCAGCCCGGCCTGCACGGCCAGGTCGGCCTGGCGATCATGCCGGTCGGCGGCAACCGGATCACCGTCTTCGGGGACTGGACCACCGGCATCGCGTGGTCCACGATCAAGGTTCCGCTGGCCATCGCCGCGCTGCGCCACGACCCCGAGGGCGCCATGCACGACGCGGAGGCGGCCATCACGTGGTCCGACAACGACGCCGCCGACGCGCTGTGGAATTCGCTCGGAGACGGGCTGGAGGCGGCGCAGGCCGTGCAGCAGGTGCTCGACGAGGCGGGCGACGCGGTCACCGGCGTGGCGGGCCCGCGTACCCGGCTGGACTACAAGGCGTTCGGCGCGACCGAGTGGTCGCTGACCGATCAGGTCCGCTTCGCCTCGCGCCTGCCGTGCCTGCCGCAGACCGAGACGGTGACCCGGCTGATGGGTGAGATCACCCCCGACCAGGGTTGGGGACTCGGCACGCTGGAGGGCGCCGAGTTCAAGGGCGGCTGGGGCCCGGACGACGAGACCGGCATCTACACGGTGCGCCAATTCGGTCTGCTGCCGTCCCGCTCCGGCCTGGTCGCGGTCGCCCTTGCGGCACAGGCGGATTCGGGAACCTTCACGGACGCGACCGCGCTGCTGGACAGCTTGGCCGCGCTGCTCGGCCGCCACGTCGACGAGCTGCGCGGCGGCAAGTGCCCGGCCTGATCAGCCGGGCGTGACAAGCCCGGATTCGTAGGCGAGCACGACGGCCTGCGCGCGGTCGCGCAGGTTCAGCTTCGAGAAGACCTTGGAGACGTGGGTTTTCACGGTCTGCTCGGCCACGAACAGCGCCTCGGCGATCTCAGTGTTGGACATGCCCTTCGCGATCAGCTCCAGCACTTCCCGTTCCCGTGGGGTGAGGGCGGCCAGTTGCGGCGCGGGTTTGGCGCGGGCGGCGGCGCGGCGGCTGGTGACGTCGGCGATGAGCCTGCGGGTGACGGTCGGCGCGAGCAGCGCCTGCCCCTCGGCGACCACCCGCACCGCGCGCACCAACTCCTCGGCGGGCGCGTCCTTGAGCAGGAACCCGCTGGCGCCGAGGCTCAGCGCCTCGTACACGTAGTCGTCGATGTCGAAGGTGGTCAGCATCAGCACCCGCACCGGCGGGTCGAAGCCCGCAGCGAGGATGGCGCGCGCCGCGTCGAGCCCGTTCATCTCGGGCATGCGCACGTCCATCAGCACGACATCCGGGCGCAGCCGCTTGGCCTCGGCCACCGCGACCTTGCCGTCGGGGGCGTCGCCGACGACGCTGATGTCCGGTTGGGCGGCGAGCAGCGCGCCGAAACCCTGGCGCACCATCGCCTGGTCGTCGGCGATCAAAACCGTTATTGCCACGCGCCCACCCTAATTGCCGCCCCCCGCACCGGTTCGACCGCGGAGGTATGCCTCGATGGACGCCGCCGGACCAAGTCCCGAGCATGGCCAGACCTGATGCGGAGGTACGCACAACAGACGCTGCCGTACGAAGCCTGCGCACGGCCGCAGCGCATGCGGAGGTACGCCTTATTGCACTGTCGGCGTCGCGATCGGCACCGCCGCAGTCGTCGCGAGCACCGGGCCCAGCGGGAGCCGGGCCTTCACCTCGAACCCGCCGTCGTCGCTCGGACCGGCCGTCACCTCGCCGCCCGCGGCCAACGCCCTTGCCCGCATTCCCGCGATGCCGTGTCCGCCGTTGCCGACCGGCCGCGCGGGCGTCGCCCCCGGACCGTTGACCACCCGCAGGTGCAGCTCCAACCCGCGGACGATCTCCACCCGCACCGGCGCACCCGGCGCGTGCCGTGACGCGTTCGACAGCGATTCCTGCGCGATCCGGTACAACGCGAGCCCGGTGGTCTCGGGCACCGATCCCAGGTCGCCCTCGATGGTCCAGTCGATCGTGACGCCTGCGCGCCGGGCGCCGTCGAACAGCGCGAGCACGTCCTCGGCCTTCGGCTGGGGCGCGTGTTCGGGCAGCTGGCCGTCGCTGCGCAGGACGCCGAGCATGCCGCGGATCTCGTTGAGCGCCTCGCGCGCGGTGGCGCCGATCGATTCGAACTCGGCGCGGGCGGCCGGGGTCCGCCCTCGACCCGGTAGGGCGCGGTCTGCGCCTGCACCACCACGAGGGACATGTGGTGGGCCACCACGTCGTGCAGGTCTCGGGCGATGCGCGCCTTCTCCTCGAGGATCGCGCGGCGGGCCCGTTCGAGCTCGTTCTCCTCCTCTTGGCGCACCAGTGCCCGGCGCGAAAGCACCAGCCACCGGACCAGCAGGGCGAACAGCACCACCGCCGCCAGCGCGATGGGCCAGCCCCACGCCGCGTTGGCGAACGCCTCGCCCTCGCCCGGCATGGTCGTGCCGAACAGCAACGAGGTCGCGCCCCACGCGACGGCGACGATCTGCACCGGCGCCCGCAATCCCACGGCGAACAGCAGCGCGATCAGCGCGATCACCTGCACCACCTGGAACGGCAGATCGTTGTTCGGCTGATGCGGGATGGCCAGCGCGATGAGCAGCGCCGAGCCGGCGGAGATGGACCAGCCCAGCGCCGGGTTGACCCGCACGAGCAGGATCGGGAACGCGGCGAACGCGGCGATGAACGGCTGTGCCCCCGGCGACACGGCGTGCGTCAGGTGCAGCGTCGGCCACGCGACCGCGTAGAGGATCAGCGAGGTCAGCACGACGGACACGTCGAACCAGCCACGCGCGTCCAGCCGCTTCGCCAGGTCACGGGTCTTCTCCTTCATGGCTACGACCCTAGAAACCCGGGCCCGGCACGTGCCTCATACCCACGGGTGAATTCCTACCCCGTACTCCGGGGTGAGCCGACCCGCCCGATCCCCCGGCAGCACGGCGGCGCAAACCCCACCTCGGCGGGAGGTCGGTGAGTGTGCGCCGTTCCTAGCGTCAAGGCCCATGAGGACCGAGACCACCGCCGCCACCGACCGTCACCCGACCGCACCGCTCGGGCTGCGCCGGGTCGCCGCGCTGACGGCCGCGGCGCTGACCACGATGTCGGCCACCGTCGCCATGGCCCCCGCCGCGCAGGCGGCCACCGTCGCACCACCCGTCGTCGAGAATGTCGCGGCCGCCACCGCGGTCGCCGCGCTGACCGCGAACGAAACCGTCTCGGCCGCAGCGCTTCCCGACGACTTCGCCACGGTGCTCGGTTATCGACCGGTCCCGGTGCACGGCCTGCTGACCAACCCCGGCGGCGACTGTTCCTCCCCCGTCCCGCTGCCCACCGAGTTCGAAACCGCATGCAAGGCACACGATCTCGGCTACGACCTGCTGCGCTACGCGGATCGGCGCGGCGAACCGCTCGGCCCGTGGGCTCGCCAGGCCGTGGACGCGGCCCTGGACCGCCGGATGCGGGAGGCGTGCGACGCACGCACCGAGCCGTGGGGTCGGGCCAGGTGCTACGCGATGGCCGATATCGCCGACACCGTGGTGGATCTGAACTCGCGCCGCCAGCACTACGGCGCTCCCGTCGTCGAGACGATGCTGGGCGCGGGCGGCGCGGCGACCGGATGGAGTGGCTGGCAGGTTGGTCTCGCCGGACTCGGCGCGCTCGGGCTCGGTACGCTGCTCGCTCTCCTTCTCGGCGCGCTGCGTCGAGCGTCCGGCGGTCGATCCGAGGATGCCGCGCCCAGCGGCATCACCGATGCGTCAGCGACCCGAAGTCCTGGCACGCCGAGAACTTCGAGCCGCAGCGTGACGACGTTGGCCGGGTCGGTGCCGATCCGGTACAACGCCGTCGCGGCAGAGGTTTCGGCATGACCACGACGACGCGGCGATTCCCCGAAAGCCCTCGCACGGACCCGGAAACACCGCTCCCGGACCACCGGAGCTGGGCCGCCATCGCCGCCTCGCGGACCGCACCGCGCATCGGGACGACGGCGGCGGTCGGTGCGGGAACACTCCTCTCGCTCGCGCCGGGTCTACTACCCCGCACGCCCGGTGCCCAAGCCGTGCTCACCGCACTGCTGATCTGCTGTGCACTCGGGTTCGCGGGCGTATTGCGTTTCTTGTTCGGCCGGTGGGACTTCGACGGCGATCGGCGCTTCGCTCGCTACCGCCGACCGCTGTTGGTGGTGGTGGCCCTGGCCGTGACGGTCGCCGCTTGGCGCGCCGGGCACTGGCAGAACGATCTGCGTGCCGCCATGGGAACCCCGGCCATCGGCCCCGGCTACTGGCTGCACTGCGCGCTCGCCACCGCACTGCTCACCGGCATCGTCATCGGGATCACCAAGGCGCTCGGCTGGGCGCTGCGCAAACTCGGCTTGCTCCGCGGACTCGTGCTGGGCCTGGTCACAGCGGCGGTGGGCTACGTCGTGCTGGCGCCCGCGGTGGTGGGGTGGCGGCAGCAGGTGTACGCGGCGGCCAACGTCGCGATGGATCCCGCGCTGACACAACCCGTTTCGCACACCAGATCGGGCAGCGCCGGATCCGCGGTCAGCTGGCCGTCGCTCGGCGCTCAGGGCCGCAAGTTCGTCAGCGGAACGCCCGAGGGACCGGTCCGGGTGTACGTCGGGGTGGATTCCGCGCCGGATCTGGATTCCCGTGTGGCACTGGCCATCCGGGAGCTGGAGCGCTCGGGCGGGCTGTACCGGTCCAATCTCGTCGTCGCCCTGCCGACGGGCTCCGGCTGGATCGACGCCAACGCGGTGACCGGGTTCGCCGAACGCTTCGGCGGTGACGTCGCGGTGGTCGGTCTCCAGTACTCCTACGCGCCGAGCTGGGTGACGTTCGTCTTCGGCCGCGCCGAGGCGGTGCGGGCCGCCCGCGCCCTCTTCGACGCCGTGGAGCGTCGCCTGAGCGCCATGGACCGACCGCCCCGGCTGTTCGTCTACGGCCAGAGCCTCGGCGCCCTCGGCGGCAGCGCGATCTTCGCCGACGACGCCGAGCAGGACCGCCGCACCTGCGCCGCGCTCTGGGCCGGTCCGCCCGCGGGCGACGTGCACCGCGCGGGCGCGACCGTGCTGGCCAACAGCTCCGATCCGGTCGTGCACTGGTCGCCCGCCCTGCTGTGGCGCGCGCCCGACCTGACCGGCGTGCGAGTCGATGCCCCGATTCCGCGCTGGCTTCCGGTGGTCACCTTCCTGCAAACCACCGCGGACCTGCTCGCCGCCCTCGACGCGCCCCCTGGCCACGGCCACCGCTACGGCACCGACCAGGGCACAGCCCTCGGCTCCTGCTGACCCCCACCCCGAGACCGGTGACCTCGCAGAGGCTTCGCACGCCTCGCAGGGCTTAAACAAAACCTCTGCGAAGGGTAGAGAAGGTCTGCGAGGCCCCCGGTACCGCGGGGTTCCCGGCTGGGGTTTCCGTTGACGCGGCAGTAGAACTTGTTCTAGTTTGCTCGCATGGGCTTTGTCATCGACGTGGCCGTGTACATCGACGCACCGGCCGATCTGGTGTGGCAAGTGATCACGGACCTCCCCCGCTACGGCGAGTGGAATCCCTTCGTCACCGAATGCGAGAGCACGCTCACGCCCGGCGACCCGATCGACATGCTCGTGCAGGTCTACGGCTCCACCCCGCGGCGGCAGCGCGAATGGATTCGCAGCCACACCCCGGGCCGTGAGCTGAGCTACTCGATGAAGCCGGTGCCGCTCGGCGCGCTGCACAGCCTGCGCTCGCACACCGTCACCGCGGTGAGTCCCGAACGCACACGCTACGAATCGCATTTCGAGCTCGGCGGCTGGTTCCACCCCGTGGTGGCCGCGGCGCTCGGCGCGAATCTGCGCCGCGGTTTCGAGGGCATGACCGCGGGCGTTCAGCGCCGCGCCGAGATGTTGCGCACCGGCTGATTTCGCGCCGGGAATCGTCGCGCGGCTTTCGTGGTTGTGCCGTCCTGTTCGGCGCTTCGCCGAGTTCGACCACGAGAGAACGGATTCCGTCGTGCGCATCCTCCGCGCCCTGCTGGCGCTGCTGCTGATCCTGCTACCGTTCACCGCCGCGGGCGCGGCGGCCCGTCCAGCGGATCCGCCGGGGTGGACCGCGGCGTGGGCGACGTCTCCGCACCAACCGAGCCGCGCCTTCGTGTCCAACTGGGCGCTGGAAGGGTTCGCGAATCAGACACTGCGCCAAGAGATTCGGGTCAGCGAAGGCGGACTCTCCACACGTGTCCGGCTGACCAACCGCTACGGCGCGACACCGCTGAAGATCGCGGGCGCGACCATCGCCCGCACCGAGGGAGCGGGCGGCATCCAGCCGGAGAGCCTGTCGCACTTGACCGTCGGCCTGTCGCCGGCATTCGTCATCGCGCCGGGCGCCGACCTCGTCACCGATCCGGTCGCCTTGCCGCTCAACGCCTTCGACACCATCAGCATCACGCTGTACTTCGCCGAACCGACCGGCCCCGCGACGCAGCACGCGCAGTCCATCGCCACCACCTACCGCGCCGCGGGCGATCACCGCGCCGACCCGACCGCCGCCGCGTTCACCGCGACCACCCCGACCTGGTACTACCTGGCGGGCGTCGAGGTGGCCGATCTCCTGCCGAACCCGCCCGCCATCGTGGCCTTCGGCGACTCCATCACCGACGGCGTCGGATCGACCACCGACGCGGACAACCGCTTCCCCGACGAACTCGCCGAACGCCTCGCCGCGGCGGGCACCCCGCGCGCGGTGCTGAACCAGGGCATCGGCGGCAACCGGGTGACCGTCGACTCCGACTGGCTCGGTGAGAGCGCGCTGCACCGCTTCCAGCGCGACGTCCTCGACCAGCCCGGCGTCGGCACGGTGATCATCCTGGAGGGCGCGAACGACATCGGTCTCAGCGCTGGCGCTGCCAACCTGAGCGAGCCGCCGACGCCGGTCTCCGCGGAGCAGCTGATCGCCGCGCACCGCGAGCTGATCGGCCGGGCCAGGGCCGCCGGACTGCGCGTCATCGGGGCGACCATCCTGCCGTTCGGCGGTTCGCCGTACGACACGCCGGAAGGCGAGGCCAAGCGCACGGCCGTCAACGAGTGGATTCGCACCTCCGGCGAATACGACGCGGTCGTCGACACCGCCGCCGTGCTCGCCGATCCTGCGAACCCGAGCCGGTTGAACCCGGCCTTCGACAGCGGAGATCGCTTACACCCCAACGACGCGGGCTTCCGCGCGATGGCGCAGGCCGTGAATCTCGCCGATCTGCGCTGAGAACTCACGCACCGAAACGGCGAGCGGGCCGGGGCATCGCGCCCCGGCCCGCTCGCCGTTGTCCGGTCCGTCAGGCGACGGGTCCGCGGGCGGCCTCATAGGCCGCGCCGACCCGGTACAGGCGGTCGTCGGCCAGCGCGGGCGCCATGATCTGCAAGCCGACCGGCATGCCGTCGTCCTTGCTCAGCCCGGACGGCACCGACATGGCCGGGTGGCCCGCCAGGTTGGTCGGCAGCGTGCACAGGTCCGACAGGTACATGGCCAGCGGGTCGTCGACCTTCTCGCCCAGCTTCCACGGGGTGAACGGGCTGGTCGGCGAGACGAGCACGTCGACCTTCTCGTAGGCGGCGTCGAAATCGCGCGCGATCAGAGTGCGGACCTTGAGCGCCTGACCGTAGTACTCGTCGTAGTAGCCCGCCGAGAGCGCGTAGGTGCCGATCATGATGCGGCGCTTGACCTCCGGACCGAAACCCGCGGCGCGGGTCAGCGCCATGACCTGTTCGGCGCTGTGCGTGCCGTCGTCGCCGACGCGCAGGCCGTAGCGCATGGCGTCGAAGCGCGCCAGGTTCGACGACACCTCCGACGGCATCACCAGGTAGTAGGACGGCAGGCCGTACTCGAAGTGCGGGCACGACACCTCGACGACCTCCGCGCCCAGCTCCTTCAGCACGCCGACCGCGGCGTCGAAGGAGGCGAGCACGCCCGGCTGGTAGCTGTCGGAGTGCAGCTCCTTGACCACGCCGATCTTCACGCCGCGCAGATCGCCCTCGGCGCCCGCGCGCGCGGCGGCCACCACCGGCGGCACCGGCACGTCGCGGGAGGTGGAGTCGCGCGGGTCGTACCCGGCGATCACCTCGTGCAGCAGCGCGGTGTCGAGCACCGTGCGGCCGCAGGGGCCGCCCTGGTCCAGCGAGGACGCGCAGGCGACGAGGCCGAAACGGGAGACCGTGCCGTAGGTGGGCTTGGTGCCGACGGTCGCGGTCACCGCGGCGGGCTGCCGGATCGAGCCGCCGGTGTCGGTGCCGATGGCCAGCGGCGCCTGGTACGACGCCAGCGCGGCCGCCGAGCCGCCGCCGGAGCCGCCCGGGATTCGGCTGGTGTCCCACGGGTTGCGGGTCGGGCCGTAGGCGGAGTTCTCGGTGGACGAGCCCATGGCGAACTCGTCCATGTTGGTCTTGCCGAGGATCGGGATGCCCGCCGCGCGCAGCTTGGTGGTCAGCGTCGCGTCGTACGGCGACATCCAGCCCTCGAGGATCTTCGAGGCGCAGGTGGTCGGCATGTCCGTGGTGGTGAACACGTCCTTGAGCGCCAACGGAACTCCGGCAAGCGGCGAGGCGGGCGCCTGGCCGTCGGCCAGCGCCGCGTCCACCGCGTTCGCCGCCGCGAGCGCCTGCTCGCCCGCGACGTGCAGGAACGCGTTGAGCTCGCCGTCCACCTCGGCGATCCGATCCAGATGCGCCTGGGTGACCTCGGCCGAGGACACCTCGCGGGCGTGGATCTTCGCGGCCAGCTCGGCCGCACTCAGGGTGGTCAGGTCGGGCCCACCCGTCTCCCGGCCGCCGCCCCTCATGGAATCGCCCTGCGATGCTGTACTCATTCGCCCTCTCCCAGAATCTGCGGCACCATGAACCGCTGCTCCTCGACCGCCGGTGCGGCCGCCAGCGCCTCGTGCGGCGTCAGGCCGGGCACGAGCTCGTCGGGGCGCGTCACATTGGTCGCCGGATTCGGCGAGGCCGTAGCCGGGACGTCGGCGGCGGCGACCTCGGAGATGGTCCGCACGTGGCTCAGGATCGAATCCAGCTGACCGGCGAACTGATCCAGTTCGGCGTCGGTCAGCGCGAGCCGGGACAGCCGGGCGAGGTGTGCGACCTCGTCGCGGGAGATGGCGGGCACCGCGGGACCCCTTTCGGCATGGTTGTGCATGGGTGGCCGTGCACGACGACCGCGCTGGCGCTCGGCTCACATCGTGCACGGCAGATGTTAGTCCGCGACCGGGATCGCTCCGCCCACCCGGTCGCTGCCGGGGCTGCGGTGGACAGATAGACACTACGCCGAGCGACTCACCGCCCCTCCGACAGCAAGAACTCCGACGACACACCACCGAATCTAGGGCGACACGCCGGAGTGGCGCGAAATTGCCGTGTGGCGTTCGTCACTGGCCGCGCTTCGAGTCGATAACGGGCCGCAAGGGGTGTAAGTATTGCCAGACCCGGGTATCCGACCACCAGGCTCGGCCGGCCAGAGGAAAGGAACGCGCGTGTCTTACCTGCTCCGCGTGCAACTTCCGGATCGCCCGGGAAGCCTCGGCGCACTCGCGCTCGCATTGGGTTCCGTCGGCGCCGACATCCTCTCGCTGGATGTGGTGGAACGAGGGGCAGGCTTCGCCGTGGACGATCTCGTCGTGGAAGTTCCACCCAACGCACTCCCCGACACGCTGATCACCGCGGCGGAGTCGATCGGCGACGTGCACGTGGACTCGATCCGCCCCTATTCGGGCGTGCTGGACACGCACCGCGAGCTCGAGCTCATCGACCAGGTGGCCAGCGCCCGCGACGACCGGCTGCAAGTGCTCGTCGACGGCGTCCCCCGGGTGCTGCGCGTCGGCTGGAGCACCGTGATCGATCTCGGTCCGCACGGCGCCTACCGGCTCGTCGGCAGCCAGAGCGCGCCGCAGACCCAGGCCGGTTCGGCGCCGTGGATGCCGCTGGAGAAGCCCGCGGTGCTCGATCCGGAGGCCGAGTGGGTGCCGCAGATCTGGCGCGACATGGACACCAAGCTGGCGGCGGCGCCGCTGGGCAACACCGGCAAGGTGCTGCTGCTCGGCAGGCCGGGCGGGCCGGACTTCCGGCCGTCGGAGGTGGCGCGGCTCGGGTATCTGGCGGGCATCGTCGCCACCGTGCTCGGCTGAAGCTCGCCGAGGGTTTCCCGGCACAGCGACGCTTTCCGGCATGGCGGAGGCGAGCTCCGGCCCGTCCCTTGCCGCGTACGCGAACGGCGTCAGTGCGCAATCAGCGGTAAGCGCAGGACGGTGAGCAGCTCCCCCGCCTGCGTCGTCCAATCCCGTTCCGGCACAGCGACGAAACCGAAACGGTCGTAGATGCGGCGGGCGTCGGCCATCGCGGACATGGTGGTCAGCGCGACCGCCTCGCACGACTCCTTGGTCGCCATCTCGATCACGGTGCGCACCAACGCCGTTCCCGCGCCGAGGCCCCTTGCCCGCTTGGCGACCGCGAGCATGCGGAACTCCAGTTCGCCGGGGCGCGCGATCTCCGCGTAGGGCGTGCCGTAGCGGGCGACGGTGAGCGAGCCGATCACGCGGTCGTCGTGCACCGCGACCAAGACCTGCGCCGCGGCGGCCCTGCGCTCGGTGCCTGCCAGCTCGGCGACGTACGGACTGTCCGGATGGACATAACCCTCGCCCACGTACACGTCGACGGTCAGCTCACCGACCGCGGCGTATTCCTCCGGGGTCGCCGTCCGGATGATCAGCTCGCTCGCGCCCATACCGGCATCCTGCCACCGCCGAGAGCGACCTTGACATTTGACCAGTTCAGGAACCCAGCCCCGGACGGCTCCCCGGGTGAGCGATCTGCCACCGCTCGGGCTTCCCCGGGGGGTAGACCACGGGGATGTAGTCGCCGATCGCGGGCCACCGGTTCACGTCCCAGGCGAAGCGGCCGTAGACCACGGTGCCCGGCACCGAAGGGCCGGTCACATTGCCGGTGATCGTGACGTACTGCTCGCCCTCGGCGTCCGGGCGCGGGCTCACACCGGTCACGTACAGCGTGCCGGACTCCGGTTCGGCCAGCTGGAAGCCGCGCCGTCCCCGGCGGTAGGAGACCAGCAGTGCCACGAGCAGGGTGACCATGATCAGCAGCATCGCGATTTCCAGCATGAGCCCATCGTATGGCCCACACGAGCACACCCTCCGCCCCGCGCGTCCCCGCCAGCTCCGTCCTCGCGGACCGTCCACCCGCTTCGCCAAGGTTGCTTGGCCTGCGAAGCGTACGAACGACCTGCGAGGACGGGTTGGCGGTAGGTGTTCGCGGGGGTCAGAGCGCGGCTAGTTCGCTTGTTCCACGGTCTGTGCGGCGGACCTGCCAGACCGCCGTGCGGGTGCGTTGCGATCGCCCGTTGCCCCGATCGATCAGCGAGCGGTTGTCCGTGGTGAAAACCAGTTGGGCGCCATGGGCATTGGTCTCCGGGTTCTGGAACAGCTGGATCAGCCGGTCGGCCTGTTCGGCGGGCAGTTGCGCGCCGATGTCGTCGACCGCGAGCACCCTGCCGTTGTCGAGCGCGTCGAGCATGGTGGGCAGCACGCGAAGCAGCGAGAGGGTCGCGGCGGATTCGTCGGTGATGTCGAACGGGGCGTCGATGCCCGCGTGCACGAGGCTCAGACCGACCCCGCGCCGGGCAACCATGCGGGTGTAGAGCGCGTCACGGGCGGCGCGCAGGTTGGTCAGCTCGCGTTCCAGCAGCAGCGGTGTGAGGCCGGTGTCCTGTAGTAGTCGGTCGGCGTGCGCTGGCGAGGTGGCGCACAACTCGACCTGCTTGGCGGCGCCCTCGATGTCGGCGTCGAGTTCGCGCAGGTAGTCGGCGTAGAGCGGGTCGTTCTCGGCGATCAGCAGATCCGAGATGCCCAGTTCCGCGGCGCGCAGCAACAGCAGCAGCCGGGCCGCGTTGTCCGGGGAGCGGGAGATGTGGCCGCCGAGCCGGTGCGCGATCTCGTTCGGCTCGGCGGCGCCGCGCTGTACCTCCAGCATCGAGGAGAACCAGCGGTACGCGGGCACCAGCGCCTCGGCGTACATCTGCCCGGCGAGGCTGAGCAGCAACGCGTTCGGGCGCACCAATGGCACCAGCGCGGCGATGCCGTAGCGTGCGGCCTCGAACATGGGCCCGATCTTGATCTGTTCGCCGTTGCGCTCGAACACGATTCGCTTGCGTGAGCGCGGATGGCTGTACAGCCATTCGGCGGTCACCTCGGCGTTGTCCAACCGGAAGCCGTAGGTGAACGGGCAGCCCTCCGCGACGAAGCCCGCGACGAACTCCGACGGCCGATCCGGAAAACCCAAGTGCGGCGCGCGAACCGGACCCGCGTACGGATCCCACCCCGTGACCGAATGCAGCACCGCCTCGCGCATGTGCCCGAGCGCGTCGATCAGGCTCGTCTTCCCCGCCGCCGTTCCCCCGTGCACCGCGGTCACCGGCACCGCCACCGGCCCGCTCCCCTTGGTCAGCCGCAACTCCTGCCGTTCGGCCAGCGATCTGTGGTTCGTCACCTGAAAACTCCGCAGCATGCCGCCATACTTCCGTCCCGCCCGCCGGGAGGCGACACCAACCCGCATCGTGACCCGACGTGCCGTCCTCGGGGACGACAGCGCCAATACGCGCCAGCAGCCTGTGGATAACTCCACGAAAGGCATTGCCACCTGTGGAAATACCACTGATCGCGGAGACCGCGACCGCGATGACAAGGTAGCCTGTCGCTATGACCGAGGCTTCGAACGCCGAGCGATGGACCCGCGACGAATTTCTGCGCGCGTGGGCCGCCGGCGCGTTCGATCGCCGAGTCGAACTCGTGGAGGGGGAGGTCTGGCCGGTGGTCATCGGGAACTGGCACGGTGAGACAGTGGGCCAGATAGTGCGCCTGCTGCCACGCGACGGTTTCAGGATCTCCACGGCCACGTTACCGACCGGTGAGTCCCTGCCCGATCCCGACTGTTGGGCGCGGCGAGCAGATGCCCAGCCGATCGCCGAGGTCGGCGCCAAGCTGTTCATATGGGATCCCGAGGACGTCGCCCTGATCGTCGAGGTCTCCGACGAGACCGTCATGCATGACCTGCGCATCAAGGCCAAGCTGTACGGGAGCGCCGGATATCCGGTCTATTGGGTGGTCACCGGGGACGCGATCTACGAGCACACCGATCCGACTCCGGGCGGTTACGAAACCAAACGAGAGTTTCGCCCGGGCGAGCTCATCCCAGTCCACTACGCCGATACGGCCTTGGCTGTGGACGATCTGCTGTACCCGGACTAGCCATCGGTGCCGGGACCGCACCAACGAACGCGCGGACAGCGGGGACGATCAGGGTTAGCATGCTGGCGCTAGGCCCTGTGGGGGCATGGCTTTTCGGAACGTCTCCCAGGGATGAGGTGCAGCGATGACACGGATGCTTCGTCGGCTCGCGATTCGCGGTGCGGTGATCGGGGCGATCGCCGCGGGAGCGGTGGTCGCGGTGCCGCAGACGGCGATCGCCGAGGCGCCGTGCCAGGACGGTACCGCGCGGGTGTTCTTGAACAACGCCACCAACCTGTGCCAGAGCGGCACCGCGACGTACAACGCGCGCCCCGCGATCTCGAAGGTGTGCTCGACGAGCGGCACCAAGGTCGTCGTGGACACCACCGGCCCGCGCCGCGTCAACCGGCGCCACGTCGAACTCGAGCCGGGCGGGCACTGCGCGCGCTTCGAGATCGAGGGCCAGGAGAGCGCGACCGTCACGGTCACCCCCGCCTGACCCGCGCTGCCGCTGGGCGAGGTTCGCGTTCGACGGTTTCGCATAGTCCGACTCCTCCCGCCCAGTGGGCGCAGTCGGACGGAGATCCCTCCGTGGGACCGCCCATGGCCGGGGTCGGAGGTACGCCAGATAGGCACAGCCCGGACGGAGATCCCTCCATAAGCCGCGCACGGGCGCCGGAGCGAAGGTACGCCTAGACGCAGCCGGACGGAGTCCCGCCGAAGACTGCGCACGGCCGACGCGAAGGTACATAAACGCCGCCGGACGAAGTCCCGCCGAAGACTGCGCACGGCCGACGCGAAGGTACATAAACGCCGCCGGACGAAGTCCCTCCGAAGACTGCGCCCGGCCGGAGTGAAGGCGGAGGTGCGTCTAGTCGTGGCCTTCGTCGCGGAAAAGCAGTGCGCTGTCGCCGAATTCGTGCCATAGATATCCGGTGTCGAGCGCCTCGGCGTAGGCGCGGCGCACGGTGGTCTCCCCCGCGACCGCGACGAGCAGATCGAGGTGGGAGGCGCCGGGGGCGTGCCAGCCGGTGATCAGGCCGTCGACCACGCGCGCCGGACGGTTCGCGCCGAGGACCAATTCGGTCCACCCGCCGGCGGGCCGTACCCGGCCGTCCTCGTCGGCGGCGGATTCCAGCGCCCGAGTGACCGTGGTGCCGACCGCGACGACCCGCCCTCCCGCGTTTTTGGTGTCGTTCACCAGCCGGGCCGTCGCGGCGGGCACCGCGAAACGCTCAGGGCTCGGCGGCTCCCCGGCTTCCGGTGACGAAACGCCGGTGTGCAACGTGATCGGCGCGAGGGAGACGCCCGAGGTCACCAGGTCCAGCACCACGTCCTGCGTGAACGGTCGTGCGGCACTGGGCATTTCCGCGCTGCCCGGAATCCGTCCGAACACCGTCGTGTAGTACGACGGCGACCATCGCCGCGGCACGTAGGAGTAGGTGATGGGCCGTCCGTGCTCACTCATCAGAACGCGCGGATCCACGGTGACGTCGGCGATCCACAACCTGCGCGCCGCCGGCAGCCACGGCTCGCGCAGCGTCGCGCGCGCTCCGCCCGTCAGCTCGAACACGGTGCCGCCGCGCAGTTCGCGGTCGGGCAGCGGCGTGCGGTCGCGGGTGCGCGCCTCGACCACCCAACCGCCGTCGTCCAACCAGGTGGCGAAGTGCAGGGTGATCGGCAGATCGACGAGGGTGGCGTCGACGGCCGCGGAGGTCGTCGCCGAATTGTTCACCACCACTAGATCGCCCGGCCGTAGGTACCGTGGCAGCTCCCGAAACCGCGCGTGTGTCAACCGGTCTCCGGCAACCAACAGCCGGACTTCGTCTCGCGCCAACCCGCGCGCCTCCGGCGGCGAATCGGCGTTGTGTCGATCCGGAAGCTCGAAGGATCGCGCCCACCCGGCGGATTCCGTTGCCGCCCTGACATTCCCGTGCTTCGACAACGAGCGATGCCGCGACCCGTCAAGGAACGGCACCGCGCTTCCCGAGGATCTGTCTTTCGCGGACCTGCGCGACGCCCCGCCACTCACGCCCGCACCTCGCTAGCGCTCGACGCCCCGGTACTCATCGCGCCACCGCGAAATCCGCCGCGGTGTAGCGGCCGCTCTTCGGACGTTCGTCGAGCATCCGCAGCAGCGCGGGCACCACGCTCTCCGGCTCCGGCCGATCGGAGATGTCCTCGCCGGGGAACGCGGCCTGGTGCATCTCGGTGCGCATATCGCCCGGATCGAAGGAGTAGACGGCCAGCTCCGGATGCTCGGCAGCGAGGATCGCGGTGAGCTGGTCCAGCGCCGCCTTGGCCGGACCGTATCCACCCCACCCCGGGTACGGCTCCACGGCGGCGTCGGAACTGATGTCGACGATCACCCCGTCGGGGCCGAGCAGGGGCAGCGTCGCTTGCAGGACGGCCAGCGGCGCTACCACGTTCGTGCGATACACGGCCTCGAGCTCGTCGAGCGGGAAGTCGGCCAGCCGGGGCATCGGGCTCGGCCCGAGCGTGCTGGCGTTGTTCACCACGAGGTCGAGAGGTCCTGCGCCATCGGCGATTTCGGCCAGCCGCGCGCGGTGCGCCGGATCGGTGACATCGCCGGTGACGGCGACGAACGCGGCGCCCAGCTCGGCGCGCACCGCGTCGAGCCGGTCGCCACGGCGGGCGGTACCGATCACCCGCCAGCCGCGCTCGACCAACGCGCGTGCCAGCGCGCGACCGAGCCCGGCCGAAGCGCCGGTGATGAGGGCGGTGGGACGGTGGGTCATGACGGCCTCCTGCTAGTTGCCTAGTAGGCGCTGTCGGACTCGGTTCGTCCGCATACCGCTCACGGCCGCAGCGAATGCGGAGGTACGCCGCGCATGGCCGGAGCGAATGCGGAGGTACGCCTACCCCACCGATCGTCATACCTGAAGCAAGGTTCAGGTCAAGTGCCGTTCACCCTCGCGGGCAAATCACCGCCGCCGGTTCTACTCCTCGGCGTCGGACGCCGCCGGATTCACCGCCTCCGGCCCACCCGCCAACAGCAATCGGAATCCGTCCTCGTCCAGAATCGGCACACCGAGCTCTTCGGCCTTGGCCGCCTTGGAACCGGGCGACTCGCCGATCACGACGAACGCCGTCTTCTTGGAGACCGAGCCCGCCGCCTTGCCGCCGCGCATCAGGATGGCCTCTTTGGCGCCGTCGCGCGAAAAGCCTTGCAGCGAACCGGTGACGACGATCGACAGGCCCTCGAGCGTGCGCTGGATCGACTCGTCGCGCTCGTCTTCCATCCGCACACCGGCCGCCCGCCATTTGTCGACGATCGCGCGGTGCCAGTCGACGGTGAACCACTCGGCCGCCGCGGCGGCGATGGTCGGGCCGACGCCGTCGGCGGCGCCGAGCTCCTCGGCGGTGGCCGACTCGATCCGCTCCATGCTGCCGAACTCGGCGGCCAGCGCCCTGGCCGCGGTCGGGCCGACGTGCCGGATCGACAGGCCGACCAGCACCCGCCACAGCGGACGGTCCTTGGCGGAGTCGAGGTTGTCGAGCAGCCGTTTGCCGTTCGCCGAGAGGGTGCCGTTCTTGTTGGCGAACAGCGAGGTGGTGAGCAGGCGCGGCTCGTCGAGGTCGAACAGATCGCCCTCGTCGGCGATGGCGCCGGACTTGAGCAGGTCGATGGCGGCCTCGTAGCCGAGCGCCTCGATGTCGAAGGCGTTGCGGCTGGCCACGTGATACACCCGCTCCCGCAGCTGCGCGGGGCAGGAACGCTGGTTCGGGCAGCGGATGTCCGCGTCGCCCTCCTTCTCGGGCGCCAGCTCGGTGCCGCACTCCGGACAGCGCGTCGGCATGACGAACTCGCGTTCCTCGCCGGTGCGCGCGTCCACCACCGGGCCGAGTACCTCGGGAATCACGTCGCCCGCCTTGCGGATGGTGACGGTGTCGCCGATGAGCACGCCCTTGCGCTTGACCTCCGAGGCGTTGTGCAGCGTCGCCATCGCGACGGTCGAGCCCGCGACGGACACCGGCTCCATCACCGCGAACGGCGTGACGCGCCCGGTGCGGCCCACGTTGACCTGGATGTCGCGCAGCTTGGTCGTGGCCTCCTCGGGCGGGTACTTGTAGGCGATCGCCCAGCGCGGCGCGCGGGAGGTGGAACCGAGGCGACGCTGCAACGACATCTCGTCGATCTTGATGACCTGGCCGTCGATCTCGTGCTCGATGTCGTGGCGGTGCTCGCCCCAGTAGGCCACCCGCTCGATCACCGCGTCGATGCCCTGCACCCGCCTGGTGTGCTCGGAGACCGGCAGCCCCCAGGCCGCCAGCGCGAGGTAGGCGTCGTGTTGCGAGGTCGGCGTATAGCCCTCGATGCGGCCGAAGCCGTGACAGATCATCCGCAGCCGCCTGCGCGCGGTGACCGACGGGTCCTTCTGCCGCAGCGAACCGGCCGCGGTGTTGCGCGGGTTGGCGTAGGGCGGCTTGCCCTCGGCGACGATGGACGCGTTGAGGGTCTCGAAGTCCTCCAGCCGCATGTACACCTCGCCGCGCACCTCGAGCAGGTCGGGGATGGGGAACTCGTCGGTGGCGGTCAGCACGGCCGGAACGTCGTCGATGGTGCGCGCGTTGAGCGTGACGTCCTCACCGGTGCGACCGTCGCCGCGGGTCGCGGCGCGCACCAGCCTGCCCTTCTCGTAGACCAGGTTGAGCGCGACGCCGTCGATCTTCACCTCGCACAAGTAGTGCAGGTTCGGGCCGGTCTCGGCCTCCACCCGCGCGGCCCAGGCGCGCAGCTCGTCGTAGCTGAACACGTTGTCCAGCGAGAGCATCCGCTCCAGGTGGTCGACCGCGGTGAAGTCGGTCGCGAAGCCGCCGCCGACCAGCTGGGTCGGGGAATCGGGCGTCCGCAGATCCGGATGCTCCTCTTCCATGGCTTCGAGCCGCCGCAGCAGCACGTCGAACTCACCGTCGGAGATGATCGGCGCGTCGCGCACGTAGTAGCGGAACTGGTGTTCGCGAACCTCGTCCGCGAGCCGCTGCCACTCCACCCGCTGCTCTGCCGTCGCCGGAACCGCCACACTCTCGCTCTCACTCACGAAAGGCACGATAGTCGAGGACACCGACACATTCCCGCACGTCGACGCCCTGTCGCCGGGCCGGGACCGGTCAGGAGAAGGTCAGCGACTCCGGGTCCTCGGCGAAGGCGCGGGCCACCTCGTTCGCCAGTTTCAGCGCGCGCCGGGCCCAGGACATCGGCGCGCCCGCGAGCCCGCACGCCGGTGCGACGAGCACGCGGTCGGCGAGCGCGGCGCGCGGGAAGCCGAGGCGGTCGACGAGACGCACGCCCGGTTCCGCGATATCGCGCCAGGTGACCGGCGCCTGCGGCATGGTCGCCTGCGCGGCGGTTCTGCTCACCGGGTCGGTGGTCGGCACCAATCCGAGCACCAGCCGCTTCCCGGCGTCGAGCGTCTCGCCGATGCTGTCGAGATCGCGGGTGCGGATCGTCGCGACGTCGAAGCCGACCGCGGCGGCCGCGCTACGACGCAGAAAGTCCAGCGCGGGCGGCTCGGCGCAGCTGTGCACCAGCACCGGCGCGGCTTGCGCCTCGATGACGGCGTCGAGCACCGCGAGCGCCTCCGGGTCGGGCATCGCGCGCACGGTGTCCAGCACGCTGACACCGCGCAGCGAACCGTTCAGCACGTCGGTCAGCGACGGCTCGTCGAGTTGCAGCACGACCCGCGCGCCGAGCCGTTTGCCCACTTCGGCGACGTGCTCGGCGAGGCCCTCCGCCAAAGACTCCGAAAGATCGCGCAGCGCACCGGAATCGGTGAGCGCGCGGTGCCCGCCGGGCAGCTCGACCTCGGCGGCCAGCGTGAGCGGACCGGCGGCCTGCACCTTGACGACCCGTCCGGTGCCCGCCGAACCCGATGTCTCCCATGCCTCTTCGAGCGCGTCCAGGTCGGCGCGCAGCAGATCGCGGGCGCGGCGGGAGACCGCGCCGGGACGCGCGGCGAGCCGGTAGCCACGGGTGCTCGTGTCGAAGCGCATGTCCACCAGCAGGGCCGAGACGCGGCCGATCATGTCGGCACCGAGGCCGCGGCCCGGCAACTCGGGCAGGTGGGTCAGCTCGGCCAGCTCGCCGAGCACGGTGTTCGCCGCTTCGCGCGGATCGGCGCCCGGCCAGGAGCCGACGGCCGTCGCGATACCGCCGGGCAGCGGCTCGGACGCGCCGGGTTCGACGGAATCCGCAGCGTCAGTACCGGTTTCGCTCACCACGTCCTACCCATGTCGATGTGTGATGGATGCCGCCGCGTGCACCGGTGGCTCGACGCCTGATGCCGAGATCCGTCCTGTCCCGCCCGGCCGCGGCATCGTGACATTACCCCGCACCGAAGCCGGGGCGATCACGGCGTATGGCTGTCGGGGCTGCGCGGTGCGGCGGGTACGTCGGTCGGTGGGACGACGGTCGGCTCCGCCACCGCGCCTCGGCACGGCGGCGGGTACGTGGCCACTCGGGACGGGCGATCGGCTTCGCTACCGCGCCTCGACCCGCGCCGCGTCGTCGGCGGCGTGCGGCTCGCGCGAGGTGTCGCTGATGGTGCCGCTGCCGATCACCTCGTCGCCCTGGGCGTCGGGCCGGTACAGCACGACGGCCTGTCCGCGGGCGACGCCGGTCAGCGGTTCGCGCAACCGCACCTCGAGGCCGTCCCCGACCGCCTCGGCGATCGCGGGCGCGGTGCCGCCGTGCGCGCGCACCTGCGCGACGCACTCGATCGGCCCTTCCGGCGTCGTGCCGGAAGTCCAGATCGCGCGCTCGGCGCGCACCGTCCAGACCCGCAGGTCCTCGGCCGAGCCGACGCGCACGGTGCCGGAGTCGGGATCGATGCCGGTGACGTAGCGCGGCTTGCCGTCGGCCGCGGGTCCCGCGAGTCCGAGGCCCTTGCGCTGGCCGATGGTGAAGCCGTGCACGCCCTCGTGCTTCGCGAGCACCTGGCCGTCGGCGTCCACGACCGCGCCCGGCCGGACGCCGATCTTCGCGCCGAGGAAGGCGCGGGTGTCGCCGGAGGGGATGAAGCAGATGTCGTGGCTGTCGGGCTTGTTCGCCACGGCGAGTCCACGCTCGGCGGCCTCGGCCCTGATCTGTGGCTTCGGGGTGTCACCGACCGGGAACATGGCGCGCGAGAGCTGCTCGGCGGTGAGCACGGCGAGGACGTAGGACTGGTCCTTGTCCGCGTCCACCGCGCGGCGCAGCACGCCGTCCTCGAGCCGGGCGTAGTGGCCGGTGACGACGGCGTCGAAGCCGAGCGCCACCGCGCGGTCGGCCAGCGCCGAGAACTTGATCTTCTCGTTGCAGCGCAGGCACGGGTTGGGCGTCTCGCCCGCCGCGTAGGCCGCGACGAAGTCGTCGATCACATCTTCCTTGAAGCGGTCCGCGAAATCCCAGACGTAGAAGGGGATTCCGAGCACGTCCGCCGCGCGGCGGGCATCGCCCGCGTCCTCCTTCGAGCAGCAGCCGCGCGAACCGGTGCGCAGCGTGCCGGGTGTGGCCGAGAGCGCGAGGTGCACGCCGACCACCTCGTGCCCGGCGTCGACGGCGCGCGCCGCCGCAACGGCGGAGTCGACACCACCGCTCATCGCCGCGAGTACCCGCATCACACACCACCTTTCGCACCGGCAAGACCAGCGGCCCTGGCCCGCTCCACCACTTGGGGCAAGACATCGAGGAGGGCGTCCACGTCGGCGCGGGTCGACGTGTGCCCGAGGGAGAATCGCAGCGAGCCGCGCGCCACCCATGGTTCGACGCCCATGGCGATCAGCACGTGGCTCGGCGTGGCCACGCCCGCGTTGCAGGCGGAGCCGGTCGAGCATTCGATCCCCGCGGCGTCCAGCAGCATCAGCAGCGAATCGCCTTCGCAGCCGGGGAACGTGAAGTGCGCGTTGCCCGGCAAGCGCTGCGCGCCGACCGGGCCGTTCAGCACGGCCTCCGGCACCGCCGCCGTCACGCCCGCGATGAGCGCGTCCCGCAGCGCGACCAACTCGGCCGTGCGCGTGGGCAATTCGGCGACCGTCGCGTCGAGCGCGGTGGCAAGGCCGACCGCGGCCGCGGTGTCCGAGGTGCCGGAGCGCAGATCGCGCTCATGTCCGCCGCCGTGCAGCAGCGGCACGCACCCGACCTGCCTGCCGAGCAGCAGCACGCCGGCACCGTGCGGTCCGCCGACCTTGTGACCCGCGAAGCTCGCCGCGGACAGACCACTCGCGGCGAAATCGATGGGCAGCTGGGCCGCGGCCTGGATCGCGTCGCTGTGCATGGGCACACCGAATTCCTGTGCCACCGCCGCCAATTCGGCGATCGGCTGGATCGCGCCGACCTCGTTGTTCGCCCACATGACGGTGACGAGGGCGACCTCGTCGGGGTTCTCGGCCAGCGCCGCACGCAGCGAGCGCGGCGACACCACGCCGTCGGCGTCCACCGGCAGCCAGGTGGCCCGCGCGCCCTCGTGCTGCTCGAGCCATTCCACCGTGTCGATGACCGCGTGGTGCTCGATCGAGCTGGCGATGATCCTGGTGCGGCGCGGCTCGGCGTCCCTGCGCGCCCAGTAGATGCCCTTGACAGCGAGATTGTCGCTCTCGGTTCCGCCAGAAGTGAAGATCACCTCGGACGGCCGGGCGCCCAGATTCGCGGCGATCGACTCCCGCGCCTCCTCCAGCAACCGGCGCGCAGCCCGCCCCGATCCGTGCACCGACGAGGCGTTCCCCGGCCGTGCCATGGCAGCCGTCATCGCCTCGATCGCCGCGGGCAGCATCGGTGTGGTCGCCGCGTGATCGAGGTAGACCGTCTGGGGCGCAGCACCGGTGACCGGACCCGAAAAAGCCGACTTCATGACCGACAAAGCCTATACCACCGCTGACCTGGGCATTTTTCGGGTCCACCCCTGCTTTCTACGATTTTTCTACGATTTACCCAGGATTCTCAACACGTGGATCACCAATCGGTATTCCCGCGACCCGCTCGGCGCCTCGTCTCTCTGTCCGTGACCAGCTGATGGAGTACTTCCGCCGGCGCACCGCCGACACCGACTATTCGAGCCTGAAGAATCTGATTCTCATGATCGCGCACCACTTCTGGGCCCGATCGAATAGATCAACCCCGGCCAGGCCGACTTGCGCATCAGCACCGACACCTCCACCCGGTGGCGGGAGGCGATCAAACCCGCGAGGACGGCAAACCCAGAACCGGCCAGGACGTGATCCTCATCGGTCTCCGCAGCTTCTATTACGACCTGCACACCTGGGCGGCCGTGCTCGACCTAGGAACTCGCTCCGCATAGCATCACCCAGCGAAACCGGGACCTGCACCCACCGATCTACACCGGGCTCCGGACGTCACCGTTCGGGGAGTGCGTGTTGGCAAGGGCGGTGACCCGGGCGTCGCTGGTCGCTTGATCCACGGAATCGTCTCGGAGGTCGATGCCGCCGGCCAGCCAGCCGCCATCGATGGTGAACACACTTCCGGTGATGAACGACGCGCGATCACTTGCCAGAAACGTGACCAGGTCGGCGACCTCCTCACGACGCCCTGGTCGGCGCAATGGAAATCGGCTGGCAAGGTCGAGTTCCTGCCCCATCTGCTGCATGAGGTCGTTACTGGCGATAAACCCCGGGCAGATGGCGTTGACTCGGATGCCGATCGGACCCAGCTCCAGGGCAGCGGATTTGACCAAACCGAGCACACCGTGCTTGGACGCGGAGTACGCCGATGACATCCGGCCGCCGGTGAGCCCGGCCGCCGACGCGGTGACCACCACTGAGCCGCCACCGACGTCGCGCATCGCCCGGCCCGCGGCCTGCAGACCGAGCAGGACACCGCGCAGGTTCACCGCCATTGTCCTGTCCCACTCCTCTAGTGGGTATTCCAGAACACCGGCCCAATGTCCGGTTCCAGCATTGAGATGCGCGATGTGCACAGCGCCGTAACGGGCAACGGTCTCGCTGACCATTTCATCGTTGTCCTCAGGGGATGCGACATCGACCCGCAGGCCGAACGCTTCTCCACCAGCGGCCCTGATCTCCGCGGCCGTCCGCTCGACATTCTCGACGTTGTGTCCGGCGCAGCACACCCGCGCTCCCAGCGCCGCGAGCGCGGTTGCGGTCGCCGCACCGATGCCGGACCCGGCCCCGGTCACGACCGCCACCTTCCCTGCGAGCGAAACGATTCCCTGCTCCGTCGTCATCAATCGCGTCCCTTCTCGAACCAGCGTCGAATTCCCTGGGCTGACACGAGACGCCACTTACTCGGCTCTTGTGACACGACAACGGCGTGATGTGTGCCACATAAGGGTTCGATGCGCGGCTTCGTGATCTGAAATCCCTCGTCGACCACGTCCCCGCCGCCAGCACCGTCCACGAACCGGCGTAGCTCACCGATACCCGTAATCGATCACGATGGCTACGCTGGTGAAGCCTGACGGCGGTTATCGGTGAACTCCGACGTCGAATGGCGCGGCCGAGATCTGCTGGCATCGGTGAAATCTGACGCCGTCGATAAGCTCATCCGGCGGCTTGGGCCTGTCCCACGAACGTACGCTCACCCGAATCGAGTGGTCTCGTCCAACCGCTGATGGGGGCGGCCTGTCCACCGTGCCGACTTCGGCTGCGGACAGTGACCACTCACGGGGCAGGTTCGAGCTCGGACCAGGGCACCGTGAGTTCCATTTTCGACAACCGGTCGTCGTCGGCGACCGCATCGATCTCGGCGATGCGCTCTCCGGTGAATCGGAAGGTCATGACCAGCATCAGCGTGCCGCGTGGCGCAAGCACCATGCCCGGCTCGCCGTCGAGCATGATCGCGCGGGCCGGCTGCGCCCTTCCGCAGAACGCTTCGGCGAGGACTCGGCCTCCGTCGAGGTCGGTCCCTGCTCCCAGCAGGCGTGCGACCTCGTCCGGGCGGTAGGTCACATCCGGGTCGAGCATCGCCAGCAGCGCCTCGAATTCGCCGTTCTGCGCGGCCCGCAGAAACGCCTCTACAGCGCGGTATCGCCGCGTCCGGTCGTCGCTGCCCGATCCGGACCGACCTCGCACCCGACGCCGCGCCCGGCTGGCGATCCGCTGCGTCGTCTCGGGGCTGCGGTCGAGGATCGGGGCGATGTCGGCGAACGGCACGGCGAACAGGTCGTGCAGGACGAAGGCGATACGTTCGGTCGGCGCGAGCTTGTCCAGCACCACGAGCAGCGCCAGGCCGACGGAGTCCGCCAGCAGGGCCTCCTCCTCGGGATCGGTTCGAAGCCGCGCGCCGGGGGCTGCGCCGTGTTCGTCGAGGAAGTCCTCGCGACGCGACTCACGGGACCTGAGCATGTCCAGGCAGACCCGGCTCACCACGGTCGTCAGCCAACCCGCCATGTTCGCGACGCCGCCGGTGTCGGCCCCGGCGGCCTTGAGCCAGGTCACCTGGACGGCGTCGTCGGCCTCGCTGAGCGACCCCAGCATCCGGTAGGCCACCGCCCGCAAATGGCTCCGATGTTCTTCGAAGTGCTTCGCGAGCAGTTCGTTTCCGTTCATGTGTCTGGTTTCCTCGCCGTCACCCGTCAGAGAAGCAGGAAGCCGTTCCGACACGAGTATGTGGAGGTAGTCAATCATGAACGTCGCTCTGTGGATCATCGCCGGAGTGCTGGCGGCCGTGCTCCTGGCCAGCAGCGCCAAGCTGGTGATCCCGAAAGAGAAGATTCTGGCCGCAGGTGAATACGCTTCATGGGCCGAGGATTTCAGCCCGACAGCCCTGAAAGCGCTTGGGGTCGTAGATCTCCTGGGTGCGGCGGGGCTGATCCTGCCCGCCGTGCTCGGCATCGCGCCGATCCTGGTGCCGGTGGCCGCGACCGGCACTGCCCTGCTTTTCGCCGGGGCGATCGTCGTGCGGATCCGGCGCGGGTTGTGGGCGACAGCCGTTGCCGAGGTGCTCTACCTGGCCATGGCCGTCTTCGTCGCCTGGGGCCGTTTCGGCATCGAGCCCTTCGCGTGACCCAGCTTCCTGATCGCCATGAGCAATCCGAACCGGTCGCGCACCTCGCTATGACGATGCCGGGACCACCCCATAGGAGAAGCCACATGATCACGACCCCCAAACAACCTCGGCGCTGATCACCGCCCGCGTCGCGTTGTCGATCGAGCCTGTCGCTCGCACCACCGCGACAGGCAAGGGTGACGACATCGTCGACTTCTCAATCTCCGTCGACGGTGCCGAGGTCGACCGGGTGCAGGTGAAGGTCTCCACCGACCCCGAGGCCTACCCTCTGCAACCAGCCGACACCCGCGAGGTCTTCGACCGATTGCTCGCCACGACCGGTTCCGGCGCGGCGACCCTGCTTTCCAACAGGCCGCTCTCGCCGATGTTTCAACGCGGAGTGACCGCGGAACCCGATGCGACCACGGCCTCGGGTGAGTCCTACCGGTGGAACGACGCCCTCTCGGCGAAGGCTGCGCTGATGCCCGCGTCGTCGTCGACCTGCGCAGGGACGGCGAGGTCGAGGCCCCTGAAACGAGCAAACCGGGTCCGGTCCAAGTTGAACCGGACCTGGGTCCTCGAGACGACCACGCGGCACAACAGCCCTGCGCCCGACCGCGCCGAGTTCGACACCGCGAACCGGCTGATCGCAGTGGCATGCCCAGCGGTGCTGTGCGGGTCGGTCTCAGTGGCCGAGAACAGAATTCGTGATCACCTGGCCTGGATGTCCGCTCAACGCGTAATCGGCTTGGATCACCACTGCCCACTCGATAGCCGCAGGCCGTCCCCGTTCCCATGTTCGGTGTGCCCTGCCGAAGGCGCTCCCGGACCATCATTCGCCCAGGTCAGGTGATGGTTCAGATTCGCAGGTAGACCTGCGCGACCAAGAAACCGCAGGTCGCGTGTCGCAGGTTCTAACCCTGCGGGGTTGCTGACAGCCAGCACCCCAGCTCAGAGCATCTTTCCGGAGGGTGTACTCAGTCCGGACCGCTCGATCAGCGGCAATTGCGCGCGTTAGGTGGTGACTCCATCGGGTGTCGCCGTCCAGTCGCGGATCGCGGCGACGAACTCCTCGGGTGCATCGGATTCCACGTAGGTGCCGGCACCTTCGACGATGACCGTCTTGTGATTGGCGAAGGTTGCTTCCAGTCGCTTGCGTTCTTGTGGACGGAAGGCGATGTCGGCATCGCCCCACACGATCAGTGTTGGGAGCTGGGCTATTTCGGGCAGGCCGGCCTCGACCTCGGCGAAGAAGTCGCGGCTGGCGAGGACCCGTCCGGGCAACACCGCCGAGGCTTGACGCCGTTCGGGGGTGTCCAACGCCCGGCGGTAGTGGTCCATCTCGGCCTCGGTGGGCTTGCGCCTGCGATGGCCGGTGGGGATGAACGCGTTGACGAGCAGGTTGAACCGTCGGACCAGGAAGCGACTTGCCGGGTTGCCGACGATGTGGCCGAAGGCTTCGAAGTGCAGGACGCCGTTGACCGGCCAGGCCCACGTATTGGCGAGCACCAGCCGCTCGAACACACCCGGTCGCCGCTGCGCGGCCGCCAGGCCGATCAGGCCACCCCAATCCTGGCCCACCAGGGTGGCTCTTTGCAGGCCGAGCGCGTCGACGAACCCGGTGACCACGTCGGCGTGTTCCTCGGGCAGGTAGCGGTAGCCGGGTTTCGGAGTCGAGAGCCCGAAACCCGGATAGTCCAGTGCGATACAGCGGAAGTCGTCACGCAGCGCCCGGATCACGTCGCGCCAGAGAAACGACCAAGTCGGGTTGCCGTGCAGGAACAAAAGCGTGGGACCTGAACCCTCATCGACGTAATGCACTGTGTGCCCGTCGATTTCGACGAAGCGACACTGGAACGGGAACTGATTGTCGTCGACCCAGCCGGGTCGCACACTCTCGGTGATCTCGGCCATGGCGGCCCCCTCTTCGGCTCGGCATCAAGATATGATTGATCTTCTCAAGCGCACTTGTATTTCTCAAGCGATCGAAGGAAATGATGCGGAGCTACGGCCAGTACTGCGGGCTCGCCCGGTCCCTCGAAGTGGTGGGCGACCGGTGGAATCTGCTCATCATCCGCCAGCTGCTCATCACACCAGCGCGCTACCGGGAGCTACTCGAGGGTCTGCCCGGTATCGCGACCAACCTGCTCGCCGATCGCCTCCGTGACTTGGAAACTTCAGGCGTGGTCGAGCGGCGGCTGACAGGGCAGGGCAGCGTGGTCGAATACGCCCTCACACCGTGGGGTGCCGAATTGCGCGAGCCGATCGAGAGCCTGATCCGCTGGTCCACCCCGTTGATGGTCTCCGGCCCCGGCGGCGACGCCTTCCGCCCGGAGTGGCTCGCCCTCGCGGTTCCCGCACTGCTCGCCACCCGGGTCGAGGCTCGCCCCTCGGCGACGATCGGCCTCGAGATCGGCGGCCCACGCTTCCAGCTCCGGGCGACCAGCGCCGGGTTCGAGGTCGGCGCGCCCGACGGCCGCGATCTCGACGCCACCGTCCGCGCCGAACCCGCCTATGTGCTCGGGCTCGCCGCCGGGGCTTTGACCCTCAGCGATGCACGCCGCTACGGGCTGGTCGAGATCGATGGCGACGAGTCGGCCGTCGCAGCCATGTTCGCCGCTTGACAGCAGCGCTGCGACGATCCGACCACCCCGGCGTCCTTCTGGGCAGAGTTGCTGGGTGGTGTGATCGCAACGCGCACAGAGCAATTCGTGAGTGTCAAGCTTTCGCATCTGATTCTCACGGCGATTCGCGTGCCAAACCACCGGGCACTGTCCTGGCCGGATGAGGGAATTCCCAAGCAAATTCATCTCGACCTCGTGGCTACCGACCTCGATGAGGCGCAACTGCAGGCCATCGGACTGGTGGCCGACTTGCCGATCATCAGCCTGCGCCCAGCCAGTGCCGGGTTCTCTTCGATCCGGCTGGGCATCCCTTCCGCCTATGCCTACCGCCCGCTGCGTGACGGCGACCGTACTTCCACTCCCATGCGACCGGTTGCGGTCAGCGCGATCGGTGGCGGTGCGGCGCGCCTCGAATCGCAACGGCGTGACGGCGTGAACGAGGGCTTCATGTTCGGTAGCGGACAGGTCAATTCTGTGTGGATCTGCGCGAGTTCCTTTGCGGTGCTTCGAGTTCGATGGTTTCCAGGAGCAGGTCGGCGGTCGCGCGGGCGCGGCGGGCGGCGACGCGGTCGCGGTCGAGGTGGGCGGCGCTGACGGCGCCGTCGATGAGTTGCACCAGTGCCGCGGTGAGGTCGCGATCGCAGCGCTCGCCCAGGATCGAGGGGAACAGTCCGGTCAGCCAGTGGCGGTGGTAGGCGATGGTGGCGCGGATTCCGTCAGTTTCGCGAAACCAGCGATGGTTCATCGCCTTTCGCGCAAGGTCAGTGCTCATGGTGGCGTACGACCGGCCAGTCGGTGTCGGTGTCGACGGCCTTGTTCAGGTAGTTGGTGAACACATCGAGCGCGACGTTGGCAATGACCTCGGTGCTCTCACCGTCCGTCAGGCCGACTGCCTGGGCGGTCTTGATGCCGGCCTCCTCGACGCCACCGCGCGTGCGTACCATCGCGGTCGCGAATGTCGGCACCGCAGCCGCTTTCGCGTCGGCGGGTTCGCCGTGGCGGCTGGCCTCGATCTCGGCGGCGTCGAGCTTGGCGATCTTCGCGCCGATGTAGGCCCTGCTCCGCCGGGGACGTTCCAAGGGCCATGTCGCCATCCGTGGAGCTGCACACCTTGACCCTCTAGGTCGGGTGTCCTAGCCTACCGTCTAGGACGCATGACCTATATGGTGTGTGTGAGCTGAGTTCCGGAGGATGGCGTGTCTGCTGATTTGTTCGGCCCGTTTCGTTTGGGTGAGCTGACATTGGCGAATCGGATGGTGATGGCACCGATGACGCGCAACCGCGCCGATGCCGACGGCGTGGTGCCATCTGCGATGGTGGTCCACTACGGGCAGCGGGCGAGCGCGGGATTGATTGTGTCGGAATCGGTCCCGGTGTCAGCGCAAGGTGTGGGCTATCCGTTCACGCCTGGGGTGTACACCGATGCGCAGGCGGCGAGCTGGCGGCGGGTGACCGATCTGGTTCACGCCGGACAGGGGCGCATGTTCGCGCAGTTGCAGCACTGTGGGCGCGTCTCACATCCAAGCCTGCAACCCGGCGGGGCTCTGCCGGTCGCCCCGTCGCCGGTGCGGCCGGACGGGCAGGCGGTGACCTACGCCGGGATGCAGGACTTCGTGACGCCCTGGCCGCTGGATATCGAGGAAATTCCGGCGATTGTGGCGCAGTTCCGCGACGCCGCGCAGCAGGCGAAGCGGGCCGGGTTCGACGGCATCGAGGTGCACGCGGGCAATGGCTATCTCATCGATCAGTTTCTGCGAGACGGGACCAATCACCGCACCGACTCCTACGGAGGCAGTGCAGGCAACCGGATGCGGCTGCTGAACGAGATCCTCGACGCCGTGTGCACCGTCTGGCCGGCGAGGCGAGTGGGTGTGCGATTGACACCGGAGAACGGCTTTAATTCCATGTCGGACTCCGACCCGCAGCGACACTTCGAATACATTGCCGACCAGCTGAATCCACGGGGGCTGGCCTACCTCCACGTCCTCGAGGGCGACATGACGACTACGGCACGCACCGTCGATTATCACGCGCTGCGCGCGGCGTTCGCCGGAACCTACATCGCCAACAACGGCTACGACCTCGAACGCGCCCAGCACGCCATCCGTGCCGGACACGCCGATCTGGTCGCCTTCGGGACGCCGTTCGTGGCCAATCCGGACCTGGTGCGCCGCTATCGCGAAGGTCTGCCGCTAGCGCTACCCGATCGGGACACCTTCTACACCGGCGGCGACACCGGCTACATCGACTATCCGTTCCATCCGTACGAGGAGGCGCTCAGTGCCTGATCCACGAATCGCTCGACCAGACGCACGCGGTAACACGTCGAGCGGCAAGGCAACTCGTGAACACATCGTCGCCGCCGCGGACGAACTGTTCTACCACCATGGATTCGAGCACACCTCGTTCGCGTCCATCGCCGAGGCCGTGCGGCTCTCACGCGGCAACTTCTACTACCACTTCAAGGCCAAAGACGACCTTCTCGACGCCGTCATTACCGCCCGCCGCGCGCGCACCCGGGAGATGCTGACCCAGTGGGAATCCGAGGCGCCGGACCCCGTCGCGCGGATTCGAAAGTTCATCGACATCCTGCTGGTCAACCGAGCCGACATTCAAGACCACGGCTGTCCCGTCGGCACCCTCACCACCGAGCTGGCCAAACTCGACCACAGCGCCCTCGACGCCGCCAGCGGCCTGTTCACACTGTTCCGGGACTGGCTGGGCACGCAATTCGCCCACCTCGGGCATCGAGATGACGCCGACGAATTGGCCATGCACGTACTCGCCGCCAGCCAAGGCGTGGCCACCCTGGCCAACGCCTTCCGCGACGAAGCGTTCATCCGCCGCGAAGTCGGGCGACTGCACGAATGGCTCGACGCCACCATCGAACAACGCTAACGAAAACAGAAGCGAGACAACAGTGTTCGTAGTCCAGCTCCAATTCTCCAGCAACAAGGCCGCAGCCCCGCAGCACATGGCCGGCCACCAGCAATGGATCCAACGCGGTTTCGACGACGACGTGTTTCTCCTGGTCGGCAGCATCGAACCCGGTGTGGGCGGGGCCGTTCTCGCACACAACACCACCGCCGAAGACCTCCAGCAGCGCGTCGCCGAAGACCCCTTCGTCGCCGCCGACGTCGTCGCCGCCGACATCATCGAGCTCACCGTGGGCCAAACCGACGGCCGCCTGAAGTTCCTGACCAACCACTGACGACACATCCGCGCCGACAACCTCGAAAACCAGTGCCACAGAACCGAATGCCCCCGAAACGCCGACCATCCAGTATTTCGAACGAACCTACGCGGCCCTAGGGTGCGTGCTCAAAGTTGTTGTGGCTGATCTGCTTTGTGGCTGGTGTTGGTCTGCTTTGATGTCGCGTTGTGGTGCGAGGGATTGAGTTGACCGATGAGCATCAGCCGGTGAAGGACTCGGGGCCGAAGCGGCCCAAGGCCACGAAGGCGGCCGCAGCGCGAGTCGGGCTCGTCCACGATTTCGGCCGAGCCGCTCGTCGCCGACGGGCTGCCGGACGATGCCGTTCGCGGCATCCTGTGTCGGCTTCGACGCCGCGCCCGCCAACGCCGCGGTGACGGTGGTCGGTGCCGGTCCGACCGGCATCGAGGTCGCTGCCGAGCTGGCGGAGCAGGGCCGCCGGGTCACCCTGGTGTGTGGTGCGGTGCTTGGCCGTACCTGCACCCTCGGGTCGGCGCTCGGTGGCCAAGCGGCTGGCCACACTCGGGGTGACCGTGCTCGAAAGCGCCGACGCGAAGGTGACGGCGGTGACGCGTGATGGTTGTGGAAGCAGGGCGGACTCCGTCAGCGCCTCGCCATCATCCCTCTGGACACGAGCGTCCGGCAGTAGATGACGAACCCTGCTGTCAGCAGGAGAACCCCGAGATCGAACAGAGCCAGGCGCGGTCCAAGGACCTGCCATCGGTCGCGGAAACCGAAGGTGAGGATGTCGAGGATCACTTGGCCCAGCAGCCCGGCGAGGGCGGCCAGCAGCGCCCACCGGGTCCGCAGGAACAGCAGGATCGCAGCGAGCAGTCCGCCCCAGACACCGATGGTCCAGAAGATGGCCGGTAGGACTGGATAGTCGGTGAAGTACTGGATCTGTTCGCCGTTGTAGTTCTGGGATCGGAAGTAGTCGGCGTTCTCGCTGAGCGCCATGACGTAGTCGTAGACGCCGCCGAGATTCAGCAGGACGAACAGGGTGCCGACGACCCAGAGATGCCAGGGCGCCGAGTGCCGTGTGCCAGGCGCGGTCTCACGCATTGCCGCCCTCATCGCCGGTCGAGTCGCTTCTCGAATGGTCGAGGATCTGCTGGAGCAGTTCGGAGGAACCTTGGAGATTCCGCAGCAGCACCTCGAGCTTCATCAGTGCCAGCCCTTGCTCGGGATCGCCGAGTACCAACAGTTTGTCACCGGGTGAAATGCCGTGATCACGACGTGCCTGGGCTGGAATCGCAATCTGGCCTCGCGCGCCGACTGTCACCGCTCCGTAGAACCCGCGCCCTGCAGGGCCGTATGAGGCTGTCTCGTCCGTTGCCACCACTCGCCCCTATCTCTGAATGAAATACATGTAATACATGATTCTACATGTAGCTCTTGATCGGCGCTGATACGGCGAGTCCGGCGCTCCGAACGGTCATCCGACTGGGCAACTCGCGACCATCACTGAGCCGCGCGGACGACACGCCAAAACTGCTGTGCGGCAGTCCGTTTCGGAGTACGGCAGTCCTCGTTTCAACGCAGCACCAGCAATCCTATGGGCCGCCTGACGCCTCGCGGTCGTCTCCGCTTCGGCGTCCTGGACCGCAACGACCGGAACGACACAACTCAGACACGACCCGGCATCGGTGGGGAGTTTCTGCGTGCCGGATCGCGCACGGCCGCCGTACCGCCCTGCGCGCACCAGACCGAAGCGGAAATTCGGCTCGACTCACGCGGGAACTATTGAGCGGCACCATCGAGGGGCACCAGGAGACCTCTGCTGATGTCTAGTGCTCTGCATCCGTTGTTGTATGGGTACCTTCGACTGCACCTCATAGATGAGCGTCCCGGCTTTTCGGATGAACGCTTCCAGCAGTTCGCACACGAACACGGTTTCGATCTCGCTGCCGTGTTCCATGAGACCGGGCCAGACGGCGGAGCGTTCTTCGCCATGCCGGCCGAGCTGCGCCGCGCCAACGCCCACCATGTCGCGGTGCCGTCGGTTGATCATTTGAGCGGAAATCGCGCACCACGCGATGCGTTGATCAGCCTCCTGCAGCGTCAAGGCGCACATGCATGGCCCTTGGGCTGACAGGTGGCGGCTCGATCGGCCGGTGTCGCCGCGGTCGACTCGCATCGGAAGCGCCAGCGGGTCGGCCGTGATGGCCGGACGACGAAGGCACGGGCACGATTCCATCGACATGTCGTCCGCCCAGGTCTAGCCCGTGCGCCCGACCGGCGTCTTGGTCCGGACCTCAGGTCAACTCGGCGAACCGCTCGACCTCTTCGATGCGTCCCGACACGATCAGCACATCTCCCTCGGCGACGACCGTATCGGCGGTGGCGTAGGTGAATTCGGCACCACGGTGTTTGATGGCGACGACGGTGATGTCGTAGTGCTGGCGCAATCCACTGGCCGTGAGCGTCTTGCCGATACTCGAGGTGGGCGCGGCAGTCTTGGCCATGGCGTAGTCGGCGTCGAACTCGATGTAATCGATCATTCGCCCAGTCACCAGGTGAGCCACCCGCTCGCCCATATCGTGTTCGGGAAGGACGACGTGGTGGGCACCGACACGTTCAAGAATCTGGCCGTGGCGCCGACTGGTCGCCTTTGCCCAAATCCTCGGGATCTCGAAATCGGCGAGCAGCGAGGTGGTGAGAATGCTCGCCTCCATATTGCTCCCGATCCCGACAACTGCATGCGGGAAGTCCGGCACACCAAGCTGCCGAAGGACCTCCATATCGGTGGTGTCGGCAACCGCCACATGGGTGAACTCGTCGGAATACTGCTGAACCAGATGCGGATTCGAATCAATCGCCAGCACCTCTGAACCGTGCGTGACCAGCTCACGAGCCAAGGCGCTACCGAAGCGACCCAGCCCGATGACCACCACTCGGGTGCCGAGCCTGCGTGATTTCCTAGCCGACAATGGGTCGCTCCTCTGGCAGTTCGTAACGACGGCCTCGATCACGCAAAGCCAAGGCGGTGGCCAGCGTGATCGGACCCAATCGTCCGATGAACATCAGCACGATCAAAACGATAAGCCCAAGATCGGGGATGTCTGCGGTGATCCCCGTCGACAGACCGACCGTGCCGAACGCCGACACCACTTCGAACAGGACCGCGTCCAAGTCCATACCGGTGATGGTCAGCAAGGTGATCGTCCCGGTCACCACGGCACCGACACTGAGCAACGCGACTGTCAAAGCCTGCCGCTGCACCGGCGCCGCCAAGCGGCGTCCCATCACATGGACGGTCGGTTCACCGCGCACCTCGGCCATGATCACGAAGGCCAACAGCGCGAAGGTCGTGACCTTGATCCCGCCCGCGGTTCCCGCGCTTCCGCCTCCGATGAACATCAAGGTGTCATTGATCAGCAGGGTCGAGGAATTCATCGCACCGACATCGACGGAGTTGAACCCCGCGGTGCGCGGTGACAGACCGTGGAAACCACCCGCCAGCAGCTTGTGCACAACATTCATCGGACCCAGGGTTCCCGGATTTGTCCATTCGAGCGCGACCACCGCCACCACTCCCACCGCTGCCAGCGCGGAGTACGTAATCAGCGTAATTCTGGTGTGCAGTGACAACCTGCGCACCGGAGAATGCCGAAACCACGCTCGGCGCAGCGATTTCGAGACCTCGAAGACCACCGGGAAGCCGAGCCCACCGATGACGAATGCCATCGAGATGGGCACGATGATCCACGGGTCGCTCGCATAACCCATCAGGCTGTCCGCATATAACGCGAAGCCGGCATTGTTGTATGCCGAGACCGCGTGAAAAATTCCCAAATAGACGCTGCGCCAACCACCTTGGTCGTAGCCGACCAGAAAACGCGCTGACAACGCGATCGCGGTGACGAGCTCGACCGCCAGACTCATCCGGATTACGCCGATCACCACTCGGCGACTCTCGCCCAGTCGCAGGGTTTTGGTTTCCGACTGCGCGATCAACTGCATCCGCAAACCCATCCGGCGTGCCACCAGCAGCCCGAACAACGACGCCAGCGTCATGATCCCCAGGCCACCGACCTGGATCAGGCCCAGGATGACCAACTCCCCGAACAGCGACCAATGACTTTCGGTGTCGACGACCACAAGGCCGGTGACGCATACCGCCGACACCGCCGTGAACAGGGCGTCCACCGGGCCGGTGGCCACCCGCGACTCCGCAGCGATCGGCAGCATCAGCAACAGCGTCCCGACGATAGTTGCGGCCCCGAAACCCATGACAACCAGCCGCGCCGGGTGGCGAGGATTGGGAGTCAGCCTCGAGGCAACGGTATTCCACCGCTTACGTCTCGCCAGGGCATCGGTCACGTGCGGTTCCTGTCTTTGGGCGTGGCGGTCGATCGTCGCATGCTGCCCAAACGTGCCTGGTTGGACAACTCGCCGGAAACTACTGCGAAAGCCGCATCCAAGCAATCAACGCCACGACGACCGCTGGAGATCGAGCTTCGGCACCGACTCGGCTGTTACTGTTGCGCGCCGAGTGCCGGAAAGCCTGGTCGGCGTAGGAACACCTATCGCCACGTGACCAGGAGAGCGCCGCTGAGCGCGCGCATCATTTTGATCGGCTACGGCACGGCCGGGCGCAACGCCGCCGAATCCGTTTCGCTGGACAACACGACCCAACAGAGTTCTGCCGTTCAGGGTTCAGGGGCGAGCTCCGTCGATGTCGGCGAGGTCGTGCGGGTGAGTGACTCGACCAGCCGCCGGGTGAATTGCTCGACGTCGTCGAGTCCTTGGGCGGTGATGAGCGTGCCGTCGACATGGACGCGGTCGGGTGTCCACCGTGCGCCCGCGTTGACGAGGTCGGTAGCCAGGCTCGGCCAGGCGGCCAGCGTACGGCCGGCGACCAGTTCTGCGTCGATGAGTGTCCACGGGCCGTGGCATATCGCGGCGATGGGCAATCCCGCACGATCAGCGGCGCGCAGGATTCGATGAGTTGCCTTGTCGCGGCGCAGGATGTCGGGATTGGCCACACCGCCGGGCAGGACGAAAGCATCGTAGGCGGCGGCGGTGGCGTCGAGGGTGCGCAGATCCACGGTGAATCGATCGGCGCGGTCGAGGTGATGAAATGCCTGCACGAATCCGAGTTCGGGTGCGATCAGGACCACATGGGCCCCCAAAGCGCGCAGGGCGTTCCACGGGTGAACGAGTTCGTCCTGTTCCACCCCTTCGTTGGCGACGAGAAAGGCGACCGACCGTCCGTCGAGAGTTGTTGTCACAAGCTTTCTTTCGTGTCGAAACCCTTCGTGCCGCCCCCAGGGTCGGCAGACGGCACGAAGGGCGGATCGGTCAGGAAGCCGAAGCGGTTTCAGCGGAGGTGATGGCGGTGACGAGGGCGTCGTTGGTATAGGCGACGCCTGCGATACCCCAGCCGCCGTCGGCGGCATAGCTGATGTTGACCCAGATGTCGTCGAGAGGGTGGCCCGGCACGGTGTGCTCGGCCGCGATCGCGGTGACCGTGGTGATGAAGCTCGCGCGGTCGGACACGGTGGGCAGTCCGATGCCGGGCAATTTGAGTTCGATCAGCAGGACAGGGCGATTCTTCCCGCCGGTGTAGACGTGGTCGGGCTCGAGGATGTGCAGATGAGCACCGACCACGGGAGTGAAGAAGGTGTTGCCGGTCAGCCCGCTGGTCTCGATCAGGGCCTCGACGAGTTGTGGCAGGAGTTGTGTCTCACCGGTTTCGGTGAGTACTCCACGAGGGGCGATGACGGTGAAAGGCACGGCAGATGTGTCCTTGTCTCTACGGCGGATACGGCCACTAGTATGTACGTACTAGCGAGAGGATCATCTACTAGGATGGTCGTACTAGTCAAGTGGAGGAGCCCCAATCGATGACCAAACCCACTCGTGCCCGCATGATCGATGCCGCCGTGGACGGCCTGCGCAGGCATGGCATGGCGGCACTGTCCTTCACCGAGGTACTTGCTCACAGCGGTGCCGCGCGCGGAGCGATATATCACCACTTTCCGGCGGGAAAAACCGAACTCGTGGCCGAGGCCGCGCGTCTGCACGGGCAAGAAGTGACCGACCGGCTCGCGAACCTGTCCGGCGCCACCCCTCGTGCGGTGGTCGAAGCATTCCTGGGATTCGCGCAGCCCGTTGTCGAGGACGCCGCCCGCGGCTGCGGTTGTGCGATCGCGGCGATCACGGTTGCGAACAGCGACGAGGGCAAGGAGCTGCACCATATCGCCGCAACGGTCTTCGCCTCCTGGAACGCCCGGCTCACCGCAGCTCTCGAGGGTGCCGGAATGCGCTCGGACAAGGCGGCCGAGCTGGCCCAGTTGCTGATCGCGCTCCTCGAAGGCGCGCAAGTGCTGTGCCGTGCCAGCGCCGACACGGCTCCCTTCGAGCAGGCGGCACGAGCAGCGCTTGCCGCCGTGCCGGACGAACACTGACACACGGCTTACCCCGGGTCGGCGGCTCATCGTCATCGAGTGTGGCGCGTGGGCTGGCTCGATCGACGGTGGCGAGCGTGCCGCCGACCCTCCACACCGACGGTCGGCCCGAGATGCGGGTGGCCAGCTCCGGCAGCGCCGCCGAGGTGTGCGCTGGGTTGCCGGAATCGCTGATCGACTCTGGCAGCAGGGCAGCCGGGCCGCTATGTTTCGCCGACGATCCGCATGCCGTTTGCCGCCTTTCGGTAGTCCCACCGAGGTCGTAGCGGCGGTCGACCGCGTTAGGCGCGGGCGCTGTCGGATGCCGCCTCGGTGCGCGGCGCGTGCTCCGGTGCACGACCCCGACCGCGGAAGACCGCGACCGCGCGGCTGCGCAGTCCGCGCCGGTCCACGCCGCTGTGCGTGACCGCGGGCGCCGTCGGTTCGGCGGGCGCCGGGTCCTCCACCCGGGTCGCGGTGGCCTCGATCCACCGGGTGTCGTTCATTCCGTGGCAGGACAATTCGTCGCCGCGCACGGCCAGCTCGCAACGGCGGGCCAGATCCTTGCGGTCAAGGCCCGGGTACTCCGGCGGCTCGAGGACGATCTCGGCGATCATGCCGCGGGAACGCAAGACGCGCATCGCCGAGTCACCGAAGGAGTCCTCGCCGACGAAGCCGGGGACGGTGCAGCGGTCGCCGTGCCCGTCCAGGTAGCGCAGGCGCACGGGCTGCACGAAAGTGCCGGTGTCGATCGCGGCCTGGAAGAGGGCGGGCCGCATGGTGCCGTAGGCGCGGCCGCACCAGGTGGTGCCCTCCGGGAAGACGGCGACGCGCTCGCCCGCGGCGAGGCGCTCGCCGAGCTGGGCGACGATGCCGGGCAGCTGGCGCAGCCGCTCGCGTTCGATCGGGATGACGCGCATCAGCTTCGCCAACCCGCCGAGCAGCGGCCAGTCGATCAGATCGGCGCGCGCGACGAATCCGAGCGGCTGCACGGCGGCCAGCGCGACGACGTCGGTCCAGCCGATGTGCCCGGTCACCACGAGCACGCCGGTGCCGCGATCGGCGTAGCGGACGTCGGCGGTGGCGGCCGCGGACGCGGCGCGTTCGGCGCCGACGCGGGAGGCGATAGCGCGCTCGGCGGGCACCGGATCGGTGGGAATCCGCTTGTCCACCACGCGCAGTCGCATCCCGAGACAGCGCAGCAGCATCCGCGCGTATTCGCGCTGTAGGTTTTCGCGCCGTCCCGCGGGTGTCGCGAGGTGGCACATCGGATAGGTCAGCAGCAGCCCGGCGACGCCGAGCGCGCGGGCGACCACCCGCGCCGTGCCGATCTCACCGATCGGCTCGATGCAGCCGGGCCCGCAGGGGCTCGACGGCATCCACGCGTGCACGGCCTGTGCGGGCGGCGCCTCGAAGACCACGGTCCTCACCGCCCCCCGTCGAAGGCCGCGGCAGCGCCCTGTAGTCGGTCCAGGTATCGCGTGTTGATGGTGTCCAGGCCGAGCAGCGCGACGAAGTCGGCGACCGCGAAATCGGGATCGTGCGCGGGCTCGCCGCAGATCTCCGCGCCGAGGCGCAGGTAGCCGCGCAGCAGTGGCGGGAGCTTGGGCCGCGAGGGCGGGGTGAGCTCGTCGAGCGTCTTGCCGTCGACGACCACCGGACGGTGCGGGTGCACCCGTCGCTCCGGGTCGGAGGCGTGCCGTCCGAGCAGCATGTCCCGCACGCCGCGCACGTTGACGCCCGCCGGATCCGCAGGGGAGTCCTGCATCGGCACCGACACGCAGCCCATCACCCACTCGTATCCGGTGAGCTGGATGTAGTGCAGGATGCCCGCCCACATGAGGGTGAGCACCGAGCCGTTGCGGTGGTCGGGCACCACACACGCCCGGCCCATCTCGACGATCCGCTGACCCTCGGGATCGAGCTGGGCGAGGTCGAATTCGGTGGCCGTGTAGTACCCGCCCGCCGCGGCGACCTTGTCCGGCGGCAGCATCCGGTAGCAGCCGACGAACTGCTCGGTGACGTCGTCGCGAACCAGCAGGTGGTCGCAGTGCTCGTCGAAGCGGTCGGCGTCGAGTCCGGTGCCGTTGTCGGGGATGCGGAAGCCCGGCTCGTTGGCGAACACGCCGTAGCGCAGACGCTGCGCCGCCTCCCTGTGCTCGGCGTCGGACGAGACGACCAGCGAATAGCGCGACCGTTCCACCCCCGAGTCCGTCGGAGCCGGGGCTGTCAGCACGGACGAAATAGTCATATCCGTGATGAAGCCAGTCCGACACTGCGTCGGGGCAACCTCGAAGTTGCGTGGCGATGCAGGCTAGGTTAACGAGACGCCGGTCACACCCAAGGTTCACCGACCCGACGCACAGCGTTAGCATCGACGCGTCGTGGAGTCGCCTTTCCCCTGCTTACGCAACCTTTCAGCGCCCGGAAACGGCGATCGCACCGATGCGCGCGCATCGGTGCGATCGGTTCGGGTGCGCTCAGGCTGCGACGCGTTCCGGTGCGCGGGCCTGCGTCGGGCTCGATTCCACCTCGTCGAAACCGGGGCGGCCGCTGCCGATGAAGGCGACCAGCCACGAGGCCACCGCCGCGAAGCGGTTGCGGAAGCCGACCAGGTAGAGCAGGTGCACCGCGAGCCACATGACCCAGGCGATCACGCCGCGGAAGGTGATCTTCTCGTTGAGCTTCACCACCGCGCTGAACCGGCTGATCACCGCCATGCTGCCCTTGTCCCAGTACTTGAACGGGGTGCCGGGCTGCTTCTTGCGGCGGATGATGTCGGCGGCGTGCCTGCCCTCCTGCATGGCCACCGGCGACTGGCCGGGGTAGCCGTTGAGCGAGGTCATGTCGCCGATGGCGTAGATGTCGGCGTAGCCCGCGACGGTGAGGTCGGGGTTGACCAGCAGCCGTCCGGCGCGGTCGGTCTCGACGCCGGTGGCCTCGGCCAGGATCTTCGCGAACCCGCCCGCCTGCACACCCGCCGACCAGACCACGGTCTCGGCGCCGATCTTGCGCTCCACGCCCGCCTTGTCCTTGACGGTGACCTTGCCCGGTTCGATGTCGGTGACGAACGTGTCGACGAGCACCTCGACGCCGCTTCCGGTCAACGACTTCTTCGCGTACTCCGAGAGCCCACCACCGAAGGGCGGCAACACCTCTCCTGCACCCTCCACCAGGGTGACCGAAACCTCCTGGTGGTAGTACCTTTTCGCGAGCTCCTTCAGCTGGCCCGCCACCTCGACACCGGTCGCGCCCGCGCCGACCACCACGAAGCTGAGCAGCCTGTTCTTGGTCTCGGGGTCCGCGGTCGCGGCCTCGGCGAAGACGCGTTCGATCTGGGCGCGAAGCAGTTTCGCGTCGTCGATGGTCTTGAGGGCGAAGGTCTTCTCGGCGAAATCGTCACGGCCGAAATAGGACTGCGAGGCGCCGGTGGCCGCGATCAGCGAGCCGTACCGAATGTGATGCGGCACACCATCGTTCTCGTAGGTGATGATCGCCTGGTCCGGATCGATGGCGACGACCTTGCCGAGGCGCACATCGGCTTCCTTGTGCCTGCGCAGCACCGACTTGATCGGCGGCGCGATCTCGTGCGATGCCAGCACACCCGTCGCGACCTGGTAGAGCAACGGCTGGAACAGGTGCTCCGGCGTGCTCGAAATGAGTACGAAGTCGATTCCCGACTTGGCGAGTTGCTTGGCGGCGGCCAGCCCCCCGAATCCCGATCCGACGACGACCACATCTGCGTGTTCCATGACAGCCTCCTTCTCTCATTACCAACCGTCATCGGGAACGCAGATATTTCAGCCGTTACGGCGCATAATGAAGATGACTCTTATCTGGATTGCTCATGAGTAGGAGCTAGTCGTGGAGCTTCGGCAGCTGGCGTACTTCGTCGCGGTCTGCGAAGAACTGAGCTTCAGCAGGGCCGCGGCCCGATGTTTCATCTCGCAGTCGGCGATCAGTCATCAGATCGCCCGGCTCGAACGCGACCTCGGCGTGCCGCTGTTCGAGCGCTCTACCAGGGCCGTCGTCCCCACCGACGCGACCACCCGGCTACTTCCCCTCGCTAAGCAGATGCTGAGCCTGGAATCCGCCATCCGCGCGGCGGTTCGGGCCTCCGGGCCGCGAATCCGGCTGGCGGCCAACATGTCCTTCGCGAGCCGCTCGCTGTCCGCCATCGCGGCCGCGCGCGCCGCGCACCCGGACGCGGAGATCGAGTTCGTGATCAAGCCCTTCCGCCAACGCATCACGGCCGTCGCGGACGGAGACTGCGATCTCGCGCTGATCCGCGGGCGCGTCGACCAGCCGGGGCTGATGGTGGAACAGCTCTGGGTCGAGGATCTCGTGATCGCCACCTCGAGCAATCATCCGCTGGCCACCCGCGACACCGTCACCCTCAACGACCTCAGTTCCTACCCGCTGCTGCTGCCGCCCGAACAGGAACAGGTGCTGCTGCACAACATCATTCGCAGCGCCTTCGCCGACCTGCCCGTCGGCCCCACCTTCGGCCCGCCGATCCCGCCCGACCACACCGCGACCATGGAACTGATCAACCGCCCCGAAGCGTGGACCGTCCTCTACGCCCAGAGCCCCACCGAAGGACTCGTCGTCCTCCAACTCGCCGAACACCGCCTCCGCATCCCCGTCTGCGCCGTCCTCCGCGACGACACCCGCCGCTCCCCCATCCTCACCACCTTGCTCACCACGTTGCACAGCAGCTGACCGAATGCGGTGAGGTGTCAGCTGGAACGCTCCGAAAGCCTGCGGTCCACAGTGATATCGCCGGTCAGACGCCAAGCCCCCCGTTCGAACGACAGATTCCCGGAAACCACGAGCGGCCTCTTGGACTGGTGTGCGGCGATCGCCCATTCGTAGTCGGTACCGGCCAGCGGAACATGGACCTTCCGCGAGCGTCCGTCTACGTGTGTGGACAGGACAATGCTGGTGGCCTCCTCGCCCCCGTCCCCAAGGTCGTCACGGTTCAACGTTCGGACGATACCCAGTAATGATTCGTACCGCGGCGGTTCCTCACTGCGAACCAAGCGCTCACGCACCCGCGGCAATCCAGCCATCGCGTCACGATCGATGACGATCCGTGAACTTTCCAGCGTCGGCGCCGGCTCGCCCGCTGCCCAATCGAACGACAGGTCCAACGCCCGTAAGTCCGGCGACTGAGTGAGGTCCCAGACCGACTCCACCAAGTTGGCACTCAATCCCAACTCGCCGGAGCGCTCCAGAGCGCGATCGTCCCACTGCAACGCCAGCGTGCGCGTCGATTGCAAGCCCTTGGCGAGCGTCGCCATCGCCGCCCGGGGGAATGACACCTGCGGCTTTCCATCTGTCTCCGTGGACATCCCATCACCGAGGCGGGAGACGACCGTGAACACGAAGCTGCCCCGTTTGGTATGCCCCAGACGAATATTCTCCTCGAGGAATTCCGTCACGGTGGCCGATCGACGACCTCGGTGCGAATGGGTCGGATCGTCCGCGGTGGTCGCGGCCGCCTTCATCATCCGGAACAAAGCTTCCAAGGTTGTTTCCGCCTGCCGGAAGGGAATCGTGCCGTCGATCATTTCCTGGTCGAGTCGCACGAAGAACAGGTCGGCACGTGCGGCGGCGATGCGTTCGACCAGTTGCGCCGGGTCCCAGTCGTAGATGGTCGCGAGTGTTTGCATCGTTTCTCGGAAGCGCCTGGGAAAGTCCACGTAATCAGTGGCGAGCGGCAACATTATTCGACCCAGTGGACCGTCTTCGCCCGGCAGCCGCCAGATCTCTTTCACATCCTGAACGCGAGCCTCGAGTTCCCAATCGTGCGCGGCAAGGTATTGCGATACCGCTGGCGGCGACAAGGCGAGCGCGATGTCGCGAAGGTCGCCGACAGGAATCTCCTTCACCACTGACCTCCTTCGCCGATTCTGTGCATGATCTCTTGGAGCCCGGCTACATCGAACAGGTTACTTCTGGGTAGGTGGACTGTCGTGCTGGACTTGCCGTCCGCTATACCGCCCAGCTTCGCCGCGTACTCCCAATACATGCGGCTCGAGCTGGTCAAGCCAGCCTCGGACAGATCGAGCAGTTCGTCAGGCTCCTCCGGTATGAGCAGGACGCCGAGCAGGGCAGGAACGAACCGCTTCGGGCTCACCAGTTTCAGGAACGGACCTTTTTCCAGAGGCCAAGCCAAATGATCTGCCTTGAGCCGGCTGTGTTGCGTAGTGCACTTCAGTTGCAGCTCGAACTCAGGGCAATAGAATCTCTCATACTCCCGCGAGGCCACGATCGTGATATCGACACCGTCGTAGTCGGTTTCGTGGCTTTTGATCGAACACCCTGCGGCAGCGGCGATCATACGCACGAATGCGAGACTGAACTGTTCCTGCCGGGCGTTGACCGGAAGCCCGCCGTCGTCGGGCATTTCAGTCATGAACGCGGTCGGCAGACCGCCATTGTCATCGATTGCCGTGCACCCCCTGCACCCGCCGAACCGGACCGGCACACGGTAGCGCATCGCGGAGCCCGCACCAACACCGCAGCGAAACGCGAACGACCCCGGCTGTTTCCAGCCGGGGTCGTTCGTAACAGCTACTCGCCGAGGGGGTTTCAGCCCTTGTGAGCCTTCACGGCCTCGGTGAGCTGCGGGGCGACGTTGAAGAGGTCGCCGACGATGCCGTAGTCCGCGATCTCGAAGATCGGGGCCTCTTCGTCCTTGTTGACCGCGATGATGGTCTTCGAGGTCTGCATGCCGGCGCGGTGCTGGATGGCGCCGGAGATGCCGAGGGCGATGTACAGCTGCGGGGAGACCGTCTTACCGGTCTGACCGACCTGGAACTGGCCAGGGTAGTAGCCCGAGTCGACGGCGGCGCGCGAGGCGCCGACGGCCGCGCCGAGCGAGTCGGCCAGCGCCTCGACGACCGCGAAGTTGTCGGCCGAGCCGACACCGCGACCACCGGAGACGACGATGTTCGCCTCGGTGAGCTCCGGACGGTCACCAGCGACGACCGGCTCGCGCGAGGTCACCTTGACGACGCCCTCTTCCTGCGCGGGAACCTCGACGGTCACCTTTTCGCCGGCACCGGCCTGCGCCACGGCCTCGACCGCACCCGGGCGAACCGAGATGACCGGCACGTCGCCGGTGGCCTTGGCGTCGACGGTGAAGGCGCCACCGAAGATGGAGTGCACGACGGAGCCGTCCTCGTTGACGCCGATGACGTCGACCAGCAGGCCGGAGCCGATGCGGGCGGCGAGGCGACCCGACACCTCCTTGCCCTCGGCGGAGGCGGCGACGATCACGGCGGCCGGGGACACCGACTCGACCAGACCCGCGAGCACGTCGACCTTCGGGGTCACCAGGAAGTTCTCCACATCGTCGGACTCGGCGATGTAGATCTTCTCGGCGCCCGCGGCGGCCAGCGCGTCGGCCAGCTTCTCGCCGGTGCCCGCGGCGCCGAGCACGACGGCGGCCGGGGTGCCCAGGGTGCGGGCGGCGGTGAGCAGTTCGGTGCTGACCTTCTTGATCGCACCGTCGGCGTGCTCGACGAGCACAAGTACTTCAGCCATTTGTGTTCTCTCCTAGGAAGTCTCGTCAGCCGGGCGGATCAGATGATCTTCTGACCGATGAGGTACTGGGCGATCTTGGTGCCGCCGTCGCCCTCGTCCGCGATCTTCTCGCCCGCGGTGCGCGGGGGCTTCGGGGTGGACGCGGTGACGGTGGTGCCCGCGTTGGCGACACCCACGGTCGACGGGTCGACGCCCAGGTCGGCCAGCGTGAAGACCTGAACTTCCTTCTTCTTGGCCGCCATGATGCCCTTGAAGGACGGGAAGCGCGGCTCGTTGATCTTCTCGGTCACCGAGACGATGGCGGGGAGGGTGGCCTCCAGCTTGAAGACGCCTTCGTCGGTCTCGCGCTCGCCGGTGATCTTGTCGCCGTCGACGGTCAGCTTGCGCAGGTGGGTCAGCTGCGGCAGACCCAGGTACTCCGCGATGATCGCGGGCACCGCACCGGCGCGGCCGTCGGTCGCCTCGTTGCCCGCGATGACCAGCTCGACACCCTCGACCTGGCCGAGCGCGCTGGCCAGCACCCACGCGGTCTGCACGGCGTCGGAGCCGTGGATCGCCGGGTCGTTGATGTGGATGGCCTTGTCGGCGCCCATCGAGAGCGCCTTGCGGATGGCCTCGGTGGCGCGGTCCGGACCGGCGGCCAGCACGGTGACCTCACCGCCCTGGGCTTCCTTGATCAGCAGCGCCTCTTCGACGGCGCGCTCGTTGATCTCGTCGAGGACGGCGTCCGCAGCCTCACGGTCCAGGGTGTAGTCACCATCGGACAGCTTGCGCTCGGACCAGGTGTCAGGGACCTGCTTGATGAGTACGACGATGTTCGGCATCGGTCTTCGTCGACCTCCTGTTCTGGGGGCGTTATCTGGTGGTCGCACGAGCTGGGCCGTACGTCCTTTGAGGTAGCTCAGGGCGTGACACTACCCTACGTTAAGTTACTCGTGGGTAACTTAGTGGCTTCTCTCTCAATACACCGGTCCGGGCGATATCGTGCGCGACCCTTACCAGTAACGTCGGTGTGATGAGCGAGGCTGTGATCCCTGCCGCAGTGGGCGACCCGAGGGTCATAACTGCGGAAAACGCCGGTGCCGTCGAACCATTGCCGCTGACCGGCGAGCGCACCGTCCCCGGCATCGCCGAGGAGAACTACTGGTTCCGCAGGCACGAGATCGTCTACGCCCGGCTGCTCGACCGGTGCGCCGGAAAGACCGTGCTGGAGGCCGGTTCCGGCGAAGGCTACGGCGCCGACATGATCGCCGGGGTGGCCACCAAGGTGATCGGCCTCGACTACGACGCGAGCGCGGTCGCGCACGTACGGGCGCGCTACCCGCGCGTGGAGATGATCCAGGGCAACCTCGCCGCCCTGCCGCTCGACGACGCCTCGGTCGATGTCGTGGTGAATTTCCAAGTCATCGAACACCTTTGGGACCAGAGCCAGTTCCTGCGGGAATGCCTTCGGGTGCTGCGGCCCGGCGGCGAGCTGCTGATCAGCACGCCCAACCGGATCACCTTCTCGCCCGGCCGCGACACCCCGCTCAACCCGTTCCACACCCGCGAGTTGAACGCGGACGAGCTGACCGAACTGCTCGTCGAGGCCGGTTTCGAGGTCGCGCTGATGACCGGCGTGCACCACGGCGCGACGCTGAAAGCGTTGGACGCCAAGCACGGTGGCTCGTTCATCGACGCGCAGATCCAGCGGGCGCTCGCAGGCGAGCCGTGGCCCGCCGAGCTGACCGCCGACGTCGCCGCGGTGACCATCGACGACTTCGACCTGATCACCGAGGACATCGACGCCAGCCTCGACCTCGTGGCCATCGCGGTGAAGCGTTGACCGACAACGCGGTACCCGGCCAGTTCACCCTGGTCCTGCACTCCCATCTGCCGTGGCTGGCCAACCACGGCCGCTGGCCGGTCGGCGAGGAATGGCTCTACCAGTCGTGGGCCGCGTCCTACCTCCCGGTCGTCGAGGTACTGAGAACCCTAGCGGCGGAAGGTCGTTCGCATCTGCTGAGCCTCGGCATCACGCCGGTGCTCGCGGCCCAGCTCGACGACCCGCACTGCCTGGCGGGCATGCACCACTGGCTCGGCAACTGGCAGCTGCGCGCCGACGAGGCGGCCATGGCGGGCAATGTCGCGCTGGGCAGGCACGAGCACCGGCTCGCCGCCGCGGCGCTGACCGAGTTCGAGCTGCGCTGGCGGCACGGCGCCGCGCCGGTCTGGCGCGAACTCGTCGACGCGCAGACGATCGAGCTGCTCGGCGGCCCGCTCGCGCACCCGTTCCAGCCGCTGCTCGACCCGCGGCTGCGCGAGTTCCAGCTGCGCGAGGGCCTGGCCGACGCCCGCCAGCGCTGGGGCCACACCCCGACCGGCATCTGGGCGCCGGAGTGCGGATACACGCCGGGCATGGAGGTCGGCTACGCCGCCGCCGGTGTGACGCATTTCATGGTCGACGGACCCGCGCTGCGCGGCGACAGCAGCCTCGGCCGCCCGGTGCGCGACACCGACGTCGTGGCGTTCGGGCGCGATCTTCAGGTGAGCTACCGGGTTTGGTCGCCGAAGTCCGGCTATCCCGGCCAGGCGCAGTACCGTGATTTTCATCACTACGACCACGCGACGGGTCTCAAACCCGCCCGCGTCACCGGCAAGACGGTCGCCGGGCCCGACAAGGCCCCGTACGACCCGGAGCTGGCGGCCGCGGCGGTGGTCCGCGACGTCGACGACTTCGTGCGCACCGTGCGCGATCGACTCGTCGCCGAGTCCGAACGCATCGGCCGTCCCGCGCTCGTCGTCGCCGCCTTCGACACCGAGCTGTTCGGGCACTGGTGGCACGAGGGTCCGCAGTGGCTGGCCCAGGTGCTGCGCGCGCTGCCGGAGGCGGGCGTCACCGTCGGCACCCTGGCCGACGCGCGCGAACGCGGATTCGTCGGTGAGCCCGTGCAGCTGACCGATTCGTCATGGGGGTCCGGCAAGGACTGGCGGGTGTGGGCCGGTGATCAGGTGCGGGATCTGGTCGAACTCAACGACGAGGTCGTGCGACTGGCGCTGGACACCCTGGACAAGATGCGCGCGGGAGCCACCTCCGCGCTGCGCGACCCGGTCGCGGATCAGTTGCTGCGCGAGGCGATCCTGACGGTGTCCAGCGACTGGGCGTTCATGGTCAGCAAGGACTCAGCGGCGGGCTACGCGCGGGAGCGGGCCCACCAGCACGCGCATGCCGTGCGGGAGATCGCGGCGGCGGTCGGCGCGGGTCAAGTCGCCAAAGCGCGGCAGTTGGCGGCAGGATGGTACGCGGCCGACGGATTCTTCCCCGGATTGGATGCGCGACGGCTCCCCAGTGCCGACCCCACCGGGAACCTGGACCGGGGCCCGCAAGGCCCGGCCGCGGACGGCCCTGCCTATGAAGGACATGCATGAAGATCTTGATGGTGTCGTGGGAATACCCGCCGGTTGTGGTCGGTGGGTTGGGTCGGCACGTGCATCACCTCGCCACCGAGCTCGCCGCGGCGGGCCACGAAGTGGTCGTCCTGTCCCGCCGCCCGTCCGGCACCGATTCCGCCACCCACCCGACGCATTCGTTCATCGAGGACGGCGTCCTGGTGGTCGCGGTCGCCGAGGATCCGCCCTGCTTCGACTTCGGCGAGGACATGCTGGCCTGGACCCTGGCCATGGGCCACGCGATGGTGCGCGCGGGCGTCGCGCTCGGTAAGCCTGGCATCGGCGACGGCTGGACGCCCGACGTCGTGCACGCGCACGACTGGCTGGTCGCCCATCCCGGCATCGCGCTCGCCGAGTACTACGACGTGCCGCTGGTCTCGACCATTCACGCCACCGAGGCGGGCCGCCACAGCGGCTGGGTCGCCGGCAAGGTCAACAAGCAGGTGCACTCGGTCGAATGGTGGCTCGCCAACGAATCCGACGCGCTGATCACCTGCTCGACCTCGATGCAGGACGAGGTGCAGCGCCTCTACGGTCCCGAGCGCATCCCGATGACCGTCATCCGCAACGGCATCGACGTGGGCGCGTGGACCTTCCGCCCCCGCGCACCGCGTTCCGGCCCGCCGCGGCTGCTGTACGTCGGCAGGCTGGAATACGAGAAGGGCGTGCAGGACGCCATCGCCGCGCTGCCCCGCATCCGCCGCGCCCACCCGGGCACCACGCTGACCGTCGCGGGCGTCGGCACCCAGTTCGAATGGCTGCGAGAACGGGCTCGGGTGCACCGCGTCGCGCGCGCGGTTACCTTCGCCGGTCAGCTCGACCACCAGGAACTGCTCGGCTGGCTGCACGGCGCCGACGCCATCGTGCTGCCGAGCCGCTACGAGCCGTTCGGCATCGTCGCGCTGGAAGCGGCCGCCGCTGGCACCCCGCTGATCACCTCCACGGCGGGCGGGCTCGGCGAAGCAGTCATCGACGGCGTTACCGGCGCCTCCTTCGAACCCGCCGACGTGGACGGTCTGGTGGAGGCGGTGCGCGCGACGCTGGACGATCCCGCCGCCGCACAGGACCGCGCCTACGCCGCCCGCGAGCGCCTGACCGCGGACTTCGCCTGGGACGTCGTCGCGGCGGAGACCGCACAGGTGTACTCGGAAGCCAAACGGCGGGTGCGCAATCCGCTCGGCAGGCCGGTCATCGTGGAACGTCCACTGCCGGAACGGGATCCGAACAACCCGATCTGATCGGCGTCGCCGGAAGCGGACCGTTGCGGCGGCCCGGACGCCGTCGGACCGAAGGCCACGCACCGCCGCAGCGAGGGCGGAGGTGCAGACGGCGCTGCCGGACGCAGACCGCTCACGGCCGGAGCGAAGGCGGAGGTACGCACAGACGGCGCTGCGGACGCAGACCGCGCACGGCCGGAGCGAAGGCGGAGGTTACTCCGGCTTGAAGACGAAGACCTCGCCGATCCGGGTGGCCAGCACCACCTCGCCCTCGGCGCTTACCGAGGTGCCGGTGGTGCTGCCCTGCGCGCCGGGCAGCACATCGGCATCGATGGTCGCGCCGCTGGCGGTGTCGAACGTGATCAGGCTCAGGCCCTCGCCGATCGCCGCGGCGGTGTAGCCGGTGCCGCCCTCGGTCTGCACCGGCACGCCACGCAGCACCAGATCCTTACGCTCCCAGACGGTTTCAGCGGTCTCACCGGTGTCGCGCAAGGCGAGCAGGTAACCCTCGTCGCCCGCGGGGATGATCAGACCGTCGGCGGAGACCGAGATCCCGCCGCTCGGCGTGAATCCCAGCGGCCGCACCCACTTGGTGCGCCCGTCGGCGGTGTCGACGGCGATCAGTCGCTTGGTGTTGTCGCCGACGTAGACGGTGCCGCCGTCCGCGGACAGCGCGGGACCGGTGGCGCTGCCCTCGGTCAGTATCTCCGCGCGCCACTCCTGCTGAATTTTGTTGTCGGCGTAGCGCAGAGCGACCAGCGCGGCGTTCGGCGAACCGGGCTGCCACACGGTGACGTAGAAGCGACCGGTGGACTTCTCGATCGCCGAGATGTTCGCGACCGGGCACTGCGGGCCGCCGGTGCCACAGTCGTCGAGTCCCTGGCCCGAGGCAGGCCTTGTCAGGTTGGGGTGCTCCAAAAGGTCGGGCTCGCCGAGCAGCTGGACGGTCGGCACGGTCCGCAGGCCGGTCTGGCGGTCGAGCACGTCCACCTGGCCGGACTGGGTGATGGTGAGCAACCTGCTGTCACCGGTGAACTGCACCGAAACCGGAACGCCCGCAACGGGTGTGCGCCAGCGCGGCTGACCCAGGTAGTTGTAGGAGTTCACCGCGCCGTCGTCGCCGACGTAGACGTTGCTCGCGCCGTCCACCGCGGTGGGCGAGGAAATCGTGTTGGGGCCGAGCACATCACAGAAACGCTTGCGGCCGGTCGGCATCTGCAACGACAGGATGGCGCAACCGTTGGGAGTGCGGGTCGTCAGGAACAGCTGGCCCTCGGCGCCGATGGTGACCGGCTGCTCGATGGGACCGGCGGCCGGCCTTGACCAGCTCAGCGTCAGCGAGCGCGCGCCGGTCACGGGGCTGACGCCGCTGTTGCGACCGTCGTGGTGCGCGGCGGGCCAACCTTTCCCGGAGCCGACGGTGATGTCGTCGACGTCAGTGCCGCAGGCGGTCAGCGCGAGCGCGCCCATGGCGGCAAGCGCGGCCACCGCACGCACCCGGGATCGCGGCTGTGTGGCGACAGCCCGCACGCTACCGGTTCGCACCTGCTGTTCTCCCCTCTGGTCGGTGGGCGCTCGCAAGACTAGCCGGTGTTCAATTTGCCGCGCCTGCGGCACGGCGGGTTCGCGGCCCCCTGGTGTCTCGCGCTCGAGCGGCCGCTGCTGGCGACGGTGTCGCGTGCGCAGCGGCCGCTCGAGCGCGAGACGGGCCGCGAACGGCGCTCGTAAGACTCGCGCGCACGTGGTCGGCTCATGAGACGCCGGTTGCTTCTCGATGAACATCTCGCATGGCGGACCTTCCGCCGCGTGAACGTGAGGGTAGAGCCGGGGGTGGTAGAGCGCGAAAGTACGCTGTGTAGCCAAAGACATCCCCCGGGTCGCCGGTCCCGGGAACACGACGGGAGAACGGTTCGTGACGAGCATGTGGGGCGCACCGTTGCGCTCGCGGTGGCGGGGTTCGCGCCGCCGGGATCCGCAGCAGGCGCGATTTCTGACCGTGGCGTCGCTGCGCTGGGTGCTCGCCAACCGCGCCTACACGCCCTGGTATCTGGTCCGCTACTACCGGCTGTTCAAGTTCAAGCTGGCGAACCCGCACATCGTGCTGCGCGGCATGGTGTTCCTCGGCCGCCGGGTCGAGATCCACGCGACGCCCGAGCTGAGCCGGATGGAGATCGGTCGCTGGGTGCACATCGGCGACGGCAACGCCATCCGCTGCCACGAGGGCTCGCTGCGCATCGGCGACAAGGTGGTGTTCGGCAAGGACAATGTCGTCAACACCTACCTCGACATCGAGATCGGCGAATCGACGCTGGTCGCCGACTGGTGCTACATCTGCGACTTCGACCACAAGATGGACGACATCACGCTGCCCATCAAGGACCAGGGCATCGTGAAGAGCCCCGTCCGGATCGGCCCCGACACGTGGATCGCCGCCAAGGTGACCGTGCTGCGCGAGACCCGGGTCGGCCGCGGCTGCGTCCTCGGTGCGCACGCGGTGGTCAAGGGCGAGATCCCGGACTACAGCATCGCCGTCGGCGCCCCGGCGAAGGTGGTCAAGAACCGCAAGGCCACCTGGGAGGCGGGCGCCGAGGAGCGGGCGAAATACATCGCCGCGCTGGAGGACATCGAGCGCAAGAAGAACGGCGTCACCCAGCAGGCGTAGTTCGCCGCGTTCGACGGAAAGTCGTCGGTCCGCTCGAGTACGGTCGTCGGCATGAACAGGTACGCGGCGCTGCTGCGCGGGATCATGCCGTCCAACCCGAACATGCGCAACGAGAAGTTGCGCGCGGTGTTCGAGGGACTCGGGTTCGAGAAGGTGGCGACGATCCTGTCCAGCGGCAATGTGGTGTTCCGCTGCGCCGATACCGACGCGGCGGCGCTGGAGGATCGGATCCAGGAGGCGCTGAACCGGGAGCTCGGGATTCCGGGCGGGACCATCGTGCGCGGCTACGAGGACCTGCGCGAGCTGCTCGATCGCGACCCGTTCGAGGGGCTCACCCACGAACGGGGCTCGTACCTCACGGTCACCTTCTTCAAGGACCAGAACCCGACCGTGGAGCATCCCGACACCGGCGACGAGCTGACCCGGATCATCGGTTACGACGCCGAGGCTCGCGCCTTTCTCACCGTCATCGACAACAGCACGCCGAAGACCCCCGACTTCATGGCGTGGCTGGACAAGACCTACGGCAAGGACATCACCACCCGCACCTGGTTGACGGTGCAGCGGATCGTGAAGAAGCTGGAGTCTTAGGTGTGCGCGGTGCAGACGAATACCGTGGCGGCGCGGCCGATTCGAGTGATCACGAGCGTATAGGCAACGCTGCCTTTGAGTTTCAACCGTTTGCGCAGCGCGTCCGGGTCGACGTCCACGCCGCGCACCAGAATCTCCAGCGCCCCGCAGTCGCGGCGGGCCAGCTCTTGGCGCAACGTCTTCTCGCGCAGCTCGAGCCGGTCCTCGATGCGGAAGCCGCGGAGGCCCGAGGGTACGGCATCGCCGGTGAGGTAGGCGATGTGCGGATCCAGTTGCCACAGGCCGTGTTTCGCCGCGTAGTGCCGGACCAGCCCGGCGCGGACGATCGCGCCGTCGGGATCGATGATCCACTCGCCGGGCGGTCGGTCGGGAAGTTCGTCCGGCTCCGCGTCGGTGAGGACCTGCGGCGCGCCGCGCGAACTCAGCACGGTGGCGCGGCGGGTGACGCCGGATTCGGCAAGGCCGGCCGACCACAGGCACGCCTCACGGACCGCCCCGTCCAGCGAGACCACCTCGATCTCACCGGACCAGTCGAGCCGGTCGAAATCCAGTCCGGGCGCGCACTTCACGGCGATGTCGCGACCGGAGTAGGCGTCGAGCAGATCGGGCAGCGGAGGTTGCAACTTGGCCGGGTCGTGGGTGCGGCGGCCGTCCGAGCGGCGTGCCGGATCGGCGATGATCACCGTGCCGGTACTGCTCGGCACTAGGGCATCTGCCTTGGCCAGCAACACATTTCCGGGGCCGGAGAGCGGCGACCACCGCGAACCGAGATTGTGCGCGGCGATCGCCAGCCGCACCTCGTCCAGGTCGCTACCGACGACGGCCGGGCACACCTCGGCCAGCTCGGCGAGTTCGGCGCCGATGGAGCAGGTGACGTCGTGCACGGCCCGCCCGGCCAGCCGGGCCGCCCGGTGCCGGGCGACCCTGGTCGGCGTCGCCTGCTGTAGCGCGTCGTCGGTGAAGAGCCACTCCCCCGCGTCGTGCAGTTTGGCGGCGGCCTTTCGGCGCAGCCGCACGGTCTCCACGAGGGCGGCGGCGTGCTCCCCGTTGTCGCGACGCACCCGCGCCAAATCGCGCAGGTGCGTCGCGGGGGACAGTTCCAGCCGGTCCACCTCGGCCAGCGCGGCACGCCCTGTCGCGGAGGCGAGGAAGGCGATGTCCGCGCGACCGAAGCGGTAGCCCACCTACTTGGCGGACGCGCCCGGCTTCACGCCGGTGATCATGGCGTTGTAGAAGAACTGGCGCGGCACCACGCGGCGCATGATGTTCTCGTCCACCCAGCTCAGTCCGAGCCAGGCGCGGTACATCGCCATCCGGTAGCCCATGCCGAGCTTCTCGGCCGGCACGGCCGCCTCGAAGGTGCGCACCGGCCAGCCCCACAGCGCGGCGGCGAATTCCTCGGTGCTCGCCTTGACCTCGACCGCGCCAGCGGACCGAGCCATCGACTCGAGGTCGCGGGGATCGAAAGTGTGCAGGTCGACGACCGCCTCCAGCGCCGCGGCGCGCGAGGACTCGTCCAGCTCCTCCTGCGGACGACGCCAGCCGGCCAGCGCGGGCAGCTTGGTGACCGAGGTGGTGGCCTTCCAGGTGATGCGGCCGAGCCAGCGGGCGTAGAAGTTGCCAACGGTGGTCGGCTCGCCGGCGAAGACGAAGCGACCGCCGGGCTTGAGCACCCGCAGGCACTCCTTCAGCGCCAGCTCCACATCCGGGATGTGGTGCAGCACAGCGTGACCGACGACCAGATCGAAGGTGTCGTCGTCGTAGGGGATGGTCTCGGCGTCGGCGACTCGGCCGTCCACGTCCAGGCCCAGGTTCTCCGCGTTGCGGAGCGCCACCTTCACCATGCCCGGCGAGAGGTCGGTGACCGAGCCGGACTTGGCGACGCCGCCCTGCATCAGGTTCAGCAGGAAGAACCCGGTGCCGCAGCCGAGCTCGAGCGCCTTCTCGTAGGGCAGCGGCGCGGGGCCCACCGCGGCGTCGAAGCGGCCGCGGGCGTATTCGATGCAGCGCTCGTCATAGGAGATGGACCATTTGTCGTCGTAGGTCTCCGCTTCCCAGTCGTGGTAGAGCACCTGGGCGAGCTTCGTATCCTTCAGCGCTGCTTCGACCTCGGCCTCGGTGGCATGCGGGTTCGGCGCGGGGTCGTCGGGACGTACCGTCATGGTCGCCTAGCCTACATAAATCCCCAGATGAAGCCCGCTGTCGGCCCGTGCTTCTCGCGGGGTACCGGACCGGTGGCCGAATGAGAACGTGTTCCTATCAGGGCAATCTCCTGGCACACCCGTTTCAGACCGATCGGCATTCGTGCAGGCGGGCGCCTTCAACCCCCGTTCGGGGCGTGCCACGACGCACTCGGCACAGGCATCGCGACGGGCCCGGAGCGCAGTCGACGCGGGCGGCACGGCACCCTCGGCACGAGGTCGCGACGGACTCGACGGATGCGTCGCGACGGGCTCGGCACGGACCCCGAGCACAGTCGACGCTGGCCGCACGGCACCCTCGGCACGACGTCGCGACGAACTCGACGGATGCGTCGCGACGGGCTCGGCACGGACCCCGAGCACAGTCGACGCTGGCCGCACCGCACCCTCGGCACGACGTCGCGACGAACTCGACGGATGCGTCGCGACGGGCTCGGCACGGACCCCGAGCACAGTCGACGCTGGCCGCACCGCACCCTCGGCACGACGTCGCGACGAACTCGACGGATGCGTCGCGACGGGCTCGGCACGGACCCCGAGCACAGTCGACGCTGGCCGCACCGCACCCTCGGCACGACGTCGCGACGAACTCGACGGATGCCTCGCGACGAACTTCGGTGCGGCGGCGGTGACTCGATTCCGGGCCGACGCCGCCCGTTCAGCGACCGACGAAGACCGCGGAACCCGGACCGTCGGCGACGTAGGATTCCGTGCCGATTCGGCGGTCCTCGGTGGCGAACAGACCGGCCCATTCGCCGCGGGCGCGGTCGAGACCGTGCGGACCCGCCTCGAAGACCGCCTTGGCCGCGGCCAGCGCGCGGCCGGGGCCGTCGGTGAAGCGTTCGGCCCAGCGCAGCGCGGCGGCGAAGACGTCGTCGGGCGCGACGACCTCGTCGACCAGACCGACGGCGCGCGCCTCGTCCGGCTCCACGAAACGCCCGGTGTACACGAGGTCCTTGGCCGGGCCCGGCCCGATCAGCAGCGAGAGCCGCCGGATACCCGCGAGCGGGATCAGTCCCGCGTGGATCTGCGGCAGGCCTAGCTTGACGTTGTCACCGATGACGCGACGGTCGGCGCCGAGGGCCAGCTCCAGCCCGGCACCGAGGCAGTACCCGCTGATCGCGGCGACGGTCGGCTGCGGAACCTTGGCGAGGCAACCCAACGCGGACTGCACGTCGGCGGCCATGGCCTCGGCCTGATCGGCGTCCAGGGCGGCCAGCTCGGCCACGTCGTCACCCGCTGAGAACACCCGCTCGTCCCCGTACACCACCAGTGCCGCGACCCGCGGATGCGCCGCCACCGCCGCCGCGGCCTCGGCCACCTCCCGCACCACCTGAACGTTGAGCAGGTTCATCGGCGGACGAGCGATCCGCAGAACGGCGACGCCCCGCGCGCCATCCCCTTCCGGCAGCTCCAAGGTCACGAATTCGGCCATGGCACGCACGCTACCGTCCGCCCCTGCCGCGCCCCGCATCTCCGTGTACCTCGCAGACGTCGGGTACACCACACAGCCCGGCTGCCCCGCAGCGGTCGGGTACACCGCACAGCCCAGCGGCCCCGCAGCGGTCGGGTGCGCCCCGCAGCCCCGCGACGCTCACCGAGATCAGGCGCCTTCGCAGCGCTGGTAGCTCCCGCTCGGCGTGTGCGAGGTGCGCGAAGAGCTACTACCGACGGGCGGAACCCTTGAGCTTGCCTGCTTCGGGGAGGTCGGCGAAGTAGCGGTCGTTGTCGGGGAAGCTCAGCATCTTGGTGCCGTCGGCATCGATGAACTCCGGCATGATCGCGTCGATGACCGGTTCGGCCGCGAAGATCTCCGCCGTGGAGGCGAAGCGACCCAGCGCGTCCAACTGGGACCAGGTCGGCGGGAGCAGGATGTCGGTGCCCGCGCGCCAGCGGTCCAGCGCCTCGGCCGGGGTGCGCCACTGGACCTCGGCGGCCTCGGACGTCGCGCCATCGGCCAGCTGACCCTGCGGCAGGACGGCGACGAAGAAGTGGGTGTCGTACCGACGCGGCTCGATGACCGGGGTGATCCAATTCGCCCACGGCCGCAGCAGATCCGCGCGCAGCACCAGCTTCTCCTCGGCCAGGAAGGTGGCGAGGGAGAGTTCGCGGCGCTCCAGCTTGCCGCGCGCCTCGCGGTACGGGACGGTCTCCTCGACGACGGTGTCGGCCGTCGGGCCCGCGAGCAGCACGCCGCATTCCTCGAAGGTCTCCCGCACCGCCGCGCACACCAGCGCCTTCGCGCGCGGCTCGGTGGTCGCGAACCGCTCCGCCCACCACGCCGGATCCGGACCCGCCCAGTCGATCTCGACGGTGCTGTCGGCGGGATCGACGCCGCCGCCGGGGAACACCGTCATGCCCGCGGCGAAGGCCATCGCCCCGACTCGTCGCTGCAGGAACACTTCGGGACCGTTCGCCCCGTCGCGCACCAACATCACCGTGGACGCGTCCTTCGGGGCCGAGGGTTCCTGCGGCTGCGCGCCAGCCGACGTCGTTGTCTCACTCACACTTGCACCCTAACGCGCGCTTGGTATCGCCACCCCAGCCCGTATGGGCGAGCGCAGGCGGAGCTACACCGCGCTTGATTCGCGGCCGCCCTAGCGGGAGCGGTGTTTTCCCGCGCGGCGGGCGCGGCGGGCGAAGTAGCGGCCGTCGACGCGGTCGAGGGCGATGGCCTGGCGGAAGGCGTCGCTGAGGTTCTCCGAGGTGAGCACGTCGGTGAGCAGGCCCTGGGCGACCACCTCGCCCTCGTTGAGCAGCAGGCCGTGGGTGAAGCCGGGCGGGATCTCCTCCACGTGGTGGGTGACCAGCACCATGGCGGGCGCCTCGGGGTCCGCGGCGAGATCGCCGAGGCGCTCGACCAGTTCCTCGCGACCGCCCAGGTCGAGACCGGCCGCCGGCTCGTCGAGCAGCAGCAGTTCCGGGTCGGGCATCAGCGCGCGGGCGATGAGCACCCGCTTGCGCTCGCCCTCGGACAGCGTGCCGTAGGTGCGGTCGGAAAGGTGTTCGGCGCCTAGGCTTTCCAGCATGTCGATGGCGCGGTCGGTGTCGACGTCGTCGTAGCGTTCACGCCAGCGGCCGAGCACGGCGTACCCCGCGGACACCACGAGGTCGCTGACCTTCTCGTCCAGCGGCACGCGATTGGCCAGCGCCGCAGAGGAGAGGCCGATGCGCGGCTTCAGCTCGTTGACGTCGACCTTGCCGATCACCTCACCGAGCAGGTGGGCGACGCCCGAGGTCGGGTGCATTTCGGCGGCGGCCATGCGCAGCAGGGAGGTCTTGCCCGCGCCGTTCGGGCCGAGCACGACCCAGCGTTCGTCGAGCTCGACCTGCCAGGTGACCGGACCGACGAGGGTGTGCCCCGAGCGTCGGACGGTCACGTCGGTGAAATCGATGAGCAGATCGGGATCCGGTTGCGGCACGCGCTCCATCTTGGCCCACATGCGCCGGGTTTGTCCGACCGACCCACATCGCTCGCACGGAACCCGGGCATCCGGTCGGCCACGCGAGCCACGAAGGCGCGCCACCTGGCTCGTGCGGGGCACGGTCGATCCAACGGCGGCCCACCGGTCGGCCGGAACGTCCTAGCGCCGATCAGGGGGCGGCACTGTCCCGTCTCCGAGACTCGAATACCCCACCGCCCACTCCTGAACGGTCGGCTTCGGCGAGCCGATCACCAGGCCTCGGGCGGCACCGCGATCACCGTCAGCGAACCCGGAGCGATCTCGGTGAAGCCCGCGTCCCGCACGGCCACCGCGCCGCCCGTCCGCACCCGGTCGCTCAGCGCCTGCCACTGTGCGGGGTCGGCTTCGCGCACCGCGCAATGGAATTCGCGGAGCGACCACCGATAGGCGTCCTCGGGGCTCAGCGCCGCCGCGAGCAGCATACTGGCGTGGCCGACCTGCGCCGCGCTCTTGCCCAGCGTCATGCCGAGCGCCGAGTTCACCCACAGCACAGGAAGATTCGGGTCCGCGGGCCCCGGTTCGTCGTGGTCGAGGTCGGTGCCGCCGATCTGGAGCTTCCTGATCCGCGGGTCAACCGCGCCGACCGCGCTCGGCACGAAAGCCCGCGCCTGCGCGCCGTCGATCTGCACAGTGACGCCGTCGACCTCGTTCGCCGCCAGCCACTGCGCACCGCGGGCGCGCCGCGCCACCTTGCGGATTCGGGAGCGCTTCCACGCGAGATACCGCCGCGCCCATGGGCCGTCCGGTCCGACCCGTTCGTCCAGGCACAGCGCGACCGCGGAGGCCGCCGCGGCGGCCAGCAACGCGCTGCGCGCGGGCGGCTCGGCCTTGGGCAGGTGCAGCACCATCTGCATCGCCTGCACCTGATCGGGGTCGTCGGGATCGCCCGCGCCACCGTAGCCGAGGGCGAGTTCCGCGTGCCGGATGCGGAATCCCTCTTCCCCCGTGGACAATTCGTCCACGATGCCGCTCTCCGGACTGCTCATTCACTCCACCTCGACCCTCAACGTGAACTTCTGCGCGGGTGCGACGCCGTGCTCCCACGGGCGCGCGTACTCCAGTGCAAGCTCGGTGACACCCGCGGCATTCCCGACGAACGTCCACACCGCGCTGCCGCCGGAGCCGGGCGCGATCGGCCGGTCGGCATCCGGCCGGTAATCCGGCTCGCCCTCGGGCCGGAGCACGTTCTGGTCCAGCGCGGCGAGCCGCCAGCCGTACCCGGTCGACGGGTTGGCGGGCAAGGTCACGATCAGCTGTTGCCCGGTGCGCAGCTCGCGATTCTGCCCGCTGTCGGCCTCGGTCACGTCCATGGCGTCTCCCGAACGCTGGGTGGTGGTCGTCGCGGGCGTGTGTCCTTCGTGATCGTCGGTGCCGCACGCGGCGAGCGCGATTCCGAGCAGCAGCACAACCAGGGACTTACGCACCGCGTTCTCCGATCGCCGAATGATCACTGTCCGCGACCAGCGTAGTCGGCGCTGCCGAGGAGCCCCTGGACACAGCGGCTCGGCCCGGTCGCACCGGCACCCCTCGCACCGAGGCACGCCCATCGACGACAAGGCCGCGCGGCCTACCGAACCAGCGGCACCCGGCGCATCAACCCGTCGCGGGCGTCGGCGGCCTCCACCTCGTGCCGGGTGACGCCGAGGATGAACAGCACCGCGTCCAGATACGGGTGCGACAGCGCGGTGTCGGCGACCTCGCGCAGCGCGGGCTTGGCGTTGAACGCGACACCGAGCCCGGCGGCGTTGAGCATGTCGATGTCGTTGGCGCCGTCGCCGACCGCGACGGTCTGTTCCATGGGCACCCCGGCCTCGGCGGCGAACTTGCGCAGCGCGGTCGCCTTGGCGGCACGGTCGACGATGTCGCCGACGACCCGGCCGGTCAGCTTGCCGTCCTTGATCTCCAGGGTGTTCGCCTGCACGAAGTCGAGCTCGAGTTCGTGCGCGAGCGGCTCGATGACCTGGCGGAAACCGCCGGACACCACGCCGCAGCGGAAGCCGATGCGGCGCAGGGTGCGGATGGTGGTGCGCGCGCCGGGGGTCAGCTCGATCCGGTCGGCGACCTCCTCGATGACCGATTCGTCCAGACCCTCCAGGGTCGCGACGCGCTGGCGCAGCGATTCGGCGAAGTCGATCTCGCCGCGCATGGCGGCCTCGGTGACCTGGCGGACCTGCTCCTCGACACCCGCGTGCGCGGCGAGCATCTCGATGACCTCGCCCTGGATCAGCGTCGAGTCGACGTCGAACACGATGAGCCGCTTGGCCCGCCGCGCCAGCCCGGCCCGCTCCACCGCGACGTCGACCTCTTCGGCGACCGCGACCTCGGCCAGCGCGGTGCGCAGCCTGGAGTCGGTGTCCGCGCCGGTGTCGGTCGCGGTGACCAGCAGCTCCATCCCGGTGACGGGGTAGTCGGCGATGCCTCGGATGGTGTCGATGTTCGCGCCGAGCACGGCGAGCTGCCGCGACACCGCGCTGAACGCCCGCGCGGTGACCGGCGCGCCGAGGACGACCACCGCGTGCGTGGACATCGGCGCCCGCCCGATGGCCGCGCCCACCTCCACGTCGACGGTCATGCCGACGGTGTTCATCGCCTCTTCGAGCTCGTCCTGAAGCTCTTCCGGATCGTTCGGGCAGGTGACCAGCACACCGAGGGTGAGCCTGCCGCGGATGACGACCTGCTCCACATCCAGCAGGCTCACCTGGTGCCGCGACATCGCCGCGAGCAGCACGGACGTCACACCGGGCCGGTCGGGTCCGGTGACGGTGACGAGAACGGTGGTGTCGGCCAAGTCTGTGTGCTCCAAGTCTGTGTTCGATTGGCGGCGCCGCTGAGCTCTACCGTATTGGACGCCGAGGTCCCGCGGCAGCGGCAGCGTGCACAACGGGGCATCAGCCGGGAGCCGTCGACGCCGGGTAAACGCGCATGCACCCGCTGGTTCCAGCGGGTGCATGCGCGTTGCGTTGCGAACTAGTGCTTCGCCAGCTCGCCCTCGTGGACGGCGGTGGCGTGCTTGCCCGAGCCCCAGCCCACGTGCGCCTCGGCGCGCATGCGCTCCACCATGTGCGGGTAGTGCAGCTCGAACGCGGGACGCTCGGAGCGGATGCGCGGCAGCTCGTAGAAGTTGTGCCGCGGCGGCGGGCAGGTGGTGGCCCACTCCAGCGAGTTGCCGTAGCCCCACGGGTCGTCCACCGTCACGACCTCACCGTAGCGGTAGCTCTTGAAGACGTTCCAGATGAACGGCAGCATCGAGGCGCCGAGGACGAACGCGCCGATGGTCGAGATGGTGTTCAGCGTGGTGAAACCGTCCGTCGGCAGGTAGTCGGCGTAGCGCCGCGGCATGCCCTCGTTACCGAGCCAGTGCTGCACCAGGAAGGTGGTGTGGAAGCCGACGAAGGTCGCCCAGAAGTGCCACTTGGCCAGGCGCTCGTCCACCATGCGACCGGTCATCTTCGGGAACCAGAAGTAGATGCCGGCGAAGGTGGCGAACACGATGGTGCCGAAGAGCACGTAGTGGAAGTGCGCGACCACGAAATAGGTGTCGGACACGTGGAAGTCCATGGGCGGCGAGGCGAGGATGACGCCCGAGAGACCACCGAAGAGGAAGGTCACGAGGAAGCCGAGCGACCACAACATCGGCGACTCGAAGGTCAGCTGGCCGCGCCACATGGTGCCGATCCAGTTGAAGAACTTCACGCCGGTGGGCACCGCGATGAGGAAGGTCATGAACGAGAAGTACGGCAGCAGCACGGCGCCGGTCGCGTACATGTGGTGCGCCCACACCGCGATGGACAGCGCGGCGATGCCGAGGGTCGCGTACACCAGGGTCGTGTAACCGAAGATCGGCTTGCGGCTGAACACCGGGAAGATCTCCGAGACGATGCCGAAGAACGGCAGCGCGATGATGTACACCTCGGGGTGGCCGAAGAACCAGAACAGGTGCTGGTAGAGCAGGATGCCGCCGGTGGCCGGGTCGTAGATGTGGCCACCCAGGTGGCGGTCGTAGGCCAGGCCGAACAGCGCCGCGGTGAGCAGCGGGAAGGCGAGCAGGACCAGGACGCTGGTGACGGCGATGTTCCAGGTGAAGATCGGCATCCGGAACATGGTCATGCCGGGCGCGCGCAGGCAGACCACGGTGGTCAGCATGTTCACGCCGCCGAGGATGGTGCCGAGACCGGAGACGGCGAGGCCGAGGATCCACAGGTCGGTGCCGACGCCGGGCGAGTGCAGGATGTCGGTCAGCGGGACGTACGCGGTCCAGCCGAAGTCGGCGGCGCCGCCCGGGGTGACGAAGCCCGCGGTCGCCATCGAGCCGCCGAACAGGTACAGCCAGTAGCTGAACGCGTTCAGACGCGGGAAGGCGACGTCAGGGGCGCCGATCTGCAGCGGAAGGATGATGTTGGCGAAGCCGAACACGATCGCGGTCGCGTAGAACAGCAGCATGATCGTGCCGTGCATGGTGAACAGCTGGTTGAACTGTTCCGGCGAGAGGAACTGCAGGCCGGGGCGCGCCAGCTCGGCACGCATCAGCAGGGCCATCAGACCGCCGACCATGAAGAAGCTGATCGCCGTCACCAGGTACATGGTGCCGAGCACCTTGGGGTCCGTGGTGGTGACCATCTTGTAGAGGAAAGAACCCTTGGGTCCGGTCCGAGCCGGATACGGTCGAGTCGCTTCCAACTGAGGGACTGGTCTGGGCTCTACCGCAGTCACTGATCCTCCTGAAGATGCCTTTAGGTCGCTCCGCGAGCTCCGCTGCTCGCCTTCATCCCGTTCCCGAGACAGCGGACAGTTCGCTTGCGCTCCTGAGATCGTAAACGGTGCCGTCACGGCCGACAGAGCGGGTCCTACTCTGCGTCGTATTTCGTTGGTCACCGGCCATCCGCGGGATGTCCCCGCGCCTCCGCCGATGACTTCACGGCGCCGCGGTCGTCTCTATCCATGACAACCCTTCGTCACCTGCGAGGAGACCGCTCATGACCACTCCGAAGCCGGGCGACCCCGTCTGGGTCGACCTCTACACTGCCGATCCCGAGCGCAGCATCGCCTTCTACGGCGACCTGTTCGGCTGGACCGTCGACCGCGCGGGCGCGGAATTCGGCGGCTACCTGACCTTCCGCAAGGACGGCAATGCCGTCGCGGGCGGGATGGGCAGGATGGACGACGACGGCGACACCGGACCGGATCGGTGGACCGTCTATCTGTCGGCGCCGGACGCCAGGGCCGCCGCCGCGGCCGCGACCGCCAACGGCGGGTCCGTGATCGTGGAGCCGATGGACGTCGGTGATCTCGGTGTGATGGCGGTGCTCGGCGATCCGGGCGGCGCGGGCGTCGGCGTCTGGCAGGCGGGCTCGTTCGGCGGGTTCGAGACCGCGGCCCTCGTCGAGGGCGGCAAGTGGCGCGATCACGCGGGCGCGCCGTCCTGGTTCGAGCTGCACACCCGCTCGTACGAGGGCTCGCTGGCGTTCTACCGCGAGGTGTTCGGCTGGTCTGACATCTTCGAGATGCCAGGCGCGCCGGAGTTCCGCTACACCACCATCCATTCGACAAGTCCGATGCTGGGCGGCGTGATGGACGCCTCGGACTTCCTGCCGCCCGGCGCGCCCGCGGGCTGGACCGTGTACTTCGGCGCCGACGATGTGGACAAGACGGTCGCCCAGGTCGTCGCGCTCGGCGGCAAGGTCGTCTCGGCCGCGCAGGACTCCCCGTACGGGCGGATGGCCACCGTCGCGGATCCGACCGGCGCGATCTTCAACCTCGGCGGCGACGTCGCCGGATAGCTCGCTCGCCGAGGCGCGGCCCGGCCCCGCGCCTCGGCCGCGCCGCCGGACGCCTGTACCCTCTCCGGCATGCCGGTGAGCGCACTCGTTCGCACCCGAAATCGCGTTGTCGCCACCCGTTACGGCGCTGTCGTCGTCCGTAACGGCGCTGTCGCCGTCGCGGCCGTCTGCGCCGCGGCGCTGGTCGGGTGCGGTAGCCAGACCGACGACGCGAGTTCGATCATCCGCACCACCACCAATATCGCGGGTGCGGGCGTCATCGGGCTGGAGCGGGATACGACGAGGGCCTGCACCCTGCCGAGTGCGCCCGATCAGGCATCGGGCACCCGAAGCGTCACGCACGCCGCCGGTGTCTCCGAGGTGCCCGCCGATCCGCAGCGCATCGTCGTGCTGACCACCTCCGCGCTGGACGCCACTTGTGCACTGGGCCTGTGGGAGCGCGTGGTCGGTGCGGTGACCGTGGACGGGGAACGTCCGCAGCCCGCCTTCCTCGGCACCGGCGTGCTGAAGATCCCGAGCGTCGGCACCGCTGCCGAGCCGGACCTCGCCAAGATCGCGGAACTGCGTCCCGACGTCATCATCGGCGAACAGCCCTCGGGCGCGGCCACTTTCGACGCGCTGCGGGCCATCGCGCCGACCGTGCTCGTCGGGGCGTCGAACAGCTGGCAGGCCGAATTCAGCGCCTTCGCAGCGGGTTTGGACCGCAGCGGCGCGGCTGGCACGGCGCTGGCGAACTACCGCACCGAGGCCGCCGACATCGGAAACGCCATCGCAGCCAACCAGAGTCAGGCCTCGGTCGTCCGGTTCACCGGCGACGCCATCCAGGTCCAGGGCAGCGAGAGTTTCGCGGGCCGGGTCTTGGCCGACGTGGGTGTCCAGCGCCCCACCGCCCAGCGCGGCGCGTCCTTCGACGTCGCCGCGGGCGATTTCGACACCAAGGTCGAAGGCGACGTCATCTATGTCGTCCTGGCCGGTGAATCCGGTAAGGAACAGGGCGAGAAGGTCATGCGCGGCGACGAATGGAAGGAACTCGGCGCCGCAGGCGACCGCCGCGTCTTCGCGGTCGAGGACAGCGTCTGGCACGGCGACGGACTCACCGCCGCCCGCGCCCTGCTCAGCGATGTGCAGAAGACGTTGAACGGGTACGTCACCGACTGAGCGCTCGGCTCACAGCGGACTCCCAGCGTTGTCCCAGTTCGGTCCGAGCGCGGCCCCATACCTTCGCTGTCGACGTGAACGAGCGGAGGAGAACGTGGTGGGTAGGAATGGTGAAGCACATGAGCACGATCTCGGGTTGGCGCACGATCTGCGGGTGATGTCGCGGCGGCGAGCGCTGAGCTTTCTCGGGATCGCCGGAGTGGCGACGGCCGCGACCGCCTGTGCGACGGCCTCGCAGACAGGTACGTCCAACGCGAGCACAGCCACGAGCGCGGCGGCGAGCGACGCGAGCGCGGTGAGCGCGGCGCCGCAGGAGACGGCGGGACCGTACCCGGGCGACGGCTCCAACGGGCCCAACGTGCTCGTCGAATCCGGCGTGGTCCGCTCCGACATCACCACCAGCTTCGGCTCGTATTCCGGTGTGGCCGAAGGCGTTCCGATGACGCTGAAACTTTCGCTACGTGATCTCGCCGAGAACGGCGCCGCGGGCGCCGGCATGGCCGTCTACGTCTGGCACTGCGACCGATCCGGCGCGTACTCGCTCTACAGCCCGGGCGTCACCGAACAGAACTGCCTGCGCGGCGTGCAGGTCGCCGACGCGGCAGGCGCGGTGACGTTCACCTCGATCTTCCCGGCCTGCTATTCGGGCCGCTGGCCGCACATCCACTTCGAGGTCTACGAATCGCTGGAGACCGCGGTCGCGGGCAGCAACGCCCGGCTGACCTCGCAGATCGCACTCCCCCAGGACGTGTGCGAGGCCGTCTTCGCGCACGACTCGGGTTACGCGCAGAGCATCCGCAACATGTCCGGCGTCTCGCTCGCCTCGGACACCGTGTTCGGCGACGGCTGGGACGCCGAGCTGGCCACCGTCACCGGAACACCCGCCTCCGGTCTCACGGTCGCACTCACCATCGGCGTCGCCGCGAAATCCGAGAACTCTTCTCCCGGAGGCGGTTTCGGCCCGCCGCCCGGTGGCCGCCCCGGCGGTCCGCCGCCTGGCCGCTGAGCCGCGGGCACCGGTGAAACGGCTGAGCCGCGAAAACTCGGAAAGCCCCGCTACGCCGTGAAAGCCCGCTGAGCCGTGAACCCAGGGACCCTGAGCTGTGCGAACCCGGAAGCCCGCTGCGAACCCGGAAAGCGGCTGAGCCACGTGCACCCAGTAAACGACGCGGGGCCCCGCAGCGGCGGGGCCCCGGCTCGGGAACGGTGGATCAGAACTCCCAGTCCTCGTCCTCGGTGTTGACCGCCTTACCGATCACGTACGACGATCCGGAACCGGAGAAGAAGTCGTGGTTCTCGTCGGCGTTCGGCGAAAGCGCCGAGAGGATGGCCGGATTCACGTCGGTCTCGTCCTTTGGGAACAGGCCCTCGTAGCCGAGGTTCATCAGCGCCTTGTTGGCGTTGTAGCGCAGGAACTTCTTGACGTCCTCGGTGAGGCCGACCTCGTCGTACAGGTCCTGGGTGTATTCGACCTCGTTGTCGTAGAGCTCGAACAGCAGCTCGAAGGTGTAGTTCTTCAGCTCGTCGCGCTCGGCCTGGGAGACCAGCTCGAGGCCCTTCTGGTACTTGTAGCCGATGTAGTACCCGTGCACGGCCTCGTCGCGGATGATAAGGCGGATCATGTCGGCGGTGTTGGTCAGCTTGGCCCGCGAGGACCAGTGCATCGGCAGGTAGAAGCCCGAGTAGAACAGGAAGCTCTCCAGCAGCGTGGAGGCCACCTTGCGCTTGAGCGGATCCTCGCCGTTGTAGTAGGCCAGTACGATCTCGGCCTTGCGCTGCAGGTTCCGGTTCTCCTCGGACCAGCGGAACGCCTCGTCGATCTCCTTGGTGGAACACAGCGTGGAGAAGATGGAGCTGTAGCTCTTCGCGTGCACCGACTCCATGAACGCGATGTTGGTGAGCACCGCTTCCTCGTGCGGGGTCAGCGCGTCCGGGATCAGGCTGACCGCGCCGACGGTGCCCTGGATGGTGTCGAGCAGGGTCAGGCCGGTGAAGACCCGCATGGTCAGCTGCTTCTCGTCGGCGGTCAGCGTGTTCCACGAGGGGATGTCGTTGGACACCGGAACCTTCTCCGGCAGCCAGAAGTTGCCGGTCAGCCGGTCCCAGACCTCGGCATCCTTCTCGTCGGGCACCCGATTCCAGTTGATGGCCGACACCCGATCGATCAGTTTCATCCTGCCTCCACACCTTTCCCGAGCACGCTGCCGTCACGGAGTTCCTACCACCGAACACTACTCCTAGTGGCTCAGAACTCCATGCAGCACAACACCTTGTGTCGCTGCGGCGCACGTCACGGGCAACCATTTCGCCGTGAGACCACCGCGCGCGGCACCCATTGTGCGGCACCCGCCCGCGCGCGACCGCAGCGGTCCTCGGTGCGATGCGATCGATCGCCAGCAGTTAGCCATCGCCAGTAGTTAGCCGTCGGCGCCGAAGCGACGAGCGCCCGTGGTCGACCCCACGTCGCCGGTTTGCCGGTACCGAATCCGCGCCGAGCCCGGCCAGGACTCCGCACCTCAACTGGTGGAGAGACTGACAGGCCACGACCCGGAGGTCCTGCAGCGCCTCACCGACCCGTTCCCGCCGAGCTGAACCGAAGGGGCCCGCCAGATTCGGCGGCGCATCTCGGTCGGTTGCGACGCGCGCCGGGGAGCGGGCAGACTGCTGGGCCAGAAGCGCGCAGTCGGCGCGCCGCACAAGGGGGGTTACTGTGCTACGCAGGTTCGGGATGGTCGCGGCAGCCACTGTTGTTCTGCTCAGTGTCATCGCCTGTCAGGAAGAGCCGCCGCCCGCGCCCGCCGGTTCCGGGGGATACTGGGTCACCGCGCCGGAGACCGACGAGCAGCGTTGGGAAGTGCTGCGCAAGGTTCAGGCCATCGATCCGTGCGCGCTCGTCCCGCGCACCGAACTGGCCCGAATCGGCACGGTGAATTGGGTGGATGTCCGCATGCCGAGCTGGTGCGAAGCGCGGATGGGTCCGACCGAACACGGCAAGGGAACCGCTTTGAGCTGGACGCTGTCCGTCGCGCCGAATGGCATTAAACAGTCGGAGCGCGGGCGCACAACGAAGGTCGGCGCCGTCACCGTCGGCACGGTCAGCGATCTCGACTCCAACCCGGACCTCCAGGGCAAGCTGGTCGAGCGCAATTGCACCGCGAGCGCGAGCTTCCCGTCGACCGCGGCCGTGATGATCTTCGTCACGACACCGCTGGGCACCGAACCGTGCCCGGTCGCCGACGCGGTACTGCCGACCATTCTCGCTCAGCTCGACAAGGAACCCCAGCACGGCACTTCGCCCGACACCCCGCGGACCGCCCTGCTCGGCCGCGATCCCTGCGCGGTCACGAACGAACTCGGCGTCACCCCGGTGGTAGCGGACCAGCGCGACTGGAAGTGCTCCTTTCCGTATCGCGGCGACACCGTCGAAGTCCGGTACACCTATGACAAAGAGCGGCTGATCGCCCAGGGCGAACCGATTTTCACCATCAACGGGCATCCGGGGTACGGCGATCCGAGCTCCGACGAATTCCATTCGTACAACGCGATAGTGGGTCCGCCATTGCCCTCGCCGAAGCCCGAGTCCTCGATGGGACCGAAGCTCCCGGTCGTCAGCGTGTTCGGCCGAGACGAGGCCGCGGTGGAAGAGGTCCTGCGCCGGGCGACCGCACTGTTTCCCGCCGCCTGACGCGGGGCCGAAACCCCGCACGCGCTGGAACCGGCTGCCTCTGGGCGTTGTGACCACGGCGGGCCGCAAGGGCGCTGCGCCGCAATGAATTTCCGGCAAGCCTGATCGCCTTTGCCGCAGGCGTGCGTGGATCTCGCTCCGGACCAATGCAATCCTCGTTTTGCGAGACGGCGGATCTACGGGCACACTCGGCGGCGATGGTTCGCGGGAGTCGGGCCATCATCCCGACTGGGATCCGTTGCGATGAAGGGGGACTCGATGCTGCGTCGACTACTGCTGGTGGGCGCGATCGCCCTGACCGCCGCCGGATGCCAGTCCGAACCGGCGACGAACTCGGCGGCTGCTACGGAACCCGTTGTGGGAGCGGACTTCTGGTCCAAGATCCCGCAGGACGACCAGCAGCGCGACGAAGTGCTGCGACACACCCGCAGGATCGATGTGTGCGCGCTGCTTCCGCGCGAGACCCTCGGCCAACTCACCGCGTTCGGCGCGTTGCGCGCGGTCGAGAACGATCAGCCGACCGCGTGCAACGCGGCGCTCGGACCCGCGGGCTATGGCGAGGGCACCGCGCTGAAGTGGTCCACCAACGCACTGCCGGACCCGTTCCCGCAGGACCGCGGCACGGTGCGACAGCTCGGCGATGTGACGACCTGGACCGTCGCCTCGGAACAGCACTGCAGTGTGACCGCCAAGTTCCCGGCCGGAGTCGGCGTCTACCTCGACATCGAGACGAAGACGCCGACCGATCTGTGCGCGGCGATCGAAGGCTTGGTCCCCGGCATCCTCGACCGATGGCGTTCGGCGCCGCCGCAGGGAACGTCACCCGACACCGTGCGCACCGCGCTGCACGGGGCCGACCCGTGCGCGGTGCGCGGCAAGCTGGCGGACACCGTCGAGTTCGGCATCAAGCGCACGCTGAACGGCTGTGCCTTCACCTACCGGGCCGAGGAGGTGATCCTGAGCTACGAGAACAGGAACCGGAGCGTGCTCACCGCCGCAGCCACCACCCTCACGCTCGACGGTCACAACGTCTACCGGTCCAATCCGTCCGGCGACAACGACCCGATCCGCAGCTACAACGCGCCGGTCGGCCCCGAACTGCCGCAGGCGGAACCCGCGGGGATGTTCGGCCCGCCGGTGCCGATCGTCAGCGTCCTCGCCGAATCCGACGATGTGGCGAAAGAAGTCATGCGGCAAACGCTTTCGCTGTTCGACTGATCCGGCCGCGACAGCTCCTGTCGCCGCGTCCGCGCGGACACCGACGCGGGGCGTCCAAACGATGACGAGTCAGGTGCCCGCCTCGTTCCGTTGACGACGGCGATGTTTGCGCGAGGGTTGCTCCGGCGGCAGACTCGATAGGCGAGCACTCGATCGGGCACGGCCATCGCGGACGGAGGATCCGATGCACCGCATACTCGCCCTGACCGCCGCCATGCTGCTCGCCGCGGGCTGCGGCGGCGATTCGAGCGAGGAAACCGTTTCCGGCCCGCCCGCGCATCCTCCGGAATTCTGGTCGCAGCCCGCGCACACCGAACAGCAGAAGCAGGAGGTCGCCAGGGGCGCCCGGCAGATCGACGTGTGCGCTCTGCTCCCCCGCGACGTCCTCGCCGATCTGGGCGAAGTGCGCGAGGTGACGACCGACCTGTACTCCTGCACCGCCGTGGTCGAGCGCGAGGGGGGTGCCGTCAAGGCGTACTGGTCGCCGACACTGCTGGCCGAGGTGACCGGCGCGACCGAGCAGATCGGTGACGTGACCGCGCGCGTCGTCCCCGATACCGAGACCGGACCGGCGCGAGCGTGCGGCATCACCTCGCGATTCCCGGCGGGCGCCGCCCTCTACTTCGGCGTCACGGCCAACGATCCCTGCGCACTGGCCGAGCAACTCACCCCCGGAATGCTGGACCGCTGGCGTGCGGGGCCGGTCCAGGGCACGTCACCCGACACCGTGCGCACCGTCCTGCTCGGCGCCGACCCCTGCGAAGTGCGTACCCGGCTGTCCGGCACCACCGATGTCGGCGAACCGCGCCTGACCGCGTGCCGGTTCCGCTACCGGGACGAGGTGGTCACCGTCGGCTACGAGTACCGGATTCCCGACTACCTGGCCCGGCTCGGCACCGAGGTGCGTATCGATGGCCGCCCCGTCCGTCGCTCGGTCTCGCTCTACGACAACACCATTCCGATCTTCACCGCCCAAGTCGGCCCGGCGCTGCCCGCGGGAAGCACTGCCCACGGTCCTCGGGTCCCCGTCATCGAGGTCACCTCGGCCTCGGACGGGGTGGCCGCCGAGGTCGCGGCCCAGGTGCTCGCCCTGTTCCCCGAGCGGTGACGGGTCAGATCCCGAGGACCAGCTTGGCCGTCGTGAAGTAGATGATCAGTCCGGTGGCGTCCACCAGCGTCGTCACCATCGGCGCCGACACCACCGCGGGGTCGATGCGCAGCTTCTTGGCCAGCAGCGGCATGGTGCCGCCAATGGTGGCGGCCCACGCGCAGATCAGCACAAGGGTGATCGCTACCACCACGGCGATGCGCGGACCGACGAACAGCCCGCCGATCACCAAACCCGCACTGGCCAAAAGGGATCCGAGCACAAGACCGACCCGGCACTCGCGCCAGATCACCTTGAAGAGGTCCGAGACTCGCACCTCGCCGACGGCGAGCGCGCGCACACACGCGGTGGCCGCCTGGGCGCCCGCGTTGCCGCCCGCGCCGATCAGCAGCGGAATGAACAGCGCGAGGTGCGCGGCCTGCTCCAGGGTGCCCTCGAAGAAATCGGTGACGCTCACCGTGAGCGTCGCCGCGAAGAGCAGCAGCATCAGCCACAGCGCGCGGTAGCGGGCCAGCTGGAAGACGCCCGCCGCCATGTAATGGCCCTCCCACGGCGCCGAACCGGCCTGACGGGCGACGTCCTCGCTGTCGGCGGCCTCGATGACCTCCACGGCGTCGTCGATGGTGAGCAGGCCGACGAGGCGGTCCTCGCTGTCCACGACCGGCAGGTTGATGTCGTTGGTCTCGCGCATCAGGCGGGCGGCCTTCTCGGCGGAGTCGGTCGCGCGGGCGAACGCGGGCTCGGTGACGACCAGCTCGGACACCATGGTTTCGGGGCCGGCCAGCACCAGTTCGCGCAGTTCGACGATGCCGGTGAGCCGACGTCCCGCGTCGACGACGGGCAGCGTGTACACCGTTTCCGCACCCGCGCCCTTGGCGCGCACCATGGCCAGCGCCTCCGCGACGGTCAGGTTGCGCGGCAACGCGACGACCTCGGGCGTCATGTACTGGCCTGCGGAACCCTCGGGGTAACCGAGCAGGGCCGCGGTCATCCGCCGCTCGCGCGGACTCAGACCGGCGAGCACCTTCTTGGCGACCTTGGCGGGCGCCTCGCGCAGCATGCGCGCACGGTCGTCCGGGGCCATGCCCTCGACCAGCTCGCGGAAGCTCTGATCGCGCAGGCCCTGCAGGATCTGCTGCTGGTCGACCGGCTCGAGCTCCTCGAAGACGGCCAGCGCCAGATCCTTGTCCAGCAGGCGGAACGCCATGCCCGCCTGGACGGCGTCCATCCTGGCCAGCTGGTCGGCGATGAAGTGCGGTGGGTGGTTGTCGAGCCAGTCGAGGGCGGCGTCGACACGGTACTCGGCGACGAAGTCCAGCAGGGACTCGGCCGGAACCGGGCGTGCTTCGATGAGATCGGTCTGCGACATGGGAGGTCCTCAGCACAGCGTGGGGTGAAAAGTGCACGAAGTTTCACACCGCGAGGCGCCCACCCAGGCGACGCAGACCTACCAGGTATGCGAAGGGGCGGCGCCGCGCGGCCTTCGACTGGGAGGTTCACTGCGCATGGCAACCCACCTCCTGATCGTTCCCGCCGCGACCGACCGGTCGCGCGCCGTCTACCTGGTCAACAGAATTCGAACGCGAATGCGTCCTCGTGAAGGATACATGTTTCAACCCAATGTTTCACGGCGAGCGGCGTGTCGCTACTTTTCCGCGGGTCGCGGCGTGATCGTTGCCACCACAGCGGGTTCGGTTTCCGCCCAGGTCGGGACGTGTTGGACCCACTCCGGGATCGGTCCGGATTGCAGGCCGAAAAGGTACAAATGCGGCACCAGACCGCGCAGCGCCCGGTGCACGTCGAGACGGTCGTCGATCATGTGCGTGATGCCGAGTTCGGCGCAGTGAATCGCCTTGTCGGCGCGTTCCCGGCAGAAGCGGAGGTTGCCGCGCGGAATTCCGGTCCGCTCGTAGAAATCGTGGTGGTCGAGCCACCGCTGGGTGCGTTGTTCCACGCGCGGACCGCATTTGGAGATGATCCAGGCGCGCCCCTCGAACAGCGCGACCAATCGCGCGAGCACCTCGAAAGCGTTGGGGCTCGGCGGAGTTCGCATGGCGTCCGCGTCGCCGCCGCCGAGGAAGACAGTGTCGGCGTCACCGGAGGGCAGCGCGGCGCCCTGGATGACCCGGCCGAAATCCACGCCGAGTCGATACTGTCGTTCGTTCTTCATCGCACCAAGCATGACCTCGGCCGAGCTGCCCGGCCACCGAATTTCATTCCAGCGCTGGGCACTCGCACGTTCCGGGCTACCAGGAGGCGGTCTTGCGCCACGGGTCGGGCGACTGGTCGACCTTCTCACGGGACCGGACCATCATCCGCTCCAGCATCGCCAGCCGCTTGCGTTGCGCGATCACCTCGTGCAGTGCCGCGTTCACCGTGTCCTCGGTGTTCGTCGTGCCGAGCAGCACGCCTACCACCGCAAGGGCGGCATCATCCACATCGATCGACGTCTGCGACATGCGCACCTCCCACAAATCGGCCCCTCTTCGAATCGTAGGCCGAATTTCCGCGCCGTGGACAGGGGTAGCCGCCCCACTCCCTTCCGGAATCACCTGCGGCAAGCGCGATCCTGTGGGTCGACGACCACCCTTCGAACAACGCCTTCCTCATCGACCGCTTGGAACGCAACGGAATTCGCGTCGACACCGCCCTCACCACCGCGGCCGCCACCGACCTGCTGTCCACCCGCCGCTACGCCGCGATCCTCACCGACATGAACCGCACCGAAAACGGAACCGCCGTCCCCGACGCGGGCCTGCGCCTCACCGAAACCGTCCGCGCCCGCGGCCTCACCACCCCCATCCTCGTCTTCACCAGCGCCCACACCGCCTGCGGCGACAACAGCGACCGAGCCCTCGCCGCAGGCGCCCGCACCGTCACCTCCTCCCCCACCGACCTCACCGGCGAACTGGCCACCCTCGGCCTCCTCCCCCGATAGCCGCACCACTTGCGCAGACTTCTGAAAAAATTCAGAGTAGTTCCATGGTTACCGAAGTGCAGTGGAGCGAGCTACAACGCGACCCCAAGCAGGTCGCGCAGCTCGCCGATCAGGGAGCCGTTCGCGTCCGCCGCCGCGACGGCGCTCCGCTGCTGCTGATCAGGGAGGATCGCGCCCAGTCGGAGTCGGAGGGGTCGATCACCGCCGCTCGCGCGCTGCGCAACGTGCTGGTCCACCTCCCCCACGATGTCGCCGCCCGCGCCCTGATCGACGAGTTCCCCTGGGTGGACGTGCTTCCCGAAGAGGCACAGGTCCGTTTCGTCACCGATTTCGCGCGCGCTTTCCAGGCTTCGGCCGAACTCGGCGAATGGTCGGTACTCGAGCGAACCGTGCACGAATGGCGTAGCACGGCGGCGATTTACGCCGACCCCACGCTCGCCCGCGAACTCTCCGGCCCGCTCGACGACGATTTCGGGCCGGTATCCGAACCGGTGGGGGAATGAATGGGCGCGAAACGGGGTGACCGAGTCGCGCCGCCCGCGCGACCCGGGATGTGGGAAGGCACGGTTCGCCACGTCCGAAGCCGCCAAGGGATGGGAAGACCTCTGCCGCACAGCGCAATCCAATACCTGGGAGGCGTGGATCGTCCTGACCGAGCGGCCGTTGGCGCCGGAGAACCCGGCCCGCCAGCATCGCCTCCGCGACACCTTCGCTACCCGCGTCATAGGCGGTCGAACACTGGAGCAGTGGCAGTACGAAGTGACCGCGAGCGGCCGCATCTGGTACTGCCCGGATCCGGAGCGACGCATCGTCTGGGTGGTTCTGGCCCGCTCAGGCCATCCCAAGCAGACCGACTGAACCGATAGGAGGCGCCGCTGTGCGGAGCGCCTCCGGCATCCGGCGGCGAAACGGACTTCGGCGCGGGCTGCGGGGAATGGTTGAGGTCGGGGGCGGGAGTCGGCAGAGTGGGGCGGGGCAGGATGGCCGGGACAGGGGTCGCTCGGAGATGCGAAGGAGAAGTCTGTGCGCTTCGGATTGTTCGTCCCGCAGGGCTGGCGGTTGGATCTGGTGGGGATCGAGCCCGCCGCGCAGTGGGAGGTGATGCGGGGGCTGGCGCAGCGGGCCGACGCGAACGACGCGTGGGAGTCGATCTGGGTGTACGACCACTTCCACACGGTTCCGATCCCCACCGAGGAGGCGACGCACGAGGCATGGACGCTGATGTCGGCGTTCGCGGCGACCACGTCCCGGGTGCGGCTCGGCCAGATGTGTACCGCGATCAGCTACCGCAATCCGGCCTACCTGGCGAAGGTCGCCGCGACGGTGGACGTGATCTCGGGCGGCCGGGTCGAGATGGGCATCGGCGGCGGTTGGTACGAGCACGAGTGGCGCGCCTACGGCTACGGCTTCCCCTCGGCGGGCGTGCGCCTCGGCCGCCTCGACGAAGGCGTCCGGATCTTCCGGCAGGCGTGGACCGAGGGCAAAGCCACCCTGGACGGCAAGCACTACCAGGTCGACGGCGCGATCGTCCGTCCGCTTCCGTTGCAGGAAGGCGGGATTCCGCTGTGGATCGCGGGCGGCGGCGAACAGAAGACACTACGCATCGCGGCGAAATACGCGAACTACACCAACTTCGACGGCAACCCCGACGAGTTCGCGCGCAAATCGGAAATCCTGCGCGGGCACTGCGCCGAGGTCGGCACCGATTTCGACGCCATCGTCCGCTCCTCGAACTTCAACGTCGCCATCGGCGCCACCGAGGCCGAGGTGGAAGACCGCCTCGCCGCCCTGCGTGATCGGCTGGCGCAGTTCGTCGGCGCCGAGCGGGCCGCCGAGCAAATCGACGACCTGTTCCGCGGCACCGCCGCCGTCGGCACCCCGGAGCAGATCGTCGACAACCTCACGAAGGTCCGCGATCTCGGCCTCGGCTACGCGATCCTGAACTTCCCCGAAGCCGCCTACGACACCTCGGGCATCGAACTCTTCGAGCGCGAGGTCATCCCGGCCCTTTCCTGATCGACACGCCAAAAGGGCTGCCGCCCAATGGAAGCCGCGCCTGGCGCTGGAAACACCTGAACCGAACAGCAACGCGAGCTCCCACTCCCCCACCACGGAGCGAGCCCGACGAGCGACCGTTCGCGGCCGTCTCGCGGACGAGCGCTCGAAGCGCATGCGCCGAAGGCGCGAGTCTCGATCGCTCGGCCGCGAGACATAGAGGCCGCGAACACGCGGCGCCGCAGGTGCCGCCAAATGTCACAGCATGCAGCTCACGCAGCCCTCGACTTCGGTACCTTCCAGCGCCATCTGCCGCAGCCGGATGTAGTACAGCGTCTTGATTCCCTTGCGCCAGGCGTAGATCTGCGCCTTGTTCAGATCACGGGTGGTTGCCGTGTCCTTGAAGAAGAGGGTCAGCGACAGGCCCTGGTCCACATGCTGGGTGGCCGCGGCGTAGGTGTCGATGATCTTCTCGTAGCCGATCTCGTAGGCGTCCTCGTAGTACTCGAGGTTGTCGTTGTCCATGTAGGGCGCCGGGTAGTAGACGCGCCCGATCTTGCCTTCCTTGCGGATCTCGATCTTCGACGCCACCGGGTGGATCGAGCTGGTGGAGTGGTTGATGTAGGAGATCGAGCCGGTCGGCGGCACCGCCTGCAGGTTCTGGTTGTAGATGCCGTGCTCCATGACCGAGGCCTTCAGCTCGCGCCAGTCGTCCTGGGTCGGGATGTGCACGCCGGCGTCCTCGAACAACTGACGCACCCGGTCGGTCTTCGGCTCCCACGCCTGGTCGGTGTACTTGTCGAAGTACTCGCCGCTGGCGTACTTGGACTCCGGGAAGCCGCCGAAGTACGCGCCGCGCTCGATGGCGATCCGGTTCGACGCCCGGATCGCGTGGTAGACCACGGTGTAGAAGTAGATGTTGGTGAAGTCGACGCCCTCTTCGGATCCGTAGTGGATCCGCTCGCGGGCCAGGAACCCGTGCAGGTTCATCTGCCCGAGCCCGATCGCGTGAGACTCGTTGTTGCCCTGCTCGATCGACGGCACCGAGTAGATGTGCGTCTGGTCCGACACCGCGGTCAGCGCGCGGATGGCCACCTCGATGGTCTGCGCGAAGTCCGGCGAGTCCATCGTCTTGGCGATGTTCAGCGAGCCGAGGTTGCAGGAGATGTCCTTGCCGACCTTCTTGTAGGACAGGTCGTCGTTGAACTCCGACGCGGTGGAGACCTGCAGGATCTCCGAGCACAGGTTGGAATGGGTGATCTTGCCCGCGATCGGGTTGGCCCTGTTCACCGTGTCCTCGAACATGATGTACGGGTAGCCCGATTCGAACTGCAGCTCGGCGATGGTCTGGAAGAACTCGCGCGCCTTGATCTTCGACTTGCGGATGCGCTTGTCGTCGACCATCTCGTAGTACTTCTCGGTGACGTCGATGTCGGCGAACGGCTTGCCGTAGATCCGCTCCACGTCGTACGGCGAGAAGAGGTACATGTCCTCGTTCTTCTTCGCCAGTTCGAAGGTGATGTCCGGGATCACCACGCCGAGCGAGAGCGTCTTGATGCGGATCTTCTCGTCCGCGTTCTCCCGCTTGGTGTCCAGGAAGCGGTAGATGTCCGGGTGGTGCGCGTGCAGGTACACCGCGCCCGCGCCCTGCCGCGCGCCGAGCTGGTTGGCGTAGGAGAACGAGTCCTCGAGCAGCTTCATGATCGGGATGACGCCCGAGCTCTGGTTCTCGATCTTCTTGATCGGCGCGCCGTGCTCGCGAATGTTGCTGAGCAGCAAGGCGACTCCGCCGCCGCGCTTGGACAGCTGCAGCGCCGAGTTGATGGAGCGCCCGATGGACTCCATGTTGTCCTCGATGCGCAGCAGGAAGCAATTGTGAACGACGGTGCCGCGGATCGAGTAGGTGTGGGTGTCTTCGACGTGGAGGTTGTACACCTTCTCCGGGGTCTCGGTGGTTCGCTCGACCGCGCGCACGCCGTAGACATGGCGGCCGTGCACGACCTGGTACGTCGTGCGCTTGGTGCCCTTGCGTCCGACGTAGTTGTACAGGTTCTTGCCGATGTCGAAAATGAAGTCCTCGTTGTTTCCGGGCAATCCGGGCACGAACACCTGGCCGGTCGGATTGCCTGCCCGGTTGGTGTAGCTGCGGACGACCGACACGATGCCGAGACGGCGCAGGATCAGCTGCACCTGGTCGATCAGCTCCGGGTTGACCAAGTCGAGAATCAGGCCGCCCGAGGTGCTGCAACCATCGCCGCGGAACAGGCCGGCCAGCAGTCCGCGCTGGAAGTCCTCATCGGCGGTGAGCACGTCAGCGCTCAGCCGTTTGGTGTTGTAACCGGTTCCCGCCAGCGAGAACAGCAGCGACGCGACGACCTTGCTGTTGCATACCATCCGGGTGGACTGATCGGAGTTGTTGGTGTGCAACGACAGGTCGACCCCGAATACCTGCTTGAACGCCATGCCGAGTTCGACGTGGTATTCGACTTCGTGCGCGCCGAGAGTGAAATGGACACCGTTGGGGGCGCTCACATCGGTCGACCGTTTGGAAACGTGGCCTTCGGCGACATACCAGCCGAGAATCAGGCCCAGCTCGAAGGACTCCTCGACGAAGCGGTTGACCGCGACGAAGCGCTGGTTGTGGCGCTGCTTGTTGCGGTGCTTGGCGTCGGTGTTCACCTTCTGGATCAGACCGTCGACCTCTTCGTACACACCCTCACCGGTATGGTCCATGAGATCGAACACGCGCCGGTCCCGCTCAGCCAGCGGCGCGGTGGTCACGATGAAGTCGGCCGGCGCAACGTCCTGCGCGGCCAGCCACACGAAACCGTTGAACGGGTCGGCGCCATCGCCGTCGATGAGCGTGTCGACCTCGCGGGTGGTCCATACCAGGATCGGGTGTTCAGGCGTGCACCGGATCGGCTCCTTGTGGCCGAAATGTGAAATCTCGACCAGCGCTTGGTCATTGGGGTTCTCGATCAGCGCCTCGACCGCACGGTAGGAGCCGTCGTGGGACAAGACCCGATCACCCGGCCGCAGCGTCTCGATAGCACGGGGGCCGTCGATGGTGTCCACCGGCGTGCCCGCCGGGAAGCAGGACACCGGCTCGCCGCGCTGCTTCTTGCCCGAGTTCAGGAAGGTCGGGGTTGCGGGCTGGAAGCGGCCGTCGATGATCTCGTCGACCAGCTGACGCGCCAGGGTCTCGTCACCGGCGGCCAGGGTCAGCGCCACCATGCACACGCGGTCCTCGAAGCGCTCCAGGTAGCGCTTGCCGTCGAAGGTCTTGAGCGTGTACGAGGTGTAGTACTTGAACGCGCCGAGGAAGGTCGGGAACCGGAACTTGTGCGCGTAGGCCTGCTTGAACAGGCTCTTGATGAACGCCCTGCTGTACTGCTCGAGAACCTCTGCCTCGTAGTAGTTCTCGTCGACCAGGTAGTCCAGCTTCTCGTCCAGGTTGTGGAAGAAGACGGTGTTCTGGTTGACGTGCTGCAGGAAGTACTGGTGGGCGGCTTCGCGGTCCTTGTCGAACTGGATCTCGCCATTCGGTCCGTACAAGTTCAGCATCGCGTTGAGGGCGTGGTAGTCGAGTACCTCGCCCGTGGCGTCGGCGCCGCGCACCGGGGGCTGCTCTAAGCGAGCTGTCTTTCCAGCAGGCGCTGTCGTTGCTGTTGCCAAAACAATCCCAATCCCTCTCGGACGCGGTCGACGTCCTCAGCGGTTCCCATGAGTTCGAAGCGATACAGGTACGGCACCCCGCACTTGCGCGAGATCACCTCTCCCGCAAAGCAATAGGTATCGCCGAAGTTCGTGTTTCCCGCCGCGACGACGCCGCGAAGCAGCGCGCGGTTGTGCGGATCGTTGAGGAACTTGGCGACCTGCCGCGGCACGAAGTCCTTGTCGGACCGGTTACCCCCCAGAACGTGCCGACCGCCACCGTAGGTGGGGACGATCAGCACGTAGGGTTCGTCGACGCGCAGCGAATCGGCGGTGTGCAGTGGTATGCGAGTGGCCGGGAGTCCCAGCTTCTCGACGAAACGATGTGTGTTCTCCGAGGCGCTGGAGAAGTAGACCAGCGCGGTCCCCGCGGACATCGCTTCTCCTCTCCCATCGGACGAACAGGAAAAATGTGGCGCCGATCAGGCCGCCGCGACGGCTAGGGCCTTGATGCGGTCGGGGCGGAAGCCGGACCAGTGGTCCTCGCCCGCGACGACGACCGGAGCCTGGAGGTAACCGAGGGCCATGACGTAGTCACGCGCCTCGTCGTTCTCGGAGATGTCGATGACCTCGTAGTCCACCCCGGCCTTGTCGAGGGCCTTGTAGGTGGCATTGCACTGGACGCAAGCGGGCTTGGTGTACACGGTGATGGTCATTGATGTCCCTCTCTCCTGTGCCTAATCCGCGATGTTCGCGGCCTGGTTACGCAGGCTTCCGCCTCCGGGCCCGAGCTCACATCGCGAGCCTGATCCACAGCCGGTGATCCGTATGCAGTGCGTGATCCGACGTACGCTGCGCAAACTCCTGGATCCGGTCTCGAAACCCCTGCTAGCGCCGCTGCGGACGATAGCTCCTCGCGGTGGGTTCCGCGCCGCCTTCCAGCACCGAAGACACTACACCTAGTGGCCGACAGAAAGAAACGACACGACATGTTGCGAGTCGCATAGGTGTAATTCCACCGGGAGAAGTACCAGGACGCTCGATTCGCAACCCGACACGGCCGTGGTGCAGATCACAATTCCGTACCGTAGCGCTCTCTCAGCAAACTCTTGTGTCACACCCGTCACCACCGCATCGTCTACCCCTCGTGCAGCACCGCGACACATCGGAAACACGAGTCCGCCCCCGCCTCGAAAGAGAGAGCGGGGGCGGCAGCGGAGACTGGCGCTGCGTCGGACGACGGACGACTCAGGCGGACACCAGCTGACCGCGCGCGGCGTCCACGAGCTCGTGCAGCGTCGCGCCGAGCTGGGTCAGCGCCTCGGCGTCCTCGCGCGGATGCGCCGCGCCGAAGCGCTCGCCGATCACACCGAAGTGGGCGTGCGCCGCCTCGACGACCTTGCCGCCCGCGACGCCGACGGCCTTGACCGCGTCGCCGTGCGCCCAGCGCGCCGCGTTCGAACTGATCGAGGCGCTGATGACGGCGACGGACTTGTCCTTCAGCGCGCCCGCGCCGTAGGGCCGGGAGGTCCAGTCGATGGCGTTCTTCAGCACCGCGGACAGCGTGCCGTTGTATTCCGGGGTCACCAGGAGAACGCCGTCGGCTGCGGCGACCGCGTCGCGCAACCGCTGCGCGGCGGCCGGCACGGCGCCGGGGACGTCGATGTCCTCGTTGTAGAACGGGATGTCGGCGAGGCCGTCGTAGATGGTCACCTCGACATCGTCCGGAGCGGTCTGCACGACGGTCTCGGCGAGCTGTCGGTTGATCGAGGCGGCGCGCAGGCTTCCGACGAGTGTGAGGATCCGGGTCTTGCTCATGACAACTCCTGGTGTACTGAATGTGGTGTCCGACTGACATCCGACATTAACCGGACTGCGGTCCGATTACTTCCCACAAGACCGTGAGAGGGCTGTGAACTACCCCACTCCACCGGCAGGCGAACCGCCGCGCGAGCGACCGCTGCTTCGCCTCGGCGCCTCCCTGCCGGGCATCGCCGAGCCCACCGAGCGCGCCGACGCGGCGCGCAACAGGCAGCTGCTGCTGGACGCGGCTCAGGATCTGGTCCGCGAACACGGCGTCGACGGCCTGACGATGGACGAACTCGCCAAGCGAGCAGGCGTCGGCAAAGGCACCGTGTTCCGCCGCTTCGGCAACCGCTCCGGCCTGATGCACGCGCTGCTCGACCACTCCGAGCGAAAGTACCAGGCCGCCTTCATGTTCGGACCGCCGCCGCTCGGCCCCGGCGCGCCTCCCGTCGACCGGCTCGTCGCGTTCGGGCGCGCCCGGTTGGTCGACATCGAGGTCGAGGGCGAGCTGTATCGGGCGGCCGAGATCAGCGAAGCCGAGAATCGCTACACGGGCAGGCCGTACAACCTGCTCAAGACGCACGTTTCGGTGCTGCTGCGGCAGGCGGGCGCGTCGGGGGACATTCCGCTGCTCGCCGACAGCCTGCTCGCCACGCTCGCCGCTCCCTTGGTGATGTACCAGTTGAACGTGCTCGAATACGACGCGAAGCGGATAGGGGACAACTGGGAAGCCTTCGTTCGCCGGGTGGTCCCGGCCGCCGCGCCAGTAGAGTGAGGAGCCATGGCTAGTCTGCGCGAACAGATCATCAGCGAATTGGGTGTCCAGCCGACGATCGAGCCGAAGCTCGAGGTGCGCCGCCGGGTCGATTTCCTCAAGGAGTATCTGCGCGCAACGCCCGCAAAGGGTTTCGTGCTCGGCATCAGCGGCGGCCAGGACAGCGCGCTGGCCGGCCGGTTGTGCCAGCTCGCCGCCGAGGAGCTGCGGGCGGAAGGCTTCGACGCTACCTTCGTCGCGGTGCGTCTGCCCTACGGCGTGCAGTCCGACGAGGCCGATGCCAGGATCGCGATGACCTTCGTCGCACCGGACCGTTCCGTCGTGGTCAATGTCCGCCCCGGCGCCAACGCGGTGGCCGCCGAGACCGCGTCCGGGCTGAAGGTGAGCAAGCTGAGCGATTTCGTTCGCGGCAACATCAAGGCCCGCGAGCGGATGGTGATCCAGTACGCCATCGCCGGTCAGGAGAACCTGCTCGTGGTCGGCACCGACCACGCCGCCGAGGCGGTCACCGGGTTCTTCACCAAGTACGGCGACGGCGGCGTCGACATGACCCCGCTGACCGGTCTCACCAAGCGCCAAGGCGCGGCGCTGCTCCAGGAACTCGGCGCGCCCGCCAGCGTCTGGTCGAAGGTGCCCACCGCGGATCTCGAGGACGACCGGCCCGCGCTGCCCGACGAGGAGGCGCTCGGCCTGCGCTACAGCGAGATCGACGACTACCTCGAGGGCAAGGACGTCACGCCCGAGGTGGCCCAGCGGGTGGAGACCATCTTCCGCAACACCCGGCACAAGCGCACGGTTCCGGTGACGCCGCTCGACACCTGGTGGCGCTGATCGTGCTTCGGCTGCGCTGAGCCTTTCGGACACGCGGCAGCCGACTGCACCAGGTTCGCCGACAGTCGCGGAACGGTCGTTCCCACCGGCAGCGAAGCCGGAGGCGGTTCCTCCCACGGCGGTCGCGCGGCAGGCGGTCCCGCGACAGCCGGTCTCGGGCAGGCGCGATCTAGTCGGACGCTTCGACTTCGGCAAGCCGCCGCGCCAGAAATCGCCGGACCTGGTCGTTGGCCGCCAGATCCATAGCGGCGCGATAGCTTTCGGCCGTCTCACGCCGCCGCCCGGCTGGGCGCAGCAGGCGATTGCACCGGGTTCGCCGACAGCCGCGGATTGGTCGATCCCACCGGCAGCGAAGCCGAAGCGGTCCTCCCACGGCGGTCGCGCCGAACAGCCGGTCCCGAGGGCAGGCGCGATCTACTCGGACGCTTCGACTTCGGTAAGCCGCCGCGCCAGAAATCGCCGGACCTGGTCGTTGGCCGCGAGATCCAATGCGGCGCGATAGCTCTCGGCCGCCTCGCGCCGCCGCCCGGCTCGGCGCAACAGGTCGGCGCGGGTGGCCGGGACCAGATGGGTCCCGGCCAGGCGCGGATCGTCGGCCACCTCGTCCAGTGCGGCGAGCCCGGCCTCGAATCCGCGGGAAAAGCCCACGGCCACCGCTCGATTCACCCGGACAGCGGGTGAGGCGGAGTAGCGCAGCAGCTGGTCGTAGCCCGCGACGATGGCGTCCCAATCCGTCTCGGCCCAACTGGGGGCCGTCGCGTGCGCCGCGGCGATGCGGGCCTGCGCCAGATACGGTCCGGCACCGTCGGCCGCCGCGGATTCGAGGCACGCCAGACCGGCCCGGATGGCCGCGTGGTTCCAGGCCGACCGGTCCTGCTCCTCCAACGGAACGAGCTCGGACCGGTCCCCCGCATCGCCAGACTTCCCTTCGGCGTCGTGCATCTCCCCCGCACCGCGTTCCGCGTCCGAACTCGCACCCGCGCCGCGCCGTTGCCCACGCCGACTGTCCTGCAACAGCATCAACGCCAGCAGCGCCCGCGCCTCCGGCTCCTGCGGCAGTAGACCGCACAGCAGCCGACCGAGCCGAATCGCCTCGTCGCACAACTCGTCCCGCACTGCCGAGGGTCCGGAGGTCGCGAAATACCCCTCGGTGAACACCAGATACACGCACGCCAGCACGACGGGCAGCCGCTCGGGCAGCAGGTGCGCCGGGGGTACACGCAACGGGATACCGGCCTGCCGGATCTTCGCCTTGGCGCGGGAGAGGCGTTGCGCCACAGTGTGTTCCGGTTGCAAGAAGGTTCTGGCGATCTCCGCCGTTCGCATTCCGCACACCAGCCGCAGCGTCAACGCGACCTGCGACGGCGGCGACAGCGCGGGATGACAGCAGGTGAAGATCATCCGCAGCTGGTCGTCGGCCACCGGCGACACCTCGACCTCCTCGATCGGCGCCCGCGCCGCGACGGCGTCGTATTCCTTGACCGCCCTTGCCGATTCGCGCCGCAACCGGTCCAGGGCCCGATGCCGGGCCGCGGTGGTGATCCAGGCACCCGGATTCGCCGGCGCGCCGCGCTCGGGCCAGGTGCGCAGCGCGTCGGCGAACGCCTCCTGCACCGCGTCCTCGGCGAGGGCGATGTCGCCGACCATCCCGGCCACGGTGGCGACGGCCCGGCCGAACTCGGCGCGATAGACGGCGTCGATTCCCGCGGCCGGGCCGGTACTCACCGTCAGTCGCCCAGATCGACGACCTGACGCACCTCGGTGCGCCCGCGCTCGCCGAGCGGAATCGCGGCCGCGATCTCCGCCGCCTCCGCCCGGCTCGCCGCCGCGAACAGGTAGAGACCGTCGACCACCTCCGCGAATTCCGGGAAGGGTCCGTCGGTGAGCAGCAGTTCGCCGTCGCGGACCCGCAGCGTGGTCGCCGACGACGGCGGTTGCAGCGCCCCGCCGCCCCGGATCGCGGCCGCGTATTTCGCGCCGAACCGCTCGTGCTCGGCCACCGCCGCGTCCCACTCGGGCGTGCCAGGCGCGATCACCGCGTCCGGCGCCTCCCACAGCAGCGCGAGCCACCAGTCCGCGCGTGGCGTCCCGTGCGGCGACCACATGACCATCGGCCGCAGCTCGATCGTGCCTTGCTCGGCGGCGGGCAGCTGGCGCGCGAGCTCGATCGCCGCGTCCAGATCGGGCGCGTCGAACACGTAGAACCCGCCGACGACCTCCGCCTGCTCGGCGAACGGGCCGTCGGTGACCAGGGTCTTTCCGCCATCGCGCCGGACGTGCATCGCCTCGGCGGAGGGGAAGAGCGCGGCTCCGCCCGCCACCGCGTCGGCCGCGTGCTCCTCGAACGCCGCGTACTTCGCCACCTCGGCGTCGAACTCCGGTGTTCCGGGGTCGACGCCCGATTCCTCGCGTCCCACCAATGTCGCCAAGTAGTGCATCGCGTCATCCTTCCTCGTCTCGAGGGGCCCGATACCCCTTCTACTCGGACGACGAACGGCGCGCCGGTTTCTCTACATCGCGACGGCGAATTCTTTCGGCGCGCTCAGCAGACGGGCCCGCCCCGGATGGCCGCCGTCGCCCGCAGCAGGTCGCGGACCAGGTCGAAATCGATCAGTTCCGGCTTGCGGAAACGCAGGCAGCCCTTGCCCATGTCGTGGCGCGCCAACCGCTCGGCGAACGCCTCGCGCAAGTCGGTGCGCAGCAGATAGACGGAGATGTACTGCTTCTGGTTCGCGAACGCGACCTCGCCGACGCCGTCGCGTTCGTAGCAGGGCATGCCGTGGGCCATGACCTCGATGAAGCCGGGCAGTTCCGCACGGAACAGCTCGCGCAGCCTGGTCACCGCGGCGCGTCGGGCCTCCGGCACCTCGGCCAGGTAGCCGTCCACATCGCTCGCCTCGCTCTGCACCACGGCTCGACTGTAGCCGGACGCGGGCTCGATCGGCGCCGTAAGCCGTCCTCGGACTGCGCACGGCCGGAGCGAAGGCGGAGGTACGCCTTATCCGCCCGCGAACGGCGGAAGCACGTCGACGCGACCGCTGAGCGCCGCGGACGGGTCGCGGGTGAGTTCGTCGCCGATGAGGTAGGCGCAGACGGCGAGCATCTTGTCCAGGTCGGGTCCGTACGCGGCGGCCAAGGTGGTGCGCAGATCCGCGACCGTGGCGCTCGCGGGCAGATCGAGGCGCTCGGAGTCCTTGCCGACGGCGTCCGCGATGGCGGCGAAATAGCGGACCTCAACCACCGATGGCTCCCATCGTGCGTTCCGGCGGGACGAAGTCCTCGGCGTCGATGCCGTGGCCCGCCCATTTGTTCCACATCGCGCCGCGCCAGATGGTGGCCAGTTCGGCGTCGTCGGCGCCGGACCGGATGGCCTGGCGCAGGTCGAACTCCTGATCGCTGAACAGGCAGGAGCGCAGCATGCCGTCGGCGGTCAGCCGGGTGCGGTCGCAGGTGTCGCAGAACTTGCGCGTCACCGTGGCGATGATGCCGACCGTGGCGGGGCCGCCGTCGACGAGCCACTTCTCGGCGGGCGCGGACGGGTCCGAGCGACCGGCCTCGGTGAGGGTGAACCGAGCGCCGAGCACGTCGAGCAGTTGGGCGGCGGTCACCATGTTGGCGCGCGCCCACTCGTGGTCGGCGTCCAGCGGCATCTCCTCGATGAACCGCAGCTCGCACTCCTCGGCCAGGCACCACTGGAGCAGATCGGCCGCGCCGGAAAGGGTTTCGCGCATCAGCACCGCGTTCACCTTGAGCGGCGCCAGGCCCGCGGCGCGAGCGGCGCGGATACCGGCGAGCACCGAGTCGAGGCGGTCACGGCGGGTGAGCTTGGTGAAACCGTCGCGGTCCACGGTGTCCAGCGAGACGTTCACCCGGCTCAGCCCGGCGGCGGCGAGCGCGTGGGCGCGGTGCTCGAGGCCGACGCCATTGGTGGTCATGGCCAGCGGAATTTCGGGCAGACGATCGTGGCAGCCCGCGATGATCTGTTCCAGGTCTCGGCGCATCAGCGGTTCGCCGCCGGTGAACCGGACCTCGCGCACACCGAGCTGTTCGACGGCGAGCACCACCAACCGCACGATCTCGTCGACGGTCAGCAGCTCGTCCTTCGGGATCGGCGGCAGCCCCTCCTCCGGCATGCAGTACGTGCAGCGCAGCGAACACTTCTCGGTGATCGAGACCCGTAAATCACGAGCGACCCGCCCGAAGCGGTCGATCAGCAGAGGCGTGTCGGGGCGTCCGTCGAGCGAGGGGCGCCCTGATCGCACGGCGGGTATGCCCATCTCGACCAACGTCACCCTTCCAGTATGACGCGTCGCCCACCCCGCATCACGGGCAGCGCCCGGTTCGGTGGATCTCACAAACACCCATGTCAGGGCGTGAGATCAGGCGTGACCACTATGCTTTCCGCTATGAATTCTCGGCCAGCCAGCGCTGCGGCCCGGACCGTCGACGACTATCGCGACGGCATCGAACAGCTGCTGCGCCCCCTCGCGGCACGCCCGGTCGAGTCCGTCGCGGTGCCCGCCGCGCTTGGCCGCAAACTGGCCGCCGACGTCCGCTCGCCGATCGATCTGCCGGTGTTCCGCAATTCGGCGATGGACGGTTACGCGGTGCGCGCCGACGATGTGGCGGTCGCCCCGGTGACGCTGCCGTTGGCCGGTGTGGTCGCCGCGGGCCAGCCGGGCCGGGCCCCGTTGCCCGTCGGGGCGGCGCTGAAGGTGATGACCGGCGCGCCGATCCCGCCGGGCGCGGACTGCGTCGTCCCGGTGGAGGACACGCGCGCCGACGGCGGCGCGGTCACCGTCGAACGCGGCCGTTCCGCAGGCGAATTCGTGCGCGAGCCGGGCACCGACGTGCGCGCGGGTGCGCTGCTGGTGCCCGCGGGCGTCGCGCTGACGCCGCGGCACATCGCCGCGCTCGCGGCCGTCGGTGTCCCGTCGGTGCCGGTCTTCCAGCCGGTGCGGGCGGCGGTGATCACCACGGGCGACGAGCTTGTCCCCGCGGGCCGACCGCTGCGCCCCGGACAGATCTACAACTCCAACGGCATCGCCCTCGCGGCCGCGCTGGCCGCCAACGGCGCGACGGTCGTCTCGGTCGAGCACAGCACCGACGATCCCGTGTTGTTCCGCCGATTGCTTTCCTCCGCAACGCGTTCGGCCGATCTGGTGTTCACCTCCGGCGGCGTGTCCAAGGGCGATTTCGAGGTCGTCAAGGACGTGCTCGCGGCGCACGGCGGCCTGTTCGGCTCGGTCGCGGTGCAGCCGGGCGGACCGCAGGGGCTGACGGTGCTGGACGGAGTCCCGGTGCTCAGCTTTCCTGGCAATCCGGTGAGCACCATGGTGTCGTTCGAGGTGTTCGCCAGACCGATCTTGCGCCACCTATCCGGGTTGCCGCCGGTGCGCACCAGCGAGGTGACGCTGTGCGAGGCGGTGCGTTCCCCCGCGGGGCGGCGGCAGTTCCTGCGCGGACGGCTCACCGCGGACGGCGTCGAACCGTTCTCCGGTGCGGGCTCGCACCTGATCGCGGGTATGGCGTGGGCCGACGTGCTGATCGACATTCCCGCCGAGACGACCGAGCTGGCCGCGGGGGCACCGGTGCTCGTCCACGAACTGTGAGCGGATGCGCGCCGCGCCGCGGCACTGTGCCAGGCTGGTTCTCATGACCGAGTTGTCCCATGTCGACCAGGAAGGTCGCGCCCGCATGGTCGATGTGAGCGCGAAGGCCGACACCACCCGCGTCGCCGTGGCGGCCGGTGCGCTGCACACCACCGCGGAGGTCGTCGCGCTGGTCCGCGCCGACGACCTGCCCAAGGCCGACGTGCTGTCCACCGCGCGGATCGCCGGGATCGCGGGCGCCAAGAAGACCTCCGAGCTCATTCCGCTGTGCCATCAGCTGGCGCTGTCCTCGGTGAAGGTCGAATTCGGCTTCACCGAGACCGCCATCACCATCGAGGCGACCGCGAAGACCAAGGGACCGACGGGTGTGGAGATGGAGGCGCTGACCGCGGTCGCCGTCGCCGGACTGACCCTGCACGACATGGTCAAGGCGGTCGACCCGGCGGCCACGCTCGACGGTGTCCGGCTGCTCACCAAGGAGGGCGGCAAACGCGGTCACTGGCAGCGGCCAGGCGAATCGGAGCCGGACGCCGAGACGGCCGCGGTGGAACAGAACGAAAGTCCCGACGACACGGACCGATCCGCGGTCGTGCTCGTCGCCTCGACGGGCGCGGCCGCGGGCACCAGGGTGGACACCACCGGTCCCGTGCTCGTCGAATGGCTGACCGGACTCGGCTTCTCGGTGCGCGGCCCGCTCGTCTACGCCGACGCCGAGATCGGTGTCGGCCTGGCCGACGCCCTGCGGTTCGCGCCCGCGCTGGTGATCAGCACCGGCGGCACCGGCGCGTCCCCCACCGACGCCACGCCCGAGGCGACGCTGGCCGTGTTGGACCGCGAGCTGCCCGGTGTGGCGGAGGCGATCCGGCAGCGCGGCACCGCGAAGTTCCCGCTCGCCGCGCTCAGCCGCGGGGTCGCGGGACTCGCCGGTCGGTCGGTCATCGTGAACCTGCCCGGGTCGCCGGGCGGGGTGAAGGACGGTATGGCGGTGCTCGAACCGCTCCTCGATCATCTGCTCGCACAAGTAGCCGGAGGCGGCGCTCATGACAACACCTGAGACCACGGTGCGGGTGGCCCGCATCAGCGACCAGCCGCTCGACCCCGCCGAGGTGGAGGCCGCGGTCACCGGCCCCGAGTACGGCGCGGTGGTGGTGTTCACCGGCAAGGTCCGCAATCACGACGGCGGTCAGGCGGTTTCCGCGCTGGAGTACTCGGCCCATCCGGAGGCCGAACGCTTCCTGCGCGAGTGCTGCGCGGCCGCCACCGCGTCAACCGGTCTTCCGGTCGCCGCGGTGCACCGGATCGGCGCGCTGACCGTCGGCGATCTCGCCATCGTGGTCGCGGTGGCCGCCCCGCACCGGGCCGAAGCCTTCACTGCCTGCGCGGAATTGGTGGACCGCATCAAACACGAGGTGCCGATCTGGAAGCGGCAGCTGTTCGCCGACGGCATGTCCGAGTGGGTCAACGCCTGCGGGTAGACCATCTCGTGATGTGAATCGGATGACGAATCAATCACCGCGCCGTTAGCGTTCTCGCCCAGAGTCTTCAACCGGATGTGGGGCAGGGAGGACGCGTGGGTACCGACCAGGTTTTGCTGCACCGTTTCGTCATCTCGCAGCTCACCGCTGCGGGAGCCGATCGGGACAAGCTGATACGGGAGACCGGGTTACCGGAGTGGACGATGGCGGGCGACGACATGCACCTGCCGAGCCACACCTTCTCCCGGCTCTGGGAAATCGGCGCGCACACGCTCGGCGATCCCGCCGTCGCATTGCAGGTGGCCAGCCGCTACGAGCTGAAGAGTCTCGGCCTCTACGACTATCTGTTCTCGACGGCGCCCACCCTCGGCGCCGGTTTGGCGACCTGCGGGCCCTACGTCGCCGCGGTCACCACCAATCATCGCTTCGACCTGATCGCCGATGAACGGGAGGCAACGCTCTACCTCGAGATCATCGACGGCGAGGGCGTGGGACGTGATCTGACCCAGCTCTGGGGATTGAGCGCGGTGCTGAGCCGGGCCCGGCGCGTGGTCAGCGAACCGCTGGTGTCGCTTCGGGTCACGCTGCGCCAGCAGGCGCCCGCCGATCACCGCGCCTACGTCGAGGTGTTCGGCACGGCCGCCATCGAATTCGGCGCGCGGGCCGACTCGATCACCTTCCGCGCCGCCGACATGGATATCCCACTGACCACCGCCGACCCCGTGCTGGCGAAGATCCTGCGTCCCTTGGCCGACGCTTTGCCGCCACCACCGCCGCTGCCCTCGGCGTGGCCGCAGCGCGTCGCCGAGGCGCTGGCCGAGGCACTCGCCAAGGGCGACGCCTCGCTGGATCGCGTCGCCCGCCGGTTGGCGACCAGTCCGCGCACCTTGCAGCGCAGGCTGATGGAGGCGGGCACCACGTGGCGCAAGGAACTGGACCGGGCGCGCGATGCCCGATTGCGGCAGGCTGCCTCGGCGGGTTCGCTGAGCCGGGCGCGGCAGGCGCAGCTGCTCGGCTACGCCGACGCCGCTTCGATGCGCCGTGCGGCGCGACGCTGGAGCATCGCCGAACACGCGCACCGATGTGAGCGGTTCGACTGACACCTCATACCCGCAGGAAGCTGGCCGCGATGCGCCAGAAGGCGGCGTCCTCGATGGCACGGAAATCCCAGCCGTCGGCGAGGTCTCTTGTCGCGGCGACGATCGCGGGTACGTCGAAATCGTCGCGGGTGGCGGTCCCCTTGGCCTCCAGCGCGGCGATCACGTAAGCGGTGGCGCTCTCCCACGTCTCGGACACCGAACTCTCCCCTCGGTCGCACATCATCGATACGGTCGATCACGGTTCACTGACCGACGCCGCGCTCGGCGCAGAGCGCCGACCCCGACACGGCGGGCGTGGAGACAGTCTCATGACAACTCGGCCTTCTGGGAAGCGCCGAACGCGCCAGGTCGCGGTAAAACGCGCCAATCCGCGGCGACGTTCAGTGCGGTGTGTACCGCCACACGCCGAGCATCGCTCGCTCGTCCAGGAAATCGTCGGCGTTGTGCACGGTTTCGCGCAAGCGGGAGAGCGTGGGCTCGGACGGCATGCCCGCGCCGATCAGCACCAACTGGCTGGTGCGCGGTTCGCCGCGCCGCCACGCGCCGGGCTCGAACACGATGTGCCTGCCGACCATGTGCAGCAGGAACTTCCGGCGCTCGGCCGCGACGCCGAACGCCGCGAAGCCCTTGGCGCGGAACAAGCCGGGCGGCGGGTCCTCCAGGAAGTCGATCAGCCTGCGCGGATCCAGTTCCCGCTCGCTGGTGAAGGAGACGCTGATGTAGTCGTCGTGCAGGTGGCGGTGCTCGTCGTCGTGCTCGTGGTCGTGCTCGGCCAGCAGTTCGTCGAAGCTCAGCTGCTCGGCGCCGCGCCGGGTCGCGCGCAGCGGCTCGTCGAACAGCAGGCCCGGATCGATGCGTCCTCGGGTGGTCGCGTAGACCGGGACCGTGCCGACCAGGTCGGTGATCTCGCCGCGCAGCGTCTCCAGTTCGGCGGCGCCGACCCGATCGGCCTTGTTGACCACGACCAGATCGGCCAGCCGCAGGTGCGTCAGCAGTTCGGGGTGCCGCTCGCGGCTTGCCGGGAATTGTTCGGCGTCGACCACTTCCACCAGACCGCCGTAGCGGATGCGCGGGTTGTCGCTGCCGACCACCATGCGGATCAGGTTGCGCGGCTCGGCGAGACCGCTGGCCTCCACCACGATCACATCGATGTTCGCCCTCGGCTGCGCCAGCCGGGTGAACAGCTCGTCCAGCTCGGTGACGTCGACCGCGCAGCAGACGCAACCGTTGCCGAGCGAGACCATCGCGTCCACCTGCCCGGCGACCAGCATGGAATCGATGTTGATCGCGCCGAAGTCGTTGACGACGACGCCGATTCGGGTCCCCCGATTGTTGCGTAGCAGGTGGTTGAGCAGGGTGGTCTTCCCCGAGCCGAGAAAGCCGGCGACGATCAGCACAGGAATCCGGTCAGCCACCCGGACCACCATAGTCGGCGCGCGAAGGGCGTCGGAACGGCCGAACGCCACCCGACGGATCGGGTGGCGTTCGGTGGCGGATGCGATTACTTCGCGGGGCCGAACAGGGTGCTGGCCAGGGTGTAAGCCAGGTTGATCAGCTCCGCGGTGATCATCGTGTCGTCCATGCCGAGCGTCCGTGCCAGCGGCATGAGCATCTCGAGCACGGTGTTCGCGAGGACGCCGAGCGTGCGGGTCTCCGAGTTGGACCGGTAGTCCGGAGTCGACTGGGTGCCGGGTGTCGACGGGTTGTCGGGCAGTGTGTAGGTGCCGGGCAATGCGTAGGTTCCCGGCGTCGACGGGCTGTTCGGCGTCAACCGGCTGCCGGGGCTCGCCTGAGTGCCCTGGTCGAAACCCAGGTTCGACTGACCGCCCGGTGTCGACGGATCTACGGTGCCCGGCAGGGCCTGCGCCTGCGGGACCGAACCGTTGGGGCTCGGCATCGAACCGTTGGGAACGTCTTCCAGCGTGCCGTTCTCCGGCGAGCCGTTGTCCTCGGGGGAGCCGTACGGCGCGGACCGCGCGGGCGCGGACTGCTGGGCGGGGACGGATTGCTGTCCGGGGACGGATTGCGCCGGAACGGTTTCCGCGGGTGCCGACTGCGCGGGAACAACCTCCGCGGGCGCGGTCTGCGCGGGCGCCGAGGCGGGTAGGTCGGTGGCCGATCCGTTCGTCGCTGGCGAAGTGCCGAGCAGGTAGCTCACCACTCCGGTGGTGACCGCGATGGCGTGTTTCAGCTGACCGTCGGGGCTCTCCAGCAGCGCGGCGTCTTCCGCGTTGGCGCCGTTGCCCATTTCGAGGAACACGTTCGGCACCGCGGTCAGCGCCGGTCCCGCGATATCGGAGCGCGTCTGCAATCCGTCCTGAACCCCGGCGTAGGTGGCCGCCGGGAATCCGGCTTGCAGGTACGCGTCACGGACCGCCTTCGTCACGGCCAGACCCGGCCCGGACTGGACCTGATCGACCTTGGGGTCGGGCACCGGGAGCGCGGGCACGATCAGGTGGAAGCCGCGGAGATTGGGCGGCGCGCTGTCGGCGTGGATGCTCACCGCCACGTCGGCGCCGGATTGGTTGGCCGCGCGGGCCCGTTCGTCGACGCAGCCGCCCCAGCCGCTGTCGTCCTGGCGGCTGAGCACGACCTGCGCGCCGATGCTCTCCAGCGAGGTCTTGACCAGCTGAGCGACGTTCCAGGTGATGGTGTGTTCGGGTACGCCGTTGACGGAGGTCATGCCGGTGGTCTGGCAGTCCTTGGTGCCGCCGCGTCCGTTGTTCACCTGTCTGCCCAGGTCCTCGGAGTGATTCGACCCCTGGTGGCCGGGGTCGAGGAAAACCGTTTTGCCTGCGAGCTTGCCCGCCATCTCCGGCGCGGCCGGTGCGGCCGTCGCGGCGACCGGGAACAGCCCGGCGAGAGTGGCGGTCACCGCGGCCGTGACGGTGGTGGAGATACCGGCCTTGATGATGCTTGGCTTCATGTTCGGTCGGCGCCCCGGGACGGAGCACCCCTCCCTTCCCACTAGTAACACCAAACCCAGTGGTTCACTCTTGCAACGCGGCGCGCGGCGAGGCAAGTCCAGTTACCGAACTGTTACCTAGGTTGCTGGCAATATCTAGGCTGGTCAGAGGCACCAGAACCGCCACAAAAGGGCTGCCGAGCGGCAATCGGCTTACATCAGGCAGACCACTGGGCAAGTCCCGATCGAAGGTGACATTCGGTCCCGCCGACCGACTCGCCGACGCCTTCGGTCGAACCGATCGCCCGTCAGGCGGTCACGATGCGGTCGCCGTCGACCCGGACGGCGCGCGGCGCGAGCGGTCGTTCGGCGGGTCCGGTGGCGACCGTGCCGTCGAATCGGAACGCGCTGCCGTGGCAGCGGCAGACGACGGTCTCGCGCTGAATCTTCGAGACAGTGCACCCGAGGTGCGTGCATGCGGCCGAAAAGCCTTGGAAGACACCGGCTCGCGGCTGGGTGACCACGGTGCCGCCGGCGATCACGGCGCCGCCGACCGGCACGTCGGCCACCTTCGCGACCTCGGTGCCCGGCGTGACCTCGCGCGCGGACGGTTCGGCGGAAGCGCAGGCGCCCACGGTTACGGCGGCGGCCACACCGGCGCCCGCCAGTGCGGTTCGTCGGTCGATTCGGAGGTCACCGCGGTCTTCGGTCGGCATCGGTCAACTCCCCGCCTGGTTCGGACACTGCCGACCACGGTAAGGGGACCGAGTGTTCGAACGTGAACCGGATCGCCGGGATCAGGCGCCGCGCGGGAGTTGCCGCAGCGATCGCAGCGCGTAGTGCACGCGGGTCTTCACGGTGCCGACCGGCACGCCGAAGTCCGCGGCCACCTCCCGGTAGGCGCGGTCGCGCAGGATCACCTCGACGACGGCCTCGCGCTGGGCCGAGGGCAGCCTGGACAGCAGTTCGGCGACGAGCAGGCCGTCGATCAGCCCGTCGGCGAAATCCGGGTCCGCGATCGGCGGCCCGCCGGTGTCGCCGATCTCGTCCCACGCGATGTCGAACGGCCGCGCCGCGCGGGCGCGCGCGATATCGATGATGACGTTGCGCTCGATGGCCAGCAGCCAGGTGCGCACGCTGCCGCGGCGCGCGTCGAAGAGGGAACACGAGCGCCAAGCCCGTAGCAACGTCTCCTGCACCGCGTGCTCCGCCAAGCCCGCATCCCCCAGACCGCGCCGCGCGCGCCAGTGCAGCAGCCCCCGATCGGCGGCGAGTACTCGAGCCAAACCCTCGTCGGTGCACAAGCCCGCACAATGGGCGCCACACGTACGCCGCCGCTCCGTGAGCGCACCCAATGATCGAATACCTCTCACACCATCCATATCGCGGCGGTTCGAGCCGATGACACACCGATCAGCGATTACGGCGAATTCGTGCGGACGCGGTGTGTATGTGACAGAAATCTCTCGAATACCCCCGCTCTCGCGACGGACTCTGGTAGATCTGGCCACGAAGATGCGGGGATCTTCGCAGGTCAGCCGTCCAGTTGGGCGCGAATATCGAGGAGACACAGCGCATGCGCATGCTCGTGATCGCGGGGGCGATGGCCTCCGCCGTGACTTTGTTCGGAGCCGGAACCGCGGCCGCCGAGCCCGCGAACTACATGGCGGGCGACGGCCTCTACATGGTCGGCGTCGATATCCTCCCCGGCATATGGGAAGCGCCGGGAGCCTCCGACCCCGCCTACGGCTGCGATTGGCGCAGGCTGTGGAAAGTGGAGGGCGACAACACCAATATGCAAAACATCATCGCCAACAACTTCACCCGGCTGAGCCCGGTCCGCGTGGAGATCAAGCAGACAGATGTCGCCTTCAAGACCGTGAACTGCGGCGCGTGGCGGATGGTGCAGTCCCCGCCGCCCACCGGTTCGTTCGGCTTCTGATCCCGCCTGTTTCGGCGTCCCCGTCGGACGCGCGGATTCGCGCCAACCGCGCGTGGATCGACGCCGATTACCTCCGGGGTAATCGACCGGCGCGCCACCGGACGGCAGCATGATCGGCATGATCGACGAGACCGGCACCAAGCTCTTCCACCAGTCCATGCCGTTCACCGAGCGGCTCGGCGTCGAGGTGCTCGAGCACGGCCCCGAACTGGTGCGCAGCAGGATCGCCTGGGACGAGTCGCTGTGCACGCTCGGCGGCATGCTGCACGGCGGCGTGCTGATGTCGCTCGCCGACGCGACCGGCGCGGTGTGCGCCTTCCTCAATCTGCCCGAGGGCAAGCAGGGCACCACGACGGTGGAGTCGAAGTCCAACTTCCTGCGCGCCGTGCGCTCCGGCCACGCCGTCGCCAGCGCGCGACCGTTGCACGCGGGACGCTCGTTCATCGTCGTCGAGACCGAGATTCGCGACGACGCGGACAAGCTCGTCGCGAAGGTGACGCAGACGCAGGCCGTGCTCTGAGAGTTGCTTCACCGGTCGTGCGCCGGATGAGCCCGGCGTGCTCGCCTCTGGACCGCGCCGCGCGGTCGGGTGGGTACCGCGGTAACGGCGGCGGGAATATTGTTCCGACGCGGGTCGTTGAGGGAGGCGGACGATCGTCCGCGAGAGCATTCCGACCGCGTTGGCAAAGATCGGGTAGGACCACGCGTACTGCGCTGAGCGTCAGCTCGCCTCTTTGGTGGTTCGCCCCCTGCGCGCGGCGGGGCGATGCCGCTGCGCTGAATGCGGAAGCTTTTGCGCAGCAACGATAGCCGCCGTCGATCGGCTGTGCCACGAGACCGGCCGAGCAAGCCGAGCGCCGAATTTCGGCCGCTTACCACGACATCAGCCCTAGGCCATCGACTCGAAGCAGGTCCGGCAATGGCAGCCGGGATTACCAAGCGCCGGAGAGACCTCGGCACCACCCACCGCGAGCCCATGCGGCGGCGCCCGAATTACGTCTGCGGTGCCGACCGTGGTCGCCGCCCTGCTGCGCCCCGACCCGGTGCACGCCGCTGATCTGCTGCGCGCCGACTTCGATGCGTGCCGCTGATCTGCCGCGCAGGCGGATCGCCGAAGCAGCAGGTCGGCGAGGGTCGAGTAGCCAGTCCGAGCTGAGACGTGACGCGCACTCGATGGATTCATCCTTGCGCGAATCGAATCGCGGCGGGTAGCCTCGGCGCTGTCGGTGGTTGTAGACGATGTCTCCCACGGACGAACTCGGATCTCCCCTTTTCCGCGATATCGGATTCGCGATGAACGGGACCCACTCAACCGCACCGGCGACGCAGAGCGCCGATTCCGAGTCGCGGTTGAGCGATCTCTACCGCACTCATGGCTTTCGCCATCTCCCTCACCTGCATCCCAGTAAGGAAAACCGATGAAAAACAACACTTCTCAGCATTCATCGATGCACGACGACCAAGCCGAACGCCCGGTCTCCGGCATCCTCGACATCGTCGGCAACACCGCGACTCTGCGCGTCGACGGCTACCTTCCCGGCGACAACGACCTGCACGTCGCTCCTCGTTTGATCCGCGAGAACCACTTGCGCCGAGGTGATTTCGTCACCGGACTGGCGCGGCCCCCGCAGCGCGACGCGCAATCGGTCGAGCGTGATGCGCAACCGGACCAGCGCGTAACGTCATCGACCGAACGCGACGCGCAATCGGTCCGACGCGACGCGCAATCGGCTCGGGCCAACGGGCAATCATCCCGGCACGGCGCGAAACTCGACCCCCTCCTCCGCGTCGAGACCGTCAACGGCCAGACCCCCGAGCACGCGGGCAAGCGTCCCGTCTTCGAGAACCTGGTACCCCTCTACCCCAATCAGCGCCTGCGCCTGGAAACCGAGTCGCACGAGCTGACCACCCGCGTCACCGACCTCGTCATGCCGATCGGCAAGGGCCAGCGCGCGCTGGTCGTCGCACCACCCAAGGCGGGCAAAACCTCTGTGCTGCAAGCCATCGCGCACGGCATCGCGAAGAACCACCCCGAATGCGAGTTGATGCTCGTGCTCGTCGGCGAGCGCCCGGAAGAGGTCACCGACCTCGCGCGCACGGTCCCCGCCGATGTCGCCGCCGCCACCTTCGACCGCTCACCCGGCGATCAGATCGCACTCGCCGAACTCGCCGTCGAACGCGCCAAACGCCTCGCCGAAACCGGCCGCGACGTGGTGGTTCTGCTCGACTCGCTGACCCGCCTCGCCCGCGCCTACAACAACGCCGCGCCCAGCTCGGGCCGCGTCCTCTCCGGCGGTGTCGACGCCGCCGCACTCGCCTCGCCCAAGCGCTTCCTCGGCGCCGCGCGCAATTTCGAGAACGGCGGCTCGCTCACCATCGTCGCCACCACCCTGGTCGAAACCGGCTCGCTCGCCGACACGGTGATCTTCGAGGAGTACAAAGGCACCGGCAACGCCGAACTCAAACTCGACCGCGCCACCGCCGCCCGCCGCGTCTTCCCCGCCGTCGACATCGCCCAGTCCAGCACCCGCAAGGACGAACTCCTGCTCACCCCAGCGGAACTCGCCGCGACCCACCACCTGCGCCGCACCCTCGCCGCCGTCGACGGCAACCACGCCACCGAGCTTCTGCTGGAAGGCCTGCGGCAGAGCAAGTCCAACGCCGAATTCCTCACCCAATTCCCCCGCGGTTGACCCCTTAAGTCCCCTTTAAGCCGCTGTCAAGCCCCCCAAGGCATTGTTTATTTCAGCCCGGCCGGGCCTGTTCCAGGAGGGGGGTACAGGGTCGGCCGGGCGCTTTCGATAGACGGCATCCCCTAAGCCCGCATACGCGCCCACGCCCGAGACAGCTCGAGCAGTTGCCGCAGATCGGCATCGAAGTCCCGCGCGCTCAGCCCGAGTAGTTCTGCGCCCCTGGGGTTTCCGGGCGGCACACCGGTCTTGCGTGCGGTGGTCGCCAGCACCAGTCGATGCGCGATGCGATCGAGTTCGCCCGGATGTTCGCGCGGGCTGTCCGCGCCGTCGTGCGCCGGCGGGAGGTATGGCCCGCCGGGAACCGTGAGGGACATCGCTACATCCTCTCCGGTGTCGGCCGAACCGCGTCCGGGCGGTCTCTCGCGCATCCCGCGGAGAACATCGGCTGCCGCCCGGCACCCTGGCGCAGCAGTGGCATTCGAACTACCCGGCGATCACCAGGGCGGTCGCCCCGAGGAACACCACCTGCAACACGGTGCGCAGCGGGAGCGGCATCGTCTTGACGCCCACGCCTTTTCGCGCGGCCAACACGTTGGCGGGGAACATCACCACGAGCAGTGCCGCGAGGCCTGCCGCCGCCAGGTCCGCGGTGGCGGGGATCAAAAGGCCGACAGCGCCCGCGATTTCGAGCACGCCGGTCAACGTGACCAGGGCGGGCGCGGCGGGCAACTGCGGCGGCACCATCTCGATCAGCGCTGAGCGGCGCGGCTGCAGGAAGTGCGCGCTCGCGGTCAGCGCGAACATGGCGGCGAGGCCGAAACGGACTGCGTCCGACCATGAGTCGAGCCAGGTGACGTCGAGGAACCAGCCGAGAAGGCGGGCAAGCGCGGTGACGGCGGCGAGGACGACGAAGGGGGCCATGAGTATCTCCCGAGGTAGGACACGAACCAATCTTGACACTGGCAAGATTAAAGCCGACGCCGAGAACTTGTCAATGACAAGATTGTCGGCCACTATCGAGTCATGGCGAAGAGCGGTTACCACCACGGCGATCTCCGCACCGCGATGCTGACCGCGGCGGCCGAACAAATCGCCGCCGACGGCGTCGACGCGATCTCCCTGCGCGGGCTCGCACGGCGCGCGGGCGTCTCTCACGCGGCGCCCGCCCACCACTTCGGCGATCGCGCCGGCCTGCTCACCGCGCTGGCCACCGAGGGCTACAACCTGCTCGGCTCGGAGCTCGACGGCGCCGGACCCGATTTCCGCGACGTCGCGGTCGCGTACGTCCGTTTCGCGCTGAACCATCCCGGACACTTCGACGTGATGTTCCGCCGCGACCTGCTGCGCGCCGACGACCCCGAGCTGCGGGCCGCGCGCACCCGCTCCGGCGCCGCGCTGCGCGCAGGCGTCGCCGACCTCCGCCCCGAACGCACCGACGGACGGGAACGCGCCACCCAGCTGGCCGCTTGGTCGCTGGTCCACGGCTTCGCGGCGCTGTGGCGAGAGGGGGCGCTGACGGATTCGGCGCTGGCCGACACGACGGACCCGGAAGAACTGGCTCGCGCCATGCTGGCCACGGTCCAGTTCGAATGAGACGATCACCACACGGCGGGCGGCGTATCTTCTTGCACAGCAACGACGAAAGGAGCAGGCGGTCGATCGCCGGTCGATCCCGCCACCGCACCATGGAAGTCCACGCCTACCCCACCTCGGCGACCACGCCGGTGGATCTCGCTGCGGCGCAACAGATCGCCGCGCGGTACCTGTCCGTCACGGAGCACGGCAGCGAAATAACGCACCGGGTCACGGAATTCGACGGCGGCTTCGTCGTCGTCGCGGTCCGAGGACCGATTACGGAAAACAGTTCACCACTACCGCCGCCGGTGATCGGCGGGACGGTCAGCGTCATCGACAAGGCCACCGGCGCGGTCTCGTACTGGCCGACCTACCCGGCCGCACTGATCGCCGCACAGTACGACGAGATGCTGCGCACCGGTCGACTGATCGTCGCCGACGACTGGCCGACCGATGACGAACTCGAGGAGGAATAGCGACCCGCGTCAGGTCGCGGGCTGCGCCACCGCTGGGAGCGGTGCGCTGTCGGCATCGGGCACCTTGGTGCCGCGCAGCGAGGTGCCCGCGGTCTCGCGCAGGTAGGCCCAGGCGACCAGCCCGATGAGGGACGCGCCGACCATGTACACGGCGGGGAACAGCGCCCACCCGGTCGATCCGATCACGGCCTCGTTCACCAGCGGCGCGGTGCCGCCGAACGCCGCGGTGGAGACGTTGTAGGCGAAGGCGAAACCGGCGAAGCGCACGTGCGTCGGGAAGATCGCCGGGAACGTGGAGCTGATGGTGGACAGCTGCGGCACGTACAGCAGGCCGAGCACGACGAAACCGATGATCGCCCACGCGGTGCCCTGCCCCATCAGCCAGTACATCGGCACCGCGAGCACCGCGAGACCGATCAGCGAGAACAACCACATCGGCCGCCTGCCGACCCGGTCGGAGACCATGCCGAACAGCGGCAGCACCAGCATCATCACCAGCTGACCGGTCAGCATCATGGCGGTGGTGGCCGACTCCGACATGCCGACGGTCTTCTGCAGGTAGGTCGGCTGGTAGGTGAGCAGCGTGTAGTTCACCACGTTGAGCGCGATCACCAGGCCGCCGAGGGTGAGGATCTCGCGTCGGTAGCCGGTGAGCAGCTCGCGCAGCCCGGTCGGCGGGTGCGGGTTCTCGGCGACCTCCTGGAACACCGGCGATTCGTCGAGCCTGGCGCGCAGATACCAGCCGGTCAGGCCGAGCGGGACGGCGAGCAGGAACGGGATGCGCCAGCCCCAGTCGTGCATGGCGTCCGAGCCGAGCGCCAGCTGACAGGCGAGCACAACGGCCGAACCGCCGACGAAACCGGCCATCGTGCCGAATTCCAGGAAGCTGCCGAGGTAGCCGCGCCGCCGATCGGTCGCGCACTCCGCCAAATACGTTGCCGCGCCGCCATATTCGCCGCCCGTCGAGAAGCCTTGCAGGACACGGAGTGCGATCAGCAGCACCGGAGCGAGCACGCCGACCGAGGCGTGTGTCGGCAGCAGGCCGATCGCGCCGGTCGCGGCCGACATCAGCAGGATCGTGGTGGCCAGCACGGCCTTTCGGCCGAGGCGGTCGCCGAGCGGACCCCACACCATGCCGCCGAGCGGGCGAAGCACGAACGAGATGGCGAAGCCGAGCATCGTGCCGAGGGTGCCGAGCTCGCCGGGGAAGAACGCGTCGGTGAGATAGGTCGCCGTCGCCGCGTACACGCCGTAGTCGAACCACTCGGTGGCGTTGCCCATGGCCGACGCGGCCACCGAACGCCGTAGACGCGTCGAGTCCTGTCCACGATCGGTCACGCCCGCCTCCTCACCGGCCCGTCCCGGCGAGCCTCGATTCGTCCGTCCGGCCCACCCCGGAAAGATGGGCCGGGCACGGAACAAACCGATACCCAGGTTTCGGGAGGACCAAACAGCGGCGGACCCGCTCCACCGAAGAGCGCACACCCAGCTACCTGCACGGCAGGCAACGAATGTGATTGTCGTCACACACTTTCGAATGTGACGTGACCGACGGAGCGGCCCGGACGGGCTCGAACAGCCCGTCCGATCGGGTGGAACGCCTCAGATCGGCGTGACGTAGGCCCCGGAGATGCCGCCGTCGACGAGGAACTGCGAGGCGGTGATGAACGAGGCGTCGTCGCTGGCGAGGAAGGCGACGGCGGCCGCGATCTCCTCCGGCTCGGCGAAGCGACCGACCGGGATTTGCACCAGGCGGCGCGCGGCGCGCTCCGGGTCCTTGGCGAACAGCTCCTGAAGTAGCGGGGTGTTCACCGGACCAGGGCACAGCGCGTTCACCCGGATGCCCTGCCTGGCGAACTGGACGCCGAGCTCCCGGCTCATGGACAGCACGCCGCCTTTGGACGCCGTGTAGGAGATCTGCGAGGTCGCCGCGCCGAGCACCGCGACGAAGGAGGCGGTGTTGATGATCGAGCCCTTGCCGCGCACCAGCATGTGCTCGATGGCGTACTTGCTGCACAGGTAGACCGAGGTCAGGTTCACCTCCTGCACACGCCGCCACGCCTCGATGCCGGTGGTCAGGATCGAATCGTCTTCCGGCGGTGAGATTCCCGCGTTGTTGAAGGCGATGTCCAGTCCGCCGTACGCCGCGACAGCGGCCTCGAACATGTCCCGAACCTGCGTCTCGTCGGTGACGTCCACCTTCACGAACAGGCCGTCGACCTCCGCGGCGGCGGCCTCGCCCGCGGTGGCGTCGATGTCGGCGACGACGACCTTGGCGCCCTCGGCCGCGAAGCGGCGCACCGTGGCGAGCCCGATCCCGCTGCCGCCGCCGGTGACGACGGCTACTCGATCCTGTAAGCGCTGCAACGCATCTCCTTCTCGGTGCGGTGAATCACGTGGGTTCGATGGATCACTGGGTCGCGATGAAGACGTTCTTGGTCTCGGTGAACGCCAGCGCGGCGTCCGGTCCGAGTTCGCGGCCGAGGCCGGACTGTTTGAACCCCCCGAACGGTGTCCAGTACCGCACCGAGGAGTGCGAGTTCACCGACAGGTTTCCGGCCTCGACGCCCCGGGAGACCCGCAGCGCCCTGCCGAGATCATTGGTCCAGATGGAGCCGGACAGGCCGTATTCGGTGTCGTTGGCGAGGCGCACCGCCTCCGCCTCGTCGTCGAATGGAAGCACCGCGACCACCGGACCGAACACCTCCTCGGTGAGCACCCGGTCGGTCGGCGCGGTGGGCAGCACGACGGTCGGCGGGTACCAGAACCCAGGACCCTCCGGACGATGGCCGGTGAAAGCCACTTTCGTCGACGGCTCCACGAACGCGGCGACCCGCTCGCGGTGCGCGGCCGAGATGAGCGGGCCCATCTCGGTGTCCTCCGCGCCGGGATCGCCGACCCGCACGCCGCGCACCGCAGGCTCCAGCAATTCGAGGAATCGATCGAAGACGCTGCGCTGCACCAGGATTCGCGAGCGCGCGCAGCAGTCCTGCCCCGCGTTGTCGAACACGCCGTACGGCGCGGTGGCGGCCGCCCTCTCCAGATCGGCGTCGGCGAACACGATGTTCGCGCTCTTGCCGCCCAGCTCGAGGGTCACCCGCTTCACCTGCTCCGCGCAGCCCGCCATGATCTGCTTGCCGACCTCCGTCGACCCGGTGAACACCACCTTGCGCACCGCGGGATGGGTGACGAACCGCTGTCCGACCACCGAACCCTTGCCCGGCAGCACCTGGAAGACGTGCTCGGGCAGGCCGGCTTCCCTTGCCAGCTCGCCAAGCCGCAGCGCGGTCAGCGGCGTCAGCTCGGCGGGCTTGAGCACCACCGCGTTCCCCGCGGCGAGCGCGGGCGCGAATCCCCACGCCGCGATGGGCATCGGGAAGTTCCACGGCACGATGACACCGACGACGCCGAGCGGCTCTTGAAACGTGACGTCCAAGCCGCCGGACACCGGAATCTGCTTGCCGGACAAACGCTCCGGCATCCCGGCCGCGAAATGCAGTACGTCGCGGACGTTTCCGGCCTCCCAGCGGGCGTTGCCGATGGTGTGCCCGGCGTTGTCGACCTCCAGTCGCGCCAGCCGCTCCAGATCGGCGTCGACCGCTTCGGCGAAGCGACGCAGCAGCCGGGCCCTGTCACCGGGCGCGACCTCGCGCCACTCCGACGCCGCCCGTCGCGCGCGCTCGATGGCGGCGTCGGTCGCCGCCGCGTCCGTCGGTTCCACCGTCGCCACGACCTGCTCGGTCGCGGGGTTCACCACCTGGGTTGCCGCCATGTCGTCCGCTCCTCTCACCCGACTCGTGCCCGCCGATAGGCCGCGGCCGCGGCCACCAGTGCCCGCATCAGACGATCATCGGCCCGATTGGCCTCGGGATGCCACTGCACGCCGATCAGGAACGGCTCGCCAGGCAGTTCCGCCGCCTCGATCGACCCGTCGCCCGAGCGCGCGCTCACCACGAGTCCCGACGCGAGGTCGTCGATCGCCTGGTGATGGTGGCAATGCGCCTCCAGCCGCGGCCCGGCAAGCGCCGCCAGCTGGGTGCCCGGCTCGGTCAGCACCTCGTTGACGTCGAACGACCCGCTCCCGCCCGAGTGCCCCTCGTGACCGACCGCGTCGGGCAGGTGCTGGATCAAGGTGCCACCGAGCGCCACGTTGACCAGTTGCAGCCCGCGGCACACCGCCAGAATCGGCACACCCGCCGCGCGGGCCAGCGTGAACAGGCCGAACTCGGATTCGTCGCGGTCCGCTCGGGTGTAGCCGAGGGCGGCATCGGTCAGGCGCGCGCCGTAGCGAGCCGGGTCGATGTCCGCCCCGCCGGTGAGCACCAGGCCGTCGAGCCGGTCGATCAATTCGGGTCGCGGCTCTCCTACGGGCGGCAGCAGCACCGGGATACCGCCCGCCCGGTCGACCATGTGGATGTAATCGTGTTGCAACACCGCGCATCGGGTATCCCAGGTGCTGAATCGCGCCTGCTCCACGTAGGTCGGCAGCCCGATGACGGGGCGGGGGGCGGCGGGGTCAGAGTCGTTCGAATCCACGGGTTCGCTCCCAATCGGTCACGGCGGCGTCGAAGGCGTCCAGCTCCACCTGCGCCGCGTTCCGATAGTGTTCCACCACCTCCGCGCCGAACGCGGTGCGGGCCACGGCGCTCTCGCCGAACAGCCGTGCCGCCTCCCGCAGGGTCCTCGGCACCCTGGGACGCTGCGAACGATAGGCGTTGCCGTGGAACTCCGGCTCCAGCGGCAGCCGCCGCTCGATGCCGTGCAGCCCGGCCGCTATCGAAGCCGCGACGGCGAGATAGGGATTCACGTCGCCACCCGGAATCCGGTTCTCCACCCGCAGCGAGGCGCCCGTGCCGACCACCCGGAGCGCGCAGGTGCGGTTGTCCCTGCCCCAGGCCAGCGCGGTGGGCGCGAAGCTGCCCGAGACGAAACGCTTGTAGGAGTTGATGTTCGGTGCGAGGAAGTAGGTGAACTCGCGCAGGCAATCGAGCTGGCCCGCCAGGAAGTGCCGCATCAGCGCGGAGGCGCCGCCTTCGCCGTCGCCAGCGAACACCGGCTCACCCGCCTCGTTCCGCAGGCTCAGGTGGATGTGGCACGAGTTGCCCTCGCGCTCGTTGTATTTCGCCATGAAGGTGATGCTGCGGCCGTCCTGTGCCGCGATCTCCTTGGCGCCCGTCTTGTAGATGCTGTGGTTGTCGCAGGTCACCATGGCTTCGTCGAAGCGGAAGGCGATCTCGTGCTGGCCTGGATTGCATTCACCCTTGGCCGACTCGACATACATTCCGGCACCGGCCATCTCGTTGCGGATGCGGCGCAGCAGCGGTTCGATCCTGGAGGTGCCGAGCATCGAGTAGTCGACGTTGTACTGATTGGCGGGGCGCAGGTCGCGGTAGCCGCGCTCCCAGGCCGATTCGTAACTGTCGTCGAAGACCAGGAATTCGAGTTCGGTGCCGACGTACGCGCGGAGTCCGTGTTCGGCGAGCCGGTCCAGCTGCTTGCGCAGCACCTGGCGCGGCGAGGCGGCCACCGGCGTGCCCTCCGGATGCACCTGTTCGACATCGCAGAGCACCAGCGCGGTGCCGGGCAGCCACGGTACGAGCCGCAGCGTGCTCAGGTCCGGGCGCAGCACGAAGTCTCCGTAGCCGTTGTCCCAGGACGACATCGCATACCCGTCCACAGGCGTCATCTCGACGTCGACCGCGAGCAGATAGTTGCACGCCTCGGTCGCGTGGTCGAGCACCTCGTCGACGAAATACCGTGCCGCGCACCGTTTCCCCTGCAACCGCCCCTGCATGTCGGTCATCGCGACCAGCACCGTGTCGAGCTCACCGGACTCGACCCGCTCCCGCAACTCCGCCAGCCCCAGCATCCCCGTTCGCATCCCACGGCCCCTCTCGGCGTCGACCCGTGGCTCACGCTAGATCAAAAACCGACCGCGCGGGCGGGGACACGCAAATGGGTCGCGGCTACTCCTCCGGAGGCCGGAAAAGGGCCAACGCGGACGGGCGGCTGGTGAAGACGAAATGCTTTCCGCGCGAATCCACTTCGCCGTCCGTGGCGAGGGAGACCGAGTCCTCGATGACGCGGACTTCGAGGCGCGGCACTTCCTTGCGGACGTAGGTGGCCGAGTTGCCGAGGGTGCCGGTGAGGGTGGCCCAGATCAGGCGGGTGCGGGAGAAGTGGACGTCGGCGCGCAGGTAGCGGACATCGAGGGTGCCGCGGTGCAATTCGGGTCGCGACATCGGGACCTGGTCGGCCGGGTCGTAACGGCCGTTGCCGACGAACAGCATCCAGATGGCCATCGGGGCGCCGTCGATGACGGTGTGCAGCGGCTGCGCGCCGAGCAGGACCCGGATCATCGCGATGCCCGCGGCGGGCCATTTGCCGAGCCGCTGTTCCCACCGCTCCCGCAGCTGGACGAAGTCGGGGTAGCCGCCGAGGCTTGCGGTGTTGACGAAGACGCGCGAGCCGTCCTCGTCGAACCGCACGTCCGCGGCGTCGACCCGCACGACCGTGCCGTGCTCGAGCGCGGCGAACGTCTGCTCGGCATCGTCGACGCCCGCGTCCCTGGCGAAGTGGTTGAGGGTGCCGTCGGCGAAGACGGCCAACGGCACCCCGTGCCGGACCGCGATCTCGGCCACCGAGGAGACCGTGCCGTCGCCGCCGGAGACGCCGAGCGCGGTGATGTCCGCGCGGTCGAGCCGTTCGCCGAGTTGGTCGTCGAGGTCGCGGTCGGGATCGATCTGCACGATGTGTGCCGCGGGCAGCCCGGCGCGCAGCTGCGCCGAGGCGAGCGCGCCGTTGCCGCTTCCGGCGAGCGGGTTTGTCACCAGCAGCAGGCCGCGCCCGTGCGGCACCGGGTCGACCTGCTCGGCGTGGCCGAGCAGCGCGGGTTCGTCGGGGCGCACCGCCCACCACCGATGCGTGACCAGTGCGACCCCGGTCCCGAGCAGCATGCCCGCGACCACGTCGGAGGGCCAGTGCACGCCGATGTGGACCCGGGAGTAGGCGACGGCCGCGGCGACCGGCGCGATCGCCGCGGCCGTCGCCGGGCTCTCCAGCGCGACGCCGGTGGCGAAGGCGGCCGCCGAGGCGGCGTGTCCGGAGGGGAACGACGAGGACACCGGCGGCCGGACCAGCCGACGGACGAACGGCACCGATTCGTCGGGCGGACGGCGGCGGGGAAACAGCGGCTTGGCGATGCCGTTGGCGATACCGCTGGCGAGTCCGACCGCGAGCAGTCCGCGCGCGCCCGCGCGGCGCAGCGGCCGGTTGCCGAGCAGGAGGAGGCCCGCGCCGACGCCGAGCCAGAGCCGGTTGTGGTTCGCGCTCGTGCTGAGACCGCGCAGCATCCGGTCGGCGGGCGTCGGGCGTACTCGCGCGCTCCTGCCGACCAGCCAGACGTCGAGACTGCTGGCCAATCCTGGCGGTGGCGTCGGTTTGCGAATCCGAGGCAGTCGCATCGTTCCAGCCTAATTACGACCGGCTCACTCGACGATCAATACGACCTTCCCCGGTCCGCGGCCGTGCTCCATTTCCCGCTGCGCCGCGGCCGCCTCGGTCAGCGGAAAGACGCGCGCCGCGCCTGCCAGGCGAAATTCGCCGCGAGCGAGTCGCTGCGCCACGTCGCCGAGCAGGGCGGCCGACCGCGGGCCGGGACCGGTCGGGAACGCGATGCCGAAGTCGGCGGCCGCGCCGTCGGCGATGGTGACGATGCGATCCGTGCCGCCGCGCAGATCGATCGCGGCGGGCAGCACGCCGTGACCCGCGGCGTCGAACACCGCGTCGACACCGCCCGGCGCGAGCGCGCGCACCCGCTCGACCAGCCCGTCGCCGTACGGTGTCGGCGTCGCGCCGAGCGCGCGCACCAGGTCCTGGTTGGCGGGCGCGGCCGTGCCGATGACGGTGGCGCCCTCGGCGCGGGCCAGCTGAACGGCCATCGAGCCGACCGCCCCCGACGCGCCGTTGACGAGCAGGGTCTCGCCCGCCCGTGGTCGCAGCAGATCGAGCACCTTCGCCGCGGTGCTGACCGCGACCGGAAGCGCGGCGGCGTCGGCCCAGGCGAGCCCCGCGGGCTTGGCCGCGACTTCGGCGCTCAGCGCGTACTCGGCGTAGCCGCCGCGCGTCCAGGCGATCACCTCGTCGCCGACGGCGACGCCCGCCGCCTCCGGCCCGACCGCGTCCACCACACCCGCGACCTCGGCGCCCGGGAACTGCGGGAAGGTCGGCTCGCCGAAAACCAATGCGCCCGAACGGATCTTCCAGTCCGCCGGGTTGACTCCGGCGGCGCGCACCGCGATTCGCACCTGTGCGCCGGTCGGCTCGGGGACCGGTACGTCCACGACCCGAAGCACCTCCGGTTCGCCGAACTCGTAGAACGCGATGGCGCGCATCCTCGCCTGCCTTCCCCGGCCGAGGCGGCCGCGGTCGATGGAGAACAACCGGCGACAGGATATGCCCGCGGCGAATCCGCGCGCCGGGTGTCGATCGGCGGGAACGGGGAAATCCTCGTGCACAGGCATCATCGCGAGACCGGGCCGAGCGGGGCCCGGCCCGCCAACGAGTCGTCCGAGTGAATCGAGCGTGCGCGCCGCGCACGACGGGAGGTGCGATGTCGTTCTCGGCCCGGCCCTTCCGGCGAATACTGCTCGTGATCGCCTTGGTGGCGGTGCTGGCGCTGGTGACGGGGGTGGCGCTGGTGGTGGTGCGCGAGGAGGCCGAGTGGTCGGACTCGGCGTGCCCGGGCATCGCGGAGACCGCCGGATGGGCGCCGTCCAATACCGACGTGGACGCGCCGATCGACGGTCATCCCTTCGTCGGCAACGGTTATCTCGGACTGCGCGTGCCGCCGCGCGGGACGGGTTACGTCGGCACCGACGAGCCCACCGGCTGGCCGCTGTACACCCCGGCCTACGACGGCGCGTTCGTCGCCGGTCTGTACGGGCACAGCCCGGACGTCGCCGACGACCGCGAGGTCGCGGCGGCCATCCCGAACTGGTCGGGCCTGCTGGTCGGCGTCGGCGACGAGACGTACTCCCCCACCACCCCCGCCGCGCGGATCACCGACTTCGAGCAGACCCTGCACCTGCGCTGCGGACTGGTCCGCACCAGGGCGACCTGGACGACAGCGGACGGGCGGGCCACCGATCTGGTATACGACGTGTTCGCCGCCCGTTCCGATCAGCACGTCGGCGCGGTGCGCCTCAGCCTACGGCCGCGCTGGTCCGGCGAACTGGTGCTGACCGATCTGCTCGACGGCGCGGGTGCCCGCCGTATCGTGCCGACCGGCGCGGGCCAGCGCGGCGAAGCGACCGTAGGCGTCGGATTCCGCACGGCGGGAACGGTAATCGCCGGTTCGGTCGTGTCCGTTCTGGACGCCGGGCCGGACGCGGCGATCTCGCCGGCGCCGCCGCTCGACGACCTGACCGCGAGCCAGCAGGCCCGGATCTCGGTGCGGGAGGGCGAGTCCTACACCGCGACCAAGTTCGTCGGCGTCGACACCGGGCGCACCTCGGCCGATCCGGCCGCCTCCGCACTGGCCGCCGCGCGGCGTGCCGCGAGCGCGGGCTGGGATGCGCTGCTGACGGACACCACCGCGGTGTGGACGGGCCTGTGGCGCGGCGAGGTCGAGATCCCCGGCGAACCCGACGTGCGATCGTGGACGCGCGGCGCGCTGTATTCGCTGTATTCGGCGAGCAATCCTTCGCAGGACAACAGCCTCTCGCCGGTCGGGCTCAGCAGCGACAACTACGCGGGCGCGGTGTTCTGGGACGCCGACATCTGGATGTTCCCCGCCCTCCTGCATTTCGCGCCGGACCTGGCGAAAACCGTTGTGGAGTACCGGTACCGGACGCTGCCCGCCGCGAAGGTCAACGCCCGGCGACTCGGCTTCCCCGGCGCGTTCTACCCGTGGACCAGCGCGACGGACGGCGAACTCGACGAATGCCACAGCTGGGATCCGCCGCACTGCCTGAATCAGATTCATCTCCAGGGCGACATCTCGCTGGCCGCTTGGCAGTACTACCTCGCCACCGGCGACGCCGGATATCTGCGCGACCGGGTCTGGCCCATCATGAGCGCGGTCGCCGAATTCTGGGCCGCGCGCGTGACACCCAACCCGGACGGCAGCTTCTCGCTGCGCGATGTCGCGGGCCCCGACGAGTACAGCAACGGCGTCGACGACGGCGTCTACACCAACGCGGTCGCGGCGCTCGCGCTGCGCAACGCGGTGCGCGCCGCCGAGATCCTCGGCGCGCCACACCCGCCCGAGTGGACCACCGTCGCCGACGGTCTTCGCATGCCGTTCGACGCGGCGAACGGCGTCTTCGCCCAATTCGACGGCTACACCGGCACTCCCATCAAACAGGCCGACACCGTGCTGCTCATCTACCCGCTGGAATGGCCGATGCCGACCGACGTCGCCACCCGGGTCCTCGAATACTATTCCGCGCGAACCGATCCCGACGGCCCGGCGATGACCGACTCGGTGCACGCCATCGACGCCGCGCACCTCGGCGCACCCGGCTGCGCGACCAACACCTTCCTCGACCGCGCGGCGCGTCCGTTCGTGCGGCCGCCGTTCGCGCAGTTCGCCGAGGCACGCGGCGCGAAAGCGGGTGCGCGCGACCCGCTGGCCGGTGCGCCCGCGTTCACGTTCGCCACCGCGGCGGGCGGCTTCCTGCAATCGCTCACCAGCGGCCTGCTCGGACTGCGGCTGCGCGGCGACGCCGTCGAGGTGAACCCGACGCTGCCGCCGCAATTCGAACGCGGCATGACGATCCGCGGGATGCACTGGCAGGGGCGCACTTTCGACGCGGAGATCGGCGCCGAACGCACGACGGTGACGCTCACCGGAGGTGCGCCGATGCCCCTGCGGACGCCGTCCGGTACGGACACCGTCGCGCCCGGCGCGCCCGTGACGATCGAGACCCGCCGTCCCGATCTCGCACCCACCGGCAACCTCGCCCGCTGCCGTCCGGTCACCAGCAGCTCCACCGAGCCGGGCCGCTATCCGGACGCCGCGGTGGACGGCAGCACCGCGACCGGATGGGCGCCGGACGGCGCGCACGGCAGCCTCACCGTCGATCTCGGCGCGGCCGCGCGCGTCGAGCGGGTGCTGCCACGCTGGGCCGATCCCGCGCCGGTCGCGTCGTCGGTCGCGGTGTCCGAGAACGGGCGGGAGTGGGCCACGGTCGCCGCCGATCCCGCGAGCGGGGCGCTCACCGAACCGCTCTCCGCGCGATACGTCCGGCTGGAGGTGACCGGCGCGGACCCGGCCGCGTCGCCGGGGGTCCGGGAATTGGAGGTCTCCGGCTCCCGCGACTGAACCGGGAACTCAGGCGCGGGGTCCGGAATCGGAGGTCTCCCGTTCCACCGACTGAGCCGGGAACTCAGGTACCCGGGATCACGGCGGGCTCGACGGTCTCTTCGCGCCGGATTCTGCGGCTGATCGCCGAGCCTGCGACGTAGGCGATGGGCAGCATGACGATGCCGTAGACGCCCGCGGGCACCGCCATCCTGATGTCGCCGAGCACGCTGATGGCGATGGTCATCGCCAGCGCGCTGTTGTGGATACCGACCTCCATCGAGCACGCGATGGCCTGGCTGCGCGTGACGCCGAACGCCTTCGGCACGAAGTAGCCGACGCCAAGACTGGTCACGCACAGCAGCGCGACCACGAGGCCGACCGCCGCCAGATAGCCGAGCACGTTCCCGCGTTCGGCCACCAGCGCCGCGAGCGTCACCACCGCCAGGAACGCCACCGACACGATCCGCACCGGCCGGTCCATGCGGTCGGCGAAACCGGGCCGCAGCCGCCTGGCCACCATGCCCGCCGCGACCGGAATCAGCACCAACGCGAAGACCTGGGCCACCTTGCCGAATTGCAGGCCGATGCCGTCGGCGCCGGGCGGCGCGAAATAGCCGAGCGCGAAGTTGGTCACCAACGGCAGCGTGAGCACCGAGAGCACCGAGTTCACCGCCGTGAGAGTCACATTCAGCGCGACGTCGCCGCGGAACAGGTGGCTGAGCAGGTTCGCCGTCGCGCCGCCCGGCGAGGCCATCAGCAGCATCACCCCCACCGCAAGGGCCGGGCCGAGTCCCACCGCGATCACCAGCCCGAACGCTATCGCGGGCAGGACGACGAGCTGGCAGGTCAACGCGACGACCACCGCGCGCGGATACCGCACCACCCTGGTGAAATCGTCCGCCGTCAGCGCGAGCCCGAGCCCGAACATGATGAGCGCCAAGACCATCGGCAACGCGACGGTGACCGGCCAGCTGTCCACGAACACCTCGTCATGTCGATGCGGCCCAACATCCCCGCCGGCCACCGAACCTGTGTAGCACGATGCTACGTGCCGGTCTCGTAGATCCGCGCGGCTACTCGGCCGCGCCGGGCGGCTTCGCTGCCCCCAATACCTGGGTCACCATTACGGCCGGAGGTGAATCCGTGTTAACTTAGTCGAGAATGCGAGTTAACTTAGTTGATCGGAGACAGCTATGAGGTCCGCCGTCATCGTGGACGTCGTCCGCACCCCCTCGGGCAAGGGCAAGCCGGGCGGAGGTCTGTCGGACGTGCATCCCGCGACGCTGCTCGCGGGTGTGCTCGCCGAGCTCGTCTCGCGCAACGATCTGGATCCGGCGCTGGTCGACGACGTGGTGGGCGGATGCGTCACCCAGGCCGGTGAGCAGGCGTTCAACATCTCGCGGACCGCCGTGCTCGCCGCGGGCTTCCCCGAGTCGGTGCCCGCCACCACCGTGGACCGCCAGTGCGGCTCCTCGCAGCAGGCCGCGCACTTCGCCGCGCAGGGCGTCATCGCGGGCGCCTACGACATCGCCATCGCCTGCGGCGTGGAGTCGATGAGCAGGGCGCCGATGTTCTCCAACGCGCAGGGCAAGGACGCCAACCGCGGCCCGATCGCCCACCGCTACCCGGAAGGCCTTGTCCAGCAGGGCATTTCCGCCGAGGTGATCGCCGCCCGGTGGAAGTTCGACCGCGCCGCGCTCGACGAGTTCGCGGCGCGTTCGCACCGGCTTGCCGCCGAGACCGCCGCCGCGGGCGGATTCGACAACGAGCTGGTCGCGGCGGGCACGCTGACCGCCGACGAGACCATCCGCGCCACCACCACCGCCGATGGCCTTGCCGGACTGCGTCCCGCCTTCGTCGACGAGCAGTACAAGGCGCGCTTCCCCGAGATCGAATGGTCGATCACCCCGGGCAACTCGTCGCCGCTGACCGACGGCGCCTCGGCCGCGTTGATCATGAGCGAGGAGACCGCGGCCAAGCTGGGTCTGCGCCCGCGCGCCCGGTTCCACTCCTTCGCCGTGCTCGGCGACGATCCGCTGCTGATGCTCACCGCCGTCGTCCCGGCCACCCGCAAGGTGCTGGAGCGGGCCGGGCTCGGCATCGACGACATCGACGCCTACGAGGTGAACGAGGCGTTCGCGCCGGTGCCGCTGGTCTGGCAGCACGAACTCGGCGCCGATGCCGCCAAGCTGAACCCGCGCGGCGGCGCGATCGCCCTCGGCCACCCCCTCGGCGCGTCCGGCACCCGCATTCTGGCCACCCTGGTCAACCACCTCGAGCAGACGCAGGGACGCTACGGCCTGATGACCATGTGCGAGGCGGGCGGGTTGGCAAACGCGACCGTCATCGAGCGCCTCGGATGATCCAGGCGGCGCTTCCGTTGCTGCTCACGGGCGCGTGGAAGCGCGACGAGCTGGACGGCGATTGAGGTCCTCGACACCGGGTATGCGGCATGTGTCAGCCGACAACCGATATTTCGGAGGTAGACATCGTGTCGAAGCACGAAAGTGGTCCCCGCGAAGGTGTCAAGGGCGTCGTCGAGGATGTCAAGGGCAAGGTCAAGGAGGCCGCGGGCATCGTCACCGGCAACCAGGGCCTGGAGAAGGAAGGCCGCGTCCAGCAGGACAAGGCCGAATCCCAGCGTGAGGCCGCACAAAAGGAAGCCGCCGCGGAGAAGGCACGGGCGGAAGCCAAGGTCGACGAGGCGCGCCAGCAGGCGTACCAGCGCGGCGACTGATCGCTGACGCATCGCTCGGTGGGCGGGTCGCATGACCCGCCCACCAGCGCGTTCTGGGCCGGATTCGGCACATCGGGCAGTGCCACGGGCGTACCGTTGCGTTAGGTCAGGCAGCTTGTGGACGAGAGAGGACCTCGCCATGACGACCACGACAGCACCGACCACAACCGCGAGCACGCTCGGCATCGATCTGGGCCTGCTCGTCCTGCGCCTCGCGCTCGGCCTGACGATGGCCGCGCACGGCGCGCAGAAGCTCTTCGGCTGGTTCGGCGGCAACGGCCTGGACCGCACCGCCGAGTTCTTCACCTCGCAGGGCTATCCGGCGGGCAAGGCGGCCGCGATTCTCGCGGGCGCGTCCGAGGCATTCGGCGGCTTGGCGGTGGCCATCGGCCTGTTCACTCCGCTGGGCGCCGCGGCCATCCTCGGCGTCATGATCAACGCGATCGCCGTCAAATGGGGTGGCGGGTTCTTCGGCGAAAAGGGCGGCATCGAATACGAAGTGCTGATCGCCTGCTCGGCCGCCGCGATCGCGCTGACCGGCCCCGGCCGCTTCGCCGTCGACAGCGCACTGCCGTTCCTGCGCCCCTACCGCGTGGCCTACGGGTTCGCCGCGATCGCCCTCGGCCTGATCACGGCGGCCATCGTGCTGCTCGTGCGCGACTGATTCGCAGATCACCCTCGACCGTAGAATCGCCGCCACCGAAGCAGGCACGACGAGGCGAGGGCACATGGTTGATCCGCGGGCGACCAACGAGGATTTGACCGCGAAGGCGCGGATCAGGAACGCGGCCATGGACCTGTACGCCCAGTACGGCGCGGAGCGGGTGTCGCTGCGCGCGGTGGCGGCCGAGGCGGGCGTCACGCTCGGCCTCGTCCAGCACCACTTCAAGACGAAGGCGGGCTTGGAGGCGGCGGTCGATCAGCTGATCGTCGACTATTTCGCGCACACCGTCGCGGCCGTGCCGGTGGAGGGCGACACCGCGCAGGTCGCCGCCGCGCGGGACGAGGCGGTGCGGCGGATGCTGGCGGCCAATCCGGCGGTGGTGAACTACATCCGGCGCGCGGTGCTCGAACCGTCCGGGACGCGGGCCGAACTGCTCGAGGCGCTGGTCGAGCTGACCCGCCGCGAAGTGATCGGACTGCGTGAGGCCGGTGTCGCCTCCACCGACCGCCGCGAGTCGACGCAGGTCGTCTCGATGCTGATCAGGCAGCTCGGGGAGCTGCTGCTCGCGCCGCTGGTCGAGGCGGTGTGGGAGCGGGTCGCCGCGCCGGACGAGACCGAGCGCCCCCGGTTGAGCATCACCGTGCACGCCTGACCTCCGACGTCACCTACGATGCGACCATGTCGCGCAGCACGTCGACCGACGCGGAGCTGGAGCGGTTGGCCGAGGTGTTTGCCGATCGCCGGGTCGCGGTGCTGACGGGCGCGGGCCTCTCCACCGACAGCGGTATACCGGACTATCGCGGTCCTGATTCGCCGCCCCGCAATCCCATGACCTACCAGCAGTTCGTCGGCGACGCCGCCTTCCGCCAACGCTATTGGGCGCGCAATCACATCGGCTGGCGCCGAATGGACGCCGCCCGGCCCAACGCGGGACACCGGGCGCTCGCCCAGCTGGAACGGCTCGGCGTCGTCACCGGCCTGATCACCCAGAACGTCGACATGCTGCACACGAAGGCGGGTCACCGCAGGGTGATCGACCTGCACGGCACCTACGCTCGCGTGCGCTGCCTCGGATGTTCCGCGCTGATCTCCCGGATGACGCTGGCCGACCGGCTGGAAGCGGCCAATCCCGGCTTCGCCGAGGCCGCCAGCGCCACCGGCATCGAGGTCGCGCCGGACGCCGACGCCGTGGTCGCCGACACCGAGAGCTTCCGCATGGTCGACTGCGCCCGCTGCGGCGGGATGCTCAAGCCCGACATCGTCTACTTCGGCGAGAACGTGCCGAAGGAGCGCGTCGCCGCCGCCTTCGACCTCGTCGACGAGGCCGACGCGCTGCTGGTCGCGGGCTCCTCCCTCACCGTCATGTCCGGTCTGCGCTTCGTCCGTCGCGCCGCGAAGAACGGCTGTCCGGTGGTGATCGTCAACCGCGGCCGGACCCGCGGCGACGAATACGCCACGCACACACTCGACACCGGATGCTCGGAAGCCCTCGACGCGCTCGCTGCGGCAGCCGGCGGGGCACAGGCGCCCGCGCGAATGTAGACCGTTGTAGCTGTTGCTTATTCGGCACGATCTCGTGGCACGAGCGTGCTCCGGAGGCCCCGACTGCCGCGCCCGAGCTCTGTCTGGGCTGCATCCCCGGATACGGGGGGCTGCGCCTCCGACGACGACGCGGTTCGCGGAGATCTGTGCAGCGGAGCCGCCGGATTGGACTCGAGACGGGCGGGGTCGGCGCGACCGCTAATCGGCGGTGGCTGCCTTGATGACCGAGACGGACTCGGGCTCAGCCGCTTCGGATCCTTCCGCCCGTTCGGCGATCCAGCGGAGGACGCGAACGAGGAGGGTCCACCGGGCAGGGTGACGAACCGAGCCGGTGAGAGCGCGTTCGGCACGGTCGAAGCTGTCCTCCAGGCAGGCGTCGTGCATCCAGCGGAAAGCCAGCGGCCAGGTGAGGCGGGCGGGCCCGCGAGCGTGCATGGCGAGCAGGTGGATCAGATCGGCGCCGCCGTCGGCCGGTCGAACGGTGAATTCGTGGAAGCCGTCGAAGCCGCGGGGACCGGTGAACCGGAAGCGCACCCACCGCCCGGGTTCGTAGTGCTCCACGGTGTAGCGGACCGGGCCGTGCCCGCCGACCGCGCCGACCCCGAGCGGGCGGTCGAAGCGCATCGGCGGCCAGGCAGGGGCGGGCCACAGGCGATCGTCCTCACTCGCCAGCGAGTCGAGCAACGCCCCGACCTCCGCGGCGGGTGCGGGCAGGCGCCGCACGTGAATATTTATGACGGCCATAGTTTTTCGCTCCTTCATCAGCCGTGCGCGGGGAGGCGTCGGTGGCGCCGCCAGTAGTCGGCGGTGACGGCCAACAGCAGGACCGGCCACAGCGTGGCGGGTGCGTAGCAGGCGGCCATCAACCGGGCCCAGCCGGAGTCGGGCCGGTCCGCGAAACCGCTGACCCGGTCCCAGTTCCGCGCGCTCATCGCGACGAAGAGCAGCACCGCCACCGCGCCCGCCGTCGCCGTGACCGCGGGCAGCGCGGGCGGCACCCGACGGCCCGCGAGGGACCCGAACCAGCGCGGGAACCGCTCGTCCCATGGCGACACCAACGCGAAAGTCATTGCGGCACAAGACAACGACGCCACGCTCAACCCGATGACGTACACCGTCCCGCCGCCGGGAATGTGTTGGAAAGCCAATTGCTCGTCGCTCCACCCGAGATCGACACCGATCCCGACGAGCACCCGCCACACCGCCGAGGGCGCGACGGCCGCGACGGTTCCCCACGCCGCCCATCGGGCCCACGCGGGCGGTTCGATCCCGGTGTCCAGCACCATCCGGTCCACCTCCATTTTAGAGAGTTATCTCTAAAATGGAATTAGAGCATATCCTCCAATACATGGGAAGACCCCCGAAGCACGACGCCGATCGGCTGCTGGACGCCGCGGCCGAACTCCTCGCCGCGGGCGGGCCCGCCGCGGTCACCATGTCGGCGGTGGCCAAGGCGGTCGGCGCGCCGAGCGGGTCGGTCTACCACCGGTTTCCGGATCGGCCCGCGCTGCTCGCCGCGCTGTGGACCCGCACGCTGGGCCGGTTCCGCGACGAACTGCTCGCCGTGTTGACCATCGATCCGCCCGAGGAGGCGATCCGCCGCGGCGCACGCGCGACCCTCGACTGGGCACGGCGAAGCCCCCGCGAGGCGGCCGTGTTGCTCGCGGGGGCGCGGGAACTGGGCGAACGAGACTGGAGCGAAGCGGCGCGCGCGGACACCGCGCGGGCCAATGCCGCGATACAGAACGCGCTGACCGAGTTGATCGCGCGCACCGGCGACGAGGGCGCCCGAGCCACCGACCGCGTGCTGCTCGCCGTGGTCGACCTGCCCTACGCCCTGGTCCTGCGGTATCTACGCGCCGGACAAGAGATTCCGGACCACGCCGCCGATCTCGCCGAGCAGGCCGCCGCGGCGCTGCTCGGCGCGCCGGACTAACGGCCGAGTGCGCTCTCCAGCTGCTTCTTGGTCATCTTGGAGCGGCCCTTGATATTGCGCTTCTTGGCCTCGTTGTACAGCTGGTCCCTGGTCGGCCCCTTCGGGCCGCTGCGTCCCGAACGCTGCCCGCCGCGCTGCTGCGGCGACTTGTCCTTGACCGAGGACCGGCTCGCGGTCTTGCTCTGGCCGGACTGCGCGCGGTTCTTGTTGACGGTGCGGGCCGCGATCTCCTTGGCGCGCTTGGTGCTCGCGCCGCGGTCCTGCGCCGAGTCCTTGATGTGTTCGTACTGCCGTTCCTGTTTGTCGGTCCATTCCTTCGGCATGTCACACACACCTCCTCATCGATCGGATACCCGGGATATGCCGGAGAAACCGGCTCGCGCCGAGAGAAATCCACTACTTGTAAGCGGGATAGCGCTGGTCGGCGAGCAGCCGAGCGAGGTGCGCGGCATTGCGCGCCATGGCGGCGGTGGCGCTCGCGACCGGCTCGGGCACTTCGTCGAGATCCGCGTAGTCGACGGTCTCCATCGCGCGGCCGTTCCAGTAGGTGCAGCCCTGCGCCGGGATGGTGAAGCCGATGTCGTTGAGCGCCTGGAACATATCGGCCACGATCTTGTGCGCGCCGTCCTCGTTGCCGACGACCGCGGCAAGCCCGACCTTCCCGACCATCGCGGGCCGCCCCTGCTCGTCGGTGTTGGACAGCTCGGCGTCGAGCCGCTCCAGCATCCGCTGCGCCACCGAGGACATGTGCCCGAGCCAGGTCGGGGTGGCGACGAGCAGAATGTCGGCGGCCATGATCTGTTCGCGTACCCGCGGCCACTGATCACCCGCGCCTTCGTCGTCGGTGATGCCGGGATGGATGTCGTAGTCGACGAGCCGAAGCACCTCGCCCTTCACGTCGTGCTCGGCCAGCCGCGCCAGCACCTGCCTGGCGATGAGCTCGCTGCTGGATTCCCCCGGTGACTTCTTCAACGTGCACACCAGCGCCAGCGCGGTCGGTGCTGCCATGATCGGGCCTCCTCGGTTCGCGTTCGGCCTGCTCCTACTTCGTGGCACTACCCGGAGATCCGCAGGGCAATCCGGGCCGCGGCCACCGCGACGGCCGGTGATCGGCCGCGCGGGCGGCATCGTGCGAGACTGGCCCGGTGAGGCGTCAGCGAGTGGAGGGCATGTCGTGACCGAGCCGAAGAAGGCACTCGAGCCGCCCGAGCGCGGAGATGTGATCGGCATCGGACTGCTCTGGCTGGCCAAATGGTCGCTGTGCGTAGTCGCGATCGCCGCGGGCGCCTGGGTGCTCGGCTTCCTCGTCGCCCGCCTGTGGGTGGTTGTACTGCCGGTGGCGCTTGCCGTCGTGGTCGCCACCGTGCTGTGGCCGCCGACCCGGTGGTTGACGAAACACGGTCTGCGGCCCGCGCTCGCCGCGTCGCTGTCGATACTCGGCTTCCTCGGTCTGCTCGCGGGAGTGATCGCGCTGATCGTGCCCTCGGTGGTGGATCAGGCGCCGGAGTTGGCCGACAAGGCGACCGAGGGCGTCAACCGGGTCCGGCACTGGTTGCAGGGCCCGCCGCTGAACGTCCGCGACGAGCAGCTCGATTCCGCGGTGGACGCCATCGTCTCCCGGTTGCAGTCCAGCGCCGAGCAGATCGCGACCGGCGTCTTCAGCGGCGTCACCACCGCCACCTCGGCGCTGGTCACCCTGTTCCTTGTGCTGGTGCTCGCGTTCTTCTTCGTCAAGGACGGGCCGCGCTTCATGCCCTGGCTGCACAACGTGACCGGGTCCCGCGGCGGCAGGCACTTCGAGGAGGTGCTGAGCCGGATCTGGGTCACCCTCGGCGGTTTCATCCGCACCCAGGCACTGGTCAGCCTGATCGACGCGGTGTTGATCGGCGCGGGCCTGGTGATTCTCGGCGTCCCGCTCGCCGCGGTTCTCGCCGTGCTGACCTTCCTCGGCGGCTTCATCCCGATCGTCGGAGCGTTCGTCGCAGGCGCGCTCGCGGTGCTGGTCGCGTTGGTCGCCAACGGCGTGACGACCGCGTTGATCGTGCTCGGCATCATCCTGGCCGTGCAGCAGCTGGAAGGCAATGTGCTGCAACCGGTGTTGCAGAGCCGAAGCATGCAGCTGCACGCGGTGGTGGTGCTGCTCGCCGTGACGGCGGGCGGCTCGCTGTACGGCATCGTCGGCGCGTTCCTCGCGGTGCCGGTCGCCGCCATGGTCGCGGTCGTGCTGCGTTACGTGGGCGAGCAGATCGACGAGGCGACGCAGCCGCCGGAACCGGACGACGAGGCGGAGGCCGAACCCGCGCGGTGAGCCCCGCGACGCATGACGCTGTGGCAGTGTGGGTTTCATGAAGACGATCCTGATCACGGGGGCGACGTCGGGTATCGGTCTGGAAGCCGCGCGGCAACTGGGCGAAGCAGGCGATCACCTGATACTCGTCGGACGCAATCCCGAGAAGCTCGACCGTGCCGCACGACTGGTCCGCGAAGCGGGCGCGGGACAGGTGGACACGCTGGTGTGCGATTTCGCGAGCCGGTCCGCGGTGCGCGAGCTGGCCGGAAAGGTGCTCGCGAACTACGACCGCCTCGACGTGCTCGCCAACAACGCGGGCGGCTTCTATCCGCAGCGCGTCGTGACCGACGACGAGGTCGAGGCCACCTTCGCGGTCAACCATCTCGGCGGCTACCTGCTCACCGAGCTGCTGCTCGACCTGCTGCGGCGCAGCGCGCCCTCGCGCATCCTGTTCACCTCGTCGGTCATGCACTACGGCGCCAACCTCGATTTCGACGACCTGAACATGTCGCGCGGCTACTCCGGCGAGAAGGCCTACAGCCAGTCCAAGCTGGCCAACATCCTCTACGTGCGCGCGCTGGCGCGGCGGCTGGAGGGCACCGGGGTGACCGTCAACGCCTTCCACCCCGGTGCGGTGGCGACCGGGATCTGGGACGCGATGCCGTGGTGGGGCAGGCCGTTCGCGGCGATCGCCAAGCGGCTCTTCATGATTCCGGCCGCCGAGGGCGGCCGCAGGCTCGCCTATCTCGCCACGGCGCCGGAACCCGCCGAGCACAGCGGACGCTATTTCCAGAACAACGCGCTCAAGACCCCGTCGCGCCGCGCCCAAGACGACGCGCTCGCCGAGCGATTGGACGAGGTGAGCGCGCGACTGGTCGGGCTCTGAGGCCCGTCGCTTGTTCGCCCGTGGACCGGGAAGACCTCAGCGGTTCGCGAGCACGGCACTGCCCAAGAATTCGTCGATGACCGCCCAGCTGGCCGCCTCCGGCCCGGCGACGAGCCCGAGGTGGCTGGCGCGCGGCACTTCGACATAGCGGGCCTCGGCCGCGCCGGTGAGCACCCGCACGCCCGGCGCGACCGTGGCGGCGGGCGCGATGTTGTCCGAGGGACTGCCGACGAGCAGCACCCGGCAGCTCACCTTGGCCATCTCGATCACCCGGTCCGGGCCGAGCGGGATACTGCCCTTCGCCATGTGGTTGCCGAGGATCATCAGCCGGTGGTTCTGCCGGTACAGGCGGCCGGGATAGCCGGGCATCCGTCCGATGAACCGGTCGATCGCCTCCATCCGCGCCAGCGCCTCGCTGCGACCCAGATTGCGGGCGATGAACCACGGGCGCATGAGCTCCCGCGGCAGCGCCATACCGCGGAACCCGAGCTGCACGGCGAACGCCGGAATGCCGCCGAACAACGCGGTGGACCAGGCGACTTCGCGGCCACCGGTCACGCGGGCGAGCAGCCGGGATGGCGCGAGCATCGGGTGGCGCCGGTAATCGATCGGGGTGCCGAGCGCGGTGACCGAGGCGATCGGCAGGTCCGCGTGTTCGGCGGCGGTGAGCAGCGCTAGGGTGCCGCCGAGCGACCAGGCGATGACATCGACCTCGGCCCCGCCGTGCTCGGCACTGACCCGGGCGATGGCGGTCGGGACGATGTCGTCGATCCACTCCTCGAAGCCCAGATTCCGGTCTGCGAACGTGATCCGGCCGTAGTCGACGACGTAGGGCGCGCGCCCGGTGTCGAGCAGGAACTGGGCCAGGCTCTGCCCTTGGCGCAGATCGAAGCAGGAGCTGTGCACCGCGAGCGGCGGCACAAGCAGGACCGGGTTGCCGGAGCCGTGCGCGCCCTCGTAGCGGCGCAGCTGCCGGTGCGGCTCGTCGTAGAGCACCGTAGAGGGGGTCGGATTGGCGGGTTCGACGCCACCGCCGAAGGTGAGCGCCCAGCCGTTGTCGAGCGCACGCGCCAGCTCGGTGAAGATCACGCTTTTCCTCAGTGCACGGATGGATTCGAGTCGATCGCCGGATCGTTCCCAGCAGCACCGAGTGTAAGTAACTGTTACTCGAAGTTACAATTTAGGTGGCCGATTTCACCGGCCGCTCCCCGCCCCGGCGACGTGCGCGCCCGACTGTCGTAAGACGCGATTGCGGGCGACGAGTTCGATGGTGACCGCGACTGCGCAGGTCTGGGCGAGCAACAGACCCGAGAGCACCAGGATCTGGACCGCGCCCGCCTGGATGGCCGAGCCGCTGGCGATCAGCACACCGACGAACGCGCCGGGCAGCGTGACCAATCCGACCGTGCGGGTCTGGTCGACGCCGGGCAGCAGCGCGTCGACAGCGGTCGGGCGGATCACCTCCAGCCGCGCGTCCCGCTCGGTGAAGCCCAGGCTCAGCGCTGCTTCGACCTCGCCGCGCCGCTGGTCGACCGCGTCGAGGGCGCGCCGCGCCGCCAGCGACGTCGCGGTCATGGCGCCGCCGAGAACGATCCCGCCGACCGGCACCACCGCCACGCCCGTCATCGGGACCACACCGCTGAGCAACATGGGCGGCAGCGTCGCTCCGACGCCCGCGCCAAGCGCCAGCGCCAGCCACGGCGCGGACTTCCCAGCACCCGAGCGCCGCGCCGAGGTCACCACCGCGGCGACGAACATGACGGCGAGCACCAGGATCGCCGACCACAGGTTGGCCAGCGCCGCCGCCAACACGAGCGCGACAACCGCCAATTGCACGGCGCCGCGAAGAGCCGCGCGGGGCGCCACGAACGGTGAACCCAGCCGCGCCACCCGATACACCGCGGCCGCCCCGATCGCCAGCGCGACGCACAACGCCGCGAGGCCGAGGTCGGGCCGTATCGCCGCGTTCATCCGTGCTCCGCGAGGGCGCTCACCGTCCAACGATCACACACGAGGTGACCGCCGCACAGCCGTTGAACGGGCCCGCCGCGAACCCCTGTCACCGGCCTTCGTCGCGGATTACCATGCAATGTGGGCTCGCAATGCAGTTGCCCCTCGCCGATCGCTCGTCCGCTTCCGGAGGAGGACACATGTCCTATCCGCTTCCCGCGAAGGTCTGTCTCACCGGCCAGGGTTGCCGCTGCCCCTCGGTCACCGTCTTCCTCGTCGCGGAACCCCTGATGCCCGGCGGGAACATCGTGCATCTGCTGGAACAGGCGACCGTCGACGATCCCGACGTGCCGCCGCGGCCCGATGTCGCGCTGGTCGACTCGCTCGAGACGCCGACCGTGCCCGGCCGCTCCGAACCATCGATCCACGCCGAGCTGCGCCCGTGCAAGACGCACCTGCCCGACCCCGACCGGCTGCACGCGATCCTGCACGACCACCTGATCATCGATCCCTTCGGACTCGATCTCGGCGACCGCGCCGAGGTGGCCCGGCTGGCGCTGCTGCCCGAACGCCGCATCGGCTTCCGCCGCAGCGAGGACTTCCAGGCCGAATCCATCCGGCAGGCCATGCTCGCGGTCTATCGGCACTTCGCTCTCGACCAGCGCGCGCCGCTCGTCTACCACGGCTTCGCGGACCCGACCACCGGCTGGTTCGCCCTGCGCACCGCGTACGCCTGAGCCGGCACCCCGTTTCCTGAGCCGCCGCGCGGCGCCACCCGCGAGCCCGGACGTGATCCACAGCGCCGCAGCCGCTTTGGATCATTCACCAGTGCGCGTCACAACGTCCGCGTCATACGCAGCACCGTTGCTCCGAGCGACCTGCGCACCTGAGCCCCTTCTCACGACGGACCTGCGCTTCAGACAGGTCGTCGGGCACGCGGCGCGACGCGCGTGGTCCACAGCGCATTGCTCCGAACCATTCGCGCACCACGGACCTGAGGCAGCACCGCCCGGCGATCGGGACCGATCACCTAGCGCGCGTCACCGCGGGTGTGATCGCGAAGTCGAGGCCGAAGTTGTTGAGGGTCAAGGGAAGTGGGCTTTCGGGCGACAGCGACGGGGTGGAGCGAAGCCGGTAGTCGGCGGCGTCCACCAGGTGGGCGAGCAGGGTGCTGGTGGTGAAGAGCACCAGGTTGCGGCCGGGGCACACCGCCGGGCCCGCGCTGAACGGCACCAGCTGCGGGTACTGCTCCGCGAGCCCCTCCAACCACAGGTCGGGGGCGAACCGGTCGGCGAAGGGCAGCAGCTCGGTGTCGCGATGGAACGCGGGGACCACGATCATCAGCGCCGCGCCGCCCTCGATGGTGAACCGGTCCGCGCCTGTCCGCCACTGGGTGTCCTCGGTGATGTCGCGCAGGATGACCGGCGTCGTCGGCCAGAGCCGGACCGATTCCAGGACGCAGGCGCGCAGGTAGTCGCGGGTCTGCGGGGTGTGCGGGTCCGCGGCGTCGGCGGTCGCGCGGGCGTGCTGATCCGGATGGGTGGCCAGCAGCGCGAGGGCGCGGCTCGTGGCGATCCCCGCCGCGTCGAATGCGAAGAGCCAGTGCGGAATCTGACCGACCGGATCCACCGCGCCGCCCGCCGCGGTCGCCGCCAGCGCGCCGACCAGGCTGTCCGGATCGGCCGCTTCCGCATAGCGGTAGAGCCGTTCGGTGAAACGATCCCGCCGCCCGCGCTGCGGCAGCGCGAGGAACGACCAGTTGGCGGCCGAGCGCAGCTTCCACAGTTCGTCGGTGATCGCCTCGTCGTCGCGTCCGCGCCTGCCGAGCACCAGCCTGCGGACCAGCCGCCACCAGTCCGCGGTGAACTGGTCGGCGTTCAGGTGGCCGCGGCGCAGCGCCGACGCGGTGAGGTCGCGTGCCTCGTCGGCGATGATCTCGGCGAACGGTTCGGCGAGGCGATGCAACGGCGCGGAGGTGTCCAGCGCCGCCTCGTTCACCGCCCGCCGCTGCGCGCGCACCGGCCCCTCCGAGAGCAGCACGCCGTGCGGCTGGAATTGGCGCAGCGCGGCGCGCTTCTCGCGATTGGCGGGATCGAACGGCCGCGGCGCGTCCGCGAGCACCCTTCCGACGTCGTCCGGGTCGAGCACGATCACGACGCGACGGCCCGGCAGCACCAATTCGACTGGGCCCGCGCCGAATTCGGCGCGCAACCGGCGCATGCGCGCCACCGCGCGCCGATCGGCCTGCGTCCGTTCCAGCACCCCCATGACCGCGCGTCTGCGGGCGATCACCCCCGAGGCGATCGATGCGAACCCCAGGTCGGCCAAAGTCGCGAGCGCTCGCGCACCCACCAGACGGTTGCCGTGTGTGCCTGCCATACAGCCTCCTCCCGCTTCGCTGCCCTCCGCGAGGGCTGACGTCGAGCGCGTACCCGAGACCGCCGGGCCGAAACGGGCGACGCGCGCGTCGAACCGCCCGCCGCTACGCCCGCAACTCGGTGGAGATCGCGCCGACGAAATCGCTCAGATCGCCGGGCGCGCGCGAGGTGATCAGCGTCCAGCCGTTCTCGGGCGAGCGCACCACGGGCTCGTCGACCCACGCGCCACCCGCGTTGTCGACATCGGTGCGCAGCGAGTGATACGAGGTCAGCGTCTTGCCGCGCAGCAGATCCGCCTCGACGAGCAGCCACGGCCCGTGGCAGATCGCGGCGACCGGCTTGCCCGCACCGGCGAATTCCTTGGCCAGCGCGACGGCGCGATCGTCGGCGCGCAGCTTGTCCACGTTCACGGTGCCGCCGGGGACCACGAGCACGTCGAAGTCGTCGGTGTCCACCGCGTCCAGCGCGGCGTCGGGCGAGACCACCTCGTCTTTGTCCACGTCGTGCCGGAAGGTCTGCACCGCTTCCGATTTCGGCGCCGCGTGGGTCACGCGCGCGCCGCGTTCGCGTAGTTCGTCGCGCGGTACCAGCAGCTCGTCGTGCTCGACGCCGGTGTTCGAGGTCACGACCAGTACCCGCGCACCGTCCAATTCAGCCATGAGCAACTCCTCTCGCGATCGCTGCACCCTCCCCTGGTCGGCATGCCGCGATTCCCCGCCGTTAAACATTCGCCGCACCACCGCACCGCGCCCACTCCGCACCACCGCCGACCTCAGGAGCACGAGTTGCGCACAGCCGGAACGAAGGCGCTACGCCTGGATCACCCCGCGGACGCGGGCTCGCTCCAGATGTCGGGACGCACTACGCGCCTGCTGCGCCCGCGCGGATCCAGGATGTGCCCGAAGAGCTTGTCGTGGCGCAACGTGACGGTGCGCTCCGCGATGCGCAGCGCGGGATGGGCGGCGGCCAGCCCGGCTTCCAGGCGCGGGATATCGGCCAGGCTGTGCAGGTTGGCCTGGATGAGCAGGTTGTGGCCGCCGCTGATGGCGGCGCAGTTGCGGGTCTGCGGCAGCCGGACGATCGCGTCGCCGATCTCGGCGAGCCGATCCGGCGGCACGTCCAGCCACAGGGTCACCGCGACCGGCCAGCCGCCGAGCGGGCGGGCGAAATCGCAGCGGAACTGGAGCAGGCCGAGCCGGGTGAGCCGGTCCAGCCTGCGCTTTACCGTCGAGGCGCTGGCGCCGACCACCGTCGCCAAGTATTGGTGCGAGGCCCGGCCGTCCATGGCGAGCTGGGCGAGCATCGCGCGGTCGGCGTCGTCGATGCTCGCCGCGCGCACCGGCGCCGACGGTGGCGGCGGCGGCGGGGTGTCCAGTTCGGCGCGTTGGTCGGGTGCGAGCGCGTCGATGCGCCAGCGACCGCCCTCGGTGAACATGTGCGTGACGATCCGCGCCCGCACCGCCGCGACGTGCGGGATGGCCGGCAGCACGTCCAGCGTGTAGTGCGACATGGTGGCCAGATCGCGCGCGCCGACGGTGGCCAACAGGTTGTAGGTGCCCGCGCAGCGCTCCACGGTGACCATGTGCGGGTGCTCGCACAGGCTGCGGCTGACCGCGGCCGCGGCGTCGGCGGTGCAGCCGATCTCGACATAGGCGACGGTGATCTGGTCGAGCAGCCGAGGACCTGGCGAAGGACTCACCCAAGCCACCCCGCGCCGGGTGAGCCGTTGCCAGCGACGGGCCACCGTCACCGGATCGACGCCGAGCGCGTGCCCCAGTTCCGACCAGGAACCGCGCGGCCGCAGTTGCAACGCGTTGATCAGGGCGAGCTCGTCCTCGCTCAGGAGTGCGGCGTCATCCTGCATCAGCGGTTCCCATCGTGCCTGATTCCTGCATTCTAGTAGCGGCGAGTGACCGGGCCCGCATGCTTTCTCCCGGTGGCGCGGTGCGGCGCCCGAAGACGAAAGGGCAACCCGAATGGCCTTCGCCGATTACCAGAACGAGATCTACCTGCGCGGGCTCGGTGGCGTGCAGCCGACGCTGCCGATGTCCTTCGCCGAACTCGAGGCGAAGGCGCGGTCGGCGCTGCCGCCCTCGGTGTGGTCGTACGTGGCGGGCGGGGCCGGTGACGAACGCACGCAGCGCGCCAACGTGACCGCGTTCGACCAGTGGGGACTCGTGCCGCGCATGTTCGTCGGCGCCGCCGAGCGCGATCTCTCCGTGGAACTGTTCGGAATGCGCTGGCCCGCACCGGTTTTCCTCGCCCCGATCGGTGTGATCGGTCTGTGCGCCCAGGACGGGCACGGCGATCTGGCGACCGCACGCGCGGCGGCGCGCACCGGCGTCCCGATGGTGGCCTCCACCCTGTCGGTGGATCCGCTGGAGCAGGTGGCGGCCGAAGTGGGTGACACGCCAGGCTTTTTCCAGCTCTACACACCCACCGACCGGGATCTCGCCGCGAGTCTGGTGAAGCGGGCCGAGCAGGCGGGGTACAAGGGCATCGTCGTCACGCTCGACACCTGGATCACCGGATGGCGCCCGCGCGATCTCGGCGTCTCGAACTTCCCCCAGCTGCGCGGGCACTGTCTGGCGAACTATTTCACCGATCCGGTGTTCCGCTCGGGTCTGCCCGGCCCGCCGGAAGAACACCTCCAGGCCGCGGTGCTGCGCTGGGTCCAGCTCTTCGGCAATCCGCTCACCTGGGCCGACCTGCCGTGGCTGCGCGAACTCACCACGCTGCCGCTGATCGTGAAGGGCGTCTGCCACCCCGACGACGCGCGCCGCGCGAAAGACGGTGGCGTGGACGGCATCTACTGCTCCAACCACGGCGGCCGCCAGGCCAACGGCGGACTGCCCGCCCTGGACATGCTCGCCGAAGTCGTCGACGCGGCCGACGGCTTGCCGGTGCTGTTCGACTCCGGCGTCCGCGGCGGCGACCACATCGTCAAGGCGCTGGCGTTGGGCGCGTCGGCGGTCGGTGTCGGCAGGCCCTACGCCTACGGTCTCGCGCTCGGCGGCGCCGACGGCATCGTGCACGTGCTGCGCGCGTTGCTCGCCGAGGCCGACCTGATCATGGCCGTCGACGGGTACCGCGATCTCGGTGAGCTGACCAGGGACGCGCTGCGCCGAGTCGCCATCTAGCCCTTGACTTCAGGTCGACCTGAACTCGCACGCTGAGGGTCGACCTGAGGAAAGGGATGAGATGACCGGGTTCGGAGAACAGGAAAGCCGCGGCTACGACCGGCGCGCCACCAAACTGCTCGGCGGGCTGTACCGGCACATCGCCGACGAGGTGGCCGCGTCCACCGCGACGGGCGAGGCGGTGCTCGACGTGGGGACCGGGCCCGGCTTGCTGCTGGCCCACCTCGCGCGCCGACGACCCGATCTGCTGTTGCACGGGGTGGACCTCTCGCCACACATGATCGCGCACGCCCGGACCAATCTGGCCGGGCACGAGGTCGAACTGTCGGTGGGGGACGTGGGTGCGCTTCCCTACCCGGACAACAGTTTCGACCTCGTCGTCTCCAGCCTCAGCATGCACGAGTGGCCGGATCCGGTCGCCGCGGCGGCCGAGCTCGGGCGCGTACTCCGCCCGCGCGGGACGCTGGCGATCTACGACTTCCGCTTCGTGCGCGACGCGTCGATGCGCACCGCGCTGGGCGCGCGTTTCGCCGAACCGACGATACGCAGGAAGGTGGTGCGTCCGCGCGGATACCCGTTCGGGCTGTACGCGCAGTGGACCGCACGCGCGGCCTGATCGCGACGTCCGGTCGAGCTTAGAGTGCTGGTATGTCCGATTCCGGGTTGACGATCGGCGAGCTGGCCGCGCGGTTCGGCCTTGCCACGCACGTGCTGCGGCACTGGGAGGATCTCGGCCTGCTCGCGCCGCGCCGCGATTCCGGCGGTCGCCGCGTGTATCGCGCGGACGACGCCGAGACGGTGGCCGTCATCCTGCTCGGCAAACGGGTCGGGCTGAGCTTGGCCGAGATCGCGCGGCTTTTCGAGAGCGCCGCGGATCGCGAAGCACGCCGCGAGTTGCTGCGCGCGCACCGCGACCAGCTGGCCGCGCGGATCGCCGCCGCCACCGCGGCGCTGCACACGATCGAGCACGCATTGGATTGCGGCGCACCGGATTTCCGCTCCTGTCCGCATTTCCGCGGCAAGGTGGACGAGGCGCTGCGGCTCGGCGTCGACGGGGTGGTCGGCCACCCCGTCGACGTTCCGTTCAGCGGGCGGTGACCGTGGTGGGCAGGCTGGCGAAACCGCGGTTGTTGGAGGAGTGGACGCGGCGCAGGTTCGCGGCGTCGATGTCGTAATCGGCGATCGTGCCGATGATCTCCTCCAGCGCGACGCGCAGTTCCAGCTGGGCGAGGTTCGCGCCGAGGCAGTGGTGGCGGCCGCTGCCGAAGGACAGTGCGGCGCCCGTGTCGCGGTCCAGGTCGAAAGTGTCGGGGTCGGTGAAGATTTCGGGGTCGCGGTTGGCCGAGGCGGTGAGCAGCAGGATGCGCGCGCCCGCCGGAATGTCGACGCCGTGCAGCGAGATCGGTTCGGTGGTGCTGCGCAGCTGGGTCTGGGTGGCGGGTTCGTAGCGCATGCCCTCGGCGATCCACTCGTCGATGCGCCCGCCGAAGGCCTCGCGGCGCCGGTCGGGGTGCTGCCACGCGACGTGCCAGAGGTTGCCCAGCGTCAGCATGGTGGTCTCGATACCGGCGCCGACCAGCAGGATCAGCACGCCGACGATCTCCTCGGGCGTCAGCCGGTCGTCGCCGTCGGCGGCGTCGAGCAAGCCGGACAGCAGATCGTCGCGGCGGGTCTTGCTCCGTTCGATGGTCAGTTCGGTGTAGTAGCCGACCAGGGTGCCGATGGCCTGCACCGCTTCCGGGCGCAGATCGGTGGACTCCTCGTCGGTGTACATGATCTCCATGCCCAGTTTGCGGATCATGTCGCGATCCGCCTCCGGGACGCCGACCAGTTCGGAAATCACGTCGGTGGGGAACGGGCCCGCGAAATCGGCCATCAGGTCGAAACTTTCGCGCGCCAGCAGCGGCTGCCACAGCCCGCGCGCGATCTCCCGTAGTCGGGGCTGCAATTCCTGCACCCTGCGATTGGTGAACGCGCGGGCCACCAGTCCGCGCAGGCGGGTGTGCTTGGGCGGGTCCATCGCGACGAAGGAGAAGAACTGTTCGGCCTGCGGTCCCCAGAACGCGGGCTCCATCCGCAGTCCGTTGACGCTGGAGAATCGGTCCGAATCACGCAGTGCGGCAACGATATCGGCGTAGCGGGAGAAGGCGTAGAAGTCGTCGTCCGGGTTGTGGAAGACCGGTGCCTGCGCGCGTAGCCTTGCGTAGTACGGATAGGGATCGCGGTGGACGTCGAAATCGTACGGGCTGTACTGCAACTGCATGACGGAGCCTTCCGGGGCCGTGCGAGTTTCACCCTCGCTACCGGTTCGCAACTCGAGCTGACATGATGACCCTAGTCGAGATGAATTGAGGGCGTGGTGGACTCGGAATCGGCGGCAGCCAGGGTGGATGTCAGTAAACCGCACCCCGCGCGCCGGTACGACTACTGGCTCGGCGGGAAGGACAATTTTCCCGCGGACCGGGATTCGGCCGACGCGGTGGCCGAGGCGTTTCCGACGGTGCGGCTCGCGGCCGTGGAGAACCGCAACTTCCTGCGCCGCGCGGTGACGTACCTGGCCGCCGAGGCGGGCATCCGGCAGTTCCTCGACATCGGCACCGGCCTGCCCACCGCGGGCAACGTGCACGAGATCGCGCAGGGCATCGCACCCGAATCGCGCATCGTCTACGTGGACAACGACCCGATCGTGCTCGTACACGCCCGTGAGCTCCTGAACAGCTCGCCCGAAGGCGCGACCGCCTACCTCGACGCCGATCTGCGCGACCCCGACCGAATCCTGACCCACCCTGACCTCACCGGCACCCTCGATCTCACCGAGCCGGTCGCGTTGATGCTGGTGGCCATCATGCACTTCATCACCGACGACGAGGCGCCCTACGGTTTGGTGCGCCAGCTCTGCGAGGCGCTGCCGTCCGGCAGCTACCTGGTGATGACGCACGCGACCAACGATCACCTCACCGACGAGGATCTAGCCGAGACGAAGCTGGCCAACAAGCGCAGCGGCGTCCCCTTCCAATTGCGCTCCACCGCCGAATTCCGGCAATTCTTCACCGGTTTCGACTTGGTGCGTCCCGGCATCGGCTCGGTGATGACCTGGCGCCCGGAAGTCTGGCGCCCGCACCCCCGCCCGGAGGCCGTCTCCATGCTCGGCGCCGTCGCCCGCATCCCCTGATCCCACCGAGCCGTGCGGTGGGCGCGGTCAGGTGGCGCGGCGGGCTCGGGCGCGGCGTTTGCCTTCGTGCATGGCTTGCACTCGGGCGACCGGGATGGTGTGGCCTTCGGCGACGAGATCCTCGGGCAGAGTTTGCGGGGCGGGCATTTCCTCGGCCCACGGGTCGCGGTCGCCGAGGCGGTCAGGGGCGGTGTGGAGGGTGAAATCGGTCGGGTTCGCGTCGGCGAGGTCGGCCCAGCCGATCGGGAAGGAGACCGGGACACCGGGGCGGATGCGGGGGCTGTAGGCCGCGACCACGGTCGCGCCGCCGGAGCGGGTGGAGTCGAGGAAGACCTTGCCCTCGCGGTCCTCGCGGATGAACGCGGTGGTGGCCAGGTCGGGGTCGAGGCGCTCGGCGCGGGCCGCGATCGCGCGGGTGGCCGCGGCGGCGTCCTCGATGTCGGTGCCCGCGACGACGGGAACGAACACGTGAACACCTTTGGCGCCGCTGGTCTTCACCGCGCCCGCCAGTCCGTCGGCGGCAAGGGCCGCGCGGATCAGTTCGGCGCCCAGCACCGCGTGGCGAAAGGTCTGCCCCGGTGACGGGTCTAGATCGAGCACCAGGTGGGTCGGCCCGGCGGAGGGGTCGGCGAGCAGCAGCGTCGGGTGGTATTCGACGGCGCGCTGATTGCCGAACCACAGCAGGGTGCGCACGTCGTCGCCGAGGGCGTAGGTGACCTCGCGGCGCGCGCTCTCGGCCCAGAGCGTCACCCGGGGCACCCACTCCGGCGTGTACTTGGGCAGGTTCTTCTGCATGAACGGCTCCTGCCCCGGCCGGATCCGCACCACCGAGAGCGGTCGGCCGCGCAGCTGGTTCACCAGCCGGTCACCGACGAACTCCAGGTAGTCGATCAGATCCCGTTTGGTCGCCGCCGCACCGTCGAACAGCGGCTTGTCCAGATTCGTCAGCGTGACGCCCGCGCGCACCTCGTCGCTGCCCATCGGCCCACCTTGCCCCGCGGTCTCGACGCGGTCAACCCCGCACTCTCGAGGTCGTCCATTTGCCGACGGGTTCGCGGGACGGCACTCGACCGATGTTTCGAAGCCCTCACGCCCGAAGGGCTACGGGCCATTTTCTTTGCCAGCTAACGCAATTGAAAACAGATCATCCGCCGCCCCCATACGGGAGCGGCGGATGACAAGATCAATTACGGCAAATTCACTGCAATGACGCCGGTGACGCCGAGATGTCGCGACTCGGGGAAATCCAGAGGCCGACGAAGCAGTGCTCGACCGCTATCGAATCAGGCAGCGGGCTCGGCAGGCGCGGTCAGGTCGCGAGCGCCGGTGATCGCCTCGATGATGTTGACGATGGCCGAGGTGCCGCCGTCGAGGGCCGAGCTGCCGGAGTCGAGCATGCTGGAACCGGCGGACGAACCGGCCGAGCCGGTGGACGAGCCAGCCGAGCCGGTGGCGAGCTCGGCGGAGCCGGTGCCGGAGCCGGTGGACTCCTCGGCGGAAGCGACCGCGACAGGGCCGAAGAACATGGTGGCAGCGACAGCGGTGGCACCGGCGGCGGCGAAGGTCTTGCGAGAGAACATGTGTGGGGCTTTCCTTTCACGGACTGGTTCGTCACGCCAGCGGCGCGCACCAGCAACGTTATGAAAAAGAAATCCACAAATCCACTTCTGTGATTGTGCGAATTATCACCGTTAATAATTGGCTAACAGAGTGTTTTACCAAGGTAACGCGGTTGGCCACTAACTAGAAGTCGACTCCAGCGAAAATGTGGCGATCGGGCGCATAGAAGCGATCTTGTCGTTTCCGACAATACCGGCATCAAGACCAATTGGGTGCGCTGCGCGAATATCGCCACACCCGCGTATCGGCCTGCGGCAGGGCCGATCTCGCGATGCGCCCATCGCTGCCCGTGCGGCGGGACTCGAGTGCGCGGCGCCCTTCGAACCGGTGCCGCGCTCGTCGAGCCGGTGCGGCGGCGGGTGTGTCCGTCCTGATCCGGGGGGACAGTGGCGAACGGCGCGGATGCGAGACACACTCGTGACCATGAGTTCGATGTCCTGGCCACCCAGCGCGACGGCGGGCCCAGCGTGACCGCGTTGGTTCGTGGCGAGAACCGGCCCGCGCCCGCCGACCGGATGACAGTCACCGTCACCTGCACCGCACCCGTCGACGTCTCCGCGCTGCTGCTGAACGCGGCGGGCCGGGTGCGGTCCGACGGCGATTTCGTCTTCTTCAACCAACCCGTCGGGCCCGGCGTCACCTACCGGCACGGGCGCGGCGCGGGCGACATGGTCGACGTGCGGACCTCCGCGCTGCCCGCCGACGTGGACAAGGTCGTCGTGACCGCCAGCCTGGACGGCAGCGGCCCGCCCACCTTCGCGGGCGCAGGCTCGCTCACCGCGACGATCGGATCCGATTCGGGCACGGTCACTTTCCCGATGACCGGCCTCAGCACCGAGACGGCCGTCGTGTGCGTGGAGATCTACCGCCGCGGCGGCTCGTGGAAGATCCGCGCCGTCGGCCAGGGCTACGACGACGGGCTCGCCGGGATCGCCAGGGCGTTCGGCGTGAACGTCGACGACGAACCCGCACCGCCCGCGGCGTCCCAGGCCGCGCCATCGTCCGCGTACGGCTCACCTGCCGCGCCACCCCCGGCGTACCCCACCGCACCTCCACCAGCCTCCGGTGGATACGGCGCCCCGACCTGGGGCCCCGCGTACGGCCCGCAGACAAGTCCGCCCCCGGCATACCCGGCCGAACCCGCACCGTCCGGCGGCTACAACGCCTCGGGCCCCACGCACGGTTCGCCGACAAGCCCGCCCCCACCGTCCGGCTACAGCGCCCCGCCTTCGGGCCCCGCGTACGGCCCGCAGACAACCCCGCCTCCGACTTACCCGAACGCCCCGGCGTACGGCTCGCCCGCGAGCCCCACCTACCCTCCGCCCGGCGCGGTACCTCCCCCGCCGATGTCGACACCCCAGCAAGGAGCGCTGCCGATGCAGAGCGATCTGTTCAACCCGAGTCACGCCGAGGTCGGCGGTGTCGGCATCCAGAAACAGGGCGGCAAGATGGTCAAGGTCGGCCTCGCGGGCGAGGTCATGGCTCGCGCCGGGTCGATGGTCGCCTACCAGGGTGAACTCCAGTTCCAGGCGCTGGGCTCCGGCGGCATCGGCCGCGCCATCCAGCAGCGGCTGACCGGCGAGGGCGTTCCGCTGATGAAGGTCTCCGGCCGCGGCGACCTGTTCCTGGCCAACGCCGCCGCCGACGTGCACATCATCGATCTGGACGGCAGCGACGGCCTGACCATCAACGGCGCCAATGTGCTCGCATTCGACTCCACGCTGCGCTACGACATCAAGATGGTGCAGGGCGCGGCCGGATTCGCGAGCAACGCCGGGCTCTTCAACTGCGTGTTCACCGGACGTGGCCGGATCGCCATCACCACCCACGGCACGCCGGTGGTGCTGAACGTCGACCAGCCGACCTACGCCGATCCGCAGGCGGCGGTGGCGTGGTCGTCGAGCTTGCAGACGGGCATCAAGCGCAACGACTCGTTCGGTCTCGGCAGGCTGATGGGCCGCAGCACCGGCGAAGGCCTGACGCTGGCGTTCTCCGGCCGCGGCTTCGTCATCGTGCAGCCTTCAGAACTGCCGCCCGGCGGGCTGATCGGCGGCGCAGGCGGTGGGCAGCAGGCCGGGCAGAGCGGCGGCGTGCTCGGCGGCCTGTTCGGCTGAAACGGCCCGTCGGGCCGATCCCGGCCGCCGCGCTCACCGGATGGGAGCGCGGCGGCCGGGGCCGACATTCGACACACTCACAACAGCAGCGAGCGCCGCTGATCCGCCAGCGTCGCCCACACCACCTTGCCGACCGGCCAGCGCGGCGCGCAACCCCACGCCCGCGCCAGCGAGGCCACCACGTGCAAACCGAACCTGGCCGGATGCCCGGCGGCCGGTTCACGCAACATCGCCTCTTGCGGATCGGCGTCAGCCACCGCGATCGTGAGCGAGTTGCCCTGGCATTCCAAGCGCAGGAGCAGCTCGCCGAAGGCGTGCAGCAGCGCGTTCTCCACCAGTTCGGTGGCCACCAGCAGCGCGTCCGTGCGGACCGGGCCGACCTCCCAGCGATCGCACACGCGGGTCACGAACTGTCTGGCGTGCATCGAGGAGACCGTGCTCGGCGCCAGTTCGATCGATGCCTCGCGCCGCGGCGGCGCGGGCGGCAGGCTCCGCAGCGCGTCCTCGATGGACGGGAACGTCGGCACCCGGTGCCTGGCCGCGACGGTCGCCGTCGGGTTCGCCAGCCCGGCGGCCACCAGCACGATCGGCACGTGCGGCCAGTCGCTGACCCGCACCCGGGCGGACGCGCACGCCGTCGCCACGGCGTCCTCGACCAGATCGAGATCGTCGACGACCACGATCACCGCGCGCGGGCGCTCGACGGCGTACCGCACCAGGTCGTCGCCGAATCGGCGATATCCGTCCCAGTCCAGCATTCCGCTCGGCCGGAGAACCGTGCAACCGGCCAGTTCGGAAGGGCGCCAAAGCAGTGCGCCACGACGGGACCCGGACATCTGCCCTCCATCCGCCCCGCGCCGGTCGGCGGCGCGCGAGCGGTGGCCTATCCCGCTCACGCCGTCGCCAGCTGCGCCTGCCACATCCAGTGCAGCTGCTCGAGGCGCGCGGCGATCTCGATGAACAAATCCTGGGTCACCGGATCGGCCTTCTCGGTGGCATCGATCCGCTCGCGCAGCCGGGAGATCACCGCGGCCAGGTTGCCGACCACCGCGTCGATGACCTCGGTGTCCTGCTGCCAGCCGTCGGGAAAGCCGATCGCGCCGGACTTCTCGGCAACGGTCGCGGCCCGTCCGTCCGGGCTCACGCCGACCGCGGTGGCGCGCTCGGCCGCCGAATCGGTGAACTCACGTGCCGCGGTCACCAGTTCGTCCAGTGCCAGATGTACCGAGCGGAAGTTCCGGCCGATCACGTTCCAGTGCGCCTGCTTGGCGATCAACGAGAGGTCGATCAGGTCGACCACGGTGCCGCGCAGGGCCTCGCCCGCGATGCGCTGCTGTTCCGGATCGAGGGTGCTCGTGATGGGCTGAGTCATCGCTCATGCCTTTCTCGTCGTCGGTCCGTGTCAACGACGGGCTACCCAGCTTCGCAGTGTCGAATCGGACCGGCGCCCCTTACTCCGGCGCGATGCGTTGGTGCAACGTGAGCAACAGGTGATCGAACGCGGTCTGCACCCCGGGGCCCACCGGCGGCAGCGCGCTGAGTTCGGTGAGCAGCTGCGCGGCGAGGGTGCGCAGTTTGATGTTGGTCTCCTGGGACCGCCAGCGCAGCACGCGAAACGCCTGATCGGCGTTGATGCTGTACACGCTCATCAGGACGCCCTTGGCCTGCTCGATCACCGCGCGGGCCTCGAACAGCTCGGGCAGCGCCTCGTCCAGAGTCTCCCTGCGTTGCTCGTCGATGGCGTCGGTGAGATCGATGTAGTAGCCGGCGGTGCCGATGGGGTTGCCCGCGTCGTCGGTCATCATGTCGCCGAGCACCAGCACGGGATGGACCCGGCCGGTCGTGTCGACGATGCGGTGCCTGCTGCAGAACGGCGCGGCATTGCGCTGCGCGTCGGCGATGGCGTCGGCGACGAGCTCGCGGTCGGCGGGATGTTTGTGCGACAGCAACAGCTGGGTGGTCGGCGTGACGCTGCCCGGCGTGTACCCGTACATGAGGGCGACCTCATCGGACCACTCCCAGCGCTGGTCGGCGAACCAGAAGCGGAAAGTCCCCGCGACCTGCGGACGGCCGACGCTCACCACGTGCGCGACCACACCCGCGGGGGTCTCGGAGGTCAGCTCACCCATGTCCGTCACGGAACAAGTATGCCCTTTGCCATGCCAACCCCGACCTCGACAGCAAACAGTTGGCATCCTGGTTTCCCGCCCGGATGGCCGGGCACCCGGTTGGCATGGACGACAACGCGAAGCGCCCGCACACCACCGTCACCGAGAGCGATCTGCGCGACCTGCTCGGCGCGAGCGCCGACGCTTGCCTGGTGCTGCTCGAGGGTCGCGTCGAGATAGCCGAGGGCTCCCCCGACGGCCTGACCATCGCGACCAGGGACGAGATCGCCGGCCGCGCCGGAGCCGATCCGGATCGGACAAAGTTGAGCGAGCTGGCGGCGGAACTCTCCAGCGAGATCCGGCTGCAGGGCGCCTGACACGCGCCGGTGTCCCGCCGAGCGCCTCGCGATCGGCGGCGGAGAGTCGCGCCCGAACCGATGTACCGTGATTTATGGGCGTGTCTCGGCGGCAGCTGTTGCGATTCGGCGCCGCGGGGTCGGCCGCGGTGCTCGTCGGCGCGTCGGCGGCAAGCAGCGGGCGGTTCCGCACACCGCGCTGGTCGGCGGATCCGTTCACACTCGGGGTGGCTTCTGGCGACCCGACTCCGGACGGCGTCGTCCTGTGGACCCGGCTCGCGCCGGACCCGTTCGCGCCGGACGGCCACGGCGGCATGATGAACCACCCGGTGACGATCGACTACGAGGTCGCCGACGACGAGCGCTTCCACCGGGTGGTGGCCCGCGGTTCGGCCGTCGCCACCCGTGAACTCGCGCACAGCGTGCACCCCGAGGTCGGTGGACTCGCGCCGGATCGCTGGTACTACTACCGTTTTCGCGCGGGCTCGGTGATCTCGCCGATCGGGCGCACCCGCACCGCGCCGCCGCACGGACATCCGACCGCGCGCATGCGCTTCGCCTTCGCCTCCTGCCAGTCCTGGAGTTCCGGCTACTACACCGCCTACGAGCACCTCGCCCAGGAGGACCTCGACTTGGTCGTGCACCTCGGCGACTACATCTACGAGCGCGCGTGGACCCAAGGCCGCCAAGGACTTTCGCTTGGCACGGAGTTCCAGGACGAGGCGGTCGACCTGCCGACCTATCGGCTGCGCTACGCGCTGTACAAGGCCGAGCAGCCGCTGCGCGACGCGCACGCCGCGTTCCCGTGGCTGGTCACCATGGACGATCACGAGGTCGACAACAACTGGGCGGCGGGCTCGCCCGGTCTCGGTATCGACATCCACTTGATTCCCGCGCTGTTCCGTCGCCGCCGCGCCGCGGCCTTCCAGGCGATGTACGAACACCAGCCGCTGCGGCTCGCGCAGCTGCCGCGCGGTTCCGGCATGCACCTGCACCGCCGCTACCGGTTCGGTGATCTCGCGGAGATCACCATGCTCGACACCAGGCAGTACCGGACGCCGCAGGCCTGCGGCGGCAACGTCAGCGCCGGTTGCACCGACCGGTTCGATCCCGACCGCACCATTCTCGGTGCCGCGCAACGCGATTGGCTGCTCGACGGCCTCACGTCCTCGCCAGCGCGCTGGCAGATCGTCGGTAATCAGGTGGGCATGAGCCAGACCGACAGCGATCCCGGACCGGAACTGGCGGTGTCCACCGACTCCTGGGACGGATACGTGGCCGATCGCAACACCGTGCTCGGCGCGGCGGCGGACCGCGGTGTCCGCAACCTGGTGGTGATCACCGGCGACCGCCACCAGAACCATGCGGCCCAGCTGCGCCGCGACTACGCCGACCCCGAATCACCGGTGGTCGCTTCGGAATTCACCGGCACCTCGATCACCAGCGGGGGCGACGGCGCGGACATGAACGACGTCGGACGACGCCTGCTCGCCGCCAATCCCGATCTCGAGTTCTTCAACGCCCAGCGCGGCTACGTCCGCGTCGAACTCGATCACGGGTTGTGGCGCAACGACTTCCGTGTCGTGCCGTACATCCGCCGCCCGGGCGCGCCCATCGACACCCGCGCGAGTTTCGTCGTGCAGGACGGAGTGCCCGGTGTCCGGGAAGCGTGGCGGCCGGAGGCACCCGCCGAGCCGATGCCAGGTTCCGACATCGTGGCGGGACCGACCCGGGGAACGCGCTGACGCTCAGCGGTGCGCGGCGTCGTACCAGCGGTGCGGTATCGACCAATCCCACCGCCGCGCAGCGGTGTCCGCGGCGAGCCATTCGCTGTGGCAGCGGGTCGAACCGCCGACACTCGCGCCGTACAGCAGCAGTCCGCGCAACAGGTGCCGCGACACGATGGACAGGCGCCGCCGCATCGTCACCTCCTCGTGGGTGAGGTCGGCCGAATTCGGGCCAGAATACGTGCGGGGACGGGCGCGCAGAGCCGAAATCGGCGATCGCGTCCCGGAACGATCAGCCGAGGGCGAGCGTGGCGACCGGTGTCGATGTCGGCAGCGGCGATCCGCCGGGCGGTTCGATCGTCATCGCAAGGGCGTCCGAGGGGTGGAACCGGGTGATGAACGGCGCGTCCGAGGTCGGCAGCTGCGCGAGGACCCCGACCGAGCGCGGCGGACCCTCCGGCGGCACCAGCCACAGCTGATAGGACCGTCCCTCCTCGGGCGCGGGCACCCCGGCGAAGTCCACCGTCGCGGCGCCCAGTTGCGCGGAGGTGGTCACCAGCAGCGTCCCGCCACCCTCGACCGCCGCGGCGCGGGTCCTGGTGTCGGTTTGTTCCTGCACCAGCTGGGCCGTGATGTCGGGGCTGGTCGGGGCCGGATCACGGCCTAGGAAGACCGCCGCGCCGACCCCAACGCCCACCGCGACGACGAGCGCGGCGGCCGCCGCCAGCCATCGCGTCCCCGCGCGGCGCGGACCGTCTACGGCCGGACCGTCGATCGCGGACAGGATCGCCGCCTCGAGTTCGGCGGGCGGCGCGACACTGTCGGTCACCGTCATCGCGGCCACCGTCTCGCGGACGCCGCGCACGGTGTCGTCGAAGGCGGCGGCCGTGGTCGGGTCCGCGGCCTCGACTTTTTCTTCGATGGTCGCGCGCTCGCCGTCGGTGACGGCGTCCATCGCATAGGGGAAAGCCAGGTCGAGCAGTTCCGGGTCGGGAGACTCGGCGTCGATCAACTGGATTCACCTCCGGACAGGCAGGTCGCGAGTCGCCGCAGGCCGTCGCGGATGCGGCTTTTGACGGTGGGCAGTGGGACGTCGAGCTGGTCGGCGACCTCGCGGTAGGTGCGGCCGCTGTAGTAGGCCAGCGCGAGGGCTTCGCGCTGCATGGATGTCAGGGTGCCAAGGCAGTCGAGCACGGATTGCTCGTCGAGGCGCTGGCCGACCTCCTCGGCGACGATGTCGTGGTCCCGGCCGAGGTGGCTGTGGCCGTACACGATGTCGCGGTCGGCGGTGGACTGCTCGGCGCGGACACGGTCGACCGCGCGCCGGTGCGTGAGCATCATCAGCCAGCCGATGGGGCTGGCCCGGTTGCGGTCGTATGTCGCGGCCGTCGACCACGCCTGGAGGTACACCTCCTGGGTGATCTCCTCGGCCGCGGCCCTGCTGCGCGCGATGCGCATCGCGAGACCGAACACGCGGTAGCTGGTCGCGCGGTAGAAGTCGGTGAACGCGTCCCGGTCGCCGTCGCCGACGGCCGCCAGCAGGTCCGCGAGCCAGCGGCTGCGTTCGGCGGCTGAGCCCTCGGCGCGCGTGGAACACTGCGGTCCCGCCCCGTTCGCCGCCGGGTCCCTGCGCAACCGGATGACGCCGCGTTTCTCCTCGTCATCCGACATGCTTCGACCTCTCCCGCATAAGAGGTGCTTCGCTGCGGACCGGAATTCGGATGGGTTTTGGATAACCGAGTCGAGGTCTAACTGGGTAGACTGACCTACCTAATTGGAGGTGCGGCATGGAAACATCCGGTCAGCGGCGTCGACCGGCTCGGCAGCGTCTGCTGGAGGCGGCGGCGCGGCGCTTCTACGCCGACGGGGTGGCGGCGACCGGGATCGACACGATCACCGCCGATGCGGGCGTGGCGAAGATGAGCCTGTACAACAACTTCGCGTCGAAGGCGGAGCTCGTGCGGGCGTATCTGGACGCCCGTCACGAGGAATGGCTCGGGCTGTACCGGGCGCGGCTGGAGCGTGCCGAGGGTCCGGCCGCGGGTGTGCTGGCGATCTTCGACTCCTACGCCGACCACGCGGCCCTGGCGTACGAGCACGGCTTCCGCGGGTGCGGGCTGCTGAACGCGGCGGCGGAACTACCGGCCGGGGACGAAGGTCGTGCGGTGGTGCGCCGTCACAAGGAAGAGGTGGAGTCGCTGCTGCGCGGTCACCTCGAGCACTTGCTACCTGGCGAGGACGCGAAGGCGCTGGCCGAGCACCTGTCGTTTCTCTTGGAAGGAGCGATAGCGCGAGCCGGGCTGGAAGGCGAGGGCGCCCGCCTCGACCGTGCGCGCGCGATCGCCGCCCAACTGCTGGACGAGTTGTGAATCGCGTCGGGGCGTGGGGTTCAGCAGCGGCGCGGCGTCCAGGTGTTCGCCGGACCCCGGCCCACGCCGTACAGCGTGAGCCGGAGCGGGTCGGTGCTCTGCGCGTGCCCGCGGCGTCACTGTCGGGGCGCACACGCGGAGTCGAGGAGGTCGACAGTTGCCGGGCTGGGTACCGAACGGATCGGTCGAGACGTTCGATAGCGGCGCGGCGTAGAAGCGTGAGCCGCGCGCTGTTTCCGACGGGCGCCGCGCAGCTCGGGTCCGCGCGGGTGGGTGCGGTGTGCGTGCTCGCGGCGTCGCTGCTGTGGGCCACCACCGGCACCGCGGCGAGCTTCGCCCCGGACGTGGGACCGCTGGCCATCGGGGCGATGGCCATGGGTGTCGGCGGCCTGCTCCAGGCGCTGCTCGCCGCAGGACCGATCGCCCGCAACGCGCGGCAGTTGCGCGACCGCCGTGGCACCGTGCTCGTCGGCGCGATCTCGGTGGCCCTCTATCCTTTGGCGTTCTACAGCTCGATGCGGCTGGCCGGGGTTGCGGTGGGCACCGCGGTCTCGGTCGGCATGGCGCCGCTTGCCTCGGCCGTCATCGAGCGGGTGGCCGACCGGCGAAGGCTCACGCGCCGTTGGCGATTCGGCGCGGCCCTCGGCCTGTTGGGCACGGTCGCGATCTGCGTGGCCGAAGCCACCGGCCACGCGGCGGGTCCGGATTCGGCGGGCGCCGCCGCGCTCGGGGTCGGGCTCGGATTGCTCGCCGCATCAACCTACGCGGTGTACTCCTGGGCGGCCCATCGCCTGATCACCGGCGGGATCCGCCCCCGCGCGGCCATGGGCGCGGTCTTCGGCCTCGGCGGACTGGGTCTGGTTCCCGTCCTGATCGCCACCGGCGGGCCTCTCGTCGGCTCCTGGGGCAACGCCGCGGTGGGCGCGTACATGGCGGTGGTTCCGATGTTCGCCGGGTACGTCCTGTTCGGGTGGGGGCTCGCGCACGTCACCGCGAGCACGGCGACCACTCTGTCGCTGCTGGAACCGGCGGGTGCGGCCGTGCTGGCGGTGTTGGTCGTCGGGGAACGTCTGCCCCCGCTCGGTTGGGTCGGTATCGCGCTTGTCCTCGGCTGCCTCGCCGTTCTCACCTCGCCCGGGTGCACAAGCCGAGCCGAGGACGTAACACCTCGGCCTCCCTGTTGGACGCAGGGAGGCCGAGGTGGTGGTACAGGTTTCGCTGGAATCTCTAGGTCCGGCGGCCCCGGGATCCGCCGCTCAGGACGCCGAGGACGATGCCCCCGATGAGGGCGATCGCGCCAAGGATCCCCAGGGCGATGGGGAGGGTCTGGCCGAAGAGGGTGAGCCGGTCGAGGCTCTCCTGGGTGACGGCCAGCTGGGCATCGATGGTCTTCTCGTCGAAGACGATGTGCGACTTGAGGGCGGTGACGTCGACCTGCGTGGCGCTACGACCGTAGAACAGGTGGATCTGCTCGCCGCCCTTGAGGACCGCGCCGGTCCTCGGCTCGACCCACAGGTCGCGGGTGTTGGTGTAGAAGCGGGTCATCGTGACCGGCTCCTCGCCCTCGAGGCCCCACTTGGCGGCGGGGAGGGTGAGCTTGTTGGTCGGCGCCTGCACCACGTCCCACATGTTCGTGACCGGGATGGTCTGGCGGAAGTGATAGACCGGCACGCCGTTGATCTCGGCCTCGTCCACGAAGTCGATGTCGTAGGTGGCGCGGGCGTTGAGATCGAAGTAGGGGTAGGACTTCTTCTCGGTGCCGATCGGGAAGCGGTACTGCAGACCGGCCCGTTGCGACGGGTCGGCCACCGACGCGCCCGTCCTGTCGACCGAGACGGCGATGGAACCGTTGGGGGACACCGGGATCGGCTCGCCCGTCTTGCGGTCGATGGTGACGCGGTCGATCGAGGCGGTGAGCAGACCGGTGTCGCCCTCGCGGTCGTCACGACGCAACGTCTGGCCCGCCTGCACCGTCATCTGGTCGGCGTCGGAGGGCTCTTCGACGGTGAGGAAGCGCTGCGAGACGATCGGCACATTGGTGTCGACCTTGGCCGAGCCCTCGGGCGAGGTGAGCGACTTCGCGTCCAGCACAAGGCTTTCCTCGCCGGGCACGCTCTTGGCGATCGTGGTGATCCGCAGGTCGAGCGGCGTCTTGGCCACCTTGCCGACGGTGTAGCTGGGAATCATGACCGCTGCCACGAGCAGCAGCGCGCCGAGACCGACGAGGAAGCAGGCGATGGTCCTGCGCCCGTTGCTCATCGGCTGCCGTACGGCATGTTGGCCGGCGACGAACCCGGGTCGACGATCGTCTCCGGGGCCGGGATCGAATTCTGTTGCGCGCCAACGGTGATGCCCAGTACGGCAACCACACCGAGGGTCGCGCCCGCTAGCCCGCTGACCAAGCCGGGAACGGCGAATTTCATAGATATGACTCCAATACGTTGCGTCGACTCAGGCGACGGTGAAGAACCCGAGGGTCGGCGCGAAGGTGCAGGTACGAGCGCCGGAATCGGCGGTCGTGGTGGTGAGCGAGCCGGAGATCACGGCGGCGACGCGGCCAGGGCCGGTGTCGACCATGGCCGACAGGGTGGCGGGTCCGTCGGTGTTGATCTCGGCCTCACCGGTGAGCGGCTGCACACCCGAACGGCGGGTGTCGAGGTTGACCCACTGCACGGTCAGCGGTGGATTCTGCACGGCCGCAGGCGTTTTGGTGCCGAGCGCGGTGAAGACGAAGCCGGTCTGGCCCGCCTTCGGTCCCGGCGGCGGCAGTTCGGCGGGGCCGGGGACGGCCAGCGCGGTGCCGACGGAATCGGAGGTCGGTCCGATGCAGCCCTTGCCGATGGTCGGGTAGAGGAACTGGGCGATCCGCGCACCGTCCGACGGCGGGAGCTCGGGGCCACCGCCACCGCTACCGTCGAGGAACGTGATGACCCGCTCCAGGGTCGCCTTGACCTGCGCGGGGATGCCGGGCGTCGCGAGCAGCGCCCGAGCCTGGGCGAGGATCGCGGCTTGTCCGCCGTCGGCGATGGGACCGGGCGCGGAGATGGCGCCGATGATCGTCGGCGCCAGCGCGGCCAGCGCCTCGGAGGGAACGTTCTCCGGGATGGCCGGAACGGCCTGCTGTGCCGGGGCAGGCCGCGGCGCGGCCGTGCTCGGCGCCGGCGCGACGAGTGCGGCACTCGCCGCTAGTACGAGAGCGGACACAGCGGTCCGCGATCCTCGGGTGGGCAGCATATGTCAGCCGTCCTTCTTTCTGTGGGATAGGTGGAGCAACCCAGAAAGGACGTCCTTTCCCGCCGCTGCTCGAGCCCCAGCGCACCATGATGAAACAGCATCCGACCCGTCTCGAGCTAGCGTTTCGTGCGATCCAGAAAGCCGTCGGCAATACTTTGTGAATCATCACAGTCGCTCCCGATCTACTGACGGGTACGAACCGGCACCGGTCGCGATCGGCCTCGACGACCCCGAACCCGGCTGAAAAATCCCAGATCAACCGGCATAGCCGACGCTGATCGACCGACCAGAACCGCACTGGGAACGTTCACAACGCCTCGTGATCGAACACCCTCGGCTCGCACACGCCCGCGTCGGCCCGCTCGGCGACCTCGACACCGCAGAAGGCTTCGGTCGCGGCTCGACAGGTCGGCGAACCGCGGTCGTCGAGTTGAGCGCCGCCGCAGCCGAATCCGGCCATTGAGCATCGTTTCGTTCGCTGTGCGAGACTGCATCGGTGGCCGAAACCGCTGAACTAGTTACGAACGTTTCCGACACCGCGCGCTGGGTGGCCGCCTTCCGCGCTGTCGAATCCGCCCGCCCCGACGCGCTTTTCCACGATCCGCTCGCCGACCGGGTCGCCGGGGAGCGGGGACGCGCCATAGCCGGCCGCACTCCGCTCCTGATGCACAACGGCTGGAATCTGGTCACCCGCACCAAACTCATCGACGACCTGATCATGAAGACCATCGAGCAGGGCTGCGATCGGGTGCTCAATATGGCCGCGGGGATGGACACCCGCCCCTACCGGCTCGACCTGCCCGCCGAATTCGTGTGGATCGAGGCCGATCTCCCCGCATTGGTCGAGGAGAAGAACAAGCTACTCGCCGGGGAGTCGCCGCGCTGCGCGCTCACCCGCACGGCGGTGGATCTCGCCGATCCCGAGGCGCGGAGCCGGTTCCTCGACGAGGCACTCGCGGGTGCACAGCGGGCGCTGGTGCTCACCGAGGGTCTGATCTACTACCTCACCGAAGACGAGGTGACCAGCTTGGCCGCCGCGCTGGCCCGGCCGGAAATCGCTTGGTGGGCACTGGATGTCAACAATCAGGCGATTGTGAAGCGGATGAGCAAGGCCACCACCGAACTGCTCGCCAACGCTCCCTGGCACTTCGGTCCGGTCGATCCGCTGCGCTTCTTCGCCGACCTCGACTGGACGGCCGACGAGGTGGAAGCACTCACCTCGGCGGCGCACCGGTTCCACCGGCTGCCCTGGTTCATGAAACCGATGACGCTCTTCCCGCCGCCGGATCCTCGCAAGCCGATCCGAAGCGCTTGGAAGCCTTGGAGTTCGGTGGTGCGACTAACCCATGGGTAATAGCTGGCTACGTCGCCTGTCCCCCTCCGCAGGGGACGGGTCCCACAAGTTGTTCTGTTTTCCGCACGCCGGCGGCTCCGCCATCTCCTTCGGGCCATTGGCCGAAGCCCTCGGGTCGGATTTCGAGGTCCTCGCTGTCCAGTATCCGGGGCGGCAGGACAGAAGACGCGAACCGCTCGTGGGCAATATTCCGGACCTCGTCGACGGCCTGCTTCCCGAGCTGAAAGAAGCAGCCGAGGGCGCCGAGGACTTTTCCTTGTTCGGGCACAGTATGGGATCCGTCGTGGCTTTCGAGGCGTGCAGGCGGCTCGAGCAGGAATCGGGGGTGAGCGCGCGGGTGCTGTTCGCCTCCGGTCGGCGCGCGCCTTCGGCCGCGCTGCCCGCGCTGCGAGTGCACCTGCTGAGCGATCGTGAGCTCGGTGAGCACCTACTGGGGTTCGGCGGCACACCGGCGGCGTTGCTCGAGGATCCCGAATTCCGACAGCTGATCCTGTCGGTCGTCAGGAACGACTATCGAGCCATCGAGACCTACGAGTGCAGTGCGGACGCGATGGTCAGCAGCCCTGTCGTCGCGCTTGTCGGTGACCGTGACCCCGATGCGAGTTTCGCGGAAATCGAGGCATGGGGTTCGCACACCACCGGAAGCTTCTTCGCGAAATCGTTTCCGGGCGGTCATTTCTTCATCGATGCGAATCGCCACCCGATAGGACAGCTGATTCGCGATCATTGCGCCCGAGCGCTCTCCAGCTAGAGCCGCGACGACCGGGTGGGCCGACTCGCCCACCCGGTCGTCGTTCCTAGCCCGCGAGCCAGCCCTCGATCGCTTCGGCGACATCGGCCGAACCGTCCTCGAGAATCGAGAAGTGGTCGGCCGCAACCGAGACAACGGTATGCGCCGGATCCCACGGCTCGGCCTGCCAGTCCGCGCGATCCGACGAGCTACCGAGGAAGCTCTCGGCGCACTGGATGAACAGCGTGGGCGTGGTGACGGAGCCGGGCATCATCTGCTGTAGCAGTTGCACGTACCGGCCCATACCTGTCAACCGATCCCGGTCGAAGCGACCGAAGGTGGCTTCGTCCGACACCATGTGTTCGGCCATCGCTCGCAGCAACCAATCGCCGTCGTCGTGCACCTTGTAGGTGTCCAGCATGACCACGCCCGCGGGCGCTGGGCCACCGGCCGCTTCCAGGTGCTCGGTGACGCGGTAGGCCAGCAGGCCGCCCGAGGAGTAGCCGAGCAGAACGAACGGTTCGCCCTGCGCCGCCGCGAGGACGGAGCGCGCGATGGCTTCCGCGGCCGCCGCCGGCGTCGCCGGAAGTGGCTCTCCCTTTCGGCAGCCGATCGGCGACACCGCCACGATGTCCCGCGCACCGCCCAGGTGCGAGGCGATACGGGCGTACTGATGCGCGCCCCCGGTCGCCAGCGGCGGTGTGAGGCAGATGATCCGCGGCAGCGCGGATCCCGCGGCGAGCCGCGTCGGCACCGGCAGCCGGTCCGGTTCCGGTGCGGCGGTGAACTGTTCGCGCAGCTCCGCCGTCACCCGCAACAGGTCGAAGGCCTGGACAAACCGGCCGCTCTCCACCGCGCCACGGAACATCCCGTACAGCGAGTCGTCCTCGGCGGCAGGCGCATCGCCGCGTCGTGCGGTCGCGGCGAGTTCCGTCCGCAGGTATCGAGCCAGCGCCGCGGGCGTCTTGTGGTCGAAGATCGCGGCCGTCGGCAGCGTCAGACCGGTGGACGCGTTGAGCGTGGTCCGCAGCTCCATGGCGGCCAGTGAGTCGAAGCCCGATTCGAGGAAGTCCCGCTCCGGGTCGAGCGCATCGACGCTCTCATGACCCAGCAGCCTGGCAGCGGTCTCGAGAATGTGCTTGCGGAGCCACTCTTCTTGCTCGGACTCCGGGAGCTGGGCGAGCTGCCTGCGCAGTGCGCTCGCGTCCTTGGCAGCGGTGCTCTGTCGCCGCCCTGCTCGCTTGGCCAGGTCGCGCAGCAGCGCGGGCACCGCATCGCGAGCCCGCAGGGCGGGCAGGTCGATCTCGGTCAGGACGCTCGCCGGAGCCGCCGAAGCCACTGCGGCATCGAACAATTCGAGTGCCTTGTGCGCGGCGAGTGGCGGCAGACCCTGGCGGCGCATGCGCTGCCGGTCTGCCTCGCCGAGCCACTGCGACAGGCCCGTTTCGATATCCCACAGCCCGTAGGCGAGCGCGGTGGCAGGCAGGCCTTCGGCGTGCCGGTGGGTGGCGAGCGCGTCGAGGAATACGTTGGCCGCCGCGTAGCCGCCCTGGCCTGCGGGCAGGATGGAGCCCGCGACCGAGGAGATCAGCACGAAGGCGGACAGCCCGGCAGGCCGGGTGAGCTCGTGCAGATACCAGGCCGCGTCGGCCTTGGCGGCGAGGGAGTAGTCGATCTGCTCGGGCGTCAGTGTCTCGACCATCCCGTTGTGGGCAACGCCCGCGACGTGCACGACCGCACCCAGCGGATGCTCGGCCGGGACCGAAGCGAGCAGTTCTCGCAACGCGTTTCGGTCCGCCACATCGCAGGCGACCACCCGCACCCTGGCACCGAGATCGGTCAGTTCCGCGACGAGATCCGCGGCGGCATCCGGTCCGCGGCGCCCGGCCAGCAGCAGGTGCCGCACACCGTGCTCGCTCACCAGGTGTCTGGCGAGGTGACGGCCGATTCCGCCGGTGCCGCCGGTGATCAGTACCGTCCGTTCCGGATCCCACGGCGCCCGCGCGGCCGACTCGGGTAGCGCGGCACGCACCAGCCGCGGCACCCACGTCCCATCCTCCCGGACGGCCAGTTCCGGTTCGCCCGACATCGCCGCGGCGGCAAGGTGATCCGCGGTGATCTCGGCTGCGGCCTCGACGAGCACGATGCGCCCGGGATGCTCCGTTTGCGCCGCGCGCACCAAGCCCCACACCGCAGCTGCGGCCGGGCCAGACGAGCCGTCGGTGACGACAGCCAAAGTGGTTGCCGTGTAACGCTGTTCGCGCAGGAACTCCTGCACGACCCCGAGTGTCCGGTGCAGCGCGGTACGCAATCGGACCGGCTCGTCGGCGCCGTCGACCGGGGGACGGAACAGCACGACCGAGGCCGACTCGGACGACCCCCACTCGGCCCACGAACCCGCCGAGCGCAGTTCAGGACCGGGCCGCCAGCTGACCTCGTACCGCCCGTCCGGTGCGGAACGAGTTGCGGCCGACAGCAGTTCGAGCGACATCGGGCGCAGCGCGAGCGACCCGACGGACAACAGCGGCGACCCACCGGCATCGGCGCTCGCCAGGGCGACCTCGCCCTGGTTCAGCCAGGACAATCGAACCCGCACCCGCCGGGCGCCGTCGGCGTGCACCCGCACCGAGGACCAGGCGAACGGCACCAGGGTGGGCCGCTCGGCCTGCTCGTCCACGCCCCGCGGAAGGCCGAAGGACAGCGCGTGCATGGCCGCGTCCAGCAGCGCCGGGTGCATGCCGTAGCCCTGGGTTGCGGTCGATTCGGGCAGCGCGACCTCGGCGAAGAGGTCGTCACCACGCCGCCACATGGTTTCCAGTCCGCGGAAGGCGGGCCCGTAGTTGTAGCCGTGGTCGGCGAGTACGTCGTAGGCGCCTGCCAGCTCGATGTCCGTGGCACCGGCCGGTGGCCACTGCGTGAAATCCGCCCAGCCGTCCGGTGTTTCGGCTTCCCGGGTCGGACTCACCGTGCCCTGCGCGTGGTGCGTCCACGGCGCCGACGGATCGTCGTCGTCCCGCCGAGAGTAGATGTCGAGCCGCCTGCGGCCGGTGTCGTCGCCGTCGCCGACGATCACCTGGATGTCGGCGCCGCCCTGCCCCTGGAATACCAGTGGCGCGAGCAGGGTGAGTTCCGCCAGCTCCGGGCAGTCGACCTGGTCGCCCGCGTGGGCGGCCAGTTCGACGAATCCGGTGCCCGGCAGCAACACCGTGCCGAGCACGTCGTGATCGGCAAGCCAGGGATGGGTGCTCGTGGACAGGCGGCCGGTGAATCGGACGCCGCCGCTCTCCGGCTGCGCCACCAGGGCGCCCAGCATCGGGTGGTCGGTGGAGCGCAGGCCGAGTGCGTGCGCCTCCCCGGTGTGCAGCGGGCCGGTGGACCAGAAGCGGCGGTGCTGGAAGCTGTAGGTGGGCAGGTCGATCTTCGTGCCGCCGGTGCCGGTGTAGTAGCTCGTCCAATCGACCGTCGCACCCGAGACGTGCAGTCGGGCGAGGCCGGTCAGCACGGTCGCGGGGTCCGCGGAGTCACGTTTGGACAGCGCGACAGTCGTCGCGGTGTCGAGGGTTTGGGCGATCATCGGGGTCAGCACCGCGTCGGGGCCGACCTCGGCGAACCTGGCCACACCCAGATCCGCCATCGCCGCGACGGCGTCGGCGAACCGCACCGTGTCCCGGACCTGACCGACCCAGTACGACGGATCCGACATCTCGTCGGCGACCCGGGCGCCGGTCACGGTGGACACCAGCGGGATACGCGGACGTGCGAACGTCACACCCGCTATCGCCGTGGCGAATTCGGCCAGCATCGGGTCCATCGAGGCCGAATGGAACGCGTGCGAAACCCGGAGTCGGTGTGTGCGCCAACCGTGTTCGGCACAGGCCTCGGCGAGAGCGACGACGTCGGCTTCGACACCGGAGAGCACCACCGACGACGGGCCGTTGACCGCCGCGATCGACACCGCACCGGTCAGCAGCGGCCGAACATCGGCCTCGGAAGCGCCCACGGCGACCATCGCGCCACCCGAGGGCAGCGCCTGCATCAAACGACCACGCGCGGCCACCAACACACAGGCGTCCGCCAGCGACAGCACGTCGGCCACGTGCGCGGCGGCGACCTCACCGATCGAGTGACCGGCAACCACATCCGCGCGCACGCCCCATGATTCGAGCAGCCGGAACAACGCGACCTCGAAGGCAAACAGACCTGCTTGCGCGAACACGGTGCGGTCGACCAGATCGGCGTCCGCCAGTGCCGTGCTCAGCGAAACAGGCTGCGCCAGCAGCGGATCGAGCTCGGCGACGATCGCGTCGAAGTGGTTGCCGAAGACCGGGAAGGCCGACCGCAGCTCTGCGGCCATGCCTGCCCACTGGGCACCCTGACCCGAGAACACCACACCCGTGGAACCGGCCAGCACGCGGCCGGTCACCACACCGGGCGCCTGCGCACCGGCCGCCAAGGCCCCGATACCTGCCAGCAGCCCCGAACGGTCACCGGCAATCACCACGGCGCGATGCTCGAGAACACCGCGTGTCGACGCCAGCGAGAAGCCGATATCGATCGGATCGTGTTCGCCCACACGCGATGCCAAGCGGTCGGCCTGCGCGGCCAGTGCCTCGGCACTGCGAGCCGAGACGGTCCATGGCAGCAGCCCGCCCGCAGGCGCGGACTTGACCTCCGGCTCCTGCGGCGCCGTCGGTGCCGGGGCCTGTTCGATGATGACGTGGGCGTTGGTGCCGCTGATGCCGAACGACGAGACACCCGCACGACGCGGCCGATCCACCTCCGGCCACGCCACCGCCTCGGTCAGCAAGCGGATATGTCCTTCGGACCAATCGACTTTGGTGCTGGGCGCATCGACATGCAGGGTCTTCGGCAACAGCCCGTGGCGCATCGCCATGACCATCTTGATCACACCACCGACACCGGCGGCGGCTTGGGCGTGACCGATGTTGGACTTCAACGAACCGAGCCACAGTGGCCGATCCGCATCGCGCCCCTGCCCATAGGTGGCCAAAAGGGCCTGGGCCTCGATCGGATCGCCCAGAGTCGTACCGGTGCCATGGGCTTCCACCACATCGACATCGGTCGGCGACACCCCCGCATTGGCCAACGCCTGCCGGATCACGCGTCGCTGCGAGGGACCGTTCGGCGCGGTCAAACCATTCGACGCGCCATCCTGATTCACCGCCGAACCGGCGATCACCGCGAGCACTTCATGGCCGTTGCGGCGGGCATCGGACAGCCGCTCGAGCACCAGCATTCCGGCGCCCTCGGACCAACCGACACCATCGGCCGCGTCCGCGAAGGACTTGCACCGGCCATCCGGCGACAAACCGCGCTGCCGACTGAACTCCACCAGAGTTTCCGGAGTCGCCATCACCGTCACGCCACCGGCCAACGCCAGATCGCACTCCCCCGACCGCAGCGACTGCGCCGCCAAATGCATTGTCACCAAGGACGACGAGCACGCCGTATCCACCGACACGGCCGGGCCCTCCAACCCGAGGGTGTAGGCGATGCGGCCGGACACCAGGCTGCCTGCCGCACTGTTGCCGGTCCCCTGGGCGTAGTCGTGGTACATGACGCCGGTGAAGACGCCGGTCGAACTACCGCGCAGCACCGCGGGATCCACACCGGCGCGCTCCAAAGCCTCCCACGTGGTTTCGAGCAGTTGCCGCTGCTGCGGATCCGTCATCACGGCTTCGTTGGGGCCGATTCCGAAGAAGTCGGCGTCGAAATCGGCAGCGGTGTGCAGGAATCCGCCCTCGCGCGTGTAGGACTTGCCCGCGCGGCCGGGTTCCGGATCGTAGATGCCGTTGAGGTCCCAGCCTCGGTCGACCGGGAACGTCGATATCGCGTCCCGGCCGGTGCGCACGAGTTCCCAGAGTTCTTCCGGGGACGTCACCCCTCCGGGGTAGCGGCAGGCCATGCCGACCACGGCGATCGGGTCGCCGTCGACAGCCCTGACGGCGGTGACCTCGGCATCGCGACTCGTCCCGGCGAACTCGTCGGCCAGGTACCGCGCCAAGGCCTCGGGTGTGGGGTAGTCGAACACCAAGGTCGCGGGCAGCGTGAGACCGGTGGCGGCCTTCAGCGCATTACGGAATTCGACAGCGGTGATCGAATCGAAGCCCAGCTCGTTGAAGGCCCGGTCCGCCGCCACCGCGTTCATGTTCTCGTGGCCGAGGACGGTGGCGATCTGACCGCGCACGATCTCCAGCAGCACGTCGAAACGCTCGCCGTCGGGAGTGCTCGACAGCCGAGCACGCAACGCCGCCGACGCACCCGAGGCGGCCTTGCGGCGCTGCGGGACCAGTGCGGAGAACAGCGCGGGCGCTGTGAATTCCGCGGAGCGCATGGCATCCAGATCCACCCTGGCGAGGACGAGGGCCGCCGTGTCCATTGCCGTCGCGGCGTCGTACAGGGCGAGACCCTGGTCCGCCGACAGCGGCAGCAGGCCCGACCGGGACATCCGGCGCCGGTCGACGTCGCTGAGCTCCGCGGCCATACCTCCGTCCGTGCTCCACAGCCCCCAGGCCAGCGATAGGCCGGGCAGCCCGGAGGCCCTGCGGTGCGCGGCCAGCGCGTCGAGGCAGGCGTTGGCCGCGGCGTAGTTGCCCTGACCGGGGCTTCCGAACGCACCGGCGACCGAGCTGAACAGCACGAACGCCTTCAACGGCAGGTCGGCGGTCAGCTCGTGCAGGTGCAGCGCGGCGTCGACCTTCGGGGCAAGCACCGCGTCCATCCGCTCCGGACTCAGCGATGCGATCGCACCGTCGTCGAGCACACCGGCGAGGTGGAAGACGCCCGTAAGCCGTTGTGCGGCAGGAACAGTGGCGAGCACTTCGGCGAGCGCGCCGCGATCGGCGACATCGCATCCGACGAACTCGACCTCGGCACCGAGCCGCTGCAACTCTTCTCGCAATGCCGTTGCGCCGGGACCGGATTCGCCCCGCCTGCTGAGCAGCAGCAGACGGCGCACGCCATGGGCGTTCACCAGGTGCCGGGCGAACAGCCCACCGAGGAAGCCGCTGGCACCGGTGATCAGGACGGTGTCGTCCGGCTCGAAGGAACCGGTCACCGGAGCGGCGGTGGCGACGACCCGCCCGAGTCGCGCTCTGTACACCTGCCCGCCACGCACCGCCACCTGCGGTTCCTCCGGCGCGAGAATCCCGCCGAGCAGACCGCCGAGCTCGGAATCGGTATCCACCAACACGATTCGGCCGACGCCCTCGGCCTGTGCAGAACGGACCAGGCCGCCGACAGCGGCACCGGCCAGATTCGAAATATCCTCCCCGGCCACCGACACCGCACCACCGGTCCGAACAACCAATACCGAATCACCGAACCGCGGCTCGGCAATCCAGGAGTGCAGTGCTTCCAAAACCCGATGAGTAGCGGCACGAACGGACGCAGGGTCATTGCCCGCCGGGCAGTCCAGCACCACTACCTGCGGGACCTGTTCTCCCACGTCACCGAGATCCGCCCATGCCACCGAGGCGATCTCGTTCTCGCTAACCGTGATCGGTGTCCAGCTCACATCGAAGACGGCGGTACGGGTAATCGATGTGCCCGCGGTCAGCTGTGCGGGATCGATCGGCCGAGACGCCAAGTGCCGCACCGTCGCCACCGCAACACCGGTCGAGTCCGCCAAATCCAGTGCGACTCCGCGTTCACCGATTCGAGTGAGCCGAACGCGCAACGCATCGGCCCCCGCCGCATGCACCGTCACACCCGACCACTCGAACGGCAACGCCAGACCGGATCCCTCCGACCCGGCTTCATCGGCGAAACGCAAGGCGTGCAACGCCGCATCCAACAACGCTGGATGCACACCGAACCGTTCCGCATCGCCTCGCGCCGCCTCAGGCAACTCGACCTCGGCATAGAGCCCATCGGCTCCGCGCCACACCGCCCGCAGCGCCTGGAACACCGGACCGTAGTGATAGCCCTGCGCATCGAGAGAGTCGTAGAGGTCCTCGACGGGAACCGCGATGGCGTCGGCGGGCGGCCACTGCGCAAGGTCCGCCGGTGTGTCGTCGGCTCCCGACACCAGGACGCCTTCGGCGTGCAAAGTCCACGACGTCTCCGGTTCGGCGTCGTCGTCGGGGCGGGAGAAGATCCGCACCCCGCGACGTCCCTCGTCCGCGGCGCCGATTACGACCCGCACCGCGACACCACCGGACTCCGGCAACACCAGCGGGGCACGCAGAATCAGCTCGTCCAGGCTCGAAAAGCCCACCCGCTCACCGGCGTGCAAGGCGAGTTCGACGAGACCGGTGCCGGGGAACAACACGGTGTCCATGACCCGGTGGTCGGCCAACCAGAGCTGCGTCCGCACCGACAATCGGCCGCTGACGGCGACCACATCGGAATCCGGTTGCGACACCACCGCCGACACCAGCGGGTGACCGGTCGCGACGAGACCCATCGACCGGGCGTCGCCCTTGCCCGCGGCACCTTCGGATATCCAGTAGCGCCGGTGCTGGAAGGCGTAGGTGGGCAGGTCGATGCGCCGCGCCCCCGTCCCGGAGTAGAAACCGGGCCAGTTCACCTCGGCGCCGGCGACGAACAATCCGGCGATCCCACCCACCACCGCGGACGCGTCGGCACGGTCACGGCGTGCCAACGCGACCGCCACGGCGGCCTCGTCGTCGAGAGTCTGCGCGACCATCGGGGTCAGCACCGCGTCGGGGCCGACTTCGGCGAATCGGGACACACCCATATCCGCCATCGCCGCAACGGCATCCGCGAAATTGACGGTGTCCCGGACCTGGCCGACCCAGTACGCCGGATCGGTCATCTCTTCGGTGATCCGGGTTCCGGTCACGGTCGACACCAGCGGGATCGTGGGCCGACCGAAGGTCAAACCCTCGATCGCCGAGGCGAACTCGGCCAGCATCGGGTTCATCAATGCCGAATGGAAGGCGTGCGAGACCCGCAATCGATGTGTCCGCCAACCACGCTCGGCACAAGCCTCGGCGGTAGCCATGACATCGGCTTCCACACCGGAAATCACCACCGACGACGGACCGTTCACCGCCGCGATCGACACTCCCTCGGTCAGCAGCGGTGTCACGTCCGCCCGCGAGGCGCCGACGGCGACCATCGCCCCACCGGAAGGCAACGCCTGCATCAAACGACCACGCGCGGCCACCAACACACACGCATCCTCGAGCGACAACACACCCGCCACGTGCGCGGCAGCGATCTCACCGATCGAGTGACCGGCAACCACATCCGCACGCACACCCCACGATTCGAGCAACCGGAACAACGCCACCTCGAACGCGAACAACCCCGCCTGCGCAAACACCGTCCGATCGACCGAAATCTCGTCCGACAACGCAGTGGTCAGTGAAACCGGCTGCTCCAGACGCGGATCCAGCTTCGCGACGATCCCGTCGAAGTGCTCGGCGAACACCGGATACGCCGCACGCAACTCAGTCGCCATACCGGCCCACTGCGCACCCTGACCCGAGAACAACACACCCGTCGAACCCGACGCCACGCGGCCGGTCACCACGCCCGGAACGATTTCGCCGCGCCCGAGGGCCTGGATACCGGCCCGCAGGGCGTCGTCCTCGGGCGAGAACACCACGGCACGATGCTCGAACAACGCTCGCGAGGTGGCGAGCGAGAATCCGATGTCGATCGAATCGTGGTCGCCGACATGGGAGGCCAGCCGCCGGGCCTGCTCCGCCAGTGCCTCGGCACTGCGCGCCGAGACCACCCACGGCAGGACCCCGCCACTCGGCGCGGACGCGACCACCGGAACCGGGTCGGCCGCGGGCGCCTGTTCGATGATGAGGTGAGCGTTCGTGCCGCTGAGGCCGAACGAGGAAACACCCGCGCGACGCGGCCGATCCACGTCGGGCCACGCAACCGGATCCGTCAGCAGGCGGATATGCCCTTCGGACCAATCGACTTTCGTGCTCGGCCGGTCGACATGCAGCGTCTTGGGCAGCGTGCCATGGCGCATAGCCATGATCATCTTGATCACACCACCGACACCAGCAGCAGCTTGGGCATGACCGATGTTGGACTTCAACGACCCCAACCACAAAGGACGATCGGAATCCCGGTCTTGGCCATACGTGGCCAGCAACGCCTGCGCCTCGATCGGATCACCCAAAGTCGTACCCGTACCGTGCGCCTCGACCACATCGACCTCTGTCGGCGACACACCGGCATTGGCCAACGCCTGACGAATCACCCGCCGCTGCGACGGACCATTCGGCGCCGAGAAACCATTCGACGCACCATCCTGATTCACCGCCGAACCAGCGATCACCGCGAGCACTTCATGACCATTACGGCGGGCATCGGACAACCGCTCCAACACCAACATTCCGGCGCCCTCGGACCACCCGACACCATCGGCCGCATCCGCGAACGACTTACACCGACCATCCGGCGACAAACCCCGCTGCCGACTGAACTCGATAAGCATCTCCGGGGTGGACATCACCGCGACACCGCCGGCCAACGCCAGATCACACTCGCCCGACCGCAGCGACTGGGCCGCCAAATGCATGGCCACCAGCGACGACGAACACGCCGTATCCACCGACACCGCGGGACCTTCCAAGCCAAGCGTGTAGGCGATGCGACCGGACACCAGGCTGCCTGCGACGCTGTTGCCGGTCCCCTGGGCGTAGTCGTGATACATGACGCCCGTGAACACACCGGTCGAACTGCCCCGCAGCACACCGGGATCCACACCGGCCCGCTCCAGCGCCTCCCACGAGATCTCGAGCAGCAACCGCTGCTGCGGATCCATCATCGTGGCTTCGTTGGGACTGATCCCGAAGAAGTCCGCGTCGAAATCCGCTGCGTTGTAGAGGAATCCACCCTGCCGCGTATAGGTCTTGCCCGCCTTTCCTGGCTCCGGATCGTAGATACCCTCGAGGTCCCAGCCACGGTCCGACGGCAGGTCATCCGTGGTGTCCATGCCTTCGGCGACCAGACGCCACAGGTCTTCGGGTGAAGCGACGCCACCCGGGTAGCGACAGCTCATCGCCACCACCGCGATCGGATCGTCGCCGGCCACCCGGCTGGCGGTGACCGCGACATCCTGGCTCGTGCCTGCGAGTTGGGAATCGATGAACTCGGCGACGACCTGCGGGTTGGGGTAGTCGAAGACCAGCGTCGCGGGCAATTGCAGACCCGTCGCGGCATTCAACTTGTTGCGGAACTCGACGGCGGTCAACGAATCGAACCCGAGCTGCTGGAACGCCTGCTGCGGCTCCACAGCATCCACCGACGCATGCCCCAAAGTGGCGGCAGCGACCGACCGGACGCGATCGAGCAAAGCGCGCGCACGATCCGCGTCCGACAAACCGGCCAGCTTTCGGGCGAAAGCCTGACCAGCCGCGCCTTGGTTGGCGCGGCGCACCGGGGTCGGCACGAGGCCGCGGACCAGGGCCGGGATCAGCTCGCCCCGCGTCCGGAGCACCGCCCGATCGATCCGCAGCGCCACCAGCTGCGGGGTGTCGGTGGCGATCGCGGAATCGAACAGCGCGAGACCCTCGGCCTCGGAGATCGGCGGGAAACCCTGTCGGCGCAGCACATCGAATTCGGCCTCGGACAGCTCGACACCGAGCCCGGTCGATCGCGCCCACAACCCGTAGTCGATGGCTGTTGCCGGCAATCCCAGGCTGTGACGATGTGCGGCAAGGGCATCGAGGAACACGTTCGCCGCGGCGTAGTTCGCTTGCCCGGCGGCAAGCACCAATCCGCCCGCGGACGACACCAAGACGAACAGCGACAACGCGGCGTCACGAGTCAGCTCGTGCAGATGCCACGCCGCATCGACCTTGGGCCCGAATACATAATCGACCCGCTCGGCCGTAATCGACTCCACCAGACCGTTGTCCGCTGTACCCGCCGCGTGCACCACACCGACCAGCGGTTGTTCTGCCGAAATGCCGTCCAGCAACGCGGCAAGCGCAGACCGATCTGACACATCACACGCGGCAACAGTCACCTCGGCACCGAGTTCGGCCAGCTCCGCACGCAGCTCCGCAGCACCAGGGGCATCCATGCCACGCCGAGACGTCAAAAGCAGATGACGCACACCATGTTCGACCACCAAGTGCCGAGCGATCACCGCACCCAGACCACCCGTACCACCGGTCACCAGCACCGTGCCCGGCTCGGACAACCGAGGGTTCGAACCGGGCGCGTGACGACTCAATCGCGGCACGAGCAGGGTCGAACCACGTAGCGCGGCCTCGGGTTCCAGCGCGACGGTCGCGGCCACAGCGGCGATGGTGTGCGCGTCACGATCCTCGTCCCGATCCAGGTCGAGCAGCTGGAATCGGCCAGGATGCTCCGCTTGCGCCGCACGCAGCAGACCCCACACGGGCGCCTGACCCAGATCCACCCGCTCCGAATCGGCAACGGCCACCGCACGTCTGGTCAGCACCACCAAACGCGAACCGGCGAAACGCGGTTCGGCGAGCCAACCCCGCAGTGTGTCGAGCACACCGATCGCGATCCGACGGGCGGCCTCCGGCGGCGCACCGTCGTGGACGGGGATCTCCCACAGCACGATCTCCGGACCATCCGTTGCCCCGGCCCCATCCAACTCGGTGATCAGGGCCGCGAGGTCACCGTTCAGCACCGCCACCCGGCCAGGCTCGACGCTCGCCTGCGACGGTGCGGCAGCGACCCACTCCACGCCGTACAGGGCATCATCCACCCGATCCACTTGGAGGCGATCGGCCGACACCGGCCGAGAAACCAAGGCCCCCACCGACATCACCGGCCCGCCTTGCTCGTCGGCCAACTGCAGCGCGAACCTGGTGCCGTCGACCACGATGCGCACCCGCACCGCGCTCGCACCGGCCGCATGCAGCACCACCCGGTGCCAGGTGAACGGCAGCGCCGGGAAGCCCTCGACACCGCCACGCATACCGTGCACGATCCCGGCGTGCAGCGCCGCGTCGAACAGTGCGGGATGGATGCCGAATCCCTTGCCGTCCTGTGCATCCGGCAGCGCGACCTCGGCGAACAACTCGTCACCGCGCCGCCACGCCGCCTGCAGCCCCTGGAAGAACGGGCCGTAGCCGTACCCGATGTCGAGCAGCTCGTCGTAGACGCCGTCGATGCCAAGGGGCTCGGCACCGGCCGGCGGCCAGGCGGCGAGATCGAAATCGGCCGCCGCCTCGTCGGGTGCGAGCACACCTTCGGCGTGCAGCGACCACGGCCCCTCGCCGGTCTGCCGCGAATGCACACTCAACCGCCTGCGACCGGCCTCGTCCGCCGCCGTCACCACGACCTGTACCGAGACGCTGCCCTCGGCAGGCATCGTCAACGGGGCCTGCAAGACCAGCTCGTCCACCACGGCGCAACCGAGCACACCGCCGACGTAACTCGCCAGCTCGACGAATCCGGTGCCGGGCAGCAATACGGTGCCGAGCACGCTGTGGTCGGCAAGCCACTCGACCGAGTCCACGGTCCACCGGCCGGTGAAACTCACGCCACCCGAATCCGGATGCGGCACCACCGCACCAAGCAGCGGATGCTCCACCCCATCCAGCCCGACCGAGCCGGCACCGCCCAGTTCGGCGCCCAGCCACGACATGGTGAGCGCTTCTTTGGGATCCAGCCAGAAACGCTGATGCTGGAAGGCGTAGGTGGGCAGGTCGACGCGCCGACCTCCGGCGTGGAGACCGGCCCAGTTGACCTCGGCACCGGCCACGAACAGCCCGGCCACCCCGGCCAACACCGCGGACGCATCGGCACGGTCACGACGCGCCAATGCCACCACTGCGGCGGTCTCGTCGTCGAGAGTCTGGGCGATCATCGGGCTCAGGACCGCGTCGGGGCCGACCTCGGCGAACCGAGACACACCCATATCCGCCATCGCGGCAACGGCATCGGCGAAACTAACGGTGTCGCGCACCTGACCGACCCAGTACGCCGGATCGGTCATCTCTTCGGTGATCCGCGCGCCAGTCACCGTCGACACCAACGGGATGGTGGGCCGACCGAAGGTCAAACCCTTTATCGCCGAGGCGAACTCGGCCAGCATCGGCTCCATCAACGCCGAATGGAAAGCATGCGAAACCCGCAAACGGTGCGTGCGCCAACCACGCGCGACGCACACCTCGACAACAGCCTGAACCGCGTCCTCGACACCGGACAGCACCACCGACGACGGACCGTTCACCGCCGCGATCGACACCCCCTCGACACCGGCCAGCAACGGCAGCACATCACCCTCGGACGCACCCACAGCCACCATCGCCCCACCAGCAGGCAACGCCTGCATCAAACGACCACGCGCCGCCACCAACACACACGCATCCTCGAGCGACAACACACCCGCCACATGCGCGGCAGCTACCTCACCGATCGAATGCCCAGCCACCACATCCGCACGCACACCCCACGATTCGAGCAGCCGGAACAACGCCACCTCGAACGCGAACAACCCCGCCTGCGCGAACACCGTCCGATCGATCGAATCCTCGTCCGACAAGGCCACATTCAGGGATGTTTGCTGCCCCAGCAGTGGTTCCAGCCGCGCGGCAATCGCATCGAACTGCTCGGCGAACACGGGATACACCGCACGCAACTCGGCCGCCATACCAGCCCACTGCGCACCCTGACCCGAGAACACCACACCCGTCGAACCCGGCACCACCCGACCGGTCACCACACCAGGAGCAGTCTCGCCGCGCCCCAGGGCCCGCATGCCCGCCAGCAGCCCATCACGATCCTCGGCCACCACGACCGCACGATGATCGAACACCGCACGCGTCGACGCCAGTGAGAAACCGACATCCACTGGATCCAAGTCCTGATCAGCGACATGAGACGCCAAGCGGACGGCCTGCGCGGCCAGCGCCTCGCTGCCGCGCGCCGAGACCGCCCACGGCAGAAGCCCACCCGTCGGCACAATCTCTCGTTCCGGAGACTGTTCCACCGCCGGTTCGGCCACCGGCGCCTGCTCGATGAGGACGTGCGCATTCGTGCCGCTGATACCGAACGACGAGACTCCCGCACGACGCGGCCGACCCGCGTCCGGCCACGCCATGGCTTCGGTCAACAACCGCACATGACCCTCGGTCCAATCCACCTTGGTGCTCGGCCGATCGACGTGCAGCGTCTTCGGCAGAGTGCCATGGCGCATCGCCATGACCATCTTGATCACACCACCCACACCAGCCGCCGCCTGAGCATGGCCGATGTTGGACTTCAACGAGCCCAACCACAGGGGACGATCCGCAGGACGCTCCTGGCCATAAGTCGCCAGCAACGCCTGCGCCTCGATCGGATCACCCAGAGTCGTGCCCGTACCGTGCGCCTCGACCACATCGACCTCGGTCGGCGACACCCCGGCATTGGCCAACGCCTGCCGGATAACCCGTCGCTGCGACGGACCATTCGGCGCGGTCAAACCATTCGACGCACCATCCTGATTCACCGCCGAACCGGTCATCACCGCAAGCACGTGATGACCATTGCGCTGAGCGTCGGACAACCGCTCCAACACCAACATTCCCGCGCCTTCGGACCACCCGACACCATTTGCCGCGTCCGCGAACGACTTACACCGGCCATCCGGCGACAAACCCCGCTGCCTGCTGAACTCGACGAGCGTCTCCGGAGTCGCCATCACCGCGACACCACCGGCCAAGGCAAGATCGCACTCCCCCGACCGCAACGCCGCCGCGGCCGAATGCATCGCCACCAGCGACGACGAACACGCCGTGTCCACCGTGACCGACGGACCCTCCAGACCGAACACATACGAAACACGGCCCGAGGCAATGGATCCCGTGTTCGCGTTGGCCGGATAGTCGTGATACATCATGCCGACCCACACACCGGTCCGGCTGCCCTTCAACGAACCCGGATCGAGACCGGCCCGCTCGAACGCCTCCCATGATGTCTCCAGCAGCAGAAACTGCTGCGGATCCATCAGCGCCGCCTCATTGGGGCTGATGTTGAAGAACGCCGGATCGAATTCGCCTGCGTCATGCAGAAAGCCGCCCTCGCGGGTGTATGCCGAGTTCGGCGTCTCACCGGTCGGGTCGTACAACCGTTCGATGTCCCAGCCGCGATTCGCCGGGAACTCCGACGTCGCGTCGGTCCCCGCGGCAACGAGGTTCCACAACTCCTCCGGCGAACGCACCCCACCCGGATACCGGCACGCCATACCCACGATCGCGATCGGCTCACGAAGCGACGACTCGAGCTTGCGGTTGCGGGCACGCAACCGCTCGGTCTCCTTGAGCGAGACACGGAGCGCCTGAGCCAGCTTCTGAGTGTTGTCGTCGGGCTTGGTCATCAATCGGTCCTTCAGTCCTCGGAGGAGTTGTTGTAGGCCAGGTCGATCAAGCCGTCGATATCGAGCTCGTCGATCGACTCGTCCGTGACGGTCTGATCGGTGTCGTCCTGGCTGTCCTGGCCGTTCGCGAGTTTCATGAGGGCGTCCAGCAGGCCCGCTTCGCGGAGACGGGCGAGCGGGATCGTCTGGAGGGCGTTGCGAATGCTGTTCTCCGACAGCTCCGTTACCTGCTCCGCATCCCGATGGCCGTCGAACTGGCCTGCCAGGTATTCGGCAAGCGCCTGCGGTGACGGATAGTCGAACACCGCGGTCGCGGGCAACCGCAAACCTGTCGCGGTCGCGAGGGCGTTGCGGAACTCGACAGCGGAGATCGAATCGAAGCCCAACTCGCTGAACGGCCGGTCGGGTGCGATCACATGGGCATTCCGATGACCCAGAATCGCCGCGACCTGACCGCGCACGATCTCCACCAGAACGCCGAGGCGTTCACCGTCGGGTGTGCTCGCCAACCGCGCCCGCAGCGCCGCCGACGCATTCGCGCCTGCCTTCCGGCGCTGCGGGACAAGCCCGGAAAACAGCACCGGCACTTCGGATCCCGCGCCACGCATGGCATCGAGATCCAAGCGGGCAAGGACGGGGGCCGGCGTCTCCAGCGCGGTCGCCGCATCGAACAGCGCCAGCCCCTGCTCCTGCGACAGCGGCAGCATGCCCGACCGGGACATCCGGCGCCGGTCGGTGTCACCGAGCTCCGCCGCCATACCGCCGTCCATACTCCACAGACCCCAGGCCAGCGAGGTGCCGGGCAGCCCGGAGGCCCTGCGGTGCTCCGCCAGCGCGTCCAGGCAGGCGTTGGCCGCGGCGTAATTGCCCTGGCCGGCATTACCGAACGCACCTGCCGCCGAACTGAACAGCACGAACGCCCGCAACGGCAGCTCGGCGGTCAGTTCGTGCAGGTGCAGGGCCGCATCGACCTTCGGTCCGAGCACCGCGTCCATGCGGGCCGGAGTCAGCGAAGCGATCGCACCGTCGTCGAGCACGCCGGCCATGTGGAACACACCGGTCAGCGGGTGGGCGGCGGGGATACCGTCCAGCACCCGCGCGAGCGCGCCGCGATCGGCGACATCACACGCGACGAACTCGACCTCGGCGCCGAGCTGCCGCAGCTCCTCCCGCAGTTCGTTTGCACCCGTGGCCGATTCACCGCGTCGACTCAGCAGCAACAGTCGGCGAACACCGCGCGTGGCCACCAGATGCCGGGCGAACAACCCACCGAGGAAGCCGCTGGCACCGGTGATCAGGACGGTGTCGTCCGGCTCGAAGGAACCGGTCGCCGGAGCGGCGGTGGCGGCGACCCGCGCGAGTCGCGCGGCATGCACCCGCCCGGCGCGGACGGCCACCTGGGGTTCCTCGGCAGCCAGAATTCCGCCCAGCAGACCGCCGAGCTCGGAATCGCTGTCGATCAGCACGATCCGGCCGGGATGCTCCGTCTGTGCGGCCCGAACCAGGCCGCCGACAGCGGCACCTGCCAGATTCGAAACACCCTCCCCTGCCACCGATACCGCACCACCGGTCCGAACCACCAACACCGAATCACCGAACCGCGGCTCGGCGAGCCAGGACTGCAACACCTGCAACACACCATGAGTAGCGGCACGAACCGTGTCGGGGTCATTGCCCGCAGGGCAGTCCAACACCACTACCTGCGGGACCTGCTCCCCCACGTCACCGAGATCCGCCCATGCCGCCGAGGCAACCTCGTTCTCGAACACCGTGATCGGCGTCCAGTCCACATCGAAGACCGCAGTGCGAGCAATCGACGTGCCCGCCGTCAGCTGCGCGGCATCGACCGGCCGAGACGCCAAGTGCCGCACCGTCGCCACCGCGACACCGGTCGAATCGGCCAAATCCAGTGCGACCCCGCGTTCACCGATACGAGTCAACCGAACGCGCAACGCATCGGCCCCCGCCGCATGCACCGTCACACCCGACCACTCGAACGGCAACACCAGACCGGACTCCTCCGACCCGGCTTCATCGGCGAAACGCAAGGCGTGCAACGCCGCATCCAACAACGCCGGATGCACACCGAACCGCCCCGCATCACCTCGCGCCGCCTCAGGCAACTCGACTTCGGCATAAACCCCATCGGCTCCGCGCCACACCGCCCGCAACGCCTGGAACACCGGACCGTAGTGATAACCCTGCGCATCGAGGGCGTCATAGACACCGTCGATATCCACCGCGACCGCGTCCGCGGGCGGCCACGACACCAGATCCACTGCGGCACCGCCGCCTTCCGGCGCGAGCGCGCCTTCGGCGTTCAACGTCCACGGCGACTCGACTGTGTCGTCGAGGCGAGAGAAGATCCGCACCCGACGACGACCGGCCGCGTCCTCGGCGTCGACCACCACCCGCACGGCGACCCCGGCCGCGTCCGACAGCACCAGCGGCGCCCGCAGTACCAGTTCATCGAGCACCGCGCAGCCGAGCTGTTCTCCGGCGTGCATGGCGAGTTCGACCAGACCGGTGCCGGGGAACAACACGGTGTCCATGACCGCGTGGTCGGCCAGCCAGGGCTGCGTCCGCACCGACAATCGTCCGCTGAGTGCGATCGCGTCGGACTCCGGTTGCGACACCACGGCCGAAACCAAGGGATGCTCGGTGGCCGCGAAACCCATCGACCTGGCGTCGCCACCCGTGGCCGAGCCCGCGGCCATCCAATAGCGCTGACGCTGGAAGGCGTAGGTGGGCAGGTCGATACGCCGAGCTCCGGTGCCGGCGTACAGGCGAGCCCAATCGACGTGAGCGCCGGTGACGAACAACCCGGCCGTCCCGGCCATCACGGCGGACGCGTCCGCCTGGCCCCGACGCGCCAGCGCCACCACCGTCGGAGCCGTGGTCGCCGTCAGCTCCTCGATGATCTGGTTGACCATCGGGAAGAGCACGGCGTCCGGTCCGACCTCGGCGAACCGGGACACACCCATATCCGCCATCGCGGCAACGGCATCGGCGAACCGGACCGTGTCCCGAACCTGACCGACCCAATACGCCGGATCGGTCATCTCATCAGTTATCCGAGCACCGGTCACCGTCGACACCAACGGGATGCTGGGCCGACTGAAGGTCAAACCCTCGATCACCGAAGCGAACTCGGCCAACATCGGCTCCATCAACGCCGAATGGAACGCATGCGAAACACGCAATCCGTGTGTGCGCCAGCCCTGTTCGATGCACTTCGCGACCACCGCGAGCACATCGTCTTCGATTCCGGAGAGCACCACCGACGACGGGCCGTTGACCGCTGCGATCGACACCTCGCCGGCCAGCAACGGCAGCACGTCGACCTCGGACGCACCGACAGCGACCATCGCCCCGCCAGAGGGCAGCGCCTGCATCAAACGACCGCGCGCCGCCACGAGAACACACGCATCCTCGAGCGACAACACACCCGCCACATGCGCGGCGGCAACCTCACCGATCGAATGACCGGCCACCACATCCGCGCGCACGCCCCACGATTCGAGCAAGCGGAACAACGCCACCTCGAACGCGAACAACCCCGCCTGCGCGAACACCGTCCGATCGACCGAAGCCTCGTCCAACAGCGCCGCATTCAGCGAAATCTGCTGTCCGAGCATCGGATCGAGTTGCGCGACAATCGCGTCGAAGTGCTCGGCGAACACCGGATAGGCCGCACGCAACTCGGCCGCCATACCGGCCCACTGCGCACCCTGACCCGAGAACACCACGCCCGTCGACCCCGGCACCACCCGACCGGACACCACACCCGGAAGGGATTCGGCCCTGCTCAGCGCATGCGTTCCGGCCAGCAGCGCGTCACGGTCGGTCGCGAAGACCACGGCCCGGTGATCGAACAGCATCCTCGAATCGGCAAGGGAGAAGCCGACATCGATCGGGTCGTCCTCGTGGTCGCCCACCTGCGCTGCCAGGCGGGCAGCCTGATCGGCGAGCGCCGCTCCATTGCGGGCGGAGAGCACCCAGGGCAGCACTCCGCCGACCGGAGCGGTCTCGACCTCCGGAGCCAGGTCCACCACGGGCGCCTGTTCGATGATCAGGTGCGCGTTGGTACCGCTGAGGCCGAACGAGGACACCGCCGCACGACGCGGCCGATCCGCCTCCGGCCACGCCACCGGCTCGGTCAACAGGCGGACCTGACCCTCGGACCAATCCACCTTCGTAGAAGGCTGATCCACGTGCAGGGTCTGCGGCAGCAGCCCGTGCCGCATGGCCATGACCATCTTGATCACGCCACCCACACCCGCGGCGGCCTGAGCGTGACCGATGTTGGACTTCAACGACCCCAACCACAACGGCCGAGCGGCATCCCGATCTCGGCCGTACGTGGCCATCAGCGCCTGCGCCTCGATCGGGTCACCCAGCGTCGTGCCGGTGCCGTGCGCCTCCACCGCGTCGACGTCGACCGGCGAGACCCCGGCATTGGCGAGCGCCTGGCGGATCACCCGCCGCTGGGACGGGCCGTTCGGCGCGGCGAAACCGTTCGACGCGCCATCCTGATTCACCGCCGAACCCGCGATCACCGCGAGCACCCGATGACCGTTGCGCCGGGCGTCGAACAACCGCTCGAGCACCAGTACACCCGCGCCCTCGGACCAGCCGACACCGTCGGCCGCGTCCGCGAAGGACTTGCAGCGACCGTCCGGGGACAACCCACGCTGGCGACTGAACTCGAGGAACATATCCGGTGCCGACATCACGGCCACACCACCGGCCAACGCCAGGTCGCATTCACCCGAGCGCAGCGACTGCGCGGCCAGATGCAGGGCGACCAGCGACGACGAACACGCCGTATCCACCGACACCGCAGGGCCTTCCAAGCCGAGCGTGTAGGCGATGCGACCGGAGACCAGGCTGCCGCCCGCGTTGTTGCCGGTGCCCGCGCCCTGGGCGTAGTCGTGGTACATGACGCCGGTGAACACGCCGGTCGAACTGCCGCGCAGCACCGAGGGGTCGAGACCGGCGCGTTCCAGCGCCTCCCAGGAGACCTCGAGCAGCACCCGCTGCTGCGGATCCATCACCGTCGCCTCGTTCGGGCTGATCCCGAAGAAGTCCGCGTCGAAATCGGCTGCGGAGTACAGGAATCCGCCGTGTCGGGTGTAGGTCTTACCCGCCTTGCCTGGCTCGGGATCGTAGATGCCGTCGATATCCCAGCCCCGATCGTCCGGCAGCTCTCCGATGGCCTCCCCACCGGAGGCGACCAGCCGCCACAGATCCTCCGGCGACGCGATGCCACCCGGGTAACGGCAGCCCATCGCCACCACGGCGATCCGGTCGTCGCCGATGGCTGTGCCAGTGGTGATTTCGATGTCCCGGCTGGTGCCGGTGAACTGCGCATCGATGAACTCGGCGACGACCTGCGGGTTGGGGTAGTCGAAGATCAGCGTGGCGGGCAGTTGCAGACCGGTGGCGGTATTGAGCTTGTTGCGGAACTCGATGGCGCTCAACGAGTCGAACCCCAGCTGTTGGAAGGCCTGTTGCGGCTCGACGGCAGCGCCGGAGGCGTGGCCGAGAGTTTCCGCTGCGGTGCCTCGGACGAGTTCGAGCAGTGCGGCGGCGCGATCGGTGTCGGAGAGCCCGGCCAGCCGCTGCGCGAACGCCTGCCCGGCCGCGGTCCGAGTCGCCCGGCGCACGGGCGCGGGTGCGATCGCCCGCAGCAAGGCGGGGATCTGCTCGCCCCGGGTGCGCAGCACAGCCGCGTCGACCCGCAGCGCCACCACCTGTGCCGCCTCGGCGGCGATCGCCGCATCGAACAGCGCAAGGCCTTCGGCCTCGGTCAACGGCGGGAAGCCCAGTCTCCGCATCCGATCGAAGTTGTCCTCGGACAGCTCGGCACCGAGACCGGTCGACCGCGCCCACAGTCCGTAATCGATTGCGGTAGCTGGCAATCCGAGTTCTCGACGATGCGTCGCGAGGGCGTCGAGGAAGACGTTCGCCGCAGCGTAGTTGGCCTGGCCCGCAGCCAGCACCAGCCCACCCGCCGAGGACAGCAATACGAACAGCGACAGCGCGGAGTCCCGGGTGAGCTCGTGCAGATGCCACGCGGCATCGGCCTTGGGCCCGAGGACATTCCCGAGCCGGTCCGGCGTCATCGACTCGATCAGACCGTTGTCGGCGATTCCGGCCGCGTGCACGATACCCACCAGCGGATGCTCGGCCGAGACGCCGTCCAACAGTGCGGCCACCGCGGCCCGATCCGACACATCGCAAGCGGCGACCGCGACCTGCGCCCCGAGCTCGACGAGCGCATCGCGCAGCTCCGTAGCGCCTGGAGCATCCAGGCCACGCCGTGACGTCAGGATCAGTTGGCACACACCGTATTCGGTTACCAGGTGCCGGGCGATCACCGCGCCGAGGCCGCCGGTGCCTCCGGTCACCAGGACGGTGCCAGGGGGCAGCGGCCGAGCGACCGCATCGGATGCGTGGCGGCCGAAGCGCGGAACCAGCACGTCCTGCCCACGCAGTGCGGCTTCCGGTTCCGCGGCCATCGCCGCGGTCGCGACGGAGACCGGATCGTGGTCGCCGTCCAGATCGAGGAGCTGGAAACGACCCGGGTGCTCCGCCTGCGCGGCGCGCACCAAACCCCAGACGGGGGCTTGGTCCAGCCGCACCGACTCGGAATCGTCCACGGCCACAGCGTGTCTGGTCGTCACCACCAAACGGGAACCGGCGAAACGAGTTTCGGCCAGCCAACCCTGGACGGTGTCCAGGACCCGGTTCGCCACCTTGCGCGCCGCCTGCGGCGGCGTACCGTCCTCGACCGGGCACTCCAGCAGCACGATCTCGGGTACGACCGCGTCCGGTTTCGCGTCCAGATCGGCGATCAGTGCCGCGAGGTCGCCGTAGGCACGCACTTCATCGGAACTTCGGCCCCAGCCGAGCGCAGCCAGTCGGCCGGGCTCCGCGGGCGCCGCCGGTGTGGCGACAGTGCTCCATTCCACGCGGAAGAGGGATTCCGCGGCACGGTCGGCGCCCAGGCGATCGGCCGATACCGGTCGGGATACCAGCGACCCGACCGAAAGCACCGGGCGCCCATGGTCATCGGCCAACTGCACGGTGAACCTGGTGCCGTCGACCACGATTCGGACCCGCACCGCGGCCGCGCCCGCAGCGTGCAACACCACGCGGTTCCATGTGAACGGCAGGGCAGGGAAGTCGCCGACACCGTCCCGAAGTCCGTGCACGATACCGACGTGCAGCGCCGCGTCGAGCAACGCCGGATGAACTCCGAAGCCGTTGCCGTCCTGCGGATCCGGCAGCGTGACCTCGGCGAACAACTCGTCACCGCGGCGCCAGGCAGCCTGCAAGCCCTGGAAGAACGGGCCGTAGCCGTACCCGAGATCGAACAACTCGTCGTAGACGCCCGCGAGGGGAGTCGGCTGCGCACCGGCGGGCGGCCAGTCGGCCAGATCGAAATCGGCCGCCGTCTCGCCCGGTGCGAGCACACCTTCGGCGTGCAGCGTCCACGGCACCTCGGCGGTCTGCCGCGAATGTACGGTCAGCCGCCTGCGACCGGACTCGTCCGCGCCGGCCACCACGACCTGTACCGCGACGCTGCCCTCGGCGGGCATGGTCAACGGGGTATGCAGGACGAGTTCATCGACCACCTCGCAGCCGAGGACGCCGCCGACGTAGCTCGCCAGCTCGACGAACCCGGTGCCAGGCAGCAACACCACGCCGAGCACGCTGTGGTCGGCCAGCCACCGCATCGAGTCCACCGACCACCGGCCGGTGAAACTCACCTCACCCGACTCCGGATGCGACACCATCGCCGCGAGCAGCGGATGCTCCACCGCGTCCAGCCCGGCCGAGCCGACCCCACCCAGTTCGGCTCCCAGCCACGACTTCGCCAGCATGTGCCGGGGATCGAGCCAGAACCGCTCGTGCTGGAAGGCGTAGGTGGGCAGGTCGATTCGTCGGCCGCCGGGATGGAGACCGGCCCAGTCCACGTCCGCACCGGCCACGAACAGCGCGGCAACGCCACCCAACACCGCGGACTCATCGGCCCGACTCCGACGCGCCATGGGGACGATCGCCGGAGTCGCGGTCAGCTGCCAGGAGTCGGCGATCTGCGCGATCATCGGGGTCAGCACCGCGTCGGGGCCGACCTCGGCGAACCGAGACACACCCATCTCCGCCATCGCGGCAATGGCATCGGCGAAACGGACGGTGTCACGAACCTGGCCAACCCAGTACCCCGGATCGGTCATCTCATCGGTGATCCGGGCACCCGTCACCGTCGACACCAGCGCGATGCTCGGGCGATCGAACACCAAACCTTCGACCACCGAAGCGAACTCGGCGAGCATCGGCTCCATCAAGGCCGAATGGAACGCGTGCGAGACCCGCAGGCGATGCGTCCGCCACCCATGTTCCACACAGGCGTCGACAACAGTCTGGACCGCGTCCTCGACGCCGGAGAGCACCACCGACGACGGACCGTTCACCGCTGCGATCGACACCCCCTCGACACCGGTCAACAACGGCAGCACATCACCCTCGGACGCACCGACAGCGACCATCGCCCCACCAGCAGGCAGCGCCTGCATCAAACGACCACGCGCCGCCACGAGAACACACGCATCCTCGAGCGACAACACACCCGCCACATGCGCGGCAGCTACCTCACCAATTGAATGCCCAGCCACCACATCCGCACGCACACCCCACGATTCGAGCAGACGAAACAACGCCACCTCGAACGCGAACAACCCCGCCTGCGCGAACACCGTCCGATCGACCGAATCCTCGTCCGACAACGCGATGGCCAGCGAAACCGACTGCTCCAGATACGGATCCAGCTTCGCGACGATCCCGTCGAAGTGCTCGGCGAACACCGGATACACCGCACGCAACTCGGCCGCCATCCCGGACCACTGCGCACCCTGACCCGAGAACACCAAACCCGTCGACCCGGGAACCACCCGGCCGCTCACCACACCAGGAGCGGTTTCGCCGCGGCTCAGCACCCGCATACCCGCCAGCAGCCCATCACGATCCTCGGCCAGCACGACCGCACGATGATCGAACACCGCACGCGTAGCAGCCAACGAGAAGCCGACATCGATCGGATCCAGATCCTGATCGGCGACATGAGACGCCAGCCGCTCGGCCTGACCCGCAAGCGCCTGTCCACCGCGCGCCGAGACCGCCCACGGCAGCAATCCGCCGGACGGAGCGGCCGCCACCGGCTCAGGCCGCGCAGCCGGGGCCTGTTCGACGATGACGTGAGCGTTGGTGCCGCTGATACCGAACGAGGACACTCCCGCGCGACGCGGCCGATCCACCTCCGGCCACGCCACCGACTCGGTCAACAACCGCACGTGCCCCTCGGACCAATCCACCTTCGTAGACGGCTGATCCACGTGCAGCGTCTTCGGCAACACCCCGTGCCGCATGGCCATGACCATCTTGATCACACCGCCCACACCAGCCGCCGCCTGAGCGTGGCCGATGTTGGACTTCAGCGATCCGAGCCACAACGGACGATCCGAGTCGCGGTCTTGGCCGTATGTAGCCAGCAGGGCTTGGGCCTCGATCGGATCACCGAGAGTCGTACCGGTGCCGTGGGCTTCCACCACATCCACCTCGGTCGGCGCGATCCCGGCATTGGCCAGCGCCTGCCCGATCACCCGCCGCTGCGAGGGACCGTTCGGCGCGGTCAAACCATTCGACGCACCGTCCTGATTCACCGCCGAGCCGGTCATCACCGCAAGCACCCGATGACCGTTGCGCTGGGCGTCGGACAACCGCTCGAGCACCAGGATGCCGACGCCTTCCGCCCAGCCCACGCCATCGGCACTGTCGGAGAACGACTTACACCGGCCGTCCGCCGACAGCCCGCGCTGCCTGCTGAATTCCACGAACGTCTCTGGCGTGGCCATGACGGTGACACCACCGGCCAGGGCCAGATCACATTCGCCCGACCGCAGCGAGGCCGCGGCCGAATGCATGGCCACCAGCGACGACGAACACGCGGTATCCACCGTGACCGACGGCCCCTCCAGGCCGAATACATACGAAACACGGCCGGAGGCAATAGATCCCGCGTTCGCGTTGGCCGGATAGTCGTGATACATCATGCCGACCCACACACCGGTCCGGCTGCCCCGCAGCGCGCCGGGGTCGACACCGGCCCGCTCGAACGCCTCCCATGATGTCTCCAACAGCAGGAATTGCTGCGGATCCATCATCGCGGCTTCGTTGGGACTGATGTTGAAGAACGCCGGATCGAATTCACCTGCGGCATGGAGGAATCCACCCTCGCGGGTGTAGCTGCTGTTCGGCTTCTCCCCGGCCGCGTCGTAGAGACGATCGACATCCCACCCGCGATTCACGGGGAACTGCGACGTCGCATCCGTCCCCGTCGCGACCAGATTCCACAGCTCCTCGGGTGAGCCGACCCCGCCCGGGTAGCGGCACGCCATACCCACGATGGCAATGGGTTCGTCGAGCCGAGGGTCGCGGGTCCGCTGCGCTCCACGAACAGCTGCCGCCGAGAGCTGGTGGTCGGCGAACTCACCGGCCAGGTATTCGGCCAGCGCCTGCGGTGACGGATAGTCGAACACCAAACTGGCGGGCAACCGCAGACCCGTCACGGTCGCGAGGGCATTGCGGAACTCGATCGCGGAGACCGAATCGAAGCCGAGCTCGCTGAATGCTCGGTCGGCTTCGATCGTATTCGCGTTCCGATGGCCCAGAGTGGTCGCGACTCGAGCGCGAACGGTTTCCACGAGCACACCGAGTCGCTCGCTGTCGGGGGTCGCGGCCAAACGAGAACGCAGCGCCGTGGCGCCGCCCGAGACCGTCCGACGGCGCGCAGGAAGCAGGCCGGACAGCAGAGTAGTGGCCGACCCAGCGGTACGGATGCCGTCCAGATCGAGACGGGCGAGCACGGAAACGGCCGCGTCGATTCCGGAAGCGGCGTCGAACAGCGCTAGACCCTGTTCCTCCGTCAGCGGCAGCATGCCGGACCGAGACATCCGGCGCCGCTCGGTGTCGCCGAGCTCCGCACCCATACCCCCGTCCGCGCCCCACAGACCCCACGCGAGCGACTGTCCGCTACGCCCGGCTGCCTTGCGGTGCGACGCTATCGCGTCCAGGCAGGCGTTGGCCGCCGCATAGTTGCCCTGTCCGGGATTGCCGAAGGTGCCCGCCGCCGAACTGAACAGCACGAACGCCCGCAACGGCAGGTCGGCGGTCAGCTCGTGCAGATGCAAAGCGGCATCGACCTTCGGCCGCAAGACCGCGTCCATCCGCTCCGGGGTGAGCGCGGCGATCGCACCGTCGTCGAGCACACCGGCCGTATGGAACACACCGGCGAGCGGACGGTCCGCGGGGATCGCGTTCAGTACGGCGGCCAGCGCGTCACGGTCGGCGACATCACACGCGGTGAACTCGACCTCGGCGCCGAGCCGCCGCAGCTCGTCCCGCAGTTCGTTTGCACCGGGCGCGGATTCACCGCGCCTGCTCAGCAACAACAGATGGCGAACACCGCGCGTGGCCACCAGATGCCGGGCGAACAACCCACCGAGATAGCCGCTGGCGCCGGTGATCAGAACCGTCTCGTCCGGCGCGAAGGACGAGCCGGTGGCCGACGAAGGTGTCGCCCGAACGAGTCGCGCACCGAAGACCTGCCCGCCGCGCACCGCCACCTGCGGTTCCTCGGCAGCCAAAATCCCGCCGAGCAGGCCGTCGATGTCGGAATCGCTGTCCACCAGCACGATACGGCCTGGACTCTCCGCCTGGGCCGTACGGACCAGTCCGGCCACGGCGGCACCGGCCAGATTCGTAATGTCCTCCCCGGCAACCGATACCGCACCGCTCGTCCGGACCACCAACGCCGACGCGCCGAACCGCTCATCGGCAAGCCACGCCTGCAACACCCGCAGCACATCGTGGGTCGCGGCGCGAACAGTGCCCGGCGCATTTCCGGCCGGGCAGTCCAGCACCACCGCGGCGGGCACCTCGTCACCCAGATCCGCCCACGACACCGCAACGATTCCGTTGCCGGACACCGAGATCGGTGTCCACTCGACCTGGAATGCGGCGCTGCGCGCGATGGACGAACCGTTACTGAGCTGCGCGGGATCGATCGGCCGTGACGCGAGCTGCCGCACCGTCGCCACCGCGGCTCCGGTCGAATCCGCCAGGTCCACCGCCACGGCACGGTCACCCATCCGGGTCAACCGCACCCGCAGCGCACCGGCGCCCGCCGCGTGCACCGTGACACCCGACCACTCGAACGGCAACTCCGGCCCCGCGCCCTCGCCGCGCAGGTGGCCGGCAGGCCGCAGCGCATGCAGCGCGGCATCGAGCAGTGCCGGGTGCAGCCCGAAACCCTGGCCGTCCGCCGGGTCCGGGAGGGCAACCTCGGCGAATACTTCGTCGCCGCGCTGCCACGCCGCCCGCAGGCCCTGGAAGACGGGGCCGTATCCGTATCCGGCGTCGAGCAACTCGTCGTAGACACCGTCGACGTTCACAACCTGTGCGTCGGCCGGAGGCCACGCCGCGAGATCCACGGCGGGCACGGCCGCGCTCGGGGCCAGCGCGCCTTCGGCATTCAGCAGCCACGACGACGCGTCGACGTCCTCGTCCGAGCTGGAAAAGATCCGCACCCCGCGCCGACCGGTCTCGTCCGCGGCATCGACCACGATGCGCACCGCGGCTCCACCGGACTCCGACAGCACCAGCGGAGCACGCAGCACCAGATCGTCCAGGGTCGAGCAGCCGACCCGCTCCCCCGCGTACATGGCCAGCTCGACGAATCCGGTGCCGGGGAACAACACGGTTCCCAGCACCAGGTGATCGGCAAGCCACGGATGTGTCTGTACCGACAGGCGACCGGTCAGGATCATCGCGTCGGAATCCGGCTGCGATACCACCACCGAAACCAACGGATGGGGGGTCGCCACCAGACCCATGGCCCGGGCATCGCCGCCACCGGCCGAGCCCTGGGATATCCAGTACCGCCGACGCTGGAAAGCGTAGGTGGGCAGGTCGATTCGGCGAGCTCCGGTACCGGCGTACAGAGCCGCCCGGTCGAGATCGGCGCCCGCTACGAACAACCTGGCCAGGCCAATCGACACCGCGGACACATCGACCTGGTCCCGGCGCGACAACGCGGCCACGGTTGCGGCCACACCATCCCCGGCATCGAGGGTCTGCGCGATCATCGGGGTCAGCACCGCATCGGGTCCGACCTCGGCGAACCTGGACACACCCATCTCCGCCATCGCGACGACCGCGTCGGCGAAACGCACGGTGTCGCGGACCTGACCGACCCAGTACGCCGGATCGGACATCTCCTCGGTGATCCGGGTACCGGTCACGGTCGACACCAACGGGATGGTGGGCCGGTCGAAGGTCAAACCTTCGATCGCCGAAGCGAACTCGGCCAGCATCGGCTCCATCGACGCCGAATGGAAGGCGTGCGAGACCCGCAAACGGTGTGTCCGCCAACCCTGTTCGGCGCAACGTTCAGCGACGGCGAGCACATCGGCTTCGACGCCGGACAGAACCACCGACGACGGGCCGTTGACCGCCGCGATCGACACCGCACCGTCCACCAGCAACGGCAGCACATCGAGCTCGGCGGCACCGACAGCGACCATCGCCCCACCAGAAGGCAACGCCTGCATCAAACGACCACGCGCCGCGACGAGAACACACGCATCCTCGAGAGACAGCACCCCAGCCACATACGCGGCAGCGATCTCACCGATCGAGTGACCGGCAACCACATCCGCACGCACACCCCACGATTCGAGCAGACGGAACAACGCCACCTCGAACGCGAACAACCCCGCCTGCGCGAACACAGTCCGATCGACCAGCTCGTCGTCCGCCAACGCCGTGCCCAGTGAACCAGGCTGCCCGAGAGCCGGATCCAACTGCGCGACAATCGCATCGAAGTGTTCGGCGAACACCGGATAGGCGGTCCGCAGCCCGGCGGCCATACCCGCCCACTGCGCACCCTGACCCGAGAAGACGAAACCCGTCGACCCGGCCGCGGCACGCCCGGTCACCACTCCGGGTGCCTGCGTGCCGGCGGCCAGCGCCCGCACGCCCGCGAGCAGACCGTCCCGGTCATCGGCCACGACAACCGCACGGTGCTCGAACACCGCACGGGTGGACGCCAGGGAGAAGCCGACGTCGACCGGATCGTGTTCGCCCACACGCGCTGCCAGGCGGGCGGCCTGAGCGGCGAGGGCCTCGGCGCTACGGGCCGAGATCACCCACGGCCGCGCAACCGGAACCGAGGCATGCTCCGGAGGCTGGGGCGCCACCGGCGCGGTCACCGGGGCCTGCTCCACGATGAGGTGGGCGTTGGTGCCGCTGATGCCGAACGAGGAGACACCGGCACGACGCGGCCGATCCACCTCCGGCCACGCAACCGACTCGGTCAACAACCGCACATGCCCCTCGGACCAATCCACTTTGGTGCTGGGCCGATCGACGTGCAGCGTCATGGGCAGCACACCGTGCCGCATAGCCATGATCATCTTGATCACACCACCGACACCAGCCGCGGCTTGGGCATGACCGATGTTGGACTTCAACGACCCCAACCACAAAGGACGATCGGAATCCCGGTCTTGGCCATAGGTGGCCAACAGCGCCTGGGCTTCGATCGGATCACCCAAAGTCGTACCCGTACCGTGCGCCTCGACCACATCGACCTCTGTCGGCGACACACCGGCATTGGCCAACGCCTGACGAATCACCCGCCGCTGCGACGGACCATTCGGCGCCGAGAAACCATTCGACGCACCATCCTGATTCACCGCCGAACCAGCGATCACCGCGAGCACTTCATGACCGTTGCGACGCGCGTCCGACAACCGCTCGAGCACCAGAACACCGGCGCCCTCGGACCAACCGACACCATCCGCGTTGTCGGAGAACGACTTACACCGACCATCCGGCGACAAGCCCCGCTGCCTGCCGAATTCGAGGAACATGTCCGGGGTTCCCATCACCGCAACGCCACCGGCCAGGGCCAGATCACACTCACCGGACCGCAGCGACTGCGCGGCGAGATGCAGGGCGACCAGCGACGACGAGCACGCGGTGTCCACGGTGACCGACGGTCCTTCCAGACCGAACACATAGGACACCCGGCCCGAAACCAAGCTGCCCGCGGCGCCGCTGCCGGTACCGGTGCGCTGGGCGTAGTCGTGGTACATCAGGCCGGTGAACACTCCGGTCGAACTGCCGCGCAGCACCGCCGGATCCACACCGGCTCGCTCCAACGCCTCCCACGAGATCTCGAGCAGCAACCGCTGCTGCGGATCCATCATCGTGGCCTCGTTGGGACTGATCCCGAAGAAGTCGGCGTCGAAATCCGCTGCGTCGTAAAGGAATCCACCCTGACGGGTATAGGTCTTTCCCGCCTTACCGGGCTCCGGATCGTAGATACCCTCGAGATCCCAGCCACGATCCGACGGCATCTCACCGGTGGTGTCGGTGCCGGAAGTGACCAGTTCCCAAAGGTCCTCGGGCGAGGCGACGCCACCGGGGTAGCGGCAGCTCATCGCCACCACCGCGATCGGGTCGTCGCCGGTGCGGACGCGCCCGATCACGGGCTCATCGACCGCCACGGTGCCGGAGAGCTGGGAATCGATGAACTCGGCGACGACCTGCGCGCTCGGGTAATCGAAGACCAGCGTCGCAGGCAGTTGCAGACCCGTCGCGGCATTCAACTTGTTACGGAACTCGACCGCACTCAACGAATCGAAGCCGAGCTGTTGGAAAGCCTGTTGCGGCTCCACCGCCTCCACCGACGCATGCCCGAGAGTGGCAGCGGCCACCGACCGGACCAGATCGAGCACCGCGCGCGCACGATCCGCGTCCGACAAACCGGCCAGCTCGTGCGCGAAGGCCTGGCCCGCAGCGGTTTTGGTCTGTCGGCGGACCGGCGCCGGTGCCAACGAGCGAACCAGAGCGGGGATCTGCTCGCCCCGCGTCCGGAGCACCGCCGGATCGACCCGCAGCGCCACCAGCTGCGCCGAATCGGTGGCGATCGCGGAATCGAACAGCGCGAGGCCCTCGGCCTCGGTCAGCGGCGGGAAGCCTTGGCGGCGCATTCGATCGAAGTCGTCTTCGGACAGCTCGACACCGAGCCCTGAGGATCGCGCCCACAACCCGTAATCCACCGCCGTCGCGGGCAATCCCAAGCTACGACGGTGTGCCGCGAGCGCATCGAGGAAGACATTCGCCGCGGCGTAGTTCGCTTGACCCGCCGCAAGCACCAATCCGCCTGCCGAGGACACCAAGACGAACAGCGACAGATCGCGCGTCAGCTCGTGCAGATGCCACGCCGCATCGACCTTGGGCCCGAACACATAATCGACCCGCTCGGCCGTAATCGACTCCACCAAGCCGTTGTCCGAGGTCCCGGCCGCGTGCACCACGCCAACCAGCGGATGTTCGACCGGAATGCCGTCCAGCAACGCCGCCAACGCCGACCGATCGGACACATCACACGCGGCGATGGTCACCTGCGCGCCCAGCTCGGTCAGCTCCTCGCGCAGTTCGGCCGCCCCAGGGGCATCCAGACCACGCCGAGACGTCAAAAGCAAATGGCGCACACCATGTTCGACCACCAAGTGCCGAGCGATCACCGCACCCAGACCACCCGTACCACCGGTCACCAGCACCGTGCCCGGTTCGGACAACCGAACGATCGCGCCGGGCGCGTGCCGACGCAACCGCGGCACGTACACGCTCATACCCCGCACCGCGGCTTCGGGCTCGGTCGCGACAACCGCCGCCGCGGCAAGCGCATCACCTTCGGCGTCCAGATCGATCAGCTGGAATCGGCCCGGATGCTCCGCTTGCGCGGCGCGCAGCAGGCCCCACACCGGCGCCTGGCCCAGATCCACGTCCTCCGAATCGGCAACGGCCACCGCGTGCCTGGTCAGCACCACCAAACGCGAACCGGCGAAACGACTGTCGGCCAGCCAACGTTGGACGGTGTCGAGCACGCCCATCGCGACCCGGCGGGCTGCCTCCGGCGGCGCGCCCTCGTGGGTGGGGCACTCGAGCAGCACGAGGTCGGGCACCACCTCGTCGGGGTTCGCGTCCAGCTCGGCGATCAATGCCGCGAGATCGCCGTCGCGCCCGCCGAGAACCGCCACCCGGTCCGGCTCGACGCTCGGCGTGGAGGGCGCGGCAGCGACCCATTCGATACCGAAGAGGGCATCCGATACCCCGGCTGCGCTCAGGCGATCGGCCGACACCGGCCGAGAGATCAACGCGCCCACCGACAGGACGGGCCGTCCCTGCTCATCGGCCATCCGCACCGAGAATCGGTCGCCCTGCAGCACGATCCGCACTCGCACCGCCGCGGCGCCTGCCGCGTGCAGCACCACGCGGTTCCAGCTGAACGGGAGTGCCGGGAAACCGTCGAGGCCGCCTCGAAGACCGTGGACGATCGCGGCGTGCAGCGCCGCGTCGAACAGCGCGGGGTGGATACCGAAACCATCGGCGTCCTTCGGATCAGGGAGCGCGACCTCGGCGAACACTTCGTCACCGCGCTGCCATGCGGCCCGCAGGCCTTGGAAGAAGGGGCCGTAGCCGTATCCGATATCGAGCAACTCGTCGTACGCGCCGTCGACGTCCAGCGGTTGCGCACCGGCCGGTGGCCACGCGACGAGGTCGAAGTCGGCCGTCACCTCGCCGGGGACGAGCACGCCTTCGGCATGGAGCACCCACGGACCCGCGGGCGTCTGCCGCGAGTGCACGCTCAGCCGCCGTCGTCCGGCCTCGTCCGGGGCGGCCACCACGACCTGCACGGCGACATCGCCCTCGGCCGTGAGGGTCAACGGAGTATGCAGAACGAGCTCGTCGACCACCTCGCAGCCCAGCAGGCCACCGACGTGACACGCCAGTTCGACGAATCCGGTGCCAGGAAGCAACACGGTGCCGAGCACGCTGTGGTCCGCCAACCATTCCACCGAATCCAGCGACCACCGGCCGGTGAAGCTCACCGCACCCGAATCCGCGTGCGGCACAATGGCGCCGAGCAGCGGATGTGCCGCCGCGTCCAGCCCGACCGCGCTGACGCCGCCCAGTTCGGCGCCGAGCCACGACTTGGCCAGCATCTGCTTGGCGTCGAGCCAGAACCGTTCGTGCTGGAAGGCGTAGGTGGGCAGGTCGATTCGCCGCACACCGGAGCTGTCGTAGACAGCGGCCCAATCGACCTCGGCACCGACCACGAACAACCCGGCCACCGCACTGGTCACGGCCACCGCGTCCGCGTGGTCACGCCTGGTCATCGCGACAGCCGTGGCGTCGCCGAGAGTCTGGGCGACCATCGGGGTCAACACGGCGTCCGGCCCGACCTCGGCGAACCTCGAGACGCCCGAATCGGCCATCGTGGCAACGGCATCGGCGAACCGGACCGTATCCCGGACCTGGCCGACCCAATACGACGGATCACTCATCTCGTCTACGACTTGCGCGCCGGTCACCGTCGACACCAACGGGATGCTGGGCCGACCGAACGTCAAACCCTCTATCGCCGAAGCGAACTCGGCCAGCATCGGCTCCATCAATGCCGAATGGAAAGCATGCGAAACCCGCAAACGGTGCGTGCGCCAACCACGCGCGACGCACACCTCGACAACAGCCTGAACCGCGTCCTCGACACCGGACAGCACCACCGACGATGGACCGTTCACCGCCGCGATCGACACCCCCTCGACACCGGCCAGCAACGGCAGCACATCACCCTCGGACGCACCCACAGCCACCATCGCCCCACCAGCAGGCAACGCCTGCATCAAACGACCACGCGCCGCCACGAGAACACACGCATCCTCTAGCGACAACACACCCGCCACATGCGCGGCAGCAACCTCACCAATCGAATGCCCAGCCACCACATCCGCACGCACACCCCACGATTCGAGCAGACGAAACAACGCCACCTCGAACGCGAACAACCCCGCCTGCGCGAACACCGTCCGATCGACCAGCTCACCGTCCGCCAACGCCACGCTCAGCGAAACAGGCTGTTCGAGAAGCGGATCCAACTCGGCGACGATCCCGTCGAAAGCCTCGGCGAACACCGGATACACCGCACGCAACTCGGCCGCCATACCGGCCCACTGCGCACCCTGACCCGAGAAGACCACACCCGTCGACCCGGGAACCACCCGGCCGGTCACCACACCGGATGCGGGCGTACCAGCGGCCAGCGCCCGCACGCCCGCGAGCAGCCCGGCACGGTCATCGGCCACCACGACGGCCCGATGCTCGAAGACACTGCGCGTCGACGCCAGTGAGAAGCCGACATCGATCGGATCGTGGTCGACCACATGCGATGCCAGCCGAGCCGCCTGAGCGGCCAGCGTTTGCCCGCCGCGCGCCGACAGCACCCACGGCACGGCCGGGACGGTCCTGACCTCCGGGACCGACTCGACCGCCGATGCCGGAGCCTGCTCGAGAACGAGATGTGCGTTGGTGCCGCTGATACCGAACGAGGACACACCCGCACGACGCGGCCGACCCACCTCCGGCCACGTCACCGCCTCGGTCAGCAGCCGGACATGTCCCTCGGACCAGTCGATCTTCGTGGACGGCTGGTCCACATGCAGGGTCTGCGGCAAAAGTCCGTGGCGCATGGCCATGACCATCTTGATCACACCACCCACGCCGGCTGCCGCCTGAGCGTGACCGATGTTGGACTTCAGCGATCCGAGCCACAGCGGACGATCCGCGTCACGGTCTTGGCCATACGTGGCCAGCAGCGCCTGCGCCTCGATCGGATCACCCAGAGTCGTACCCGTGCCGTGCGCCTCGACCACATCGACCTCGGTCGGGGAAACCCCGGCATTGGCCAACGCCTGCCGGATAACCCGTCGCTGCGACGGACCATTCGGCGCGGTCAACCCATTAGACGCACCATCCTGATTCACCGCCGAACCCGCGATCACCGCGAGCACTTCATGACCATTGCGACGCGCGTCCGACAACCGCTCCAACACCAGCACACCGGCGCCCTCGGACCAGGCGACACCGTCGGCCGTGTCGGAGAACGACTTGGACCGGCCGTCCGGCGACAGACCTCGCTGCCTGCTGAACTCCACAAAGGTCTCCGGAGTCGCCATCACGGTCACGCCACCGGCCAACGCCAGATCGCACTCCCCCGACCGCAGCGACTGCGCCGCCAAATGCATTGTCACCAAAGACGACGAACATGCCGTGTCCACCGTGACCGACGGTCCCTCCAGACCGAACACGTACGAGATCCGGCCGGAGGCAATGGATCCCGCGTTCGCGTTGGCCGGATAGTCGTGATACATCATGCCCGCGAAGACACCGGTCGCACTGCCGCGCAGCAGCGCGGGGTCGACACCGGCCCGCTCGAACGCCTCCCACGCGGTCTCCAACAGCAGAAACTGCTGCGGATCCATCAGCGCCGCCTCGTTCGGGCTGATGTTGAAGAACGCCGGATCGAATTCCCCTGCGTCATGCAGGAATCCACCCGAACGCGTGTACGTGGTGTGCGGTGTCTCCCCGGTCGGGTCGTACAGCCGCTCGGTGTCCCAGCCGCGGTTCACCGGGAACTCCGACGTCGCGTCGGTCCCGGCCACGACCAGCTGCCACAGGTCCTCGGGCGACCGGACCCCGCCCGGGTACCGGCACGCCATGCCGACGATCGCGATCGGTTCGCCGTCGAAGACTTTGGCGGCGGTGACCGCCACGTCGTGCCCGGTGCCGGTGAGCTCTTCGGTCAGGTGTGCGGCAAGCGCCTGCGGTGTGGGGTAGTCGAAGACGACCGCGGCCGCCAACGACAGACCGGTGGCGGTCTTGAGCCGGTTGCGCAGCTCGACCGCACCCAGGGAATCGAAACCCAGGTCCTGGAAGGCTCGATCGGGATCGATCGCGGAGGCACTGTCGTGGCCGAGAACGGCCGCGATGTGGGTGCGGACGGTATCGAGCACCGCCTGCCGCTGCCGACCGGCGTCCAGACCCGAAAGCCGTTGCCGCAGACTCGACCCCACCGCCGAGAGCGCCGCGGTCCGCCGCACCGCAGGCGCAAGGGCGCGCAGCAGCGGGGGCAGCAGCCCGGCCACGGCCTTGGCGCGGATCGCGGCGGTGTCGACCATGGCGATCACCGCGTGCGCCGCGCCGCGTTCGAGCACCGCGTCCCAACCGGCCAACGCGGACTCGTCCGGGATCGCGGTGAAACCGGCCCGGCTCATCCGAGCCAGGTCGGCTTCACCCAGCTGCCCGGCCATACCGCCAGAGCGCGCCCACGGACCCCACGCCAGCGACTGACCGGCCAGTCCGCGGGCACGCCGGTGGGCGACCAGCCCGTCCAGGAAGGCGTTCGCTGCCGCGTAATTGCCCTGGCCGGGGCCGCCAACGGTGCCCGATATCGACGAGAACACCACGAACGCGGCCAGATTCAGGTCAGCGGTCGCGCGGTGCAGATGCCATGCGGCATCCACCTTCGGTGCCAGCACCGCGTCCACCCGCTGGGGTGTCAAGGAGGCGATGACCCCGTCGTCGAGCACGCCGGCGGCGTGGATCACACCGGTCAGCTGCTCGGGAACGTCGGCAAGCAGCCCGGCCACCGCGTCGGCGTCGGTGACATCACACGCCACCACCCGCACCCGCGCACCCGACTGCTCCAGCTCGGCGCACAACTCCGCGACGCCATCGGCCCGAGGACCACGGCGACTCACCAGCAGCAACGACCGTACGCCGTGCTCGGCCACCACGTGCCGGGCCACACCGGCACCCAAACCACCTGTGCCACCGGTGATCAGCACAGTCCCCGCACCGAAGGCGTCATCGACGGTCGATGCGGACGCGGCGGGTGCGGGCCGGGTGAGCCGCGCGGTGTGAGCGATGCCGTCACGCAGGACCACCTGGGGTTCGCCGACGGCCACGACAGTGGCCGCGACGGCCTCATCGACACCGGTGTCGGTGTCCACCAGGACGATTCGTCCCGGATCCTCGGTCTGCGCGGACCGCACCAAGCCCCACACCGCGGCACCGGCGAGATCGGTGAGGTCCTCGTCGGCCATCGCGACCGCACCGCGGGTGGCGACCAGCAGTGTGCTCGCGGCGAACCGGTCCTCGGACAGCCACGCCTGTACCACCTCGAGGACGCGTGCGACCTCGGCGTGGGTAGCGGTCACCACGTCGGCGCCGGAGGCTTCGCTCCACCCGGACCCGGCCTCGACCACTACGACCGGAGGCACCGTCGCATCCGGATCCAGCCGGTCCCACCGGACCGCACCCGAATCCGCAACGGCCGAAGCCGTTTCGACCGGCGACCACACCACTTCCAGCACCGGATCGGCCGCGCCGCTCAGGCCCGTGGCCAGCTGCTCCAGTCGCATGGGCCGTGGCGTCACCGAGCCGGACAACACCGGCTGCCCCTGCTCGTCCGCCGCCAACAACGACACCGACGATCCGCCGGTGGTCAACCGAACGCGCAGCACCGACGCCTCGGCCGCATGCAGCGCGACCGACTCCCACGAGAAGGGCAGCACGACTTGACCGGCGGCCATGGCGAACGGTGAATCCTGCTGTCCCGCAGCGTCGTCGAGGACACCGGCCAGCAGTCCCGCCTGCAGCACCCCGTCCAGCAGGGCCGGATGGATCCCGAATCCTTCGGCGCGCGCGCCACTGTCGGCGTCGATGGCGATCTCGGCGTATACCTCGGCGCCACGTCGCCACAACGCACGCACACTCTGGAAGGCCGGTCCGTACTCGTAGCCCCGTGCCGACAGCGCCGCGTACGCGGACGCGACGTCGAGATCGGTCGCCGCGGCAGGCGGCCAGGTGTGCGATGCGGGCGCGGCCGTGCCGTCCATGGTGGTCAGCTGCCCCCGCGCGTTCAGGACCCACTGACCGTCCGGGTCGTGCTCACCGCGCGAGTAGATCGAGATCGGCGCGAACTCCGGTCCCGGCCCGCCGACGACAACCTGGATTCGCACCCCGCCCGAGTCGGGAAGCAGCAGCGGCGCCTGCAGCGTCAGGTCGTCGATCACCGGGTATCCGGCTTCGGCACCGGCGCGCAGGGCCAGCTCGACGAAGCCGGTCCCAGGCAGCAGGACCGACCCGGCGACCGCGTGGTCGGCCAGCCACGGCTGCGTCGCCACCGACAACCGGCCGGTCAGCAGCACGTCGCCGGACTTCGCTTCCGACACGACCGCACCGAGCAGCGGATGCCCCATCGCGCCGAGCCCCACCGATTCGACACCGGCGGCGCCGAGCGCGGGTTCGAGCCAGAAACGCCGACGGTCGAAGGCATAGGTGGGCAGTTCCACCGGCGCCGAATTCGGTTCCGCGAGTACGGCGTTCCAGCGCACCGGCACCGCCCGCACGAACAACCGCGCGACCGCGGCGAGGATCTCGACGGGTTCGTCGCGCTCGGGGTGCAGCACCGCCACCGCGGTCGCCGCCTCCGGCAGGCACTCGGCTGTCATCGCCGACAGCACCGAGTCGGGACCCACCTCCAGGAAGGTGTCCACACCGTCGGCCCAGGCCGCTGCCGCGGCGTCGGCGAAGCGCACCGGCCGCCGCACCTGATCGACCCAGTACTGCGGCGAGCACCACAGGCCGGGATCCGCCACCGCCCCGGTGACGGTCGAGATCACCGGAATCCGCGGCGGATCGAAGCGCAGTGTCGAGACCACCTCGGCGAACCGCGCCAGCATCGGTTCCATCAACGAGGAGTGGAAGGCATGGCTGACCCGCAACCGTTTGACGCGCCGCCCGCGTTCGCGCAACTGCTCGGCGAGGACGTCCACGACCTCCGCGCGACCGGAGATCACCACTGCCGCAGGGCCGTTGACCGCCGCGATGTCCACCCCGTCGACGCCGTCCAGCAGTGCGGTGATCTCCTGCTCACCGGCCTGCACCGCGAGCATCGCTCCGCCGGTGGGCAATTCCTGCATCAACCGGCCACGCGCCGCGACCAACGCGCACGCGTCGGCCAGGCTCAGCACGCCGGCGACATGCGCGGCGGCGATCTCACCGATCGAATGCCCGAACACCACATCCGCGGTGACGCCCCATGATTCGAGCAGGCGATACAGCGCCACCTCGACCGCGAACAGCGCCGGTTGGGTCAACCGGGTCTGCTCCAAGTCGTTTCCGGAGCCGATCGCGTCCCGCAAGGAGAGCCCGAGCAGCGGATCCAGTTGCGCGCAGATTTGGTCGAAAGCCTCGGCGAACACCGGGAACCGGCCGTACAGCTGCTGACCCATGCCCGCCCGCTGGGAGCCCTGCCCGGCGAACATCACAGCGACCTTCGATGTCGCGCCGGAACCGACGGCGACATCGGGACCCGGTTCGCCGGCCGCCACCGTGGCCAGCCTGCGCAGCAGCTCGTCCCGGTCGGCACCCACGACCACGGCCCGATGCGTGAACAGCGTGCGAGTCGAGATCAGCGAATGCGCTATATCGGATACCGACACCGCGGGATCGGCGGCCACGAACTCGCGCAACCGCGCGGCCTGCGCCCGCAGCGAGGCCTGCGACTTCGCCGACACCACCCACGGAACCGCCCCCGCCACAGTCCTTTCCGAGCCGCCGGGGTCGTCGCCCGGCTCGGATTCGGCCGGCGTGTCCGCTGGTAGGTGTTCCAAGATGACGTGCGCGTTGGTGCCGCTGATGCCGAAGGAGGACACCGCGGCACGGCGGGGACGGCCCGCTTCCTCGGGCCACTCCCGCTTCCGGGTCAGCAGTTCGATCGCGCCGCTGGACCAGTCCACGCGCGGGGTGGGCTCGTCGACGTGCAGGGTCGGCGGCAGCACCCCGTGCCGCATCGCCATGATCATCTTGATCATGCCGCCGACGCCCGCCGCGGCCACCGTGTGACCGATATTGGATTTCAGCGACCCGAGCCACAGCGGCCGGCGCGGATCACGGTCCTGTCCGTAGGTGGCGAGCAGGGCGTGTGCTTCGATCGGATCCCCCAACACCGTGCCGGTGCCGTGCGCCTCCACCACATCCACGTCGTCGGTGGAGAGCCGCCCGTTGGCCAGCGCGGCGCGGATCACCCGCTGCTGGGCGGGACCGTTCGGCACGGTCAAGCCGTTGGACGCGCCGTCCTGATTGATCGCCGTTCCGCGGATGACCGCCCACACGCGATGCCCGTTTCGCTGCGCGTCGGAGAGCCGCTCCAGCACCAGCACACCCGCGCCTTCGGCCCAGCCCGTGCCGTCCGCCGAGGCGGCGAACGACTTGCACCGGCCGTCGGCCGCGAGACCCCGCTGCCGGGAGAACTCCACGAACATCCCCGGCGAACCCATGACCGTCACGCCGCCCGCCAACGCCATCGCGCACTCCCCCGAGCGCAGCGACTGGGCCGCCAGATGCACCGCCACCAGCGACGACGAGCAGGCGGTGTCCACCGATACCGCCGGGCCCTCCAGGCCGAGCGCGTACGCCACCCGGCCCGACACCACGCTGCCGGTCGTACCGGTCAGCAGGTAGCCCCGCAGGTCCACCGGACCCGCGTGCAGCAGATCGGCGTACTCCCCGTTCGACGCGCCGGCGAAGACACCGGTATCGGATCCGCGCAACGTCGACGGGTCGATACCTGCTCGTTCCAGGGCTTCCCAGGAGGTTTCCAACAGGATCCGCTGCTGCGGGTCCATCGCCAGCGCCTCGCGCGGGCTGATCCCGAAGAACTCCGCGTCGAATTCCGCCGCGTCGTAGAGGAACCCGCCCGAGCGGGTGTACGACTTCCCGCGCGCCTGCGGGTCCGGGTCGTAGAGCCCGTCCACATCCCAGCCGCGGTCGGTGGGGAACTCACCGATCGCGTCGACGCCCTCCGACACCAGATTCCACAGATCCTCCGGAGAGGCCACCCCGCCCGGGTAACGACACGCCACACCAACGACCGCGATGGGCTCGAATTTCTGATCCTCGACTTCCCGCAGCCGCCTGCGGGTTTGGCGCAGATCGACCGTCAGGCGCTTCAGGTAGTCAAGGGTCTTGTTGTCGTCGACCATCTAAGTTCAGCAATCCTTCCGAACTCGAGCCAAGCTCGAGGAATTCAGTACTCAGGCTTCCAATTCGCTGTCGAGGATCGCGAAAAGCGCCGCTTCGTCGGCGTTTTCCACATCGTCGTCGCGAGGGACACCAGCGGTGTCGATTCGAGCTGTCCAACTGGTCGCAATGGACTGCAACCGAGCCGCGATCCGGGCCTTTTCCTGTTCGTCCCACTTCGCGGTCGCGAGGGCGGATTCCAAATCCTCGAAGACCGCATCGATCGAACGAACCGGCTTTTCCACCGGCCCGTCCGAGAGTTGTTCGCGGAGATACTCGGCAAGCGCCGCTGGTGTGGGGTAGTCGAAAACGACGGTGGCCGCCAGCGCGAGGCCGGTATCGGCTTTGATCCGGTTGCGCAGCTCGACCGCGCCCAACGAATCGAAGCCCAGATCCTGGAAGGTGCTGCGGTCGGCATCGGGCGCGGACACGGCGTCCCTGCCGAGTACCGCCGTCACGTGCGCGCGGACGGTATCGAGCACGACCTGCCGCTGCCGATCGGCGTCCAGGCCTGCGAGCCGTTGCCGCAGACCGGATATCACCACCGGGGTCGCCGCCGGACGGATGGCCGCCGGAGGTACCAGTTCCCGCAGCAGCGGTGGCAGCAGTCCGGCATCGGCCTTGGCGCGGATCGCGGTGGTGTCCACGCCGGTGATCACCGCGTGACCGGGACCCGTGTCGAGCACCGAATCCCATGCGGCCAAGGCCTGCTCGTCCGACAACGCGGTGAATCCGGCGCGCGTCGTCCTGGCCGTATCGGCATCGGTCAGGTGTCCGGTCATGCCGATGGAGCGTGCCCACGGACCCCAGGCCAGTGACCGACCTGCCAGCCCTCGCGCGCGCCGATGGGCGACCAGACCGTCGACGAAGGTGTTCGCCGCCGCGTAGTTGGCCTGGCCGGGGCCGCCGATCGTGCCCGACAGCGACGAGAACACCACGAATGCGGCCAGATTCAGGTGCGCGGTCGCCTCGTGCAGGTACCAGGCGGCGTCGGCCTTCGGCGCCAGTACCGCGTCCATCCGTTGTGCGGTCAACGAGGCGATGACCCCGTCGTCGAGCACACCGGCGGCATGGATCACACCCGACAACGGCCACTGCGCGGGCACTTCCGCGGGCAACCCGGCCACCGCACCGGCATCGGAGACATCACAGGCCACGACTTTCACTTGCGCGCCCGCCTGCTCCAACTTGGCGCACAAGGCGGCCGCACCCTCGGCCCGCGGGCCGCTGCGGCTCACAAGCAGCAACGACCGCACCCCGTGGTTGGCCACCACATGCCGGGCCACCGCCGCGCCCAAACCGCCGGTGCCGCCGGTGATCAACACCGTCCCCGTCCCGAAGGCGGGGGCATCGTCGCTCGCCACGGAAGGCTCACCGGTCGCGGGTCGGGTGAGCCGAGCGGTGTGGGTGACGCCGTCACGGACGACGACTTGGGGTTCACCCACGGCCAGAACGGTCGCCGCGAGCTGCTCGTCGACGCGGGTGTCCGCATCGACCACCACGATCCGACCCGGATCCTCCGTCTGCGCCGTCCGCACCAAGCCCCACACGGCGGCGCCAGGAAGATCGGTGAGGTCCTCACCGGCCAGTGCGACCGCACCGCGCGTGGCGATCAGCAGCGTGCTCGAAGCGAACCGATCCTGGCCGAGCCACGCCTGCACCACCTCGAGAATCCGGGCGACCTCGGTGTGGGTGGTGGCTACGACGTCGCCGTCGGGGTGGTCGCCCCACCCGGCTCCAGCCTCGACCACCACCACCGGGGGCACCGGCGACTCCGAATCCAAACGGTCCCACCGACCAACGCCCGCATCCAGCGCCGCGGACTCGAGCGCGGCGGGCGACCACACCACTTCCAGCACCTGCTCGGCCCGACCGCCCGCACCCGCGGCGGCCGCGGCCAGCTGCTTCAGCGGCGTCGCCCGCATCGTCACCGATCCCGACAACACCGGTCGCCCCTGCTCGTCGGCCACCCACACCGACACCGACGAACCGGTCCTGGTCAGACCCACGCGCAACGCCGACGCTCCGGTCGAGTACAGCGACACCGACTCCCACGAGAACGGCAGCACCACCTGTCCGGCGCCGATCTCGAGCACACCGGCGAGCAGTCCCGACTGCAAGGTCGCGTCCAGCAATGCCGGGTGGATTCCGAAGCCCTCCCCGCGCACCCCGGTCTCGGCACTCGCGGCGATCTCGGCGAACACCTCATCGCCGCGTCGCCACAGCGCCCGCACACCTTGGAAAGCCGGGCCCAGGTCGTAACCGCGCGTCAGGAACTTGGTGTACGCGACCTCGACGCCGGTCGCTCCGGCAGGCGGCCAAGCCCCCAGTTCGGGTTCGGCCGTGTCGTCTCGGCCGGTCAACAGGCCGCGCGCGTGCAGTACCCACTGTCCGGCGTTGTCGTGTTCGGCGCGGGAGTAGATAGAGATCGGCCGCTGCGGGGACTCCTCGCTGGGCCCGCCGACGACGACCTGAATCCGCCGACCGCCGGTCGCGGGCAGCACCAGCGGCGCCTGCAACATCAATTCCTCGAGCACCGGGCACCCGGCTTCGGCACCGGCACGCAACGCCAGCTCAACGAACCCGGTCCCAGGCAACAACAAGACCCCGCCGATGACATGGTCGGCCAACCACGGCTGCGTCAGCGGTGACAGGCGCCCGGTCAGGACGACACCACCATCCGCCATCGGCAATGCCGCGTCCACCATGGGATGGTCGACCACTCTCGAATCCAGGGATTCGACCCTCGCGGTGCCGAGCGAGGGTTCGAGCCAGTAGCGACGACGCTGGAAGGCGTAGGTGGGCAACGACACTCGCGAGGCAGGGCGAGCGGCGAAGTACACGCTCCAGTCGACATCGACACCGACGACGTGTGCATGGGCCAGGCAGTTCACGAACTGCTCGACCTCGGCACGCCCTCGCCGTGCTCCGGCGATCACCGACGACTGCGATTCGCTGTCGTCCGACAGGCATTGCCTGGTCATCGCCGTGAGCACCGCGTCGGGACCGATTTCCAGGAATCGGCGCACGCCCGAGGCCACCAGGGTCTCCACGCCGCGAGCGAACTGCACCGCCGAGCGAACCTGGCGAACCCAGTAGGCGGGTTCCAGCACTTCGTCACCGGCGATCCGGCCGGAGAGATTCGACACCAGCGGGATCTGCGGGCGCCGGTAGGTCACCTCGCGTGCGACAGCCTCGAATTCGGCCAGCATCGGATCCATCCGGTGGGAATGGAACGCATGCGACACCCGCAACCGCGAGGTCTTCCTGCCGCGGTCGGCGAACGACTGCTCGATTTTCGCCACCGCCTCCTCGTCGCCGGAAACAACAACGGCGACAGGAGAATTCACGGCAGCGATCGAGACACCGTCGACGAGCGCCTCGGAAACCTCGTCCTCGCTCGCCGCGATGCCCAGCATCGCGCCGCCTTCGGGCAACTGCCCCATGAGGCGGCCACGCGCGGCGACCAACCGGCACGCGTCCGGTAGCGACCACACGCCGGCGAGATAGGCGGCGGCCAACTCACCGATCGAATGTCCGATCAGGACGTCGGGCGTCACGCCGAACGAGTCCAGGAGCCGGCCCATCGCGACCTCATACGCGAACAGCGCGGGCTGGGTGAACTCGGTCCGATTCAGGACATCGGCATCGGCGGGACCCTCGGCCGGTAGGCCGGTGAACATCACCTGCTTCAGCGAACAGCCGAGCAGCGGGTCGAACTGCTCGCACAGCTCGTCCACCGCGGCGGCGAATGCGGGGAACGCCTCGTACAGTTCACGTCCCATCCCGACCCGCTGCGCACCCTGTCCGGTGCACAGGAAGGCCGCCTTGCGCGGCGCCGCCTGCCCTGCCGTCACGCCGCCGACGGTGCTGGCCGAACCGTGTTCGGCGAGTGCCGCCAGTCCGGCGAGCATCGTCTCGCGGTCGTCGGCGCCGACCGCGGCCCGCCAGTCGAGCCGCGCGCGGGTCGTCAGCAGCGAATAGCCGATGTCTTCGACTGGCGCGTCCGGGTTTTCAGTCACCCATTGCCGCAATTTGGTCGCCTGCGCGCGCAACGCGTCCTCGGTCTTCGCCGATAGCAGCCACGGGGCGACACCGGCGGCCACCGCCTGCGCACCACGATCGGTGGTGTCGTCCGCCAGTTCGGCGAGCGCCTCCTCCGCAGCGGGCGCCTCCTCCAGGATCACGTGCGCGTTGGTGCCGCTGGCGCCGAAGGAGGACACGCCTGCGCGACGCACCCGCTCGCCCGCCGGCCACGGTTCCGCCGTGGTGAGCAGCCGCACCGATCCCGCCGACCAGTCCACATGCGGCGTCGGAGCATCGACATGCAGTGTCGCGGGCAGCGTTTCGTGCCGGAAGGCCTGCACCATCTTGATCACGCCGCCCACACCGGCCGCGGCGGAGGTGTGGCCGATGTTCGACTTGAGCGAGCCGATCCGCAGCGGCTCTCCGGCGCGATCGCGTCCGTAGGCGGCGATCAGCGCCCGCGCCTCGATCGGGTCACCGAGCGTCGTGCCGGTGCCGTGCGCTTCGACCACATCGACGTCGGCGGGCGCCAGACCGGCACTGGCGAGGGCCTGCGCGATCACCTTTTCCTGCGACGGACCGTTCGGAGCGGTCAAATGGCTGCTCGCGCCGTCCTGGTTGACCGCGCTGCCGCGGATGACCGCGAGGACCTGGTGGCCGTGCCTGCGCGCGTCGGACAACCGCTCGATCGCGAGCATGCCGAGGCCCTCGGAGAATCCGGTTCCGTTCGCCGCCGCCGCGAAGGCCTTGCACCGGGCATCCGGGGACAGCGCACCCTGCCGGGCGAAGGCGATCAACAGCGTGGGGTCGGACATCACGGTGACACCGCCCACCAGAGCGAGAGAGGTCTCGCCCTGCCGCAGCGCCTGACACGCCAGATGCAGGGCGACCAGCGACGACGAGCACGCCGTGTCCACCGAGAGCGTCGGACCTTTGAAACCGAAGGTGTAGGCGACGCGCCCGGACAGGACGCTGGCCGAAACACCCAGGTAGACATGACCTTCCGATTCGGCGGTCAGGCCAGGCGAACCCACGCGCGGGCCGTAGTCCTGGTGGATCACGCCGGCGAACACTCCGGTGTCGCTGCCGCGCAACGTCACCGGATCGATGCCGGCGTCCTCCAATGCCTCCCATGCCGCTTCCAGGAACAGGCGCTGCTGCGGGTCCATCGCTTCGGCCGCGCGCGGGCCGATGCCGAAGAACGCGGCATCGAAATCGCCCGCCGCGTCGAGGAATCCGCCTTCCCGCGTGTAGATGGTGCCCGGCGCGTCCGGATCGGTGTCGAACAGGCGATCCAGGTCCCAGCCTCGGTCGGCAGGGAAGGGACCGACGGCGTCGGCACCGGAAGCGACCAGATCCCACAGCTGCGCGGGAGTTTCGACTCCGCCCGGATACCGACAGCTCATGCCGACGATCGCGATGGGTTCGCCTGCACGCTCTTCCAGATTCTGGATGTGCTTCTTAGCGGCGCGCAGGTCTCCGGTGAGCTTTCTCAGATACCGGCTGAGCCGTTCCTCGTTACTGGCGGCTGGGCTGCTCATGCTGGACCAAACTCCTCGTCGATGAGGTCGAAAAGCTCACTGTCGGAATGGAAATCGAGGTCGTCGTAGGCACCGTCCGGCGACCTGCCCGTCAGATAGGTGCGCAGGCGCTCGTTGACGCCACGCAATCCGGCGACGGTCTCGTCGTTGTCGCTGCCGTCGGCGATGATCCGCTCGAGCAGGGCCTCCAGCCGCGCGATGTCGTCGGACACGGCCGATGCCGGTTGCGCGTGCGCTGTCGGCACGGTCTGTTCCAGCAGGTAGTCGGCGACATCTCCCGCGGTCGGGTAGTCGAAGACCAACGTCGAGGGCAGCGACAGACCCGTCAGCCTGGCGAGCCGGTTCCGGAACTCGACGCCGCCGAGGGAATCGAAGCCGAGTTCGCTGAAGCCGCGATCGGCTCCGATGTCGTCGGCCGAGCCGTAACCGAGCACCGCCGCCACGTGTTCGCGCACCAGATCGAGGACGACCCCGCGTCGCCTCGCCTCCGGTACACCGTGCAGACGCTCCTCGAGCGACAGTTCACGCCTCGATGCCGGTGCCGACCGGCCGCGTGCGCGAACGAACCCGCGCAGCACCGCCGGAATCGGACCGGCATGCGCTTCCATGCGCAGTTTGTCGGTATCCAGCCGCAACAGCGCAGGCACCGGTTCGGCCGTGGTCAGCGATTCGTCGAACAATCGAAGGCCGTCGGTACGGTCCAGCGGAGCAAGGCCCAGCCGCTCCAACCGGTTCATGGCCGCGCGGTCCAGCGCGCCGGTCATGCCGATGTCCTGCTGCCACGGCCCCCAGGCGAGTGCGAGCGCAGGCAGTCCCTCGGCACGGCGTTGCCTCGCGAGGGCGTCCAGGAAGCCGTTCGCGGCAGCGTAATTCGCTTGCCCCGCCGAGCCGATCATTCCGGCGATCGAGGAGAACAGCACGAACGCCGACAGATTCAGGTCCCTGGTGAGCTCGTGCAGATGCCAGGCCGCGTCCGCCTTGGCAGCGAACACCCGATCGACCTGGTCGCCGGTGAGCGTGTGGAACGTGCCGTCGTCGAGCACGCCCGCGGCGTGGACGACACCGGTGAGCGGGTGCTCCGCGGGCAGGCCGTCCAGCAGCTCGCGAAGCGCGTCGCGGTCGGTGACATCGCAGGCGGCGATCCGCACCTCGGCACCGGATCGGGAGAGTTCCGCGGCGAGTTCCCTCGCTCCGTCGGCACGCTCGCCGCGACGGGATACCAGCAGTAGTCGCCGCACACCGTGCGTGGTGACCAGGTGCCGGGCCAGCAGCGCGCCCAATCCCCCGGTCCCGCCGGTGATCAGCACCGTGCCGGAACCGAACGCTATTTGCTCGGCTGCCTGGGCGGTCAGCACCTCCAGTCGCGGTGCCAGGACGTGGTCGCCCCGTACTGCCACCTGCGGCTCTCCGCTCTCGAGCACGGCTCGAATCGCATCGGCGGAAATCTGCTGTGCACCAGCAGATTCGCCCACGTCGAGCAGCACGATTCGCTCCGGGTACTCGGTCTGCGCGCTGCGTATCAGCCCCCACACCGCGGCTGATGCGGTGTCCGGCGTCTCCTCGGGCAGGGCTGCCGCACGGCTGGTCAGCACGACCAGCCGCGACCGTGCGAATCGCTCGTCGGCCAACCAATCTCGCACCGTGCGCAAGGCGGCAGCGACCCGGTCCCGTGCAGGCGACTGCGAATCGCCGTGCAGCGCAGCGGCTTCGGACCACACCACGACGTCTGGCACCGTCGAAGCCGAGGCGAGCGCGGTCGGATCCGGATACCGATCGTCGATGCCGTCCACACGCGCGGCTCCCAGCACGGCCGTACTTCCGGTCCCGGTGTGTCCGTCGGGCTTCTCCATCGGCACCCAGCGCAACCCGTACCGTGCCGCGCGTCCGCCCGGCAGTGTGGCGCGGAACTGCTGGACGTCGTAGGAGCGCATAACGGCTTCGTCGATGGTGACCACCGGCGTTCCGTCCTGGTCGACGGCCACCACGGTGATCGCCTCACCGCTGCGGCGGATGGCCATCACCCGCAACGTCCGGACCGTGGACGTGGTGTGGATTTGTGTCGCGCCCCAACGGAACAGGAGTTTGCCCTCGGTGGGATCGCCCTTGTGGTCCGGCCAGATCAAACAGGCGATTCCGGCATGCATCACCATGTCGAACAGCGCCGGATGCAGCTGGAATCGGTCGGCCGGGAATTCCTGGTTCAGGGTGACCTCGGAGAACACCGTGTCACCGCTGCGCCACGCGGCATCCACGCCGAGGAACGAGGCGCCGTATTCCAGTCCGGCGGCACGGGCCACCTGGGCCGGAATCCAGTCGGTATCCACCGGTTCGGCGTCGACCGGCGGCCACGGAGCGTTTCGCAGCATGTCCATCAGTCCGATGTCGGTCAGCTGCCTACCGCTCAGCACGCCACTGGCGTTGCGCGTCCACTCACTGCCTGCCCCATCGCCGGTGCGGCGATAGTGGAACGTGAACGATCTACGTCCCGTGGAATCCGGTTCCCGCACCAGCACCTGGAGTTCGACCTCGCCGTCCGCGGGCGGGAGGATCGGCGTCTCGAGGATGAGTTCCTCCACGGCACCGCATCCGATCCGCGGCGCCGCGACCAGCAGCATCTCCATGAGCGCGGCACTCGGGACGACCACAACGCCGTAGGTGGTGTGGTCGGCGATCCAGGGATGGGTGCGCAGCGAGAGCCGCCCCGTGAACAGCCACTCGTCGCGGTCGGCCACTCGCACCACGTCGGTGAGCAGCGGGTGTTCCGAGGTCGCGTTGCTCGTCTCCACCGGGCTGGGTTCGAGCCAGTACCGCCGATGTTCGAAGGCATAGGTGGGCAGGGCGATTCGTGCCACCCGGCGGGTGGTGAACAGCGGATTCCAGTCGACGGACAGCCCGGCGGTGTGCGCGTGGCCGAGCAGGGTCAGGAACTGTTCGACCTCGTCCTGCTCTCGACGGGCCGCCGCGGCGACCACCGATCGAGACTCGACGTCCTCGGGCAGCGTGTGCCGCGTCATCGCCGCCAGCACCGCGTCGGGTCCGACTTCGAGGAAGCGGCGTACACCCGATGCCACCAGCGTCTCGACACCGGGCGCGAACCGCACCGCGGCGCGCACCTGTGCCGCCCAGTACCCCGGATTCAGGATTTCGTCGCCTGCGACCCGTCCGGAGATGTTCGACACCAACGGAATTCGCGGTGCGTTGAAGGTCATTCGCGCCGCGACCGCCTCGAACTCCGCCAGCATCGGCTCCATCCGAGGGGAATGGAACGCGTGCGACACCCGGAGTCGGCTCGTCTTGCGACCGCGCTCGGCGAACTGCCGGTCGATCTCCTCGATGACCTCCGCGTCACCCGAAACCACCACGGCCCCAGGCGCGTTCACCGCAGCAAGGGACACACCATCACCGAATCCGGCCAGCGCCGCGTGGATTTCGGTCTCGGACGCGGCGACCGCGAGCATGGCGCCGCCCGACGGCAGCGCGTCCATCAGCCGACCGCGTGCCGCGACCAGCTCGCAGGCGTCTTCCAGCGACCACACGCCGGCCACGTACGCCGCGGCCAGTTCACCGATCGAGTGCCCGATCACCATGTCCGGGACGAGCCCGAACGACTCCAGCAGCCGATACAGCGCCACTTCGAACGCGAACAGCGCGGGCTGGGTGAGCCGGGTCCGGTCCAGAATGCCGGTCTCCGCTGACCCTTTCGAGCGACCTGACAAGCTGTCGCCGGCGGTGACGCCCTGATCGTCGATCAGGTGTCCGGTGAGTATCGCCTGCTTCAGCGAGCATCCGAGCAACGGATCGAACCGGGCGCACACCTCGTCCAGCGCGGCGGCGAATACCGGGAAGGCCTCGGCGAGACCCGCACCCATTCCGACCCGCTGCGCGCCCTGACCGGTGAACAAGAAGGCGGTCTTCCCCGAGCCCGCGGCGCCGGAAACCACTCCGGCCGAGGCGGATCCGGCGACCAGCTTCGCCAGCCGCGCGAGCAGCTCGTCGCGATCGGAACCGAGGACCATCGCGCGCCACTCGTGCCGCGCACGTGTCGTGGCGAGCGAATAGGCCACATCCGCCGGATCGGCGTCGGGGTGATCGATCAGCCACTGCTGCAGTTTCGCCGCCTGCGCCCGCAGGGCGTTCTCGCTCTTGGCCGACACCACCCAGGGCACCGCCGCGAGCGGGTGGTCGGTAGCAGGTGGCGAGACGACGGGCTGCGGGGCGGGCGCCTCCTCGAGGATCAGGTGGGCGTTGGTTCCGCTGACTCCGAACGAGGACACACCGGCCCGGCGAACCGCACCTCCTGCGCGCCATGGTTCGGGCTGGGTCAGCAGGCGCACCGCGCCCGCGGACCAATCCACGTGCGGGGACGGCGCTTCCGCGTGCAGCGTCGGGGGCAGCGTTTCGTGTCGCAGCGCCTGCACCATCTTGATCACGCCACCGACACCGGCCGCGGCCACGGTGTGACCGATGTTCGACTTGATCGATCCGATGCGCAGCGGCTGCCGATCCCCACGCTCCTGCCCGTATGCCGCGATCAACGCGTTGGCTTCGATGGGATCCCCCAGGGGAGTTCCGGTTCCGTGCGCTTCCACCGCATCCACGTCGGCGGGTGTGAGGCCGGCATTCGCGAGGGCCTGCGCGATCACCCGCTCCTGCGACGGACCGTTCGGCGCCGTCAGGCCATTGCTCGCACCGTCCTGATTGACCGCACTGCCCCGGATGACGGCCAGGACGTCGTGGCCGAGCCGCTGTGCGTCCGACAGCCGCTCCAGGATCAGGACGCCCACGCCCTCGGCGAAGGCCACACCGTCGGCCGCTGCGGAGAACGCCTTGCAGCGGCCATCCGGCGACAGGCCGCGTTGCCGCGCGAAATCCACGGAGAGATAAGGGGTCGCGGCCACCGTGACGCCACCGGCGACGGCCAGCGATGTTTCGCCCTGACGCAGGGCCTGACAGGCCAGATGCATGGCCACCAGTGAGGACGAGCATGCGGTATCGATCGTGACCGCCGGTCCCTCGAGGCCGAACACGTAGGCCACCCGGCCGGAGACGACGCTGTGGGTGGTGCCGGTCAGCCGGAATCCTTCCAGGTCGCCGGTCACCCGGTCGACGTATCCGGAGGCGCACGCACCCGCGAACACACCGGTGTCGCTGCCGCGCAAGGTGTTCGGGTCGATTCCCGAATCCTCCAGCGCCTCCCAGGACGCTTCCAGCAGCAACCGCTGCTGCGGATCCATCGCCAGGGCTTCGCGCGGGCTGATGCCGAAGAACCCGGCGTCGAAATCGCCCGCGTCGTCCAGGAATCCGCCGCCGCGGCTGTAGACCGTGCCAGGCTTGTCCGGGTCCTGGTCGATCAGCCGCTCGAGATCCCAGCCGCGATCGTCGGGGAACTCGGTGGTGGCATCGGTCCCCGACCGCACCAGATCCCACAACTGCTCCGGGGTTCGGACGCCGCCGGGGAATCGGCAGCTCATGCCGACGATCGCGATGGGCTCGTCCGCGCGGACGCGGCGCGACAGCCGTGCGGTCCTGGGACCGGATTCTGTTCCCTCGATCTTGGACCGCAAGAGCGTGGCGACCGCCGCGGCGGTGGGATGGTCGAAGACCAGGGTGGACGGCAGCTGGACACCGGTGGCCTTCGACAGCCGGTTGCGGAATTCGACGCCGCCGAGCGAGTCGAATCCCAGCGCGTCGAATCGCTCGTCGGGGCTGATGTCTTCGGCGGAACGGTGTCCCAGCACGGCCGCCGCGTGCTCCCTGACCAAGTCGAGCACGACCTCGGCGCGTTGGCCCTCCGGTACCCGGCTCAGTCGTGTGCCAAGCGAACTCGACGCGGCCGCCGTCCGTTCCGTGGTGCGGGGCAGGAAACCACGGAACACCGCGGGCACCGCACCGTCGCGCGCTTCGCGCCGCAGCTCCGCCGGGTCGAACCCGATCGCCGCCAGGTGCGCGGCGACGCGGTCACCGGCCGCATCGAACAGCCGGAGGCCTTCGTCGTTCCCGAGTGGGTGGAGGCCGAGCCTTTCCCAGCGGGCGACGGCGCCGCGGTCCAAGCCACCGGTCATGCCCGCGGCGGAGTTCCAGGGTCCCCACGCCAGCGAAGTCGCGGACAGCCCTTCGGCTCGGCGACGCAGCGCCAGCGCGTCGAGGAATGCGTTGGCCGCCGCGTAGTTGGCCTGTCCCGCCGATCCGATCGTTGCCGCGACAGAGGAGAACAGCACGAAGGCCGACAGGTCACGGTCGCGGGTGAGGTCGTGCAGGTGCCATGCGGCGGCGGCCTTCGAGTCGAATACTCGCCGCACTTGCTCGGCGGTCAGGCTCGCGAGGGTGCCGTCGTCGAGGACGCCCGCCGCGTGGACGACGCCGGTCAGCGGATGATCGGATTCGATCGAATCCAGCAGCGAGCGGAGGGCTTCTCGATCGCCGACATCGCAGGCCGCCACCCGGACAGCAGCACCCGCTTCCGACAGCTCGGACACCAGTCGCGTTGCGCCGTCAGCGGTTTCGCCACGCCTGGAGACGAGCAGCAAATGGCGTACTCCGTGTGCGGAGACCAGATGTCGTGCCACGAGCGCGCCGAGGCCGCCGGTGCCGCCGGTGATCAGTACGGTGCCGGTACCGAACGACGGGTGGGCCTGGCCCGGCTCGGCATCGTGCTGGGCTCGTGCTCTCGCAAGCCTCGGCACCAGCAACGCGCCGTCGCGCACCGCGGCCTGCGGTTCGTCTGCCGCGATCACCGCGCCGATCAGCGTCGGGTAATCCATGGACGCGGCGGCCGACGAGTCGGCGTCGAGCAGGACGAACCGGCCAGGATACTCGGATTGGACGCTGCGCAGCATGCCCCAGACGGCTGCCGCGGCGAGATCCGGTGCCGCGCAGGGCAGCCCGGCACCGTTCGTGGTCAGCACGACCAGGCGAGTGTCGGCCAGACGGTCTTCGGCCAACCAGGCCTGTACCGTCGCCAACACCGTTTCCAGGTGACCGCGAACAGCCACCGGATCGTCGGCCGCGGCGCCGATCCCCGGATGCCAGCACACGACATCCGGAATCACCTCTGCCGCAGCGATTTCCGACGGGACCGGATAGCCGGTGTCGATTCCGGCGACCGGCACCGACCCGAGGACGGCCATCCGGTCCGCGGACGAACTGGATGTCACCGCCGGTGCCGGCGTCCACTGGATCTCGTAGAGGTCGGCGTCGTCCCCGGCCAGCGTGGCGCGCATCTGTTTCACGTCGTATGGCCGCATGACGACCGCGTCGACGGAGATCACGGGCCGTCCCGAATCATCGACGGTCGCCACCGAGATCGTCTCCGGGCCGGTCGCTACGGCGATGACCCGCAGCGCCGTCGCCTTGACCAGCGGCTGGTGCAGTCGCGCCCCGCCCCAGCGGAACAGCAACCGGCCGGTGTTCGGATCGCTGTCCTGGTCGTGCCAGACGAGCCCGGCCAGTCCGGCGTGCATCACCAGGTCGAGCAGGGCGGGATGCAGAGCGAACCGCTCGGGTTCGGGCGCGGCCGCCGTGTCCAGGGTGATCTCGGAGAAGACGGTTCCCCCGCGCTGCCATGCGGCGTCGACGCCGAGGAACGCCGGACCGTATTCGAGTCCGGATCCCTTGGCGATCCGCTCGGGAATCCATGCGGTGTCGAGGATTTCGGCGTCGGCAGGCGGCCACGCTTCGTCGCGCAGCCGGTCCAGCAGAGCGTCGTCGCCGTCCCAGGAGGGGGCCAGGACGCCGCTGGCGTTGCGCACCCATTCGCCCGCCGCCTTGCGGAAGTAGAAGTCGAACGGTCGTCGCCCGGTCCCGTCCGGCTCCCGCACCGACACCTGGAGTTCGACCTCGTCGTCCTCCGCCGGAAGGATCGGAGCCTCCAGGGTCAGCTCCTCGACGACGCCGCAACCGATTCCGCTGCCCGCGACGAGCAGGAACTCGACGAGCGTCGCGCTCGGCAGCACCACGGTGCCGTAGGTCATATGGTCGGCGACCCACGGGTCGGTCGGCAGCGAGAACCGGCCGGTGAAAACGAACTCGTCCTTACCCGCCACCGGGACGACGCCGGTGAGCAACGGGTGGCCGTGGGGGTCACCGGTCGCTTCGGGGCGCGGCGGCAACCAGTACCGCTGGTGTTGGAAGGCGTAGGTGGGCAGGGGAACTCGCCGTCGCGCCGGTCGACGGAACAGTCGCGTCCAATCCACGCGCGCACCGGACGTGTGAGCGTGCGCCAGCATCGTCAGGAATTGTTGGGGCTCATCGTGATCCCGGCGCGCGGCGGCGGCCACCACCGCTTCCACACCCTCCGGAAGGGTCTGCCTGGTCATCGCCGCCAGCACCGCGTCGGGCCCGATCTCCAGGAATCGGCGCACATCCGAGGCGATCAGCGTCTCGATACCCGGCGCGAATCGCACCGCGGCCCGCACCTGCCGAACCCAGTAGGCGGGTTCCAGCATCTCGTCACCGGCGAGCAGGCCGGACACGTTCGACACCACCGGAAGGCGAAGCCGGTGGTACACCAGTCCCTTTGCGACCAACTCGAATTCGGCCAGCATCGGCTCCATCCGATGCGAGTGGAAGGCGTGACTGACCCGCAGCCGCGAGGTCTTCCTTGCGCGCTCGACGAACAGGGCCTCGATCTCGGCGACCGCGTCCTCGTCACCCGAGATCACCAGAGCCTCGGGCGCGTTCACGGCGGCGACCGACACTCGGCCGGGATACCGAGCGACGACATCGTTCACCTCGGTTTCGGACGCCCCGATGGCGAGCATCGCGCCGCCCTCGGACAGCGCACCCATGAGACGGCCGCGTGCTGCCACCAACCGGCAGGCATCCTCGACCGACCACAGGCCCGCGACGTACGCAGCCGCGACTTCGCCGATCGAATGGCCGATCAACACGTCCGGGGTGACGCCGAACGATTCCAGCAGGCGATACAGCGCCACCTCGAAGGCGAACAGCGCGGGCTGGGTGAACTCCGTCCGATCCAGATCCGTGGCACCGGTACCGCCGGTGAACATGAGTTGCTTCAGCGAGCATCCCAGCAGCGGATCGAACTGGGCGCACACCGCGTCCAACGCGTCCGCGAAGACCGGGAACGCTTCGTACAGACCGGCGCCCATGCCGATCCGCTGGGCGCCCTGACCGGTGAACAGGAATGCCGTCGTCCCCGATCCTGCGGCGCCCGCGACGACGCCGGTGCCGGTTCCCGATTCGGCGAGACTCGTCAACCGTTCCAGCAACTCGTCCCGATCGCGACCGAGGACCACAGCACACGAATCCAGCTGCGCCCGTGCGGTCGCCAGCGAGTAGGCCGTCTCCGTGATGTCGATCTCCGGCCGCTCCGACAACCACTCACGCAGCCGCGCGGACTGGCCACGCAGACCTGCGTCGCCCTTGCCCGACACCAGCAAGGGAATGAGCGGCACGGTGGTGTTCGACCGCCGCTCCGCGCCGCCTTCGCGGTCGCCCTCGGCAGCCGCGACCGGGACGGCCGGGGCTTCTTCGAGGATCACGTGCGCGTTGGTGCCGCTGATACCGAACGACGACACGCCCGCCCGGCGCACTCGATCGCCCACGGACCACGGTTCGGCCTCGGTCAGCAGACGCACCGCGCCCGCGTCCCAATCCACGTGCGGCGACGGCGAATCGACGTGCAGCGTGCGCGGCAGCCGTTCGTGCCGCATCGCCTGCACCATCTTGATCACACCGGCCACACCGGCGGCGGCAACGGCGTGGCCGATATTCGACTTCAAGGAACCGATCCGCAACGGTTCCCGATCGGCGCGATCCTGTCCGTAGGCGGCGATCAACGCCTGCGCTTCGATCGGATCGCCCAGGGCCGTACCGGTTCCGTGCGCCTCCACCGCGTCCACGTCGACCGCCGAGATCCCCGCATTGGCGAGGGCCTGCGCGATGACCCGCTCCTGCGACGGGCCGTTCGGCGCGGTCAAGCCATTGCTCGCGCCGTCCTGGTTCACCGCACTACCGCGAACGACGGCAAGGATGTTGTGGCCGAGCCGCTGGGCGTCCGAAAGTCGTTCGAGCACAAGGACACCCGCGCCCTCCGACCACGCCACACCGTCGGCGGCGGCCGAGAACGCCTTGCAACGACCGTCCGGTGACAGGCCGCGCTGCCGGGCGAAGTCCACGTAGAGATACGGACTCGCCGCGACCGTCACACCACCGGCGAGAACAAGCGAGCTGTCGCCCTGGCGCAGCGCCTGACACGCCAGATGCACCGCCACCAGCGACGACGAGCACGCCGTATCCACCGTGACCGCCGGACCTTCCAGGCCGAACACGTACGCGACGCGACCCGAGATGACGCTGTGCGACGTGCCGGTCAGCCGGAAGCCCTCCAGGTCACCGGTCACCCGGCCGGAGTATCCCGACGAGCAGGCACCGGCGAAGACGCCGGTGTCGCTGCCCCGCAACGACGTCGGGTCGATGCCCGCGTCCTCCAGTGCTTCCCATGCCGTTTCGAGCAACAGCCGTTGCTGCGGATCCATCGCCAGCGCTTCGCGGGGGCTGATGCCGAAGAAGCCGGGGTCGAAATCACCCGCATCGCTGAGGAATCCGCCATGGCGCGAGTAGACCGTGCCCGGCTTGTCGGGGTCCGGGTCGAACAGCCGGTCCAGATCCCAGCCGCGATCGGTCGGGAAGTCGCCGATCGCGTCCCGGCCCGCGGCCACCAGGTCCCACAAATCCTCGGCCGACCGCACACCGCCCGGGAATCGGGCACCGATGCCGACAATGGCGATCGGTTCGTCGGACATCTGGGAGGGTTGGCCGACGGAGCTGGTGAGCTCGGCGCGCCGCTTCCTATGGTCGGTCCCCGTGACGCGTGCCCGGAGCAGCGCCGCGACCGCGGTCGCGGTCGGGTGGTCGAAGACGAGCGTCTTCGGCAGCGGCACACCGGTGGCCCGAATCAACCGGTTCCGCAGCTCCACTCCGCTGACGGAGTCGAAGCCGAACTCGGTGAACGGCAGGTCGGGGTCGATCGACCGGGCCGACTCGTGGCCGAGCACCGCGGCGGCATGCTCGCGAACGATGTCGAGAACTACTGTGTCGCGCTGATATTCGGGTGCCGCCGCCAGTGTGCGAGCGAGCGGGCCGTCGTCCCACTGCTCATCGCGCTCGGATGGTCGCCCCTCGGAAACGCGTTCCTCGGTTGCCGCATCGACGTCGGTCACACCGGTCGAACCACCGGAAGCGACCGGCACACCGGACCAGAAGTCGCGACGCTGGAACGCGTACGGCGGCAGGTCGACCCGCGCGCCGCCTTCGACCAACACCGCCGGATCCACCTGCACGCCAGCGCAATACGCCTGCGCCAAGGACGCCGCGAACCGTTCCGGCCCGCCCGCACCGCGCCGCAACGACCCGACAACGGAGACGCCCTCGGCCGCACCGGCCGCCTCGGCGGTTACCCCGATGCCCATCGTGAGCACCGGATGCGGACTCGTCTCGACGAACGCGTTGATGCCGTCCGCGATCAGCGCCGTCACAGCGTCGGCGAATCGAACCGGTTCCCTCAGCGACCGATACCAGTAGTCGGCGTCCAGTTCCGCCGTATCCAAGCGGTCGGCGAAGACCGTGGAAAAGAACGGCACCGAACCGGATTGCGGGCGAATCGGTTTCAGTTCCTCTAGCAACCGATCGCGTAGCCGCTCGACCGCCTTCGAATGCGACGCGTAATCCACCGGAATCCGGCGGGCCCACACACCGGCCTCGGCGCAGGCGGCGAGAAACTCCTCCATCGCAGGAACATCACCGGCTATCACGGTCTGCGCCGGTCCGTTCACCGCCGCCAACGACAGCCGGTCCCCGCACGCCGACAAACGTTCCCGGACCGCGTCGGCGCCGAGTCCGATCGAGGCCATACCGCCCCGTCCGGCCAGCTCGTCGGCGACCGCCCGCGACCGGAGCGCGACCACACGCGCCGCGTCCGGCAGCGACAGCCCACCGGCGATGTGGGCGGCGGCGATCTCGCCCTGGGAATGGCCGATCACCACGTCCGGCTCCACACCGGCCGCCCGCCACATCCGGGCCAGCGAGACCATCACCGCGAACAGCACCGGCTGCACCACGTCCACGCGCTCCAGCGGGGGCGCGTCCGCTTCCCTGCGCAGCACCGCCGTCAGCGACCAGTCCACGTACGGCCGCAGGGCCGCTTCACATTCCGCGATCGACTCCGCGAACACCCCACCCGCATCCAGCAGGCCGAGCGCCATGCCCTCCCACTGGCTGCCCTGCCCCGGGAACACGAACGCGACCCGGCGCTGCTCGGCGCGCTCGGTTGTCGGCTCGAGCGATACGGCGGGCGCGGTCGGGTCTGTCAGGACCGCCAAACCGGCCAGCAGCTCCGCTCGATCCTGTCCGACGACATTGCCGCGCCACTCCATCTGCGCTCTGGTTGTCAGCAGCGAATGCGCCACATCGACCGGATCCAGCTCAGGATGGCGGAGCAGCCACTCGCGGAGCCGGGCCGCTTGCGCCCGCACACCGTCCTCCGTGCGGGCCGACACCACCAATGGCACCGCACCGGGCGCGCCGCTTACCGCTGATGCGGCGGCCCCGACGGCGGGCGCCTCCTCCATGATCACATGGGCATTCGAGCCGCCCATACCGAACGACGACACACCCGCACGGCGTACGTCGTCCGCGGGCCAGCTCTCGGTGCCGGTTACGACCCGTAAACCCAGCTGCTCGAGCGGAATTCGCGGATTCGGCGTCTCGAAGTTCAGGCTGGCCACCAGTTCTCGGTGGGCCAGACAGAGCACGGTCTTGATCAGGCCCGCGATACCGGAAGCACCTTCCAGATGCCCGATGTTCGTCTTGACCGATCCGACGGCCAGCGGTGCGTCCGTGGCCCGGTGCACGCCGTAGGTTTCGCCGAGCGCGGCGGCTTCCACCGGATCACCGGCGGGTGTTCCGGTGCCGTGCAATTCGACGTACTGCACCGACGGCGCCGCGACACCGGCGGCGCTGATGGCGGAGCGGATCGCCGCCGCCTGCGCATCCCGGCTCGGCGCGCTCAGCACTCGGCGTTCGTTGCCGGTGTTGACCGCGCTGCCGCGGATCACGGCGTGAATCCGGTCGCCGTCGGCGATCGCCCTGGCCAGTGGTTTCAGCACCACCACGCCGCCACCCTCGCCGCGCACGAACCCGTCGGCCCGCGCGTCGAAGGTGTGGCACGCGCCGAGCGCCGACTGCGCGCCGAATTGTTCGATGCGTTCACCGCTCGTCGGCGACAGAATCAGGTTCAGGCCACCGGCCAGAGCCACCTCGCTCTCGCCGCTGCGCAGGCTCTCACAGGCCAGATGCACCGCGACCAGCGAGGATGCTTGGGCGCTATCGACGACGATGCTCGGTCCGCTGAAACCGAAGTAGTTCGAGACGCGATTGGCGATGACGCCACGTCCGACACCCCACAGCGAGTGGCGGCTGACACCCGGACCGCCTTGGGAGGCAACGATTTCGGCGAAGTCTCCGCCCGTGCAGCCGAGGTAGACGCCACATCGCCGGGCATCGCGTGCGGTGGCGGCCAGGCCCGCGTCCTCGAGCGCTTCCCAGCTCAATTCCAGCGCCAGCAGCTGTTGCGGATCGATCGCCCGCGCTTCGTTGGGCGAGACACCGAAGAAATCCGCGTCGAACTGACCTGCGGTGTCGATGAATCCGGCCCGCTCGGTGAGGTTCGCGCGCGTGGAAGGAGCTGCGCCGATCGCGGCGCGCCCTGCTCTGAGCAGCTGCCAGAAACTGTCGAGATCGGCCGCTCCCGGCATTCTGCAGGACATGCCGATGATGGCGACGGCAAAGGCCGATCCGTTCACCTCTGAACATCCTTCCTCAGCGCACGCTGTGACCCCCCGTCACGATCGATTCGTGGTTAAACCAAAGATTGCGTTAAGATTTATTGAGACAGTCCGGCGCAGACGGCTCATATTTCGCCATAACGGATTTCGACATTGTCGAGGGTCGGCGAATCGCCCCGAATAATGCGAAACGTCTTCCACGGACAGCCCAGAAGAGACGACGCAGGTCAGGACGAAACCTGACTGTGCCGTCGGGCTCAGTAGAGCAATCGATCAGCGAGCGACGCTGAAAATGAAGCGCTACGAGGGATGCCAGCGGATCGCGGCGCGCGTTAGAGGGGGTAGTGCCCGAACAAGGTGCGCAGTCGCACCTACGCTATGGCGATGTGGATTGGCACAACGATCCCTCTCGGAATTTCGTACGACAGCACAGGATTCATGGTTACTGAACAGTATTTGCACGATCTCGAGCTTGTCAACCGTCCTGACGCATCGCGCTGGTTACCCTGACCGAGGACGAGCCGCGGGCTCGATCGAGTCGAAGATCGCCGGTCGACTCCGGCGCGGGATCGGCGAGGAACCGATGGACCGTCGGCATCGTCCGCCGCGGTCCTCGTGCGCCGCACGAACGAATCAGGCAACCCGCAGACCTGGCAACCGACGCCGAGAGCATGACCGCCCGTGCCCCCAGTGATGCGGCGGGCGATCCGAGCGCACGCGGCGACTACAACGAGGCCTTCCCCAGGTGCCCCACTCCCGGTTGCGGTTGCCGGTTCGCAGCGCCGCATATTTGACCGATCGGTCGCAACATCCTAGTATCTCGAAACATGGCGCGTGCCAAGGAATTCGACCCCGGCGCGGTGGTCGAACTCGCACCGGAACGGTACCGGCAGCGCGGCTACGAAGCGACCTCGGCATCGGATCCGACCGAGCACCTCGCTACCGCCCGCACACCCGCGGGCTCGGCCATATACGCGAGCTCTTCACGAAGGCACCGCAACACCACGCGGAGGCCGCCGACGTGCGCGGGGGAATCGACTCGGCCGGGTCCGGACCTGCTTGCAACGCCCAGATCCGGTCCAGGATCGAATCATTTTGGGCGCGAAGGGAAAAAGATCCGCTCGCGCTGGTCGCGGGAGAACCGACTCCCGGCACGAATCCGCACCGGGGAGTGAGCGGCGGCCCCTCGAGGAGCGGATCCCATCGACGATGGCCGACGGCTGTTCCGGTACGTATCCGCCGCACTGACAGCGACCCGCCCGTGACGGGCTAGGCCGAAGCTCCGCGGGTCGCATCCGCGCCGCGCTGTCCCGCGTCGGAGGCGGCCGCCAGCGACGGGTCGCCGAGGAAGTCACCGGCGAACGTGATGGGCTGAGGGAACGACCGAGCGTTCGCTGGGCGTCGCGCTTGCCGGGCACCCAGACTCGGCCCCGCCTCGCAGATGCGAGACGGGGCAGAGGCTCAGCCGCCTACCTCACGAAGTTGCGCACGCCATCGAAAACCGTCGCCGACGACAGCAGCCCGAGATGGCCTAGGCACAGCGTCCGGGTGTTGGCGGCACCGCTGAGAATGGTGCTCTCATCGGGGTTGATGATCTCGTCGCACGGCGACCACCAGGTGCCGTAGTTCACCTGACCGGGGGTTTCGTCGGCGCTGTTGAGTTCGGCCAGGAAGGCCGAGCCGGGCCGCATCTCCACGCAGGAGGCGTCGAAGCATCCGTTGGCAACGTCGGTGCCATGGTTGGGGCCGCCGATGGAGACCCAGTCGTCGACGAAATTCAGGCCGTCCAGGTTCTTCAGGTACCAGCGACTGTTGAGGCCGCCCATCGAGTGGGTGACCACGTCGACCTTGGCGGCACCTGTCTTCGCGCGCAGCGCATCGACCTGCGCTTTCACCTCCAGCGCGATGTCCCCGTTCGGCTGGGAGCTGTCGTAGCTGAATCGTGCCAACTCTTTTATGGAGTACCCCGCGCCCAGGAATCGGCCCCACATGTAGTCCCAGTTCGACGCCGATCCCTGCCAACCGTGGACGAAAAGGATCGGATCTCGCGGCGGCGCCGCGGCAGCTTCCGGCGCGGCGATGCCGAGTGAAGCGGCAGCCGTAGCGACCGAGGTGATCGCGGCCATCGCGAGGCGGCGCGTGATCGTTGTGATGTGCATGATTCGAACTCCGATCTGCTCGCTGCGCTGCGAGCAGACAGAAACTAGCGCCGCAAGGTTTATCCCGCTCACTGTGAAACATGATCGTGTCGAGCCGGCCACCGCCCATTCCGCCGCGTTCCGGCAGCGCTGATCGATCCCGGCCGGCCGGTCCGGTGCCCGTTGTGCAGCTTGTTGCAGGGGATATGCAGCGACTGCCCTTCCGGCGCAAGGGGTTCGGCGGTAAGGATCGCAGTATGGATCGTTTCGATGTCATCGACACCTGTACCCGCATGGTCTGGCTTACCGATCACCGCGAGTGGGACGCACTCGAGCAGGTCTTCGCCGAACAGGTGACGCTGGACTACACCAGCCTCAACGGCGGCGAACCGGTGGTGCTGACCCCGGCGCAGATCGTCGGCGCCTGGCGCGAGACTCTCGGCGGGTTCGCCGCGACCCAGCATCTGCTTGCCAACCACCTGGTCACCATCGACGGTGACACCGCGGTGTGCACGGCCTCGTTCCAGGCGACGCACCGCAAAGCCGAGGCCTTCGGCGCGTCGTTGTGGACGCTGGGCGGCAGCTACCGGTTCGACCTCGTGCGCACCGACGGCACTTGGCGGATCCGAGGCGTGGTGATGACCGCGCTGTGGGGCGACGGCAATCGCGGCCTGCTGCCCGGATGAAAGCACTGACAGCGACGACCGCTTCGGCGAGAGGAACGAAATGACGAAGGTCGAATTCGACAGTGCCGGTGTGAAACTCGTCGGCAACCTGTTTCTGCCCGATACCGAGGGACCGGTGCCCGGCGTGGTGGTCGCGGGGACATGGACCAGTGTGAAGGAGATGATGGCCGATCGATACGCCCAGCGGCTGGCCGAACGTGGTTACGCGGCATTGTCGTTCGATTTCACCGGCTTCGGTGAGTCGGACGGTTCTCCGCGCGACTTCGAGTCGCCGGAACGCAAGATCAGCGACATCGGCAGTGCCGTCGGCCTTCTCGCCGCGCACGACGCGGTCGACGCCGATCGCATCGGCGCGCTCGGCATCTGCGCGGCCGCGATATACATGTCGGGCAACGCCGCCCGCGATCCCCGCGTGAAGGCGCTGGCGCTGGTCGCTCCGTGGCTGCACGACGCCGCGGTGTGTGAGCAAGCCTACGGCGGGCCCGAGGAGGTGGCCGCGAAGATCGAAGCCGCACGCACCGCGCGCGCTCGGTTCGAGCAGACCGGCGAGGTCGACTACGTGCCGGTGGTGGGCAGCGCCGAGGAACAGGCCGCCATGCCGTACGAGATCGACTTCTACCTCAATCCGGAACGCGGCGGAATCCCGCTGTGGCCCAACCGGTTCGCCGTGATGTCCTGGGTCGACTGGCTCACCCACGACTCGATCGCGCCCGCCGCGCGGATCACCCAGCCGACCGTGCTCGTGCACAGCGAGGACGCGGCGATCCCCGAGGGGGCGCGCCGGTTCCACGCCGGGCTCGCCGGGCCGAAGGACTTCCTGTGGACCCAGGGCAGTCAGTTCGACTTCTACGACCAGGAGCCGCAGGTCACCATCGCCATCGATACGGTCGCGGCACACTTCGCCCGCACCCTCTGACGCACCCTGCCACCCGGTTTCACAGCCAGCCCTTCTCCTTGGCGAGCAGCGCGGCCTGGAACCGGGTCCTGGCGCCGAGACGGTCCATCGCCGATGCCACATGGGCGCGGAACTTCCGCACCGACACGTTCATCGACCGCGCGGCCGTTTCGTCGGTGTCGTGGCAGGTCAGCGCCTGCAAGACCCGCAGTTCCGTGGCGGACAACGGTCGTTCGTGGATTCGCCGCGCGGAATCGGCTGGGGTGGGCAGGAATTCGACCGGGCTGACTATATTTCCGTGCGGTGTTCCGCCTCCAGTTCCCGCAGCGCGTCCCAGGCGGCGGACAGTCCAGCCAGCTGACGTTGCGCCTCGGCGAGCCGTCGATGCATCAGTATCTCCACCGCTGCGGCCAGGGACTTGGGGGTCAGATCATCGTGCAACAACCCCAATGCGCGCAGCTCGGCGAGAACCGCACGCTCGGCCGGAGTAGGCGCCTCGTCGAGCCCGTGTTCTCGCAGCAGTCGCCGATAAATGCGTTCCTGCTCGGCGGTGAGCCCCAGCCGGTTCAGCGCCATCGTGGCCCTCGTCGGCCCTGAGACGACGCGACCCCACTGATCCCGAGACCGACCACCAGTGCCCGGCGGTCACCGTTGTGCAATGTGTCCATGGTTCTCCGCAAAACCGGAGCGCTCCTGCGCGCTCGATGAATTCGTCTCGCCTAGAACGACGACACCGCCCCTCGAAATGTGAGTCGCCGCATGAACTTCCGCACTTCGCTGCGGCATGCCGAACTGGCCGAAGGTCCGGGACTGCCGACGACTACGCGTGGGGTGGCGACCGCAACGAATCACCTGCAGATCACACAGTCGACTGGTCGACATCGCTCCGGCAATGCAGTTCTTCCAACGTCGGCAAGAAGCGCACGATCGTAGCGGCAGAACGCGCAAGAACACTGCGGCAGAACGCGCATACTTACGTCGCCGATCTGATCAACCGAGACGTGATGCAGCTGTCCGAGATCGAACGCATCGCAGAGATGTTCACCCTGGCCAACCTCGTCGCGGCGAGGTCCGGTCAACCCCTGGTGCCCCGCGCCCTCGCTCGCCGGCTCACCATCTTGCGCAAAATCGACGGTAGTCAAATGGCGGCTTA
>NZ_BDAU01000007.1 GCF_001612615.1 Nocardia amikacinitolerans NBRC 108937 | reverse complement strand
TCCCTGACTCGCGAAGGCCTACCATGAGGCTCTTCGCGAGGACGGACCCCGCGCGGCGAAGCGAGTGAGCTAACATTCCACTATGGAACGTCGAGAAGGGAGCGGCCGATGACGACGACCCGGCGCAAACCGCTGAATTCGACGGCCGCCTCGCTGCTCGGTTTCCTGCACGAGGGGCCGATGTCCGGCTGGGATCTGGTGACGCTTGCCCAGGATCGGATCGGCGATTTCTGGACGATCACCCAGAGCCAGGTGTATCGCGAGCTGGCCGCGATGGACGCCGCCGGGCTGGTCGCCAAGGGCGAGACCGGGGCGCGGGAGCGCACGCCCTATCGGATCACCGACGCGGGCCGCGAGGCGTTTCTGGAATGGGTCACCCGCGATCCCGGCGCGGAAACGATCCGGGTGCCGCTGCTGCTCACCATGTCGTTCGGCGACCACCTCGACTCCGAGCACCTCGATCGGATCATCGCCGCGAACCGCGAGGTGCACCAGCGCCGCCTCGATCGCTACCTGAAGGACGAGTGCGACACCCTGCGGCCGCACCAGCGGGCCACCCTGGAGTTCGGCATCGGCTACGAGCGCGCGGTGCTCGCCTGGTTCGATCGGCTGCCCGAGTTGCTCAGGCGCTGATCAGCGAAGGCCGGATGCCTTGGCCCGCAACCATTCCCACGCTTCGGCCACCGTTTCGACGACCTCCGCTCCTGCGGGCATGGGCGACCGGTCGACCATCACGACGGGCAACTCGGCCGCGCGGGCGGCGGCCAGTTTGGCATAGGTGCGGTCACCGCCGCTGTCCTTGGTGACCAGCACGTCGATGCGGTGGCGCGCCAGCAGCCGGGATTCCTCGTCGACCGTGAAAGGCCCTCGGGCGAGCAGCACTTCGTGGTTCGGCGGCAGTTCGGTTTCCGGCGGGTCGATGGCGCGGATAAGGAACCACTGGTCGGTGAGCCCGGCGAACGCGCCGACGCCCTGCCTGCCGATGGTGAGGAAGACGCGCTCGCCCAGTTCCGGGAGCGCGTTCGCCGCGGCCGCCAGATCGGGCACGCGAATCCATCGATCGCCCGGCATCTCGGTCCAGCCCGGCCGCCGCACATGCACCAGCGGTATACCCGAGTCCCGCACGGCCGCGGCGGCATTCGCGGTGATCGTGCCCGCGAACGGGTGGGTGGCGTCGATGACGGCGTCGATCCCGTTGTCCCCCAACCACTCGCGCAGACCCGCGACGCCGCCGAAGCCGCCGATTCTGACCGAGCCCTCCGGCAGCCGCGGGTCGCGAACACGACCGGCGAGCGAGGAGACGATCTCGAATCCTCGCTCGCCGGAAGCGATGTGGGCAAGCCGCCGCGCCTCGGCGGTGCCGCCCAGGATCAGCGTTCTCAGGGCTGACCGCTGAAGTACGCGATGCCCGCGTTCAGCAGCGCGGGGCCGCCCGCGACGAGCAGGCCGATCACGCCGCCGATGATGGCGCCGGGGATGACGCCGACCACGAGACCGAGCAGACCGATCAGGCCGCCGATCACGGCGCCGACGGCGGCTCCGAGCGAGGCGCGCTGCAGTTCGGCGAAGAACCACTCCTGCGCGCCGATGTCCTGCACGGCGACCACGTCGGCCTTCGGGGTGAGGGTGAGGGACTTGCCGTCGGCGTCGATCGCGGCGGCGATCTCCACCGGCGCGCCGTTGCTCGCTTCCCGCGCGGCGAGCGGAATGGTCGTGACGACCTCGCCCGCGTCGTTCTTCAGCGTGACGGCCTTGCCGTCCGCGTCCAGGGTGAACGCGCCGCCCGTCACGGTGGTGAGGATGGACTTGCCCGCGTCGGCCAGCCGCGCGGTGTAGCCGACGCCCTGGTCCTCGCCCTGCGCCGCGAGCGCGGTCTGTTCCTGGGCGGCCGGGGGTTCGGCCGGTGCGGCGTAGGTGGTGCCCGCGGTGACACCGGTGGCGGCGACGGCCAGGAGAGCGGTGGCGGCGAACTTCTTGTACTTCATGTATCTCCCCATGGAATCGGTTTTCCGATAACGAGTGGATCTCGCGCCCGACCCTACCCGCTGACACGCGCGTGTTTCACCCTCGCAGCGAGGATTTCAGGGTGAACCCTGATCCGATTTGACGACTGTCCACTGCGCGACGGGCAGCTGGGGACGCCACGCGGTGAAGCCGCCGAGCGGCTCGGACCGATAGATCTGGAACTTTCGCAGCTCACCGCCCCGCGCGGCGGCCATGGCGACCAGCAGCGCTTCCGATTCCGCGGTGACGGCGTTCGCGACCAGCCTGCCGCCCTGGCGCAGATGGGCGAAGCATGTCTCGAGCACGCCAGGCTGGGTGACACCGCCGCCGACGAAAATCGCGTCGGGCGCGGGCATTTCGTGGTCGGCGGCCAGTTCGGCGAGCACCTCCCCCCGCACCAGCACCTGCGGGACCCCCAGCGCGGTGGCGTTGACGGTGATCTGCTCCCTGCGGCGCTCCAGCCGCTCGAAAGTCACCGCGCGGCAGGCGGGATGCGTGCGGCACCATTCGATGGCGATGCTGCCCGAACCACCGCCGACGTCCCACAGCAGTTCACCCGGCGCGGGGGCGAGCGCGGCCAGGGTCAACGTCCGCACCTCGGCCTTGGTGAGCTGGCCGTCGCCGCCGTAGACGGTGTCGGGCAGGCCGGGCAGGCGGGTGACGCGGGTGTGAGCCGGATCGGCGACGCAGTCGACGGCGACGATGTTCAGCGGGTCGCCCGCGTCGAGATCCCAGGATGCCGCGGTGGCGGTTCGCAGACGTTCCGACGGCCCGCCGAGCTGCTCGAGCACCGTGACGGCCGATCCGCCGAATCCGTTGTCTCGCAAGAGTTTCGCGACCTCGGCCGGGGTGCTCTCGTCGGCGCTGAGCACCAGCAGCCGTCTGCCGTCGACCAAGTCGGGCAGGACGGTCGCCACGGGGCGGCCCACCGCGCTGACGACCGGCGTCTCGGCCAGCGCCCAGCCGAGGCGCGCGCAGGCCAGCGAAGCGGAAGACGGTTGCGGCAGCACCCGCAGGGACGCGGGCCCGAACAGCCGGGCCAGCGTGACGCCGATGCCGTAGAACATCGGGTCGCCGCTGGCGAGCACACAGATCCGGCGCGCGGCGTGCTGCGTGAGCAATCCGGGCAGCGCGGGCAGCAGTGGTGATGGCCATGCGCACCGTTCGCCGCCGAGATCGCTTGGCACGAGCGCCAATTGCCGCTCGGAACCGAAGATCACCTCGGCCGCTGCGACCGCTTCCCGCGCCGCGGCGCCGAGGCCGTCCCATCCGTCGGCGCCGATGCCGACGACCGCGATCGGGGGACCCTGCCAAGCGTCGGTCACCGCCGCGGTCCTCCTGCCGCGCTCATCGAGGCATCCGGCGCCACAGGAACTGCGGCACCATCCGCGCCACCGCGGCGGCCGGTCCGAGGGCGCGGGGCACCCAGATCTTGCCCGCGCGGCGGCGCAGCCCGGCGACGACGGCGTCCGCCACCTGACCGGGCGTACTCGACAACGGCGCGGGTTCCATGCCCTCGGTCATCCTGCCGATGACGAAACCGGGGCGAACCAGCAGCAGATGGACGCCGCTGCCGTGCAGTGCGTCGGCGAGGCCGCTGGCGAATCCGTCCAAACCGGCCTTGGCCGAGCCGTAGACGTAATTGGCGCGGCGCACCCGCGCACCCGCGATCGAACTGAACACGACGATCTGGCCGTGCCCTTGGGCGCGAAGCAGATTCGCGAGGGTGGTGAGCACGCTGACCTGGGCCACGTAGTCGGTGTGCACGACGGCGACAGCGTGCTCGGGTTCGCGCTCGGCGCGGGCTTGGTCGCCGAGAATGCCGAAGGCCAGCACGGCGACTCCGATGGGTCCGTAGTCGGCGGCGATCTTCTCCAGCAGTGCGGCGTGACCGCGGGTGTCGTCGGCGTCGAACTCCACGGCGTGCACGGCCGACGCTCCGGCCTGTTCGACGGTCGCGATCTGCGCCGCCAAATCGTCGCTGCGCCGCGCCGCGAGGATCACCACCCGGCCGGGCGCCAGGCGCTCGGCGATCTCGAGACCCATTTCGCTGCGTCCGCCGAGCACCAGTACCGAACCCTCGGCGATCCCTCGCTTTCCCATGCGCTCAGTCTGTCATCCTCGACTGGCCGCCTCGCCGATCCCCTCGCGCGGCGAAAACGCCCGCACCCTGGCGGCCACCGCCGGACCAAGGGTCTACGGTCGAGGGATGCCGACCACTACCGCGCCGCTGTCCCCCGCCGCCCTCGACTTCGTCGCCGAGCGCCATCTCGCGACACTGACCACGCTGCGCGCCGACGGCACGCCGCACGTGGTCGCGGTCGGATTCACCTGGGACGCGGAGGCGGGCATCGCGCGGGTCATCACCAACGACGGGTCGGTGAAGGTGCGCAATGTGCGCCGAACCGGATACGCGGCGGTCAGTCAGGTGGACGGCATCCGGTGGCTGACCTTGGAGGGCCCCGCGGTGGTGCTCGACGATCCGGCCAGTGTCGCCGACGCGGTCGAGCGCTACGCGGGCCGCTACCGGGTGCCGCGCGAGAACCCGACCCGCGTGGTGATCGCGATCGAGGTGCGCCGCGTGCTCTCGTCGAGCACGCTGCGCTGACAACGCATTCGGTCGGTCACAGCACGGTCAGGCCGTGCGGGCGTGCGTTCATGGACTCGCAGCCGTCTGCGGTGACCACGACGATGTCCTCGATGCGGGCGCCCCACTCGCCGCGGAAGTAGATGCCCGGTTCGACGCTGAAGGCCATGCCCGGCTGCAAGACCAGGTCGTTGCCCGCGACGATGTAGGGCTCCTCGTGCACGGACAGGCCGATGCCGTGTCCGGTCCGGTGCACGAACGCCGCGCCGAAACCGGCCTCGGTCAAGGGTTTCCGCGCGGCGGCGTCGACGGAGGCGGCGGTGACGCCGGGGCGGACGGCGGCGACGGCCGCGGCCTGGGCGCGTTCCAGCTCGGCGTAGCGCGCGGCGATGTCGGGGCTCGGCTCGCCGAGCACGTAGGTGCGGGTGCAGTCGGAGTAGTAGCCGGGCTCGACGGGGCCGCCGATGTCGACGACCACCACGTCGCCCTGCTCGATGCGCCGGTCGGACACCCCGTGGTGCGGGTCCGCGCCGTGCGGTCCGCTGCCGACGATGACGAACGCGGCCTCGGTGTGGCCTTCGGCGACGATCGCCGCGGCGATGTCGGCGCCGACCTCGGCCTCGGTGCGTCCGGCCTGGAGGAACTCGCCCATCCGCGCGTGCACCCGGTCGATCGCGGCGCCCGCCCTGCGCAGCGCGTCGATCTCGGCGTCGTCCTTGCGCATGCGCAGTTCGCGCAGCACCGGCGTGGCCGAGACAGGAAGACCGCTGAACGAGACCGCCAGCGGCAGCAGGTGCAGCGCGGGCATCGCGTCGGCGACCGCGACCCGGGAACCGACGTGCAGCGTCGACTTCACCACCTGGTACGGGTCGACGCCGTCGACCCAGTCCAGCACCTGCAGGCCGAGCTCCCCCGCCGCCGACCCGGCCAGCGAGGCGAGTTCGAGCTTGGGGATGATCACCGACGGCGTCGCGCCGTCGGCCGGGATCACCAGGCAGGTCAACCGCTCGAAGGATTCGGCCGCCGAACCGATCAGATAGCGAAGATCCGGCCCCGGCGTGATGAGCAGGGCGTCGAGATGCGCCGCGCGCATCGACTCCACCGCCCGCTCGAGCCGGTCTCCGTAGACATCCGCCGCGAACCTGGACTCCGTGTGCCCACTCATACCGATCGACGTTACCCGTCCGCGGCGCGCGGCGAACCCGAACACCGGGGCGGCCGAACGGACAGACCCGCACAGCCTCCGTGCCGGATCGGCCGAGCGCCCGTCGGATCGGGTCCGACCTGTCGGAGCGGGCGGGTAGCCTCAGCGCGTGACCTCTGCTGCGACATCAGGCCCGCTGCTGCTGCTCGACGGGGCCAGCCTGTGGTTCCGCGCGTTCTACGCGATTCCGGACAAGATCACCGCGCCGGACGGGCGTTCGGTGAACGCGCTGCGCGGTTTCACCGACATGGTCGCCTCGTTGATCACCAAGCACGCGCCGAGCAGGTTGGTCGTGTGCCTCGACCTGGACTGGCGGCCGCGGTTCCGCGTCGACCTCGTGCCGTCCTACAAGACGCACCGGCTCGACACCTCGGCCGAGGCCGCGCCGGGCGAGGAGGAGGTGCCCGACAAGCTGACCCCGCAGGTCGACATGATCCTCGAGGTCCTCGACGCGGCCGGGATCGCGACGGGCGGCGCGACGGGTCTGGAGGCCGACGACGTGCTCGGCACGCTGGCGAGCAGGGAGCGGACCGACGAGGTGATCGTGGTCAGCGGCGATCGTGACCTGTTGCAGCTGGTGCGCGACGAGCCCGCGCCGACCGTTCGGGTGCTCTACGCCGGGCGCGGGCTGGCCAAGGCCGAGCTCTTCGGTCCCGCCGAGGTGGCCGCGAAATACGGCGTGCCGGTGCGCAATGCCGGACCCGCTTACGCCGATCTGGCCACGTTGCGCGGCGACTCCTCCGACGGCTTGCCCGGTGTGGCGGGCATCGGCGAGAAGTCCGCGGCGACGCTCATCTCCCGGTTCGGTTCGCTCGACGCGCTGGTCGCCGCCGTGGACGATCCGGACTCCGAGCTGGCCCCCGGCGTGCGCGCGAAACTGCGCGCGGCGGAGGACTACTTGAAGGCGGCGGCGCCCGTGGTGCGCGTGGTGTGCGACGCCGACGTCGATCTGTCGCGCCCGGACACGCTGCCCACCGCACCTGCCGACCCGGACCGCCTGCGCGAACTCGCGCTGGCCTACAACGCGGAAAGTCCGGTCACCCGGCTCACCGCCGCCCTCGCCTCGCGCGCCTGAGACCCCCGCGACGGCAGTCGGCGCGACTTTGCGCTGAATGCAACTGTGCGCGGTCCGCATGCGCGCGTCCGCCGCAGCAAGTCGGCGGCCGAGTCCGCTGACCATCCGTTGACCGGGGATGCTCAGCGCCGCGCCACAGCTCGTCCCTCGCGTGCTGTGCCGCCGCGGCTGTCGACGGTCGCGGCGTTGTCACGCCAGCAGGCGGTCGCGAGTTCGCCAAGTAGATCGAGCTGAGTGGTCTCCCTGGGCGGCGATCAGGACGAGCGCGCCGCAGCGCTCGGCCGCGGCGGATCGTCGCGCCCGGGATCATCAGGGTGAAACGGCAACGAGCCCACGAACATCCGTTCGTGGGCTCGCTTCGGTTCTCCACCCCGCCGGATGCCCGCGGCACGGGCCATCCGGCTCCGGGATCACGTTCAGCTCGGGCGGCCGACCTCGTAGGTGCCGTCGTCCTTGGTGATCTTGATGTTGACCGTCTTCTGCTCGCCGCTCACCTTGAGGGTGCACTGGAAGCTGGCGTCCACCTCGACCTTCTGGCCCGACGGGCAGGAGACGTCGGTGACGTCCTGGATGCCGTAGGAATCGGTGAGCACCTTCTTGACGCCGTCCTGCACGGCGGCCTGGTCCAGCTTGTCCGTGGAGGTGAGCACCAGCACGAGCGCGACGACCGCGCCGATCACCAGCACGCCGAGCGCGGCGAGACCGATGATCAGGCCCTTCTTGCCGCCACCGCCGCCGCTCTGCTGCGGCTGCTGCTGCCCCTGGCCCCACTGCTGCTGGGGCTGCTGACCCCACTGCTGCTGCGGCTGCTGTTGCTGGCCCCAATCCTGTTGCTGCGGCTGACCCCACTGCTGCTGCGGTTGACCGGGCGTCTGGCCCCACTGCTGCTGCGGCTGTTGGGGCTGCTGGGGCTGACCCCACTGCTGCTGCGGCTGGCCGGGTGTCTGGCCCCACTGCTGCTGCGGCTGGTTCTGGTCGCCACCCCAGTGCTGGGTGGGCTGCGCCTGCGACGGAGTCTGCTGGCCACCCCAGTGCTGGGTCGGTCCGGCGCCGCCGGGCGCCTGCTGTCCGCCCCACTGCTGGGTGGGATCGTTGCGTCCCTCCCCGGGGTCGTTCGGTCCGTACGGGCCGCTCATCTGCTTGCCTCCACTCGCATCGTTATTCATACGGTAGCCCCCCGCCGGCGACTCGTCGTCGCACTTCTTTCCTCGGTCTCGCTCAACGCTCGGCCGAGAAACGCGCGACTGCTCCGCCACGGTCGGTACGCGAAAGAAATCAAATCACAATCGAATCCGCTACGCGGCGTCCACCGCCACGACACCCCGCCGGATCGCCCGGACCGCCTTCGCCGCCGTCCCCGCGATTTCCGGGTCGTCGGCCGTGCCGTGGATCTGGTCGAGCAGGTCGATCACCTGCCTGCACCACCGGACGAAATCACCCGCGGACAGCGGCGCGCCCTGGTCGCCGCTGGCCAGCAACGACTCGGCCAATCCGTCGCCGCGCGCCCATTTGTAGACGCCGGTGACGAATCCGAGATCGGGTTCCCTTGTCGGCGCCAGCTTGTGCCGCGCCTCGTCGGAACGCAACTCGCTCCACACGCCGATGGTCGAGGCGACCGCGCGCCGGATCGGCGCCGTGGGTCCCGTCGCGCCGAGAATGCCGCCCTCCTGGCGGGATTCGTAGACCAGAGTGGACACCACGCCTGCCAGTTCGGCAGGACCGAGGCCGCGCCAGAGGCCGTGCCGCAGGCATTCGGCGACCAACAGGTCGCTCTCCGCGCAGATGCGGGCCAGCCTGCGCCCGTCCGCGGTGACCTCGCCGTCGCGCACGAACCCGCGCTCCTCCAGCAGGCCAACGATGCGATCGAAGGTGCGCGCCAGCGAGTTCGTCGTGGCGGCAACCTTCTGGCGCATGCTCTCGGTCTCGCGAAGCAGCCGGTTGTAGCGCTCGCCGATCCGGGCCATCTGCTCGCGGTCGGGCCTGGTGTGCGCGGGATGGGCGCGCAGGCTGCGCCGCAGCGTGGCGAGTTCGCGGTCGTCGACCGCTTCGGAGCGCTTGCCGCGGCGTGGCCGACCTGGCGCGCTGATGCCGGTGCTGCGCAGCGCCGAGGCGAGGTCGCTGCGGGCACGGGCGGTGCGATGGTCGACGCGCCGGGGCAGCCGCATGTGGCCGAGCGGCTCCGCGGGCACCGGGAAGTCGGCGACCGAGACCCGGCCAGCCCACTTGTCCGCGGTGAGCACGAGCGGACGCGGGTCGTTCGGGGTGGTGTCCGGTTCCAGGATGACCGCAAGACCCGCGCGGCGCCCGGACGGAATCGCCACCACGTCGCCGCGGCGCAGCGCCGTCAACGCGCTGACCGCCGCGCCGCGCCGGTCGGTCCGGCTCTGCTGGGCCAGCTGACGTTCCCGCTGCCTGATCCGCTCGCGCAGCGAAATGTATTCCAGGAAGCCGCCTTCCGCGCCGCCGAGCTGGTCGCGCAGCTTGCGCAGCGCGCCCTCGTTGCGTTCGATGCCGCGCACCAGCCCGACGACCGAGCGGTCGGCCTGGAACTGCGCGAACGAGCGCTCCAGCAGGGCGCGCGATTCGTCGGCACCCATCCGGTCGATCAGGTTGATCGACATGTTGTAGCCGGGCCGGAAAGAGCTGCGCAGCGGATAGGTGCGAGTGGACGCCAGACCAGCCACCGCGCTGGTGTCGACCTCCGGCTGCCAGAGCACCACCGCGTGGCCCTCGATGTCGATGCCGCGGCGGCCCGCGCGACCGGTCAGCTGCGTGTACTCACCGGGCGTGAGCTCGGCGTGCGTCTCGCCGTTGAACTTGACCAGACGTTCCAGCACCACGGTGCGCGCGGGCATGTTGATGCCGAGCGCGAGCGTCTCAGTGGCGAAGACAGCCCGCACCAGTCCGCGCACGAACAGGTCTTCCACGGTGTGCCGGAAAGCGGGCAGCATGCCCGCGTGGTGGGCGGCGAGCCCGCGGTGCAGCGCCTCGCGCCATTCCCAGTAGCCGAGCACCTCGAGATCGGTTTTCGGCAGATCACCGGTGTGCTTCTCGATGATCGCGTCGATCTCGGCGGCCTCGCCCTCCCTGCTCAGATCCAGCCGCGAGCGCAGGCACTGGGCGAGCGCGCCGTCGCAGCCGGCGCGGCTGAAGATGAAGGTGATCGCGGGCAGCAGCCCCTCCTCGTCGAGGCGGGCGAGCACCTCGGGGCGGGGCAGCGGGCGGAAGTCGCGGCGCATGCCGCCGCGTCCGCGCGGCACACCCCAGTTGTTCATCCGGTCGGCGGACTCGCGATGCCGGATGTAGCGCACCAGGTCCTCGTCGACGAGCACCTTCTGGTCGCTGGACTTGGTGTCGAACAGATCGAACATCCGCTTGCCGACCATCACGTGCTGCCACAGCGGCACCGGGCGCGTCTCGTCCACCACCACCGAGGTGTCGCCGCGCACGGTCTCCATCCATGCGCCGAATTCCTCGGCATTGCTGACCGTGGCCGACAGGCTGACCAGCCGCACGTCGGCGGGCAGGTGCAGGATGACCTCCTCCCACACCGCGCCGCGGAACCGGTCGGCCAGGTAGTGCACCTCGTCCATGACCACGTACGACAGTCCGCGCAGCGCGTCCGAGGACGCGTAGAGCATGTTGCGCAGCACCTCGGTGGTCATCACCACCACGGGCGCGTCAGGGTTGATCGTCTGGTCGCCGGTGAGCAGGCCGACGCTGTCGCGCCCGTACCGCTCGGTGAGATCGGCGAACTTCTGGTTCGAGAGCGCCTTGATCGGTGTGGTGTAGAAGCATTTGCCGCCGGACGCCAACGCCAGGTGGACGGCGAACTCGCCGACCACGGTTTTGCCCGCGCCGGTCGGCGCGCACACCAGCACGCCGTGGCCGTCCTCGAGCGCACGGCAAGCGTCGCGCTGGAAGGGATCGAGGGTGAATTTCAGCTCGGCGGAGAACCTGGCCAGCTCGGTGCGGGACCGGTGATCTGTCACCGTTCAGAGGGTATCGGAGTAGTCCGACACCGGTCGCGTGGATTTCGCCGACGGATCCATGATCGACTCCGCCGTTCCGATCGGCTCGGGCGCGGCGATCGAGGAGGCCTCGTCGTCGGCCAACGCCGCGAGCGCGTCCTTGCGCGCCTTGCGCTTGTCGTTGAGCCTGGCGATCTGCACGGCGAACTCGAAGAGCACCGTCAGCGCGCAGGCGAGCGCCAGCATCGAGAACGGGTCCTGCGGGGTGACGACGGCCGCGAAGACGAACAGACCGAAGATGATCCCGCGCCGCCATGCCTTGAGTTTCACGTAGGTGAGCACGCCGACCAGGTTCAGGCCGATGATCAGCAGCGGCGTCTCGAAGCTGACCCCGAAGATGATCAGCAGCTGGATGATGAAGCCGAAGTATTGGGAACCGCTCAACGCGGTGATCTGCACGTTGTCGCCGATGGTGAGCAGGAAGCTCAACGCGTGCGCCACCACGACGTAGGCGAGCACGGCGCCCAGCGCGAACAGCACGGTTCCCGAGGTGACGAAGCCGACCGCGACCTTGCGTTCCTTCGCGTACAGGCCCGGGGTGATGAACGCCCAGATCTGATAGAGCCAGATCGGCGCGGCCAGCACGACGCCCGCGGTGAAACCGACCTTCAACCGGAGCATGAACTGCTCGAACGGCGCGGTCGCCAGCAGGCGGCACGACCCGTCGGGTGTCAGCGCGGCCCTGGACTCGGGGGGCAGCGAACAGTACGGTCCGCGCAGGATCTCGCCGAGGCTCTCGAGGCCGAGGAACGAATGCGAGTACCAGAGGAAGCCGACCACGGTGGTCAACAGCACCGCGAAGATCGACTTCAGCAACCGGCTGCGCAGTTCCTGCAGGTGCTCGACCAACGACATGGTGCCGTCGGGATTCGTCCTGCGCCTGCTGCGCCGGGGATCGAACGGGATTCGCATATCTGTGGTTGCCCCTGTGCTCGAGTGCCGCGCCTGGCGCGGCGGTATCGCGTCCCGTGCGGTGTCAGGGACCGACGAACGCCTTCACGGACCGCCGAACAGCACTGACCGGGGTGAGACCGTACTCACCCCGGCGGGAACATTCGACTCAGACCGATTTCGTCTCGGTCTGCGGCGTGGTCGCCTGGTTCGAGGGCTGCGCGGGCGGCAGCTGCTGCGCGGGCTGCTGAGCGGGCGCGGCGCCCGCGGCGGGGCTCTCGTTCTGCATCTGGCTGACCTCGCTCTTGAAGATGCGCAAGGACCGGCCGAGGCCGCGCGCGGCGTCCGGCAGCCGCTTCGCACCGAACAACACCACGAACAGCAGCGCGATGATCAGCAGGTGCGACCAGCTGAACGTGCCTGACATCTGTACCTCCCAAGACTGTGGTAGCTCCGATGCTACCGGACCCCACGACACCCGAACGCCCCCGACTTCGGCCGTTCGCCGTGCGTTCAACCTCGACTTTTGCTACACGGGCGGTTCGGTCGCGGCCGCGGCGCGCAGTTGAGCGAGCAATTCCTGGCCGGTCCAGGTCCTCCGGTCGCCCTGCTCGGCGGCGACGATGAGCTCGATGAGCCGCTGGTTCACCGGCGTCGGCGCGCCGACCATCGCGCCGAGTCCGACGATTTCGCCGCAGAGCCAAGAGATTTCGGTCTTGCGCCCGGCCGCGAGGTCGTCGGCCATCGAGGACCTCGCCACCGGATCGATGGCGAGCACCTTCCCCGCCACCCGGCGGAACACCCCGTCGGGCACGGTCAGCAGCCAGGTCATCAGCTCCGGCGGCAGCGGGGTGAGCCGGGCAGGGCGGATTCGCGCCTTGTTCATCGCGGCGAGCGCCTCGCGCTGGGCGAGCGCCAGGCAGCGGCGGTAGTCGCGGTCGGCGAGTTCCTCGCGCAGCGGGCGGCCGGACAGCGCGTTGATCGGGTTGTTCAGATTGAGCAGCAGCTTGGCCCACTGCACGGGCCGCAGGTCCGCGTAGCGGCGCAGCGGCAGCCCGGCCCGCTGGAAGAGCTCGACGTAGTCGGCGAGCGCCGGGTCGTCCTGCACCGCGAGCCCGCCCTCGGTGCCGCGGTGGAAGCGACCTTCGGTGTGGTGCACGACGTTGAACATCACCATCCCGGCGAGCACCACGCAGGTGGGCAGGATCTCCCGGATCACCGTGTCGTTGCCGATGCCGTTCTGCAAACTGAGCACGACCGTGCCGGGACGGATCTTGCCGGTGAGCTCGCGCACGGCGGCGGCGGTCGCACCGGATTTCACCGCGACGAGCACCAGATCGGCCGAGCCGACATCCTCGGGACCGGTCGCGAGCGAGAGCCGGTCCGGGGAGACGAGCACCTCGCCGCCGTCGAGGTCGGTCAGGCGCAGACCCGCGGCGCCGACCTCGTCGAGCAACCACTGCCTGCCGACGAACGTGACGTCCGCACCGGCCGCCGCCAGCTTGCCGCCGACGAAGACACCGATGCTGCCCGCGCCGAGCACCATGACACGCCGCGGCATGTTGTCGAGCTCCGTCACCTCACTCCAATTCCTCTAGTCCCGCGTCCCGGTACGCGGCGAGCGCCGCGTTGGATCGCTCGCGCACCGCGGCGATCAACTCCGGCGGACCGAGCACCGTGACGCCCGATCCGAAGCCGAGCAGCAGCCGCGCCATCCAGTCCAGGGTGGCGAAGCGCATGGTCGCCTCGAGACTGCCGTCCGGGTGCACGGCCAGTCGGTGCATCGGGTACTGATCGAGCACCCAGCCGTAGTCGGCGCGGATGCGCAGCCGCGCCAGCGGGACCGCGGGATCGTCCTGGAACAGGTCGAGCGAGGCCGCCGCCTCGGTCGCGGCGTGGCTGGGCGGCCGGGCGGGCTCGGTGAGTTCGGTGGCGGCCTCGATCCGGTCGAAGCGGAACAGCCGCACGCCCTCGGCCTCCCGGCACCACCCCTGCAGGTAGCTGTTGTCGTCGACGAGCACGATCCGGATCGGATCGACGACCCGCTCGGAGACCACGTCGCGGCTGGCCGAGTAGTAGATGATGCGCAACGCGTGCTGGCGGGCCAAGCCCGAACGCACGGTCGCCACCGCGGGCGCCTCCACCGGCGTGACCCGCGCGTCGTCGGCGGCCCGCGGCGCGCCGCCGGAGATGGCGGACTCGATCTTGGCGATGGCAGCGTGCGCGGCGGTCGGGTCCACCATGCCCGGCATGTCAACGATCGAGCGCAGGGCGACCAGCAGCGCGGTGGCCTCGGTGGAGGTCAGCCGCAGCGGCCGGTCGATGCCCGCGGAGAAGGTGACCTCGATGCTCTCCTCGGAGAACGACAGATCGATGAGATCGCCGGGCCCGTAGCCGGGCAGGCCGCACATCCACAGCTGGTTCAGGTCGCTCATCAGCTGTTTGGTCGTGACGCCGAGGTCGGCGGCGGCGTCCGCGGCGCTGATGCCCGGATTGGCGATGAAGTACGGAATCATGTTGAGCAGCCGGGAAAGCCGCACGGAGAGCCGGCTGGTCGTCACGCCCGAACCTCCGTCGTGTCGAACACCGAGCGCAGCCGGGCGACCACGTCGGCACGCAGGTCGTCGGGGGCGAGCACGAGGGCGTCCGGGCCGAGGCCGGTGATGAGCCTGGCCAGCCAGTCGCGCGACCGGATCGGTACCTCGACCACCATGCCGCCGCGCCCGCCGACGGCCCTTTCCTCGACGACCTGGCCGAGCCTGCGGATCTCCTGGCCGCGCCCGTCGGCGATCCACACCGTGGCCGAGCCGCTGACCGGCGCGCTGGTGGTGACCCGCGCGACGATCTCGCGCAGGTCGACGTCCTCGGGCTTGTGCACCGCGTTGACCGGGCCGTACGGCGTCACGTCGTCGCCGATGCGGGAGAGGCGGAAGCTGCGCACCGCGTCGCGGTCGCGGTCGTGGCCGACCAGGTACCAGCGCCCGTGGTGGGTCACCACGCCCCAGGGTTCGACATCGCGCATGAGGTAGGGCGCGTTGACCGCGCCGCGGTGCTCGAAGCGCACGGCCTGTCCGGCGTCGACGGCCGCGAGCAGCTTGCCGAGCACCGGCTCCGAGCCGCGGGTGCGGGCGGGCACGGCGGGCACCGAGGCGACGGCCACGTCCGTTTCGACGTGGATGCCCGCGGCCCGCAGCTTCAGCAGGGCGCCTTCGGCGGCGGCCGCCAGCTCCGGCGACTCCCACATCTGCACCGCGACCGCGACCGCGGCGGCCTCCTCGTCGCTCAGATCGATGTCGGGCAGCTCGTAGGCGTCGCGGTTGATCCGGTACCCCTCCAGCGTCGAATACCGGTTCACCGGCCCGACTTCCAGCGGAATGCCCAGGTCGCGCAGCTCGTTCTTGTCTCGCTCGAACATGCGGCTGAACGCCTCGTCGCTGGCCGAGTCCTCATAGCCCGCGACGCTTTCCCTGATCCGCTCCGCGCTCAAGAACTGCCGGGTCGACAGCAGCGCGATGACCAGATTCATCAGCCGCTCGACCTTGGATATCGCCACCCGTAAGAGGGTAATCGCCACCGTCGGATCACCGCGCGGCGGCGCGCGATATCCGGGTGCCCCGGCAACAATGGTCGGGTGATCGTTGCCTTCTCAGTGACCCCGCTCGGCACAGGCGTGGACGTCGGCCCCGCGGTGGCCGAGGCGGTGCGTGTCGTCCGGGCAAGCGGACTCCCGAACCGTACCGACGCCATGTTCACCACACTCGAAGGCGAATGGGACGAGGTGATGCGCGTCGTCAAGGATGCGACGGACGCGATCCTCGCTGTCGCCCCGCGCTGCAGCCTCGTGCTGAAAGCCGACATCCGCCCCGGCGTCACCGACGCCATGACCGCCAAGGTCGAATCGGTCGAGCGCTACCTCGCCGAGAACTGACAGCGCGCCGATTACCCCTCTTACTCCTCGGGGAAGCGTGTCTGCTGGTAGCAGGACAGGCGCCAGCCGTCCGGGGTGCGGACGTAGACGCTGGACATGACGCCGCGGAAGGCGGGGTCGGCGCCTTCGCGGTAGGCCACGCCGACGTAGATCAAGGCCGTGGCGTCGGAGCCGACGCGCACCAGGCGCGGGTCCTGGATTTCGTAGGTGCGCCACGGTGGGGCGTGACGCAGCGATTCGACGACGCCGTCGCGGTCCAGCACCATGCCGTTGGCCAGGATCATCAGCGCGTCGTCGGTCATGAGCGCACCGTAGAAGTCCGCGCCGGTACTCGCACACAGCGCGTCCCAGCCGCGACCCTCGATGTCGAGCAGCTCGTCGAGCACTTGGGTTTCGGTCATCGCTCCACAGTAAGCGCGATGGGCAGGAACGGCGCCGAGCTGACGCGCGGCTTCCGTCCTGCCCATCCGACGCCGTCCGGGAGGCTCGCTCCCGGGAACGACCCGGCTACATCGAGGCGATCAACCGGTCGACGCGCTCGTCGACCGAGCGGAACGGGTCCTTGCACAGCACGGTCCGCTGCGCCTGGTCGTTCAGCTTGAGGTGCACCCAGTCGACCGTGAAGTCGCGACCGGCCTCCTGGGCGGCGGTGATGAAATCGCCGCGCAGCTTGGCGCGGGTGGTCTGCGGCGGAGTGTCGACCGCGGCGTCCACCGCGTCGTCCTCGGTGACGCGCTTGGCCAGACCCTTGCGCTGCAGCAGGTCGAAGACGCCGCGGCCGCGCTTGATGTCGTGATAGGCCAGATCCAGCTGCGCGATCTTGGGATCGGACAGCTCCATGTTGTAGCGGTCCTGGTAGCGCTGGAACAGCTTGCGCTTGATCACCCAGTCGATCTCGGTGTCCACCTTGGCGAAGTCCTGCGCCTCGACCGCGTCCAGCGTCCGGCCCCACAGGTCGACGACCTGGTCGATCTGCGGATCGCGGTCCCGGTTGCGCAGGTGCTCGACGGCGCGGGCGTAGTACTCGCGCTGGATGTCGAGCGCGCTGGCCTGCCGCCCGCCCGCCAGCCGCACGGGACGGCGGCCGGTGAGATCGTGGCTGACCTCGCGGATGGCGCGGATCGGGTTGTCCAGCGCGAAATCGCGGAACGAGACGCCCGCCTCGATCATCTCCAGGACCAGCGCTGCCGTGCCGACCTTGAGCATGGTCGTGGTCTCGGACATGTTCGAGTCGCCGACGATCACGTGCAGGCGCCGGTACTTCTCGGCGTCGGCGTGCGGCTCGTCGCGGGTGTTGATGATCGGCCGCGACCGGGTGGTCGCCGAGGAGACGCCCTCCCAGATGTGCTCGGCCCGCTGCGACAGGCAGAACGTGGCCGCCTTTGGCGTCTGCAGCACCTTGCCCGCTCCGCAGATCAGCTGCCTGGTCACCAGGAACGGCAGCAGCACGTCGGAGATGCGGGAGAACTCGCCGGCGCGCACCACGAGGAAGTTCTCGTGACAGCCGTAGGAGTTGCCCGCGGAGTCGGTGTTGTTCTTGAACAGGTAGATGTCGCCGCCGATGCCCTCTTCGGCCAAGCGTTGCTCGGCATCGATCAGCAACTCCTCGAGCACCCGCTCGCCCGCCCTGTCATGGGTGACCAACTGATGCAGACTGTCGCATTCGGCCGTGGCGTACTCCGGATGCGAACCGACGTCGAGATACAGCCGAGCGCCGTTGCGAAGGAACACGTTAGAGCTACGGCCCCAGGACACCACCCGGCGGAACAGGTACCGGGCTACCTCGTCGGGGGACAGCCGACGGTGACCGTGGAAGGTGCATGTCACACCGAACTCGGTCTCGATCCCCATGATTCGTCGCTGCACACCATCGACATTACAGCCATGTCAGGTAGTCGCGTGGCGCTGCGGACAACACGGACGCATACGTCTTCACAACGATTCGGCACCGTATGCCCGGCGCACTCGGCCGGTCAGACACGGATTTCGCGCCGAGGGCCGCGGCGAAACCCGTGCGCCGAGCGGACGGCGAGCGCACAGATTCGTCGGCTCGATCGCCGCGCCGCGACAGATTTTTCGACGGGGTGCTGCCGCGTGCCCGGCAGCTGGAACTTTGCGCGGCACGATGGCGGCGCCATGCGAAAGGCCCGCGCGGGATCGCCATCGAGGCGGTCCCGCGCGGGCCTTCGTCTTCGACTACTCCGAGTCCGAGGATTCCTCGGGAAGCTCCACCACGGTGGTGGTCTTCGCCGCGCCCGCGGGCTGAAGCAGCTTCTCCAACGCGGTGTCGGAGATCCTGCGGAACGCCCGGCGCGGCCGCGACTGTTCCAGCGTGGCCACCTCGAGCGAGTTCACACCGAGCGCTCGCTTCTCCTTGTCGGCGCCCTCCGGAATCCCGGCCTGCAGCGCCTTGACCGCGACGTCGATCGCGGCGGCCAGGTCGAGACCCGGCTTGTAGGACCCCTTCAGCGCGGAGACGATGGGCTCGGTCGTGCCGCCCATCACCACGAACTCGCGCTCGTCCACGATCGAGCCGTCGAAGGTGATCCGGTACAGCACCGACTGCGGCGCCTGCTCCGGATACCCGACCTCGGCCACGCAGAGCTCCACCTCGTACGGCTTGAGCTGATCGGTGAAGATCGTGCCGAGCGCTTGGGCGTATGCGTTGGCCAGCGCCCTGCCCGTCACGTCCCGCCGGTCGAACTGGTAGCCACGCAGGTCGGCCTGCAGGATGCCGCCGCGGCGCAGGTTCTCGAACTCGTTGTACTTGCCGACGGCCGCGAACCCGACGCGGTCGTACAGCTCACTCACCTTGTGCAGCGTCGCGGAGGGATTCTCCGCCACGAACAGCACACCCTTGTCGTACGCCAGAACGATGACACTGCGACCACGAGCGATGCCTTTGCGCGCGAGCTCGGTCTTGTCGCGCATGATCTGCTCGGCCGACGCGTAGTACGGCAGTGTCATGCGTTGGCGCTCCCTTCCTGTGCCGCCGCGCGGTCGGCGACGATGCCGCGGGCGATCTCCTCGACACGCTCCTCGGGCACCTCGACGGCACCGTCCTCATCGATGGTGATGATCGTCGGGTAGATGCCGCGCGCCAGATCCGGTCCACCGGTCGCGGTGTCGTCGTCGGAGGCGTCGAACAGCGCCTCGACCGCGATGCGCAACGCCCGGTTCGCGTCGATTCCCTTGGCGTACAGCTTCTTCAGCGACGTCTTGGCGAACATCGAACCGGAACCGACTGCGGTGTAACCGAATCGCTCCTCGCTGCGCCCGCCGACCACGTCGTAGGACACGATGCGGCCGACCCGGTCCTGATCGGTGGCCTGCTGGTCGTACCCGACCAGCACCGGCACCACCGCCAGACCCTGCAGCGCGGCGGGGAGGTTGTCGCGCACCATCTTCGACAGTTTGTTGGCCTTGCCGTCGAAGGTGAGCGGAACGCCTTCGATCTTCTCGTAGTACTCCAGCTCCACCGCGAAAAGGCGGACCATCTCGACGGCCATGCCCGCGGTGCCCGCGATGCCCGCCGCCGAGAAGGTGTCGGTGATGTACACCTTCTCCATGTCCCTGCTCGCCACCAGGTTTCCCTGGGTGGCGCGCCGGTCGCCCGCGATCAGCACGCCACCGCGGTAGGTCACCGCGACGATGGTGGTGCCGTGCGGGGCGACGTCCTTCGCGACGGCGCCACCGGAGTGTCCGGTGGCGCCATCGATCGCGGCGAATCTGTTGCCCGGCAACAGCTCCGGTGCGTGTGCGCGCAGATGTTCGGTGAACGAGGAGAGGGCGTACCCCGGGTGGAGACGCATGGGGTCACCTGCTGTCACTGGCCGCCCTTCTGCACATAGGCGCGGACGAAGTCTTCCGCGTTCTCCTCGAGCACGTCATCGATCTCGTCGAGCAGGTCGTCGGTATCCTCCGCCAGCTTCTCGCGGCGCTCCTGACCGGCGGCGTCGACGCCGTCGGGACCCTCGTCCTCGTCGCCGCCCCCGGTGCGCTTGGTCTGCTCTTGTGCCATGGCAGCCGACCTCCTCTGTCCTCATCATGAACGGACCCAAAGTATGAGCACGGTTCCGATCATGAGCAATGTGCGTGCTCGTACAACAACACTACCCAGCCGAACCGACACGATGTCGGATCTGTGCCCAATTCGCCGCGCGGACAGCGCCCGATTCGCGACCTGGCGGGCGCCGTCAGGTGGTGAGTTGCTGGACCAGCTCGGCGGCGGTGTCCACGCCGTCGAGCAGCTTGCCGACATGCGATTTGGTGCCGCGGCGCGGTTCGAGGGTCGGGATGCGCACCAGCGAATCGCCGCCCAGATCGAAGATCACCGAGTCCCAGCTCGCGGCGGCGATATCAGCACCGAACCGGCGCAGGCATTCGCCGCGGAAGTAGGCGCGGGTATCGGTGGGCGGCTTGGTCATCGCGTCGAGCACCTGCTGCTCGGAGACCAGCCGCTTCATCGAGCCGCGCGCCACAAGGCGGTTGTACAGGCCCTTGTCCAGGCGCACGTCGGAGTACTGCAGGTCCATCAGGTGCAGCTTCGGCGCGGCCCAGCTCAGGCCCTCCCGCTGGCGCATGCCCTCGAGCAGCCGCAGCTTGGCGGGCCAGTCGAGCAGGTTCGCGCATTCCATCGGGTCGCGCTCGAGCAGGTCCAGGACCATCGCCCAGTTGTCCAGGATGTCCTGCACGCGGGCGTCCTCGTTGCCCTCGCGGTCCATGAACTTGGCGACCCGCTCGTGGTAGAGCCGCTGCAGCGCCAGGCCGGTCAGCTCGCGGCCGTCGGCGAGCGCGACGGTGGCGCGCAGGCTCGGGTCGTGGCTGATCTGGTGCACGGCGGTGACCGGGCGGGCCAGTTGCAGGTCGGACAGGTCCTCGCCCGCCTCGATCAGGTCGAGCACCAGCGCGGTGGTGCCGACCTTGAGGTAGGTCGACATCTCGGCCAGGTTCGCGTCGCCGATGATGACGTGCAGCCTGCGGTACTTGTCGGCGTCGGCGTGCGGCTCGTCGCGGGTGTTGATGATGCCGCGCTTGAGGGTGGTCTCCAGGCCGACCTCGACCTCGATGTAGTCCGAGCGCTGGGACAGCTGGAACCCGGCGTGGTCGCCGGACTGGCCGATGCCGACCCGGCCGGAACCGCAGATCACCTGGCGGGAGACGAAGAAGGGCGTCAGCCCGACGATGATCTGGTTGAACGGGGTGTCCCGGTTCATCAGGTAGTTCTCGTGGGTGCCGTACGAGGCGCCCTTGCCGTCGACGTTGTTCTTGTACAGCTGCAGCCGCGGTGCGCCGGGCACGCTGGAGGCGTGCCGTGCGGCGGCCTCCATCACCCGCTCGCCCGCCTTGTCCCAGATCACCGCGTCCATCGGGTCGGTGACCTCGGGCGCGGAGTACTCCGGGTGCGCGTGGTCGACGTAGAGGCGCGCGCCGTTGGTGAGGATCATGTTCGCCGCGCCGACCTCGTCGGCGTCGATCACCGGCGCCGGTCCGTTCATCCGGCTCAGGTCGAAACCGCGCGCGTCGCGCAGCGGCGACTCCACCTCGTAGTCCCAGCGCGTCCGCTTGGCCCGCGGCACGCCTTCGGCCGCCGCGTAGGCGAGGACCGCCTGGGTAGAGGTGAGGATCGGGTTGGCCGACGGCTCGGTGGGGGTGGAAATGCCGTATTCGACCTCGATACCGATGATGCGCTGCATACCTCGAGCCTAGGCGACACCGGCCAATGTCATACCGAGGGTGGTACTTCCGGAGGATCACGCTCCCCGCTCCGGGGCCGGATAGTCGACGCATGACCGAATCCATCGCCGAAACCGGGGCGCAAGCCGCCGAACGGGCCCGTACCGAGCGGCCGGAACGGCCCGCGCGGGTCGTCGCGCTCGACGTGCTGCGCGGCATCGCGATCCTCGGCACGCTCGGCACCAATATCTGGATCCTGACCAACCCCGAGGGCCTGATCGGCTACATCGACGAATTGGGCGCGGCGACCGACGGCGGCTGGATGTGGACCGAGCGGGTACTGCAACAGCTGGCGCAGGGCAAGTTCCTCGGCCTGCTGACCATCATGTTCGGCATCGGCCTCGCCATCCAGCAGGCCTCCGCCGTGCGGCGCGGCCGCGCGTGGCCGGGCAATTATCCGTGGCGGGCCGGGCTGCTGTTCCTGGACGGCCTGCTCAACTTCGTGTTGGTCGCCGAGTTCGACGTGCTGATGGGCTACGCGGTGACCGGGTTGGTCGTCGCCTTCGTGCTCGCCACCGGCGAGCGCGCGCAACGCCGCTGGCTGACGATCGCGGCGTCCGTCCACCTGGCGATGCTGACGCTCATCGCACTCGCGATGGCCTTCGCGCCGCAGCAGGATTCGGCGCCGCGTGCGCCGCTGGACCCGAATCCCTATGCGGACGGCTCGTTCTGGGACCTGGTCGTGTTCCGCTTGGACAACGCGCTCGCGTTCCGCCTCGAGGCCGTCTTCGTCTTCGCCATGTCGGTCGCGCTGTTCCTCGCGGGCGCCCGGCTCTACCGCGCGGGCCTGTTCGGTCCGGAGGGCGCGCGAATCCGCAAGCGGCTCATGGTGATCGGCGCGATCGCCGCGCCGATCGACTTTCTCGTCGGCGTGTTCGTCGGCGGTGATCTGGTGTTGCTGACCCGCTACGGCAGCGCGCCGTTCGTCGCCTTCGGCATCCTCGCGCTTGTCGCCGAGTTCTACCTGCGCCGTCCGCGGCTCGGTTTCGCGGGCCGACGACTCACCGAGGTCGGCCGGACCGCGCTGTCCTGCTACATCCTGCAGAACCTGGTGGCCTCTGCGCTGTGCTACGGCTGGGGTCTCGGCCTGGCCGCGCGGGTCTCCCCCGACGCGCGCGTCCCGTTCACCATCGCGATCTACCTGGTTGTCTCGGTGATCATCGTGACGGCCGCGCACCTGTGGCTGCGGCGCTTCGAGCGCGGGCCGGTCGAATGGGCGTGGCACGCGTCCTACCGGGTGCTGGCCCGCGAGCGCTGACCGGCGCGGCCAGTTCGGCGCCATCGCACAGAACCGCGGCGGCGAACACGAGTAGTAAGCTACTCGTGTTCGCCGCCGCTTCTCGTCCCATGCTGAAACGACACCTTTCCGCACTATCGACGAGGGGAATCGTCCATGAAGGCCGCGGTGCGCCGTGTCTGGCTGCCGTTCAACGAACCGTTGGAGGGCCGGGTGCCCTGGATGTACCTGGATTCCGAAGGCTTCGTGAGCACCGGTGTCGGCAACAAGCTCGACGTCACCGCACGGGTGCGCGCCGCTCCCACTCCGGCCGAACGGGCCGCCTCGCTCATCGCCGCCCGCAGGCTGCCGTGGCGTTACCCCGACGGCTCGCCCGCCACCGACGCGGAGATCAACGCGGCCTGGGACGCGGTGAAGAGCCGGATGGATCTCGTCGCGGGCGGCTACCGCCGTTTCGCCGACGTCACCGAGCTGCGGCTGACCGACGAGCACATCGACCGCCTCGTCTTCGCCAGGCTGGACGAGCTGGAGACGCTGCTGCGCGGCCGGATGGTGCGGCACGGCTCCGGCGCGGTGGTGATGCCGTTCGCCGCCTTCGACTCCTGGCCCGCCGACGCGCAACTCGGCGCGCTCAGCATGTGCTGGGCCATGGGTCCGAAGTTCAGCTTCCCCGCCTTCCAGGACGCGGCCTTCGCGCGCGACTGGTTGCGGTGCGCCGCCGCCTGCCGGGTCAATCCCGAGATCGGCACCGTGATCCGACGCAACGATCGCGATCAGGACTTGTTCCGCAACGCTTTTCGGGTGGAGGCCGAGGGCCTCGATCCGGAGGTGCTGCTGTTCCGACTTCCTGAACTACCGTTGGGCGAGTGAGTTTCGCCGAGCGCTATCCGCTGCTGCACACCCCCGCCCGCTGGGAGTGGGGCGGCCTGGACGTCCGCTTCTCCACCGAGCTGCCTGCCGACGAGCTGGTGACCAACGTGCACGTGGTGTGTTTCGTCGGCGAGCGGATCGTGCTGTGTCGCGACGACCGCGACTTCTGGCTGCTGCCCGGCGGGACAAGGGAGGCGGGCGAATCGGTGGACGAGCGTCTACGGCGCCTATCTGCCTGAACTGCTCACGCTGGCAAGGGAAGTGCACCGGCCCACCGCGCGCTAGAGTTTGGTCCGGTGCACAAATCGGGACGGCACAGTCTTGTCCTTTGCCCCTGGCGACGGGTCCGCGTGATGCGCTGAGCTTGAACGGACGACGAGGTCGACGCCACCGCCGGTGACGCGGAGTCGCCTCGACCATGCTCCAGCAGAAGGTTTCGGTCTTGGTTTCCTCCACGACTCCGGCGGTCGACCGGGTGCGCCCGGACACCCTGTGCGCGGCGTTCCAGGCGAACGCGGCCCGCCACGCCGACGCGGTCGCGCTGCGCACCCTCGGCGGCGGGCAGACGATCACCTGGCGCGAGTACGGCGCGCGGGTCCGCGCCATCGCGACGGGCCTTGCCGCGCTCGGTGTGCGCCCCGGCGACACCGTCGCGCTGATGCTGACCAACCGGCCGGAGTTCCACCTGTGCGACACCGCCGTGCTGCACGCGGGCGCCACGCCCTTCTCGGTCTACAACACCAATCCGGTCGAGCTGCTGGCCTACCAGTTCGGCAACGCGAGGAATCGGGCCGTCGTCTGCGAAAGCCAATTCGCGCCAAGGATTCTGGAAGCGGTCGCGGCGGCGTCCGAGCGGGGACATCGCGTCGAGCACGTGATCGTGGTGGACGACGCACCCGCGGGCACCGTGGCGCTCACCGCGATCGAATCCGCCTCGGCGCCGGAGGGTTTCGATTTCGAGGCGACATGGCGCGCGGTGCGTCCCGACGACCTGCTCACCATCGTCTACACCTCAGGAACCACCGGCCCGCCGAAGGGCGTCGAGCTCACGCACACCAATTTCCTGGAGAACGCGCGCGTCATCGACCAATTCGGCGGCGGAGGTCCGGACGACCGGGTCATCTCGTACCTGCCCGACGCGCACGCGGCCAACCGCTGGTTCGCGCACTACCTGACCATGCTCGAAGGCGGGCAGATCACCACCGTCCCGGACGTCAAACAGGTGGCCGCGGCGATGACCGAGGTACACCCGACGGTATTCCTCGGCGTTCCGCGCGTGTGGGTGAAAGTCAAAGGGGCGCTGGAGGAACGGTTCGCCGCCGAGCCGCCACCGCGCCGCGCGCTTGCCCGATGGGCGGTCGGCGTCGGCCGCGATCGTGCGCGCGCCGCGTCGGACGGACGCGCACTCGGAGTCACCGGCCGCGTCCAGCACGCCGTCGCCGAGCGCTTGATCCTCCGTCCGCTGCGCGCCAAGCTCGGCCTGGACCGAGTGCGCGTCGCGGTGACGGGATCGGTCGCCATCCCGCCGGACGTGCACGAGTTCTTCCTCGGCCTCGGCCTCCCGTTGTGCGAGGGGTACGGCATGACCGAGTGCACCGCGGGCGCGACGCTGAACGGGCCGGCGCGGATCAAGATCGGCACGGTCGGCACGCCGCTGCCCGGCGCCGAGGTCCGCCTCGCGGCGGACGGCGAGGTGCTGATCCGGGGAAAGATGGTGATGCGCGGGTACCGCGACGACCCGGTCAAGACCGCCGAGACGGTCGACGCCGACGGCTGGCTGCACACCGGCGACATCGGCTCCTTCGACGCCGACGGCTACCTGTCGATCGTGGACCGTAAGAAGGAGCTCATCATCAACGCCGCGGGCAAGAACATGTCCCCGGCCAACATCGAGAACACGATCACCGAGAACTGCCCGCTGGCGGGCACGGTCGTGGTGATCGGCGAACAGCGCCCGTACAACACCGCGCTGATCTGTCTCGACCCCGATCTGGCCGCCGCTTTCGGCAAGCGGAACGGTCTCGCGGCGACCTCGATCACCGACCTCGCCGCAAGCCGCGAGGTACTCGCCGAGATCGAGCGCGGGGTGAGGGCGGCGAACGGCAAACTCTCCCGCGTCGAGCAGATCAAGAAGTATCGGGTGCTCGGCGAGGTGTGGGAGCCGGGCGGCGACTGCCTGACGGCCACCGGCAAACTTCGACGCGCGCCGATCGCGACCCGCTACACCGATACCATCGAGGCCCTGTACTCGGCGTGAGCCGGGGCGGAGGACGGCACTGAGGCACACGGAGGCGCCGATGACCGATCAGGGCGAAACTCCCGGTGACGGCCAGCGATCCGCGCGGATCGACGGCCTGCACCGCAGCGCGGCCGCGCTGCTCGAGGGGTTCTACGGCACGCTGCCGCCCTACGCGCAGCTGCCCTTCTCGCTGGTCGAAACCGATTTCGCCCGCGGCGCGAAGCTCAACGTCGATCTGTTCTTCCAGTACCTGCGCCGCGGCGTCGAGCCGTCCGAGGCCGACACCAGGGAGCTGGTGGACCTGGCGATGGACCGGCTGCGCGACGGCACGCCGCTGGCCGAGGTGCTGGAGCGGTATCGGCTGGGCGCGGCCTTCCTCTGGGACCGGCTGCGCGATTCGGCGGGCGCCGACGATGCCCTGTTGCTGGACGCCTCCCCCGCGCTGCTGAAATACATCACGCTGGTCAGCTCGCGTATCGCGACGGCGGCCATCCAGCGCGCCCACGATCCGCGCTGGGAGTTGCTGGAGCGCCGCCGCGGTATCGCCGAGGCGCTGCTGGCCGGGCGCGATCCGGTGGAGTGGGCCGACGACCCGGTCATCCCGGTGGCCGACGCCTTCCTGGTCGCGGTGTTCCGGCTGTGCGGCAGCGGCGGTGGTCCCGCGGCGGCCCTGCGGCATCGGGTCGAGGCCATCCCCGGCGTCTTCCTGCGTTTGGACACCGGCGGCTGGACCGCGCTGGTCCCCTTGGCCTCCGGCGACGACGGTTCGGCCGCGCTGGCCGGATTGACCGCGCGCCTTCCCGCGTACGCGCCCGGCCGGGTTCCCCCGTACTGGGTGGGCGTGGGAGCGGCCTCGACCAGGGCCGAAGTCCCCGCGCTCGCCGCCGAGGCGCGCGTGCTCGCCGAGCTCGGACGATGCCTCGCGCGGCGCGAGATCGTCTGTCGCCGAACGGATCTGCACTTCGAATACACCGTGGCGGTGAGCGACGCGGCCCGGCCGGGACTTGCCGCCCTGCTCGCACCGCTGGACGCCCAGCCGATGCTGGCCGAGACACTGGAGACGTTCGTCGACACCGGCTTCAATCAGCTCGCCACGGCGCGGCAGCTGATGGTGCACCGCAACACGGTGACCTATCGCCTCTCGCGCGTGCACGAACTCACCGGGCTGGATCCGCACCGCCCCGCCGACGCCATGACGCTGTCCGCGGCGCGGCTGGCCAGACGGCTCGAAGCCGCCTCGTTCGCGCCCTAGGACCCGGTTCCACCGCTTTGGTCGGGCGCACAAATCGCCGGCTCGCGGTCTTGGGAACTGCCGGTGGTGCGGCACCGGGACCGTGCGGTCTGCTGTATCGGACAGCGAGGTCCCCGGGTGCCGCCGGACTCGGCACCGCGAGCAGAGAGTTCAGGTACTTGACGATTTCGAGCCGGGCGCGGTTCCGCCGCCGTGCCGCCACGGTCGCCCTCGCGGCGATCACCGCCCTCGGGCCGACCGTTCAGCTCGCGCCCGGTGCGAGCGCCGTCCCCGCCGCAGGCCCGGTACCGTCCGCGCCCGCCGATTTCGGCCTGCCCGCGGGCTATACGCCGACGCCGGAACGGTACGGCATCGAATATCAACTGGGACAGATCATTCCGCTCTCGGACGGCACGCAGTTGCAGGCCGAGGTGCGGTATCCGACCGACCCGGCGACCGGGCGACGGGCCGAGGGCGAGTTCCCCGTCGTCGTCAACTTCACGACCTACGGCGCGCTGTCCAGTGCGCTGACCGCCGCGGTCACCGGCGTCATCGATCAGCTGCGCATTCCGCTGCCCGACCATTTGCGCGACGCGCGCCGCATCATCAACCAGGCCACCAGCGCCCAGGACATGCTGGTGCGGCGCGGCTACATCGAGGTGATCGCCGACGTGCGCGGCACCGGCGGGTCCACCGGCGCCTGGAATCCGGCGTCCAAACAGGACGGCATGGACGGCGCGCAGGTGGTGGACTGGGCGGCCCGGCTGCCGGGTTCCAGCGGCAAGGTCGGCATGTACGGGTACTCGTTCCCTGCGCTGTCGGCCATGCGGACCGCCGAATCCGTCGGTCCCGGTTCGCCGTTGAAGGCGATCGTGCCGATGGCCATGCCCAACAACATCTTCAACGAGGTGCTCGGCCACGACGGGTTGATGAGCCCGCTGCTGCTCACCGTCATCTCGGTGATGGTGCCGTACCTGAGTCTCATCGGCCCGTTCATGACCGCGGTGGTGACACCGCAGACCTTCGTGCGGGCGCTCGGCGATCACCTCGCGGCACTGGTGTCGACCGACAGCACCCTCGTCAAGTTGGTGGAGGCGTACGCGGGCGGCCCGCTGGCCTACGACGGCGCGTGGTGGCAGGAGCGCCGGTTCGAGACCGAACTGAAAGCGTTGGTGGACAACGACATCGCCATGTACCAGGTCGGCGGCCTGTGGGATCTGTACCAGGAAGGGCCGTGGCGCAACTACTCCCAGTTGCAGAACCTGGCGGCCGGGCGCGACCAGTTCGCGCCGATGGCGCCGGGACAGCCGACCGACGGGCGGTTCCAGCTGCTGATGGGCCCCTGGTACCACGTCGGCCTCGGCTTCGGGCCCGGCTCGCGGCTGGACACCGACATGATCACGCTGGCCTGGTTCGACCGCTTCCTCAAGGGCATCGACAACGGCGTCGACGAGACCGAGCGCACGCTGCACGTCATCGACGCGAACAACAATGCCGTCGCGACCTCGCGATACCCGTTCGAGCATGCCGAGATTCAGCGCCGCTACTTCGACGGCGACCGACTCGTGGCCGAGCAGCCCACGATCGCGGACGCCGCCGACCAGCTCGACTACACCGGCTTGGACAACATCTGCAACCGGCAGACCCTGGGCCAGTACTCCGGCGGGCTGCTCGACTTCGTCTTCCGGATCTTCAACGCCTACAACCCGTGTACCGAATGGGTGCAGGGCCCGACCGCGGGGCGCGTGTACGCGATGGATCCGGTGACCGAACCGACGGTGCTGGCGGGCCCGAGCAGTCTCACCCTGTTCGCCTCGTCGACCAGTACCGACGCGGCCTTCCAGGTGTGGCTCGACGATGTGGCGCCGGACGGCACCTCGGTGAACATCACCGGCGGCTCGCAGCTGGCCAGCATGCGCGTCCTCGACGAGGCGAAGACCTGGCGGGCGGCGGACGGCGCCGTCTACGGGCCCGAGCACGTGGTGCGCAAGGAGGCCGAGCGACTGCTCGTCCCCGGCGAGGTGACCCGGATGGAGATCAAACTGCGCCCGGCGTTCCATCGGCTCGAGCCGGGACACGCGCTGCGCGTGCGGATCACCAGCGGCACCTTCCCCTCCACGATCCCGGTGCCCACCGATCTACCCCGGCTGATCGGCTCGTCGCAGCGCATCCACCGGGACGCGAACGGGCCGTCCAGCCTGGTCGTCCCGCTGGCGCCCGCCGGCGCGTTCGACTAGATCGACCCGCGAACGCCGCGCCGGGTTCCTGGCGAACCGGCGCGGCGTTCGAGCTGTGACCCCGCGACCGATCGTGGGTGAATTCCTGGATCACCTGACCGAAACGCTCACCGCCGCCGTGCGACCCGGATAGTCTCGGCGATGGATCCGAAACCCGGATCCATGCGTCACCTGCCGGGAGCGTCCGATGGAGAAGGCTCTGGTCACCGAAACGCCCGACGAATCCGACCGGCGGGCAACGGCTTTGCTGCGGCCCGGGATTCTCGCCTTCGGCGGCGCGATCCGCCCGACCGCGCTGCACGCCCACCACACCGTCCAAGTGCTCGCCGCCCGCACGCCGATCACGGTGATGGACGCGGGCGGGGTGCGCCACCGCGGCACCACGATCATCGTGCCCGCCGACGCGCCGCACCGGATCGAGACCGTCGCCGAAGGCGCCGCGCTCTACCTCGATCCAGAGACCGCGGCGGGCGCCGCCGCCGATCGTCGCGCGCACGCGGGCGGCTGGGCCGACGATCAGCAGGCGCTGCCCGCGACGCTCGCCGGTGCGCCGATCGCCGAGCAGGTCGCCGCCATCGTGCGCGAATTGCGCGGCGCCCCAACGGCTGCCAACGGTGCGCAGCGGCACGGAGCGGTGACCGAGGCACTGCGGCTGCTGCCGAGCCTGGTCCCGGATCATTCGATCCGCGGTTCCGACGTGGCGAAGCGGGTCGGGCTCTCCCCCGCCCGGCTCTCGCACCTGTTCGCCGAGCAGGTCGGAATGCCGTTGCGTCCCTACATGCTGTGGTTGCGGCTGCGGGTGGCGATCGGCCGGTTCCGTTCCGGCGACGACCTCGCCGCCGCCGCGCACGCCGCCGGTTTCGACGACAGCACCCAGCTCACTCGCACCTGTCGTCGCACCTTCGGACTGACGCCCGCCGCCCTGCACCGCGCCGAACAGTGGGATCTCGGCGACGGAGCCTGACCCGACGGCGCCAGGTACGCTCGATCCCATGTTCTCGCGGGTTCAGCTGACGGCGTTCGCGGTATTCACCTGCCTGGCGTCCGCGTTCGCGCTGCTGGCCACGCCCCTGCCCGAGCACGCCTCGCTGGCCGCGCTCGGCGTGCTCGCCGCCGCGGTGTTCGCGATGGTGGCACTCCGCGGCGCGGCGGTCGCGCCGGTCGTCGTCCCGCGCTGCGGACCGCCGCCGTCCGCGCAGCGCCGCAGGCGCGGTTCGTATCTGCGCCAGAGCAATCCCGACACGGCGGGCCGTCCGCGGCCGCGAGCTCCGGGACCGGTCACGGGCTGATCGACGGCCCGCGCCACGGCGCGGGTGTGGTCGGCCCTTCGCCGTGACCACCTCCCGTTTCCGTGCGTGCGCGCACGTCTCACCGAATCAGGTGTTCCCCCATGCTCGATGTCGTCTACTACCCTGTCTCCGCCGTGCTCTGGCTCTGGCACACCGCGTTCGCCGCACTGCTCGGGCCCGGCAGCGGTCTGGCCTGGGTGCTGGCCGTGGTGTTCCTCGTCGCCACCCTCCGCGCGGCCATGTATCCCCTCTTCCTGAAACAGGTCCGAACTCAGGCCGTCGTAAAGCGCCTGCAACCCGAGATCGAGGCGCTGCGCAAGCGCTATCCCGACGACCGGCCACGACAGGTCGCCGAAATCCAGAAACTGCAACGGCAACACGGTGTGAGTGTGCTGGCGGGCTGCCTTCCGATGCTCGGCCAGGGGCTGGTGTTCCTCGCGCTGTTCCACGTGCTGCGGTCGTTCGACCGCACCGGCACGCTGGGCCATCTGCCCTTCCAGGCGACGCCGACGCCGATGACGCCCGAACAGAACGCGCAGACACCGAACTACGTCTTCGACGCCGCCGACGTGCAGTCGTTCCTGCAGGCCAAGCTCTTCGGGGCACCGCTGTCGGCCATCCTGGCCGGGCAACCGAGCGTTTCGATCGGCGCGGTCGCCGGCACCCTGATGGTGCTGGCGGCCCTCGCGACGCATTTCACGGCGCGGGCCTCGATCGCCCGCCAGGACCCGGCCGCGGCGCAGATCCCGATGCTGAACACGTTGACGCTGTGGGTATTTCCCCTGGGCGTGCTGATCGGCGGCGCGGTGCTTCCTGTCGTGATCCTGTTGTACTGGGTGTCGAACAACGCGTGGACGCTGGCCCAGCAGTACTTCACCTACCGGTGGATCGACGCCGAAAGCCCGTCCGCCGCAATGGCCTCGGCTACGTCCGAGACGAAGAACGCCCCACGGCCGGGCGCGAAACCGAAGCCAGGCGCGAAGCCGGTGCAGACGGCGAAACCGCAGCCCGGCGGGGCATTGAAATCACGCCGCGGCCGCCGCTGACCCACGATCAGCCGACAGGACCGGCCTGCAGGTAGTACTTGGCGGCGATGCTCCGGAGCACCTGCCGGATACCGATCGGCGCCCAGCCCGCGGACCGGTCCTCCAGCACCACCGGATCCGTGAGTTCGAGGGTGCGGCCCCGCGCCTCGAGCTGGAAACCGCCCGCGGCGACGACGTTCTTCACCCACTCCGCGTCGCGACCGTAGGTCAGCGCGATGCGGTAGACGCCGTCGTCCTCGAACACCCACACCGGAGTTCGATAGGCGCGCCCGGATTTTCGCCCCTTGTGCACGACGACGCCGAACGGCGGCACCGTGCCCGCGATCAGTCCGGCCATCGGATTGGTCACGTGCCGGTTGAATCTCGCCACTGCGCGCGGAAGCACCATCGGACGGTCCTCTCTCCAGGTCGCGTGCACCACTCAGGCTACCCTCGAGCGGTGTCAGCGCAGCCGAACGAGGTGATCGCGGTCTACGACCGGCAGGGGCGAGAGGTCGGCGCGGCCGATCGGGCCGAGGTCTATCGCGAGGGGCTGTGGCACGCCAGTTCGGGGGTGTTGGTGCGGTCGATGGACGGCGAGCGGGTCTACGTGCACCGCCGCACCGACACGAAGATGGTGTTCGCCGGAATGCACGACTGCCTCGCGGGCGGTGTCGTCGCGCCGGGTGAGGATCCGGCGCGGACCGCGATCCGGGAACTCGCCGAAGAGCTCGGCATCGTGCTCGGCCCGGACGCGACGCCGCCGCTGCCGATGGCGAGCGCGTCGTGGGACGGGGAATGGGAGGGCAGGCCGATGCGCTGCCATCTGTTCGCCTACGAGCTGCGTTACGACGGACCCATCCGTCATCAGCCCGAGGAGATCGCCGAGGGCTGGTGGTGGACCGACGCGGAATTGCGCGCCCACCTCGCCGACCCGGACTGGCCGTTCGTGCCGGACACCCGGGTGCTTGTCGGCGATCTCCTGGCCTGATTCGTTTACGCCGCGCTGCCGCTGCCCAGGGCCAAGAAGGTCTGGAAGATGTTGGCGACGACTTCGAGCAGCTCCATGAAAGGCATCCTTCGTGTTGTTCATCGAATGAAGGGGCCAGCATCACGGACCCGGGTGTCCGGGAGGTTACCCCGACGTGACGGGCTCGGAGGGAAAACCTCGCCGTGCGACACTCGCCTCGGTCAGCTCGACGAGGCGCCGGTGCTGGCCCAGGACAGGAACGCGCCGGGGTTACGCGTCTGCAGCAGCACCCGCCCCGGTCCGACGAAGTCGAAGACGAATCCCTCGCCCGACTTCAGCGACTGGATGGAGCGGCCGGAGACGGCGCGGCGGATGGTGAAGTTCATGGCCAGGTCGTAGGCGACCACGTGCCCGGTGTCGATGGTGATCGGTTCGCCGGGCTGCAGGTCGATCACGTCGATCGCGCCGAAGACGCCGACCACGATCTCGCCGTCGCCGTGCGCGCGCAGACCGAAACCGCCCTCGCCGCCGAACAGGTTCGCGAAGCCGCCCCACTTGCTCTCCACCTGCACGCCGTGCGAGTTGGCGATCCAGCCGCCGCGGCTGATGAAGAACGGCCGGTCCGGGGTGATCTGCAGGTTCAGCATGTCGCCGGGCAGCGCGGGCGCGACGTCGACCCAGCCGCCCTGCTGCGGGGCGGTGAAGGTGGAGACGAAGAACGACTCCCCGGCGAGTACCGAGCGCTTGAGACCGGCCAAGATGCCGCCCTCGGCCTTGGCCTGCAACGTGATTCCCGCCGAATGGGCGACCATGGCGCCGCTCTCGACCCGCATCGGCTCGCCACCCGCGAGGAAGCACCGCGCGACGGTGGAGGCGGGGTTGTGGCGCAGTTGAACCTTCATAGTGCCGACCCTACCGCCTGCGCGCGGCGGTAGGGATCGACGAATACCGCCCGGGGAGTCCGGTTTTCGCGCGCCGGTTCAGCCGAGGGTGCGCAGGGCGTCCTCGGTGCGGGCGACCACCGCGCCGCCGTTCGCCGTCAGCACGATGGGACGCTGGATCAGCTGCGGGTTGGCGGCCAGCGCCTCGATCCACCGGTCGCGGTCGGCGGGCGTGCGGCCCCAGCCGGCCATGCCGAGGTCCTTGGCGATCTGCTCGCCGGTGCGGGTGATGTCCCACGGTTGCGCGTCGAGCCGTCGCAACACCTCGCGCAACTCGTCCGCGGTCGGCGGGTCGTCCAGGTAGCGGCGCACGGAGTAGGCAACGCCCGTCTCGTCGAGGTGCGCCGTCGCGGTGCGGCTCTTCGAGCACCGCGGGTTGTGCCAGATCTCGGTTTGCCCTGATGTCATGCCTTCAGATAACCACGCCGCGCTACAGGTGCATCAAGTCCGGCCAGGTCTCGGCCCACGGATGGCGCGACCCGGTGCACGCCCACACGGTGACGTCCTGGGTGTTGCCGGGAAAGCCGAGCCTGCTGTCCACCTTGCCGACTGGTTCCACGCTGTCGAAGTTCCAGCGCAGGAAGCTCTCGGGCACGCCGACCGCGAGCACGGTGCCCGTCCGCTCGTCCGGCCTGCCGAAGTAGCCGTAGCCGCGGCTCGGGCTGTAGATCGGCGGCAGTTCGTCGCGCGCGAACTGATCGAGTGCGCTGGCCTGCCAGTAGGTGTCGGTGAGCACGACGGTGGTCGCGCGTTCGGCCGGGGCGAGCGCGGCGTAGGCCTCGGTGACGGCGGCGGTCAGCTCGGGCCAGCCGAATTCGCCGTAGACGCCGATGTTGATCGCGGCCTCGGCGTCGTCGGCGGGTGGCGCGATGTGGTCGGGGTGCTGCCACGGCGTCGACCACAGGACGAGAGCCGTGGAACACAGCACCACCGCCACCCCGCCCGCGGCGGCCAGCCTGCGCGGCGACGGGCGCAGTCCGGCGGTCAGGTCGACCAACCCGACCGCGCCCGCGGCGAGCACCACCGCGTACATGCCCGCCATGTAGTAGATGCGCCCGCCCATCACCAGGAAGATCGCGACCAGCACAAGCAGCGTCGCGCCGAGGAAGCGATACGGGCGCAGCGCGGGATTGCGCAGCAGCGCCCACACGCCGTACACCAGCACGACCGCGCCGAGCAGACCCGCGGTGAGCAGCGCGAGCGGCACGAACATCAGTCGCCCGCCGAGAACGCCCTGCTCGCCGCTGATCACCTCCCCCATGCGCAGCTGCGGCCAGCCGTTGCCCGCCTGCCAGATCAGCGTCGGCACCGTGGCCAGCACGACGATCGCACCGCCGAGCCACAGCAGCGGTCGCCGCACCAGCTCGCGCGGACCGAGGGCCAGCGACGTCACCGCGATCGCGATCCAGAAGAACGGGATCAGCCACTTCACCTGCATGTCCACCGCCGTCACGACCGCGGCGCACAGCAGAAGTGCGTCGCGGCGGGTGCGCACCCAGCGCACCACGAGCCAGGTGACGATCACCCACAGCACGGTGTCGATCGCGTTGGTGGTGAGCATTTTGCCCTGCAACAGCAGGAACGGCGAGGTCGCGTAGGCGATGGCCGCGAGCAACTGGGCGCGGCGTTCGCCGCCGAATTCCCTGGCGAGCAGCGCGGTGAGCACCACGGCCAGCGTGGTCAGCGCGACCGAGGGCAGCCGGAGCGCGAAGAACGAGCCGGGGGCGAGGGTGTCCATCAGCCGAGCCAGCATCGGAAGCACCGGACCCTGATCGGCGTAGCCGAAGGACGGGTGGCGCCCCGCGGCGAGGAAGTACAACTCGTCGCCGAAGTAGTCGTAGCGGCTCGCCGAGAACAGCAACACCGCAAGGGAAATGCCCGCGACGACGGCGATGCCCGTGGACGCCACCGGAGGACGATCCGCCTCCGCGAGGTTCCGCTGCTGACGCTCCACCGTTTCGATCACGCCGCTCCTCGACGATTCGGACTCCGACCGGGTCGAATCTAACGGGAAACACCCGCTCGCCCATCCACCCTCGGGGCGAGTCGAGATCAACATTTCGGCGTAGTCCACGGCGAATCGGCATGAGCCGGACAGCAGGGCTCAGACCGCGGCTGTCACCTGCGCTGACTTGCGGCGGCGCGCGAGGAGGTAGGCCGCGGCGGCGGCCGGGATGTTCATCAGCACGCCGTACACCGCGCCCGGCACGGCCATCGTGTCGTTGTGCAACACGGAGACCGCCACGGCGATGGCGATCGCGCCGTTGTGGATGCCGATCTCCATCGCCGAGGCGACGGCCTGGTCCTCCTCCACGCCGAACAGCCGCGGCGCCAGGTACCCGACCGTCAGGCTGAGCACCGCGAACACCAGGCACAGCGCGGCCAGCTCGCCGAGATGCTCGGTGAGCGTCTCGAAGTTCTTCGCCACGGCGGCCGCGACCACCAGCGCGAGCACCACGATCGACAGCACCTTGACCGCCCCGCGCATCCGCCGTGCCCAGTCGGTGAATCGCCGGTGCACCCACATCCCGACCGCGACCGGCACCAGCACGATCGCGAAGACCTGCGCGAATTTGTCCGGCCGCAACCCGATCGACCCCTCGCCGTCCAGGAACACCGCGTAGGACAGCGCGACGACCAGCGGCATGGTGAACACCGCCAGCACCGAATTCACCGCCGTGAGCGCGATGTTCAGCGCGACGTGCCCACCGGCGATGTGGCTGAACAGGTTCGCCGACGGTCCGCCTGGCGAGGCGGCGAGCAACATCATCCCCACCGCGAGCGCGCCTTCCACGCCGAACAGCAGGATGAGCCCGAAGCACGCGGCGGGCAGCAGCACCATCTGGCAGACCAGCGCGATCGCCGCCGCGGCGGGATAGCGCAGCACCCTGGCGAAATCGTCGACGGTGAGGGTCAGGCCGAGCCCGAACATCACCAAGGCCAGCGCCAGCGGCAGGAAAACGGCGAAAGCCGTTGAACCCATGCGGATCTCCTCTCGAACCGTCATCCACCGGAGTCGACCGTATCGGTGGAAAGGCACGGGAGGAAAGCCCGCGCGGCGAAAGTCTCACCCGCGTGACGAGCGGCGCTACCCCGGGTGTTGGGTCTTGCGGAATTGGACTGCCCACCAGACTTCCAGCGCCGTGTGCGCGGCGCGCAGGTCCGCGCCGGTGAGTTCCTCGAAGCGGCTCAGTCGATAGCGAACGGTGTTGGGGTGCACCACGAGTCGCTCGGCGGTGGCCTCGACGCGCAGGCCGGTGTCGAGGTAGGACTCGACGGTGTCGATGATCGTGCGCGCGGATTCGCCGCCGCCGAGGGACGCCAGGTAGCGCCGGACGAGTTCCGCGCCGAGATCGGTGTCGGCGGCGATCGCGGGCAGCACGCCGACGCTGTCCAGGTCGACGGTTCCGGTGCGGCCGAACATTTGCGCCGTCGTCAGCACTCGACCGGCCAAACGGAACGAGCGCGCCAAGTCCTCGAGCCGGGTCGGCGGACCGAGCCCGACGACGCCGCCCACCACCGGGCTTCTGGACTTTTCCACAAACCCGGCGATGTCGCCGTCGACCGTGGTCACGAACCCCCTCGTGGGGAGCGACGGGGCGGAATCGAGCGGTGTTTCCGCTCTGGCGCGGTACGCGCGGTACTCGGCTTCGGGATCGACGCCGAGTTGCTGCGCGCGGATTCGCAGGTCCCCTGGACCGAGGGTGCCGAGGAGCGCGGCCCTGGTGAACTCGGCGCGGAACTGTTCGTCGTGCCGTGCCGCGGCGATCTCCACGTCGCGGTGCCCGCCGCTGTACGGGACGACGGCGGCGTCGACGAGGTCGAGCAGCGCGGGGGTCAAGCGCAGCAGCGTGCGATCCGCGACGCCGGTCACGGCGGCCGCATCGGTCAGCTCGGCGAAGATCTCGCGGACCGCGATGCGCCATCCGTTCTGGATGTCGGCCAGCGAAATACCTTGGCGGGCACGGGTTTCGCCGAACTCACGCACCGCGGCGAGATCCCCCGAGGTGAGCGGATGGCCGTCGTGCAGCGCGTCGAGCAGGCGGACGACGACCGAGGAGGTGGACGCGGCGATGGTCGCGGCGGGCAGCGACGCGTAGGCCGCCATCTCCGCCCTTGCTCGCGCGACGACGCGGTCGACGAGTTCGGGCGCGCGCTGCCGCACGCGCGCGACCACCAAGCGTTCGGCGGAGGTCGGGCGGCTGCTCATGGTGGAGCGAGCCTACGGGCGGGCGTTTGGAGAAAGCAACAAGCCGGCGACCGATAGTTCGACACGCTTTCCATGGCGCAGATCACACTCCCCGCCGAATACTCGTCGAGACCGACCACCGCCGTTCGACGAGGAATCGACGATGTATCTGACTCAGGGCCTGCACCGCGCCGCCCAGCACAATCCCGACGGCCTGATGACCATCTGCGGTTCCCGCACCCGAACCAACCGGGAGGTGCTCGACCGGGTTGCCCGACTGGCGGGCGCGCTGCGCGGTCTGGGCGTCGGCGCGGGTGACCGGGTGGCGATGCTGTCGTTGAATTCCGACCGCTACCACGAGTACCTGCTCGCGGTGCCGTGGGCGGACGCCGTCCTCAACCCGGTGAACATCCGGTGGAGTCCCGCCGAAATCGCCTACTCCCTCGCCGATTCCGATAGCCGGGTGCTCTTCGTCGACGACGCGTTCGCCCCGATGGTTCCGGCGCTGCGGGCGCAGTATCCCGAACTCCGCGCGGTGATCCACTGTGGCGACGGCCCGACTCCCGAAGGCGCGCTCGACTACGAACGGATCCTCGCGGACGCCGCACCGATCCCGGACGCGCGCCGCGGCGGCGACGCGCCCGCGGGCATCTTCTACACCGGCGGCACCACCGGATTCCCCAAGGGCGTGGTGCTCAGCCACGCCAATCTGCTGACCTCCGCGCTCGGCGGCGTCGCCACCGGGTATCTGATGGCTCCCGGCGCGGTCTTCCTGCACGCGGCGCCGATGTTCCACCTCGCCGATCTGGCCGGGTGGCAGGGCGTGCTGATGCTGGGCGGCACCCACGTGATGATCCCGGCGTTCGACCCGGTGGCAACCCTGACCGCGATTCAGCAGCACAAGGTGAGTTCTTCCGTACTGGTGCCGGTGATGATCCAGATGCTCGTCGACCATCCGCGCGCGGCCGAGTTCGACCTGTCCAGCGTCGAACACATCATGTACGGCGCGTCGCCGATCTCGCAGGCGGTGCTCGAGCGCGCGATGGCCGCCTTCGGCAACGCCGGTTTCGCCCAGGCCTACGGCATGACCGAAGTCGCGCCGATCGCCACCTTGCTCGGTCCGGCGGATCACCTGGCCGGTCGGTTGCGCTCGGCGGGACGGGCCGCGCCGCACAGCGAGATCCGGATCGTGGATGCCGACGGCGCGGAGGTGCCGCGCGGCACCGTCGGCGAGGTGACGGTGCGCGGCGGCCACGTGATGCTCGGCTACTGGAACAAGCCCGCCGAGACCGCGGAGGCCGTGCGGGACGGCTGGATGCACACCGGCGACGGCGGCTACATGGACGAGGACGGCTACGTCTACATCGTGGACCGGATCAAGGACATGATCGTCTCCGGCGGGGAGAACGTGTACTCCGCCGAGGTGGAGAACGCCGTCGCCGCGCACCCGGCGGTCGCCGCGGTGGCGGTCATCGGCGTGCCGGACGCCGAATGGGGCGAGCGGGTACACGCGGTCATCGTCTGCAAGCCGGGACAGCAGGTGACTACGGAGGAGATCCGCGGCCACGCCAAGGAGCTGATCGCCGGGTACAAGGCGCCGCGCAGTATCGAGATCGTGGACGCGCTGCCGGTGTCGGGCGCCGGGAAGATCCTCAAACGCGATCTGCGGCAGAAGTATTGGGACGCCGACGCGCGACAGGTCAACTGAGCGCTTCGCTCAGATCGGGGCGTCGCGCCACCAGCGGTCGATTCCCGCTCACACAGTCGAAGGGCCGAGCCACCAAGGCGGCTCGGCCCTTCGACGCGGCGGTTCGCTCAGCTCGCGCTGCCCGAACCGAGCAGCTGCTGGATGGTCTTGATCAGAACTTCGGCCAGGAAATCCGACGCAGATCCGGACATGGGGTGCTCCTCATCTCGATGCGGCGCGCACGGTCGGCGCTCCGTTAATCTGAAGCATGAATGATTCAGATGCTTGCCGGAGGCGTTTTCGGTCCACAAAGTACCGGCGAGGTGCGGCGCGGATACCGAAACAGGGCCTCTAGCTGGCGTTAGATTCCCAGACAAGCGTCCAGTGGGTTGCGTCACATTCCACTGAGTGGGATGCGGAGCCCGGTGGCCAGACACGGCGAGGGCCGCGCCACCCATCGGAGACGCGGCCCACACCGAACTCACACCTACAGGTACTGACCCGTATTCGACTCCGTGTCGATCGCACGGCTGGCACTGGCGTTCTTGCCCGTGCATCCAGCGCAGCCGGATGTAGACGATGCGCTCGCCCGAACACGGCGAGGGCCGCGCCACCCATCGGAGACGCGGCCCACACCGAACTCACACCTACAGGTACTGACCCGTATTCGACTCCGTGTCGATCGCACGGCTGGCGCTGGCGTTCTTGCCCGTCACCAGGGTGCGGATGTACACGATGCGCTCGCCCTTCTTACCCGAGATGCGGGCCCAGTCATCGGGATTCGTGGTGTTGGGCAGGTCCTCGTTCTCGGAGAACTCGTCCACGATCGAATCGTAGAGATGCTGGATGCGCAGACCCGGGTTGCCGGTGTCGAGCACCGCCTTGATGGCGTACTTCTTGGAGCGGTCCACGATGTTCTGGATCATGGCGCCGGAGTTGAAGTCCTTGAAGTACAGGACTTCCTTGTCACCGTTGGCGTAGGTGACCTCCAGGAAGCGGTTGTCCTCGCTCTCGGCGTACATCCGGTCGACGACCCGTTCGATCATCGCGCGGATGCAGGCGCCCTTGTCGCCGCCGAACTCCTCGAGATCGTCGGCGTGCAGCGGCAACTCCTCGGTCAGGTACTTGGAGAAGATGTCCTGCGCCGATTCGGCGTCCGGCCGCTCGATCTTGATCTTGACGTCCAGGCGGCCCGGCCGCAGGATCGCGGGGTCGATCATGTCCTCGCGGTTGGAGGCGCCGATGACGATGACGTTCTCCAGGCCCTCGACACCGTCGATCTCCGAAAGCAGCTGCGGCACAACGGTTGTCTCCACATCGGAGGAGACACCCGAGCCGCGGGTGCGGAAGATCGAGTCCATCTCGTCGAAGAACACGATCACCGGCGTGCCCTCGGAGGCCTTCTCGCGCGCCCGCTGGAAGATGATCCGGATGTGGCGCTCGGTCTCGCCGACGAACTTGTTGAGCAGCTCGGGACCCTTGATGTTCAGGAAGAACGACTTGGCTTCCTTGGCGTCCTCACCGCGCGCCTCGGCGATCTTCTTGGCCAGCGAGTTGGCCACCGCCTTGGCGATCAGCGTCTTACCGCAACCGGGCGGACCGTAGAGCAGCACGCCCTTGGGCGGGCGCAGCGCGTACTCCCGGAACAGATCCTTGTGCAGGAACGGCAATTCCACCGCGTCGCGGATCTGCTCGATCTGGCGTCCGAGACCACCGATGTCGTTGTAGTCGACGTCCGGGACTTCCTCGAGCACGAGGTCTTCCACCTCGGCCTTGGGGATCCGCTCGAAGGCGAAGCCCGCCTTGGTGTCGACCAGCAGGGAATCACCGGGCCGCAGCTTGCGAATGGGCGCATCGGGATCGTCGAGATCGTCGACCTCGGCCACCTTGGCCAGCGGACCCGCCAGCCAGACCACCCGCTCCTCGTCGGCGTGGCCGACGACCAGCGCGCGGCGACCGTCGTCGAGGATCTCGCGCAAGGTGCCGATCTCACCGACCGAATCGAACGAGCTCGCCTCGACCACCGTCAGCGCCTCGTTGAGACGCACGGTCTGGCCGTACTCGAGGGTCGAGGTGTCGATGTTCGGTGAACACGTCAACCGCATCTTGCGACCCGAAGTGAACACGTCGACCGTCTGATCGTCGTACACGCCGATCAGAACGCCGTATCCGCTCGGCGGCTGACCCAGCCGATCGACCTCCTCGCGCAGCGCGACCAGTTGCTGGCGCGCCTCCTTGAGTGTGTCCATCAGCTTCGTGTTGCGAATGGTCAGCGAATCGATGCGGGCTTCCAATTCCCGTGTGCGATCCGGCGAATCGGCGAGTTGCCTTCGGAGTGCAGCCGCCTCGGCGCGTATCGCCTCGAGCTCTCTCCAGGCCGCCGAATCCGAATTCTCGATGGGGCTCATGTGCTGCTCCTCCCAGTCCCGGTCTATCAACGCTACCGGGCGCGAACCGTTCTCGCTTTCCGACATGGTTTCGTCGTGATCACATCTGCGCTGCGATCGGCGGCCGAGCAACCATGTTAGCCTGCCCTAACCCGACAAGGCGCGAGGTTCCTCGACGCCCAAGCCGAAAGGTTGCTAGAGAATGCTCCTTCCCGCCAAGACCCTGCGTGTTTCCGTGGCTACCGCCGCGGCGGCCCTCGCCGTTACGGTCGGGCTGACCGCCTGCGGCTCGGACGACTCGTCCGACACCGCCGCGACCACCACCTCGGCGGTGGCCACCACCGCGGCCGCGACCACCGGCGCCGCGGGCGGCCACGACCACGCGGGCGCGGACGCGCCCAAGGCCGAGGAACTGCAGGCCACCCTGGCGCTGGTCGCCGACCCGAGCAAGCCGACGGCCGAGAAGACCGCGGTCATCGTGGACGGCGAGAAGCGCACCGCCAACATCGACCAGATGAACCAGCTGCTCGCGGGCTACGGCCAGCTCACCTTCGCGGTGACCGACGTCAAGACCGAGGGCGAGACCGCGACCGCGCAGGTCGTCATCACCTCGCCGCACGGCTCGGCCCCCGCGATGCCGATGACCTGGCAGCACGTCGACGGCAAGTGGAAGCTCTCGGACGCCACCGCCTGCACCCTGCTCGGCTTCGCGCAGGCGCCCTGCACGCCCTGACCGTACCGCCGCCTTCACTCCGGCCGTACGCGGTCCTTCGATGGACCGCGTACGGCAGCGCGGGCGTCGCGACGCCTCAGCCCTTCGAGGGGCGGCGTTGCGGCTTGGGGGTGACCACTCCCTCGGCCAGCCTGCGCGCGCTCACCAGGAACGCCGTGTGGCCCTGCATGCGGTGTTCGGGGCGCACGGCGAGGCCGACGACGTGCCAGCCGCGGACCATCGACTCCCAGGACCGCGGCTCGGTCCAGCATTCCTGCTCGCGTAGCGCCTCGACCACCTTGGACAACTGGGTGACGGTCGCGACGTAGACGATGAGGACGCCGCCGGGCACCAGCGCCTTGGACACCGCGGGCAGCGCGTCCCACGGCGCCAGCATGTCGAGCACCACCCGGTCCACCGGGTCGCCGGTGTAGTCGGCGACGTCGCCGACGGTGAGACTCCAGTTAGCTGGACGTTCGCCGAAGAACCGTTCGACATTGCGGACGGCGTGCTCGGCGTGGTCATCGCGGATCTCGTAGGACACGACTTCGCCCTCCGGGCCAACCGCGCGCAACAGCGAACACGTCAGCGCGCCGGAGCCAGCGCCTGCCTCCAGAACGCGCGCGCCGGGGAACACATCGCCCTCGTGCACGATCTGCGCGGCGTCCTTCGGGTAGATCACGGCGGCGCCTCGCGGCATGGACAGCACGTAGTCGACGAGCAGCGGCCGCAGCGCGAGGTACGGGGTGCCGTTGGTGGAGTGCACGAGGCTGCCTTCGTCGGCGCCGATCAGATCGTCGTGCTTGATCCCGCCCCGGTGGGTGTGGAACTCCTTGCCCGGCTCCAAGATCACCGTGTAGAGGCGTCCCTTGGCATCGGTCAGCTGCACCCGGTCCCCGGTGGTGAATGGCCCGGTCCGTCTGGCCGTCATGAATCTCCGTTCGCTGCTCGTCGTCGCGCTGTCGTCGCGGTTCGGCACCGGCGTGTCGGTGCCGCCGGATAGCCTGCCAGGTATGCCAGCGCCCGTGTCCACGCCCCCTGCCGACGCCGCCTCCGCCGGGCCGCCCGCGCCCGCCGAAGCACGCCGCAGGCCCGCGCTGTCGCCTTCGCGGGCAATGGATTTCAAGCAGTGCCCGCTGAAGTACCGCTTCCGTGCGATCGACCGGATCCCGGAGCCGCCCTCGCGCCACGCGGTGCGCGGCACGGTGGTGCACGCGGTGCTGGAGGACCTGTACGGACTGCCCGCGGCGGAGCGCGGACCCGAGCGGGCCGACGCGCTGGTGGAGCCGGCCTGGGCGCGGGTGCTCGCGGCGCAGCCGGAGGTGGCGGAGCCGATCGAGGCCGACGGGCTCGGGCCGTTCCTCGACGAGGTCCGCGCGCTGGTCGAGAGCTACTACCAGCTGGAGGACCCGACCCGGTTCGAGCCGGAGTCGCGCGAGGCGCGGGTGGAGGTCGAACTGGACGACGGGGTGCTGCTGCGCGGATACGTCGACCGGATCGACGTGGCCCCGACCGGTGAGCTGCGGGTGGTCGACTACAAGACCGGCCGCGCGCCCGGTCTCGCGCAGGAGACCAAGGCGCTGTTCCAGCTGAAGTTCTACGCGCTGGTGGTGCTGCGCACCCGCGGCGTGCTGCCCGCCCAGCTGCGCCTGATCTACCTGGCCGACCGGCAGATCCTCACCTACGCGCCCGACGCCGAGGAGCTGGGCCGCTTCGAGCGCACCCTGTCCGCGCTGTGGACGGCCGTGCGCGAGGCAGGCCGCACCGGGGAGTTCCCGCCGACCACCAGCTGGCTGTGCGACTACTGCGACTACAAACCGCTGTGCCCGGAGTTCGGCGGCACCCCGCCGCCGTACCCCGGCTGGCCGGAGAACGACGGCGAGTCGCCGGACGAGACGCTGGCCGAGGCCGTCGCCGACTGACAGTGCGGCCGGAGACCGCGCGCCCCGATCCGGACCACCGTCGGACGCGGAATCGCTTGCGGCACCGCGTTTCCGAGCACGCCGGTGGCGCGGGGTCGGCGTCCAGCCGTCAGAAGGCGCGGCAGGAGCGGATGTCGGTGGCCAGGATGGCCTTGGCGCCGAGGTCGGCCAGCTCGTCCATCACCGCGTTGCCCTTGCCGCGCGGCACCAGCGCCCGCACCGCGACCCAGTCGGCGTCGGCGAGCGGGGAGACGGTCGGCGATTCCAGGCCCGGCGTGATCCGCACGGCCTGCTCGAGCAGCTCCTTCGGGCAGTCGTAGTCCAGCATCAGGTACTGCTGAGCGAACACCACGCCCTGGACACGGGCGATGAGCTGGTTGCGGGCCCGATCGTTCTGGTCCGAGCCGACCGCCTCGATGAGCACGCCCTCCGAATCGCAGAGGGTCTCGCCAAAGGCGACCAGGTTGTGCTGGCGCAGCGTGCGCCCCGAGCCGACCACGTCGGCGATGGCGTCGGCGACGCCGAGCTGGATCGAGATCTCCACCGCGCCGTCGAGGCGGATCACCTCGGCCTCGATGCCGCGACGCCGCAGATCCGCGAGCACCAGGTTCGGGTAGGAGGTGGCGATGCGCTTGTCGTGCAGGTCCTCGACCTTCCACTCCCGGCCCGCGGGGGCGGCGTAGCGGAAGGTCGAGCGGCCGAAACCGAGCGCCAGCCGCTCCTGCACCGGCGCGCCGGAGTCCAACGCGAGATCGCGGCCGGTGATGCCGAGGTCGAGTTCACCGGAACCGACGTAGACCGCGATGTCCTTGGGACGCAGGAAGTAGAACTCGACCTGGTTCGCGGGATCGAGGACGCTCAGGTCGCGGGAATCGGTGCGCTTGCGGTATCCGGCCTCGGCCAGGATGGAGGTCGCGGATTCGGACAGGGCGCCTTTGTTGGGGACTGCGACGCGCAGCATGGGGTGGGCTTCCTTTCGGTGTTCGACTTGGCCTGAGCGGGGGCCCTCCGTGGTCACGCTCCGCTACCGCCTCCGGGCCTGACCCGCTCCGGCGGGGAACGAAACTACGGAATGGACGCGACCGTCACAGATGTCGGTACACGTCGTCGAGCTTCAGTCCCCGGCCCACCATGAGCACCTGGACCCAGTAGAGCAGCTGCGAGATCTCCTCGGCCAGCGATTCGTCGCTCTCGTGTTCGGCGGCGAGCCAGACCTCGCCAGCCTCCTCGAGCACCTTCTTACCCTGGGCATGCACACCGGCGTCCAGCGCGGCCACGGTGCCGGAACCCTCGGGGCGGGTGATGGCACGATCCTGCAGCTCGGCGAACAGGGTTTCGAAAGTCTTCACGGCTGGTCATTCTCTCAGACGCGCGTTCCCAGCTACCGCCCCGGTCCACCACGGGACCGGGACGGCCCGCGCGCTCATCGCGCGGACGCTGGGCCTCATCGCGCGGACGCGGAGCTCAGCGCGGCCGGTCGACGCCGGTCACTCCCCCGACGCCAACAGCTCCGCCAGTTCGCGCACCGCCTCGCGCAGGTGATCGGCGAACGCGTACATCTGGTCGGCCACCGCCTTCGGAGTGGCCAGGTAGAGGTTCCAGCGGTCGGGCAGCAGCACGTAGGCGACGCCGATGCAGCGCGGGCTCGTCGAGCCGAAGCCGAAGTACTGGATGTTGACCGAGGGCGCGGAGCTGGTGCTGAGGTAGTCGTCGCGCATGATCGTCCAGCCGGGGCTGGTGTAGAGCGGAATCGGTTCGGTGACACCGAGTTCCGCGCCGCGGCGGCGCTGGATCCACTCCAGCTCCCACAGGTGCTGTTCCGGCGCTTCACCGGCCTGGCACTGCTTGGCCCGTTCGACGTGCTTGGCCGCGGCGGTGCGCGCGGCCGCGAGCCGGGCGGCGGTGTCGGCGGCCGGATCCTGCATGGTGTCGACGAAGGCGATCATCTCCGGGGTCACCACCCGCATGGCCTCGGTGCGGCCGTTGCGGTACTGGCGGGTCGCGATGGATTCGTAGGTGGCGCCGGTGATGCCCTTGCTTCGCCGGTGCGCGAGCTGGTAGCTCAACTGGGCGAAGGCGTCCGGCGAGATGCCGAGCTGCTTGGCCCGCGCAGTGCCGAAGTCCTCGAAAGAGACCGTCTGCGTGGCGTTTTCGGCCGCGTAGCCGGCGAAGGCCGCGCCCGCCGCCGCGATGTCGGTGCGCAGGGCGGCGTCGAGGGTGAACTCGATCGGCTCCACGGCGGGCAGCCCCTGCGCCTTGGCGCCCGAGCGCCGCGCGTGTTCGGCGGCGGGCGTCTCCAGCAGCGCGTCCACGAACGACAGGATGGTGGTGCCGTCCAGTCCGCAGTGCTCGACGTTGATGCCCGCCTGGCCGTCGCCGAAGACGATGAACGAGACCGCCTTGTCGAACCAGCGATTGGCGCTGTCGCCGTGCAGCAGCTGGTCGCAGGCGTGCAGGGCGTCGCGGGGGGTGAAGTCCTCCAGGCACAGACAGAACAGAGCCGTTTCGATGGTGTCGAGCGCCGCGACGTTGGCGGGTTCGGCGCGCAGCGCGGCCCGGCTCGCCGCCCATTCGGCGCGCGCCTTGGTGGTGAGGTGCCCGACGGCGGTGTCGGTGCGCGCCGAGCGCGATCCGGCCTTGAGCACCGCGCGCAGACCGTCGGCGAGATCGTCGAGGGAGTACGGCGCGCCGCCCGTGCCGATCACGTCCATCCGGAACATGCTGCCGCGGTAGAACACCACGATGTGCCGCTCCTGCGAGGGGCCTGGCCACTCGGGGCTGTACGGCACCCGCACCGTGTCCTGCTGTTCGCCGGGAATCCTGGTCTCGGAGAACAGGTACTTGTTCTGCCACATGGACAGTTGCTGCCCGCGCTGGGTGACCGGCGGGATGGCTTCCTCGTCGAGGGCCAGCTTGTAGTCCACGGCCGCCGAGACGATGGCCGCCGCGCGCTCGACCTGATCGGCCGCGGTGGACGCGGCCAGCGGCGTGTCGTCGCGGAAGAGGAAGAAGAAGTTGGCGTTCAACGCGATTCGATCACGTCGGCCGAGGTAGCGCGACGGCCAGAACAGGTCGAGCCAGCTGCCCACACCGGGGGTGGCGTCGTACTCCGCCAGTGCCGCGTGCAGTGTCCGGCCGGGACCGTCCGGCCGGAGCAGGTCGGCGACCGCCGCCTCGGTGGTGGCGAGTTCGTCGTCGCTGAGCAGCGGGGTGCACCATTCCAGGAACCTGGCGCAGCTGTCCTCCAGTGTCGGCAGCGGTACCCGGGGCAGGTGGTCTTCGGCGGCGAAGGTGCGGTCGGTCAAGTCGGAGTCCTCGGGGTTCGGGTGCGGTGGGTGAGACGCGCACGGCGAGACAGCGTCCGTGCGTGCGGGGGTGGAGTGCGTCGCTCCACTACAGATCCTCGGCGACGATGCCGAGTTTCGACAAGAGGCTGCCGGTGTTTTCGGGCGAAACCTTCAGGCGCGGCCCTTGGGACCGGGCCGCGACAGGTAGAGATGCGCGTACAGCCAGCCGTCGGCTTCCCGGTCTCTGGTGTCGATTCCCCTGTCGGACAGCGTGTTCAGCACGCGTTGTTGTTCGTCGGCGGAGGCGAACCTGCGCTGCTGGAACAGACCGGGCGCCCGCTCCGTGCGGTAGCCGAGCGCGGCGAGTTCCTCGGCCATCGGATCGAAGTCGAACATGCGCAGCACGAAGTGCGCCATCCACGGCCTGCGCCGCGGGTGCGCGGTGGCGATCCGCAGCAGAGTCTTCTCGGTGACGTACCCGATGCAGCCGGTCGACAGCACGATGTCGGCGGCGGCGAGCACCTCGCGCTGTCCGTCGGTGGGATCGGCGGATTCGAGGTCGGCGTGCACGGTGTCGTGCAGCAATCCCGCGGCCAGCGCGTAGTCGAGCGCAGGGCGGGCGGCGTCGATGCCCACGAAGCGCACGTCGTGGTAATGATCGTGCTCGGCGAGGCGGGCGCGATCGCGGGCGATCAGGCCGTCGCGGTCGGCGTCCGCGGCGTCGCGGTAGTGCGCGGCGAGCTCGCCGATGCCGGTGTCGAAGCGCAGCAGCGCCGCGGTCACGCCGTAGGAGCAGCCGATGTCCAGCACGGTCGGCGCCGCGACGCGGGCGGAGGCGCGATACTCCCGGATCTGCTGCTCGAAGAACGGCTTCGCCAGTTCGGGTATGCGGTAGTCCAGCTCGGACATCCGTGCGTAGTACTCGCGAGGATCGGGACGGTCGTAGATGTCGTCGAAGGAGGCTTTCCCGGTCGTGTCTAGGGGTACTGGCACGTGTGTTCCTCTCGGGTCGAGCTGGGCTCAGTCGAGTAGTCGGTCGCCGCGAACCAGGCGGTCCTCGGCGACGTGTTCGGGCAAAACGCGACCGAACAGCTGGCGGGTCCGCTCCACGGTGCCGATGACACCCGGCCGGTCGGTATAGGCGAAGATCGCCGAATGTCGTTGCCTGCCACCGGAAACCGGCGACACGCGGTGCAGCGAGAAGCGTCCTTGGAACAGTTGCAGGTCGCCGGGGCGCAGCTCGAGCTTACGGATCAGGCGCTCGCCGGACCCGGTCAGCACGTCGCGCACGTCGGCGAGGTTCTCGGCGTGCGGCGAGCGGATGCCTGGGCAGTACTCGAAGACCCCGCCCACTTCGGGCAGCTGGGTGAGCATGCTGACGGTGAACTCGTTGGTGTCGAAGTGCCACGGGTGCGACATGCCGGGGGCGACCACGTTCAGGCACAGCCCGGCCAGCGGGTCGGCGTATTCGTGCAACTCGGGCAGATCGAAGCAGTCCGCGACGAAGCGCTGGAACGCGGCACTGGTATAGAGCCGGTGGATCAGCGTGTCGGCGGGGATGCGGTCGCGCGGCACGAAGGCGTTGCCGCGTTCCAGCACGATGCGGCCCGGATGATCCTGGGGCAGTTCGGTATCCAGCGGGATGTTGTAGGCGTTGACCCGCTCGACCTCGTAGTGCGCGTGCGGCGCCATGTCTTCGCCCTGCGCGCGCAGCGTCTCGACGAGCTCGGGCCGGATGAACTCGCGCAGCACCGTGCAGCCGCTCTCGGCCAGGTCGGCCCGCGCCGCGTCGACCGCCGTCCGCCATCCCGCCGAGTCCGGCGATTCGAGCGGATACCTTGCGGTGTCGACGATTTCGTCCAACACACCCGTCGCAGCCATGGCGTCATTTTGGTGCAGCGCCCGACGACACGCCCGGGGATTCGGAAAAGTTGCCGGTGAGTGCGGTCACACTTACTATCTGCGCGCATTTGCGTTGCAGCACAGTAACTCCCGCGCGTTTTCAGGTGCTCGGAACACCATTGGACCGACCAGTCTTGTGCCGGACGACAACCCGAAAATGTGAAGGGGCGTCAGGTGCGGAGAGTCTGTTCCAGGTCGGTCAGGGTGAGGCCGACCAACGTGTCGCGGAAGACGAGGCCGGGGGCGCGCGAGACCGGGATCTCACAGGGGACGACGAGGACCGCACAGCCCGCGGCCGCGGCGGCACGGGTGCCGGTCGGCGAATCCTCGATCGCCACGCAGTCGCGCGGGTGCACGCCGAGCAGGTCGGCGGCGCGCAGGTAGACGTCCGGCTCGGGTTTGCCCTCGGGCACCTCGTCGCCACAGACGGAGACGTCGAAGAAGTCACGGCCGAGGGTGTCCAGACCGTATTCGGTCAGCGAGCGCTTGGTGTTGGTGACGAGCGCCGAGGCCAGGCCCGCGTCGCGGACCAAGCCGAGCGCGTCCTTGGCGCCGGGCCGCCACGGGATGGGGCCGGTCATCAACTCGGTGACGCGCTGCTCCAGGAAGCCCGCGGCGTCGCGCAGTGCCTCCGGCGTCGGATCGAGTCCGAGGCCGTTGAACAGGATGCGCAGGGCGTTCGGGCCGGACGCGCCGATGAGCGCGTGCCGGATCTCGTCGGTCATCGCGCTGCCGAGTCGCACCGCGAGCTCGCGAACGGCCATGTCCCAGAGCTTCTCCGAGTCCAGCAGCGTCCCGTCCATGTCCCACAGCACCGCGGCGAGTCGCGCTGTCACGTGCGGTATGTCTCCTCGTGTTCCCCGGCTCATACGCCGGAACCGGTGATGACCATCCGGCCGCCGTCCTGGCGGACCTGGATCCAGCGGTTCTCCCGGTCCACCGCGCCGTTGGTCTTCACGTAGGTCAGGGAGACGGTCGCGCCGTCGTTGCCTCGCGGCGTGATGCCGTTGACCTGGACTGAGCGGATGGTGGACCAGAACGAGGCGTAGGAGTTGTAGCCGCCGGTCTGGGCCTGGTAGCCGGGCGAGAGCTGCGACCACGCGCCGGACACGTTGCCGGGCAGCATGCCGTAGTAGCCCTGGATGAACTGGGCGACCCGGTCCGGTGTCGGCGGCCCGAACGGCGTCGTGGTGATCGTGGTCGTCGGCGGCCGCGTTGTACTGCTCGGGCTGGTCGACGGCGCGGCGCTGCTGGATGGCGTGGCGGGCACGATCGTCGGGGTCTCGGTGTTCTGCGGTGCGGCGGTGGGCACCTGGGCCTGGGGCTCCTCGGTTTGATCCCCGCCGGTGCCGGGCGGCGGCTGCAGCGCCTCGCTCGTCCCCGGCTGCGGGGCTGCGGTCTGGCCGTCCGATCCGCCTCGGTCCCCGCCGGAGGACAGCGCGAACGCCACCACAACGACCAGCACGACCACCGCGGCGGCGGCCAGCACGGCGAGGGTCTGTTTGTTCGGCCCGGCGCCGCCACCGGTCGCGCCGGGCAGCGTGCCGCCGCCGGACGGTCCCGCCGTGCCCGGCCTCGGCGGCGAAGGCGGCGCGGCGGCGAGCGCCGCGCTCGGCACGAATTCGGTGGCGTCGGAAGCGTTCCCGGTGCTCGCGGTGGCGGCGGACGTAGCGAGCACGGTGGTCGCGTCGGCCCCTGGCGCCGGCAGCACCTTGGTCACCACCGGTGCGGCCGCCAGTGCCGGAACCCGGCCCGCCGCAACGGCTTCCAGCGCCTCCTTCGCCTCGCGCATGCTCGGGCGCGCGTCGATGCTCGCGGCGAGGAGGTGCATCAGCACCGGCGCGAGCCCGTCGGCGCGACGCGGCTCGGGCACCTCGGCGCGTGCGACGGCGTGCAGCACCGCGAGCGCGTTGTCGCCCTCGCCGAACGGCGGCGCGCCCTCCACCGCGGCGTACAGCGTGGAGCCGAGCGCGAACACGTCGGACGCCGGTTCCGGGTTCTCGCCGCGCGCCACCTCCGGCGCGAGATAGGCGGGGGTGCCCGCGAGGAATCCGGTAGCGGTGACGGTCACGTCGCCGACCGCGCGGGAGATGCCGAAGTCGGTGATCTTCACGGTGCCGTCGTCGGCGACGAGCAGGTTGGCCGGTTTCACATCGCGGTGCATGATGCCCGCGTCGTGCGCGGCGGCCAGCGCGGCGGCGGCCTGCGCGCCGATCTTGGCCACCTCGATCGGCGACAGGGTGCGATGCCCGGACAGCTTGGCCGCCAGGCTCGGCGCGTTCATGTACTCCATGACGAGCCACGGCTGGCCGTCCTCTTCGGCGACGTCGAAGACGGTGATCGCGTTCGGGTGGTGCAGCCGCGCGGCGATCCGCCCCTCGCGCATCGCGCGCAGTTTCGACTCCAGCGCCTGCTCCTTGGAGAGCCCTGGGCCGAGCAGCAGCTGTTTCACCGCCACGGTGCGGCGCAGTCGCACGTCGGTCGCCCGCCACACCACACCCATCGCGCCGGTGCCGATCGGATCCGTCAGCCGATACCGTCCAGCGATCAACCGGTCCGCCGTCATGTGGTCGTGCCCCTCCTGCTGTGCGCCGAGCCGTCGAGCACTCCGGCGCGCCCAGCGGGTTTCCGGCGAAATCCCTACGCGCCGAAGTGCTTCGCACCCGTCAGCAGCGAGACGAACGGCATCCGCCGACTGCTCCGGATGCAGTTGCAACTCTTCGACAATGGCATACCCATCCGACAGACTCCAGCCGCCTCGACGTGATGGCGCGGACCGGACGGTCGAATACCCGGACAGCCTCGAACCTTAAAGCGTACCCGCCGGTACCGGGTATTCGCGCCGCAGCCGTTCGGTGGTCGGCCACTTCCCGCCGATCCGCAGGTCAGCGGCAGGAATCGCGGGCCGAGCCTGCCCACGAGCACCTTCCCACAGCCGGTGAGCACCATCACATCGCTCAGGTCACGAGGGCGCCGCCCCCAGCGGAAACGGCGGCGCCGACATCCTCGCCGGACGGATCAGGCGTTGAAGTATTTCGCCTCGGGGTGCAGCAGGACGAAGGCGTCGGTGGACTGCTCGGGGTGCAGCTGGAGTTCCTCGGAGAGCACGACGCCGATGCGGTCGGCCTCGAGCAGGTCGACGAGCTTGGCGCGGTCCTCGAGGTCGGGGCAGGCGCCGTAGCCGAAGGAGTAGCGCGCGCCGCGGTAGCCGAGCTTGAAGTAGTCCTGCACGTCCTCGGGGTCGGATTCGGCCACCGAATGCCCTTCCAGGACCAGTTCTTCGCGGACGCGGCGGTGCCAGTACTCGGCGAGCGCCTCGGTGAGCTGGACGCCGATGCCGTGCACCTCGAGGTAGTCGCGGTAGTTGTCGGCGGCGAACAGTTCGTTGGCGAAGTCGGCGATGGGCTGGCCCATGGTCACCAACTGGAACGGCAGCACGTCGACCTGGCCGGTCTCGCGGGCCTTGGCCCGCGAGCGGATGAAGTCGGCGATGCACAGGAACCGGTCGCGCTGCTGGCGCGGGAAGGTGAACCGATACCGTTCCGACGCGTCCGGCTCGGGCTCGGTCAGCACGACGACCTCGTCGCCCTCCGACACCGCGGGGAAGTAGCCGTAGACCACCGCCGCGTGCTGCAGCACGCCCTCGGTGGAGAGCCGATCCAGCCAGGCCCGCAGCCGGGGTCGGCCTTCGGTTTCCACCAGTTCCTCGTAGGAGGGTCCGTCACCGCCGCGCTGGCCGCGCAGACCCCACTGACCCAAGAACAGCGCCCGCTCGTCGAGCAGACCCGAGTAGTCGTGCAACGACAGGCCTTTGATCACCCGCGTGCCCCAGAACGGCGGCACCGGCACCGGCAGATCGGCGGCGACGTCGGAGCGCTCGGGCACCACCACGGGAGTCTCGGCGGCCTTGCGCTGGGCGGCGATCCGCTTGGACCGTTCGTGGCGGGCCTTGCGTTCGGCGGCCTTCTCGCGTTCGGCCACGGCCTCGGGGCTGTCGGGGTCCGGGCCGCCGCCGCGCTTGCGGGTCATGATGTCGTCCATCAGCCGCAGGCCCTCGAACGCGTCGCGGGCGTAGTGCACGTCGCCCTCGTAGACCTCGGTCAGGTCGTTCTCGACGTAGGCGCGGGTCAGCGCGGCCCCGCCCAACAGCACCGGGAACTGCTCGGCCACACCGCGGGCGTTGAGCTCCTCGAGGTTCTCCTTCATCACCACGGTCGACTTCACCAGCAGCCCCGACATGCCGATCACATCGGCCTTCTTGTCCACCGCGGCATCGAGGATGGTCGCGATCGGCTGCTTGATGCCGAGGTTGACCACCTCGTAGCCGTTGTTGGACAGGATGATGTCGACCAGGTTCTTGCCGATGTCGTGCACATCGCCTTTCACGGTGGCCAGCACGATCCGGCCCTTGCCGGAGTCGTCGGTGGCCTCCATGTGCGGCTCCAGGTAGGCGACCGCGGCCTTCATCACCTCCGCGGACTGCAATACGAACGGCAGCTGCATCTGACCGGAGCCGAACAGCTCGCCGACGGTCTTCATCCCCGCGAGCAGCGTCTCGTTGATGATCCGCAGCGGCGGCACCTCGGTCATCGCCGCGTCCAGGTCGGCCTCCATGCCCGCCTTCTCGCCGTCGACGATGCGCCGCTCGAGCCGCTCGAACAGCGGCAACGCCGCCAGCTCCTCGGCGCGCGACGCCTTCGACGACGACGCCGAGACACCCTCGAACAACTCCATCAACTTCTGCAACGGGTCGTAGTCTTCGGTGCGCCGGTCGTAGACCAGGTCCAGCGCGGTCTCGCGCTGCTCGTCCGGGATCCGGCTCATCGGCAGGATCTTGGAGGCGTGCACGATCGCCGAATCCAGCCCCGCCTGCACGCACTCGTGCATGAACACCGAGTTCAGCACCTGCCGCGCGGCCGCGTTCAAACCGAAGGAGATATTCGACAGACCCAGGGTCGTCTGCACCCGCGGGTGACGGCGCTTGAGTTCCCGGATGGCCTCGATGGTCTCCAGGCCGTCACGGCGGGACTCCTCCTGACCGGTGCCCAGGGTGAAGGTCAGGGTGTCGATGATGATGTCGGACTCGGCCAGACCCCAGTTGCCGGTGATGTCGGCGATCAGACGCTCGGCGATCTCCACCTTCTTCTCGGCGGTGCGAGCTTGGCCTTCCTCGTCGATGGTCAGCGCGACCACCGCGGCGCCGTGCTCGGCGACCAACCGCATGGTCTGTTGGAACCGGGACTCCGGTCCGTCACCGTCCTCGTAGTTCACCGAGTTCACCGCGCAGCGGCCGCCCAAGTGCTCGAGCCCGGCTTGCAGCACCGGGGTCTCGGTGGAGTCCAGCATGATCGGCAGGGTCGATGCGGTCGCCAGGCGCGAGGCCAGCGCCTCCATGTCCTTGCTTCCGTCGCGGCCGACATAGTCGACGCACAGATCCAGCATGTGCGCGCCGTCCCGCGTCTGGTCCTTGGCGATGTCGAGGCACTTCTGCCAGTCCTCGGCCAGCATCGCCTCGCGGAAAGCCTTGGAACCGTTGGCATTCGTGCGCTCGCCGATCATCATCACCGAAGCGTCCTGCTCGAACGGCACCGCGGTGTACATGCTCGACACGCTCGGCTCGTGCACCGGCGAGCGGCGCTGCGCGATCGGCGCCAGCGTCGGCTCGACCTCGCGCACCGCCTCGCGCATCTGACGGATGTGCTCGGGCGTGGTGCCGCAGCACCCGCCGACCAGCGCCAACCCGAACTCGCTGACGAACTGGCGCATGGAAACGGCCAGTTCCTCCGGCGTCAACGGGTACTCGGCGCCCTTGGCGCCGAGCACCGGCAGACCCGCGTTCGGCATCACCGACACCGGCACCCGCGAGTGCCGCGACAGATGCCGCAGGTGTTCGCTCATCTCGTCCGGGCCGGTCGCGCAGTTCAACCCGATCATGTCGATGCCGAGCGGCTCGATCGCGGTCAACGCCGCGCCGATCTCACTGCCGACCAGCATCGTGCCGGTCGTCTCCACCGTCACGTGGGTGATGATCGGAATCCGGCGGCCCGCCCGCTCCATCGCCCGCTTGCTGCCCGTCACCGCCGCCTTGACCTGCAACAGGTCCTGGCAGGTCTCGATCAGGATCGCGTCCGCGCCGCCCTCCAGCATGCCGAGCGCGGCCTCGACGTACGCGTCGCGCAACACCGTGTACGGCGCGTGCCCCAGCGTCGGCAACTTCGTGCCAGGGCCCATCGAGCCGAGCACGTACCGCGGCGTGCCGTCCTCGCTCGGCCCCATCTCGTCGGCCACTTCACGCGCCAGACGGGTGCCACGCTCGGACAGATCGCGAATCCGATCCGCGATGTCGTAATCGGCCAGGTTCGGCAGGTTGCAGCCGAAGGTGTTGGTCTCGACCGCGTCCGCGCCCGCCTCGAAGTACGCCCGATGGATGGCGCGCAGCACGTCGGGCCGGGTCTCGTTGAGGATCTCGTTACAGCCTTCGAGCCCACGGAAATCGTCCAGCGTCAGATCCGCCGCCTGCAACATCGTGCCCATCGCGCCGTCACCGATGACGACACGCCGGGCGAGCGTGTCGAGAAGCGTGGTATCGAACCCGGCGGAATTGGACACAGACATGGGTACAAGCGTAAAGGCCGGGTACGACCGCCAACCAACAGCCTGCGGATGGCCCTGGTGAGCGTGTGCCGCGCCACATTCGGCCGAGGGGCGTCCACCGGTCGACGGCGAGCCTCACGACGAGTCGGCGACCCTGGCGCGAACAACACCGGCATCGGCCCACCACCCCACTGGCGCGCAAGCGACACCGACGCGCCGTCCCCACCCGCCCGACCACCTCGAGGGCGAGTCTTACGAGCCCGTTCGCGGCCCGTCTCGCGGCCGAGACCGCGTGGCGCATGCGACGCAGTCGCGAGACGCGCGGTCTCGGACGCGAGACACCAGGGGGCCGCGAACACGCGCGCGCCAGCGCGCAATAGATACAGCACCGGGCGAGCGCACACCGTAGGCTGACCGGGTGAACCCCAGTGAAACTTCCGATTCGGAACTGCCGACGTTGCGGGATCCGGTGCTGGTTGCCGCCTTCGAGGGCTGGAACGACGCCGGTGACGCGGCGAGCGGCGCCGTGGAGCATCTGGAACTGATCTGGGACGCCGAGCCGCTGGCCGAACTCGATTCCGAGGACTACTACGACTATCAGGTGAATCGGCCGACGGTGCGTCAGGTCGACGGCGTGACCAGGGAAATCCAGTGGCCCGCCACCATGCTCTCGGTGTGTTCCCCGCCGGGCAGCGACCGGGATGTGGTGTTGCTGCGCGGGATCGAGCCGAACATGCGGTGGCGCAGCTTCTGCGCGGACCTGCTCGAGTTCATCGAACAGTTGGGCGTGCAGACCGTGGTGATTCTCGGCGCGCTGCTCGCCGACACCCCGCACACCAGGCCCGTCCCGGTCACCGGTTCCGCCTACAGCAAGGAAGCGGCCGAGCGTTTCAGCTTGGAACAGACCCGCTACGAGGGCCCGACCGGCATCACCGGCGTGCTGCAGGACCAGTGCGTCAAGGCCGGGGTGCCTGCCGTGTCGTTCTGGGCGGCGGTTCCGCACTACGTGTCGCAGCCGCCGAATCCCAAGGCGACGATCGCGTTGCTACATCGGGTCGAGGACGTGCTCGACATCGAGGTGCCGCTCGGCGAGTTGCCCAAGCAGGCCGAGGAGTGGGAGGCCGCGGTCAACGAGATGACGGTGGGCGACGAGGAGATCACCGAGTACGTGCGTTCGCTGGAAGAGCGCGGTGACGCGGCGGTCGATCTGAACGACGCGATGGCCAAGATCGATGGCGACGCGATCGCCGCGGAGTTCGAAAAGTACTTGCGCAGAAGGGGTCCCGGTAGTTTCGGGTTGTGATCGACTGCCCCGCGGCGCGATTCCGCGACGGCTCTTTCTCCTGTGGAGCAGTACGACAGCCCGCGAGCGAGCAGAACAACAGCTCGGTCCCCCGTGCGAGCAACACCGTCAGGTGTTGCTCGCATCCTTCGGTTCCGGGGTGGTCACGAGACGGTCGGTGGCGGGGCAGCGACGCTCGTCGCCCGCACCTCCTCGACGGTCCAGACCTGGGCCGCCGCGTCCTGGGCCAGCTTCGCGATCAGAATGTCGCGCGGAATCGTCTGGCCGGCAAAGTGATCGAGTGACGGCACCACCACGTGGTGCGCGTCGGCGCGCTTGAGTTCCTGCGTCAGTTCCGCGAACGCCGTGCCGTCACCCGCTGTCGATTCATGGAATGTTGCGGCGAAGCAAAGCCCTTCGGCTTGGGCGAGCGTGCTCATCGCCCGCTCGAGCTCTTCGCTGTGGCCGTCGGCCAGATCGTCACGCAAGTATCCATAGATCAACGCTTCCACCCGAACCTCCGTTGGATTGGGCCGCTGTTCTCTTGTTTGGATCTTCCCGTGCAGGGTACTGCCGGTGGGGCGGTCTCGGCCTTGCATCTGTACTTACAGACGCAAATCCGGCAATCCGACCGCTCCCTCCTCAGGATCGCTGACGCCAAACTGCGAATGCAGGTGTCAACCCAGTGACATCTAGATGCCCTATCCGGGCCACCGCGCGTTAACTGGTGCGATACTACAACCGTGGCCGCTGGAGACGATCGACCCGTCTGGGCTGTCCGGATGCGTTCCGAGCGCGATGCGAGGGGGTGGTCACAGGCCGACGCAGTCCGCGTGATGCGTGCGAAGTCTTCGCACAATCTGCCGACCGACAGCACGCTGCTACGCAATTGGCGGCGTTGGGAGTCGGGCGAGTCGCGACCCGACGACTTCTACGCGCCCATCATCGCCGCCGCGTTCGATACCGTCACGGCGGCGTTCTTTCCCAAGGCCAGACCGAACCGGGACGACGAACTGCTCTCGGCCACCGGGATGGACACGCTCGAGTTCATCGGCAGGCTGCGCATGTCCGACGTCTCCGCCGCGACGCTGGACGCCGTTCGGATCACCGCCGAGCGCCTGTGCTGCGAGTATTCCTACGCCGATCCGCACGAACTGCACGCCGAGGGCACGTCCTGGCTGCGCCGCATCACCTCGCTGCTGGACGGGCGGCTGACGCTGGCCCAGCACCGGGAGATCCTGGTGCTCGCCGGTTGGGTCGCGCTGCTGGTCGGCTGCGTGGACTACGACCTCGGCCGCCGCACCTCGGCGGAGGCGACCCGGCGCGCAGCGTGGTCGCTCGGCAATGAGGCCGGGCATCGCGAGATCACCGGCTGGGCCGCCGAAATGGCGGCGTGGTTCGCGCTCACCCAAGGTAACTACCGGGGCGCTGTGGAAGCGGTGGACGGCGCGTTGGAGGACAGCCGCGAGTTCGGCGTCGGCGTGCAACTCGCCGCGCAACGCGCCAAAGCGTGGGCGCGGCTTGGCGATCGGGGCGAGGTGGAGCGGGCGCTCGGCATCGGCCGGGCGATCCTGGAGCGACTCGACCATCCGGCGAACCTGGACAACCACTTCGTGGTCGATCCGCAGAAGTTCGACTTCTACGCGATGGACTGCTGCCGCGTCGCGGGCGAGGATCGGCTCGCGGAATCCTTTGCCCGCGAGGTCATCCGGAACTCCACCCGCGCCGACGGCACCCTGCGCAATCCGATGCGCGTCGCCGAGGCGCACTTGACGCTGGCCGTCGTCGCCGTGCGCAACCGCGACCTGGAACTCGCCGTGGCCGAGGGCATGCGCGCCTTCTCGGGCAAACGCCGCTCGCTGCCCTCGCTGATGTGGATCGCGGGCGAGGTGGCGCGCGAGATCATCGAACGCTACCCGGGCGATCCGCGCACCCGCTGCTACCTCGAGCAGCTGCGCGCCCTGTCCACCGAGTGAGCGGTCCCCGGCGGACGGCGGGCGAACGGCAGCGCGGCGGACCCAGCCACGCCGAACAGGGGTCGGTCTTGCCGGCGGCGACCGGCCCGCTACTACCCTGTTCCCGGTGACCGACTCCGACGACGGCCCGCCCCACGGCGATCAGCCCGGCTCAGCCCCCCTGGGTGACCAGCCTGGCCCCGCCGTGCACGGTAACCAATCCGGCACCGCCGTGCGCGGTGGTGAGGCCAGCGCGGGCCTCGGCGACAAACCCGCCTCGGCTGGTCTGGGTAACCAGCCTGACCCAGCCGTGCTCGGCACCGAGCCAGGCACTGCCGCCGCGGGTTATCAGTCCGGCTCGGTTGTCCAGGGTAACCAGCCAGGCTCCGCCGCGCGCGGTGACGAGCCCGGTTCAACCGTGCTCCGTAACCAGCCCGGCACAGCCGCGCTCGGCGGAAAGCCCCGCACGGCCGCGGCCGGTGACCAGCCCGGCACAACCGCGCTCGGCACCGAGCCCAGCACAGCCATTGCCGGTAACCCCAACACAGCCGCGTTCGGCGCGGAGCCCAGCGCAGCCACGCTCGGTAACCAGTCCGGCACAACCGTCCTCGACGCTGAGGCCGACACAGGTGCCCTCGGTAGCCAGTCCGGCTCAGCTGACCTGGGTGACCAACCACGCTCCGCCGTGCACGGTGCTGAGGCCGACACCTCAGCGCGTGGCAGCGCGCCGCAGCGCCGCAGCGATCGACGTCCGCATCGGACGGAGATCGCGGAACCCGCATGCGGCACCGGGATTCGGCACACAGCCACCGTGCGCGACCAGCTCGGCTCGGCTGAACTGGCTGACCAACCAAGCTTCGCCGTGCACGCTGCCGAGTCCGGCACCGCCGCCGTCCGCGACCAGTCCAGCTCGGCTGAACTGGCTGACCAGCTAAGCACGTCCGTGCTGTGGGACGAGCGGCTGCGGCTGTTCTCTTTCGCGACCGCGGAGAAGCGGGCCGAATATCTCTGGGTGCTGCGGGCGTTCGACAGTGCGCGCGCGGCGTACGTGGTGCTGCTGCACGCCGACGACGTGGCGGACTGGATTCGCCGCAACGGCGGGCGGGCGCGGGTCGCGGAGAGCGGACCTTCGCCGGACGCGGACGAAAGCGGTTCGGGCGAACCGCAGCCCGGCCTTTTCCGGCGCGCCGACGCCGCGCCGCTGAGCGCCGCGGAGATCGGACCGCTGCTCGACCAGTTGCACCAGTGGGGCGTGCTGGAGCGCAGTTACGACGGCACCAGGGCGGCGACGCTGGCCGAATACCGCAACCGGCATTACGTCTACCAGTTCTCCCAGGCCGGGTTCCAGGCCTATCGCGCGGTGGCGGGCGTGCTGGAGGCGCGACTGGACGAGGCGTCGCTGTCCCGGCTTGTGCTGCCCGAACTGCTCGCCGACCTGCACACCCTCGCCGAGGCGAACCGGGCGGGCGACGCCGAGCGCGTCTACCGCACGCTGCGCAGGCTGGACGCGGCGCTGTCCGACATGGCCGCGCGCGCCGCGCACTTCTACCTGTCGCTCGGCGATCTGGTGCGCACCACCGAGATCACCCCGGAATCGTTTCTCGCGCACAAGGACGCGCTGCTCGCGCACATGCGCGAGTTCAGCATGGATCTGGCGCGTTTCGTGCCGCGGCTGTCCGCCGCCATCGGCGAGATCGAGGAGACCGGCGTCGACGAGCTCATCGTCCGCGCCGCGAGCTGCGACGAACGGGTGCTGCTGAGCGCCGCCGAACGCGAGGCGGACTGGCGCGCACGCTGGCACGGTCTGCGTACCTGGTTCGTCACCTCGGGCGGCGAAGGCGAGTCCACCGAGGCGGACCGGCTGCGCGAGGCAACCATGAGCGCGATCGCGGCCGTGCTGTCGCTGCTGCGGCGGGTCACCGAGACGCGCCGCGGCGGGGTGAGCCGGGAATCGGCGCTGCGTCACCTGGCGGGCTGGTTCACCGCCGCGCCGACCGCGGACAGCGCGCACGCGCTCTTCGACGCGGTATTCGGGCTCGGCAGGCCGCGCCACCTGGCCATGGAACATCCCGACGCCGACATCGTGCCCGCGACGCGGTCCTGGTGGGAGGCGCCGCCGCTGGAGATCTCGCGCACACTGGCCGAAACCGGACGACCGCCCTCGGCGGGCGCGCCGGGCCGAATCCAGCGCAACGACGCGGGGATTCGCCGTTTGCGCGAGGCCCAGCTCGCCGCGCAGCGGGCCAGGGCGGAGGCGGCGCAGTCGTTGGCGGCCGCGGATGTCCACGAGCGGGTGCTCGACGAGCGCGAGACCGAGGTGCTGCTGCGACTGCTCGACGCCGCCTCGACAGCCTGGGTGCCGGTAAGCGGCCGGGTCGCGGGGACCACCGGGTCCGACAGCGGCGTGACGCTCACGGTCTCCGAACACCCGGAACCGACCGTGGTGCGGACCTCGCGCGGCCTGCTGCACCTGAACAACCGCAAGCTCGACGTCCGCGCGACCAAGTCCCGCGGCGGGCATCCGGGGCGCGGCAAGGACACTGCCGTATCGGACGCCGAAACCACAGGGGGCGCGGCATGATTCACGCGCGCCGCATCGACGCGTTGGCACTGGACAACTATCAGCGCGCCGCCAGGGTGATCCTCGCCAACCACCTGGTGACCCGCACCTATCCCGATCGGATCGCGCTGCCGCTGATCCGCCGGTGGGCCACCGAGCTGCGCGAGGACCTAGCCGAACTCTTCGGCTACCGGCTCGAGGTCACCGAGACCACCGCGCGCGTCTACCCGGTCATCGACCGGCTGGACGGCGGCAAACCCGCGCGCACGGTCAACGACCGCGTCTTCGACCGCCGCCGCTACGCCTACCTCGCGCTGGCGCTCGCGGCGCTCGGCCGCGCGGGCGATCAGATCACGCTCTCCGAACTGGCCGATCAGGTCGCGGCGTACACGGCGCGGATCGACGGGCTCGAGCTCGCCCCGGATCGCGCGGCGGACCGCGACGCGTTCGTCGACGCGGTCGGCTGGCTGGCCGCGCGCGGCGCGCTGGCCCTCGCCGACGGTGACGCGGGCGGCTGGGCGGCCGATCCCGAGGCGGGCGAGGCGCTCTACGACATCGACCGGCCGGTGGTCTTCGCGCTGTTTCGCCCGCCGCGGGCGCTCCAGCATCTGCACAGCGTGCGCGGGCTGCTCGCCGAGGATCCCGCCGTCACCGCGGGTCAGCCCGCCGCGCAGTCCGGCGAGCTCGCCCGGCGGGTGCGCCGTGCGCTGGTAGAGCGACCGGTGGTGTACGCCGAGGATCTGGCTCCCGAGGAGCGTCCGGTGCTTGCGCAGGAGCGCACGGTCGCCGATGTCGAGTTGTTCACCGGTCTGCGCGCCGAACGCAGGGCCGAGGGCGTCGCGCTCATCGACACCTCCGGTCGGCTGTCCGATGTGCGCTTTCCAGGCACCGGCACGCTCGCCCAGGTGGCGCTGCTGCTGGTCGGCGAGATCGCGGACGTCGTCCTCGACATCGACCATCCGCTCCCCCGCCGCCCACGCCGGGTCGAGCCGGGCGAGACGCTGGCCGACGAGCTGGACGACGCCATCCCCGAATCGACGCTGTTCGCCCCGATGGCCGATCTTCCGTTCGAAACCGAAGCGGGCGAAGCGGATTCGACGATGGACGAGGTCGAACCCGAGGCGACCTACCCGTACGTCTCGGCCGACTGGGTGCGCGACACCGTGCGTGCGCTCACCGACCGCTACGGCGTCACCTTCGCCGCGCAATGGCAGGCCGACGTGCCAGGGCTCACCGCGCAGGTCACCGCGCTGCTCGCGCGGCTTCGCCTGATCCAGGTGGTCGAGGACGGACTGCTCGTGCTGCCCGCGCTGGCCCGCTACCGCGGCGCGGTGGTCACCGTGCGCACCAAGCGGGCCGCGGAACTGTTCGTCACCGCCGCCGACACGGTCGGGGCCGCAAGCACCGGTACGGAAGGGATCTGAACATGTCGGTCATCCACGGCGGAGTGCGTTTCATCCCGACCCGCGCCGGAATCGTCAACCTGTGGGACTACCGGGACCAGGAATTCTGCTTCGCCGACGGCAGGCTGGTGCTGCGCGGACCCAACGGGTCGGGCAAGACCAAGGCGCTCGAGGTGCTGTTCCCCTTCGTGCTGGACGGCCGCATCGAGCCGCGCAGGCTCAACCCGTTCGCGGGCGAAGAGCGCACGATGAAATCGAATCTGCTGTATCGCAAGCAGGAATCGGCCTACTCCTATGTCTGGATGGAGTTCGCGCGCGGCAAATGGGACGACCCCGAGGTGGTCACCGTCGGCATCGGCATGCGCGCGACCCGCTCCTCGGACAAGGTCACGCGCTGGTATTTCGTCGCCGACGGCCGGGTGGGTGTGGACTTCTCGCTGATCGGGCCCGACGATCGCCCGTTCACCCGCAAGCAGCTGGCCGAACAGATCGGCACCGACTCCATCGTGGACCGGCCGGTCGAGTACCGGGCCGCCATCGACGCCCGCATGTTCGGGCTCGGCCAGCAGCGCTACGACCAGCTCATCAATCTCATTCTGACGCTGCGCCGTCCGCAGCTGGCCAAGAACCTGGACCCGCGCGGACTGTCCCAGGCGCTCACCGACGGCCTGCGCCCGCTGGACGAACAGCTGATCCTGGACGCGGCGCGCTCTTTCAGCGATATGGAGGAGGTCGGCCGCACGCTCGAGGGCCTGGTGCACGCCGACACCGCCACCCGCGCGTTCGTCGGCGTGTACCGGAAATACCTCGCGGTACAGGCGAAGACCGATGTCGACCAGGTGCGCGCCAGGCTGGACGCGGTCACCCACGCCAGCACCGCCCTGTTCGCCGCGACCGCGCTGCGCGAGCGCCGCGAGGCCGAGCGCACCGCGGCGGAGGCCCGCGCCGACGACGCCGACCGCGCCTACGAGCAGGCCCTCACCGATCGCGAGACCCTGCAACGCTCCAGCGCCTACGAGGGCAAACAGCAGCTCGACGACCTCGCCGACGCGGTGCGCAGGCTGGAGACCTCGGCGGCGGTGCACCGCGACAAGGCGCTCAAGGCGCGTCAGACCCTGGATCAGCGGGCCGAGGAGGCCGAGCGGGCGCGCGCCGCGGTCCAGCGGGCCGCCGCCGCGCTGTCCCGCGGCGAGGACGAGTTGCGCGCCGCCGCCGAGGAGGCGGGCATCGCGTGGACCGCGCTGTCGGACGACGCCCGCGGCGATCAGCTCACCGCGACCGTGCGGGCGCGGGCCGAGGAGCGCGACGCCGACGTGCGCGCGGTGCGTAAAGCGTTGGTGCTCATGGACTCCGCCGCCGCCGAGCGGACCAGGGCGGAACGACTTGCCGAGCGCGCGGTCCAAGCGCGCGAGGCTGCCGCCGCCGAGGTGGCACACGCCGAGGCCGCGGTGACCTTGGCTCGCACCGAGGCCGCGGCGGCACTGCGCGCCTGGTGGGACGCGCACCGCGACTGTTACCTCCCGCTCGGCGGCGGTCTGTTCGACGCCCTCGACGCGGCGCTGGCGAAGGTCGGATCGGATGACGCGGCTGGCGTGGCGGAGGTGCTTGCCGAACGCGCCGAACCGCTGCTCGACGAGTTGCGCGACCGTCGGGTGGCGGCCAAGGCGCGCGCCGCGGCGGCGACCGAACAGATCGCCGAGCTCACCGCCGAGCGCGACCGGGTCGGCGCGCAGCGCGACGACGCGCCGCGAAACCCCATGGCGCGCAGCGAGGACCGGTCGAGTCGTCCCGGCGCCCCGCTGTGGCGGTTGGTCCGCTTCGCCGACGGCGTGTCGCCAGAGACCGCCGCGGGCATCGAGGCCGCGCTGCACGCCGCCGGTCTGCTGGACGCGTGGGTCTGCGCGGAGGACGAACAGCCCGAGGACTATTGCGATCAGTTCCTCGTCCCCCTGCCAGCGCAGCAGCGGCCCGCCGGGCGCACCCTCGCGGACGTGCTCGTGGTGGAGGACGACACCGACGGCCTGACCGTCCCGCGGCAGGTCGTCGCCGACGTGCTTGCCTCGATCGCCCTGCTCGACGACCTCGACGGCGCCGCGGGCGTGGCGATCAGCGGCGCGGGCGGGTTCCGGCAGGGCGTGCAGGTGGGCAGGCATCACAAGACCGACGCCGAGTTCATCGGCGCGACGGCGCGAGCCCGCCGCCGGGAGCTTCGGCTCGCCGAGTTGGCGAACGCGCTGGACGCGGCCGCCGAGGCGCAGCGCGTCGCGCGGGAGGAAGCGGACGCGGCGCACACGGAACTGGCCCGAATCACGGCCGCCGCCAAGGCTCTTCCGCGCCCGGCCGCGGTCACGGCCGCGCTGCGCGCGGTGTCGGAGAACGCGGGCGTCATGCGTTCCCGCTCGGAGGCCGCCGCGCAGGCCGAGAAGGATTTGGACCATGCGGTCACCGAGGTCGCGGCCATCGAGAAGAAGCTGCGGGCAGCCGCCGTCGCGCACCGCGCGCCGCGCGACCCGCGCGAACTGGACGCGCTCGCCGCCGCCATCCGGCATTTCGAGAACACCGGCACCGGGCTGCTCCGGCTGCGCGCCGACCACGAGCGCGAGCGCGAACGCGAACGCGAGAGCGCCGACCGGCACGACGAGGCGCGCGACCTCGCCGAGGCGTTCGCCGAGGAGGCCGAGGCCGCCCAGGCCGGCTACCAGGAGCAGCTGCGCAAACTGGAGACGCTGCGCGAGGCGCTCGGCGCCGGCGCGGCCGACATCGACCGCGAACTAGAGCAGGCCAGGCAGCGCATCGAGGCGACGAGGGCCGAACAGAAGGCCGCGCGCAAGGCCGCCAACGCGGCCATCGAGGCGGTCGGCGACGCGGAAGCCGCCTACCGCACCGCGCACGAATCGCTGGGCACCGCGCTCACCGAGGTGCTCGCCGATGTGAAAAGCCTTGCCCCGTACGCCCAGCCGGATCTGCTGTCGCTGCTCGGCGCCGCGCCCGAGTGCCGGTGGCCGAGCAGCGACGCGGCGTGGTCGACGCCAGAACAGCTGCTCTATCGCATCACCCAGGCGGGTCCGGAATCCGAACCGCGGGTGCTGCCCGACGAAGTGGCCGAGCTCTTCGAAAGCCTCGCCTCGGCAACCGCGTCGGTGCGCGCGGGCGAGGCGGCGCGCAAGTCCACCCGCAGCGCGGTGACCTCGGCGCTTCAGGAGTTCGACGCCGCGCTGGCCGCCTCGGGCCGCGACTACCGCTTGCAGTGGGACGCGGCCGACGGGTTGACCGTGGTGCAAGTGCAGGACGAGCACGGCGTCGCCGCGCTAGCCGACTTCGCCGGACGCATCGACCAGGCCCGGCACGACCAGGAACTGCTGCTCACCGACGCCGAGCGCCGCATCCTGGAGGACGCGCTGCTCACCGGGCTCGCCCAGCAGATCCACGAACGCACCAGCGACGCACGCGAACTCATCGCCAAGATGGGCGCGGAGATGAAGCAGCGGCGGATGTCCTCGGGCAACACCATCGGCGTGCACTGGGTGCTCGCCGACAATCTCTCCGACGCCGCGCGGGCGATGTGCAAGCTCCTCGACCGCGACGCCACCACCCTGAGTTCCGACGATCTCGCCGCGATCCGCGCCCACTTCGCCGCCGAGATTCGCGCCGCGCGCGCCGCGCACCCGGAACGCTCCTACCCCGAGATCCTCGCCGCCACCCTCGATTACCGCACGTGGCGGGTGTTCTCGTTCACGCTGATCTCCGGCGACGGCAGCGAGGACAAGCTCACCGTCGCCAGGCACAGCGCGCTGTCCGGCGGCGAGCAGTCGGTGTCGCTGCACCTGCCGTTGTTCGCGGCGGCGCACGTCATGCTCGACTCCGCCGATCCGCAGGCGCCGCGCCTGCTGGCGTTGGACGAGGCGTTCGCGGGCGTCGACGACAACGGCCGCAGCGAATTGCTCGGCCTGAGCGTGCAATTCGACCTCGACCTGTTCATGACCGGCTACGACCTGTGGATCACCTACCCGCACGTGCCGGGCTGCGCGCACTACGACCTGGCGCATTCCACCGCCGAGAACACGGTGAGCGCGACGCTGCTGGTGTGGGACAGCGGCGACCTGCTCGCCGAACACGACGGCAGCGACCTGACCACCGCGCTCGGCTCACCCAACCGCCGCCGGGTGCCCACCACCATCGAGGGCGGGCTGACCCTCGACGACATGCCGGGCGCACCCGCGCCCGTCGGCTGAAACGGATCGCAGTGATTTCTGTTCCACCCCGCTCCACCGCCGCGTCCGCGCCGCGCCGGGTCGCCGCGGCGACCCTGGTCGGCACCACGCTCGAGTGGTACGACTTCATGCTGTACGGCACGGCGTCGGCGTTGATCTTCGGCAAGCAGTTCTTTCCGTCGCTGAGCCCGGCCGCGGGCACCCTCGCGGCATTCAGCACGTTCGCCGTCGGTTTCGGCGCGCGACCCATCGGCGGATTGCTGTTCGGGCACTTCGGCGACCGGTTCGGGCGGCGCACCACGCTGGTGGTTTCGCTGATCCTGATGGGCGTGAGTTCGACGCTGATCGGGCTGCTGCCCACCTACGCGAGCATCGGCTTCTGGGCGCCGGTGCTGCTGGTCGTCTTGCGGCTGGCGCAGGGTGTCGGTCTCGGCGGTGAGGGCGCGGGCGCGACCGTGCTGTCCATCGAGCACGCGCCGCCGGGGCGGCTCAACCGGTATGCGAGTTTCCCGCAGATGGGAACGCCCGCGGGGTTGATTTTGGCCAACGCGATGTTCCTCGGTACGAGTGCGCTGCTTCCGGATTCGGCCTTCCTGTCCTGGGGATGGCGGATTCCGTTCCTGCTCAGCGTGATTCTCGTGGTGGTCGGGCTGGTGGTGCGGCTGCGGATCACCGAATCCGAGGAGTACGCGGGGCTGGTGCGGCGCGGCGAGGTGTCGGCGTTTCCGCTGCGCGACGCGCTGCGGGTCGGGTTGCCGCGGCTGACGCTGATCCTGCTGGCGGCGGTGGCGACCTCGGCCGTGGTGTACATCTTCATGGTCTTCACGCTCACCTACGGCACCAAGACGCTCGGGTTCAGCAGGGACTTTCTGCTGACGGGCGTCATCGTGGCCGCGGTCGTCTGGTGCGCCACCATGCCGCTGTGGGGCGCGCTCGGCGATCGGGTCGGCACCGCGCGGGTCTTCCTCGCGGGCACCGCGGCGCTGCTGGCGTGGTGCGCGGTCTACTTCCCGCTGCTGAACACCGGCGATCGGGTCGTGGTGTTTCTCGCGCTGCTCGGGATGGGCGTTGTCCTGCCGATCAGCCACAGCGTGGGCGGCATCATCATCGCCGACCTGTTCCCCGCCGCGGTGCGGTACTCGGGAACATCGCTGATCGTTCAGATCTCCGTGATTCTCGGCGGCGGGCTCGCGCCGCTGATCGCTACGGCGCTGTGGACCGCGGGTGCCGGTTCCGGTGCGGTCGCCTGGTATGTCGTCGCGGTCTGCGCGATCAGCCTGACCTGCACGTTTGTCCTGTTCTGGGTGTTGCCGCGGCGCGCGAGCCACGCAGGAGCTCGACCGGCGTCGGCCGAACCCGAGGCCGAGCCCGCGCCGGTGCGCTGACCACCGGTATACGGCTCGCGTGTCGGCGGCCCAGCCGGATCGGAGTTACCGTGAAGTGCTCAGGACCGCACGGCGATGCGACGGAGGACCCGGACATGCACATGACCTACGACCCGGCCGCCGACGCCGCCTACTTCACCATCGCCGACGAAGTGGCCCCCGGCGAGGCGACCCGCCAGATCGTCACCCCGGTCGAGGGCGGAACCGTGGTGCTGGACTTCAGCGCGTCCGGCACCCTCCTCGGCTTCGAGGTCCTCGGCGCCCAACGCATCGTGCCGACCGAAGTCCTCGGCCGGGCACCCACACCACCGACCCACTCTTGAGGTGACCCGCTGGGACCTTCCGAGCGCGCGCGCAGCGGTGCGCACCGAAGGAGCGGGGCTCGCACGCATCTCGCCGTGCACCAGCAGCGCAGTCCGGGTGACCGGCTCGAAACCCTCTCGGAGCGCGCCAAGAGCGCACTCCTGAGGCCACCGAACCCGGGCCCGCATCGTCCCGTTCCGGCGCTCGCCCGCGTTCCGACCTCTGCCCGACGTCCGGGGCGCGCCTCTCCTAGCGCTCGCTGGCGTCCGTGGCGCAACGCCTAGGCCCGCCGACATCCGTGGCGCGGCGCCGCTTAGCGCTCGCTGGCGTCCGCGCGGGGCGGCGGGCAGGCGCCGCCGGGGACGGTGGCGACTTCGAAGTGCCACCATTCGTTCGCGTAGGTCTGGCAGATGCCCCAGCGGTTCCCGTTCTGTGCGAGCCACTGCGCACCCTCCTGCGGGCCGACGTCGACGGCGCGGCCCGCGACGTGGGTCGACTCCTCGGGTGGCAGCACCCAGCGGCGCGCCTCCTCGGGGCTGCCGTAGGTGGCGATGCCGTCCTCCCACATGGCCTGTTGCTCGGCGTAGCTGCGGTGGCCCGAGTTGATCCACAGCGGAACGTCTTCGGCGTGCGCCGCGTTCTCGGCGAGGGTGTACGCCACCGCGAGCACCGGATCGAGTCCCTCGGTGCCCGCGGCCGAACCGACGACCTCCCATTGTCCGGTCGGCGCGGCCAGCGCCTGCGGTGCGGCGGCGCCCCCGATCGCGGCCGCCGCCAGGACGCCGACCGCCATCCGCTTCCCGATACCCTCGCTCGTCAGCATGGGCGCCATAGTAACGGCGGCCCACTCCCCGGTCTCCCGGCCCGAACCGCTCGGGGGATCGACACCACACCCGGCGCCGATTGTGGCGCAGCACTTTCGACACCGGTCCCGTCCGGCGCACGACACCACATCGTTCCAGCCGGTCTCCCTCTTGGCACACCGTGGGGTTCGGCAACCCCCAGTCGGCCACTGACACCCGCGCAGCGGCCGGTTCCCGCGAACCGACGGAGAGAAGTGGTTGCCCGACAAGGATATTCGGCCACGCGTTTCTCTTCCGTCGAAACCACTTCTCTCCGCTCGGCAGTGCGGCGGCGGGTTGCACGGGGCGGCCGGGCCGATACTGGACGGTCCTTTCGAGCGCACCCGCGGAGCAGCGCCGATGCCACGTCGGCATACCCACAGGAAATCAGCACTCGATGCCAACTTTCGGCTCACACCAGCGATTTCGTGTGTATTACCTGTGGAGAGAAGACCGGCTAGCAAACACTCAGCCCTACGAATCCACAGGCGTGTGGATAACCAGCCGTGATAGCTAACGGCTACATCCCGGCCCCAGATCGACCCATCCGATCCCCAAACCGCTTGCCTGCCAACCCCACTATCCACAGGAAAGACCGCTGTCCACATAGTTATCCAGTGCTGTGGATCACACTCGGGCGGGCACTGCTACCAATCCCCTACTGCGCCCGGACGACACGCACCAACTCGCCGTCGACGTACTCCAGCCGGACACGGTCGCCCACACCGACCGGAACGTCGGCCTCCACCAGGACATCTCGCACCGCGACACGTTCACAGGTCTCGGTGATCACTTCGCCGAAGCCGCCGTCGGAATCCGGAATCCAGGTCTGCACGATCGCCCACATCGGACCGACCTTACGCGCCGGATGGGCAAGAGCGATTTGTCCGAATCATCCGCGCCTCGAGCCCTTTTCGCACCCCCGAGACGAAGAAGCGCCGAGGCCGGCGAACGGCCTCGGCGCAGCGACCAACCGGTCGGCTTTCGGGCTAGATCGGCTCGCCCCGCTGAATCGCTTCGGCGGCTTGACGATTGCGACCGATCCTCGCACCGATCTCCACCCCGTACTCCCGCGCGTAGGCGAGCGCGGCGCGGATCTTCCGTGACTGCAGATCGGATTGCCCGCTCAGCACGGTGATCCGTTGCTCGACCGGCCCCTCCAGCTCGAGCAGCCGGGCGACAACCTCCCAGATCTCCGGTCCGGCGGCCAGTGCGGCGCGCCGGTCGTGGATCGGCCCACGGAACACGATCCCCGGGTGCTCCAACTGGTCGACCCCCTCCCGGATCAACCTGTTCAGCAGTGCGGTCGAACTGGTTCCCTCCTGCGCGGCGCGCGCGACAAGCCGTCGCCCGGCCGATTCCGAGACGCGAAACGACGTACTCATTGCCCTCCTCGACTCGAAATTTCTTCGACCTACCCCGCTAAGGGTGCCTCGGGAGGGCGGCGATGCCACACCGGTGATCATGGTGACATCGCCATGTCCGCACGGCGCGCGACGCGGTCCGCCGACCGCCGCGCACCGCCGGTGAGCAGGCGAAACCGCGCGTGTCAGACCCGTTCTTTGGACCGGGTGCGCACCCGCAGCGCGATGGGCTTCTGGGTCTCGGCGAAGAAGTCGTTGCCCTTGTCGTCGACGACGATGAACGCGGGGAAGTCCTCGACCTCGATCTTCCAGACGGCCTCCATACCCAACTCGGGGTATTCCAGCACCTCGACCGACTTGATGCAGTCCAGCGCGAGCCGGGCCGCGGGACCGCCGATCGAACCGAGGTAGAAGCCGCCGTGCTCCTTGCACGCCTTGGTCACCTGCGCCGAACGGTTGCCCTTGGCCAGCATGACGAACGAACCGCCCGCGGCCTGGAACTGGTCGACATACGAGTCCATCCGGCCCGCGGTGGTCGGGCCGAAGGAGCCGGAGGCGTAGCCATCCGGGGTCTTGGCGGGTCCCGCGTAGTACACGGCCATGTCGCGCAGGTACTCGGGCATCGGCTCGCCCGCGTCCAACCGCTCCTTGATCTTCGCGTGCGCGATGTCGCGGGCGACGACCAGCGGGCCGGTCAGCGAAAGCCGGGTCTTCACAGGGTATTTCGACAGTTCCGCGCGAATCTCCGACATCGGCCGGTTCAGGTCGATCTTCACCACGTCGCCGCCGAGGATCTCGTCGGTCTGCTCGGGCAGGTACTGCGCGGGCTCGCGCTCGAGCTGCTCCAGGAACACGCCCTCCGGGGTGATCTTGGCCAGCGCCTGGCGGTCGGCCGAGCAGGACACCGCGATCGCGACCGGGCAGCTTGCGCCGTGCCTCGGCAGGCGCACCACGCGCACGTCGTGGCAGAAGTACTTGCCGCCGAACTGGGCGCCGATCCCGAATTCCTGGGTGAGCTTGAAGACCTCTTCCTCGAGCTCCAGGTCGCGGAAGGCGTGCGCGGCCAGCGAGCCCTCGGTGGGCAGGTTGTCCAGGTAGTGCGCCGAGGCGTATTTGGCGGTCTTGAGCGCGAATTCGGCGCTGGTGCCGCCGATCACGACCGCGAGGTGGTAGGGCGGGCAGGCCGCGGTGCCCAGCGAGCGGATCTTCTCGTCGAGGAACTCCAGCATCCGCGTGGGGTTCAGGATGGCCTTGGTCTCCTGGTAGAGGAAAGACTTGTTGGCCGAACCGCCGCCCTTGGCCATGAACAGGAACTTGTAGGACGGGTGCGCGGGATCGCCCTGGGTGGAGTACAACTCGATCTGCGCGGGCAGGTTCGAGCCGGTGTTCTTCTCGTCCCACATGGTGATGGGGGCCAGCTGCGAGTAGCGCAGGTTCAGCTTGGTGTAGGCGTCGTACACGCCGCGGCTGATCCATTCGGCGTCGTCCACGCCGGTCAGCACGCCCTCGGACTTCTTGCCCATCACGATCGCGGTGCCGGTGTCCTGACACATCGGCAGGATGCCGCCCGCGGAGATGTTGACGTTCTTGAGCAGGTCCAGCGCGACGAAGCGGTCGTTGCCCGAGGACTCCGGGTCGTCGATGATCTTGCGCAGCTGGCCGAGGTGCGCGGGGCGCAGGTAGTGGCTGATGTCGTGCATCGCCTCGGTGGTCAGCAGGCGCAGCACCTCGGGGTCGACCTGCAGGAACGTGCGTCCGTTGTGCTCGAAGGTGCTGACGCCCTCGGTGGTCAGCAGCCGGTACGGCGTGTCGTCGGCGCCGGTCGGCAGCAGATCTGAATAGCGGAACTCCGGGGCGGTCACGGATCGCACTCCTTCGGGTGAGGCTGGGGCTCGAGCGGACCAGCGGCCACAGGCGGCCTGAGCCGGGCTGGTCACAAGCACAGGGAGCCTATCCAGCGGCCAACGAGCGGCCGAGGGTTAGGCAAACCTAATTGTGCTGGCGGACACAGCGACCCACGCTCGTCTCCTCGGCGCCGGTACGCGAGCCCACCGGCCGCAAATTGGTAAGCAGCACAAAAGGTTGCACGTTCAACCCCGGGGGTGCTACCTGTCAGATCCGACGATTTGTCGCGCTCGACACGACCACAGCGAGGCAATGTAGATGACACGTCAGAGTTTGGAGGCTGTCGTGACCGATCCGCAGTGGCTCGACGATGTGGAAATGCGAGCCTGGCTGGGATTCGTGCGCACGCGCGACCTCATCGCGGCCGCCGTGGGGCGCGACTCGTCGCGGGAGTCGAACCTCACCTACGTCGAGTACTCGGTGCTCGCCAACCTCGCGGGCTCCGACGACCACCGGCTCACCTTCGCCGATCTGGCCGAGGCGCTGGAGTGGTCGCAGAGCAGGCTCTCCCACCAGATCACCCGGATGGAGAAGCGCGGGCTCGTGGTGCGCGAGCCGATTCCCGACGACGCCCGCCGCACCGCCGCGCGACTCACCCCGCGCGGCGCCGACGTGCTCGGCACCGCCGCGCCCGCGCACGTGCGCAGCGTGCGCAGGCACATGATCAACGCGCTGGACCGCGAGCAGCTCAGCGCGCTGGCCGACATCTACGACACGCTGCTCGCGCACCACCGGCGGCAACCGCCGAGCTGAGCGGCCGAGGACCAGCACCTCGCCCGCGCTCGTCCCCGGCGCGCGGCTCGCTCACGCCGTGGCGGGCACCACCTTCGCCGTCGAACGCGCGGAAACACCGAGCGCCCGTTGGAAACCGTCGGGCACCACAAGATCGCCACGGTCCAAGTCGGTGACCGCCGTCTTGCGCAGGCCAAGCAGCGCGGAGTCGATGCCGCCGCGCAGGATGTCGAGCACGTTCTCCACGCCCGCCTGCCCGTTGGCGGCGAGGCCCCACAGGTAGGCGCGGCCGATCATCACCGCGCGTGCGCCGAGCGCCACCGCCTTGACCACGTCGCTGCCGCGCCGGATGCCGCCGTCGAGCACGACTTCGATCTGGCCGCCGACGGCGTCCGCGATGACCGGCAGCGCGCGAATGGCGGCCGGGGTGCCGTCCAGGTTGTTGCCGCCGTGGTTGGAGACCGAGATGGCGGCGACGCCCACGTCGACCGCGCGCCGCGCGTCGTCGACCCGCATCACGCCCTTGAGCATCACCGGGCCGTCCCACTGCTCGACGATCCAGCGCACGTCGTCCCAGTCCGGCGCGGGCGTGCCCATCCACTCGCCATAGGCGCCGAAGAAGCCGGGCGCCGGGGCGTCGCCCACCGCCATGTTGGGCGCGGTCAGATCGGGAATGTGCCCGGAACGGACGTAGGTAGCCAGCCAGCGCGGCCGGGCAAGGGTCTGCGGCGCGAACTTCAGCATCGTGCGCAGATCCAGCTTCTCCGGAATCACCGGGCTGCCCCAGTCGCGGCCGTGCGAGAACGACCAGTCCAGCGTCAGGATGAGCCCGACCGCGCCCGCGGCCTTGGCCCGCGCCATGCGCTGCAGGATCTCGTCCTTGCCGCCGCACCAGTAGAGCTGGAAGAAGGTGGCCGGGTTCGCCGCGATCACTTCCTCGATCGGCTTGCTGGCGAACGAGCTGAGTCCCATGGCGATACCGCGCGCGGCGGCGGCACGCGCCACGGCCACCTCACCGTCGGGGTGCACGGCCTGCACGCCGGTCGGCGAGATCAGCACCGGCATCGACAGCTGCTGGCCGAGCACCGACGTCGACTGGTCGCGCTCGCCGATCGGACCGGCGCAGTGCGGCGCGAAACCGAGTTCGGTGAAGACCTTCTGGTTCTCGTCGATGGTCTGGCCGCGCTCGGAACCGGCGATCAGCGCGCCGTACACCGATTTCGGCAGCCGCTTCTTCGCGCGACGCTGCGCCTCGGCGACGGTTTCGAACCAGGGATTCATGAGCAAAGTCCTTTCGGGGCGGCCACCGGCCACCAGTGCCGGGTTCTCTCGATCAGGTCGTCGGTCAGCTGGGCGAGCAGTGCGCGCCCCTCCTCGGCATGCGCGCCCGCGGGATCGCCGAGCACGCCGTTCGGACTCACCGCGCGCACTCCCCCGGCGCGCAGCAGCGGAAGCAACTCGGCGAGCGAGCGGGTGTCGCCCTTCTCCGCGCGGTCCGCCCGCACCGCGTCGGGGCGCAGCGCAAGCTGCAGCGCGGTCTCGGCGCGGCCCGCGTGCAGACCGCCCCGATAACTGGGCAGATGAACCCGGACGTCACGCGATTCGCGGCGCAGCAGGTCCTCGGCGCGGCGCAGCGGTTCCAGGTTGCCGCCGTGTCCGCTCACCACGAGGACGCGGTCGAAGGTGTCGGTGGCCGAGCGGCACAGCTCCACGATCAGCAGCTCCAGCGCGGCCTGCCCGATGGACAGGGTGCCCGCGAAACCCGCGTGCTCGCCGCTGGATCCGTACGGAATCGCGGGCGCCACAAGCACATCCGCGCGCACCGCGGCCAACCGCGCGCAGAGCGCGGCGGCGATGTCGGTGTCGGTGGACAGCGGCAGGTGCGGCCCGTGCTGCTCGGTCGCGCCCACCGGCACGGCGAGGATCGCGCCGGCGGCGGCGCGTTCGCCCACCTCCGGCCATGTGAGATCCGCCATGGTGCCCATGTCGGCGAGATTAACGTCACACGCTGACAAAATCAATACTTTCAGTGACTGACAAAATTCGACCCGCAGCGGACATAATGACTGCGTGACGACGCGGACCACCCGGGGCCGACCCCGCGGCACCACCAAGCGCGAGCTCGAGGTCATCGCCATGCGCCTGTTCACCGAGCAGGGCTTCGATGACACCACCGTCGATCAGATCGCCGCCGCCGCTGGCATCAGCGGACGCACCTTCTTCCGCTACTTCCCCACCAAGGCCGAGGTGCTCTGGCACCAGTTCGACGACGAGGTCGCCGCGCTGCGCGCGGACTTCGCGACGGTGCCCGACGACGTGCCGATGATGACCGCCGTGCGCCGAGTCGTGGTGAACGCCAACCGATATCGCGCCGAGGACGTGCCCGAGTTGCGCAATCGGATGCACCTGGTGGCCACCGTGCCCGCGCTCGCCGCCACCGCGGGCGCGCACTACGACGCCTGGGAGCGGGCGGTGAGCGCCTTCGCCGGGCGACGACTCGGCGAACCCGAGGACGCGCTGATCCCGATGGCCGTCGGCCGCACCACCCTCGCGGCGGCGCGCGCGGCGTTCGACGCCTGGTTGCGCCGGGCGGACGCCGATCTCACCGTGTACCTGGACGAGGCCCTGCTCGCACTGGAACGCGGATTCGTGACGCGCACGTGAATTGCGCACGAGCAACCCGTAGGTTTCGGCGGCGATCGGGATGGGGTATGACTAGGCTCGGACTCGGCCACGGCCGAGCGCACGACGATTACCGACCTACCCGTCGAAAGGGGCTGGAATTTCCATGTCCGAGGTGTCCATGAGCCTTTCGGCGGATTCGCTGGCCGCGGGACCGGTCGACAACCTGCTTCCGCAGCTGGTCGAGCACCTGCGCCAGAACCGCACCGCGCTGCGCGAGGAATGGGCGCGCCGCATCACCGACGCCCAGCTGCTGACCGCGATGACCCCGGAGGAGATCTTCTCCGAGGCCACCTCCATCTACGACAACTACGTCGAGGTGCTCGAGACCGGTAGCGTCGAAGCGCTGCAGGCCTACGCGCGCGACCTGTCCGAGCGCATCATCCCGAGAGGAGTCGAGACCGACGAGGTCCTCGGCATCGTCCTCTTGCTGCGAGATGTGCTGGCGCGCTCGCTGTTCGAGAAATACCAGTCCAACTTCGACCTGCTCAACCACGCGCTCGACGCCTACGAACCGGCCGCCAACCGCATCGCGAGCACCGTGGCCATCTCGTTCGTGCAGGAGCGCGAGCGCGTCATCCGCCAGCAGCAGGAAGCCATCCGGGAACTCTCCACCCCGGTGCTCCAGGTGCGCGAGCAGCTGCTGATCCTGCCGATCATCGGCGTGCTGGACAGCCAACGCGCCCGCCAGCTCACCGAACAGCTGCTACGCGCCATCCGGCACAACCGCGCCAAGGTCGTCGTCATCGACATCACCGGTGTGCCGACGATCGACTCCACCGTCGCCAACCACCTGGTCCAGACCGTCGACGCCTCCGGCCTGATGGGCGCCAGCGTGATCATCACCGGCCTGTCCTCGGAGATCGCGCTCACCCTGGTCACCATCGGCCTCGACCTGTCGAAGATGAACGCGGTCGGCGACCTCCAGGGCGGTATCGAGGAGGCCGAACGCCTGCTCGGCTACGAGGTGACCCGGGTGACCGATCGGGTCTCCGAACGCGACGGACGCTGATCGAGCTCCTCCGATGCCGGTACCGATTCTCAAGCAGGGCACCTATCTCATCGCGTCGGTTCAGTCCGCACTGACCGACGCCGACACCGAGCGCCTGCAGGACGACCTGATGAAACAGGTCAGCAGATACCGAGCGCACGGCATCATCGTCGACGTGACGGCGATCGACGTGATGGACTCCTTCGCCGCGAGATCGCTGCGCACCATCGCGCACATGACGCAGTTGCGCGGGGCGGAGACCGTCATCGTCGGACTGCAACCCGAGGTCGCGTTCGCCATGGTGCAGCTCGGACTCACCTTCGAGGACATGCACACCGCCCTCGACCTCGAAGAAGGGCTGGCATGGCTGGACCGAAAGTCTTCCGTACGCCGCCAGCGAGACGGTCGTGACAGTGGCCGCTGAGAACGTGGTGATCGCGGTCAAGCTGTCCAGCGACATCGTGACAGCACGACAAGCAGGACGGGAATTGGCAGCGAAGCTCGGCTTCTCCCTGACCGACTGCACCATGATCTCTACGGCCATCTCCGAAATCGCCCGCAACATCACCAGTTACGCGGGCACCGGTGAAATCCACCTCTCCGTCGACGATCGCGAGGGCCGCCAGGCTCTCGTGGTCCAGGCGCGCGACCAAGGGCCGGGCATCCGCGACATTCCTCGCGCGCTGGAGGACGGCTATTCGACCGGCCGCGGTCTCGGCCTCGGATTACCCGGCGCGCGACGGCTGATGGATCGGCTCACGATCGACTCCGCGCCCGGTCGCGGCACGTTGGTGGAAATGTGGAAGTGGGTACCCAACGGTGCATGAAGACGGGTTCATCGGCCGAATCGAGTGGGCGGTGGCCGGTCGCGCCTTACCCGGCCAGCACATCTCGGGTGATCGCTGTGTCGTCCTGGACGCGGGCGGCGGCACGGTGCTGTTCGCGGTGCTCGACGGGCTCGGCCACGGCGCCGCCGCCGCGGACGCGGCCGACCGCGCCGCCCAGGTGCTCGCCGAGAATCGTTCCGAGCCACTGGACGTGCTGATGGTGCTGTGTCATCGGGCCATGGCCGACACCCGCGGCGCTGCGGTGTCGCTGGCGCTGTTCGACGACACCGACATCATCCGCTGGCTCGGCGTCGGCAATGTCGATTGCCGGGTGCTCTCCGCGAGCCCGGCCGGGCTTGCCGTGCGCGCCGCGGTCCTGCTGACCGGAGGGATCGTGGGCTATCGGTTACCGCAGAACCTGCAACCGCAGACCGTGCAGGTGCGCGCGGGCGACCTGCTGCTGATGACCACCGACGGCATCGTCACCGAATCCGCCGAGGGCATCGACCTTTCCAGGTCCACGGCGGAGATCACCTCCGAGATCCTGTCCCGGCACGCCAAGGACACCGACGACGCTTTGGTGCTGGCCGCCCGGCACCGCGGCGGGACGACGAACGGGGCGTCATGACCGATGCAGCGGGGTGCGCACGAGGCGGAGCCGTGATCGGCGGTCGCCGATGAGCACCGTGCTCGCCGAATTCCTGGACGCCTACGCCGACGCGCTGCGCCGCCACTTGGCCGCCCCGAGTCAGGACAGCCTGTCCGAGGGCTACGACCTCGGCAGGCGCGCGCTGGTCGAGAGCATCAGCCTGCTCGACCTCACCGAGAACCACTTCCGGCTGGCCACCGAGGCCGAACTGACCGAACGCGAGACCGGCACCGCGGCCGAGTCGCGAATCGACACCGCGGCGGAGTCGCCGATCGGCACCGCGGCGGAGCCGCGGATCGACACCGCGGCCGAACCGCGAATCGACACCGCGGCGGATTCGCCGATCGGCACCACGGCCGAGCCGCGAATCGCCGAGACCGCACTCGAATTCCTGCTGCAAACCCTCGCCGCGCTGGACATCGCCACCCGCGGCTACCTCGACGGCACTCGCCGCTACGAGCAACAGCGTTCGCGCGCCGACGATCTCGCGGGCCGCGATGCCTTCCGCACCGCGCTCGTCGAATCGCTGCAGGACGGATTCTTCGTCGCCGACGCGCGCGGCACCATCGTCGAGGTCAACTCCGCCTTCGGCGCGCTCACCGGCTACGGTCCCGCCGACGTGCCCTACCCGGTGCCACACCCGTGGTCGCTGCCCGCCGGACCGCGCTATCCCGATCTGGGCACCGAGGCACTGCGTTTCGTGCTGCCGATCCGGCACCGCGACGGGCGGCAGCTGTGGCTGGCGGTGAGCACCAGCGCGCTGGTCAAGCCGGAGAACAACGAGCTGATCTACGTCGGCACCATCCGCGACGTCACCGCAGAGCACGACGCGCAGGCCCGCGACCAGGCCGCCTCCCGGCTGGCCACCGCGGTGGGCGCGGCGACCAGCGTTGTCGAGGTGCTCGCGGTCGGCCTCGACGAACTGCGGCGCACGGTCGGCGCCGAGTCGGCGGTCGTCACCGTGTGGCCGAGCCGCAATGCCGATCCCGAGGTCTACGTCTCGGGGTCCGTCGAGCAGCCGAGCGATACGGGAGTCGAGACCGACCCCGCCGCGCTCGACCACTCCGCGCGCGCCCTGCTCGAACGCGCCAGGCGCAGGCCGCCGCGCAGCCTGTTCGCGATTCCGGAAGGTGCGGAGAGCTCCGAGGGGATCGTCGCCCCGCTCGGCGAAACCGGCGACGCCGCACTGTGGTTGCGCTTCGCCGCGCCGCGCGCGATCAGCGCCGCGGACTGGACGCTGTTCTCGCTGCTGATCGGGCACCTGAGCCTCGCGGTACAGCGGGCACGCAACTTCGATCAGGCCCGCGCCACCTCGCTCACCTTGCAGCGCGCCATGCTCGGTCCCATCGAACTGCCGCCGCGATTCTCGGTGCACTACGAACCGGCATTGCCGCCGCTGGAGATCGGCGGCGACTGGTACGACGTGGTGCCGCTGCGCGACGGAACCATCGGCGTCGTGGTCGGCGACTGCGTCGGCCGAGGCCTGTCGGCGGCCGTGGTGATGGGCCAATTGCGTTCGGCGGGAAGGGCTTTGCTGCTACGCGGGGCAGGACCGGCGCAGCTGCTCGCCGAACTCGACACGGTGGCGAGCCGGATTCCCGGCGCGATGTGCACCACGGTGTGCGCGGCCGTGCTCGATCCGGTGCGCGGATTGGTCCGCTACAGCAGCGCGGGCCACATGCCGCCGATCCTCGCCGACGTCGACAAGCCGGGCAGGATGCTGGAGGGCGGTCGCTCGGTGCCCCTGGCCACCTTCGACATGCCGCGCCGCCCCGAGGCCACCACCGCGCTGACGCCCGGCTCGACGCTGGTGCTGTTCACCGATGGGCTGGTCGAGCAGCGCGGCGTCGACATCGACGACGGTTTCGCCAAGATCGCGGCCGTGCTGGCCGACACCGCGGGCAAGCTGCCGCGCGAGGTGGCCGACGCGGTGCTCTCCCGGTTGCGTCCGGCCGCCGGCTACGACGACGACGTCGCGATGGTGGTGTACCGCCAGCCGCCCGCGCCGCTGCGTTTGGACGTGCCCGCCGACGCCGACGAACTCTCCGGCATGCGCCGCAGGCTCAAGGCCTGGTTCGCCGCCGCGGCCGTGCCGCACGATCTGGCCTCCGACCTGGTCGCCGCGGCGAACGAGGCGTGCAGCAACAGCATCGAGCACGCCTACCGCAACGGCGCGGCCGAGACCGAACGGGTCCTGTTGAGCGCGGAATGCGACACCGAGCGGGTGGTCATCGAGGTCACCGACACCGGAAGCTGGAAGCCGCGCTCCGCCGATCCCGGCCACCGCGGCCGCGGCATCGACATGATGCGCGCGCTCACCGAGGAATTGGAGATCGACCACGACGGACCCGGCACCCGCGTCCGCATGTCCATCACCCTGCCCGCGATCAAATCGCCCGTGGCGAACCCGCTGCGCGGCGCCAACCGCCGCATCGCGGGGTGACGCGCCCGGCGCTGCGCCGCGACGGTCATCGCGGCGTGCCCGAGTGCCCGGAAGCCGGTGTGGTGAGACCGAATTGCGCGCACACCATGAGCGCGACCTCGACGTCGAGCCGGTTGGTGCCCAGCGAATGACCTAGCAGCTCTTCGGCTTTGCGGATCCGGTAGTGCACGGTGTTCTTGTGGACGTGCATGCGGGCGGCCGCGTCGGTGAGGCTTCCGCGCGCGTCCAGGTACACCTGGGCGGTCTCGCGCAGCCGGGCCGTCGATTCGTCGTCGCGCATCAGATCGCCGAGCACCCGCCGCGCCCACACCCGCACGTCCGAAAGACTGTCCTTCAGCAGACCTGCCAAGGCGACCTGCGGATACAAGGTGAGCTGGCGCGTCTTTGCGGCGGCGACCGCCACGCCGCGCGCGCATTGCGCGTCGTGGAACGTCTGCCGGAACCCGGCCAGCCCGGCTCCGCGATCGCCGACCGCCATCCGCAGCGACGGTTGCTTGCGCAGCTCGGTGTCGAGCACGGCCGGGTCGAGCGACGGCTTGCCCGTCGAGGAGATCCAAGCCCAGCAATTGTGTTCGTCGACGAGGATGGTCAGCGGCTGCTTGCCGGTCGCGGCGGCGAGCATGCCAACGCCGGTGCGCAGCAGGTCGTAGGAGGCCGAGGAGCCGGGCGGTGTCCAGATGACCGCCGCCAGGTGCCAGCCGCGCAGCGAGGTCCCCAGCATCTGCTCCGCCGAAGCCAGATCCAGGTCCTCCCCCTCGAGGACCGCTCTGACCTGCGCGGCGCGCGTCGCGTCCGTGCGGGCGTCCCAGCGGCGCCGCTCGTTCTCGTAGATGTCGATGACGCCCTCGATCACCCCGTCGATGTAGCGGTTGATCCGTTCCGCGATCCGGCTGGTGGTCGCCAGCGCCAGCTCGGCCGAGGGGTCGAGGCTGCGCAGCACGGTGATCGCCGTCTGGGCGAACATGTGCTCACCGAGGCGGTACGCGCGCAGCAGCGCCTCCAACGACATCCCGTGCTGGGCGAAACGGCGGGCGTATTCGGCGGCGGCGGGCGGCACGGTGAGGTCGTCGAACGAGATGCCGAGCGTCAGCAGGTCGAGGATCGCGGCGAGGTTCGCGGCCGTGCTGGCTTCCATCAGCCTGCGCACCTCGTCGTCGTGCCGGAACTCCTCGATCATGTCGGCGAACATCGCGGTCATGTCCGCGAGCAGCCGAGGAAGGTCGGCTTTGATGCGGTCGGCCACCGCCCGGACCGCCACCTCGACGTCGTCGTTCCCGCCCGCGTGCGCGCCGCCACTCGGTTCGCGGTGCGCCTCGCCCCCGCCTCTCGGTCGGCCATCAGGTTCGCTCATTTGGTCCGGGACGATACGCCAGGTCAGCGGCCTCGGCGGGCGCTTACGCCAACCTTTTGTGCCACCGGCACAACACGCGCCGGAAACTCTGGGACGCGGGCCCGTAGCTCCGCCTCCGCCCGCTACCTACCGTGGAAATGTAATCCACGTCACGTACGCATTCGATGGTGAGGAAATGGTGCAGAAGGTAGCCGAAATACCCCAGGTTCGGGCGCTCTGGAATCCGACGGGACCGTGCCTCGCCGACGATCGCGAAGAACTCGACAACGAGAATTTCGCGCGCCGCGTCCGGGCCGCGGCGACCATTCTGCATGGGCACGGAGTGCGGCGCGGCGATGTTGTCGCGGTGATGCTGTCGAATCGTCTGGAATTGGTGATCATCCTTTTCGCGGCCTGGCGTCTCGGCGCCGCGGTCACGCCGATCAAGCCGGATTCGACGTTCGACGAAGCGCGCTATCAGATTTCCGATTGCGCCGCGAAAGTCGTGATCACCGAAGACGGACGCGCCCTCGACACGCTGGACGTGGCCGAGGTGGCGGGCCCCGCCGTCGCGATCGACGCGCCGGTGCCCGCGGTGCCGATCGAGGACGACGCCACCGCCCTGATCATCTACACCAGCGGCACCACGGGACAGCCGAAGGGCGTCGTGCTCGACCACGCCAACATCGCCGCGATGTGCGCCATGCTCATCGAGACGCTCCGCCTCGACGAGCACGATCACAGCCTGCTGATCCTGCCGCTGTTCCACGTCAACGGGATCGTGGTCAGCGTCCTGTCGCCGCTGCTGGCAGGCGGCAGGGCCACCATCGCCGGACGGTTCTCGGCGTCCACCTTCTTCGACGTGGTCGAGCGCGTTCGCCCGACGTACTTCTCCGCCGTGCCCGCTATTTACGCCATGCTGGTGGCCCAGGCCGCGGAGCGGACTCCGGACACCTCGTCGTTGCGGCTCGTCGTGTGCGGCGCGGCGCCGATGCCCGCCGAACTCATCGCCCGCTTCGAATCCCGTTTCGGCGTACCGATCGTCGAGGGTTACGGGCTTTCCGAGGGCACCTGCGCGTCGACGGTGAACCCGCCGCGCGGGCCGAGGAAGCCGGGCACGGTCGGGGTGCCGCTGCCCGGTCAGACGGTGGCGATCATGGATGTCGACGGCAATCTTCTCGACGCGGGCGCGACCGGCGAAGTGGTGATCAAGGGCGCGAACGTGATGCGCGGGTATCTCGGCAGGCCCGAAGCGACCGCGCGGACCATCGTCGACGGCTGGCTGCACACCGGCGACGTCGGCTACTTCGACGGGGACGGCTACCTCGTCCTGGTCGATCGCATCAAGGACATGATCATCCGCGGCGGCGAGAACATCTATCCCAAGGAGATCGAGAACGTCCTGCATGCCCACCCGGATGTGCTGGAGGCGGCCGTGATCGGCGCGCCGCACGAGGTGCTCGGCGAGGTGCCGGTCGCGCACGTGGTCGCCATGCCTGGCGCGGAGCCGACCGCGGCGAGCTTGCTCGAACATTGCGGCGTTTCGCTGGCCCGCGTCAAACTCCCGGTCGCCATTCATCTCACGGAAGAGCTGCCCAGAAATCCGGTGGGCAAGATCGACAAGAGAAAACTGCGCGCGCTGACAGCGCCTGCCCGATCCGCGGAGTAATTCGGCTCCCCAATAGCGAACCGGCTGCCGTCCGAACCTATCGATGAGCGAACGGACGTCGATGCCGCGCACCCGAAACGATCTCGAGAAAGGCTCGAACAATGGGATTCAAAACGGGCGATTTCCCACCCGTCGACGTGGACACATTCCTCGACCAGCCGCTACCCGAGCGCGTCCGAGCCCTGGCACTGCACTGGGTGAATTACGGCTTCGGCAGCCCGCGAATGATTCACACCATCTATATCGTGAAACTCCTCGTGCTCTACACCCTCGGCGGCGTCGCGCTGGCCACCTGGACCTCCGACGTCGGCCCGTTCTGGGCGGTGGGCGAATGGTGGAACGAACCGATCGTCTACCAGAAGCTGGTGCTCTGGACCGTCCTGCTCGAGGCCATCGGCCTGGCCGGATCCTGGGGTCCGCTCGCGGGCAAGTTCAAACCGATGACCGGCGGCATCCTGTTCTGGGCCCGGCCGGGCACGATTCGGCTGCGGCCGTGGCGGCACGTGCCGTTCACGAACGGCGACACCCGCACGATCGTCGACGTCGTCCTCTACCTGTCGTTCCTCGGCACACTGCTGCTGGCGATCGTGCTGCCGGGCGTCCCGAGCGCGTCGCTTAGCGCGGCACTGCCCGACAACACCTCGGGTCTGGTGAATCCGGCACTGCTGATCGCGCCGATCGTGCTGTATGTGCTGTGCGGTCTGCGGGACAAGACGATCTTCCTCGCGGCGCGCGGTGAGCAGTACCTGCCCGCGCTGGTCTTCTTCGCGGCGCTGCCGTTCGTCGACATGATCATCGCGGCGAAGCTGCTGATCTGCGCCGTGTGGATCGGCGCTGGTGTGTCCAAGTTCGGCGACCACTTCTCGAATGTCGTTCCGCCGATGGTGTCCAACAGCCCCAGCATGCCGTTCCGGTGGCTCAAGCGCCTGCACTACCGCGACTTCCCGCGCGATCTGCGCCCGTCCAAGGTCGCCTCGTTCCTGGCGCACGTCGGCGGGACCACGGTCGAGATCATCACGCCGTTGGTGTTGCTGTTCTCGACCAACCACTGGCTGACGTTGGCGGGCGTGGTGATGATGGTGGTGTTCCACTTGTTCATCACCTCCACCTTCCCGCTGGCGGTGCCGCTGGAGTGGAACATCCTGTTCGCCTACCTGACGGTGTTCCTGTTCCTCGGGTTCCCCGCGGCGGGCGGCTACGCGGTGACCGACATGTCCTCGCCGTGGCTGACCCTCGGCATCGCCGCCGCGCTGGTGTTCTTCCCGGTCCTCGGCAACCTGCGCCCGGATCTGGTGTCGTTCCTGCCGTCGATGCGGCAGTACGCGGGCAACTGGGCCTCGGCGCTGTGGGCTTTCGCGCCCGGCGCGGAGGAGAAGCTGAACACCATGCCGCACCGGCCCGCCAAGAACCAGGTCGACCAATTGCAGGCCATGGGCTACCCGAAGGCTATCGCCGAGATCACCATGCAGCAGACCATCGCGTGGCGGTCGATGCACAGCCAGGGTCGCGGCCTGTTCTCGTTGCTGTACAAGCACATTCCCGATCTCGACCGGTGGACGGTGCGCGAGGCCGAGTTCGGCTGCAATTCGCTGATCGGCTTCAACTTCGGCGACGGGCACCTGCACAACATCGATCTGATCGACGCGGTGCAGTCGCGCGTCGGGTTCGCGCCGGGTGAGTGGATCATCGTGTGGGTGGAGTCCCAGCCGATGCACCGCGGCACCCAGCGGTACCAGGTCATCGACGCGGCGCTCGGCGTCGTGGAGCGCGGAGAATGGCGGGTGCGCGACGCCGTGCGGGCGCAGCCGTGGCTGCCCGACGGTCCGATCGCGCACGAGGTGACCTGGCGACGGGCGGGTTACGAGGTGCCTGCGCTCCCCGTCGAGCCCGCACCCGAACCCGCGCCGCAGCGCGTCGGCTGACCCTGACCACCGGAACGGAGAGCGATATGAGCACAGCGGTTGTGGTCGGCAGCGGCCCGAACGGTCTCGCGGCGGCGATCGTCCTTGCCAGGGCGGGACTTCAGGTCACCGTGCTGGAAGCCGCCGACGAGATCGGCGGCGGCACGCGGACAAGGGAAGCGATCGTCCCCGGCCTGCTGCACGACCAGTGCTCGGCCATCCACCCGATGGTCGTCGGCTCTCCGTTCCTTCGGTCGGTCGACCTCGAACGCTACGGATTGACCTGGGCTTGGCCGGACATCGACTGCGTCCATCCGCTCGACGACGGCAGCGCGGGCGTGCTGCACCGCTCGGTCGCCGACACGGCCGCCGGTCTCGGCGCCGACGGCCGCGCGTGGCGGCTGCTGTTCGAACGCCCCGTCGCCCGCTACGACCGGATGAGCACCGACATCATGCGGCCGCTGCTGCGCGTGCCCCGCCATCCGTTCAGCTTGGCGCGCTTCGGAATTCCCGCGCTGGCCTCGGCCGACCTGCTCGCGGCGGCCTTGCGCACCCCGCAGGCGCGCGGTCTGTTCGGCGGCGTCGCCGCGCATGCCTTCCATCCGCTGAACCGGCCGCTCAGCGCCAGCATCGGCCTCGGCATCCTGACCGCGGGCCACACCTACGGCTGGGCCGTCGCCGCGGGCGGTTCGCAGCGCATCACCGACGCGATGGCGGCGCTGCTCGGCGACCTCGGCGGCAAGATCGAGACCGGCACACCGGTGCGTTCCCGGACCGACCTGCCCGCGGCGGAAGTCGTGCTGTGGGATCTGGCGCCGACCGCCGTCGCGGAGATCCTCGGCGACCGGCTTCCCGCGCGAATCGGCAAAGCCTTCCGTCGTTTTCGCTACGGACCCGGCGCGTTCAAGGTCGACTTCGCGGTCCAGGACGGAATTCCGTGGACCGCGCGAGCCGCCCGCCGGGCCGGCACCGTGCACCTCGGCGGCACGTACGCGGAGGTCGCCGCGACCGAGCGCGACATCCACGCCGGACGCATGCCCGAGCGGCCGTTCGTGCTGGTGGGTCAGCAGTATCTGGCGGATCCGGGGCGCTCGGTCGGCGACGTCCACCCGATCTGGGCGTACGCGCACGTCCCGCACGGCTACACCGGCGACGCCACCGAGGCGATAATCGCCCAGATCGAACGCTTCGCCCCCGGTTTCCGTGACCGCGTCCTCGGCGTCGACGTGCGCACCACGACGGATTTCGCCGCCCACAACCCGAACTACGTCGGCGGCAACATCATGACCGGTGCCAAGGACATCCCCCAGCTCGTCTTCGGCCCGCGAAAGACCTTGCAGCCCTACGACCTCGGCCTGCCCGGCCACTATCTCTGTTCCGCCGCCACCCCGCCCGGCCCCGGCGCGCACGGCATGTGCGGCGCCAACGCCGCCGACCGCGCCCTGCGCCGCCTCCGCTGATCGCGACGCCGGTGCGGGGGTCTCGGAAGCGGGTGGGGCGAATGCCTACCGCCCGTTCGTGAACCGGCTTCGGGAAGGTCGTAGACGGACGTTTGTGAGCGGCGGGCGCGGGTATCTGACCGACGTCGAATTCGGTTGGGAGCGAGGTATTCCATGAGCAACTCGGCATCGGAGAGCAGACCGGGCGCCAAGAAGTCCGGCGACAGCTATGACGACATCGAACCCTGGTTCGACAAGCTGGCCGCCCTCGACGCCGACGACCCGCAGCGCCGCGCGCTGCGGGAGGAGATCGTGCACCGGTGTCTGCCGCTGGCGGGCAATATCGCCCGCCGCTTCGCCAACCGCGGCCAGGATCTCGACGACCTCCAGCAGATCGCGATGCTCGGCCTGGTGCAAGCGGTGGACCGCTTCGACGTCTCCCAGGGCAAGCCGTTCCTCGCCTTCGCCGTGCCCACGATCATGGGCGAGGTGCGCCGCCACTTCCGGGACCACACCTGGGCCGTCCGGGTGCCGCGCGGCATCAAGGAACTGCACCAGCGCCTCGGGCCCGCCACCGACGCGCTGACCCACCGGCTCGGGCGCATGCCCACCGCGCGCGAGCTGGCCGCCGAACTCGGCGTCGAACTGACCGAGGTCACCCAGGCGCTCGTCGCACGCAACGCCTACACCGCCGACTCGCTCGACACTCCCGAACGCGGCGAGGAGGAAGGCGGGACGTCGTCCATCCGGGAAACCCTCGGCGCCGTCGAACCGTGCTATCGCCTGCTCGAGGACGCGATGGCGGTGCGGCCGCTGATCGCCGCGCTGCCCGAGCGCGAACGTCGAGTGCTGATCATGCGGTTCTACGAGAACCGGACCCAGGCCGAGATCGGACGTCTGATCGGCTGCTCGCAGATGCAGGTCTCCAGGATCCTCGCCACCACCCTCGACAGCCTGCGCGAACAGGCACTCGCCGAGCCGCCCGCCCGCGCGAGCACCGCGGCCTGAGTCGGGGCGGCTCCGCCGAGTTCACGCACGCGGAAACTCCGCTGCACCAAGGGCTTCGGCCCGCGACGCTCATCGGGGCAGCGGCAGCTCGAAGACCGCACGCGCCTTGCCGGGGCCCTTGAAGTCGGAGACGACCGAGACGCCGTCGATGGTCCGGTCGCCGGGCACGTTCCGGAATCCGAGCGCTTCCCAGGTGCGGTGGGCCGCGTGATTGCCCGGCATCGAGGTCAGGTAGATCCGGTGGCAGCCCATCGTCTCCGCGGTGTCGCGCAGGTGGTCCATCAGGGCGCGCGTGACGCCCCTGCGGCGGAAATCGGGATGGACCATCAAGTCCTGCGCGTACACGTCGGCCGGTTCGTCCTGACTGCGGAACGCGACGAGCGCGCCCGCGATCCGGCCGTCGACGATCGCCACCGGGCAGGTCGAGGAGAACAGGTTCGCGTAGAGCCAGTAGTCGGAGTAGGTGCGCGCGGTGATGTAGGGCATCCCCAGCTCCATCAGCGCGATCACCTCGGGAATCGCGCGCTGGCGCAACGGCTCGATGATCATCCGACCAGTCTGCCCCGCTCGACCCCGGCCGAAGTCGCGAACGGCTCGGCAGCGGGTCCCCGCCCCACGGATTTCCGGCCTTCTAGCTGCCGCGGTGTCACGGTGACCAACACCACGTGGACTGGGTCTCGAAGGGGTGGGTAGTCCCTCAATCCCAGGACCAGTGAGAGGAGGGCCATGAAGATCATCGTCCTGTTGCTGCTGGCTCCGTTCCTGTGGCCTTTCTACCTCGTCGTCTGGTGCTTCCAGAACCCGGACAAGACCAAACAAGCTTTCGGCAGGGTGCGGGAATCGATGCGTCGGCATCCCGGCGCGTGGACATGGGCGGTCGCGGCACTCGGCCTGCTCATCGGCATCGGCAACCTCTTCGACGCCGAGCCCGGCGGCGCCGCCGCGGGCTTCGCGATCGTCGCGGGCTGCATGGGCGTGCTGTGGAAATTGCGCCGCAACACCGCCGCCGAGATCGCCGCCGCCCTCTCCGCCCGCGCCGACGCCCAGCACCTCGCGTATCTCCGCGGCGACGAATGGGGCACCTACGGAACCAGAAACCGACCGGCTCTCTGACCGAACCACGAGTTAGCGTGGCGGAGTGGAACTGCGACAGTTGCGGTATTTCCTCGCGGTCGACGAGGAGCGGAACCTCACCCGCGCGGCGGAGGCGATCGGTATCCGACCGACATCGTTGAGTCAGCAGATCATCGCGCTCGAACGTGAGCTCGGCACGGCGTTGTTCGTGCGGAGCGCCGCCGGAATGACGCCGACTCGGGCGGGCGCCCGGCTCGCCGAACATGCTCGTGCCGTGCTGGATTCGGCACGCAGAGCACGAGAGTCCGTGCGGGAGGAGCGGATTCCGCGGGTCGCCGTGACGCCCGGTGCGCCGCCGTGGTCGGCCTCGGCGTTGTGGCGCGGGGTCGGCGAGCCGACCCTGGAGTTCCTCGACACGCAGACCGCCGAACAGCTCTCCGGCCTGCGAGAAGGTTCGCTCGACATGGGAGTTCTGCTCTTGCCCGCGGACCTGTCCGGGCTGGACCATGTCGTGATCGCCGAGGCGGAGTTGGGTGTAGTCGTTTCCGCCGATCATCGGCTTGCCCAGCGCAACGCGGTGCGGTGGGCCGATCTGGACGGCAGCGCGCTGTTGTGGTTCGCGCGATCGGCGGCGCCGGGCTATCACGACTCGATCCGAGACTCGTGGATTCGAGCGGGCTGGCGGCCAACGGCGATCCGAACGAGCGCGCCGCGACGGGCGCTGTTCGCGGCCGAACTCGCGCACGGCGGGGATGTCGTCGCGGTGCGACCGGCCTGGAATGTGCGGCCGGGCGACGGGTTGGTCTGGCTGCCTTTCGCCGCCGACGCGCCGTCCATCCGCTACGCGCTGGCATGGAATCCGGCCGATTCAGCGGCCACGCGACGCCACCGGATGGTCGCCGACCTGGTGCGTGCGGAACGGCCGCACGCCCCTGCGGTGCTACCTCGTGGACAGCGCGACCCGGCGTCGGTTTCGCTGGAAGCCGATCGGGTCGCGCCTCGGTAGGTCTGCGGCCGAAGCTCGTCGAGAGGCACGCACATGGCGCTGACCGCATGGGGATTCATCTACACCGCGGCAGGAAGCGATCCCGGAAACGAAACCGTCGTGGAAACCGGCGCTTGCCGCTCGGTGTTCGTCGGCGTCGGTCACCCGGAGCAGGCCATCGACGTGGCCCGCCGCCTGGTCGACGGCGGCGCCCAGCTCATCGAACTGTGCGGCGGATTCGGTCCGGTATGGACGGCCCGGGTGATCGAGGCAGTGCACGGCGCTGTCCCGGTGGGCGCGGTGGGTTACGGCGCCGAAGCCGTCGACCAAGTGCACGCGATCTTCTCGTGACGGAGTGTCGATGCCGGTGGTAGACCGGAGACCGTGCGGTTGCTGATCATCTCCGACACCCACATCCCGAAACGCGCGCGCGACCTGCCGGAAGCCGTCTGGCGGGCGGTGGACGCCGCCGACGTGGTCGTGCACGCGGGTGACTGGGTCGAGGTGGCGCTGCTGGACCGGCTCGAAGCGCGGAGCAAACGACTCATCGGCGTCTACGGCAACAACGACGGTCCCGAGCTGCGCGCCCGCCTGCCCGAGATCGCCCGCGCCGACCTCGACGGCCTGCGGCTGGCGGTCGTGCACGAGACCGGCCAGGCCACCGGCCGCGAGCAACGCTGCGCCCGCGACTTCCCCGACACCGACGTCCTGGTGTTCGGCCACAGCCACATCCCCTGGGACACCGTCACCGCCACCGGCCTCCGCCTGCTCAACCCCGGCTCCCCCACCGACAAACGCCGCCAGCCCCATCACACCTACCTGACGGCCACCGTCACCTCGGGCCGACTCACCGAAGTCGAACTGCACACGATTCCGCCCGCGCGCCGCACTTAGCCAATCGGCGAGTTCCGGGGCTGGGAGCCGGGCCGACGCCGTCAAGGCTGCCGACTAGAACGGCGGCCGCACGACCAGCGACGCGCCTGTGACGAACCGCCGCCCAACGGATAGGCGACAGAGCGCGCATCGGTTTTCGACTACGCCCTCGTGTCCGAGGGCCGGTATCCGGTCCACGGCCGATACTGATCGCATGACCTCCGCGCTCGTGGATCCGGAATCGCTGCCTGTCGAGGTGCGGCCGTACCTGGAAGCGCTCGTGCGGCGCACCCGAGCGGTCTGCGGATCGCACCTCGTCAGCGTGTTCGCGGTCGGGTCTCTCGCGCTCGCGGACTATCGGCACGGGCGCAGCGACGTCGATGTGACGGTCGTGGTCGGCCCGGCCCTTCCCCGGCGGTCGGTGCGCGAGATGGTGGAAGTGCTCGCTCATCCCACGCTGCCCTGTCCCGCCGTCGGGCTGGAGTTGGTGATGTACGACGCCGAGTTCGCCAAGCGGCCGTCCGTCGCGGCGGGGTACTTGCTGAACCTGAACACCGGTCCGCTGTTGCCGAGCCGCGCCGACTTCGATCCGAAGCTGTCCCCGGCGTTCTGGTACGTCATCGATCGCTCCATCGCCCACCAGTCCGGTCGGCTCCTCTACGGAAGTCCGGTACGCCAGGTCGTCGCGGCACCACATGACCGGGACCTCTACGCCGCGATCCTGGCCTCGGTCCGCGCGCACGCGAACGGCGCGGGTCACCTGAGCGACAACCAGGTCCTCAACGGCTGCCGTTCGGTCGCGTTCTGCCGCACCGGCCGCTGGCTGGCGAAACGGCAGGCGGCGCGGCTGATAGCGCGGACCGAGGAAGCGTTCCGCCCGCTCATCGAAGACGCGCTGCACAGTTTCCAGCGGCCGCGCTCCGCGGCGATCCCGCTGCCCGCCGCCGATGTGCACACCTTCCTGTCCTGGGTCGCCGACCGCGTCGAAACCGAGGCGATCGCCCGCTGAGACATCCCGGCGCCCAAGGCAATTCAACCGGTGTGGGCCGTCTCGTCGCGCGACCACGCGTCGGTCTGGGTGAGCCAGAACAAATAGGCAAGCGCGGGTAGCACGGTGACCGCGGCGAGCGCGACGACAACCAGCAGCGCGACGAGAGTCGACCGCGCCCCCGCCGCGTCGGCGATGAGCATCTCGTCGACGAGCATCCACGGTGTCTGCGCGACCGCCCACCCGATGACGATCGCCGCGACCGCCACCAGCGCCGCCACCCGCGCCCACCCGAACCGGCGGCGGTACACCAGAACCAGCGTGCTCACCCCGGCGGCGGCCGACACCACGATCAACGGCAATGCCCGGCCGAGCAGGCCGTCACCGAGAGTGGGCGCGTCACGGCGGATCGGTGCGATCGCCGCGATGGCGAGCGCACCGGTGACCACGCCGACGGCGAGAGTCCGTGGCCGCAGGTATTCGGCGAGTGCGGGATCGCCGGAACGCGCGGCGTCGGCGGTGAGGAAGACCCCGGCCAGGAAGGAACACGTGCCCACGGCCAGAATGCCCCCGATGAACGAGGTCGGGTTCACCCACGACCCCACCCGGTCACCGTATCCCTCGGCGGGCACCCGTCCCGAGGCGATAGCGCCGACGACCGTGCCGAAGAAGAACGGCGTGATCAGTGACGCCCCCGCGAACAACGCACCGAACAGCCGAGCCTGGGCGATCGTCGCCGAGTACTTGCGGAACGCGAAGTCGGCTCCGCGCAACACGATTCCGAGCAGGGCCAGACTCATCGGAACGAACAGCGTGGTCATGATGGCGGCGAACGCCGAGGGGTAGGCGGTCCACAGGAACACCAGGATGTAGATCAGCCACACGTGGTTGGCCTCCCACACCGGCCCGATGCTGTGATCGATCAGCACGCGCAACCGGCCGCCGCGCCGCGCTCCGCCCGCGGTGAGATCCCAGAATCCGGAGCCGAAGTCCGCGCCGCCGAACAGCCCGTACAGCACCACGCCGGTGAACATCGCCGTGGCGACCACTTCCGACAGGTCCATCGGTCATCCCCTTTCGCGGATGGCGCGCTGCGCCTCGTCGACGGGACCGGCGCCCGGGCCGTACGGGCTGGCGATGGACTCGGCCCCCGCGCGCCAGCGGCGGGTCATCGAGCGCAGGACGACGATCGCGCCCACGGTCATCCCGAGGTAGACCAGCAGCACGCCGGTGTAGCTCCACCACAGGCCGGTGCTCGTGCTCGCCGCGTCGGCGGTGCGCAGCACCCGCCACACCGTCCACGGCTGGCGGCCGACTTCGGTGGCGACCCAACCGCATTCCAGCGCGAGCACCGCCAAGGGCCCGGCAGCGACGGCAACGCGCAGGAACCAGCGGTTGGCCAGCGGATCGCGGCGCAGCCACCGCGCCAACCAGAACCCGATCACCAGCAGCGCGAGCAGGGTGCCGATGCCGACCATGGTCTGGAAGGCGAGGTGGGTGATGTTGACCGGCGGCCGATCCTCCGGTGGCACGGTGTCGAGTCCGGGGATCGGCGCGGTCAACGAGTTGCGGGCGATGATCGAGCCGAGCCGCGGGATCTCGAGCGCTCCCACGACCTTTCCGTCGATGAGCAGTCCGCCCATCCGCAGCGGCGCGGGACCTTCGGTGTGGGTGGCCAATTCGAACGCCGCCAGTTTCGCCGGTTGCGTGTCGTGCACCCGCATCCCGAGCAGATGCCCGATGAGCGGTTGCGCGATCGCGGCGACGGTGGCGAAGACGAACGGCACGGTGAAACCCAGCCGGTGGTGCTCGTCGCGGCGACCGCGCAACAGTCCCGCGGCGTAGACGCCCGACACCACGAAGCCGACCACCATGAACGCGCCGACCCACATGTGCGCGAACTGCAAGAAGGCGGCGTCGTTGAACATTGCCCGCCACGGGTCGACATCGGTGACCTCGCCGTCGACCAGCCGGAACCCGGTCGGATTGTTCATCCACGCGTTGACGCTCACCACGCAGAAGGTTCCGACCACGCCGGCCACCGCCATCGGGACGAGCATCGCGAGATGGCGCCGCGGCGGCATCCGTCCCCACCCGTAGAGGTAGATGCCGAGGAAGATGGCCTCGATGAAGAACGAGAGCCCTTCGAAGGCGAACGGCAGGCCGAGCACGTCACCGTAGCGTCCCATCAAACCCGGCCACAGCAGCCCCATCTCGAAACTGAGCACCGTCCCCGAGACCGCGCCGATGGCGAACAGGATCGCCGACACCGTCGCCCATCGCTTCGCCAAGCCGAGGGCGACCGGATCGGCACGGACGATGCCGCGGCGATGCACGACATAGATCATCGCGGGAAACGCGACGCCGAAGCAGGCCAGCACGATGTGCCAGCCGAGCGAGAACGCCATCTGCTGGCGCGCGGGCAGCAAACCGGGCGGCCCCTCGGTCGACGCCAGGTAGAGCTCGGCGAACGCGCTGGACACCATCACAGCCCCTTCCGACGTGCACGGTCTGTCGCGAGTTGTCGGGCGTCTGTTCGATCGGCCAAATCTACCGGTCAACGGCTGGCGTACGGTCGCGATCCGAGCAAACGAAACGGCGGGTCGCGGCGAAGTGCTCCGACGTCGAGGACACCGTCGCCTGGCCCGGCATAGACTGCGACTACCCACCTGTCGGCAATGTTCTGGCAATCCAGCGAGGACGTTTCCGGGGGTCGGTCGTCGACATGCTTCCGCCGTTCGAAACGAAGGGCGCACAGTGCCGCGCTACGTCAGTTCCGGCCGGGTCCCCGGCGGCGCACAGCGGGTGCCGCTATGAGCACGCCGCGAACCGCACTCGTCGTCGGCGCAGGCATCGCCGGGCTCAATGTGGCCCACCAGCTGGCGCACCACGGCGTAGACGTGACGGTGGTGGAAGCCGAGCGCGTCGGCGCGGGCGCCTCGCACGGCAACGCCGGATGGGTGAATCCCGCGCAAACCGGCCCCTTCCCGGAGCCCGGACTGATGCGCGACGGACTCAGGCATCTGCGCTCGCCCGAGTCGGCCTCCCGCATCGCCGCACGCGACTATCCTGGGCTGCTGCCCTGGCTACTGTCCTTGGCCCGTCACTCCACCGCCCGCCACTACCAGCGCGGCGTACTGGCTCTGGCCGAGTTGGGCAAACGGTGCTTCCCGCTGCTGGACGAGCTCGCCGACGAAGGCGTCGAATTCCGGCGCGTCGACGCGGGGTTGCTGGCCGTGGCGCGCGAGGCCGATGCCGTGCGGGCGTTCCGCCGCGCCCGCGAACCGTTCCGGGCCGCCGGTTTCTCGGTGCCGGAGACCATCTTGGACGCCGACTCGCTCCACGAGCGGGAACCCGCCCTGTCGACGCTGGCCCGCTACGGCGTCGAACTGCGCGATCACGTTCAGATCGATCCTGGCGCGTTCGTCGCCGCTCTCGCCGCGCATGTCCGCGGCATCGGGGTGCGCATCGAGGAAGGAGTCACCGCCACCCGCTTGGCTACCCGCACCGCGGTCGCGACCAGCGCGGGCCTGCACCACGCCGATGTGGTGATCGTCGCGACCGGAGCCAGTACCGCCCTGATCGGCAGGCGATTCCCCGTCATCGGCGGTCGCGGCTACAGCTTCGACGTCCCCGCCACCACCGCGCTGCGCCGATCGGTGCTGTTGCTGGACGACCACATCGCCTGCGCTCCGCTCGGCGACCGGCTGCGCATCGCCTCGGGCATGGACTTCGGGCCCTCGGCGAGATTGAGCGCACGGCGTCTCGACCCCATCGCCCGCTGCGCGTCGGTCATGCTGGACGGGATCGATTGGACCGACCGGCAACGCGAGTGGAGCGGGCAACGACCACTGACACCGGACGGGCTGCCCATCATCGACCGACTGCCCGGCCACGCCGAAACCTACCTCGTCACAGGGTTTTCCATGCTCGGAATGACACTGGCCGCGCCCGCCGCCGAAGCCCTCACGCGCTACGTCCTCGACGGCGTCCGTCCGCCGGTTCTGACACCGTTTCGCGCCGACCGATTCCGGCGGCGCTGACCGTCCTTCTCGCCCGGAGGTACGCATGGCCGTCTCCACCGAAGCCAAGCAAGTGCACGACAGCGCCACCGTCATCGACCTGCACGCCGACACCCCGAAACTGATATCCCGCGGCTACGACTTCGCCGTTCGGCACCGACCGCGCTGGCCGATCAGCCGCTACGTCGGACACGTCGACCTGCCCCGCATGCGCGAGGGCGGTCTGGCCGCGCAATGGTTCGGCATGTGGACGGCCCCCTACCCGCGCCGCGGCACCGCCGCCGACATCCACCGCCAACTCGACGCGCTCGACGACACCGCGCGCGCCCATCCCGACCGGTTCCGGCTGGCGACCACCGGCGACGACATCCGCCGAGCGCGCGCCGAAGGAGTCAGCGTCGGGCTGCGCGGCATCGAGGGCGGCCAAGCGCTCGAAGGCGACCTCGGCAACCTCGTCGCCTTCGCACGGCGCGGCGTGCGCTACCTGGGCTTGCTGCACTTCAGTCGCAGCGAGATCGGTTGTCCCGCAATGGGTATCGGACGCAGCAAGGAAGAAGGGTTGACCGGCTTCGGGTGCGAGGTCGTCGATGCGTGCGCCGAGCTCGGCATGCTGGTCGACCTCGCCCACATCAACCGCCCCGGTTTCTTCGATGCCATCGCCCGCGCCCGCGGACCGGTCATCGTCTCGCACACCGGCGTGGCAGGCGTCCGGCCCATGTGGCGCAACATCGACGACGAACAGATCCGCGCCATCGCCGACACCGGCGGCGTCGTCGGGGTCATCTTCTCCCCCGCCTACCTCGGCGGCGAACTCGACGCCGTCGTCGATCACCTGCTGCACATCATCGATGTCGGCGGCCGCGAGACCGTCGCGCTCGGCTCGGACTGGGACGGATTCATCAGACCCGCGCGCGGACTGGAAAGCCCCGCCCAGCTACCGCTGCTCACCGACGCGCTGCTGCGCCGCGGCCTCAGCGCCGAGACCATCCACCTGCTGCTCGGCGGCAACGCGCTGCGCGTGCTCGACGCCATCTCCCCCAGCCGCTGACGCCCGAAATCCGTTCGCCTACCGCTCGATTCCCGCCGCGACAGGTGGTGCGGTTCCGGTGAGGCCGGTGAGGGATCGCGGTAGCGGGCCTCGGTGGAGGACGCCGAGGCGTTGGGTGGCGCGGGTGAGGGCGACGTAGAGTTCGGCAGCGCCGCGGGGGCCGTCGGCGAGGATTCGTTCCGGTTCCACGACGAGGACGGCGTCGAATTCCAGTCCTTTCGTCTCCGAGGCGGGCACCGTTCCCGGCACGCCGGGCGGCCCGATCACGATGCTCGTGCCTTCGCGACCGGCTTCGTCGCGGACGAATTCCTCGATGGCACTGGGCAGTTCGTCCGCGGTGACCTGCCGGCGCCAGGGCTGGACGCCGCAGGAGCGGACCGACTCCGGCGGCTCGACCCCCGGTGCGAACTCGGCGAGCACCGCGGCGGCGACGGCCATGATCTCCGCCGGGGTGCGGTAGTTCACCGACAGCGACCGGTAGACCCACCGGCCCGGCACGTACGGCTCCAGCATCGCGTCCCACGAGGTCGCTCCGGCGGCCGACCGGCGTTGGGCGAGATCGCCGACCACCGTGAAGGATCGGCCGGGACAGCGCCGCATCAGCACCCGCCAGTCCATTTCGGACAGCTCTTGGGCCTCGTCGACCACGATGTGCCGGTACGTCCACTCCCGGTCCGCCGCAGCGCGTTCGGCGACTTCACGGGTGTCGCGTTCGAGGAATCGCTCCGCGAGATCCTCGGCGTAGAGCATGTCCTGGGCGAACAGGTGGTCCTCGTCGTCCATCGAGTCCTCGCGGCCGACCAGGAGGTCGAGCACACCCGCGGCGTACGCGGCCTCGTCCTCGCGTTCCCGGTCGGCGTCACCGTCCGCCGACTTGTCGCGACCGAGCAGGTCGACGAGTTCGTCGAGCAGCGGCACGTCCGACACCGTCCAGACGTCGCCCTCGGCCCGCCACAGCGACTGGTCGGCGCCCGCCGCACGCAACCGCTCCGGGGACGAATACAGCTCTGCCAGTAGTGTTTCCGGCGTCAGAATCGGCCAGAGTTCGTCGAGCGCCGCGGTGAACTTCTCGTCCTCCGCGAGTTCCGCGAGCAGGTCCGCCCGCAGCTGCTCCCATGCCTCGCGGTCGTCGCGGGTCAACCAGCCCCGGCCGATCCTGGTGATCGCCCGCTCGGTGAGGACGTACGTGACGATCTCGCCGAACACCGCACGAGCCTCGTTGTGCGGCAGTCCACTCGCGCGCGCCTCCTCCCTTGCCCACTCCGCGGTCGGCGCGTCGATCCGCACCGTGACGTCCTTCAATTCGATCGACACCGGATGCTCCGGCAGCCGCTGGCGATCGGCGACCGCCGCCGCGAGCACGTCCAGGATCTTCAGCGAGCCCTTGAGCCGCGCGGCTTCCGGTGCGTCCTCGGCGGTGACGTGCAGACCCGGCACGAGATCGCCGGTGGTCGTGAAGACCACGTTGGATTCGCCGAGCGACGGCAAGACCCGGCCGATGTGAGTCAGGAACGCCGGATTGGGCCCGACCACGAGCACACCGTGCCGCTCCATCCGCTCGCGCTGGGTGTAGAGCAGATAGGCGACGCGGTGCAGCGCCACGACCGTCTTGCCGGTGCCCGGCCCGCCCTCGATCACCAGCACGCCCGGGTGATCGAGCCGGATGATCCGATCCTGTTCGGCCTGGATCGTCGCCACGATGTCGCGCATCCCCGCACCGCGCGGCGCGTCGACCGCCGCGAGCAGGGCCGCGTCGCCGCGCTCGCCACCGTGGGGGCGACCGAGCACCTCGTCGGTGAAGTCGACCAATCGCCTTCCGCGCGTGTGGAATTGGCGGCGGCGGCGCATGTTCTCCGGATGCGCGGCGGTGGCGGTGTAGAACGCGCTCGACGCGGGCGCTCGCCAGTCGAGCAACAGCGGTTCGAACTCGTTCGCCTCGTCGAACAGCCCGATCCGGCCGATGTAGAGACGTTCGCCCGACACGGAGTCCAACCGGCCGAAGCACAGCCCGTTGTCGGCCACGTCGAGCCGCCGCATCTCTCTACCCAGCGCGCGCACCTCGAAATCCCGTTCCATCGGTGACACACCGTTTCCCCGCAACGCCGCGCTGTAGCGGCCCTTCACTCGCGCGCGCTCGGCGTCGAGCCGCGCGTAGAGCCCGTCCAGATAGCTCCGCTCGGACCGCACTTCGTCTTCGTACCGCTGGGTTGACACTTGCCCCTCGCTTTCCCTGGCTCGACGATCCCTCGGATTCACGCGGAAGCCGGCCTCCTCTCTCGATCGAGCGCGTCGACCAGCAGTCGCGCGGCGACCGCAGCCCCGTCGGTGCGGACCTCGGCGGCCACCGAGGTCGCTCGCGCTCGGGTCTCGGGGCTCAGGGCCGTCGCGAGCGCGGCCGACAGGGACTCGGCGGTCGGCGCCGGACCGTCGTGCGCCGCGCCGATGCCGAGCTGCGCCACCCGCCCCGCCCAGTACGGCTGGTCCGCCGCCTGGGGCACCACGACCTGCGGCGCACCGGCACCGGCGGCCGTCGTCGTGGTACCCGCGCCGCCGTGGTGCACGACCGCGGCGACCCGGGCGAACAACGCCTGGTGGTTGACCTCGCCGACGGCGAAGCAGTCGTCGCGGTCATCGATCAGGGCCAGGTCCGCCCAGCCGCGGGCGACGACCGCGCGACGGCCGTGCGCGCGGACCGCCGCGAGGGTCACCTCGGCGACGTCCTTCGACGCGTGCATGGGCATGCTGCCGAACCCCACGTACACCGGCGGCGCGCCGGAGTCCAGGAAGGCCAGCAGGTCGTCGGCGAGCGGGCGGTCGTCGGGCAGCACCCACGCGCCGGTCTGCACGACGTCGAGGTCGGTCGGCTGCCACGGGTCGAGGGTCGGGTCCGTCGCCAGCCACGGCCGCTCGCCGATGACGTAGTCGCGGACGTTGTCCACCGGCGGCAGACCGATCGAGGCCCGGTTGGTGTTGAGCGCCGCACCGAAGAGCTCGTCGATGGTCTGGGCGTCCAGATCCCACAGCACTCGGTTGTCGGTCACCTCCGGTGGAAGCGGCCGACCCCGATACGCCAGCGGTGGGCGGTGCGGCGATGGCAGCGTGAGCTGCTGGAAGGTCACGGACACGCTCCGGATGCCGAGCTTCTCGGCCACCGACAGCGCACCGGCCGCGGCGGGCAACATGCCGGTGGCCACCAGTGCGTCGCATCCCTCGGCCGCCGCGGTGACCGCCTCGAACTGGCTCGCGATCACCTCGGCCGCGCGCTCGGACAGGTTCGGCGACGCGGGCGCCTCGGTCGTCATCGCCCGCGCCGACCGGCCGACCGGCACCACCGGCACGCCGACACCGGCCAGCCGCCGCGCGAAGTCCTCGTCCGGCGGCGCGCACACCCGCACCCCCGCGCCGAGTTCCCGCAACCGCACCGCGAGTCCCACCAGCGGTTCGACATCCCCACGCGACCCGAACGTCGACAACACGACACGCACTTCGCAACACCCCATTTCCGCAGGTTCCGGCTTCGGCGGGCAATTGTGCGTGACGAACGGGGCCTTGCCGCAAGCCCCCCTGTGCGCTATATGTTGAAGGTGGAAAGGAGCGGGGGACGCTTTCCATTCATCGTCCGACGCGGTCGGGCAACCTCCTCGAGCGCTCCGAACGGGCGCTGATCTCTGTTTTCGCCCAGGTCATTTCCGCCAGAAGAAGTGGTGCACGATCCCGCTCGGGCGCGGGACCCGCTCCAGGTGGAAACGGTCGGCGAGTTCGTCGGGACTCGTCCACAGTCGTTCGCCGCGACCGAGTTCGACCGGTGCGACGGCGAAGTGCATCCTGTCGATCAGGTCGGCGTCGAGGAACTCCCGGATCGTGGCGACCCCGCCGCCGATCCGCACGTCCTTGCCCTCGGCGGCCTCGAACGCCCGCGCCAGCGCGTCCTTCGGAGTCGCATCCAGGAAGTGGAATGTTGTTTCCCCCAGCGTGATCGAGGGTCGCTCGTAGTGGGTGAGGACGAAAACCGGTGTGCGGAAAGGAGGTTCGTCACCCCACCAGCCCTGCCAGTCGTAGTTCTCCCACGGTCCACGGTGCGGACCGAACTTGTTGCGCCCCATGATCTCGGCGCCGATGTTGTGGCGGTAGTCGCGAGTGATGTAGTCGTCGAGGCCGTAGGTTCCACCCGGCTCGGTCCTGGTCGGCCAGTGCGCGGTGGCGCCCGCCCAGGAGAAGAACGCACTCGGATCGGCGTGTCCGAACGGGCGCTCGAAGCTCTGCCCCTCACCGGAACCGTATCCGTCGGCGGACACCATGAAGTTCTGCACGCGAACCGACTGTGTCATCGGAACTCCCTTTCTGGTTGCAAGATGCAATCGGTTAGGAACCTAACCTAGACTGATCCCGTGTCGCAACCAGTTGCCCATGACAAGCTGCCGGTGTCCCCGGGCAAGTCCGGCTGTCCGATCAACATGACGGTCGAGCTGCTCGGCGACCGGTGGAGTTTGATCGTCTTGCGCGACATCATGTTCGGCGGCAACACCCACTTCCGGGAGCTGCTCACCGCGTCCATCGAGGGCATCGCCTCGAACATCCTCGCCAACCGCCTCGCCAAACTCGTCGACGCGGGACTGCTCACCCGCCACGACGACCCGAGCCACCGCCAGAAGGTCGACTACCGCCTCACCGAGGCGGCGATCCAACTCGTCCCCGTCATGGCACAGCTCGGCGCGTGGGGCGCACGCTGGCTGGACACGACGCCGGAATTGACCGTGCGAGCCGAGCTGCTGGCCGCGGGCGGCCCTCCCCTCTGGGAACGCTTCATGGCCGAACTGCGCGCCACCCACCTCGACGGAGCGCCGACGCCCGCCGACGGGGTGCTCGCGGAACTGACCGCCGCCTACCTCGAAGCGGCCGCCGAATCCGGTTGACAGGCCTCGGAGACGTTGAGCCGCCGGTGTTTTCGGCGGCCTTCAGCGCCGCGGCTTGCCCCACCATCAGGGCATGTTGGTCGGACGCGCATGCGCCTGGGAGCCGGCCGGATCGCTGTCGTCGCGCGGATCTCAATCGATGAACGCCTGCGGCCGCTCCGGCGTGTATTCGCCGCGCCGAAAGCGCTCCAACCCCTGTTCGGTCCCCAGTTCGGAGCGAAGGCTCGGATTGCGCACGTAGAACACGAACAGGTGATAGACCCTGGTCGGGTCGGTCTCGAGGTCCTTGTGACCGATGTCGATGGTTCCGTAGCCGGTGTCCGCATCGCCGGTGACGAGCGTGGTCACGTTGGTTCCGCTGCCGAACTTGAATCCTTCGCGACGGCTGCGGCCGCCGACCGCCGAAATATCCTGCCAGGCAATCTCGGTCGGGCCATTGCCGTACTCAATCGTGATGCGATGGGGCGTGAGCAGGATGCCGACATCGTCGATGGCCTTGCGCGGTTTGTATGTGCCGAGGCCGAGGAGGATCGCGAACAGAGCGGGCAGGGAAATCAGGAAGAAGTACGCGGCTCCCATCGACCATTCGTCGTCCAACGAGGCGATGAATTGCCACAGTCCGGCCCCGATCAAGGCCACGCCGATCGCGATCGATACCACGCTGCCGGTCGAGGAAGGGCGCGGCACCGGCAGCACGAGCGCGGAACCGGTGTCCGTGGCACGAATCTCAGCGGCCACCGGAGCCTTTCTGGGGAGTTCCGACCATGCCCAGGCGGTGAAGGTGGCGGCCGTGGGGCCCAACAGCACCAGCCCGAGAAGTACGTCCAACAACGATTCCTGACCTGTCACGACTATCCAAGCCAGGACCAGAACCGGCGGCCACAAGGCCAACGCCACCGCGAATGGCAGCACCAGATAGCGAAACGCGCCGAACGCCTTGCGTTCCCAATCCGCCGGCAGCGGCAAGGTGGACGTACTCCGATATCTACCCACGACACCCCTCCTGCGATCCTGCACGCCTACGCGGTCGCGGATCTGATCCCCGGCCTACCCGATCTGGTTCTGCTGACGCTCAACGAAACAAGCACTACGCAAATCTCAGTGTTTCGTCTTCTGAGTTGGACGCGGCGTCGACCCGTTCGGTTCCCTCGAATGTCGGCCGGCGCCGACGATTTCCGCCGGGCTCAGGAGGTCGCGCGCAGGGATTCCGCGAGCACGCCGGCGAAGAAGCGGCTCAATGCCTTGTCGGACACCGGGTTCCAGCCCGGCGCGACGTGCTTCATGTAGCGCTCCAGGTAGACGACCTGTTTGCCGGCCAGGACCAGGTTGCGCGGGATCGTCATGCCGTGTTCGTCGGCGAGCGCGCGCAGTTCGGCGCCGACGTCACCGAGCCGCAGCGTGCCGACCGGTGCGTCGGCGTGCATGGCGGCCGCGCGGATTCGGTCGGCCAACTGGTCGACCGGCGCGGAGGGGCTGAGCACACCAAGGCGCACCAGCGCGCGGGCCGCCGCGGTGAAATCGCCAAGGACCAGCAGCGCGGCGATGCAGTGTTTGAGCTGTAGCCGCGTCGGCTCGTCGAGCTCGCCGACGATGCCGAAATCGATCAGCACGACCCAGCCGTCCCGGTCGATCAGGATGTTGCCCGCGTGCAGATCCCCGTGGAAGAAGCCACCTTTGAGCGCGGTGTGAAACAGCGAGAGAGTCAGCCTGCTCATGATCGACTCGCCGTCGAACGCCTCAGAGTCCGCGGGCGCGGACTCGATGATCGTCGTCCCCTCGACCAATTCCATGGTGAGCACCGAGCGCGACGACCACTCCGGATGGACCTCGGGCACCCGAACCTGCCCGGTGAAACCGGCGGCCGACAGTTCCGCGGCCCACCGCCGCATCGCGTCCGCCTCCGCCGTGAGATCCAGTTCCCTGGGCAGCCGCGTGGTGAATTCCTCGATGACGCCGGACAGGTTCCACCGGCGTCCCTCGGCGGTCCAGCCGAGTACGACACCCGCGCAGCGCAGCAGCATCACGTCGGCGGCGACGGTGTGCTCGATGCCCGGCCGGACCACCTTCACCGCGACGCGATGACCGGAGCTGGTCACCGCGCGGTGCACCTGCGCGATGGAACCGGATGCCAGTGGCTCGTCGTCGAATTCGACGAACAATCGGCCGACCTCGACGCCCAGGCTCGCCTCGATTCGCCGTCGGATCAGCGCCGCGTCCACCGGCGCGACCCGTTCGAGCAGCGGAGCGAACTCCCGCGCGGCCGCCGCCCCGAAAACGCTCGGCGAGGACGCGACGAACTGCCCGAACTTCACGAAGATCGGCCCGAGCGCGACGAACGCGCCGGGCAACTCCGCGACCAGCGCCGACCGGCGGCCGGTGCACCGCCGCACCAGATCGCGCGTCAGCACGGGCGCGAGCACCCGGACGATGACCAGAACGCGGGCGGCGCCACGCGCGACCGCCGTTATCCGAGTGAACACCACGAGCCCCTTTCCGAAACTATCGCTCCGCCAATGCTTCCGCGACCGTCGCCCGCGCGGCACCGATAGCAGGGACGAGCGCGCCGACCAGACAGATCCCCACCGCCGAGACGGCCGTCAGCACGGCGACCGAAACATAGGATTCGCTCACCGACCGCAGCTCGAGCAGGGGCGCGTCCACAGCGGTCACCTTAGCCTTCCCACCTCGCGCACGGGTTCAACCGAACGGCGGCCGCTCGTCGATTCGCGTCGACATCCGCCTCGCCGACCGCCATGCCCGCGCGACGAGATCATGGTCCTCCTCGGTGAGCAGATCCCATCAGCCGCAACATCACCCCGACGAGCGGGCGCGATCGGATGGTCGGCCCACCGGCCTGCCAGACGTCGAGCGCTGTCCCGAGACCGGCGAGGCGCCGCGCGATCGAGAACGCGAGACGGCGCTCCTGGACACCCGTCGTCGATGCGAGCCCTCGGCCGTTGTCGTTCGCCGACGACGCGTCAGGTACCGACGAGATGCAGACAGAACGACACCGGCGGCTCCTTGTGCTCCACCCTCGCCGTCCACTCGTACCTGCCCGCGTCGGTGCAGACGCTGTAATCGTGGCGCTCTACGCGGGTGTTCACCTGGTACGCCTCCGGTGTCGAACACGGCACCTTACGAAGCCGATACAGTTGCGAACCCTGGTTCTTCGCTGGGTCGTTGAAGCAGTCACCGACCTGTGCGTTCAGGTGGGTGCAGACGTAAAAGTCCTTGCCCCTCCCGCCGGATGCCCAGCTGAACGGGTGGCCGGGGCACTGCGCGGTCGAGGCTGTGCGCACGACGACCAGCGCGGCCTCGGGGTCATCGCAACCGCGGCGCTCCAAATCCCACGATTGGTTCCCTCGCGTGAAATAGCCACAGTCGCCGACCTTCATCGACTCGGATTTCGTCTCGCCGCACCCGGACATCGCCAGCGCGGCGGCGGCGAGGACGGCGACGGTTCGCGCGCCGCGCGAGCGAAGCACCCGGGAGGCCTTGATGGTTCGGAGTCGGTGCGACACGAAGCCCACACTTCCACACCGACTGAGGCGCGACGAAACACCGCAGTTCGATCACGGTGGCGCCATGGGCTGGCCGACACAGAGTGGAAGGTCGCATCCCGCAACATGATCGGCGAAACATTCAGTCCGATGTCCTCGATTGCCGCGTGATAGCGTGGCCGCTACCGCCCAATGGTGCCGCGGGTAGGAGGGGAATCATCGATGGACAACAAACTCGACCAGACGATCGCCGATCTAGGGCGATACGCGGAATCGCTCGAGAACACCGCGAAGAAGTACGACGACCTGCAGCGGTCCATGGCCGCGCTGTCGGTGACCGAATCGACAGGCGACGGCCGCATCAGCGTGACGGTCGACAGCAACGGAGTGCCCACCGCCATCGACTTGGCGGCAAGCACTCGAGGGATGGATCCGGCGGCGATGTCGGCTGGGATCATGTCGTGCCTGCATCGCGCGCAGGCGAAGCTTCGTGGCCGTGTTACGGATTTGGTCCACGATCTGGTGGGTAACGACGCGCCTGCGGCGGACATGGTCGGTCGTTACGCGGAGCGCTTCCCTGATCCCGAACCTGCCGATGCCGCAACGACATCGCCTACTCCAGGCTCGCCGCCTACGTACGCGCCTCCGCAGTCGACCTACTCATCGCCGCCCGCCCCGCCTTCGCCGTCGGCGTACGCACCGCCGTCCGCCCCGCCGCCTTCCTATTCCTCGACTCCCACAATGGACTCCGCTCCGCCGCCGAGCCGCAAACCGAACCGCGATCAAGTCGTCACCCCGGATGAACCCGACGAGGACGACGAGTACTACAACCGGAAGTCGTGGCTGATCTGACATGGGAGAGCCCGCAGAGTTTTCGATCGACCCGGAAGAAGTTCGCGCTCACGCGGACACAATGACCGAACTGCTGTCGAAGATGACCATGGCGCTGGAAGCCGCGACCTATCTCGGCTCGGCGGACGACGGTTTCGGCGCCATACCACGCCCGTTCGTGCAGTGGATCTACGACGACGATCACCGCACCACGATCGCCGCCATTCGCAAACTGGCGGAATCGGTCTCGGTACTTCCTGGCAATCTCCAGACCGTTGCCACCACGGTCGAGGACTTGGACAAGAAGTTCAGCAAGAGCTTGTCCGACCTGAAAACCGAAATCGCGGAATCGAACGGGGGGTAGCGATGTCTGGTTTCGACGATCCGCAGGCGCCGAGCAACAACACCATGCTCGACGACAAGGCGGATTCCAACAAAGCCTACAACCAAGAGGATGTCTCGTTTCTCTCGAATGTCGGCCTCAACGGTGACAGCAAAACGGGTACACCCGGAATTCTGAAGGGCACCATCGCAGGCGACGCCTGGGACGTCTACGGGAACTTCGCCTCCGGCCAGGTCGATGCCGCCATGCTGGGCATGCTCGGACTCGCGGGCACCGCCATGGAAGTGGCATACAAGGTCATGGACCCGTTCGCCTTCCTCGGAAGCCAGGTCGCGAAGTGGATGCTCGACCACATCGAGTTCATGCGCAAGGGCCTGGATGAATTGGCCGGAAACCCGGAGATTGTCGAGGCGTACGCGAAGTCGTGGACGAAGATCTCCACCGAGTTGTCCGGCGTCGGCACCACATGGAAAGGCAGCGTCGAGCAAGATATCGACGATTGGCAAGGCGCCGCGGGTGAGAAGTACCGCCGAACCGCCGCCAGTCTGATCGATCAGATCAATGCCGCCAGCGGGATGGCCGCCGCGCTCGGCAAATCCATGGAGTCGGTCTCGAAGGCCGTCGACGTAGTACGCACGTTGGTGCGCGATCTGATCGCCAATCTGCTGGGCGCGATGATCGGTTGGACGATCGAACTGATCGCGACGGGCGGCACCGCCGCCGCCCACGTCGTTCCCGCCGCCCTGCGGCGCATCGCACGCGACAGCCTCACCTTCGCGGACATGCTGGCCGACCTGAAGAAGATCTTCACCGACGTCAAGACGTTGATGGAACCGATCGGCAAGGTGGGTGCGATCCTGACCGGCGGTTCGGGTCTGGACACACAACAACCCCAGCCTGCGTGAGTTCGCTCGGCACGAGCCCCGTCGCACTTCGAAAATGCACGGCCGCAACCATGTGGCGGCCGTGCTCGTCGGGATGCGGCGAGCTGGCAGGGTCGTGCGGCCGTGTCGGGGCTCGTCGCTAATCTCGCTGGCATGGTCAGCCCCGATACGGCAGTACGTCGCCTGCTGCTCGAGATAGGAAAACTGCTACAGCCGTATGGGTTTCACGGCGCCGAGCCCACCTGGACCCGAGTCGCGCCGGGCGGAGTCGCTTCCGTCGGCCGCACCCGCGTCTCCCGCACATGGACCGACGGACAGCAGGTTCTCGGATTCGGCTTGACCATGAACGCCACGCCCACCGCCTGGTGGGAGTACTGCAACTGGCGCAACGCCCGACTTGGCCTACCGCCCGTCCCCGTGGAAGCGGCCACCGGTCCCGACCTGATCGGCACCGAATCCCTACCCGGCGAACTGACCGAGTCGTGGACCCTGCGCCTCGACCCGGACCGAAGCGGCCGCCAGGCGCTGCGATCCGACATCGACACCATCCGCGCCGAACTCCCCCGCCGGGTCCACGCCTACGCGCGCAGAGCATTACGCCTGCTGGAACCGGACAGCTACCTCGACGAACTGCTGGCCAGACCCGACCGGCAGACACCGGACTGGGCGGCAATCGTCGTCCTGCTCACCGACCACGGACCGGGACCGCGACTCGACGACGCCATCCGCCAACTCCGCCAGTGCGTCTCGGACCATGGCGGGGCGACCTACGTGGAGGACGTCATCGCCTACGCGCGAACCCGCGTCGACCAGCGGCCGGTCGCCTAGCGGACGCGGGCGGCAGGTCCGGACCCTAGGACGCTTCCGGCGGTTGATAAGTGACCTTTCGCGCGACGGCTTCGTCGACCTGTTCCGGCGTCAGCAACGTCACGGTGTGCGAGATCGCCGCGCCGGAGGCCGCGGTGCGGATGGCGAGCGCGGCGGCCGAAACCTCGTCCGGGGCGTCACCGATCACGAACAGATCGTCCTCGCCGAAAGCGAAATAGCAGGCCTCCACATGGCCGCCCACGCTCTCGACCATTTCCGTGATGGCCGCCCGGCGGGCGGTGCCGCCCTGCGCGAGCAGGCCGCGTGCCCCATCCTCGGAGTAGCTGACCCGCCACAGGTACTTCGGCATTTCGTGTCGCCTCCTTCTCGCGGAACGATCTCGGGCAGACCCGACCCTACGGTCTCACCCCGCACCCGGCGGGCATGCGCGAACACCGTCGCAGCAATGATGCGGCAACGTGACAGTGGCGATATTGCGTTGCGCCCCACCGTCAGCGTTCGAATCCGGCGGCTTGTGTGGCTTCGTCGGCCACCCGGACGCCGTAGTGGTAGGCGAGTCTTCCGCCGAGCCAGCCGGAAACCCCCAGAGCGGCCACGCTCACCACCGACAGCACCAGCGGACCGGCGGGCACAGCTCCCGCCGGATCGGATCCTCGCCACAGGAAGCCGACCGCGAACGCGACCGTCACGGCGAGGTTCAGACCCATGTGCACCAAGCCCGTGCGGAACGCGGCGGTGCCGGTCGGAATCGCCAGCAGATCGAGCAAGCCGATCGTGGCGGCGGCCAAGGCGCCGAGCACGCCGATGGCGATCAGCCAGCGTGCTCCCTCGGCGAGGAAGTCGGGGTCGTCGACGACGTGGGAGCCGATGTCGAAGATCAGGCTCGCCACCCACGCCCCGATGGGGACCGTGACGAGAATCGGATGGAACGGGTGCCCGTACGGCCCCGCGAGGACCGCGCTGACAGGTTGCTTGGCCTGTTGCGAATCACCGCGCACGACAACCTCCCACACCGTTGTAGTTCGACCGACCGCACATCAGCACCGATCGCCGCGTGCCCGGGTACCACCCGGCTGCACACCGGTTCTTTTCGCCGGTGTGCAGCACTGGGCGGATGCGTCACCGGTTCGGCCCTCCATCAGGATCGAGAACGTCGGCCGAAGTCCAGCCCGACAGCGCACCCGCTATCGGCTTACCCACTCTCGGGAGAAAACGCATCGGATGCCGAACCCACCCCATCGCTCGTACGCGAAGCCACCGGTTTGCCGTGCCGCAGCGCCAAGCAGGCGTTGCGTGACGCCCACACGGTCGGTCGCGCACTCGGGGGCGTGCGGGCATTCGACAGAGTGGGCGCGGGAAGTTTGCCCTCGGTCATCAGTGCTACTCGGTAACTGCGATTTGCCGAGCGTTTCAGGGAGCGATCTACCGCAGCCGTCGCTCCGACCGAATCGAGAACCACAAACCACGCCGCATCGTCGGGGCCGTCGAAGGAGAACAATCATGGCTGGTCTAGTGCGCCAGAGTTTCGAATCCCCCGAGGAGACCCGTCCTTTCGAGCAGAACAAAGGAAGGGTCGATCTCGTCAACATGGACCGAGGGCCGGTGGGCCGGGCGATCTTCGAGCCAGGGTGGCGGTGGTCGGAGCACGTCAAGCCGATAGCCCAGACCGACAGTTGCCAGTCAGCTCACATCGGCTACTGCCTCTCAGGTCGCATGGTGGTGGCCATGGACAGCGGGGAGCAGCAGGAATACGGCCCCGGCGACTTCATGATCGTCCCGCCCGGCCACGACGCGTGGACCGTGGGCGACGAACCATGCGTCATGCTCGACTGGCAAGGCTTCGCCGACTACGCGAAGCGGCCCTAGCGACGAGCCGGAACGTCAGCAGGTCACGTCCACCTGGGCGGCCCTGTCGAACGACACATGCACATGGTCGTAGTGATTGGCGGTCGGGCTTCCGCGGTTCTCCATGTACGACCACCCGTTGCCGTCGTTGTACCGCTGCCGCCAGATCACGTAGTTCACACCGAAACGCTGCCGGTTTGCCAGCACGAATTCGGCGATCGCGTCGCCGTGCGCGAAATCGGATGTCATCAAATCGAGCGCGAGGCCCGCACCATGGTCGCCGTCGTAACGGCCGACAGCGCCGCCCACCTCGGCGACGCCGAACGTCTTCTTGAGCAGGTGGCCCACCTGCGCCACATGCGGCCGCGTGCCGGAGAGTTCCGTCGAACACGGAATGGGGGGAGGCAGGTGCTGTATGGCCACCTTTTCCACCAGGAGCGGCGGCTCGATCGCCATCGCCGCAGGTGCGAGCAGAGCTGTCGGTGGCGCGGTGGTCGTGGCCGATTCGGATTCGACGGCGGACGAGGACGACGTTTCGACGGCGGCGGCAGGCTGAGCGACCGAGCTCAGCTGGATCGCCACTCCCAGCACAGCGGCGACAGTCGCCACACTGCCGCACACAGCCGGAGGAGTGAGTTTCCAAGCTGCGGTCTGTTTTCGATGTTGACCAGGCATGATGTCGATCACCGGCTAGCGTGTCGGGGACAAGATCACCGATAGATTACGAAACGGTCGCGGAAAAGTCACGTCGTGTCGATACCGACTGGACGTCGCGGGCACGTCCCCGTGGGCTCACGCGGAGCGAATCAAGCTGGCGCCGAGCCGTTTACGCGGCGAGTTCGCGCCGCCGGATCTGGCAGCACTCCGCGACCGATCAGCCGTAGCACCGCTGCTGTAGGGTCGACTCGTACGAAAGCGCCCGCGGTACACCCACCGAGCGGCGCGAACCGTCGGAATCTGCCGGACGATGCGGCAGGATCGGGCGGTTCATGGCAGATTGTTTTGCGTGACCAACACTTCCGGAGACGCGTATCCCATGGCGGACACGATGACCACCTCCGTCGCAGTGCGTGACGGTGCGACCGTGCTCACGGTGGCCGGCGAGGTCGATCTTGCGACCGCGCCCGCACTGGAGACCGCGATCGAGGGCATCCTGGCGAGCAAACCGACGGCATTGATCATCGACCTGACCGCGGTCAGCTTCCTCGCCTCCGCGGGGATGGCGGCGCTGGTCGCGGCGCATCAGCGGGCCGGGGAGGCGACGACCATCGCGGTAGTCGCCGACGGACCTGCCACCAGCCGTCAGCTCAAGATGACCAGCCTGGATCAGGTCTTCGCGCTGCACTCGACGCTCGAAGCGGCGCTGGCCTCGCTGCGACCCAACTGAGCCAGCCGCGCCGCAGCCGAACCGCGACTCGACCGAGCGGCGACTCGACCAGACCCGAACACGACGACGTCCCGGCAGCACGCCGGGACGTCGTCGTTTCGTTTCAGACCAGCTCGCGCAGCTGCTCGATCAGCTTGACCCGCTCGGCGGGCGTCGCGGCCATCGGCACCACGTTCAGCGCGGTGACGCCGGCCTCCCGGAAGGCGGCGACGCGCTCCTTGACGAAACCGGCCGGGCCGACCAGCGAGATGTCGCGGACCAGCTCGTCCGGCACCACCTTGGCCGCCTCTTCCTTCCGGCCCGCCAGGTACAGCTCCTGGATGCGGTCCGCCTCGGCGCCGTAGCCGTACTTGGTGGCGAGGGTGTGGTAGAAGTTCTTGCCCTTGGCGCCCATGCCGCCGATGTAGAGCGCCAGGTGCGGCTTGACGAACTCCAGCAGCGGAGTCACGTTCTCGCCGATGGCCAGCGCCGGACCGGCGAACACCTCCAGCTCACCGAGGGCCGGATCGCGCTTGGCCAGACCCGCGTCCAGCGACGCGCCCCAGACGTCCTTGGCCCGCTCCGGCAGGAAGAAGATCGGCTGCCAGCCCTCGGCGATCTCGGCGGCCAGCTCGACGTTCTTCGGGCCGAGCGCCGCGAGCAGCACCGGAATGCGTTCGCGCACCGGGTGATTGATCAGCTTGAGCGGCTTGCCGAGACCGGTGCCCTCGCCCTCGGGCAGCGGGATCCGGTAGTGCTTGCCCTGGTATTCGAGCCGCTCCCGCCGCCACACCTTGCGGCAGATCTCCACCAGTTCCCTGGTGCGCCCGATCGGCGCGTCGTAGGGCACGCCGTGGAAGCCCTCGATCACCTGCGGACCGGACGCGCCGAGGCCGAGCAGGAACCGGCCCTCGGAGACGAAGTCCAGGCCCGCGGCGGTCATCGCCGTGAGGCTCGGGGTGCGGGTGTAGATCTGCAGGATGCCGGAGGCCAACTGCACCCGTTCGGTCTTGGCGGCCAGGTATCCCAGCGCGCTGACCGCGTCGAAGGAGTACGCCTCGGGCACGAAGACCGTGTCGAGTCCGGCCCGTTCCAGGTCGGCCACTTCCGCCGCCGCTTCCTTGAAACCGCCCGAGTAGTTGATGCCCAATCCGATCCGCATGTGCTCAACATAACCGCGGGTATGCGCGGGCCGCGCACCGGCCGTCCGACGCGGCGGTCCGGCCAGGATGCGCGCGGTGGCAAGCGGTAGCGTGATCACTAGTTCACGCCGACGAAGAACGAAAGGCCACCCGTGTCGCAGCCGAGCACGTCGTCCCAGGAAACCGCGTCTTCCTTCGGTGAGGTCACCCTCGCGCGGTACCTGACCGATCTGGCCGCCAAGATCCCGGCGCCGGGTGGCGGCGCGGTGGCCGCGCTGCACGCCGCGCAGGGCGCCGCGCTCGTCGCCATGGTCGCCCGCTACACGACACGCGCGAAGGACGCCGAACACAAGCCGATCGTGGACCGCGTCATCGATGCCGCCGACGCCGCCCGTGATCGCGCGCTGGCCCTCGCCGACGCCGACGCGGCCGCGTTCACCGCCGTCGGCAACGCGTACAAGCTGCCGAAGGGCACCGACGAGGAGACCGCCGCACGCACCGAGGCGATCAACGCCGCGCTGGTGGAGGCCGCGCGAGTGCCCGCAGCGGTGGTGGACGAGGCCGACGAGGTGCTGTCCCTTGCCGCGGAGCTGCTGGGGATCGGCAACCCGAACGTCGTCACCGACATCGGCGCCGCCGCCGATGCCGCCCGCGCCGCCGCCACCAGCTCGCAGCTCAACATCGAGATCAACGTGGCCTCGCTGCCCGCCGCGCTCGGCGACAAGTTCGCGCCCGCGTTGCTGCGCATCGAGGGAATCATCGCGCGCGCCGACGCGCTGCACGCCGAGGTCGTGCACGCCCTCCGCAGCTGAATCGCCATCGGCGACACGCCGATAGGTAGACACGCCGAGAACTTTCCGGTGTGGCGGCCCTGACCAGCGGCGTGTCGGCGGATGCGCGAACCTTCGTACCGAAGGGTCTCCCCGCTGACCATGGCCGGATCTACGGTTGATGGTCATGAGCGACGCTCCCCCGTCCTCCGCGACGCCCGGCGATCCGGCGCTACAGGTACGCGAGCGACGCGCGCAAGCTTGGAGCAACTTCCGTGCCGCGCGCATCGCGCTCGCGGATCTGCGCATCCGCACCAATGTGCGGGGCAGGCCCGCGTGGCTCGGCCGGTTGCCCGGCGGGCCGTACGAGCGCGCGGAACGGCGGCTCGACCGGCTCCGTCGCGACCTCGGCAAGCACGGCGTCGGCGCGGACGAGCACTCGTGGGGCGTGCTCTCGGGCGGGGAGACCACCACGCTGAGCGGCGTGGTCGGTATCGAGGCGACGATCGCCGCCGTCGCGCCGCGTTTCGCGATGATCGCACCGCAGTGGGTTCGGCAGTTGCGCTCCCTCGCGCGTGACTGCCCCTACGTGCGCGAGCAGGCCGCCGAGGGCGACCGCACCTGCGTCGACGAACTCACCTATCGGCTGACGGAGGCCGTGCGACTCGCGCCGTCCGAGGCGGCGCGGCAGCGGCTCGTCGATCACCTGCCCGGCGAACTGCGCCCGATCCCTTCCGATGTCATGCTGTTGCGCCGCAGCGGGTCGGGGCCGATCGAGATCGCGTTCGAAATCCACACCAGCACAATCGAACTCGACGGCATCACGGTCACGCCCGCACTGCGCGGCATGGGCCTCGGCACCGCGGGCCTCGTGCACCTGTGCCGCACGGCCGACGCGCACCGCCTGCACATCACCGGTCAACTGCTGCCCACCTTTCGCGACGACGAGGCCGCGATCGCCGCCCTGGCCCGCTGGTGCCGCGCGCACGGTTTCACGGTGCAGGAACGGCTGGGCGGGCGCATGTCCCGGCCGCCCGCCACGCCCAAGCCGGAATCCCGGCCGATCCGTCCACTGGGCGGCGCGCCGCCGACCTGATGGGCGCTGTCGGACAGGGTCCGTAGTCTGCCCGCGCATGGCCGGAGTGAATGCGGGGTACCCGTGGCCGGTCCGTCAGCGAACGAACGAGGAGGTCGCGGTGGCGGCGTTCACCGAGGAAGAGATCACCTATCTGCGCGCCCAGCCGCTGGCGAGGCTGGCGACGGTGGATCCGGACGGACAACCCGACGTGGTGCCGGTCGCGATCGAGTTCGAGAATCCCGGCCTGTGGATCTGCGGCGCGGGCGAGCAGGTGCTGCGTACCCGCAAGGTGCGCAATGTGCTGGCCGGGAATCGCAAGGTGTCCCTGGTCGTCGACGACCTGGTGTCCATCGATCCGTTCGTCGCGCGCGGCATCCGGATCTATGGGACGGCGGGCGACCCGGTCGAGCGGATCGGCATGGTCGGTCCCGGCTTCTACCTGCCGGTCTCACCCACGGTGTCGTGGAGCTGGAATCTCGCGGGCGAGCCCGCGGGCCAGGAGTGGTACGCGACGAGGAAGACGGTGCACTGCGGCTGAGCGAGAAGGCCTTTCGCACCGCACCTTGCGGAAGCATTAAAAACCGACCGGTTTCATGGTTATTCCCCCGGAATCATGCCTCACATGTTCGGCAAGCCGGGTTGATCATGAAGGCGTAGAATGGTTTTCCGCATACCACACCATCTCCGAAGGGGTGGAGCCATGAGGAGCGTACTTCGCCACCTGTTCCTCGCGGTCGTGGTCGTCGCTCTGGCCGCGTTCGGCTCCGGTGCGGCGGCGGCGACACTGATCGGGCCGTCGTCCGCCGACCGGATCACGGCGATCACACCGGCCGCCGGACAGGAAGTCGGCATCGCGCACCCGGTCACCATCCAGTTCGCGGCGCCCGTCGCGGATCGCGCTCGCGCCGAGCGCTTGGTGAGCATCAGCTCGGCCGACCCGCTCCTCGGCACGTTCGCTTGGACGAACGACCGCGAGCTCACCTGGACGCCGACGGGCTTCCTGCCCGCGCGCTCCGACATCACCGTGCGCTTCGGCAACACCCGCACCGAATTCCGCACCAACGAAGGCGTTTACGCCGAGGCCGACATGTCGGCGCACACGTTCACCGTGAGCATCGGCGGCCAAGTCGTACGGAGCATGCCCGCGTCCATGGGCAAGCCGGGATTCGAAACACCAACGGGCACTTACCCGGTGCTGGAGAAGTTCCGCTCGGTGGTCTTCGACTCCCGCACCATCGGCATCCCGCTGAGTTCGCCGGAGGGCTACCTGATCAATGGCGAATACGCCGAACGCCTCACGTGGGGCGGTGTTTTCGTGCACTCGGCGCCGTGGTCGGTGGACTCCCAGGGCTATGCCAACGTCAGCCACGGCTGCATCAATCTCGGACCGGACGACGCCGCTTGGTATTACGAGACGGTCGGCATCGGCGACCCGGTCGACATTCATTGGTGAGGCCGCGTTCGGCGGCCTTCTCCCCTCGCGACGCGCCCCGGACGTTTCGCGGAAGCCGGTTCCCTGGCAGTATCGTGCCGGGGAGCTGGTTTCGATGTGGGATGCACCCGACGGCGTGACCTGATGAAGGCGGGGAGATGGAACGACCGGACATGACGACACGACCCGGACAGGGCATGATGCCGCGGCCCGCCGCACCCGGGACGCCGCCGTGGCCCGGTGAACGGAACTATCAGGGCGAACCCGGCTATCGCGGCGAATGGGCGGACTGGGTACCGCGCAGACCGTACGACTCGGCGCCCGAGCCCGAGTGGGAACCGGAGGCCGAATTCGTCCCGGAGCCAGCGCATTTCCCCGAGGAAGACGTCTTCGCGCGGATGATCGACCGGTCCCCCAAACGCCCGCCCATCCGGCGCTGGGCCCCGGCACTCGTCGCTTCCGTTGCCGCACTGGCCATGACGGCCGCGGCGTTCCTGTACTTCCGCGGCGATCCCGCACCGCAGCCCACCTCCGCCAACGGCCCCGTCCCGACGGCCGAGCCGGTGGCTCCCGCCACCCGGTGCCCCGCGGAGCGCGTCGGCAACAAGATCCAGGGAAACGGCGACGGCGGCACCGATTCCGGACCGGACGCGATCTTCGCCTTCCAGTACGCGTACTACGTGACGCGTTCCGCCGAACAGGCGCGCGCCGTGGTCGCGCCGAACGCCTCGGTTCCGACGGTGGACGCCATCCAGCACGGCATCGACAGCATTCCCGCGGGCACCACGCACTGCGTCGCGATTTCGCCGGGAGCCTTCGCGGGCCAGTACCGCGTGGTGATCACCGAGAACCGGCCGGGCCGCGACCCGATGACCTACAACGCCCAGCTGGTCAGCGTGGCGCGGACGGGCGACCGCACCCTGATCACGGGCATCGCCGCCGCGGGCTGAACCGAAGTACCCCTCGCCCCTGCCCGAACCGCGACAACTCCCGCCGCACTGCGGCGATCTCACCGCGGCCCTACTCGACCGCGGCGCGTCTCATCTCGCTCAGCCGCGCAGCTTCTCGGCCGCCGCGACCACGTGCCGCATGAGCAGCGCGGTGGTCACTGGGCCGACGCCGCCGGGGACGGGGCTGAGTCCGGCGGCCTTGCCGCGCACCGAGTCCGCGTCCACGTCGCCCACGATGCCGCCGTCGGGCGCCTCGTTGGTGCCCACATCGATGACGATCGCGCCCTCGCGCACGTGCTTGCCGGTGACCAGCCCGATCCGGCCCGCGGCGGCGACCACCACGTCGGCGGTCGCGGTCACGGCCGCGAGGTCGGCCGTGCGCGAATGGCAGACGGTGACGGTGGCGTCCTCGGCGAGCAGCAGTTGCGCGAGCGGCTTGCCGACGATGTTCGAGCGACCGACCACCGCGACCAGCTTGCCGCGCAGCGGGATCTCGTGGTGCTTCAGCAGTTCCACCACGGCCTCGGAGGTGGCGGGCACGAAACCGTCCAGGCCCGCGGCGAGCAGGCCGAGCGAGAGCGGGCTGACACCGTCGACGTCCTTGTCGGCGGAGATCGCCGAGCTCACATCGTCCAGCGAGACACCGGCGGGCAGCGGGGTCTGCAACATGATCGCGTCGTAGGAGGTGTCGGCGCTGCGCGCGGTGAGCTCCTCGCGAATCCGCTCCGCGGTGGCGTCGGCGCCCAGATCGATACGCTCGCAGGCGATTCCGAGCCGCTCGGCGGCCTTGCGCAGCGAGTTGACATACCAGGCGCTGGCCGGATCGTCGTTGGCAACGACCAGGGCGAGCCGCGGGGCGTGCATACCAGCGGCGAGCGCGGCGGTGCGCTCCTTGGTGTCGGCGTTGATGGCGGCGGCGAGTTCCTTGCCGGTCAGCGAAAGGGTGTCCACGGGGTGACAGCTTAGTGGGCGCGGCCGCACGCATTCCGTCAGCAACCCGCGCACGGCCGAGTCGAGCTCGGACGGCGGCCGGGTCACGCGAATCGACCGGGCGATTCGGCCACGCAATTACCGGGCTCGGCCGGGGTCCGGTCGTATCGTGGGGACTGCTCTGCCCACGGCCCAACTGCCAGCTGACGTACCGAAAACCCCGTTTCACGCGTGGAAAGGTGTCGACTGTAGTGAAGATCTCGAGGCATTGGAGAATCCTGGTCGCGACGTCGTTCGCGGCCTTCACCCTCACCGGCCTGGCGGGCGCGCCCGCCCAGGCGTCCCCCGAAACCGACGCTCTCTACAACTCCGCCCAGCGCCATTTCGTCGACGGCGACGAGGGCGCGGGCCTCGCGGATCTGCGGGCGCTGCTCGGCGCCGATCCCGGTGACACCGAAGCACTTTCGCTGAAGGCGATCTGGTCGCACTACGCCAACGATCTGCCCGCCCTGGCCGACGCCATGGCGCGGCTACAGATCGCCGATCCCGAGCTGGCCGCGGGCACCGGCCACGTCCTCCACGCGATCGGCGCCGCGGTCGGCACACTTCCGAATCCGCTGCCAGCGCTGGTCGGCCCGCAGACCGGGATCGTCGTGCTCGGTTACGGTCTGCTGCCCGACGGCGCGCTGCGCCCCGAGTTGGTGAACCGGTTGACCGCGGCGTGGATCCAGGCCGTCGCGTCGCCGTTCTCGCCGATCGTGGTGACCGGAGGCAATCCGCAGAACGGGATCACCGAGGCCGAGGCCATGCGCAACTGGCTTGTCGAGCGCGGCATCCCGGCCTCGCGGGTACACGTGGAGAACCGCGCGTCTTCGACGGTGCAGAACGCGCTGTACGGCACCCAGCTGCTGCGCGCGGTCGGCGCCACCAGCGCGGTCGTGGTGACCTCCCCCAACCACATTCGCCGCGCGGTCGCGGACTTCATCGTCGCGGGCACCCACGTCGTAGGCGCGATGACGTCGCTCGAGCAGCTGGTCTCCCAGCTTCCCCCGCCCGCCCGCCACGCCCAGCGCGGCATCTACCTCGACGCAACCCGCACCTTCCAGCTGGCCACCTCCCGCTAGGCCACGCGCGTCCCGGCGGCCCGATCGAGACGTCCTCGGTCGGGCCGCAGCGCGTCCGTCGCTGCCCCGCGTGGCGCGTTCATCGCTTCCCCACCCGCGCCGGTCTCCGCCCGCAGCGTGGCGACCCGCACCGCTGCGCATCAGCGGGGCGCGGTGCGGCGGGTTGCCGGACTGATGGTCGCCGAATATCCGTTGGCCGCGGCCGGGAACGCTGGTGCAGGATGTCCCGGTGTCTGGAGTGGAGGTCGCCGAGGTGGCGGCGCGGTTGCGGGCGGCGGGGTGCGTCTTCGCCGAGGAGGAGGCGCGGCTGTTGATCGATGCCGCGGCCGAGACCGGCGGTAATCTGAACGGCCTTGTGGCGGAACGGGTGTCCGGAACGCCGCTGGAGTATCTGCTGGGCTGGGCGGAGTTCCGCGGGTTGCGGATCGCGGTCGGGCCTGGGGTGTTCGTGCCGCGGCAGCGCACGGTCTTCCTGGTCGAGGAGGCACTCGCGCTCGCGGGCGCGCTCGAGTCGACGCCCGTGGTGGTCGACCTGTGCTGCGGCTCCGGCGCCCTGGGTGCCGCGTTGGCGACCGCGCTGCGCGCCGAAGGGCGGACCGTCGCACTCTCGGCCGCCGATATCGAACCCGCCGCGGTCGAGTGCGCCCGCCGCAATCTCGACCCGCTCGGCGCGAGCGTCTACCAGGGCGACCTGTTCGCCCCGCTCCCGGACGACCTGCGCGGCCGGGTCGACGTCCTGCTCGCCAACACCCCGTACGTGCCCTCGGATCACATCGCGGACATGCCCCCGGAAGCGCGCGACCACGAGCCGCGCACGGCCCTCGACGGCGGCGCCGACGGTCTGGACGTCTTCCGGCGCGTCGTGGCCGACGCCCCCGAATGGCTGGCACCCGGCGGGCACCTGCTCGTCGAATCGAGCCCGGAGCAGGCGGTCGTCGCCGCGAAGATCCTGACCGATCGCGGCCTCCTCGCCCGCGTCGCGGAGTCCGAGGAGCACTACGCCACCGTGGTCATCGGCACTCGTCCCTGAGCGCCAGGCTCGGCGCAAGCGCGCAAGACCGCGCGTCACCCGTGGCGCAAGCGCGCAAGACCGCGCCTCACTCTTGGCACGACACGAAGGCCCGCGCGTCACTCCTGGCACGACACGAACGCCCGCGCGTCACCCCCGGCACGACACGAACGCCCGCGCGTCACCCCCGGCACGACACGAACGCCCGCGCGTCACCCCCGGCACGACACGAACGCCCGCGCGTCACCCCCGGCACGACACGAACGCCCGCGCATCACCCCCGGCACGAACACGGACGACCGCGCGTCCCCCTGGAACGCGCGGTCGTTCGGTCGTCCTCGCCTACTTCTTGCGCCCGGTGAATTCGTCCATCGAGTGGTAGACGCCGACGGTGTCGAGGAACAAGTCGCGCAGTTTGAGCGGCAGGATGCCGGAAAGCGCCCGGTTGAGTCGGGAGGTCCATGGCAGCACGACCAGCGCGTTGCCCTGCTTCATCTCCTTCCAGGAGGTGTCGACGACCGCGTCCTGCTCGAGGATCGGGGTGAGCCAGAAACCCTTGGCGCCGTCGAACATTCCGGTGTCGATGTAGGTCGGGCACACGGTGGTGACCTTGACGTGGTCGTGGCCCGCCTGCTCGAGCTCCAGGCGCACCGAGTCGGACCAGCCGAGGGCCGCCCACTTGGACGCGGCGTAGACGGACATGCGCGGATTGGCCACCAGACCGGCGGAGGAGGCGATGTTCAGCACCCGCGCCTGGCCGGTTCCGCGCACCATGGCTGGCAGGAATTCGAGGGTGATGTACATCGGCGCCAGCGAGTTGATCGCCATCGTCTTGTCGATGTCGGCGCGGTTCTCGGTCTCCCAGAAGTAGGTGTTGCCGCGCACGATGCCCGCGTTGTTCACCAGGATGTCGATGTCGCCGACCGTTTCGCGGACCGCGGTGGCGGTCTCGGCGATGGCGTCCCGGTCCGACACGTCGACCACGTAGTGGTGGATCTCCGAGCCGCGGCCGGAGAGTTCCGCCGCGGTGCCCTTCAGCGCGACCTCGTTGATGTCCCACAGCACCACCGCGGTGGCGCCTTCGCGCACCGCGCGCTCGGCGAACAACTTGCCGAGCCCCATGGCGGCACCCGTGACCAGGACCTTCTTGCCCGCGACCGTGTCCAGCTTCATCCGTTCCCTATCCCTGCGTTCGTTTCCGGCGACGCCACATGCGACGACGACTGCTTCTCGGTGCCGCTCGCTCCCGACCCGGCGCCTCCTGACCCGCGCTACTTCTGGCGCAGCGTCTTCATGACGTTGAAGTAGAGCGTCATGGCCTTGGCCCACAGCTCCTCCGACATCCCGGGCAGCGGCGCGATCGGCAGCACGCGCTGGACCGCGATGGTCTGGGTGTCGATGTACTTGAGCAGGCCTTCGGGACCGTGCCGCCGTCCGGTGCCGGAGATGCCGAGTCCGCCGGACGGCGCGTCGGCGCTGCCCCACGCGGCGATGAAGCCCTCGTTGACGTTCACCGATCCGGCGTCGATGCGGGCGGCCACCGCGCGGCCGCGCGCCGCGTCCTTGGTCCACACGCTGGCGTTGAGGCCGTAGGCGGTGTCGTTGGCCGCCTCGATGGCCTCCTCGTCGCTGCCGACGCGGTAGACCGAGACCACCGGGCCGAAGGTCTCCTCGCGGTAGACCGTCATGCCGGGCCGCACGCCGGCGAGCACGGTCGGCTCGTAGAAGAACGGGCCGAGATCGGGTCGCGCGCGACCGCCCGCGAGCACTGTCGCGCCCTTGGCCACCGCGTCGTCGACGTGCGCGCGCACGGTGTCCAGCTGACGCTGGAAGGTCAGCGAACCCATGTCGCTGTCGTAGTTCAGCTCCGCGCCAAGCTCGATCGAGCGCACGTTGGCGACGAATTCGGTGACGAACCGGTCGTAGACCGCCTCGTGCACGTAGATGCGCTCCATGGATTCGCACAGTTGTCCCGCCGAGGAGAAGCAGGCGCGGACGGCGACCTTGGCGGCGCGCGAGACGTCGGCGTCGGCCAGCACCAGCAGCGGGTTCTTGCCGCCCAGCTCCAGCGAGTAGCCGATCAGCCGCTCACCCGCCTGCTGCGCGATGGTGCGGCCGGTGGCGCTGGAGCCGGTGTAGTCGACGTAGTCGGCGCGCGCGATGACCTCGCCGCCGATCACCGAGCCGCGGCCGAGCACCGCCTGCCACAGGCCGCGCGGCAGTCCGGCGCGCACGGCGGCGTCGATGGCCCACAGCGCGGTCAGTGCCGTCTGGTTGTCGGGCCGCGCGACAACGGCGTTGCCCGCGACGAGGGCGGGCAGCGCGTCGGAGGCGGCCAGGGCCAGCGGGTAGTTCCACGGCGAGATCACCGCGACGACGCCCTTGGGACGGTTCCGCACGTCGACCTGGGTGAGGACGGGCAGCACGCCGCGCGGCTTGCGGGTCGCCAGCAGTTTCTCGGCGACCGAGGCGTAGTACCTGGCGTTCACCGCGACGTCGCCGACCTCGTCGAAGGCGTGCGCGCGGGACTTGCCGGTCTCGGTCTGCACGATGTCGAGGATCGCGTCCTGCTCGGCGAGCACGATGTCGTGAAAGCGGCGCAGCACGGCGGCCCGCTCGCGCACCGGACGCGCGGCCCATTCGCGCTGCGCGGCCCGCGCGGTGGCGAAGGCGCGCTCGATGTCGTCGGTGGAGGACTGCGGCAGCTCGGTGACGAACCGCCCGGTCGCGGGCGCGAAGACCTCGACCGCGGGGGCGCCGCCCGCGACGGCGTGCTCGAGCAGCGGCCGCACCAGGTCGGCGGGCAGTGCGGCCGGGTCGGCCAGCTTCGGGGCGGTCGTCATTGTCGGCCCTCTCGTGGGACGGAGTCGGATGCGCGCGTCCAGAGCATTTACTGAACAGTGGTGTTAGATTAATCCTTGTGACGTGTCCCGTGTCAAGCTCTCCGTTGTGCAGCACAGACATGCCCGACATCCGGTTGTGAGGCCTCACCGTGCCGACTGACGCGCCGACCCGCCGTGGCCGCCCGCCGCAGACCAGGGAGCAAGCCGAGGAGGTCAAGGCCAGGATCGTGCTCGCGACCGCGGAAGTGTTCACCCGCAACGGCTCTCGCGGCCTGAGCGTCGCGCAGATCATCGAGCAGGCCGGATTGGCGCGACCGACGTTCTACCGATACTTCGGCAACGCCGCCGAACCGCTGCACGTCTTGCTGACCGCGTCCAACGAGGGCCTGGTCGGCGGGATCCGCGCCGCGCTCACCGGCACCGACGAGCCCGTCGAACTCGGCATCCGGCTCATCGACGCCTACCTGGACTGGGCCCGCGGCCACGGCCCGATGTTGCGCCCGCTGTTCGCCGAACTGCACGATCCGGCCTCGCCGGTCTCCGCCTATCGCGAGCGCGCCCTCGACGACATCCGCGCGACCGTCCGCGAGACGTTCACCGAGCTGGGCAGGCCGGTCCCGTCGCCGCTCGACCTGGACGCCGCGCTGCACGTCTGCGAATACGTCGTCTATCGCATCTCCTCGGGCACCGCGCCGGGCGCCGAACCGGACGCGGAGACGGTCGACGCCGCGCGGCTCACCATGATCCGTGTCCTGCTGACCACCCTCGGCACCCGCGCCGACATCGAGTACGCACTCGACATCCCGAACCTCTTCCCCGAAGCGCCGACGCCTCCCTGAAACAAGAAATCGACCCCGCCGAGGCCGATTCGGGCATGAGAGGATCGAGGGATGGTCGCCGATTCCGACGAATCCTTCGCCCGAATGCGCAACTGGCGTGGCCTGGCCCCCGCCGAGCGAATCGCCACGCGCAGAACACAACTCGTCGAGGCCGCCACCGAGCTGATGGCCACCGTCGGCGCCTCGGAGATCTCGATGCGGGGGGTGTGCAGACAGGCCGGGCTGACCGAGCGCTACTTCTACGAGAGCTTTCCGAACCTGGACGCGCTGCTCACCACCGTGCTGGAGACCGTGGTCGTCGGGGCCCGCGACCACCTGCTCGACGCGCTGACCGAGGCGCCGATCGAGCGCGAGGCGATGTTCCGCCACGTCGTCGCGGCCTTCACCGACTATCTGACCGAAGATCGGCGCCGCGGCCGGATCATGTTCGTGGAATCGCAGGCCACCCCGGTGCTCACCCAGCGCGGCGACGAACTCGTCGAACTGTTCACCGCGCCCATCGCCATGACCATCGGCGCGGGCGACTACCGCGAACCAGGGCCGGACCACCTGGACAGCGTGCTCAACGCGAACGCGATCTTCGGCGCGCTCGCCTACCTGTACCGGCCGTGGCTGGACGGCACGATCGAGGTCCCGCGCGAACGGTTCGACGAGCACGCCGCCCGCCTGCTCACCGCCATCGCGCCGGTCAGGTCTTCGGACGCCTGATCGGCACGGTCCGCCGCGGTCCACGCACGGCTGGAGCGAACGCGGCGGTGCGCACGTCGAGCACAACGTGACCGAGGGATGCGGACGTAAGCCCTAGTCCGCGAGCACCGGGTCCCGCCGCTCAGCGCGCTCGAATCGCATGGCGCCATCGGTGATCGCGCCGTGGCGCAACGTGATCAGGTCGCGGACGTAGTTCATGCGCAGCGCCCACGGCGCGCGATCGCCCTGCATCGGGAACATGGTCGCGGCGCGCAGGACATAGCCGGGCATGAAGTTGGTGAACAGCGGCGCCTTGCCGACCGAGGGATCGCGCACCGGCATGCAGCGGGCGTAGCCGTGCGCGTCCATGTGCCGCAGCAGCCGAACCACGTACTCGCTGACCAGATCCGCCTTGAGGGTCCACGACGCGTTGGTGTAGCCGATCACGAAGGCGAAGTTCGGCACCTCCGACAGCATCATCGCCTTGTAGGCCAGATGATCGGCCATCGAGACCGGCGTACCGTCCACGACGAGCTCCATGCCGCCGAAGGCGAGCAGGTTCAAACCCGTTGCTGTGACGACGATGTCGGCGTCGAGGTGCTTCCCGGAGGTCAGCGCGAGCCCGCGCTCGGTGAAGGACTCGATGCGATCGGTGACGATGTCGAGTCGCCCCTTGCGGATGGCGCGGAAGAAATCGCCGTTGGGCGCGAGGCACAGGCGCTGATCCCACGGGTTGTACTTCGGCGTGAAGTGGGTGTCGATGTCGAAGCCCGGGGGAAGCCAGCGCTGCTGCCACTGCTTGATCCGCGCCCGCATCCGATCCGGGTAGCGCTGGCTCAGCTGGTAGATCGCGGTCGCGATGGCCACGTTCTTCGCGCGCGCCACCGCGTAGGCCGCCTTGGCGGGCAACCACTTTCGCGCCCGGTGGGCAAGATCGTCGCGTTCCGGCGCGGAGATGATGTAGCTGGGCGAGCGCTGCAGCATGGTGACGTGCGCGCCCTGCTCGGTCAGCGCGGGGCCGAGCGTCACCGCGGTGGCGCCGCTGCCGATGAGCACGACGTGCTTGTCCGCCACGTCCAGCTCGTCCGGCCAGTGCTGCGGATGAATGATCGGACCGGCGAAGCGCTCGGTGCCCGCGAAGTCCGGCGTGTAGCCCTCGTCGTAGCGGTAGTAACCCGAGCAGCACCACAGGAAATCGGTGGTCAGCGTGACCACTTCGCCGGTGTCGGTGCGTTCGGCGCGCACGGTCCACCGATTGTCGGCCGAGGACCACTCGGCGCGCACGACGCGGTGGTGGTAACGGATGTGTTCGTCGATGCCGTACTCGCGCGCGGTATCGCGCAGATAGTCCAGAATCGTGTGGCCGTCGGCGATCGCCTTCTCTTCCGGCCAGGGACGGAAACGGTAGCCGAGGGTGTACATGTCCGAGTCGGAGCGAATTCCGGGATAGCGGAACAGATCCCAGGTGCCGCCGAGGGCCGCGCGGCTTTCTAGGACGGCGAACCGACGCCCGGGAAACGCCTGCCGCACGTGATACGCCGCACCGATACCGGACAGCCCGGCCCCGACGATGAGTACATCGACGTGCTCGGTCTCGGTCGTCATCACACAGCTCCTCCGGTCTCCTGCGGACGGGTGCGGCGCCGCATCCGCGATACCTCGAGGGTAGTCGGCGCCACCCGGCGCATCGGTCGCCGGTTCCTCCCGCACAACCGCGGGCACCACCGAGTGAAGTCACTCACACGGGACCGCGCACCGCCCGCGCACCGACCCGTCCAGCTATTCCGAACCATGGTTAGCGAATTGTTCGCCGTCACAACGGACCCGCGCCGTGCCGCCACCCGGCCCGCTCGCGCGGCATGCCCGGAAAACTGGTGTCAGAACGGCGCAGCGCCGCCTACCGGCCACCATAGCGAGCTGCCATAGCCGGGCGATGACCAGTTAGTGACACTGCACGAAACAGGTACTTCGAACGGCCAACTGTCCCAGAAGGATTCCCGTTTTCGGGCCTATCCATTTCTAGTTACTCTCCGGTAGTGTTCCGACGCACCGACGATCAGAGAAGATCCGGAACCGTATCTGTCAACGATTCCCAGGAGCTCACGTGTCGAATTCTCGCTTCGAATCCATCGGCGCATATCTGCCCTCGAAAGTCGTCACCACCGAGGAGCTGATCGCGCGGCTGAAAGTGCCGCCGTCGTTCGATCTCGAGCGAATCACAGGAATCAAGGAACGCCGGGTGCACGATACGCGTCCGGAAAGTTACGAGGATTCCTTCGCGCTCGCCATCAAGGCCGCCGAGGACTGTCTGTCCAGGTCACGGTATGCCCCCGCCGATCTCGACGTGATCATCTCCAGTTCGATCACCCGCAGCAAGCACGGCACCCGGGTGTACATGGAGCCGTCTTTCGCCTCCTCGATCGCCAAGCACGTCGGCGCTCGAAAGGCGATCACTTTCGATATTTCCAACGCGTGCGCCGGAATGCTCTCCGGCACCTACATCCTGGATCGGATGATCCGCGCGGGCATCGTCCGAAACGGCATGGTGGTCAGCGGTGAGGCAATTACGCCGATCTCCGAAACCGCGGTCGAAGAGATTTCCGAAAAATACGATCTCCAGTTCGCCTCGCTGTCGGTCGGCGACTCGGGATGCGCGCTCGTGCTGGACGAGGCGGTCGACGACGCCGACAAGATCCACTACATCGAGATGATGACGGCCTCGGAGCACTCGCACCTGTGCCTCGGCATGCCAAGCGGCCGGACCCCAGGCGTCGCGCTCTACACCGACAACCGCAAGATGCACAACGAGGCCCGGTTCATGCTCTGGCCGAACACCCAGGGCAGCTACCTGGAGAAGCAGGGCAGGACCTTCGCCGACGAGCAGTTCGACTACATCATCCACCACCAGTTCGGCGCCGCGGCGGTCCCGTACGCCAACGCCATCGCCGCGCGCGAGCTCGGCACGCCGATGCCGCCGGACCTCAATGTCATCCACAAGTACGGAAACACCTCCACCACTTCGCATTTCATCGTGCTGCACGATCAGCTCAGCGATCAGAACATCCCGGCGGGATCGAAATTGCTGATGATTCCTGCCGCATCGGGCGTCGTGACCGGCTTCCTGTCCACCACCATCTCCTCCCTGAAGGTCTGAGGTATCGACATGGGCGTGCGTATCAAGTCCACCGGAGTCAGCCGGACGGGCGACACCCACAGCATCATCGCGCACAGCGGTCGGGCCGCGCGGCGCGCGATGGAGCGGGCGGGCATCCGGCCCGAGCAGGTCGGCGTGCTGATCAACGCGGGCGTGCACCGCGATTCGAACATCGTGGAGCCGGCGGTGTCCGCGCTGATCCAGAAGTCGGCAGGCATCGGCCTGGAGTACGAGAAGGACGATCCGACCTCGTTCTCCTTCGATCTGATGAACGGCGCGGTCGGCGTGCTCAACGCCGTGCAGGTGGCCACCTCGATCCTGGAGACCGGCAGCGCCGAACACGTGCTCATCGTCTCCGGCGACACCCACCCGTCGCTGACCCGCGCGGTAGCCGACGACGAATTCCCTTACGCCACAGCGGGTGCCGCGCTGTTGCTGGAGCGCACCGACGAGCCAGAGGGCTTCGGCCGCGTGCACACCGCGACCGCCGAGGGCACCCCGGCCGTCGAGGCCTACGTCGACACCGCCACCATGGGCACCGTCGGCCGCGGCCTGATGACCGTCGAGCGCGAGCCCGGCTTCGAGGATCGCCTGCTCGAGGTCGCGCTGGAGACCGCGCGCGCGGCGCTCGCCGAGGCCGGTGACGCCGACCTGTCGGGCACGGTGCTCATCGCCTCCACGCCGAGCGCGGAATTCCCGCTGCGGCTTGCGGATTCGCTCGGCATCGCCCGTGACTCGGTGCGGGTGCCCGACCTGTCCTACGGCGACCCGCACACCGCCGCGCTGCCGCTGGCCTACGACCGCGCCGTGGCGCAGGAGACGCTCGGCTCGCACACGCGGGTGCTGTTCGTCGCGGCGGGTGCGGGTCCGTCGGCGGCGGCGGTGCTGTACCAGCTGCCCGTCCTCGTCGGGGCCCCCGCGTGACCGAAGGGACCTACTGGCAGGCCATCGACCGGTTCCGTGCGTTCGCGCGCACGGAGCCGGACCGCCAAGCGGTGATCTACCCCGAGGGGAAGAATCCCGATGGCCTGCCGGCCTATCGGCACATCGGCTATCGCGAACTCGACGAATGGTCGGACGCGATCGCCGAGCGACTCATCGCCTCGGGCGTCGGCACCGGCACTCGCACCATCGTGCTCGTGCTGCCGAGCCCCGAGCTCTACGCGATCATGTTCGCGCTGTTGAAGATCGGCGCCGCGCCCGTGGTCATCGACCCGGGCATGGGCGTACGCAAGATGCTGCGCTGCCTGCGCGCGGTGGACGCCGAGGCGTTCATCGGCATCCCGCAGGCGCACGCGCTGCGCGTCCTGTTCCGCCACAGCTTCCGCACTGTGCGCACCGCGGTCACCGTCGGCAAGCAGTGGTTCTGGCGCGGCGAGCGGTTGGCGGACTGGGGCCGCCGTCCGCGGGGTCCGCTGCCGCAGCGCACGCCTGCCGACCCGGAGAGCCTGCTGCTCATCGCCTTCACCACCGGAAGTACCGGCCCGGCCAAGGCGGTTCAGCTCACCCACGGCAACCTCGCCGCCATGGTGGAGCAGGTGGACACCGCGCGCGACCACGTCCCGCCGGACACCTCGCTGATCACGCTGCCGCTGGTCGGCGTGCTCGATCTGCTGCTCGGTGCGCGCTGCGTGCTGCCGCCGCTCATTCCAAGCAAGGTCGGTTCGACCGATCCGGCGCACGTGGTCGACGCCATCGCCACCTTCGGGGTGCGGACCATGTTCGCCTCGCCCGCGGTGCTGATTCCGCTGCTGCGCCACCTGGAGCAGCACCCGACGGCGCTGCCCACCCTCGGCAGCATCTACTCCGGCGGCGCTCCGGTGCCGGACTGGTGCATCGCCGGTCTGCGCGAGGTGCTCGCCGAGGACGTGCGGATCTTCGCTGGCTACGGCTCCACCGAGGCGCTGCCGATGTCGACCATCGAGTCACGGGAACTGCTCGGCGGTTTGGTGACCAGGGCGCACCAGGGCGATGGCACCTGTATCGGGCGACCGTCGGACCGGGTCGAGGCGCGCGTTGTCGCCATCACCGACGCGCCGATCCCCACGTGGGCGCACGCCGAGGAGCTGGCTGGCGAGCTCGAGAACACCGGTGGCGTAGGCGAACTCGTCGTCTCGGGCCCGAACGTCAGCACCAAGTACTACTGGCCCGAGGAGGCGAACCGGCAGGGCAAGATCGTCGACGGCGCACGGATCTGGCACCGCACCGGCGACCTGGCCTGGATCGATGAACACGGCCGGATCTGGTTCTGCGGGCGCAAGAGTCAGCGGGTGGTCACCGCCGACGGACCGATGTTCACCGTGCAGGTCGAGCAGATCTTCAACACGGTGCCCGGCGTGGCACGCACGGCGCTGGTCGGCGTCGGTGCACGCGGTGCGCAGCGTCCGGTGCTGTGCGTCGAGCTGAAGCCGGGCGCGGACCGCACCGCCGTCGAGCTGAAATTGCGGACCCGCGCCACCGAATTCGAACTCACCAAGCCGATCTCCGATGTGCTGGTGCATCCGAAGTTCCCGGTGGACATACGGCACAACGCCAAGATCGGCCGCGAACAGCTCGCCGTGTGGGCGGCCAAGCAGCTGAAAGCCGAGGCGCGGCGATGAGAACGACCGCGCTGCGGGCGATTCCGATCCTCGGCTGGCTCTACCTGGCGGCAGGCATTGTCGCGGCGCGCACCGGACAGGCGCCGCGCAACCGGTGGCTGCGGGCCGCGTGGTGGATCGACGCGTTTCTCAGCGTGGTGGTGCACGCGGCGCAGATTCCCGTCGCGCTGCGCGCCACCCGCGGCACCGGACATTCCCGGTGGAAGACCGCGGTGCTGACCCAGATCTTCGGCCTGACCTGGTACGGCGCGAGCCTGGGCGCCGGGGCGGGCGACGAACTACCCAGCGATCATCGAGAGGACGAGCGATGAAGATTCTCGTGACCGGGGCGTCGGGCTTCCTCGGCGGCGCACTCGTGCGGCGGCTGGTGGCCGACGGAGCGCACGACGTACGAATCCTGGTGCGGCGCACCAGCAATCTGACCGATCTCGGCGACGCGCGAGACCGTGTCGAGATCGTCTACGGCGATCTCACCGACGCGCCGTCGCTGGTCGAGGCGACCGGCGGCATCGACGCGGTCGTGCACAGCGCGGCGCGCGTCGACGAACGCGGCACCCGCGAGCAGTTCTGGGAGGAGAACGTCCGCGCCACCCAGCGGCTGCTCGACGCGGCCAAGCGCGGCGGGGCGTCGCGGTTCGTGTTCATCTCCAGCCCCAGCGCGATGATGGACTACCACGGCGGCGATCTGCTCGACGTCGACGAGTCACTCCCCTACCCGCGCAGGTACTTGAATCTCTACTCCGAGACCAAGGCCGCGGCCGAACGTGCCGTACTCGCCGCGAACGCACCGGGTTTCACCACCTGCGCGCTGCGACCCAGGGCGATCTGGGGCGCGGGCGACCGGTCGGGCCCGATCGTGCGGCTGCTCGGCCGCACCGCCGAAGGCAGGCTGCCCGATCTGTCGTTCGGGCGCGAGGTGTACGCCTCGCTGTGCCACGTCGACAACATCGTCGAGGCCGTCGTGCTGGCGCTCGCCACCGAGAACGTCGGCGGCAAGCCGTATTTCATCGCCGACGCCGAGAAGACGAACGTATGGCAGTTCCTCGGGCAGGTCGCCACCGAGCTCGGCTACCAGCCGCCGACCAGGCAGCCGAACCGCCGGGTGCTCGACGCGGTGGTCGCCGTGATCGAGGCCGTCTGGCGGATTCCCGCGGTGTCCACTCGCTGGTCGCCACCGCTGTCCCGCTACGCGGTGGCGCTGATGACGCGCTCGGCGACCTACGACACCGGCGCGGCCACCCGCGATTTCGGCTACCGCCCGATCGTGGATCGGGCGACGGGGCTGGCGAGCTTCCTCGCCTGGCTCGACACTCAGGGGGGCGTCCGCGAACTGACAAGACACCTGCGCTGACCCCGCGATCCCGGAGGCAATCATGAGCAGCGACACCACCTTTCGCCGTCCCATCACCCCGACCGAGCGGCTGTACTTCGCCACGAGGGAACTGGCTCCGCCGTTCCTGATGCAGCTGGCGGTGCACGGGCAGGGCACGCTGGACCCCGCCGACCTGCAGCGCGCTGTCGACGTGGCCTCGGCGGCCAACCCCGGCTCCCGGCTGGTCCGAGACAGGGCCGAGTGGGTGGACACCGGTGTCGCGGCGACGGTGCGGGTCGTCGAGGGCCACTCGCTGACCTACCCCGGGCTGGAGAACGACCCCGTCCTCAACAGCCCGATGGGTCCGACGCCCGACCGCACCTGCGAGGTCCTGCTGCTCACCGCGGATCCGGTCACCATCGTCTTCCGCGTCTTCCACGGCGTGATGGACGGCATGGGCATGCGCATGTGGGTGGACGACGTGTTCCGCGCGCTGCGCGGCGTCGAGCCGTTCGGTGCGCCCGACCCGGTCGCGGACGCGGAACTGGTCGCGCGCGTCGGCGCCCCAGGCAAGCCCTCGGTCCTGCTGCCGATCTATCCCTCCGCGGCCGGCCGTGGCAAACAGGATCCGGCGGAGTCGCCTTGGTTGCTGCGGCACCGCACGGTCGCGGCGACCGGCCGGGGCATCGTCGCGCGGGTCGCCGCCGTGCTGGCCGACGCCGCACAGGCCAAGTCGCGCTTCATGATTCCGGTCGACCTGCGCAGGCACGACCCCGCGCTGCGGTCCACCGCCAACCTGGCGCTTCCGCTGTTCCTCGACGTCGCCCCCGGTGACACCTGGGAATCGGTGAACGACCAGCTGCGCGCGGGCCTGAAGGAGAACCGCGAACTCAACCAGATGGACAACGGCGGGCTCACCGCGTTCCCGCCCGCGGTGGTGCGGGCCGTACTGCGCGCGGGCAACTGGGTCGGCGCGCGGCTCGGCCGGAACCTGGTGTCCGCCACCGTGTCCCACATGGGCATCTTCGATCTGCCCGAGATGGCGGTGCCCGGTTTCACCCCGGTGAGCGTCCGGGTGCTTCCGCAGCACAGCGGGATGATGCCGCTGCTGTTCGGCATCGTGGAATCGGCGGGGCGGCTGGAGATCACGGTGTCGTGCCGCAACGGCGAGGGGGTCGAGGCGCGGCTCGAGGCGCTGCTGGATCGCATCGCGTCCACGTTGGAACGCGAACTCGCCGCGTCCCCCACACGCTGACACGGCATTCCCGGCACAACCACTGCGGCACAGGAGTTTCCGATGATCGATCCGGCCACCTCGGGGGACGACCGTTCGGCGGGTCCGCGATGATCGCGTGGGCTCGGTTCGTGATGGCGCGGCCGCGCACGGTGCTCGGCGTCGCGGTCCTCGTCATGGGCTTGTGCGGGTTGTTCGGTGCGGGGGCCGCCGAGCAGCTCAGCGCGGGCGGGTTCATCGATCCGAACAGTGAGTCGGCGCTGGTCGACCGGCTCGTCACCGAGCACTTCGGCCCGCAGAATCCCGACGTGGTGGCGATCTACACGGCACCGGAGGGTCAGACGCTTGCCGATATCGGGCCGCGGGTGCGCGCGGCGATCGCCGCCATCGATCCCGCGCTGCTGGCGCGGCCGGTCGAAAGCTATTGGAACAGCGTCCCGCCGCGCACCACTTTCCTGCGCTCGCCCGACGAGCGGCAGGCGCTCGCGGTGGTGTTCACCGCGGGCGACGACACCGAGCGCGTCGCCGCCTATCCGAAACTCGAAGCGGCGCTACGCGTTCCCGGCATCGACACCGAACTGTCCGGCTACAGCGCGGTGTCCACCGGGATCACCGCCCAGTCGCAGCGGGATCTGCTGGTGGCGGAATCGATCTCGCTGCCGGTGACGCTGCTGGTGCTTGTCCTGGTGTTCGGCGGGGTCGCGGCGGCCTCGCTGCCCGTCGTGGTCGGCATGCTCGCGGTCGCCGGTGCGATGGGCGCGATCCGGGTCCTCAGCGAAGTGACCGAGGTGAGCACCTTCGCGGTCAACATCGCCTCGCTGCTCGGGCTCGGTATGGCGATCGACTACGGGTTGTTCCTGGTCAACCGATTCCGCGAGGAGATGGCCGACGGGCGTGACGTGCCGAGAGCGATCGAACGCACCTGCGCGACCGCCGGCCGCACCGTCGCGTTCTCCGCGCTGCTGCTGATCTGCGCCTTCGCGGGGACCTTCGTCTTCCCGCAGGCGGTGTTGCGCTCCTTGGGTTTCGGCGCCATCGCGGCCGTCGCGCTGGCCGCCGCGCTCTCGCTGACCGTGCTGCCCGCGATGCTCATGCTGTTCGGCCCCCGCATCGGTCGCGCGCGGACATCCGAACGCACCGAACGGTTCTGGGGTCGTGTCGTCGGGGTCGTGCTGCGCAGACCCGGCGTTGTCACGATCGCGGTGGGCGCGGTATTGCTCGCACTGGCCGCGCCGCTCAGCGGCATTCGGCTCGGCGACATCGATCACCGGGCGCTGCCCGACGGCCACCCGATGCGCGAGACGGTCGAACGACTCACCGCCGACTTCCCCGCCGCGAGCAGCGGTGTCACCGCGGTGCTGCGCGGGGTGGACGGCTCGGTGCCCAACGCGGCCGCGGTCGACGAGACGCTGCGCTCGCTCGGCGAGGTGCCCGGCGTGCGCTCGGTGCTGCAAGTGGGGCGGGCCGAGGATTTCGTCGTGCTGCACGTCTTCCTGACCGCCACCGACCGCAGCGAGGCCGCCACGGCCGCGGTGCTCGACATCCGAGCCATGGAACCACCGCCGGACACCGTGATTCGGGTCGGCGGCGACACCGCGGCCACCCGCGACAGCGTCGACTCCATCGTGGCGCGGATGCCGCTGATGGTGCTCGCCATGGTGTTGGCGACCATGGGCCTGTTGCTCGCCGCCTTCCGCTCGATCATGTTGCCGCTCAAGGCCGTCGGTATGGCGTTCCTCAGTCTCGCGGCGACCTTCGGCGTGCTCACCTGGATCTTCGCCGACGGCCACCTCGCCGGTCCGCTCGGCGTCAGCGTCGGGCCGATCGCCGCCGGCATGCTGGTGCTGATCATCGCGGTGGTCTTCGGACTGTCCACCGACTACGAGGTGTTCCTGCTCTCGCGGATGGTCGAGGCGCACAACGCGGGCGCGGACACCGCCGAGGCGGTGCGCGTCGGCACGATCAAGACCGCGCGCGTCATCACGGCGGCCGCCGTGCTGCTCGTCCTCGTCACCGGCGCGTTCACGCTCTCGCCGCTGACGCCGATGCGGTTCCTCGGTCTCGGCATGATCGTCGCCCTCGTCATCGACGCGACCTTGGTGCGGATGCTGCTCGTTCCCGCGCTCGTGCAGCTGATGGGCGAGGCCAACTGGTGGGTACCGGGTGCGAAGCGTCCGCGCCGCCACGTCGCCACCGTGCTGGAGAAGACCGAGGCGCCCGCGACCACGTCCATCTGAGCGCGAGCTTCCGACACCTGATCATCGACCGTCCCGCGCGGTATCGTCGCGGGAGGTGGCCCCGGCCCACCGCGGCTTTCTCGAAGTCAGGCGGACGAGAGGAGACGGTCCCATGGCCAGTCCTGCGGTCCTGGTGGGCGTGGACGGTTCCGCGGGGTCGACGGCGGCGGTGATCTGGGCGGCGCAGACGGCCGCGCGGCATCGTGCGCCGGTGCACCTGCTGCACATCGTCGACGTGGTCGCCGACTACGGTCCCGGCGCGGCGGAGCCGCTCACCGCGGTCGATTACGCGCGGCTCACCGAGCACGGCCGCGCGCTGCTCGACGCCGCCGCGAGGGAGGTGGAGAAGGCATCCGCGGAATTCGGTGGTGTCGAGCTGCGGGCCGAGCTGATGCAGGCGGTGACCACGCCGAGCCTGCTCGAGCGCACCGAAGGCGCACGGATGGTCGTCGTCGGCACCAGGTCGCGCGGGACCTTGCAGCGGGCGCTGCTCGGTTCGGTCAGCTCGGCGCTGGCCCGGCGCGCGCACTGCCCGGTCGCGGTCGTGCGCGAGGGCATCGAGTTCTCACCCGAGGTGCGGGCACGGCCGGTGATCGTCGGCGTGGACGGCACCGAGGTGAGCGAGCCCGCGATCGGCATCGCGCTTGCCGAGGCGGCGGCGCGGCAGGTCGACCTCGTCGCGTTGCACGTCTGGACCGGGGTCGAGCTGCCGGAACGCTACGGAGTCGACCCGGACGCGACCGCCGCCGACTTGCACTACGTGCTGGCCGAGAGCCTGGCGGGTTGGCAGGAGCGCTTTCCCGGCGTTCGCATCCACCGGGAGGTGGTCAAGGATCGACCGGAACGGGCGCTGCGCGAACGTTCCGAGGGGGCGCAGTTGCTCGTGGTCGGAACGCGGGGACGCGGCGGGTTCGCCAGTATGGTGTTCGGCTCGACCAGCCAGTCGCTGGTGCTCTCCGCGAACTGCCCGCTGATCATCGCCCACTGACGCGTTGTTTCGGACTCACCGAGGCGAATCCGTGTTTCGATGGAACCGGTTCCGGTGCCCGCGCGTCTGAATCATCGACGGAACCAGTGGAAGGGGCGACCGCTATGGCCGTGGCAAGCCCGTTCGGGGCATTCATCGAGAACGCCGAAGCCGGTGCGCTACAGGTGCGTCTGGAACCGCAGGTCTTCCTCGACCTGGACCGCGCCTGCCGGGAACTGGTCGACGCGCTGACGGCCGCGCGGCACGACGCACGGGCGCTCGGCGAACTCGGCGGCTGGGGGCTCGGCGAGGACGATCCGCGGCTCTGGTCGGCGATCGAGCTGGTGAAGCTGTTCCGGGAGAAAGCTTTCGGCGGACCGGGCAGCGCCTACGACACGCTCGGCGAATACATCGCGGTGGTCGGTGAGATCCAGACGTTGTTCGGCGTCATCCGCGAGACCTTCGAGCGCACCGACGCGGAGTTCGCCGCGCGTATCCGGGAGCTCACCGGATAGGGACGCCAGCCCGGCCAACGGGTGCCCGCCGCCTCCGCTGGGATCCGACGGCAAGCCCCTGCCTCCGCCGCTGGGTCCCGACGGTACGCCGCGGCCGCCGCCGCTCGATGCCGAGGGCAAGCCGTGCCCGCCGCCGGTTGGTCCCGACGGCAAGCCGCTCCGCCGCAGGGCACCACTGATTTCGTCGCGCTCAGGCGGAATTCGGTGCCGAGGTCGTTCTCGCCTCGGCACCGCTTCTCACGCCGCGGCGACGGTGAACCTGGCGCCGCCGTGCGCGGGGCGCTCCACCTCGTCCAGCAGCGCGACGGCGAAGTCCTCCATGGAGATTCGGGAGACGCCGTTCGCATCGCTGAGCAGTTCGTCGCCGCCGAGGCGGTATTCGCCGGTCCGCTCGCCGGGCAGCAGCTCGGCGGGCGGGCTCAGGTAGGCCCAGTTCACGGTCGACGCCGCGCGGCACACGGCGAGCTGCTCCTCGCACGCCCGGGCGATCGGGCGCAATTCCGCTGGGAAATCGGGCATCTCGTGCAAGGTCATCCCGTCGGCGCCGGGAACGATCAATGTCGCCGCGCCGCCGACCACCAACAGTCGCGCCCCGGTCCGCGCCACGCCCGCGAGGATCGCCGCCGTCACCTCCGGCAGCTCGGCTTCCCGGCCGGGCGCGGGGCGGGTGGCGGTGATCACCAGATCCTGTCCCGCGCTGAGGGATTCGACATCGTCCACGTTGGCGGCGTCACCCGTGCGGACCTCGACTTCAGCGGGCAGATTTGTCGCCCGTTCCGGGTTGCGCACCACCGCCGTCACCTCGTGGCCGCGGGCGAGCGCCTCGGCAACGACCCGGCGGCCCACTTCGCCCGCCGCTCCGAACACCGTGATCCGCATCGTCAGAACCTCCTCGTCGCAAGAATCTCTTAGCGCTAAGTAATTTATCTCAACGCTAAACTATTCCGCCACTCGGCCGGGCGATCCTGCTCGAAGAGTCAGCCGCTTCCCGTAACAACAAGGCGGGCACCGGATTTCGGTGCCCGCCTCGGTTTGTCAGGACTACTGCGCGGTGGTCTGCCGCTTGGGCAGCTTCCAGCCGGGACGCGGGAAGTGGCAGGTGTAACCGTCCGGGTAGCGCTCCAGGTAGTCCTGGTGCTCCGGCTCCGCCTCCCAGAACTCGCTCGCCTGCGTCACCTCGGTGACGACCTTGCCCGGCCACAGCCCGGAGTCGTCGACGTCGAGGATGGTCTCCAGCGCCGTCCGCCTCTGATCCTCGTCCAAATAGAAGATGGCCGACCGGTAGCTGGTGCCGATGTCGTTGCCCTGCCGATCCTTCGTCGTCGGATCGTGGATCTGGAAGAAGAACTCCAGCAGCGCCCGATAGTCGGTCCGCTCCGGGTCGTAGACGATCTCCACCGCCTCCGCGTGTCCGGGATGATTGCGGTACGTGGGGTGATCGTTGCGCCCACCGGTGTAGCCGACCCGCGTCGACAGCACCCCTGGCTGCTTGCGAATCAGATCCTGCATGCCCCAGAAGCATCCGCCGGCCAGAATCGCCTTCCGCGTGTCGGTCACGCAACCTCCTCAGCAGGTCGTACTTCCCGAAAGCCATTATCGGCCCAACGTACAACCCACACCACCGCCGGAAAAGTCCCCGCCTCGCCGGTCGGCGTGGCCGTCGCGCACCGGATGCACGAAGGCTCAGCTCGAATCCGATCGCACGTTCGACCGAGCTGTGCACGCTCACCGCGCACCGAGCCGCACGAGCGGGTGGACGCGGCGATCAGGCCATTTGCGAACCCACCGCGCCGCCGATGAGCCCACCGACCGCGGCGGCGGGGATACCGAGCGCGGCCGCACCGACCGCGGCGCCGACCGCGCCACCCGCGGCCGTCCCTACGCCGCAGGCCGCGAATCCGACACCGGCGCCGATCAGCCCGCCGCCGACACCGCCGACCACTGCCGCGGGGACGCCGGCGATCGCCGCGCCGACCAGCGCGCCGCCCGCGATGTTGCCCGCCCGGCGCGAGTCAACGCCGAAGCCCTGCGACGCCGCCGCCACCTGGGCCTCGAACTCCGCGACACCGTGGTTCACTCCGGCGAGCACGTCGGCGGGCACCTCGTGCGGAACCGGTGTGCTGAACGAGCCGACCTTCAGCGTGGGCGCGGGCGCGACCTCGGGCGCCTGCGGCGCTTCCGGCTCGATCGCCGCGCTCTGCGGAACCGGCTCGGGCTCCTCGACCGGGTCGGCGTACTCGAGTCCGGGTTCGGTCTCCGGCTCGGGGGACGGCTGCTCCGGCGCGGGCGGCACGACCGGTTGGACCGGTTCGGTGGTGACACCGGGCTGGATGGGCGTCCCCGGCGCGACCGCGGGTTGCACCGGCTGCTCGGATTGGGTGATTCCCGGCGAGGTCGGCGCGCCGGTCGGGTCGGCGGTCGCAGTCCCGGCGCAGACCACGGCTAGCGCGATCGGCACCGCGCCGACCATCGGTCGGACCGCATTGCGCGCGCCGGAGTTCTGTACCCGTCGATGCCGACCTGCCACGGCAAATACTCCCACTGCTCGAGATGAACCACTCGGAGAGCGCTGTTCGCTACCGCGATCGAACGCTGTTCCCGGGCAGTAAGTTACAGCACAATCGCCCCGGCCGACATCCCACCGGAAAGACACTTGGTACCCGCCGTTAAACGCCTGGTAGAAGCGTCGATGCCAGCCCCAGGCAGTCGAACCTCGCCGCCGACGACGTGGGGCTGGTCTAGGGTGGGGTGCGCGGCGAGGCCCGCACAGTCAGTGATGCGTGAACAGCGGTACGTTCCGTGGTTTTTCTCCACCGAATCGAAAGGCGCTGCATGGCAAGGAACTTGACGCAACTCGAACTTCTGATGGAACTCGAACCGGTGGTCGCGGCCAATATCGACCGGCATCTGGCGACGGCCAAGGAATGGTGTCCGCACGACTACGTTCCGTGGGACGAGGGCCGCAACTTCGCGGCCATGGGCGGCGAGGATTGGGATCCCGGGCAGTCCCGGCTCTCGGAGGTCGCCAAGGTCGCGATGATCACGAACCTGCTCACCGAAGACAATCTGCCCTCCTACCACCGCGTGATCTCCGAGAACTTCGCGCGCGACGGCGCGTGGGGCACCTGGATCGGCCGCTGGACCGCCGAGGAGAACCGGCACGCCATCGCCATGCGCGACTACCTCGTCTGCACCCGCGCTGTCGATCCCGTCGCCTTGGAGAACGACCGAATGGTGCATCTGACCCGCGGTGTGCACACGCCGCCGGGCTTCGGCGGTGTGTGCGATCAGATCGCGTACGTGACGTTTCAGGAGTTGGCCACCCGGGTCAGCCACCGCACTACCGGACAAGTCTGCGACGACCCCGTCGCCGACCGGATGTTGCAGCGCATCGCGGCCGACGAGAACTTGCACATGATGTTCTACCGCAACGTCGCCGGTGCCGCGTTCGACATCGATCCGGATCAGGCCATGGAATCGGTGACCATGGTCGTGAAGAACTTTGCCATGCCGGGCGCAGGAATGCCGAACTGGCGGCGCAACGGTGTGTTGATGGTCAAGCACGGGATCTACGATCTGCGCCAGCACCTGGACGAGGTCGTGATGCCGGTCCTGCGCGTCTGGAAAGTCTTCAAGCGCGAGGACTTCACCGCACGTGGTGAACGCAGCCGCGAAGAACTCGGCGAGTACCTCGACAAACTCGCCCGCGATGTCGTCCGGTTCGAAGAACAACGCGAGCGCATTCTCGCTCGCGAAGCGGCGCGGGTCGGCTGAACAGCGGAGCGCGCCAACGGGTTCCGCCTCAGCGGGTCGTCCGCGCGAGCCGGGCGAGGACCGCGTCGAGCGCGAGATCCATCGCGTAGTCGTACTCCGCCTGGCTGTCGAACCGCGCGAGGTACGGTGCGGCCTCGGCGACGGCGGGAAGTCCCGACTGCTCGAGCGCGGCCCGGCGCGCGGCGATCCCCGCCGCGTCGTCGGTGCCGTAGGTCGGGCCCGCGTTCACCTCGCGCAGCAGGGTTCCGATGAGTGCGGCGAGCACGGTCCGCAGCATGTGGACGGCTTCCTCGGGGTGACAGCCCGCGGCGCGCAGTATCGCCAAGACGGATTGGATCGGCGCCAGGCCCTCGAACGAGGCGAGTTGCCGGGTGAGCACCAGGGCGGCGGCTTCCGGGTGCAGTAGGGCGCGGTCGCGGAACGCGTCGGCGATCGCGCGCAAATCCGCTCGGTGGTCACCGGTGCGGGCGGGCAGCTCGATCGAACCCAGGAGGTGCTCGGCGACCGCGTCGAGCAGTCCGTCCTTGCCGTCGACGTGGTTGTACAGGCTCTTGGGGTCGACGCCGAGCACCCTGGCGACCGCCCGCATGCCCACCGCGCCGACACCCTCTTCGTCGATGACTTCGAGGGTCGCGTCGACGATCGCCGCTCGGGTGAGCTGACTGGCGCCTTTGGGCGGTCGTCCGCGGCGGGCGGTGGGGGCTTGGGCCATGGCGTCATTCTTCCGCACCCTCTTGCATTAATCCACACCGTGGGTATAAATTCGCGGCAGCAGTTAAACCCACAGCGTGGATTTTGGAGTTCCGAATGCGTTTTCCGTGGGGCGACGTCGCCGACCTTCCGAGCGTCGGGGACCGCATCGACACGTTCGCCGACATCCGCGACGAGCTCGCCGCCGTGGCCGAACTGCATCCGCTGCAAAAGCCGTGGTATCAGCCCGCGGCGTACCGCGACGTCCCCGCCGAGGCGTTCCTGCCAATCGAGGGTTCGATCGTGCTCGGCCCCGGCGTCGCCGTCGTCAAGACGCCCGGCCACGTGTTCGGCAACCAGAGCCTGGTGATCAACCACATCACCCACGCATCGAGCCTTTGAGGAGGACCCTGTGCTGTCACGATTCCACCTGCCGCCCGAAGATGTCTTGCGGGCCCGCGAGAAACTCGTCCTCGATCATTTCCACGACGAGGTCCGCCAGGATTGGGACGCGACCTTGTCGACGTTCCCGCACCCGCACTACGAGCTGATCGCGCAGCTGCTCGTCCACGACGGCGACCGCGAAGTCCGCGACTACTACCGCGACACCCGCCTCGCCTTCCCGGACCAGGACCACGAGATCATCGCGTTCCGGCACAGCCACGACGCCGTCGTCGTCGAATTCTGGCTGCTCGGAACACATCTCGGACCACTCGGCAAGATCCCACCCACCGGTTCCGAGCACCGCACCAGGATGACGGCGTACTTCGTCTTCGACGAACACGAGAACCTCGTCACCGAGCGCATCTACTTCGACCAGCTCACCATCCTGAAACAGCTGCTCGGCGGAATCGACAAACGCAGTCCCCGTGGACTTCTGACACTCGCCCGAGCCATTGCCGGAGCACTCGCCATGACCGGATCCGAACCCGACCCCCGCCTACTCTCCCCCACCCCACCCGACCTCACCGATTGACCGCACCACCGGCAACGGATCCGCCCCGCACCTACGACGACGGCCTCATACACTGCCCGGGTGATGGAGAGCAGCGAACGCCCGTGGGGCGCCTACCGGGTACTTTCCGACGAGACGACGTTCAAGGTCAAGACGATCACCGTCCGGCCGGGCCACCGGCTGAGCTATCAGCGCCACTCCCGGCGCGCCGAGCACTGGTTCGTGGTGGCCGGTGAGGGTGTCGTGACCATCGACGGCCAGGATCGCCCGGTTCGCGCAGGCGACAGCGTCGACATTCCGGTGGAGACGGCACACCGCGTCGCCGCCGAGGGGCGCGAGGATCTCGTCTTCGTCGAGGTCCAGACCGGCACCTACTTCGGCGAGGACGACATCGTCCGGCTGGACGACGACTACGGTCGCGAGAGCTGATCTCCCGAAACACCCGGAGGGGCGGAGCGAAACTAGTCGCCGGTGGTGTCGAAGGCGTCGAGGATTTCCTCGGCGGCCAACGCCGCGGTCAGCGTGCCGTCGCGCACCTGCTTTTCCACTTGGGCGCGAATGGCTTTCACGTTCGGGTTGTCGGCCAACCTGCGCAGCAACTGGTCGTGCACCATGGTCCAGGTCCAGTCGACCTGCTGGCGGCGGCGCTTCTCGTCGAACTCGCCCGCGTCGGTGAGCACCCGCCGGTGCTTCAGCACGGTGTCCCAGAACTTGTCCAGGCCAAGGCCTTCCAGACCGCTCATGGTGAGCACCGGTGGCCGCCAGAGCGCGTCGTGCGGGTGGATGAGGCGCAGCGCACCGGCCAGCTCGCGCGCGGCCGCCTTGGCCTCCACCTCGTGCTTGCCGTCGGCCTTGTTCACCGCGACGAGGTCGGCGAGCTCGAGCACGCCTTTCTTGATGCCCTGCAACTGATCTCCGGTGCGGGCCAAGGTCAGGAAGCAGAACACGTCGACCATGTTGGCGACCGTCACCTCGGACTGGCCGACGCCGACGGTCTCCACCAGGATCACGTCGTAACCCGCCGCTTCCAGCAGCACGATGGTCTCGCGGGTCGCCTTGGCGACGCCGCCGAGCGTGCCCGCCGTGGGCGAGGGTCGGATATAGGCGTCGCGCTCCACCGAGAGTCGCGCCATCCGCGTCTTGTCGCCGAGGATGGAACCGCCGGTGCGGGTCGAGGACGGATCGACGGCGAGCACCGCGACCCGATGCCCCTTGCCGATCAGGTACATCCCGAGCGCGTCGATGAACGTCGACTTGCCGACGCCGGGAACGCCGGTGATGCCCACCCGATTCGACAGCACCGCACTCGCCGAACCCTGCGCCTCCGGCGTCAGCTTCAGCAGCAGCTGCTGAGCCAGCGCCCGGTGGTCGGCCCTTGTCGACTCGACGAGAGTGATGGCCCGCGCCAGGGCGGCCCGCTCGTTGTTGCGGACCGCCGTGGCGAGTGCGTCGACATCGATGGTGCGGCGCGCCGCTCCCCCACGCGGAGAACCTGCGTCACTCATTCGGCGGCGGACTCCGTAGCGCCGCTGCCGATTTCGTGACCGAGCTCGGCCGCGAGCTTCTTCAGCAGATCGATCGCTGCGTCGGCGATGACGGTGCCGGGCGGGAAGATCGCGGCGGCGCCTGCCTGGTAGAGCTCGTCGAAATCACCGGGCGGGATGACACCGCCGACGATGACCATGATGTCGGGGCGTCCGACATCGGCCAGCGCCTGCCGCAGGGCGGGCACCAGCGTGAGGTGGCCTGCCGCCAGCGAGGACACACCGACGACGTGCACGTCGTTGTCGGCCGCCTGCTGCGCCACCTCCTCGGGGGTCTGGAACAGCGGGCCCACGTCGACGTCGAAGCCGAGGTCGGCGAAGGCGGTGGCGATCACCTTCTGTCCTCGGTCGTGCCCGTCCTGACCCATCTTGGCGACGAGGATGCGCGGCCGACGACCTTCGGCCTCGGCGAATTCCTCGACGAGTTCGCTAGCCGTGGTGATGTTGGTGACCTTCCCTGCCTCGTCGCGGTAGACGCCGGAGAGGGTGCGGATCTCGGCCTGGTGGCGGCCGTACACCTTCTCCAGCGCGTCGGAGATCTCGCCGACGGTGGCCTTGGCGCGCGCGGCATTGATGGCGAGCGCCAGCAGGTTGTTCTCCATGCCGCCTTCGGAAGACGCTGCGGCGCGGGTCAATTCGTTCAGCGCCCGCTCGACCGCGTCGGGGTCGCGGTCGGCGCGCAGCTGCCGCAGTTTCTCGATCTGCTCGGCGCGCACCCGCGAGTTCTCGACCTTGAGGACCTCGACCTCGTGGTCCTCCTCCACCTGGTACTTGTTGACGCCGATCACCGGCTGCTGCCCGGTGTCGATGCGCGCCTGGGTGCGGGCGGCGGCCTCCTCGATGCGCAGCTTCGGGATGCCCTCCGAAATCGCCTGCGCCATACCGCCGTGCGCCTCCACCTCGGCGATGTGCGCGCGGGCGCGGTTGGCCAGCTGGTGGGTCAGCCACTCGACGTAGTACGAGCCGCCCCACGGGTCGATGGGCCGGGTGGTGTTGGACTCCTGCTGGATCAGCAGCTGGGTGTTGCGGGCGATGCGGGCGGAGAAGTCCGTCGGCAGCGCCAGCGCCTCGTCGAGGGCGTTGGTGTGCAGCGACTGGGTGTGGCCCTGGGTCGCGGCCATCGCCTCGATGCAGGTGCGCGCCACGTTGTTGTAGGCGTCCTGCGCGGTCAGCGACCAGCCCGAGGTCTGCGAATGGGTGCGCAGGGACAGCGATTTCGCGCTCTTGGGCTCGAACTTGGCGACCAGCTCGCTCCAGAGCAGCCGTCCCGCACGGAGTTTGGCGACCTCCATGAAGAAGTTCATGCCGATGGCCCAGAAGAACGACAGCCGCGGCGCGAACTTGTCGACCTCCATGCCCGCGTCGATGCCTGCCCGGATGTACTCCACGCCGTCGGCGAGGGTGTAGGCGAGCTCCAGATCGGCCGTGGCTCCGGCCTCCTGGATGTGGTAGCCGGAGATGGAGATCGAGTTGAACTTCGGCATCTTCGAGCTGGTGTAGGCGAAGATGTCGGAGATGATCCGCATCGAGGGCTTGGGCGGGTAGATGTAGGTGTTGCGGACCATGAACTCCTTCAGAATGTCGTTCTGAATGGTTCCGGCCAGCTGCTCGGGCGCGACGCCCTGCTCCTCCGCCGCGACGACGTAGAGCGCCAGGATCGGCAGCACCGCGCCGTTCATCGTCATCGACACACTCACCTGATCGAGGGGAATGTGGTCGAAGAGCTGGCGCATGTCCAGGATGGAGTCGATGGCGACGCCAGCCATGCCGACATCGCCCTGCACGCGCGGGTGATCGGAGTCGTAGCCGCGGTGCGTCGCCAGGTCGAACGCGACCGACAAGCCCTTCTGGCCCGCCTGCAGGTTGCGGCGGTAGAAGGCGTTCGAGTCGGCGGCGGTGGAGAAGCCCGCGTACTGGCGGATGGTCCACGGCTGGTTGACGTACATGGTCGGGTACGGACCGCGCACGAACGGCGCGACGCCGGGCACGCTGTCGAGCGGATAACCCTCCGCGGCGACGGCGTCCCGATCGGCCTTGGTGAACACCGGCGGCACGTCGATGCCCTCGGGGGTCGACCACACCAGCTGCTCGGGCGTGTAGTTGTTGGCCGCCGCCGCGCCCGCCACATACGCCTCGACCTGCGCGGCGTCGACCGCGGCAGGCTCGGGCGCGTGCTCGTCGAGCGGCACCTCGGCGAAATTGCCGATCACGTGCTTGATCTCACGCGTAGTCATCAGGCTCCCACCTTCTCCAGCAGGCCGGACAGCGCCGCCACCGCGTCGATCTTCGCGGCGAGGAATCCGTCCGGGCGCCGCGTGCCGCTCAGTTCGGCGACGGCCTTCGCCGCACCCGCCAGCAGCACCGTTTCCACACCCGCCGCGCGCAGCGCCTCGACCGCGGCGCCCGCCTCCGCGCCGTAGCGCGCGTCCGAACCACACAGCACCGCGATGCGGGCGTCGGCTTCTTGTGCGGCGGAAGCTATTCCGGCCACGTCCAGCGGGCCGGGGTTGATCGACTCGATACCGCCGGAGGCCAGCAGGTTCGCGATGAAGGTGACCCGCACGTTGTGCTCGGCCACCGTGCCGAGCGGCACAAGCAGCGCCTTCGGCCGGGACCCGTTGGCCGCCAGATACACATCCGAGCGGTCGCGCAGCGCCTCGAAGGCCGCGCCGTAGCGGGCGACCCGGCTCGGCGTGCGCGCTGCCGCCGAGAGCGGCCGCTCGGCCAGGTTCGGGAACTCGTTGACACCTGTCACCGCGGTCTTGCGGTGCGCGACGTCGGAATCGCGGGCGGCCTTGGTGGCGGCGATGCGTTCGGCGAGCAGACCCGAGTCCAGCGCGGCGAGGTAGCCGCCCTCGGCTTCCAGCTCCTGCATGAAAGCCCAAGCCTTGGCGGCCAATTCGGCGGTCAGGTCCTCGACGTACCAGGAGCCGGCGCCCGGATCCTGGACATGGCCGAGGTGCGACTCCTCCAGCAGCAGCAGCTGGGTGTTGCGGGCCATGCGATCCGCGAACGACTTCGAGACGCCCAGCTCACCGGCGGGCAGCGCCGAGTCGAACGGCAGCACGGTGACGGTGTCCGCGCCACCCACGCCCGCACCGAAGGCGGCGAGCGTGGTGCGCAGCATGTTCACCCAGGGGTCGCGCTGGCTCATCATGGCCGCGGAGGTGACCGCGTACTGCGGTGCGCCGCCGAAGTCCGGGGCGCCGCAGGCGTGCGCGACGCGGGCCCAGAGCTTGCGCGCGGCACGGAATTTCGCGATCGTCGCGAACTGGTCGTCGGTGGCGGCGAACCGGAATTCCAGCTGGCCGAGCGCGTCCGCGATGTCTTGGCCCTCGGTCAGCGCGCGCAGGTACTCGAGGCCCGCGGCCACCGCCGCGCCGAGCTCCTGCGCGTCCGAGGCGCCCGCGTCGTGGAAGACGGTGCCGTCCACGGTGATCGCGCGCACCGTCTCCGCACGGGCGACGGACTGGGCGGCCAGCGCGACGGTCTCCGACAGCTCCGCGTCCGCGACGCCCGCGAAACGGCTGGTGAGCGGCGCAGCGCCGAGAGAAAGCCGAATATCCGCGCGCTGCGGCGCCTGGTAGCCGTCGAGCACCGTGAAAAGCGCCGCGGCGGCGGACGACACCTGCGCGCCGGCGTCGAGGGTCAGCGGCGCCAGCTCGAAGAGCAGGCCGTCCAGCGCCGCGGGCAGCTCGGCCAGCGGAACGCCCCGCTCGCCGACCCCGAGCCAGACCGCGCTGATGCCGTTCTCCAGTCCGGCCAGGATCTCGCGCTTGGCCGCGGCGCCGTCGCCGGGACCGACGAAGGCGCTGACATACCAGCCGCGGTGCACGTCGCGCGCGGCGTCGCGGCCCCGCACGAAGGGGAAGGCGCCGGGCAGCGGCAGCTCGGGCCGCTCGTCGCGACGGGTGTAGAGCGGGGCGACGGTGAGCCCGTCGTAGGTGGTCTGCGCGAGCAGCTGCTCCGGCTCGTCCGGCAACTCGGCGATGTCGACCCTGCGCGCCTTGGCGAGCACACCCGCGACGCCCTTACGCCAGGCGCCGTACTGGGGAACCGGGTCCGTGTCCTCGGGACGCTCCGCGAGCCCGGCGCCCGGAGGCGGATCTGAAGCAATCGGCATAGCTGCTCTTCCTCTTCCACTCGACCACTGGGCGCACCCGAGGCGTGCGCCCGAACCGTCGCATTCGCCCAGCTCAGCGAGCACTTCGGTTAACGAGCATTCATCCCGTTTCCCTCGATGCTAGCGGCAGCGAAAGCGTCGGTTGACCCTGGCCGCCACTACCAACCGGTAACCTGTCGCGGATGACCAGGCTGCTCCGTAACCCGCGTATCCTCGCCCTCCTCGTCGGTGTGGGTGCGCTGTTCGTCGCGGCGCTGCTCGTCCCGCTGCCCGGTCCGACGCAGATCCAGCAGTGGGCGGACTCGGTCGGCCCGTGGTTCCCGCTGCTGTTCTTCGGGGTCTACTCGATTCTCGCAGTGGCTCCGCTGCCGCGCACGGTGCTGACCGTCAGCTGCGGTGTGCTTTTCGGAGCATTGCTCGGCACCGCGGTGGCGCTCTCGGCCACCGCCGTCGCCGCGGGGATGGCGCTCGTCCTGGTGCGCACCCTGGACCGCACCAGGGTGGCGTCCCGGCTCACCCATCCCGCCGTGCGCGCCATCGACGATCGGCTGGAGCGGCGCGGCTGGCTGGCCGTCGGTTCGCTGCGGCTGATCTCCTTCGCGCCGTTCTCGGTGGTCAACTACTGCTGCGGGCTCTCCTCGATTCGCTTCTGGCCGTACCTCGCCGCCACCTTCGTCGGTTCCGCGCCGGGCACCATCGCCACCGTCGTCCTCGCCGACGCGCTGACCGGCGGCTCCCATCCCGCGATGCTGGTGGTCTCGGGCGTCTGCCTGGCCATCGGCCTGCTCGGGCTCGTCGTCGACGCCCGCTGGCGGCCCGAGATCCCGGCCGTGCCCTCCGAAGAACCGCTCGTCGAGGCGCTCGCCGCCCGCGACTGACCCGGTCGGCTCCGAGTCAGACCTTCGGGTCGGGGCTGCTTGCCGCCGGGCGCGGCGACCGTCAGTCGACGGTCAACTCGCTCGGCAGGGCGATCACGTCGACCATCGCACCGTTGCGCAGCACGGTGACCGGAACGGGCTTGCCGATGGCGTCGGCGAACAGCTGACGCTGGATGCCCTGGGCGTCGCGGACTTCGGCGCGCGCGACGCTGAGCACCAAATCGCCCCTGCGCAATCCGGCGGCCTCGGCGGGTGCGCCGCGCACCACCTCGACGATGCGCACACCTGCCCGCTGACCGGTCCGCTCGGCCACGTCGGACGGCAGCGGCGCCGGGACGCCGACCAGCCCGAGGTAGGCGCGGCGGACCCGACCCTCGGCGCGCAGGGTGGCGATGATGCGGCGGGTGGTGGCGTTGATCGGAATGGCCAGTCCCAGGCCGATTCCCGCGACGGCGGTGTTGATGCCCACCACCCGTCCCGCCGAATCGGCCAGCGCCCCACCGGAATTGCCGGGATTCAACGCCGCGTCGGTCTGGATGACGTCCTCGATCACCCGGCCCGCGCGGCGCGAGGCGACCGGCACCGCGCGGCCGAGCGCGCTCACCACGCCCGCGGTCACCGAGCCCGCCAAACCGAGCGGGCTGCCCACCGCGACCACGAGCTGCCCGACGACGAGCTTGTCCGCGTCGCCGAGCACCGCCGCGCCAGGGCCGCCGCCGCGGGCGCGCAGCACGGCGAGATCGGAAAGCGGGTCGACGCCGACCACGTCGAACCGGGACTCCACGCCGTCGGCGAACACCACCTCCCCGTGCGACGCCGCGCCGATGACGTGCGCGTTGGTCAGCAGGGATCCGTCGTCGGTGAACACGACCGCCGAACCGGTCCCCCGCCGCGTCCGCACGCTTGCCACGTGCGGCGTGACCGATTCGGCCACCGACACCACCGTTCGCGAGTACGCGTCCATCGCATCGTCCACATCGACCACCCTCTCGCCGTCGGCAACAGCACCTCCCAGGATGCCCCCGCCGAACGCGGCGCGCACCGTCTTCGCGGGCAACGCGCGCCGCGACCGAAGTGCTCAGTCGCCCAAGAGATTTCCCGATACTGCCCGTTCGCCGTGCCACGACCCGATCGAACCAGCTATGAAATAGCCCGCGAAAGGTGGCGCGCGGTCAGTTTTCGTCCGCGAAACCGAAGTGAATTCCGGGCGTTACCGCGTTCCGATCGACGACCGCCGGGTACCTCCAGCCTGGGGCAGCACCGAATCGCGATCATCGATCCGGCGTCGATCGGGTCCGTTAAACTCCCCGTGTGGCGGAATGTGCCCATCCGGCCGAATGCCGCACGCCTCGATCATCTGCTTCACCAACGATTCCGAACAAGGAGTAATGCGAAGTGGATTACGCTGGATCGTCCGAGGATCGGATAATACGCGCGCGTTGCCTCGTCGTACCGCCCGATCGCACGGGCGTACCGCGCCAGGTGATCAGAACACTGGATGCCGTCGACCCACGGGGTCCGCTTGTCCGCACCCTGGAGGTGGGTGTCTGCGGGACCGACATCCAAATCGTGGCGGGAACCGAGGGAATACTTCCGGCGGCCGCCGGCGAAATGATCTTGGGACACGAGGTGCTCGGGCGCGTGGTGCACAGTTCGACGCCCGAGGTGGGAACCGGTCAGTTGGTCACCTGCGTCGTCCGTGATCCGGACCCGGTGCCCTGCGGCCAATGCCGCCGCGGCAGGCCGGACCTGTGTAGCAACGGCTCGTGGAAAGAGCGCGGGATTCGCGAACTCGACGGCTTCATGGCGGAATACTGGCGCGCACCCGTGGACAAGCTGGTTCCCGTTCCGGAAGAACTCATCCACCTCGGCGTTCTGGTGGAGCCCGCTTCCATCGTGGTCAAGGCGCTGGACACGCTGCGGCAGATGGACGAGCGATTGGGGACATCGGATCCGTCCGGCAACGCCTTGGTGATCGGCTGCGGCATCATCGGCCTGCTCACCACCGCGTTTCTGCGCTTGGCAGGGCACAAGGTCACCGTCGTGGATCCGGCCCCGCCGAGTTCCCTCGCCGCCCAGGCGGCCGCCTCCTTCGGCGCCGAATACCAATCCCACCAGTTGGTTCCCGGCGACATGGTGACCGAGCAAGCGATCTCGGCGCACCGCGTCGTCATCGACGCGGCGGGCGTGGCGTTCCTGCCGCAACTGCTGGCGACGCACGGCGCGGAAAACGCGTCCTGCTGCGTCGTCGGTCTGCCGAGCGGCCAGCAGGCCACGGTGGACGGCGCCGCGCTGCTGGGCACCATGGTCAAGCGCAACCAGGTGCTCTTCGGCGTCGTCAATTCCTCGCGGGTGCATTTCGAGCACGCGATCGAACTCCTGCGCGAGGTCGACGCCGCGTGGCCGGGAGTCATCGGCGGAACAACGACCCGAATTCCCTTCGACCGTTTTCGCGAGGCATTCGTTCCGCACGCGCGGGTCGGCGCGAAAGATATTCTCGTCTTCTGAACGCGATAGAGGTATGGCGGCGAACGCCGCTATACCTCCTCGTATCCGATGATTCGAATATTGCTGTATTCGAGGCCATTCAATTCGCAGTGCACGACGACCAGAAAATCCTTCTTGTCGCGGATCGAATTCCAGATATCGTTTCCCTTCACCACCCGATCCAGCAGCGCGAGGGTGGCGATCAGCGTGCCGAAAGCCCACACGCCGAACAGCGCCACGCACCGTTTGCCGGTCGGCGTTCGACTGACCGCGATGAATCCGTAGTCCTCGAGCAGCGAGCCGTTCTCGTCCGTGGTCACGTCGTAACTGATCGAGCCATAGGACGCCACGTGCTCGGGATACTTGATCTGGAATTTCGGGAAGCACCGCCTGAGCAGGTTTCCGGTCAACCGGTTGACGCTCGGCCCGCCGATGAGAATCGTCAGGCCGTGGGTGTCCTGGTAGGCGTCCTGGGTGCTGATACTGATCCGGTTGCGCTTGCCGAGTCCGCGCCAGGCAAGGACCGCCTCGGCGATGGCGCCGCCCTCCGCCATCGGCATCACCCGGACGTTCGGCGGCATCTCCGCCTTCTCCTCGGTGCCGTAGATCGACAGCCAGCCCGCGTGGAAATCGGGGATCACTATCTGAATGTCCTGCCCCTCGGCCAGGACGTTCAGGTGTCCCGATTTGCGCCGTAGCCGCGTCGCATCGTAGAACCTCGTCACCCCGAACGTTGTGATCGCGACGATCAATCCCGACACGATGCTGAGTAGCCACGTAATCATCGAGCGTCGAATCCTGTCTCCAAGGGCCGCCATTCGGATGGTGCCAGTTCCCGTCCCGCGGTGTCCTCGGATTCGCGGACTCGCACCGAAGTGGTCCGCGCCGCAGCGGCATCCACTAGGGTGCGCCATGCGGTCGCCGCGGAAGTGCGGACAGCCACGCGTCGAGAAAGCACAGCGCCCAGAGGATTCCGCTCTTGTCCGCTATTCCGCGCTCGTGCGAGTCGACAAGTGTGCGAACGAGTTTCGGGTCCAAGAGGTCGGTCGCCACCGGACTGGAGAGCAAGCTGTCGTGCAGGTGATCGCGCAGCGGGCCGCGGAACCATTCGGCGAACGGGATCCAGAATTTGTGCTTCTTGCGCTTCAATATCCGGTCGGGCAGATGCGGCGCGATACCGGCGCGCAGCATGGCCTTGCCATCGAGGGCCCGATACCGCTGGCCCGCGGGCATTTCCGCGACGAAGCGCATGACGCGCGGATCCGCGAACGGCAGCACACCGGTCGGTCCGGCGGCGCGGAAGACGTGATGGTCCTTGCGGTACACCCCCTCGGTCAACCAGGTCCGCCACTGGCCGAACAGCAATCGGTCCAGCGCGGAATGCGCACGGTGTTCCTCGTACAGTTCCCTCAGGATGTCGACGGCGAGTTCTTCCGGCACGCCAAGCGTCCGGTGCACGAGCGCACGGTCCTCCGCGCTGCCCAGTGCGATTTGGCCAAGGTAGAACCGCGCCAACTCCCGCGAGTTCTGGGGCAGGTCGACGAGGTGGATGTCGTCGTTCGGCGACATCGGGAACCCCATCACTTCGTCGCCGCCTTCGCCGGTGACGATGTGCGTGCACGACAGCTGCGCGGCCCGTTCGGCGATCACCTGCGTGGCGACGATCGCCTGGTCGGCGTTCGGGCTGTCGAAGCCGCGCACCAGATCCGGCAGGCGTTCGACGGTCTCGGGACCGACCGGCACCACTACGTGCTCGAAGCCGAACCGCTCGGCCACGAGCGCGGCGTATTCGGATTCGTCGTATCCGGCCTCGCGGAACGAGGCCGTGAAAGCTCGCGGCCGACAGCCAAGCCTGGTCGCGAGCACGGTGGCGTTCGTGCTGGTGTCGATACCGCCGCTGAGCATCATGCCCAGCCGCTCGTGCGGCGCGGCGTGGCGGGCCAGCGACTCGGTGAGCAGGTCGAGCACCCTGGCCGCCAACTCCTCGGGCGCGGCAGCGCCCTCGGTCGACGGATCGGCCGGGCTGGGAAACGAGGTCTGCTGCCGCACCTGGCAGCCGGTTGCGCGCCTGGTGACCACCGCGCCCGGTGGCACCCGCCGCACTCCTTCGAAGATCGAGTAGGGAACGGGGACGTATTGGAACGTCAGATAGAGCGCCAAGCCTTCGCTGGACAACGTTGCGGTCCCCAGGTCGTAGGGGCGCGAGCCGTACCCGAAACCCGAGGCGCGGTAGCACGCGTTCCCGAACCCGCCGGGGTCGGCCACCAGGTGTGTCTCGCCGCGCGAACGATCGTGCACTACGGCGACGTACTGTCCGTCCTGCGCGGCCACGGCCGACATGCCGCGCTCGCGATACAGCGCGAGCAGCTCGGTCGCGCCGCCGCCCGAGCAGAGCCAGCCGTCGAGAACGCACACCGCTTCGTCGGTCTCGTGCACGGTGTATTCCGCACCGTCGGCCGAGAGCACGATGTCGTCGACCTCGCGTCGCCAGCCGCCGTAGCCGCCGCCCTCGGAACGCGGTCGGACCAGAATCCCCATGGCGACATCCCTTCTACTTCACCTCGACGCCGTGTTCCGGCGCCCCTCGACCACCGGCCCGTCCGACCCCGCGGTAGCGCAATCCCGCCGCCGCGACCACGGACGGTTCGAGGGCGTTCTTGGCGTCGACGACAAGACAATCCGGCCGCGCCAGCTGCGCCACCGCGGTCCAGTCGAGGGCGAGAACCTCCGGGAACTCGGTCAGCACGATGACGACGGCGGCGTCCAGCACCGCTTCCTTGAGGCCGATGGTCCGCCGGACTCCTGGGAACAGCTCGGCGAAAGCCGCCGCGCTCAAGATCGGATCCCAGACCCGGACGTCCGCCGCGACGGCCGCCAGCGCGGGTACCACGGTCCGGCTCGGCGCTTCGCGCATATCGTCACTGCCGGGTTCGTAGAGCAGTCCGAGGACGGCGACCTCCGGCGGCGACGCGGCCGCCGCCGTCTCGCGTGCGACGATCTCGACCGGCAACCGCAGCTGTCGGTCGTTGACCTCGGCGACCGATTCGAGCAGCGTCATGGGCCGGCCGGAACGCCGGGCGAAACGTGTCAGCGCGGTGGTGTCCTTGGCGAGGCAGGAATCCCCGTAGCCGACGCCAGGACGCCAAAACCCTTGTCCCATGCGCGGATCCAGCGATACGCCGTCGATCACCGCGTCCACGTCGATGCCGTGGTCATCGCAGAAGTTGGCGATCTCGTTGGCGAAGCTGATCTTCGTCGCGAGGAAGGCGTTGCTGGCGTACTTCACCGCTTCGGCCTCGGTCGGGCCGACGACCAGCCGCGGCGCCGTCTTGTCGTGGTACAGCGCTCCGAGCAGGGGCAGCAGTTCCCGGTTCCACAGGCCGAGCACGATGCGGTCGGGCGCGTGCCAATCGGCAAGGGCGCGACCCTGGTTCAGGAATTCGGGATTGTGCGCGTAGCGGGGGCGCAGCGCGGGAAACCGCGTCACCCATCGCTCGCTGGTTCCCGGCGGGATCGTGCTCTTCACGACGACGAGGTCGGGAAGCGTCCTGGCCGCCAGCGTTTCCGCGAGCACGGCCTCCACGTGGCGCAGATCGATCGCGCCGCTGTGGTCCAGCGGCGCGGAGACCGCGATGATCACGGCTCGCACCGGAACGTCGAGCGCTTGCCGGAACGTCGCAGTCGTGGTGAGCAGGGCTTCGGAGACGTCCGGCTCGTGGAACGGGCAGCGCCGGTCGCGCAACAGGGCAACGCGGCTCTCGTCGTGATCGATGCCGAGGACGTCGTGTCCCGACTCCGCCAGTCCGAGCGCCGCCGTCAGCCCGACGTAGCCCATGCCGACCACTGCCACCTGCATCAATCATCTCCTCGCGCGAGCGACGTTGTGCCGACACCACATTTCGAGCATCAAGGCCTTGAACGAGAACGGGGAGCCCGCGCCGGGTGGGAAGTCGGCGACCGACAGTCGACGGGCCGCCGCTTCGGTCAGGATGCCGCGGCGCACTAACTCGCCGCCGGGCAGCAGGTCACCGTAGCGTCGCAGGTACGCGGCGTGCCACTCGCGCAGCGGCGGCGAGAAGCCGCGCTTGGGTCGGTCGGCGACATGCGCGGGCAAGTACGCGTGCGCCACCTCCCTGAGCCGGTGCTTCGGCGGGTCCCGATCGTCCGGTCGAGTTCTGCGCAGGCCGACGACCGCCTCCACCAAACGGTGGTCCACGAAGGGCAGGCGCAACTCGACGGAGTTGGCCATGCTGAGCCGGTCGCACTGGGCGATTCCGTTCTCCCGCAAATAGGTTCCGACGATCAGCCGGGTCAGATCGATGTCGGTCCGGTCGCCGGACAGCGCGAAACCGGTTGGCGCCGCGTCGCGCATCGCTTCGCCGAAGTACCGCGGCGCCACCCGCTCGGCCTCCCGGAAATCCGGATCGAGTTCGTAGAACACCAGATTCCCGCACGCCTCGCTGCGCGCGACGGCTTCGCGCACCCACCCGTAACCCCAGAACAGCTCGTCGGCGCCTTGACCCTGCACCATCACCCGCACGCCCGCCTCGGCCGCCGCGCGCATCACCGCGTGGTAGCAGACGCCCGCGAAATCGGCGATCGGATCGTCAAGCGCCGCGACGACGAGCGGCAGATCGGCGGTCGCCCGCGCGGCGCCGATCTCGATCTCGTGGAACGGCATGCCCAGCGCGGCGGCCAGCTCCCTGGCGTGGTGTCGCTCGTCGTTCGCCGGTCGTCCCGCGTAACCCACCGAGAACGCCCGCACCGGTGCGGCGCAGAACTTGGCCGCGAGCGCGGCCGCGACGCTCGAATCCAGGCCGCCGCTGAGCGATATGCCCAGCGGCTGATCCGTTCTGGTGACCAGCGGAGCGAGCTCGGCCAGGATCGCGCCGAGGGTATCGGCGCTCGACCCCTCGATCGGCTCCGCGTCCTCGAGCCGCCAGTAGGCGCGCGACCGCACCCGCCAGGGACGGGCGTCCACGGTGACGACGTGTCCGGCCGGGACTTTCCGTACGTCGCGCAGCATGCTCCGCGGCTCCGGCACGTACTCGAGGCGGAAGTAGTCGGCGACGCTTCCGTGATCGAGTTCGACCGGCACGCCCGCGGCCGTCAGCGCCTTCGCCTCGGAGGCGAACAACAGTCCGTCCGGCCGTTCCGTGTAATAGAGCGGCTTCTCCCCCATCCGGTCGCGGGCCAGGGTGAGCCGACCGATCCGTCCGTCCCACAGGGCGAAGGCGAACATGCCGCGCAGGTGATCGACGGCGCGGTCGCCGTGCTCCTCGTAGAGGTGCAGGATGACTTCGCAATCACCGTCGGTGGTGAAGACATGACCGCGCCGCCGCAGGCCGTCGCGCAGCTCGGCGAAGTTGTAGATCTCCCCGTTCGCGATCAGGACCAGCTCGCCGTCGGCGCTGCGCAGCGGCTGCGCGGAGCCGCCGGGATCAATGATCGCCAGCCGGGTGCAGCCGAGAGTCACCGGGCCGTCGGCATACATCGCCGTGGCATCGGGTCCGCGATGGCGCAGCGCGCCTGTCATCGTCTCGACGAGGTCGGCGCGCGACGGGAAGCCCGATCTGGCCAGGTGGCCACTGATTCCACACATGGCCCGCTCCGTTCTTCCCACCCGCGGGTCTGTCGAATACTACCCGGAGGCGCGTCGGCCATGGCCGGATCACGTTTTCGATTCGGCTGCGAGAGTGGGTTTTTCGGGGGCGGGCGTCGGCGACCCGGTCAGGCGAGGGCAACGAGGTAGCAGAGCGCGAGCAGGGCCACGGAAAGGAGCGCGGCGGACAGGGCGAGGATCTTGACGGTTCGGGCTTGCCGCAACTCGAGGCGGATGAGCAGCGAGTGCTGGAGGTAGCGGGCCCGGTCGTGTTCGGCGACGGCGCGCTGGCGCACGTCCTCGATGTCGGCGAGCAGGTGGCCGATCGCGCCGCTCAGCTCCTCCGCGCGGTCGCCGTGCTCGGCGAGCAGGCGGCGGGTCGCGCGTGCGAGATCGCGCTGGGTCTCCCTGACCAGGGTGACGGCGTTCTCGGCGGCATCCAGGTCGGCGACCGCGGCGCGCAGGTCGGCGGCCTCGCGGACGCCGCCGTCGACGGCGGTGTCCAGCTCGCGAGCGAGACCGTCCAGCCCCGACCGCGCGCGGCCGAGCACGCCCTCGGCGGACTCGTTCAGCGAGCGCAGCAGAGCGTAGAGCACGCCGTGCGGGGAACCGGCGAGGACGGGTCGGCGGCCCATCTCGGCGACGGCGCGGTCGAACGGCGCGAACGGTTCGGCGGATTGAGAGGTGACCACGAAATCGCCGCCGAGCGCGAAGACGATCGTCTCGCGCCGCACCGCGTCGCCGCGCAGGTAGGTCGCCGCCACCGGAAGATAGACGAAATCGCCCGCCTCCCAAATCCGTTCGAGACTACGGGCGAAGTCGATGCCGAGGCGTTCGCGCAACACGGCCGCGGTGTCCTCGTCGGACGCCGACAGCGGGATCCAGTGCAGACCGAGCACTTCGGTGTCGAAGCGGTCGGTGGGCGTGCCGAGCGAGCTGGTCATCTCGCGCTCTCGATCGGCGTTCCGATAGTGGCATCCGGCATCCGCCGCTCACCCCGCTTCGCTCGTCAGGCTGCTGTGTGGCGCGAGACGCGCCACCGTCCATTAGTAACCCGCGTCTCGGGCCGCGTCAATCGAGGCGACTGTGCGGTTCCCCACGCTCCGGACGCGTATTCGCCGGGGCCGCACGTATTTTCGTGTTGTCCGCGATGGTCACCGATCCGGGTCGAGCAGCGGTCGCAGCGCCTCGGTGCGCACGGCCGCGCCGTCGAGGAACTGCGCCTGGGTGAGTTCCAGTCTGCCGGTGACCAAATCCATGGCCAGGCGCAGAACCTCGCGCTCGGTCGGCGCGACGACCTGCGACTGTTCGAGCCGCGAGCCCCGCTCGACCCGAACGCGGCAGCGCCATCCGGCACGGCCGGGGAACTGCACCGGACGGCCGATCACCACCGACACCCGCACGCCGTCCCGGTCGAACTCCTTCGTCGCGAGATCGTCGGCACGCAGTGCGGGCAATGACTCGGCTACAGGCCGGTTCTGCATTCCGATCTCCCGGTAAAAGCTCGTATCCATCAGAGGAATCGCGTGAACGACTGGCTGAACCGTAGCCCGGCGGGTCTATAACCGCAACTTTTCAGCAAACATTTTGAATCCGCGGGTGAGCCGCGCCCGACGACCGTCCGTACGACTCCGGGCGAGCAGGCGGTTCAGTGGCTCGGCACGTTCTCCTCGAGCGGCAGCGGCCACCGATCGATGTCCTGGCGCGGCGAAACACCGCACGCCAGGAGCGCTTGCGCCCGATAGTGATTCGCCGCCCGCGCGCCCGGATACAGCGCCTGGGCCTCGGCCAGCCAGCCGGTCGCCTGTTCGACCGCGTGGCCGGGTGGGAGGGCGGGGTCGTGGCCGAGCACGTCGTCGGCGCAGTGCGGATCGGCGATCACGGCGGCGGCGAGATGTTGGAGGCAGCGGGCGATTCCGTGATCGTCACGCAGCGCGCGGTACGCGGTGAGCGAGAGCCGCCAGCAGCGCAGCGCGCGGACGGCCTCGCCGCGGGCCCACCAGACGTGGCCGAGGATCTCGTGCATGTGGGCGCGGCCGTCCGGGTCGCGGCCCTGCCTGGTCAGCGCCTCGGCGAGCTCCAAGCGGTCCTGCGCGTCGTCGAGCAGACCTTGACGCAGCAGCACGACGCCGAGATTGATCAGTGCGCAGACCTCGCCGGGGATGTCCTCGCGCGGAAGCAGCCACCAGACCCGCTCGAGTCGCCCGCGCGCCTGCTCGAGGTCCGCGGCGGACGTCGCCGACGGATCCGCCAGCGTCTCTAGCGCCTTCGCGTGCTCGTAGCGCGCCGTCAGGTCGGCGTAGCGACCGCGGTCGCCGCTGCGGCGCGGTGGTGGGGCCTGCGGATCCGCGCGTAACAGGACCTGTGCTCCGTGGGCGCCGAGCGCGTCCAGATCGGGCAGCGCGGAGAGCTTCTCGGCGAGTTCGCTGTCGTGCCCGCCGGTCCGCGCGTGCCAGACGTCGAGCGCGTCACCGATGCGAATCAGGCTGGGCACCGCGGTTCTCGGCAGCCGAGCGCCGAGCGACGCGCATTCGGTCACCAATCGCCGCAGGAACGGTTCCTCGGCCTCGAACCAGCCGCGCCCCGCTGCGGCGAAACGCGGCGTCCCGAGCCCGATCGACCACCGTTCGGCACGGTCGGCGTGATGCCGTACGAGCGTGGTGATCGCGGCGCTCCACCGAAGTCGGGCCCTGGCGTCGGCCGCGCTGGACGTACCGGGCACCGCGACGACCCAGTACTGCTGCACTCCGGACCGCCGCGCCCCCGCCACTTCGACGAAGCGCTTCTCGATCAGCTCGGTGAGCAGCAATGGGGCGGTCGTCCGCGGCGGCGCTCCGTCGGACGGGTCGCGCGCAGGCGCGTCCAGGATCGCCGTGAGCACCGCCAGCAGCGCGGCCGCGCTGTATTCGCGCACCGGTAGCGCTCCGAGCACCGCCGCCTCCTCGTGGGTGGCGTCGGACACCGCCGTCAGCGGCGGCGCCGGTGCGGTCGGGTTGGCGCCGATCGGCGTCCGCGCGTCGTCGAAATCGCTGAGCAGTTCCAGTTCCCTTGCGGTGTGCGGGCTTTCGCGGAGCCTGCGCCGTTCGGCCCGCAGCCACCGGCCGACGAGAAGCAGCACGGCGAGCAGCGCGACCACCAGCAGACCCACGGAGAGCAGCACGCCGACACCGCGCTCCAGAAACAGGCTGGACACGATGTTGATGACCAGTCCGAGCAGCACGGCCGCGGCCAACGCGCCACCGCCGAACCGGAAACGCAGCAGGGCAGGTGGCGGCGCGGCGATCCCTGGCGAAGGCGGCGGCGCGCCGTCCGGTCCGATCATCGCAACGCTCCCCCGGTCAGCCCCGGCACCAGGAATCGACGCCAGGTCGCGAGCAACAACGCGACCGGGACGATGGCGAAGACCAGCGCTCCGGCGGCCAGCTGCGGCAGGTTCTCCTCGTACTGGCGGGCCTCGCCCCACAGCAGCAGCGACCACGGGCTCGCGCCCGCGCCGCTGATCATCAGGCTGACGAAGAAGTCGTTCCACACCAGAACGAACTCCAGCACCGCCGCGGTGACCACGGCGCGCCCCGCCCCGTCCCACAGTCGTCGCGCCACGGCGCCGGGCCTGGCCAGCCCGTGCAGCGGGGCCGAACCCGGGTTCTCCTCGGCCGCCCGCATCGCGCCGCGCAGGATCAGCACGCTGACCGGCAGCCCCGCGGCACCGTGGACCAGCATCAGCGGGTACTGCGTCGCCGACAGCTCCAGCGCTTCGCTCACCTCGTCGATCGGCCCGAGATACATCTGGGCGGGCAGCACGGCGAGCGCAACCAGCACGGCCATGACCAGACGAACGCGCACCGTGTCCGACGGCGTCGCCGCCAGCCACCGCGCGACCGGCAGCGCGGCCGAGACCGCAAGCACGGTCGCGACCGTCGCCACCAGAGCGGTCACTCCCAGAGTCGAGGGCAGACCGGCCTCCCAGACCCGGCCGATCGCGGGCCAGCCGAAACCATCCGGCCCTCGCATGGAGACCCAGGCCAGCATCAGTAGCGGCGCGACGGAGACGAAACCCATCAGCACCGCGAAACCGACGACGAGCCTGCCCGGCCGCCGTGCGGCCTGCGGTTCGTGCGAGCGCGGGCGCAGCGGCAAGCGAAGCTCGCGCCGACCGCCGGTCTTGCCGAGCGCGAAGGCGCAGACGCCGACCAGGACGGCCAACGGCACCGAGTAGATCGCGACCTCGGCCGCGGTGCTGTCGGTGGTCGCCAGCCGCCACCAGCGCACCGTCGCGCTGTCGGTGTCGTACTGGTAGGCGGCGGGAATGCCGATGAGGATGACATCGAACACCCTGGCCGCCGCGACCACCGCGGCGATTCCGGCGATCAGCACCACCGGGTGCACCAGGCGCACTCCGCGCCAGGCCATCCACACGAAACGGAAGCGACCGGTGGGTCCGTTGAGATAGCCCCAGCGCACGGAATCGGTCTCGATCGCCCGAAGGCCAGCGGAGAACATGCCGGTGAGGAAGCCGAACCAAGTCCACCAGAACGCCATCAGCGGCATCCAGCGGTAACCGGTCTGGAACGTGGCGACATCGCTCTCGGGGACCGCCGCTTCGAACATGACCCGGAACGCCAGGCCCGAGACGAAGGCAGCGACGCCGAACGGCAAGACCAGCGGCAGCCACAGCCACCGCACGCCGCGACTCCACCACGCGGTGAACAGCGCGGCCGCCATGAGCGCGAATCCGCCGAGCACGAAGAGCATCGTCCGTCCGTAGACGGCCAGGGTGTCCGCGCTCGCGGCGGCCACGAACAGCAGCGGTCCGGACAACAGCAGAACAACGGCGACGACTATCGCGACGACCCGCGGCGTCCCGGACGGGAACAGTCGCGCCGCGATCAGGACCGTGGCACCGACGAGGACGAGCGACAGCGGCGCACCGACCCGCATCCCGGCGGTCGCCACCGTCCAGCCCGAGGCGAGCAGCAACAGCGCCGCGAGCAGCCACGCGGGCGCCACCCGCGCCCATCCCCAGCCGCGCCACGGCTGGCGTCCGCCGATCAACGCACCGCGCATGCGCCGGGTGGCGAGCTCGAGACGCAGTCCGTGGCTGAGGAATCCGGGTGGCGTCGTCATCGAGTTCTCGCCAGGTCGGCCAGCGCCGAGACCGCGTCGTTCACCGCGGGACCGATGCCGAACGGGTCACCGTCGACAGCGATAAGGAACTCGGTGAGTATGCGCCACAACCCGTTTCGTCCGCCGAGCGCTCCGATCTGGTCCGACAGGTCGAACACCACTTGGTCGCGCGGGCCGAATATCGCGGTGTCGCCGAGCCGTTCGGCCGACGGCCGCAGAAACGGCGAATACGCGGCGTCGGTCCGCGTGTTCGGCGCGAGGAAACCGTGGAAGCCGTTGATCCACGGCAGCGGAGCCGAGGGCGCGGCCAGCGCGGCGAGTACCCGTTTCGCGCCGTCGTCCGCCGACGGGGTGAGCACGAGGACGTCGCCGCCGAGGATGCGCGGGCGCGGTCCGCCGGGCGCGAGACCGGGAAACGCCGCCACCCCGACCACCTTCGCGGGGTTGCGTCCCGATCGCACGACGGCCTTGCGCACGACCGGCTCGGCGAAATCGGGCGCGACCACCATCACCGCTCGCCTGCGCTCGAACACCTCCCGAACGGCGTCGGAGAACTGCATGGTCAGGGCGGTGCCGAGCCCGCCTGCGAAGGCCGCTGGGTTCGCCGCCCACGAGCCGAGCAGGTGCAGGGCGGCACGCACCGCGTCCTTCTCCCACACCGCCGTCGCGCCGTGCGCGGCAAGCGCCGCATAGGTTTCCGGGTCGTGCGCGTACAGCAGGTTCTCGAACAGATCGGTCAGCGCCCACCCGTCCGCCGCGGCCAGCGCCAGCAGCCGCCGGTCCTTCCCGGCGAGGAACTCGATGCGGTCGAGCCAGAAATCCAGCGTCCACAGCGCCGGGGTGCCGACCTCGCACTCGAGCGCCGACTCCCGATCGAACCAGATCATCGACTTGTCGGCCGCCTTGAACGGCACCCCGTACGGACGTCCGTCGTGATAGAGCAGTTCCGCCCAGACCCCCGAATAGCAAGGCTTCTCGACCTCGTCGAGCCACAGCGATTCGGGAACGTCGCGCAGTATGCCGTCCTCGGCAAGCTCGCGCACTCGCCCCGCCTGCGGCAGCATGACCAGTTCCGGTGCCGACCGTCCACCGGTCAGCGCCGTCTCGATCTCGTCGCCGAGCGGGATCACGTCGACCGAGCCCGACAGGTGCAGCGCGTCGAGCACCGCGCGGAAGGCCGCGAGCTCGGAACCGCTCCAGGACACGGCGATACGCGCCGCGCCCGGTGTGCCGAGCACACCCGTGCCACAGCCCGCCAGCGGCGCGACCAACACCGCCCGCAGCAACGCCTTCCGTGTCAGCATGGTCCCCCGGATGTCCGTCCGCACACAGGCACGCACCGATTATCCGTGGCGCCGGACGTTTTCGGCCGAACACGCCGAAACCCGCACTGCCCCCGATTCCTTGGGCACTCGCATCACGCGAACCGCCCCGCCGCTCGATGGTGAGCGGCGGGGCGGGGCCGCAACGATCTACTGCCGGTAGTTCTCCGGCGGCTGCCACGGGCGGCCGTGCGGGTCGTCCGGGCGGTAGGCCGGGGGTTGCGGCGGCTGCTGTTGCGCGGGAACGGACTCGGTGGGCGGAACGACCTGCTGGTGCGGCGAGGGCTCGACAGAACGCTGCGGCGGGGTGGGCGTCAGGCCCTCGACGGGCTGGCGCGCGGTGGCCTCCGCCGCGCGGACGGCTCGTTCGATGGTGGGATCCGAGGCGGTGTCGAACCAGTCGGCGACATCGGAATCGTCCTCGACCTTGGGCGGCGCCGAGTCGTCGGCGGGCGGCTCGTAGCGGAAGACGCCGTCCTCGCCCTGCGAGCCGAAGCTCTTGGCGAAACCTTCCAGCGCCTTGCCGAAATCGCTCGGCACCAGCCACACCTTGTTGGCGTCGCCGCGGGCCACCATCGGCAGCGTCTGCATGTACTGGTAGGCAAGCAGTTCCGGCGTCGGCTTGCCGGATTTGATTGCGGCGAAGACCTTTTCGATCGCCTTCGCCTGGCCCTGGGCTTGCAGGTAGGCGGCGGCGCGCTCACCCTGGGCGCGCAGGATGCGGCTCTGCCGTTCACCTTCGGCACCGAGGATGGCGGACTGCTTGGCGCCCTCGGCGGCCAGGATCTGCGCCTGCTTGGCGCCCTCGGCCGTCTTGATCTGCGACTCGCGGGTGCCTTCCGCGGTGAGAATCATCGCGCGCTTCTCGCGGTCGGCCTTCATCTGCTTCTCCATCGACTCCTGAATCGACGGCGGCGGATCGATGGCCTTGAGCTCGACGCGCGCCACGCGCAGGCCCCAGCGTCCGGTGGCCTCGTCGAGCACACCGCGCAGCTGGCTGTTGATCTGGTCGCGGGAGGTCAGCGTCTCCTCCAGCGTCATGCCGCCGACCACGTTGCGCAGCGTGGTGACGGTGAGCTGCTCGACAGCGGCGATGTAGTTGCTGATCTCGTAGACCGCGGCCTGCGGGCTGGTGACCTGGAAATACACCACCGAGTCGATCTGCAACGTCAGGTTGTCCTGGGTGATCACCGGCTGCGGCGGGAAGGAAACCACCCGCTCGCGCAGGTCCACCTTGGCCCGGATCCGGTCGGCGAACGGCACCAGGAACGTCAGCTGACCGGACACCGTCCGCGAGTACCTGCCGAGCCGTTCGATGACCGCCGCCTCGGCCTGCGGCACCAGCGCGATCGATTTGAACACCACCACCACGACCAAGAGGACGAGCACGGCGGCGACGATCAGTACAGCCATTACGGCCCCTTCCAGACGACGGCCGTCGCGCCGTCGATCTTCATGACGTACACGGTCGCGCCCGGCTCGTACACCTCGTCCGGGTTCATCGGCCGCGCGGTCCACACTTCGCCACCCAGCTTCACCCGGCCGGAATGGGCGGCGACTTCCTCCAGCACCAGGGCCGACTTCCCCGGCAGCGCATCGACATTCGTCGGAATCGGCGGCGGCGTGCCGAACCTGCGGCGCAGCACCGGCCGCACCCCGAGCATCAGCACCGCGGTGATCACCGCGAAGACCACCGCGTCCACCACCAGCGAGGTGTCCGCCGCGACGCTCACCCCCGCCGTACCGAGGGCCGCGACGCCGATCATCAGCAGCGTGAGGTCCCCGGTGAGCATCTCTGCGGCCACGAGCAGGATGCCCGCGACCAGCCAAGCTATTGCGGCCACGCAACCCACTCTAACCGCAAGATCGGTTCGAGACCCGGTAGTTTCGGGCGAGTGGGTACGCGCGACAGGTACGGCGACATCTTCGCCGGGCACGAGAGAACCAAGAAGCGGGCGGTGCCGAAGGTGACCGCCGACCGCGACCTCGTGGTGGAGGACGCGGCCAGCGGATTCTGCGGCGCCGTGGTCGGATTCGATCGCAGCTACGACGGCGAGTTCGTCAAGCTGGAGGACGCGCGCGGTGCGGTGCGGCTGTTCGCGATGCGGGAGGCGGCCTTCCTCATCGACGGTGAGCCGGTCACCCTGGTGCGCCCCGCGGTCGCCGCGCCGAAGCAGCCGACCAGGTCCGCCTCCGGCTCCACACGGGTGGCGGGCTTGCGCGCCCAGGTCGCCAAGGCCAGCCGGATCTGGGTGGAAGGTGTGCACGACGCCGCCCTGGTGGAGCGGGTGTGGGGGCACGATCTGCGGGTCGAGGGCGTGGTGGTCGAGCACCTGGAAGGACTGGACAATCTTGCCGCGCGGCTGGCCGAGTTCGAGCCCGGTCCCGGCCGCCGGGTCGGCGTGCTGGTCGACCACCTGGTCACCGGCTCCAAGGAAACCCAGCTCACCACCGGTCTCGGCCCGCACGTGCTGGTGACAGGGCACCCGTTCATCGATGTGTGGCAGGCCGTGCGGCCCGCGGCGGTGCGCATCGACGCCTGGCCCGAGGTGCCGCGCGGCGAGGATTGGAAGACCGGTGTCTGCCGTCGCCTCGGCTGGGGCACCCCGCAGGACGGGTGGCGCAGGGTCTACGACGCGGTCGAGTCCTTCCGCGATCTGGAGGCGCCGCTCATCGGCGCGGTCGAACGCCTGATCGACTTCGTCACCGGACCGGAGTAGCCCCTCCACCCGCCGCGCGACCGGTGGATGCGGCGCCGTCCCGCGGCGCCGAATCGGCGGGTGCGCGCAGCTCACGAGGGCTCGTGCGCCGATGCCCGCCGGTAGCCCGAAGCGTTTATGCTCGATAATTATGTGCTCTCCTAGTGCCACGCTGACGGTGTGGGCCGGCTCCTGGCTGGCCGGGTGCAGTGCGCCCGACGACGTCTTGGAGGCGCTGCACGCGTGGGCGCCGCGGCACACCATCGCGGCGGGCGACCCGATGACCGGCGCGCGCACCGACCTGCCGTGGTCCTCGCGCACCACGCTGCCCGGATCCGGTGTCATGGCGCTGCTCAAGGTCATTCGCGAGGCCATGGCCCAGCCAGGCGCGCAGCTGCGCCTCGTGCTTCCTGTCCCCGGCGACGTGCGCGGACTACCGCCCGGCACCGTGTTCAGCGCCGACGCCATCGAGGCCGAGGAGGGCTTGCTCGTCGGCGTGCCGGGTACCGAGGGCACCGGGCTGATCCCGCGGTGGCCCGACGACGACACGTTGCAATGGACGCTCTACAGCACCCCGATCCCGCCCGCCCCCGGCCCGGACATGTCGCTCGGCGAGGCCGAATACGCCATGCGCGAGGCCGTTCGCGACGCCGCCGACGCGCTCATGCAGCTGCACACCACCGCAGTCGACGCCGGTGATTCCGATCCGCGCGAACTCATCGAGGCCGAGCTCGCCGACTACGCCAGGCACGACTACCCGGACTCGATCCCGCTGCGCGCCAAGCGCATTCTCGACACCGCCGACCACGTGGCCGCGATACTGACGGTGGCGCAACGGGAACCGGCGTCCGCACCGACCTCCGCGAGCGCCATCGGCGCGCAGGAGACGCTGCTGCGCCCGCTGTGGGACGCGATCCGCGCGGCCCGGCTCGTCGCGGTGCACGCGGCCGCGCGCGGGAACTAGTTCGCGCCGCCCCCACGAAACACGGTCGATCTCAGCGCCCTTTCGCAGCGCCGCACACCCCGCGGTGAACAGGCCTTTTCGGACGCGCGTTACTTCCGTGTGCTAACCAATTTTCGCCACATCGACAGATGACCTCACACCCAACTGCTAACGTGGGCGAGTTGTCGAGTTCTGGACGCTTGGTCAGAGCTTGTCCGGATCGACGGTGGTCGCAGCCCAGATCGCCTGTCCGGCAGGCACTGTGCGGTGGCCCTGGTGAATCACGGTACGCCCCAGCCGAGTTCCGGCCCTCGACGCGGAGCTCATGTCCCTCGTCTGGAGTACCGTCTTTTGACCACGTCACAGTCCGCGGTCACCGCGCCGCACGCCACCGCCCCCGGAGTCTGCCCGGTCCAGCACGGATCCCCGATCGGCACCGACGGCCCCCGGATCCCGTTGCACGCGCCGGAATTCGCCGCCGACCCGCACGGCGCCTACGACGACATGCGCCGCAAGTACGGTTCGGTGGTCCCCATCGAACTGGCGCCGAACGTACCCGCGACGCTGATCGTCGGGTACAGCACCGCACTGCGCATCCTCAACGACCCGGACCACTTCCCCGCCGACCCGCGGATGTGGCAGAAGGACATTCCGGACGACTGCCCCGTCAAACCGATGATGGAGTGGTACCCGAACGCGCTGCGCAACGCCGGTGCGGTGCACGCGCGCTACCGGCAGGCCTACGTCGCGAGCATCGACGGCATCGACCTACACGCGCTGCACGCCACCGTCGAGCAGATCGCCATCCCGCTGATCAACACCTTCTGCGAGGCGGGCTCGGCCGATCTGGTCACCCAGTACGCCTTCCCGCTCGTGTTCGAGGTGCTGAACCAGATGGTCGGCTGCTCGGCCGAGCTGGGCCAGCGCGTGGCGACCGGTATGGCGATGCTCTTCGACACCGTCGAGGCCGCGCGCGGCATGGAGATGCTCAGCGCCGCGCTGATGGAGCTGATCACGCTGCGGCGCGCGGAGCCGGGCGACGACGTCACCTCGCGACTGGCGCACCATCCCGCCAAGCTCGACGACGAGGAGATGCTCTGTCAGCTGATCAGCTTCTACGGCGCGGGAATCGAACCGCAGCAGAACCTGATCACCAACACGCTGCTGCTGATGCTCACCGACGACCGGTTCGGCGGACACGTGCTCGGCGGCAGTCTGTCCACCCGGGACGCGCTGGACGAGGTGCTGTTCAACGACCCGCCGATGGCGAACTTCTCCATCACCTACCCGCGCCAGCCGATCCTGATCGACAACACCTGGCTGCCCGCGCACCAGCCGGTCCTGATCAGCCTCGCCGGGAGCAACAACGATCCCGCCGTGCGCGGCGGTGACCGCACGGGCAACCGATCGCACCTGGCGTGGGGCGCCGGACCGCATGCCTGCCCGGCGCGGTCGGTGGCGTACCTCGTGGTGCAGGACGCCATCGATCAGCTGCTCGACGCGCTGCCCGAGCTGGAGCTCGCCGTGCCTGCCACCGAATTGACCTGGCGGCCAGGGCCTTTCCACCGCGCCATGACGGCGCTACCGGTCGTCTTTCCCCCATCCCCTCCGTTGAATCTGGTGTAAGGAGCCACCGATGGAGTACGAACCGATAGTCCTGGATCTGACCGGCGCCGATATCCAGGGCGAGTCCGCACGGATCCGCGAGCGCGGTCCCGCCGCGCTGGTGGAGCTGCCCGGCGGCGTGCCCGCGTGGTCGGTGACCGACGCCGCCGTGCTCGAGAGCCTGCTGGCCGACCCTCGGGTCTCGAAGGACGCGCGGCAGCACTGGTCCGCGTTCATCAACGGCGAGATCACCGAGGCGTGGCCGCTGCATCCGTGGGTGGCCGTCGACAACATGTTCACCGCCTACGGCCCGGACCACCGCCGGCTGCGCAAACTGGTCGCGCCCGCGTTCACCCATCGGCGCACCGCGGCCCTGCGACCGCGGATCGAGGAGATCACCACCCAGCTGCTCGACGCCCTCGCCGCCACCCCGCGCGGCGAATCCGCCGATCTGCGTGAGGGTTTCGCCTACCCGGTGCCGATTCAGGTGATCACCGAGCTGCTCGGGGTTCCGGAGTTCCTCGGCCCCGGGCTGCGCAAGTGCGTCGACGGATTCTTCGACACCTCGCTCGGTCCCGACGAAGGTGTGGCGAACTACATGGAGATGTACGGGCTCGTCAGCCAGCTGGTGGCGCACCGGAGGGACAACCCCGGTGACGACGTCACCAGCGTGCTGATCGCCACCCGCGACGAGGACGGCTCCCAGCTCACCGAGAAGGAGCTCGTCGACACCCTGATGCTGGTGATCAACGCCGGGCACGAGACCACGGTCAACCTGCTCGACCAGGCGATCTTCGCACTGCTCACGCACGAGAGCCAGCGCGCGGACGTCGTCGCGGGCCGGGTGCCGTGGTCGGACGTGGTGGAGGAGACGCTGCGCTACGAGTCGCCCGTCGCGCATCTGCCGTTGCGTTACGCGGTGGAGGACATCGAGATCGGCGACATCCGCATCCCGAAGGGTGAGGCGATCCTGGCGTCCTACGCCGCGGCGAGCCGCGACCCGAAGGTGCACGGCGCGACCACGAACGAGTTCGACGTGCGCCGAGCGAACAAGGAACACCTCGCGTTCGGCCACGGCGCGCACCACTGTCTCGGCGCTCCCCTTGCCCGGCTGGAAGCGGAGATCGCGCTGCCCGCGATCTTCCAGCGCTTCCCGGACATGCGGCTGGCCGTCGATCCGGCGGAGCTGCTGCCGGTGGGCAGCTTCGTCTCCAACGGGCATCGCACGCTGCCGGTGTATCTGGAAGCGGCGCAGTAGATTTCGACCCGCTCGGGGTGGATTGGATTCACCCACCCCGAGCGCGGGACTGCTCCCCCATCGAGAGGCGGGTTCCGAACGGACCCGCGAACCGCGAATCCTCTTGCCGGGCAGTCACATCGGACACCGATGAGCACGGCGTCACCGGCGCAGTCGCGCCGATTCCCTGTCAGTAGCGCGGTGGGTACTGCTGCTGGGCGTACTGCTGCTGCGGGTACGGCTGCTGCGGGTACTGCGGCGGATAATGCGGCTGCTGCTGCGGGTACGGCGCCTGCTGATGCTGCTGCGCGTAGGGCGCCTGCCCGTAGGGCTGCTGGTGCCCGTACTGCTGCTGCGGATACTGCGGCAGCTGCTGCGGTGGTGGCGGCGGGGTTTCGGAGCCCTTCTTGCTGAAGTAGCGGATCACCAGCACCAGAACGACGATCACCACGATCGCGAGGATGATCCACATGACGTATTCGGAGACTTCGACATCGACGTCGCCGCCACTGCTGCCGCCCCCGCCGCGACGGGCTTCCAAGGAATCCGCCGCCGACATCCACACGGCGCCGTCCGCCTGGAGATGGGCGTTGGCGAGCAGATCTAGATACACGAAAGGGCCTCCCCGATACGAGTTACGGTCGGCCCTCCTCCCGAAGGCCGGGCTCCGATGCTACCGCAGGGGCTGGGCCGCTCCGAAACCGGTGTGGGCCAGAGCCGTTCGCCGTCGCCGCCGCTCTAGGAAGACGCCTCGCACCCCCATCGCGCACCCGAATGCGGCCGCGTACAACGCATTGTCGCCAGCGATCGAAACTCAGTTCCGCGCGGGCCGCCCGCCGCGGGCCGGTGCGCAGCAACCGACGGCGCACGGCTCCCCGTTGCGGGTGCAGCCGTAACCCGGCACCGCACCGAGCCGGCGCGGTGCGACGCCGCCGATGTGCTCACCGATCAGCTCCACCACCAGTCGCGCGAATCGCGGGTCGGTGCCGGGGGTGGCGGCGCGGGCGAAGGCCATGCCGAGTTCGGCGGCCTTGGCCTTGGCTTCGTTGTCGAGATCCCAGATGACCTCGAGGTGATCCGACACGAAACCGACGGGACAGACCACCACCGCCGCTACGCCCTTGCCGAACAGCTCCTCGAGGTGGTCGACGATGTCGGGCTCCAGCCACGGCACCTGCGGCGGGCCCGAGCGCGACTGCCAGACCAGGTCGTAGTCGCCGAATCCGGTTGCGGCCGCGCACAACCGGGCCGCTTCCGCGACCTGGCGGCTGTACAGTCCGCCGCCCTCAGCGGGCGGGCCCGCGGTGGCGTCGGCGGATACCGGGATCGAGTGCGCGGTGAACACCAAGCGGACCTCGTCGCGGCGCTCGGCGGGGATCTCGGCCACCGCGGCGCGGATCGCGTCGGCGAACGCCTCGATCAGCAGCGGGTGGTCGAAGTACTGGCGCAGCTTCACCAGTTCCGGCGCGTCGTCGCCGAATGCCGTTCGCGCCCTGACGATGTCCTCGTGGTACTGGAGGCAGCCGGAGTAGCCGCCCCAGGCGGAGGTCGGGAACACCAGCGCGGTGCGGACACCGTCGGCGGCCATCCGCGCGACGGTGTCCTCGACCATGGGATGCCAGTTGCGGTTGCCGAAGTACACCGGCAGTTCCGTTCCGGCGGCGGCGAATTCGCGCTGGACCGCGGCGATGATGTCGCGGTTGAGCGCGTTGATCGGCGACACCCCGCCGAAGTGCAGGTAGTGCTGCGCGACCTCTTCGAGTCGCTCGCGCGGCACCCCGCGGCCCCGAGTGACGTTCTCCAGGAACGGCATCACGTCCTCGGGCCGCTCCGGGCCGCCGAAGGACAGCAGCAGCAGTGCGTCGACGGCCGGTGCCACGGCATCTCCTCCGTTACGAACTCAGTTGACGGGCATGTTCTCCGGGAACCAGGTGTTGTGGCTTGCGCCGCCGTCGACGTAGATGATCGAGCCGGTGGTGCCGGGCAGCCAGTCCGAGAGCAGCGCGACGATCGACTTGGCGACCACGGTCGGGTCGTCGACGTCCCAGCCGATCGGCGACGCGCCGTCCCAGTAGGTGTTGAGCTGGTTCAGCTTGGCCGCGTCGTCGGTGGCGGTACCCGCGATGGCCTTGGCGGCCAGGGTCTTGATCGGGCCCGCGGCGATCAGGTTGGAGCGGACCCGCTTGGCGACGCCGACCTCGCGGGCGACGTAGCGGTTCACCGACTCCAGCGCCGCCTTGGCCACGCCCATCCAGTTGTAGTACGGCATCGCGGTGCGCGGGTCGAAGTCCATGCCGACGATGGAGCCGCCTTCGTTCATGACGGGCAGCACCGCGCGGGCCAGCGAGGCGTAGCTCCACGCGGAGATCTCGAACGCCTTGGCGGCGTCGGGGCCGGGACCGTCCAGGAACGGACGGGCCTCCGGACCCATCAGGGTGCGCGGCGCGAACGCGATCGAGTGCAGCACGCCGTCGATGCCCTCCGGCGCCAGCTCGCGCAGCTTGTCGGCCAGCCCGGCCAGATCCTCTTCGCTGGTGACGTCGAGCCCGATGGCGGGCGGGACCTCCTTGGGCAGCCGCTTCGCGATCCGGTCGATCAGCCGCAGCCGCTCCGGGATGCCGGTGATGACGACCTTCGCGCCCTGCTCCTGCGCGACCGCGGCCGCGTGGAACGCGATCGACGCGTCGGTGATGATGCCGGTGACCAGGATGGTCTTGCCTTCGAGCAGTCCGCCCATGAGTTCTCGGTTCTCCTGAAGTTGAAAGTCGAGTTGTCGCCCCGCCGCGCGCGGGACATCGTCCCGGCGCGCGGCGCCGCGGTGTTCGGGGCAGCGTGCCCGGGAACGAAAGTACTAGTGGCCCATGCCCATGCCGCCGTCGACCGGGATGACCGCGCCGTTGATGTAGGAGGCGTCGTCGGAGGCGAGGAAGCTGATCGCCGCGGCGACCTCTTCGGGCTGGCCAGGACGGCCTGCGGGCACGCCGTACTTCAGGACCACCTCGCGCATCTCCTCGGTGACCTCCTCGCGCGTCATGTCGGTCTCGATGAAGCCGGGGGCGACCACGTTGGAGGTGATGTTGCGGGAACCGATCTCGCGGGTGATCGAACGCGCCATGCCGATCAGGCCGGACTTGGAGGCCGCGTAGTTGACCTGGCCCGGACCACCGCCGAGGCCGACCACCGAACCGAGGAAGATGATCCGGCCGAACTTGGCCCGCAGCATGGCGCGGTTGGCGCGCTTGGCGCAGCGCCACGCGCCGGTCAGGTTGGCGTCGATGACGCGGGTGAACTGCTCCTCGCTCATCCGCATGAGCAGCGTGTTGTCGACGATGCCCGCGTTGGCGACGAGCACCTCGACGGCGCCCTGATGCGCCTCGACCTCGGCGAACGCGGCGTCGACCGACGCGCTGTCGGTGACATCGCACTTCACGCCGAACAGTCCGTCCGGCGCCCCCGATCCGCGATGAGTGACGGCCACCTTGTGGCCGTCGGCTGCCAGGCGCTGCGCGACAGCGAGTCCGATGCCACGGTTGCCACCGGTCACCAGGACCGACCGGGATGTGATGTTCGACATAAGCATCAACCTATCTGTTCGGGTTCGTACGCCGGGCTCCGGGCACCGCAACCCTGTGCGATGCCACAGCGAGCGCGGCGCTACGGCAGGCGTTGACGATAGAGCAAGCCGGTAACGATGCCCGCGGCGACGACCAGCATGCCGAGCAGGAGCCACGGCCTGCTCGCGTCGCCGCGGGTCGTCTCGTAGCCGATCTGCTCTTCGAGGGTGTCGTAGACGGCGGTGAGTTCTTCGAGGCTGGAGGCGGTGTAGAACTCGCCGCCGGACAGCTGGGCGATCTCGCGCAACGAGTCGTTGTCGACGGGCACCTTGACCCGCTGCGAGCCCTGACCGTCCTGGTCCGGGATCTCCACCGAACCCCATTCGGTGCCGAAGGAGATCGTCGACACCGGAATGCCCTCGTTCTTGGCGAGGCGGGCGGCGGTGAACGCGTGCCTCGGATTGTCGACGTCCTTGTCGTCTGGCACGGTCTGCTTGCCGTCCGACATCAGCACGACCCGCGCGGGCGGCGGGGTCTCCGCTCCGCCGAGCACGGTGGCCAGGGTGTCGATGGATTGCAGGGCCGTCAGGATGCCCTCGCCGGTCGCGGTGCGCTCGGCCAGCTTGATGTTGTCGATGGCGGCCTTGACCGATTCCCGGTTGGTCGTCGGCGACACCATGACCGAGGCGGTGCCCGCGAAGGTGACGAAGCCGAGGTTGATGCCCTGAGTCAGGCCGTCGACAAATTCCTTGCCCGCTTCCTGGGCCACCTGGAGCCTGGTCGGCGGCACGTCGGTGGCCTCCATGGACAGCGAAACGTCCATTACCAGAACGACGGTCGCGCGGTTGCGCGGCACCTTCTTGACCGCCGTCGGCCCGGCCGCGGCGACGGTCAGGAACATCAGGCCGACCAACATCAGCGCGATCGGCACGTGCCGGATCGGACTCGGCCGCGCAGGCGCGACCTTCTCCAGCAGTTCCATGTTGGTGAAGCGCAGCATCTGGCGGTGCCTGCTGCGCTGCACCAGCACGTAGCCGAGCGCGATCAGCACGACGACCGCGAGGAAACCGAGCCAGATCAGTGCGGTGAAATGCGAAATACTCACTGGCGCGGCACCCGCCCGGTCGGGGCGCCGAAGCTGTGACGCCGGGTGGAAACGAAACGGACCACGTCGGCGATCCAGTCCCGGTCGGTCCGCAGGGTGAGCACCGGCGCGCCGCAGCTGCGCAGCGCCTGCTCGACCTGCTCGCGGTGTCGCTGGGCGGCGGCCGCGAAATCGGTCCGCAGCGTGGGCGTCACGCTGAACTCGCGGGTGCGGCCGGTCTCCGGATCGTGCAGCACCACGTCGCCGACGTCGGGCAGCTCCAGATCGCGCGGGTCGAGCACCTCGACCGCGAGCAGATCGTGCCGCGCGGAGATCGCGCGCAGCGAACGCTGCCAATCGATCTCGCCGAGGAAGTCGGAGATGATCACCGCGAGACCGCGTTTGCGCTGCGGGCGGCGCAGCGACTCGATGGCGCCGCGCAGATCGCCGCGCACACCGTCGCGGGCGTGCGGGGTGGTCGCCACGCCGCGCAGCAGCGACTGGGCGTGAATCCGCCCGCTGCGCGCGGGAATTCGCACCAGCTGCTCGCCGGTGGCGACGACGGCGCCAATCCGGTTGCCGCCGCCGCTGGTGAGGTGGGTGATCGCCGCGGCGGCCGCGATCGCCAGATCGCGTTTCTGGCAGGCCGCCGTGCCGAAGTCGAGGCTGGCCGAGAGGTCGACGACCATCCAGGTCTCCAGCTCGCGATCGGCGATCATCTGCCGCACGTGCGGATGCGTGGTGCGGGCGGTGACCGACCAATCCATCTGGCGCACATCGTCACCCGGCTGGTACATCCGGGATTCGCCGGGCTCGGAGCCCGGTCCGGGGATCAGGCCGAGGTGGTCGCCGTGCAGCACGCCGTCCAGGCGCCTGCGCACGGTCAGCTCCAGGGTTCTCAGCGCCGCCGAGAGCCGCGGGTCGGTCAGTTCTCCGGCCCGGAACGACGGCGGTGCGTGCGATGACGTTGTCACTCGGGAAACCTCGGGCGCGGCCGACGCGGCCGTCACTTGGTCTGGTGGTTGCCGGCGGCCGGGGCCATCTGCGGCTGGCCCTGCTGCGGCGGCTGCGGAATCTGCTGCTGGTGCGGGGGCTGCGGCGCGGCGGGCGCGGACTGGGCGCCGGAGTGCACCGCCTGCGGCGCGACCTGCGGCAGGCCGACGGTCTGCAGCACCCGCTTGATGACGTCCTCCGGGCTGATCTCGTCGGCCAGCGCGTCGTAGGACAGCACGAGACGGTGGCGCAGCACGTCCGGGATCACCTCGACCACGTCCTGCGGCACCACGTAGTCGCGGCCGCGGATCAGCGCCACCGCGCGGGCCGCGGCGATGATGCCGAGGCTGGCGCGCGGCGAGGCGCCGTAGGCGATCCAGTTCGCCACGTCGGGCATGCCGAAGTCGAGCGGCTTGCGGGTCGCCGCGATCACCCGGACCACGTAGTCGACCAGCGCGTGGTGCACGAAGGTGTTGGCCGCGACCTTCTGCAGCCGGATCAGGTCCTCCGGGCCGAGCACCTGCCTGGCCTCCGGCGGCGTGACGCCCATCCGGTAGATGATCTCGCGCTCCTCCTCGACGGAGGGGTAGTCGACGACGACCTTGAACAGGAAGCGGTCGCGCTGCGCCTCGGGCAGCGGGTAGACGCCCTCGCTCTCGATCGGGTTCTGAGTTGCCATGACCAGGAACGGATCCGGCATCGGGTAGGTCTTGCCGCCGATCGACACGTGCCGTTCGGCCATCACCTCGAGCAGCGCGGACTGCACTTTGGCAGGCGCGCGGTTGATCTCGTCGGCGAGCACGAAATTGGCAACCACCGGGCCGAGTTCGGTGTCGAACTCCTCGCGGCCCTGGCGGTAGATGCGGGTACCGATCAGGTCGGTCGGCACCAGGTCGGGGGTGAACTGGACGCGGGCGAACGAGCCGCCGACCACCCTGGCGAAAGTCTCGACGGCCAGGGTCTTCGCGATGCCGGGCACGCCCTCGAGCAGCACGTGGCCGCGCGCGAGGACGCCGACGAGCAGCCGTTCGACGAGCCGATCCTGGCCCACGATGACCCGCTTGACCTCGTAGATCGCCTTCTCCAGGGTCTGAACGTCACGCTCCAGGGTGCCCGACGCGGGCTCCGGCGCACCTTTCGCCAGATCCGCCCCGCTCACGCTGTCCGTCGAAGTCACCAACATCCCCGCTTTCGCCTTGGTCTCGTGCGTGCTCGCCCCAACTATTCCAGGTATTCGCGCAGCATGCCGCAACCGGCTCCGGTATCAGTGGAATTCGCGCCGGATCGATGGCCGATTCTCAGGAGACGATGCGCACCGCGTAGGGCATGATGCCGCTTTCCCTGACCGGCGAAACCTTCACCACGTCGCCGGACTGCGGCGCCTCGACCATCTTTCCGTCGCCGAGGTAGAGCGCGACGTGCTGGCTGCCGCTCGGCCCCCAGAACAGCATGTCGCCGCGGGCTCGCTCGTCCACCGGAACGCGGGTGCCCGCGTTGTATTGATAGCCGCTGTAGTGCGGCAGCGAGACGCCGATGCCCGCGAAGGCGTAGATCATCAGGCCCGAGCAGTCGAAGCCGACCTTGTTGTAATCGCCGTGGCTGTCGGCAACGCCGCCGTCGCGAATGCCGAGCGTCGGGCCGTTCTCGTCGCCGCCGCCCCAGGCGTACTGCACGCCCAATTGCGAAAGCGCCCGGTCCACCACGATTTCCACCGCCTGCGAGCCGCGTGCCGTCGGCCCGCTCGGTCGCGGCGTGCTCTGTCTCGGTGCGGGGGCGTTCTCGAGCTGGGTGTGCGGGCGCCTGCCGTCGCCCGCTTGGGCGGCCCGGTCGCGCGCGGCCTGGTCGGCGGCGGCGCGGGCGGCCGCGGCCGAGGCGGCGGCGCGAATCGCGGCCTCTTCGGCGCGGCGCTGTTCGTCCCAGGCCAGGAACGCCTCGCGCTGGCCCTGTAGCCCGGCGACGTTGGCGCGGGCGATGTCGAGCCTGCCCTGCGCGGCGTCGCGCTCGCGCAGCAGGGTGTCGCGCCGCACCGTGTGTTGATCGAGTTCGGCCTTGGCCGCGGTGACCGCGTGCTCGGCGTCGTCCTTCTTCTGCTCGGCCACCGCGGCGGCCGCGTCGGCCTCCGATTTGGCTTGGCGCGCGGTGGAATTCCGGTTGCCCTGTTCGATCTGGGCGCGGCGCAGCGCGTCGAGCACCTGCTGCTGGTTCTTCGTCACCAGGCCGAGCACCTGGGAGCGGTCGATCGCGCCGCCGGGCGACGAGGCCGCCAGATAGGTGACCATCGAGCCGGAGGAAGGTCGGGTGTAGGCCTGGGTCGCGAACTCGTCGAAATTGCGCCGCGCCTGCGCGACCTTGGTCCCCGCGTCGGAGAGGTCGGCCTGGGTCCGTACGACAGCGGCGGCGGCCGCGTCGGCCGCCTCCCGCGCGTTCTGCAAGTCGACGAGCGCCTTGTTCACTTCCTCGCGCTTGCGGGCCACCGCGTCGTCGAGTTCCTGCAACTGCTGATTCACCGTGCCGACCTCGTTGATCAGCGCGCCGACCTCGGTGACGCCCGCGTCGACGCGGGCGCCCGCCGCGGCGATCTCACCGTCGCTCGGATTGGGCGGCGCGGGCGGCACGGCGGCGGTCGGCCCCGCGGTCAGCACCACGGCTACGGAGACGAGCAACCCCAGAGCGACCGATAGTCGGCGCGACCGACCGGTCGGACCTTTTTTGTGCATAGCACCTCCCAAGGACTCGAACGCGGCTTCGCCTCACGAGCCCCAACCGCACCATCGAGCTCATTGGGCGGCGGGTAACGCTCTACAACACTGGTTCCCCATCGGTAACCACTTGAACCGTACGACACTTCTTTCACCAAGAAAACACCAGCAACATAATGACATGCACGTAATTTGCGCATTGCCAAGAATTAGCCGGATTGCCGATCGGAGTTAGGGGGAGAAAGCAAACCGATCGTTATGAAATGTGGCGAAAGGGAGACCGTTTATCGAGCGGGAGTGCCGAGCGCGTCGCGCTCAGGGGCCGCGACGGCGGCGGATTCGGCCGCGGAACGCCGGGATTTCACCCAGTACAGGCCGGCGACGACGATCGCGGTACCGGCCAGCAACACGCTGGTGATCGCGGTCCAGGAGAAGGTCTCCGGCTCTTCGAGACGGCCGACGAAGATCCGCGCGGCCTCGACCGAGTTGCCCTGCTTACTCTTGGCGGCGTCCTCGGCCCACTCCAGCTTCACCCGGCTGATGGAATCGCTGTGGGTGCCGACCCAGTCGTCGCTGAACACCGCGACGGTGCCCTGCTCGGTCTTGCCGATCTCGATGGCCAGGTCCCGTAGATTGGAGTCGTGGCCGGGATTGCCGGGAATGACCACGATCGTGAGCGGGATACCGTGGGATCGCGCCTCGGCCACGATCGTCTCGAGTTCCGCCTGATCCTTCCCCTTCGGCGTCGCGACGTGATTGTCGGCGACATCAGCCTTGATGGTCCGCAACGCGCTGTCGTTGATGGTGGGCGGCAGTTCCGCGGCCATGGGGGAGAACACCGAGGTGTACGAGGGGGCCATCATCCATCCGGTCTGTCCAGCCGCGTCAGCGGGCGCTGCGACGGGCATCCAACACTGCAGGGTGAGCTAGCTACTACCCCGGCTAGCTCGAAAGCACAGTACGCGACCCGATGTTCGGCCAGTGCCACCCGCCACGCCGACCGGCCCCCGCGTGTTTCACAGGACAAGCGTACTGTTAGAGTCGTGGCGCGAGGAACCGGCGCTCTCCCAGGCGCAGGAGCCCCTCCAAAGACTCGAGTCGCCGGCACAGCCCCGCCGGTGGCCAACCCTCACAGACGAGTGGAGCTGACGTGACGACAAGTATCGATACTTTCGGCGCCAAGGGCACCCTCGAGGTCGGAAGCAACTCCTACGAGATCTTCCGTCTCTCGGCCGTGCCCGGCACCGAGAAACTCCCCTACGCACTGAAGGTCCTCGCGGAGAACCTGCTCCGCACCGAGGACGGCGCGAACATCACCGCCGACCACATCCGCGCCATCGCGAACTGGGATCCGTCGGCCGAGCCCGACACCGAGATCCAGTTCACCCCGGCCCGCGTGATCATGCAGGACTTCACCGGCGTGCCCTGTGTCGTCGACCTCGCCACCATGCGTGAGGCCGTCACCGCCCTCGGCGGCGACCCGAACAAGGTCAACCCGCTCTCCCCCGCCGACATGGTCATCGACCACTCGGTCATCCTGGACGTCTTCGGTCGCGCCGACGCGCTGGAGCGCAACGTCGAGCTCGAGTACGAGCGCAACGGCGAGCGCTACCAGTTCCTGCGCTGGGGCCAGGGCGCCTTCGACGACTTCCGCGTCGTCCCGCCGGGCATGGGCATCGTGCACCAGGTCAACATCGAGTACCTGGCGCCCACCGTCATGGTCCGCAACGGCCAGGCCTACCCCGACACCTGCGTCGGCACCGACTCGCACACCACCATGGTCAACGGCCTCGGCGTGCTCGGCTGGGGCGTCGGCGGCATCGAGGCCGAGGCCGCCATGCTCGGCCAGCCGGTCTCCATGCTGATCCCGCGCGTCGTCGGCTTCAAGCTGACCGGTGAGATCCAGCCGGGCGTGACCGCCACCGACGTCGTGCTCACCGTCACCGACATGCTGCGCAAGCACGGTGTGGTCGGCAAGTTCGTCGAGTTCTACGGCAAGGGCGTCGCCGAGGTGCCGCTGGCCAACCGCGCCACCCTCGGCAACATGAGCCCCGAATTCGGCTCCACCGCGGCGATCTTCCCGATCGACGCGGAGACCATCAACTACCTGCGCCTCACCGGCCGCACCGACGAGCAGCTCGCGCTCGTCGAGGCGTACGCCAAGGAGCAGGGCATGTGGCACGACGCCGACCGCGAGCCCGCCTACTCGGAGTACCTGGAGCTGGACCTGAGCACCGTGGTGCCGTCCATCGCGGGCCCGAAGCGCCCGCAGGACCGAATCCTGCTGTCGGAGAGCAAGATCGCCTTCCGCAAGGACATCTACAACTACGTCACCGAGGGTGACACCGCGCCGCACACCCAGCTGGACGAGGCCGTCGAGGAGTCCTTCCCGGCCAGCGATCCGGCCGTGCTGTCCTTCGCCGAGGACGACGCCGTGCTGCCGACCGCCGCCAACGGCGCCGAAGGTCGCCCCAGCAAGCCGGTCAAGGTCTCCGACCCCGAGCGTGGCGACTTCGTGCTCGACCACGGCGCCGTCGTGGTCGCGGGCATCACCTCCTGCACCAACACCTCCAACCCGTCGGTCATGCTCGGCGCCGCCCTGCTTGCCCGCAACGCGGTGGAGAAGGGCCTGTCCTCCAAGCCGTGGGTCAAGACCAACATGGCCCCCGGTTCGCAGGTCGTCGCCGACTACTACGAGAAGGCCGGCCTGTGGCCGTACCTGGAGAAGCTCGGCTTCTACGTGGGTGGTTTCGGCTGCACCACCTGCATCGGCAACACCGGCCCGCTGCCGGAGGAGATCTCCAAGGCGATCAACGACAACGACCTCTCGGTCACCGCGGTGCTCTCCGGTAACCGCAACTTCGAGGGTCGTATCTCGCCCGACGTGAAGATGAACTACCTGGCCTCGCCGCCGCTGGTCATCGCCTACGCGCTCGCGGGCACCATGGACTTCGACTTCGAGACCGACGCGCTCGGCAAGGACACCGAGGGCAACGACGTCTACCTGCGCGACATCTGGCCGTCCCCGCAGGAGATCGACGACACCATCAAGTCGGCGATCAACCGCGACATGTTCACCAAGTCCTACGCCGACGTCTTCAAGGGCGACGAGCGCTGGCAGAACCTGTCCACCCCGGAGGGCGACACCTTCGCGTGGGACGAGAACTCGACCTACGTCCGCAAGGCGCCGTACTTCGACGGTATGGAGCTGGAGCCGTCGCCGGTCGCCGACATCAAGGGCGCTCGCGTCCTCGCGCTGCTGGGCGACTCGGTCACCACCGACCACATCAGCCCGGCCGGTCCGATCAAGCCAGGCACCCCGGCCGCGCAGTACCTCGACGCGCACGGCGTGGAGCGCAAGGACTACAACTCCCTCGGCTCGCGTCGCGGTAACCACGAGGTGATGATCCGCGGCACCTTCGCCAACATCCGGCTGCGCAACCAGCTGCTGGACGACGTCTCGGGCGGTTACACCCGCGACTTCACCCAGGAGGGCGGCCCGCAGGCCTTCATCTACGACGCCTCGCAGAACTACCAGGCCGCTGGCATCCCGCTGGTCGTGCTGGGCGGCAAGGAGTACGGCTCGGGTTCGTCGCGCGACTGGGCGGCCAAGGGCACCCGTCTGCTCGGCGTGAAGGCGGTCATCACCGAGTCGTTCGAGCGCATCCACCGCTCCAACCTCATCGGTATGGGCGTCATCCCGCTGCAGTTCCCGGCCGGTGAGAGCGCCAAGTCGCTGGGCCTGGACGGCACCGAGGTCTTCGACATCGAGGGCATCACCAAGCTGAACGAGGGTGTGACTCCGAAGACCCTGAAGGTGACCGCCACCAAGGAGAGCGGTGAGAAGGTCACCTTCGACGCGGTGGTCCGGATCGACACCCCCGGTGAGGCCGACTACTACCGCAACGGCGGCATCCTGCAGTACGTGCTGCGGAACATGCTCAGGGGCTGAGAACGGCCTCCCCGCGCATGCGGGGATGAGCCCTGTCGCCAGTGCGGAAGGTCCGCGCATCGCCACGGCGGTGCGCGGACCTCTCCGCATCCCGCAGCGTCACCCTTTCAGAGGAGCCACGCTCATGCCCAAGGTCAGCGATGACCACCTCGCCGCCCGGCGCAGCCAGATCCTCGACGGGGCGCGGCGCTGCTTTGCCGAATACGGTTACGACGGCGCCACCGTGCGCCGCTTGGAAGAGGCCATCGGACTGTCTCGCGGCGCCATCTTCCACCACTTCCGCGACAAGGACGCGCTGTTCCTCGCGCTCGCGCAGGAGGACGCCGAGCGCATGGCCGACGTCGCGGCCAACCAGGGCATCGTGCAGGTGATGCGCGACATGCTCGCCCACCCCGAGCAATTCAATTGGCTCGGCACCCGTTTGGAGATCGCGCGCAGGCTGCGCACCGATCCCGAGTTCCGCGCGGGCTGGACCCAGCGCTCCGCCGAGCTGACCGCCGCGACACTGGCCCGCCTGGAGCGGCGCAAGGCCGCGGGCGCGCTGCGCGACGACGTCCCCACCGACGTCCTGCTCGGCTATCTCGACCTGGTCCTCGACGGCCTCATCGCCCGGATCGCCTCCGGCCACACCAACGAGAACCTCTCCGCGGTCCTGGATCTCGTCGAAGCCTCGGTCCGCCGCAAGGAATGACCCGCGTCAGTGGTTGGCGTTGAGATAGTCGGCCGCGTGGGTGGTCCACAGGACGTTCGTGCCCGGCATGTTGTGGCCGGAATACAGGACGTGCTGGCCGTCGGGCCACGGGGTGAGGTAGCCGATGACGCCCTGCACGGCCTTGGTGTAGCGGTCCAGATTGGCAAGCGGGTTCTGCAACAGGAAGCGCAGCAGTTCCTCGAAGATCAGCGGAGCCACGTTGCCGAAGCGAGCGCCCTCGACGAACGAGAACGGGGAGATGCCGACGTCGATCATGCGCAGCGGGGAATCCGGCGGCGAGGAAGTGATGATGTCGCCGGGATTGGCGTATTCCTTGACATCGAGGCTGGGCCACGCGCCGCGCTGGCCGTGCAGTCCGTAGGTGGACGGCGGGCACAGATTCCCCACGGACTGACCCGCTTTGCGCATCGGGTTGGCGATGTTGACCACGAACGCGATCTCCAGCGGCGAGCCGTCGAAGTTCTTGTACCTACCCGATCGCACACCTTCCAGAATGCGACTCGCACAAATCCCGCCGAGCGAATAACTCAGCAGCCCACAGACATTCGGCGAATCCTGAATGGCGCGCACGCCTGCGGCGACGCCGAGCCGGACCGAGGTCTCCAGCGAGGGACCCCACACCTCCGGCGCGGGTCCGACCGAGGCGGGCCAGTTCGGCTCGAACGCGGTGAACTTCTCCGGGTCTAGCAGTTTGGTGACGTCGCGCAGCATGCCCGCGGGCGCGCCATCCGGATTGCGGGGCTCGCCGGTGCCCCGGAGGGTGATGATGTCGATCATCGTTTCTCCTTGCCCGCCTGAAGTTCTGGAAAGAGCACTACGATACGGCCGTCCGCCGTCCGGCACACGAGTAGCGCACTACTCGATTTCGCGCGACGGTTTTCCCGACGCGCCCGGCCGCGCCGCAGGACCACACAGAATCGGACGAACTGTTCTACGCGGTGGTGGGCCGAGCGAACCGCCAACCGGCGGTGATGCGTTCGCGCACCGGAGTGTGGCGCACGCGTCAGCGCGAACGGGAACAACAACGGACGGCGACGGGTTCGCCATGACATGACCTTTTCCGTCCCCGTCGTCGTCCGCGGATACGAGCTCGACACCCAGGGCCACCTGAATCAGGCGGTGTACCTCCAGTACGCCGAGCACGCCCGCTGGGAGCTGCTGCGCGCCGCCGGGGTCGCCCAGGAGAAGCTCATCGAGTCCGGCGTCGGGCCGGTGGTCCTGGAGACGAACATCAAGTACTCGCGTGAACTGCGCGGTGGCGACGAGGTGACGATCAGCTGCGAATTCGCTTGGACCGAAGGCAAGGTCTTCCGGATGCGGCAGCTGATCCGCAAGCTGGACGGCACGGTGTCGGCTGAAGTCGCCGTCGTCGGCGGCCTGCTCGACCTGACCGAGCGCAAGCTGGTCGCCGATCCGGGCGAGCGTTTCCGAGCTCTCGCCGAGCGACCCGATCTGCTCGGCCTGTAGCGTGACCCGGCGGCCGACATGGCCGCCAATCTTGGGCAATACCCGTCCGCTACCCCCACTCGGAAGTAGCTGAAAGATTGCGGTAGGGCTATTTTCGGACTGCCGAAAATCTTTCGGCGCTAGCGCCTTCCGTGTCCGGATCCGGTTTGCCAACGGCCGTGAAATCTTTCGATCCGGGCCGGGGCCGACCCCTTCCGCGTTATGATCCAGTTCACGCTCGGGGGTCCTGGCAAATCGCGAGCAGATCGGAGAGCAGACCATGGCCGACGCAATCCACCGACCCGGTGTCACGTCGACGGAAGACCGCGTACCCGCACTGCAAGGCCTTTTGGTGGCCGAGTCGGAACGCGAGATCACCGTCCGTGTCGCCGAGGGCACGTGGACCTTCCGTCGTGACGATGTGCTCCGCATGCTCGACAACGTCGCCGACGACCAAGCGGGCGACGGCCGACCGGTCCTGGTGGACATCCGCCCCGGCGCCACCGCCGACTTCACCCAGCGGCTGCGCATCGACCTCGTCGACCGGCCGATGACCATCGCCGCCGCGCCCTCGGAAGCGCTGGGTGACGAACTGCTGCAACAACTCACGGCCACCTGGGCCGACCGGCTGCGGTTGGTGGACTACCCGGCGGGCAGCGGCGCGACCTATACCTACTGCCAGACGAAATCGTTCGCGACTAGTGACGACGGCATCAACTGCGACAGCCTCGACTGAGCGGACCTGCCCATGGTGAGCCGGCTCCCAGGCTCGGTCCTGATCGTGTCCGAATCCGATGATCTGCACGCCACCGCGATGGCGGCCACGTTGCGAGAACACCACGGGCTCAGTCCGATACACCTCGACCTGCGCGACTTCCCGCGCGAGTCGGGCAGTTTCCGGCTGGACCGGCTCGGCACCACGCGCTCGCTCTCGCATGTCATCGGGCTCGATACCGTCCGTTCGGTGTGGTGGCGGCGACCGCACCCGTGCCAGGTGCCCGGCGGCGTACGAGCCTCGGACGACGCCTACCGCCAGGCCGAGTGCGACGGGTTCATCCAGGGCCTGCTGTGGTCGATCCCGGCGTTCTGGATCAACGATCCCGGCGCCGACCGCACCGCGGGACGCAAGATCGTCCAGCTGGAGACGGCGCAGCGCGCCGGGTTCGCGATCCCGGAGACGCTGATCACCAACGATCCGGACGAGGCGCGCAGCTTCGTCGAATCACGGCCCGGCCCAGTGGTTTACAAGCGCACCGGCACCGGACGCGCGGAATTCGCCGAGACCAGGATCATCACCGCCGCCGATTTCGGCAAGCTGGCGGGCATTCGGTCGGCGCCGACCACCTTCCAGGACTACATCGAGGCCGAGTGCGACCTGCGGGTGGTGTGGGTGGACGGCATCGCCTGGACGGTGCGCATCGACTCCCAGGCGGGCGTCGGCCGGGTCGACTCCCGGCTGGACACCTCCGTCGAGTTCACCCGCGACCAGCTGCCCGCCTCGGTGAGCAAATCCCTGGCCACGCTCATGGGCGCGCTCGGGCTCAGCTTCGGGGTCCTCGACCTGCGACTCGGCTTGGACGGCGAGTACTACTTCCTGGAGGTCAACCCCCAGGGGCAGTTCGCCTACCTGGAGATCAAGACCGGCCTGCCGATCTTCCAGAGCCTGTCCAACCTGCTCGTGCACAGCGACGGCATGGTTCCCGGATACTGACCGTCGGCACGCGTCCCCCGCTCCTCCTCTCGTCGGCACCGTCCGGCCGAGGGACGGCGCCGACGCGAAGAACTTCCCGCGGTGGCGGCGAAAGACCTTGTGTCGCCACCGGATTCGAGCGGGCGCGGGACGTTACTTGCCGGGGCTCTTACGGCGGTTCGCGCCACCCCGGCTGCGGAGCTGCACGTGCGACTCCACCAGCACGTTGTGGATGAAACCGTAGGAGCGTCCGGTCGACCTCGCCAGCGAACGAATGCTGGCGCCCGCCTCGTATTGCTTCTTCAGCTGCGATTGCAGACGGTCACGCGATTTCCCCGTGACGCGTGTGCCCTTACCCAATGTGGCCTTGCTTTGTGTGGCCCTGTCGCTCATGGCTTCCTCCGAGTCGCCGAGCAGCGCGTCTTTCCAGGCTAAGCACTGAGCAGGCCGTGATCAACGGGTTCGTGTGATGAAACTCACGCGAGCTGAATCAGTTCCAAATATTCCGCGGACCAGTGGTCCTCGGTGCCATCGGGGAGGAGAATGACCCGCTCCGGCGACAAGGCCTCCGCGGCGCCCGGATCGTGGGTCACCAGGACGACCGCTCCCGCGTACGTGCGCAGCGCGTCGAGCACCTGCTCGCGGGACACCGGGTCCAGGTTGTTGGTCGGCTCGTCGAGCAGCAGCACGTTGGCCGCCGAGGACACCAGACCGGCCAGCGCCAAGCGGGTCTTCTCGCCGCCGGAGAGGGTGCCCGCGGGCTGGTCGAGCTGCGGACCGGTGAACATGAACGCGCCGAGCAGGCCGCGCAGGTCCTGTTCACCCGCGTCCGGCGCCGCGTGCCGGATGTTCTCCCACACCGTGGCCTCGTCGTCGAGGGTGTCGTGCTCCTGGGCGAAGTAACCGATCTTCAGACCGTGCCCCGGCACCAGACCGCCCGCCGTCGGCTGCTCCACCCCGGCGAGCAGCCGCAGCAGCGTGGTCTTGCCCGCGCCGTTGAGGCCGAGCACCACGACCCGGCTGCCGCGGTCGATCGCCAGGTCGACGCCGGTGAAGATCTCCAGCGAGCCGTACATCTTGGTCAGGTTCTCGGCCATCAGCGGCGTCTTGCCGCAGGCGGCGGGCTCGGGGAACTTGATCCTGGCCACCTTGTCGGCGACGCGCACCTCGTCCAGCTCGTTGAGCAGTCGCTCGGCGCGCTTGACCATGTTCTGTGCCGCAACGGCTTTCGTCGCCTTGGCGCCGAGCTTGGCGGCCTGCGCCTTGAGCGCGGAGGCCTTCTTCTCGGCGTTGGCGCGCTCGCGGCGGCGGCGCTGTTCGTCGGTGGCGCGGGCGTCGAGGTACTTCTTCCAGCCCATGTTGTAGACGTCGGCCTCGCCGCGCACGGCGTCGAGGAACCACACCTTGTTCACCACCGCGTCGAGCAGTTCGACGTCGTGGCTGATCACGATCAGGCCGCCGTCGTGGTTCTGCAGGAACCCGCGCAGCCAGGTGATCGAGTCGGCGTCGAGGTGGTTGGTCGGCTCGTCGAGCAGCAGGATGCGATCCGAGCGGCCGCCGCTGCCGTCGGAGGCGGAGAACAGGATGCGCGCCAGTTCGATTCGGCGGCGCTGACCGCCGGACAGGGTGCGCAGCGGTTGGCCGAGTACCCGGTCGGGCAGGCCGAGGCTGTGGCAGATCCGGGCGGCCTCGCTCTCGGCGACGTAGCCGCCGAGCGCCGAGAAACGCTCCTCGAGCCTGCCGTACTTGCGGACCGCCTTCTCGCGCTCCTTCTCGTCGGCCACCTCGGCCATCAGCGCCTGCTGCTTCTCCATGTCGCGGATCAGCGTGTCCAGGCCGCGCGCGGAGAGCACCCGGTCGCGCGCGAGCACGTCCAGGTTGCCTTCCTTGGGATCCTGCGGCAGATAGCCGATCTCGCTGGAGCGCAGGATCTTTCCGGCGTACGGCTCGCCTTCGCCCGCGAGGATGCGCAGCGTGGTGGTCTTGCCTGCGCCGTTGCGCCCGACCAGTCCGATGCGGTCACCGGCTTGCACCCGCAGCGCGGGGCCTGGCGCCGACAGCAGGGTCCGGACTCCGGCCCGAACCTCGAGGTCGGTCGCGGTGATCACAGATGGGCTCCTCACGGATGGTGGTGGTCGTGGCGCGGCGGGGCCGGGCAGTCGCTGCTCGATTGTGCGCCCCTCGAGGCACAAGAACCACCGATTTTACCTGTGCCCGCGAGCGGTCTCGCAGCCGAGGAAGCCGGTGTGACCGCGATAACGGCGGTCGGTCCGGCTTCGGTAGCGTGCGATGCCATGAGTACCGATCTGTTGGGCAAGAGCGCGCTGGTCAGCGGGGCCAGCCGGGGCATCGGCAAGGCCGTGGCGGCCGAGCTGCTGCGCCGAGGGGCGAACGTGGTGATCACCGCGCGGAAACCGGAACCGCTGGAGGAGGCGGCCGCCGAGCTGCGAGCACTTGGCCATCAGGGCCAGGTCGTCGCGCTGGCGGGCAACTCCGGCGACCTGGAGAGTCGCGCAGCGGCGGTCGAGCGCGCGGTCTCGGAGTTCGGTTCGCTCGACATCCTGATCAACAACACCGGCATCAACCCGATCTACGGCGCGCTGATGGACGCGGACCTGGACGCGGTGCGCAAGATCTTCGACGTCAACGTGGTCGCCGCGCTCGGCTACATCCAGGAGGCGTACAAGGCCTGGATGCGTGACAACGGCGGCGCGATCGTCAACGTCGCCAGCGTCGCGGGCCTGCGGTCCAGCGGCGTGATCGCCGCCTACGGCTCCTCCAAGGCCGCGCTCATCCACCTCACCGGCGAGCTGGCCTGGCAGCTCGGCCCGAAGATCCGGGTGAACGCGGTGGCGCCAGGCGTGGTCAAGACCAAATTCGCCGACGCGCTCTACTCCGCCGACGAGGAGCGGGCCGCGGCCGCGTATCCGATGAAGCGGCTGGGCGCCCCCGAGGACGTCGCGCGGCTGATCGCGTTCCTGGTTTCGGACGAGGCCGCGTGGATCACCGGCGAGACCGTGCGCGTCGACGGCGGCCTGCTCTCCACCGGCGGCATCTGATCGACGGCGAGCGACGGCCCGTCGGCATCGGGCGGCGGTTGATCGTCATCGCACGACAGCGGCCGCTGGGCATCGGGCGACCGCAGCCGAGCGACATCGCGCCACAACGACCGTTGGGCGCCAGGCGACGGCGACCGCTGGGCACCGCACGACAGCGACCGCTGGGCACCGCACGACAGCGACCGCTGGGCACCGCACGACAGCG
>NZ_BDAU01000006.1 GCF_001612615.1 Nocardia amikacinitolerans NBRC 108937 | reverse complement strand
CAGCTGGGCACCGCGCGACAACGAGCGGCCGGGGTCGAGCGACAACGCGCGGCCGGGGCCGAGCGGCGGCAGGCGGCGCGGCGCGACCGACGGCGGCGGCCATCGTGACCGACATCGTCGTCTGCGGCCTCGGCCCCGCCGGGCGGGCGCTCGCACATCGCTGCCTGGCCCGCGGCATGTCGGTTGCCGCGGTCGATCCCGCACCCGCGCGGCCGTGGGCCGCGACCTACGCCGCCTGGGCGGACGAGCTACCCGGCTGGCTCGATCCGGCGGCCACGGCCGCGACGGTCGCGCGCCCCGTCGCGTGGGGCGCGCGACGCCACGAACTCGATCGCGCGTACGTGGTGCTCGACACGAAGCGGTTGCAGGACTCGCTGGACCTGACCGGCGCGGAGATCGTCGCCGAGCGCGCCGTTCGGCTCGAACGGCACGGCGTGACGCTGGCCTCGGGCCGGACCCTGACCGCCGAGCGGGTGATCGACGCGCGCGGGATCGCCCGCTCCCCCGCCCGCGCCGAACAGACCGCCTACGGCGTGCTCGTCGACGAGACGGTCGCCGCGGGCATGGAGCCGCTGTTCATGGATTGGCGCGCCGACAACGGCGCGCATCCGGCCGCGCCGCGCTCGTTCCTGTACGCGGTTCCGCTGGGCGGCGGCGCGATGCTGCTCGAGGAGACCTGTCTGGCCGGGCGGCCCGCGCTGGACACCGGCGAACTGCGCACCCGCCTTCGGCACCGGCTGCGCGCCCGCGGCATCGCGCTCGGCGGCGACGAGCCCGTCGAGCGGGTGCGGTTCCCGGTCGAAGGCGGCCGACCCGGGCGGCGCGCGTTCGGCGCGGCGGGCGGATTCACCCATCCCGCAACGGGATACAGCGTGGCGGCCGCACTGGCGGCGGCGGACGCGGCGGCGGCGGGAGAGAACCTCTGGCCGCCGTCGGCCCGCGCGGTGCGGGCCCTGCGCGCGGCCGGGCTGCGCGCGCTGCTCGCGCTGCCGCCCGCCGACCTGCCCGCCTTCTTCGACGCCTTCTTCGACCTGCCCGCGCCGCTGCAACGCGCCTACCTGTCCGGCCGCGCCGACCTGGCCGGGACCGTCGCGGCGATGGGCGCGCTGTTCGCGTCGCTTCCGGCCGGATCGCGGTTCCGAATCGCCGCCGCGACCTCGGGGATTCCGGTTCGCTCGCGCGGGAGGGGTGGTTCGGCCATCATGGAGTGATGGCACGAGCTATCTGGAAGGGCTCGATTGCATTCGGGCTGGTAAACGTCCCGGTCAAGGTGTACACCGCCACCGAGGACCACGACATCAAATTCCACCAGGTGCACGCCAAGGACGGCGGCCGGATCAAATACCAGCGCGTCTGCACCGTCGACAACAAACCCGTCGAGTACGTCGACATCGCCAAGGCGTACGAGTCGCCCGACGGCGACCGGGTGATCCTCTCCGACGAGGATTTCGCCCGCCTGCCCGCCGCGGAGAAGCACGAGATCCCGGTGTTGCAGTTCGTGCCGTCCGACCAGATCGACCCGATCCTGTTCGACAAGAGCTACTACCTCGAGCCGGACTCCACCACGCCGAAGGCCTACGTGCTGCTTGCCACCACGCTGGAGCGCATCGACCGGACCGCGCTGGTCCACTTCACGCTGCGCCAGAAGACCCGGCTCGCCGCGCTGCGGGTGCGCGAGGGCATGCTCGTGTTGCAGACGCTGCTGTGGCCCGACGAGGTGCGCGCGGTCGAGTTCGAGTCCCTGCAGGACGCGTCGGAGCCGCGGCCGCAGGAGATCAAGATGGCCGAGACGCTGGTCGAGTCCATGTCCGACGATTTCGATCCGAGCCAGTTCACCGACGAGTACCAGATCGAACTGCAGAAGATCCTGGACGAGGCGATCGCCAGCGGCAGTGACCGGGTGACCACCAAGCCCGAGGCCGCGCCCGCCGAGATGGACGCCGAGGTGGTCGATCTGGTCGCCGCGCTGCAACGCAGCCTCGAGGCCAGCGGCAGGCGCGCGGCGGGTTCCTCCGGCGGTGCCCAGAAGAAGACCGCGAAGAAGGCCGCGCCCGCGAAGAAGACCGCCAAGGCGGCCAAGAAGACCGCCGAGAAGCCCGCCAAGAAAGCCGCGAAGAAGACCCAAGCCCGCAAGGGCGCCTAGCGCGCGATCGCCTCGGAGACTGGACGCGGACGGCCGCGTCGGTGATACAGTGCCCGACGAGTTTTCGACAGAGGGGACTCGACGTATCACCTACCGGGCTCGGCCCGGCGCTCTACGGGGGGACACATGCACCACCTCGGCAGGACGGTCATCGGCTTCGTCGCGGTGGCCGCGCTGCTGCTCTCGGTCGTCGGCTGTGGCGACGACATCGAGAGCGCGCGCGATTTCGTCGCCGCCAAGTATTCCCGTGCCGCCTCGCTGGACCAGGCGAACGACGGCCGCGCCTACACCGCCGCGCTCGCGCCCGCCGCCGTCGGCAGCGCCATCGTCGCGGCCTCGCAGCCGCTGGACAACCGCCGCGTCGGCGACCGCACCTATCTGCAGTATCGCAACGACATCATCACCGTCGCCCCGCACGGGACCGGCTCGATGATCCTCGTCGACCAGTACGGCAACGGATACCGGCGCCACCAGTCGACGGTGTCGAGTTTCGGCTGGCCGAGTCAGCCGCCGGGCAGCGAATACCGCGGCCAGAGCGGCAAATAGAAGGAGAAACACATGCTGGCAGATCTCGCGGCCGACGCGGGCGCGGCGCTCGCCTACACCGGCGTCGGCATCGCGTTGATGGCGCTCGGTTTCGTGCTCGTGGACGTCATCACGCCTGGCAACCTGCGCGAGCAGATCTGGGTCGAGCGCAACCGCAACGCCTCGCTGCTTGTGGCGTCGAACCTGCTCGGCGTCGGGATCATCGTGGCGATGGCGATCTGGACCTCCCAGGGCGCGATCGGCGAGGCGCTGCTGGCCAGCGCGGTGTACGGCGTGATCGGTCTCGGCGCGATGGCGCTGTCGTTCCTGCTGCTCGATCTGCTGACCCCCGGCCAGTTCCGAGATGTGGTCGCGGACGGCGCGATTCACCCGGCCGTCTGGGTTACCGCGGCGCTGCATCTCGCGGTGTCCTTCGTGGTGGCCGCGGGCCTGTCCTGAGTATGGTGGCGGGCACCGAGACCGCACCGCTACCGCCGCGGCTGCGGCGCCGCCCGGCCCGGATCGCGCTGCTCGTCACCGCGTTCGTCTGCGCGGCATGCGGCCTGGTCTACGAACTGTCGCTGGTGACGCTCGGCAGCTACCTGCTCGGCGACACCGCGGCGCAGGCCTCGATCACGTTGAGCGTCATGGTGTTCGCCATGGGCATCGGCGCGCTGGCCGCGAAACCGCTGCGCAGGCACGCCGCGGCGGCGTTCGTTGCGGTGGAGCTGATCCTCGCGCTGCTCGGCGGGCTGTCGGTGGTGATGCTCTACGCCGCCTACGCGTGGCTGAACATCTACACCACGGCGCTGATCGTGATCGCGAGCATTCTCGGCATTCTGGTGGGCGCCGAAATCCCTTTGCTGATGGAGCTTTTGCAGCGGATTCGCAAGCAGGAGCCGGGCAGCGCGGTGGCCGACCTGTTCGCCGCGGACTACGTGGGCGCGCTGCTCGGCGGGTTGGCGTTCCCGTTCCTGCTGTTGCCCGTGTTCGGCCAGATTCGCGGCAGCCTGATCGTCGGCGTGGTCAACGCGGCGGCGGGGCTGGCGCTGGTGTTCCTGTTGTTCCGCACCGAACTCCGGCCGCGGGCGCGGTGGGGCTTCGGCGCGCTGACCGCGCTCGTCGCGGCGACGCTGTTCGGCAGCTACCTCTACGCCGACCGGTTCGAGGCGACGGCGCAGCAGGCGCTGTTCGCCCATCCGATCGTGCTGCACGAGCGGACCAGGTACCAGAACATCGTTCTCACCGAGTCGATCTCACCGTTCGGCACCCCGGACACCCGGCTGTTCCTCAACGGCGATCTGCAGTTCTCCTCGGTCGACGAGTACCGCTACCACGAGGCGCTGGTGCATCCCACCCTCGCCGGTCCGCGCCGCGATGTGCTCGTCCTCGGCGGCGGCGACGGTCTGGCGCTGCGCGAGATCCTGCGCTACCCCGATGTCGAGACGATCACCCTGGTGGAGCTGGACCCGGAGATGATTCGGCTGGCCCGCACCGACGCGCGGCTGGCGGCGTTGAACCGCAACGCTTTCGACGATGCGCGGGTGCGTGTCGTCAACGAGGACGCGTTCTCCTGGCTGCGCGGCTCCCCCGGCGCCTACGACGCGGTGCTCGTCGACCTGCCCGATCCCGACCAGACCTCGATCGCCAAGTTGTACTCCAAGGAGTTCTACGCGATGGCCGCCCACGTGCTCGCCCCCGGCGGCACGCTCGCGGTCCAGTCCGGTTCGCCGTTCTTCGCACCGCGCTCGTACTGGTGCATCGCGAACACGATTCGCGCGGCGGGCCTGCGGACACTGCCATACCACGTGGACGTGCCGAGCTTCGGCGACTGGGGTTTCGTGCTGGCCACCAGGGACACCGAACCGCGCCTGCGCCTGGACCCGCCCGCCCCGCTGCGCTCGCTCGACGAGGCGACGCTGGCCGCCGCCGCGGTGTTCGCGCCCGACCGCCGCGACACCGGCGCGCCCGTCTCGACCCTGATGCATCCGGTGATCGTCGACTTGGAACTGCGGGAATGGCGACGCTGACTCCCGCATGAGCGGCACGGCGGCTAGCCCCTGGCAAACTATGCGCCATGGACACCGCCACCGTGATCGTCCCCATGGGCCTCGGCCACTTGCGCCAGGTGCTCGATCTCGGCCATCAGGTCTTCGACACCGGCACCAAGCCATACACCTCGTGGTCGCTGACCAGCGTCGCCGAGCACCTGGACAGCCCCGACAACGCGTGCTGGGTCGCGCTGGATTCCGATCGGGTCGTCGGATTCGTGCTCGGCTCAATGGAATTCGAGCTGCGCGACGACTGGGGCTATCTGGAATGGATCGCGGTCGCGCCCGACATGCAGGGGCACGGCATCGCGCGCAGGCTGGTCGACGCGTGCTCGGCGGCACTGTTCGCGCGCGGCGCGCGGCGCATCGTCACCGACGTGGAGAACAACAACACCGCCTCGGCGACGCTGATGACCCGCAGCGGTTTCCGTCCCGCCGCGACCGTCACACTGTTCGTGCGCTCCAACCCCGACGAGCCGGCAGCCGATGCCGACGCGGCACTGCCGCCGATCGCGCCCGGCACCAAACGCGATCTCATCCGCCGCGGCAGGCTCGCGGGCGAGGGCCGCGGCGGTCGTTGAGTACGCTCGATTTCCCGCGAATCCCGTTGCGTGCCCCTATTTTTCGCGGCTTGACCGCGAATTTCCGTACGCGCTTCTCACAACCACGTTTCCGATCCTTGCGGTAAGTGTTAACGGATCGGGAACATTCGAAGCCTAATTGTGCGCTGCGGAACAACCGGGTTGTGGAGTGCACCGTTAGCGGATAGGGTCACTTCCTATAACCGGTCGCAGGTTCCAAAAGCCAAGTGTCGGTAGTCGTTTCGATACCGATCCGGGACGGGGCCGGTTTTCTGGTTCATCGTCGAACGAAATCCAGCGGGTTGATGCCGCGCGCTCTCGTGGCATCGGCCGACGGGTCGGCTACACGCCGGAGGTCGTCCTCGTGGCGACCGCCCGGGTCCGACTCAGCAAACCCCGAGGTGGATGGTGGAAATGAGCGGAACCGCCCGAATGAGACGCACGGCAGACGTGGAAAGCGCGATAACGGACGCCGTTTCGGAATGCTCCGCTCCACGCCTCGTGTCGGTGATACCGACAAACGGTCTGCCGCAGCGCGTCATCCACATCCAGATTGTCACGGACAACTTCCTCACCCGCGAGATGTTGTGTGATTTCCTGAATTCCGAAGAGGATTTCACGGTGGTCGGTGACGTGTCCTGGAACGAGGCCGGATATCTCGCCGCCGCCGTGCGTCCGGACGTCATCGTGTTGGACAACGACGAAATCGGCAGTGCCACCGTGCGCATGGTGCGCTCGCTGACCCGCGCCTGCCCCGGCGCGGCGGTCGCGGTGCTCAGCTCGACGGGCACCGAGACCCTGCTGTACGACATGCTCGACGCGGGCGTGCGCTGCTTCCTGCACAAGAAGATCTCGCGCAGCGAGCTGGTCAGCGCGATCCGGGGGATCGCCGCGGTGGAGGATCAGATCACCGTCAGCGTGCCGCGGGATTTTCTCACCGGCGCCGGGGCCAATCGCGGCAGGCTCTCGGCGCGCGAGGAACAGGTGCTGCGCCTGGTGTCGGAGGCGATGACGAATCGGCAGATCGCCAATGCGTTGTCCATCACCGAGGGCACCGTGAAACGGCATCTGCGTAGTATTTTCGACAAGCTCGGCGCGGTCTCCCGCATCGACGCGGTGAATCGGTATCGGGCGCACATCGGCCAGCAGGATTCCGCCTGACGGCGCCGCCGGACACGATCACTTCGGAGCCCGCGCATGGCCGTAGCGCACACGAAAGTACGTCCATGCGGCCGGAGCATTCGAACAGCAACCGGAACTGGCCGCTATCCGTCTGACCTACACTTGGGCGACCAGTAGTAGCGCGGACGGGAGGCGGATATGCGTATCGCCGAATTGAGCAAGGTCTCGGGCGTGCCTGCACCCACCATCAAGTACTACATGCGCGAAGGGCTGCTCTTTCCCGGCGAACGGACCAGCCCCAACCAGATGCAGTACGACGACTCACATGTGCGGCGGCTCAAGCTGGTTCGGGCGTTGATCGAGGTCGGCGGGCTGTCGGTGGCGGCGACAAGGGAAGTCCTCGACAAGATGCGGACGCCGGGGATGACGGTGCTGGAGTCCGCGGGCAAGGCGCAGTTCGCGATGAGCAAGCCCCCCGCCGGGGAGCCGGACGACGCGCAGCTGGCCGCCGCCGATCAGGTCCGCGATCTGCTCGCCCGCCGCGGCTGGCAGGTCCGCGAGACGAACCCGGCGCGCGGCACCCTCGCCGCGGTGCTCGCCACCCTCGGCAGGCTGGGACAGCAGCACTGGGACCTGCTCGACGACTACGCCGAGCTGGCCGAACGGATCGCGGCCAAGGAGATCGACACGCTGCTGCGCCAGCCGAACGCGGAGAGCATGGCCGAGGCGCTCGTCGTCTGGACGGCGCTCGGCGACGCGATGTTCAGCGCTCTGCGCCGGCTGGCGCACGAGGACGCGGCCTCGGCCTATATCGCGACGCCCTCGGCGACGAGCTGACGCAGCTCGGCGTCCACCTCGGCGATCGCCGTCGCGGCGTCACGGAACAGCACCGCGCGCCACCCGGCCGCCCTCGCGCCCGCGCAGTTCTGTGGCAGGTCGTCGATCAGAATGCAGCGGTTCGGTTCGACGCCCGCGCGCGCGGCCGCCAGCTCGAAGATCTCGGGATCAGGCTTGCGGCAGCCGACCTGCGCCGAGTTCACGACCTGCTCGAACAATTCCTCCGCGACGACCATCCGCCGCCAGTGCGGCTCCCACGCGGGCGGCATGTTCGACAGCATGCCGACGAAGTGTCCGGCGCCTCGGTAGCGGCGCAGCGCGTCGTCCCACTGCGCGTTGGCCTTTCGGCCGTCGAACCAGGTCTCGGCGAGGCTGGGCACCGCGGTGTGCACGCCCTGCCCGCGCAGCGCCGCGCGCACCAGATCCAGCCACTCGTCCTCGCCGATCAGCGGCGTGTCCAATGGCAGCATCATGTCCTCGGTGCCGAACGTCGCGGTGACTTCCGCGATCGCGCGGCGCAAAGGATCCGGCGCCAATCCCGTCTTCGCGCAGAATGCCGCGAATGTTTCGGCTACCGGCGGCGTGAGCACTCCCCCGAAATCCGACCAAATGGCGATGCGCTTCCGCGCTGTGCTGCTCGTCACAGTTCTACTCCGCTCTGTGTTCGGCAATTCTTCGGTGCAGCGGGACCGTATCTGCGAGACTGCGCCGGTCGCCATTGCACAAAGGTGACAATCCCTCCGGACTATTCCTTCCGAGAGTTTTCCGTCCGAAAGTGATACGTCTTCCGATCCCGCGTGCGTCACCCTTCGGACCACGTTCTGCGCCTGTCCATTTCGCCGCCTCCGCCCGTAATGTCCCTGTTCTGTCGGCACCGTCGTGATGGCTGCCGGCTGATCGAGGAGGGATTGCGATGGAAACCGAACTCCGGGCTCGAACGCTCGCCGAGGCAATTTCGCAGCGCGCCGCCGACGCTGCCGACAGAATCGCGTACACCTTTTTGCCGGACGGCGAAAAAGAATCGCATTCCTGGACTTTCGCGGAACTGGAGCAACTGACCCGCGCACTGGCCGCGCGCATTTCCCGAGAGGTCGCGCCCGGCAACCGGGCGCTGATCGTGGCGCCGGATTCCGCCGATTTCGTGCTCGCGTTCCTCGCCTGCCAGTTCGCGGGCGTGGTCGCGGTGCCGGTGTACCCGCCGTTCCCGGTGACCTCGCCGCGCCGGGTGGAGACCCTGCGCACCATCGCCGAAGACTGCGGCGCCGCCGCGGTGCTGTGCGCCGCGCCGGAGCAGACCCGCGCCATGCTGATCGGGGCCACCCCGGAACTGGATCGCCTGCGCTGGATCGGCATCGTGGCCGACGCGGACGGCACCGCGGACTTCGAACCGGTGCCGGTGACGGGCGCGGATGTGTCGTTCCTGCAGTACACCTCGGGCTCGACTTCCGCGCCGAAGGGTGTGGTCGTCACCCATGACGCGCTCATGCACAATCAGGAATTGCTCTGCCGGACAATGGGTTACAGCGCCGAATCACGCATCGTCGGCTGGCTCCCGCTGTTCCACGACATGGGCCTGATGGGCATCGTGGTGCCCGCCGTCTACGCGGGCAGCCGCACGGTGCTGCTGCCGCCGCTGACCTTCGTGCAGCGTCCGGTCCGCTGGCTGCGCGCGGTGACTCGCTATCGGGCCACCATCACCGGCGGTCCCAATTTCGCCTACGAGCTGTGCTGCCGCCGCATCCCCGCCGCCGATCGGGCGGGCATCGACCTCAGCTCGCTCGAGGTCGCGTTCAACGGCGCCGAGCCCATCCGCGCGGAGACCCTCGACAAGTTCGCCGCCGAATTCGCCGGGCACGGCTTCGATTCGAACAGCTACTACCCCTGCTACGGGCTGGCCGAGTCCACGCTCATGACCACCGGTTCGCGCCGCGGAGCGGGCGCGGTCACGCTGACGGTGAGCCGCGCCGAACTGGCCGAGGGCCGCGTCACGCCGGGCCAGGACCAGACGCTGGTCGGTTCCGGACGCGTGGCGCTGCACCGCGAACTGCTGATCGTCGACCCGGACACCAAGGTCCCCCTGCCCGACGGACAGGTCGGCGAGATCTGGATCGGCGGCCCGGACGCGGCGCTGGCCTACTGGGGCAACGAGGACGCCACCCGGGAGACATTCCGCGCGGAAACCGTTGCGCCGCAGTCGGGTCCGTACCTGCGCAGCGGCGATCTCGGCGCGCTGGTCGACGGCGAGCTGTACGTGGTCGGCAGGCGCAAGGACTTGGTCATCGTCGGCGGGCGCAACTACTACCCGCAGGACATCGAGCACACCGTCGAGAACGCAGACCCCCGAATCCGGCGCGGCTGCACCGCCGCGTTCGCGGTCGACCGCGAGGGCGGTGAGGAGCTGATCGTGGTGGCCGAGGTCAAGGCGGACGCCGATCCCGACATCGCCGCGCTCACCGCGGCGTTGCGCGCGGCGGTCAGCGTCGACCACTCGATCACCCCCGCGCGGGTCGTCCTGGTGCGGGCGGGCACGGTGCCCAAGACCTCCAGCGGCAAGTTGCAGCGGCGCGCGACTCGCGCGGCGTTCGAGGCGGGCACGCTCGACGAGATCACCGCCGCCGCGACCGAGGCGGTGCAGCTATGAGGTCGGCGGCCGACATCGAAGCCTGGCTGGTCGCCAGGATCGCCGAGCTGCTCGGCGCCGATCCGGCCGGTCTCCCGGTCGACGTGCCGTTCGCGGCGCTCGGCATGTCCTCCATGCAGGCGGTGGAGCTGTCCGACGATCTGCAGCGCTGGGCCGACACGAGCTTGTCGCCGACCTTCGCCTACGACCACCCCAGCGTGGCCGCCGCGGCCGCCGCGCTGGCTGCCGAACTCGGCGGCGCGACCCAGACGCCGGACCAAGCGGCGATCACCGCCGATCCCGGCGACGCCGTCGCCATCGTCGGGATCGGCTGCCGATTTCCCGGCGCCGACGGCCCACGGGAGTACTGGGACCTGCTGCGCGCTGGCGTGGACGCCATCACGGAGGTCCCCGCGGATCGCTGGGACGCGGCGGCGCTGTACGACCCCGACCCGGACGCGCCGGGCCGGATGACCACCAAGTGGGGCGGATTCCTCGACGACGTCGAGCATTTCGACGCGGAGTTCTTCGGCATCGCGGCCAAGGAGGCCACCAGGATGGACCCGCAGCAGCGGCTGCTGCTCGAGGTCGCCTGGCACGCCATCGAGGACGCGGGCATCGGCCCGAGCAGGCTGGCGGGCACCTCGACCGGGGTCTTCCTCGGCGCTTCGTCCTACGACCACGGCGTCGCCGTGCTCGCACCGGGCACCGAGGTGTCGGCGCAGGACGGCACCGGCTCGGCGCTGAGCATCGTCGCCAACCGGCTGTCCTACTGCCTGAATTTGGCGGGCGCGAGCATGGTGGTGGACACCGCCTGCTCGTCCTCGCTGGTCGCGGTGCACCTGGCCTGCCAGTCGCTGCGCGCGGGCGAATCGGAGGTGGCGCTGGCGGGCGGCGTGAACGTCATCGCCGCGCCGCGAGTGGCGCTGAGCTTCAGCAAAGGCCGGTTGATGGCGCCGGACGGACGCTGCAAGCCGTTCGACGAGAGCGCAAACGGCTACGTCCGCAGTGAGGGGGCGGGCGTGGTGGTGCTCAAGACGCTCGCGCGGGCCCGCCGCGACGGCGACCGCGTCTACGCCGTGATCCGCGGCGGCGCCGTCAACCAGGACGGCAGGACGAACGGGCTGATCGCCCCGAGCCGTCCCGCCCAGGAGCGCGTGCTGCGCGCGGCCTACCGCGCCGCGGGCGTCGACCCGGCCAGGGTCGCCTACGTGGAGGCGCACGGCACCGGAACCGCGGTCGGCGACCCGATCGAGGTGGGCGCGCTCGCGGCGGTGCTCGGACAAGGCCGCGATCCCGAGCAGCCGCTGCGGGTGGGTTCGGCGAAATCGAACCTCGGCCACCTGGAAGCCGCCGCCGGTGTCGCCGGACTCATCAAAACCGCGCTCTCCCTGCATCATCGGGAGTTGCCGCCGACCATCCACTACAAGCGGCCCAACCCGCTGCTGGAGCTGGACCGGGTCCCGGTGGCGGTGCAGGCGGTGGTCGAGGCGCTGCCCGTCGACGCCGACGGCGCCGCGATCGTCGGGACGAGCTCGTTCGGATTCGGCGGCACCAACGCGCACGTCGTGCTGTCCACCGCACCGGCGACCGAGCCCGACGAACCCACGGGCGCAACGGATTTCGTGCTGTTCCCGGTGGCCGCCCGCTCCGCGGCGGGGCTGCGGCGACGGGCACGCGGCTGGGCGCGCGCCGCCGAGCGGAACCGCGACGATTCGACCTGGCTCGCCCGCGCGGCCGCCACCGCAGCGCTGCGCGGCGACCACGACGGTCACCGCGCCGCGGTGGTGGCCCGCGACATCGAGGAACTGATCGACGGCCTGACCGCGCTGGCCGACGGCGAACTGGTGCGCGGTGTCTGCGAACCGCAGGCGCCGAGCCGTCGCGTCCGGCGAACCGCACTGGTCTTCCCCGGCCAGGGCTCGCAGTGGGACGGCATGGGCCGCGCGCTGGCCGCGTCGGTGCCCGCGTTCGCCGAGGCGATGCGGCGGTGTGCCGCCGAGTTGGAGCGCCAGCTCGGGGTGTCGCTGTGGTCGGCCGAGCGCGGCATCGTCGCGCACGGCACCGCGCAGGTGCCGCCCGCGCTGTTCGCCATGCAGGTCGCCCTCACCGAGACCTGGCGGTCATTCGGCATCGAACCCGCCGCCGTCTGCGGGCACAGCATGGGCGAGATCGCGGCGGCGCACGTCAGCGGCGCGCTGTCGCTGGCAGATGCCGCGCGCATCGTGTGCGTGCGCAGCGCGCTGCTCACCGAGATCTCCGGCCGAGGCGGCCTCGCGCTGCTGGAACTCGATGCGGCGCAGGTCGACTCGGCGCTCACGGAGTACCGCGATCGCGTGTCGGTGGCGGCGGTGAACGGTCCGCGCGCGACCGTCATCTCCGGTGAGCCGCGAGCGCTGGACGAGATCGTGGCGCGACTGGAGGCCGACGGGGTGTTCGCCCGGCGCATCGCGGTCGATTTCGCGGCGCACAGCCCGGCCGTCGAACCGCTGCGGCCCCGGCTGCGCGAGGCATTGTGCGACATCGCGGTGCGCGAGCCCAGCGTGCCGCTGTACTCGACCGTCACCGGCGGCCCGCTGACCGACACGCTCGTCGACCCCGACTACTGGGCGCGCAACCTGCGCGAAACGGTGCTGTTCGACACCGCGATCACCGCATTGCTCGCCGCCGAGCACGACACGTTCGTCGAGATCGCGCCGCACCCGGTGCTGGCCCGCTCGCTCACCGAGATCGCGGCCGAGAACGCGCCGGGCGCGGACGTGGTCGCGGTGTCCTCGGCCCGGCGCGACGAGGACGAGGTCTTCGCCTTCCTGCACGCGCTCGGCGTGCTCTACACCCGCGGCGCGGAGCTGGACTGGACGCGGCTCTACCGGCCCGGCACGCCGGTGCCGATTCCCTCGCAGGGCTGGAACGCGCAGCGGTTCCCGCTGATTCGCGCCGCGAGCGCGGCGGCCGCTGTCGCGCCGGTCGGCGGCTGGCTCGGTCGACGCGTGCGGATCGCCACCCGCCCCGAGCTCGGCGTGTGGCCGCTACAGGCGGACGCCGCTCCCGAACTCGCCGATCACGTGGTGGACGAGGTGCCGGTGGTCCCCGGCGCGTACTGGCTCGGCGCGGCGGCGCAGGCCGCGCGCGAGCTGGCCGGTGGCGATACGCCGACCGTGGTGCTGACCAACGTCGCCTTCGAAGCGCCGCACGTCCTGCTGCCCGGTACGGCCCCGTCGCTCCAGCTGGTCGTCGAATCGGCGGGCGGGCGTTCGGAATTCGTGATCGTGTCCGATGCGCAGGGCGCTCCGGTCACGCACGCGCGCGGCCGACTCGACCAAGCGCCGGCCCCGCTCACCGATCGGCCCGCACCGGAGATCGCGGAACTGCTGGCCCGGTGCGCCGAGCCGGTGCCGATCGCGGAGTTCTACGAGCGCCTGGCCGGCAACGGTCTGCACTACGGACCGAGCTTCCGCGGGTTGACCCAGCTTTCTCGCGGCGGCGACGAGGCCGTCGGGAAGCTCACGCTGCCAGTGCAACTCACGGCCGGTACGGGACTGCATCCCGCGCTGCTCGACGCCTGCCTGCACACCGTCGCGGCGGCGGCCGGGCCGCGGCTGACCGACGCGCTCGCGCTGCCCGCGGGCGCCACCCGGCTGCAGTTCGCCACCCCGGCCGCGCCCGTCACCGACGTCTGGTGCCACGCCCGGATCGTGGAATACGGTGAACGGGATCTGATCGCCGACCTCGTGGTGCTCGGTGCCGACGGCCGAGTCCTGTTCTCGGCCATGGACTTCCGCGTCACCACGGCCGAAGCCTCCGCCGCCGAGCGCGGCAGGCTGTACCGCCTCGCCTGGCAGCCGTGGGAATCCGAGGGCGGGCGGGCGTCGCGCGGCGGCTGGCTGATCCTCGGCGGTGCGCATCCTGCGCTCGACGCGCTGGCCGAACGCCTCACCGCCCGCGGGGACCGCGTCGTGCGCACCGAAGCGCACGAGGCGGCCGACTACGAGACCGCGGCGGCCGAATTGGCCGAAACCATCGAAGGATTGCGCGGCGTCATCGACGCACGGGCCTATTCGAGCGCGGGCGAGGACCCTGCCGAGTCGGCCGCCTACACCGCGGACTCGGTGGAGCTGGCCAGGTTCCTGATCGGCCGCACCTGGCGGGAGACACCGCGACTGTGGCTGCTCACCCCGGACACCCAGCGCGCGGTGCGACCGTCGCGGTTGTCCACGGCGAGCCTATGGGGCGTGAGCCGGGTGATCGCCACCGAGCATCCCGAAACGGCCTGCGGCGTCGTCGATCTGCCCGCCGCGCCGAGCGGCGCGGACATCGATCGGCTGGTCACGGTCCTGCGGGATCAGCGAGCGCCGCAGCAGGTTTCGATCGACCGTGCGGTGCTCGCTCCCCGGCTGGTTCCGGTGCCGCGGGCCCGCACCTCGGTGACCATCGATCCGGACCTGTGCCAGGTCGTCACCGGCGGCCTCGGTGCGCTCGGCTTGCGCGTCGCCGACTGGCTGAGTGCGCGTGGCGCGCGAAACCTGCTGCTGCTCGGTCGTTCCGCGCCGGACGCCGCGGCCGAACAGGTGATCGCCGACCTGCGGGCCAGCGGCGTGAAAGTCACCGTGGCGGCCGTCGACGTTGCCGACAGCGCCGCGCTCGCCGCGGTGCTGGCCGACGCCGGACGGATCGGCGGTGTCTTCCACCTCGCCGGCGTGCTCGAGGACGCGGTCGTCGCGGATCTCGACGAGGCCAGACTGACCCGCGCGCTGGCAGGTAAGGCGCGCGGCGCCTGGCACCTGCACAACCTCACCCTCGAGCAGCCGCTCGCGCATTTCGTGCTGTTCTCCTCGCTCGCCGGGCTTTTCGGCTCGCCGGGCCAGGGCGCCTACGCGGCGGCCAACACCTACCTGGACGCGCTCGCCGCCGCGCGCGCCGCGCAGGGACGGCCGGCGCACAGCATCGCATGGGGTCCGTGGGCGGCGATCGGCTTGGCCGCCGCGGTGGGCAGCGAACGCCGCCTCGCCGCGATGGGCGTGCCCGCGCTGGAGACCGAGGCGGCCATGGACCTGCTGGAGGCGGCGCTCGCCGACTCCGGCCCTGTCCTCGCGGCGGCCGCCTTCGACCTGCCGACCCTGTCCGGTCCCGGCACGCCACCGGCGGCGCGCGAGCTGCTGGCGAACCTGCTTCCCGACGACGAGAAGCCCGGCGGCCCAACCGATCAGGCACTGTCGCTGCACGAGATCGACGACCCCGGTGAACGACTGGAGCTGGTGCGCGGCTTCGTGCTCGGCCAGGTCGCGTCGATCATCGGAACCTCGCGGCCGGTCGACCCGACGACACCCTTCCGCGATCTCGGCTTCGACTCGCTGATGGCGGTCGACCTGCGCAATCGGCTGGAAACCGGCATCGGCCAACGGATTCCGGCCAGCCTCATCTTCGCCCACCCCACCGTCGACCAGCTCGTCGATGAGCTGACCCAGCGGATGCTCCCGGCGACGGAGCCCGCGCCCGAAACGCCGCCACAGCGGCACGCCCGGCCCGAAATCGATGCGGACCTGGACCAGGCCACCGATGACGAACTCGCCGATCTCTTGTCGGCGGAGCTGGATCTTTCCACCGAAGGGGATACCCGATGACGACCGAAATCACCGACGATCGCCGCGCGCTACTACGCAAGGCGCTCAGCGAGATCCGCAGCCTGCGAGCCGAAGTCGACCGCCGCACCGAGCCGGTGGCGATCCTCGGCGCCGCGGTGCGGATGCCCTCGGGCATCGAGGATCTGGACGGCTACTGGTCCGCGCTGCGCGACGGCCACGACGCCATCACGCCGCTGGTCGACAGCGAGGACGGCCGCCGCACCGGGCACGCCGCGAGCACCAGCCGCTTCGCGGGACTGCTCGCCGAGGTCGACGGCTTCGACGCGGAGTTCTTCGGCATCTCGGCCGCCGAGGCCGAGCGGATGGATCCGCAGCAGCGGCTGGTGCTCGAGGTGGCATGGGAGGCCATGGAGGACGCCGGGCTGACGCCCGCCGAGCTGCGCGCCGCGACGACCGGGGTGTTCCTCGGCGTGTACGGCAGCGACTACCTGATGATGCAGTTCGCCGATCCGGCCGGCATCAACGCCTACACCGCGCCGGGCGGTGCGCACAGCATCGTCGCCAACCGGCTGTCCTACCTGCTTGACCTGTCCGGCCCCAGCCTCGCGGTGGACACGGCGTGCTCCTCCTCGCTGATGGCCGTGCACTTGGCGGTGCGGGCGCTGCGTAATGGCGACTGCGACATCGCGCTGGTCGGCGGCGTCAACACGATCCTGTCGCCGCTGTCCACCACCGTCACCGAGAAGGTGCTGCCGCTGGCGCCCGGCGGGCGCTGCCGCACCTTCGACGCGGGCGCGGAAGGCATCGTGCGCGCCGAGGGCTGCGGCATGGTGGTGCTCACCAGGGAGTCGGTGGCCGCGGCGGAGGGCAGGCCGGTGCGCGCGTTCATCCGCGGCACCGCCGCCAACCACGACGGTCGCACCAACGGCCTCACCGCGCCGAGCCCGCGGGCGCAGACCGAGCTGCTGCGCCGCGCGCTGCGCGATGCCGCCGCCGATCCCGCCGAGGTGGTCTACATCGAGGCGCACGGCACCGGAACGCCGCTCGGCGACCCGATCGAATTCGACGCGCTGCGCGCGGTATACGGCTCGGGCGAAGAGCCGTGCCCCGTCGGCGCGGTCAAGACGAACTTCGGGCACCAGGAGGCCGCGGCGGGCATCGCGGGTCTGGTCAAGGCGATGCTGGTGCTCGAACACGACGAGGTCCCGCCGAACCTGCACCTGGAGCGGCCCAATCCGGAGCTCGATCTCACCGGAACCCGGCTTCGCCTGCCGAGGGAGCGCACCCCGCTCGGTGGCGAAACCGGACGGAAGCTTGCCGCGATCAGCTCGTTCGGCTTCGGCGGCGCGAACGTGCACGCCGTGCTCGCCGCCGCGCCGCGCGAGGAGGTCGATCCGCACGCGGAAGGCGCTCTGGTGCTTCCCATTTCGGCGCGCAGCGCGGCATCGGCACGGGCACTCGCCGGGCGCTACGCCGATCTGCTCGCGGCCGCCGATCACGCGACCGCGGCCGAGATCTGCGCGGCCGCGGCCACCCGGCGCGCGCACCTGCCGGTGCGGCTGTGCCTCACCGGTGACACGGTCGACGCGCTGGTGGATCGCGCGCGAACGGCCAAGGCGGCCAGGAACATCGGCGCCGCGGCGCGGCACCGGACGCTGTTCGTGTTCAGCGGGCAGGGTTCGCAGTGGCCGGAGATGGGCCGCCTGCTCGCCGACGAGCCCGCGGCAAGGGCCGAGCTCGACGCCTGCGACGCGCTCGTGCGGCGGCTTGCGGGCTGGTCGCTGTGGGAGGAGCTGCTTGCGGCCGAGTCCGACAGCAGGCTGCACCGCACCGATGTCGCGCAGGTGTGCATCGCGGCGGTGGAGCTGGCGCTCGCCGCGCTCTGGCAATCCTGGGGCGTGCGGCCCGCCGCCGTCGTCGGCCACAGCATGGGCGAGCTCGTCGCCGCGACCGTCGCCGGAATGCTGAGCAGGGAGCAGGCTTTCGAGCTCCTGGTGCGCCGGGCGGCGCTCACCGAACGGCACGCCCGCGGCGGCGCGATGTGCAGCATCGCACTGCCCGCCGCGGCGGTGACCGAGCTGCTCGCCGGACAGTCCGAGGTCACGATCGGCGCCGTGAACGGTCCGCGCTCGACCGTCATCACCGGTCCCGCGGACGGCGTGCGCCGCATCGCGGCGGAGGCGAGCACCCGCGGCGCGTCGGTCAAAGACCTGCCGGTCGAATACGGCTTCCACAGCACGCTACTCGCCACGTGCGCGACGGAATTCGCCGCGCACGCCGACGCGGTGCGCGCCGCACCGGGATCGATCCCGATGTATTCGACCGTCACCGGCAAGCGCGTCACCGCCGACCATCTCACCGGCGCGCACTGGGCCGCCAACCTCGCCGACGCCGTGCTGTTCGCGCCGGCCCTCCAGGCGGCGCTGGCCGACGATCACGCGCTGACCACCGTGCTGGAAGTCGGCCCGCACCCGGTGCTGATCCGCGATATCGCCGCGGCGGCAGGCGAACTCGACCGTTCGGTCATCCTGGCGGCGAGCCTGCGCCGCGGCCAGTCCCGGTCCGCGTCGCTGGATCACAGCGTCGCCGAGCTCTACCTCGGCGGCCACGAGCTGGACTGGTCCGCGGTGCTCGGCACGCCGAGCGGACGGCCGCCGCTGCCGCACTACCCCTGGAACCGCAGCAGGCACTGGCTGCCGGAACGCCGGGTCGTCGAGGAGCAGCACGTGCACGCCACCGTCCGCCCTGCGGCGGCCAAGCGCAGGGCGTCCGGCCCGGTGGCGCTGGTGCGCGCGCACCACGTGGACCGGCCGACCCGGCTCGACGCGCTCACCGGGTTCGTCAGGGAACGGATCGCGCGTGCCCTGCGCAAACCCATCACCGAGATCGACGAGGCGACGCCGATCCGCGACTACGGGCTGGAATCGCTGGTGGTGGTCGAGATGAAGAACGAGATCGAGGCCGAGTCCGGCACCGTCGTGCCGCTGGCCCAGCTGCTGGAAACCCTCGAACAGGGCAGCGCGCGGGACCTGGCCAAGGTGATCGTCGAGGCCGAATCCGCCGCGGCGGTGACGGGCGACGAAGTCGGAAGCGGGTCGCTGTGAACGAGCGTCAGCGCGGCGGAGTCGTCAGCGTTTCCGCGACGGCGCCGCTGTCGAACGGGCACCGGGGTGTGCTGACCTGCCCACGCCCGCAAGCGAATCCGGCGATCCGCTTGGTGTGCTTCGCTCACTCCGGCGGCAATCCGCGGATGTTTCAGCCGTGGGTCGATCAGCTCGCCCCCGAGATCGAGCTGTGGTGGGTCACCCTGCCGGGGCGCGGGCCGCGGTGGCGCGAACCGCACGCGATGGCTTGGGAACCACTGGTCGCCGACATCGCCGAGGCGGTGGTGGCGCACGTGCCGCGTCCGGTCGCGCTGTTCGGGCACAGCCTCGGCGCGCTGCTCGCCTTCGATGTGGCGCTGCGGCTCACCGACGCAGGTCTGCCGCCGGAGCACCTGTTCGTGTCCGCCCGCGCGCATCCGCGCAGGCAGTTCACCCTCGACCTGCCCGAGGACGACACCGAACTGCTCCGGTTGGTCGACCGGGTCTATCGCGGTGTGCCGGAGGCGATCCTGGATTCGCCCGAACTGGCCGAGCATTTCGCGCCGACGCTGCGCGCGGATCTGATGCTCGGCGCCGACTACCGCTACCGCGGCGCGGGCACCCTGTCGGTCCCCATCACCGCACTCGGCGGCGTGGACGACCCGATGACACCGACCGACGAGCTGGCCGCCTGGCAGGACCGCACCACCGCGACGGCGCGGTGGCGGCAGTTCCCCGGCGGCCACTTCTACCTCGACGAGTCCGAAGCGGGCGTGCTCCGGACGATCCGCCGCGCGCTCGCCGCACCGATGGGCAAAGGAGCAGAACGATGACCGAGACCGAAATCCGTTTCCCCGCAGCACCTTCCGCGCTGAGTTTCGATCGGACCGTACCTCGGGCCGAGGCGCACCGCCGCGCGCTCGGCGAGGTGTTCGTCGCCGACTCGATCGCCGACGGCGACTCCACCTTCTACACGGCGTTGCAGATCCCGCGCGCGCACAGCCTCTGGTACGACAGGACCACCGTCTATCACGACCCGTTCGCGATGGCCGAGGCCGCGCGGCAGGGCTCGTTCGTGATCCTGCACCGGCACGTCGGCGTGCCCGTGGGGCTGCCGTTCAGCATGCAGCGCTACGACTTCGCGGTCACCGACCGGGAGGCCTTCCGCGACGACGAGAAGTCGCCACTGGAGGGCATCCTGCGCTACGAGATCGTCTCGCGGGTCGATCGCAGCGCCGACTTCAGCGACCTCACGCTGGCGGGTGAACTCGTCATCGGCGGCCGCGCCGCCATGGAATTGAGCGCCGACGTGGTCTTCCTGGCCCGCGCCGACTACGAGGCGCTGCGCGCCTACCAGCTCGGGCGGGTCGCCGCGGGCGGACCCGACTACAGGGCGGCGCCGCTGCCCGCCGCGGCCGTCGGGCGACGGGACTCGCGCAACGTGGTGATCGGCGCGCCGGTCGCGGTCGGCCCCGCATGGGACTACCCGCTGCTGCCGGACCGTCGCCACCCGGCGCTGTTCGACCACGACTACGACCACGTCCCGGGCCCGTTCATCATCGAGGCGTTCCGGCAGGCCGCGCTGGACACCGCGGTCCGCGAGGGCATGCTCGGCACGCCGAACGCCACGGTCGTGTCCTGCTCGTCCCGCTTCACCCAGTTCGCCGAGTTCGGCGCGTCGCTCGAATGCCGTTGCACGCCACTGGATCCGACCCGGCCGGGCACGGCACGCATCGATCTGGAACTGCGCCAGTTCGATCGGGTGCTCACCGTCGGCACGCTGGAGCTCGCCGAGTTGACCGGCGCCGAGGACAGCTACCTGGACCGGACGGAGCAGCCGTCATGAGCGAGATGTTGCACGTGCTCGTGGTCGGCGCGGGGCCGACCGGTCTCGCACTGGCCACCGAACTGCGCAGGCACGGACTGACCTGCCGGATCATCGATCGCGCCGTCGATCGTCCCGCCAATCAGGCTCGGGCGCTGACGATGTGGGACGGCGCGCTGGACGTGCTCGACCGCCACGGCACCGGGGACGCGGTGCGAGCGCGAGGTCTTCCGATGACCGCCGCCCGCTACTTCTCCGGCGGACGCCCGGTCGCGCAGGTGCGTTTCGGACCGGAGACCGGCAACGACGCCGAGCCGCTGATCATCACCCAGCCGTCGGTGGAATCCGTTCTGGTGCAGAACCTTCGGACGCTCGACGTGCCGGTGGAGTGGCGCACCGAACTGGTGGCTTTGACCGATCGGGGCGAACACGTCGAGGTGCTGCTGCGCCACGACGACGCGGAAGAACGACTCACCGCCCAGTGGGTGGTGGGCTGCGACGGTGCGCACAGCGCGGTGCGCACCCTGAGCGGCATCACCTTCGAGGGCAGCACCTATCCGCAGTCCTACACACTGGGCGACGGCGTCATCACGGCGCCGGTGCCGCCGGGCGAGGCGCACTACCACCTGCATCCCGACGGCGTGCTCGTTGTCGTGCCGCTGCCCGACGGTCAGGTGCGAGTCTTCGCCGACGCCAGCGGCATCGGCGGCGATCCGGACGCCGCGCCCACCGTGGACGACCTGCAACAGCTGGCCGACAAGCGCGCGCCCTATCCCATCCGCATCCACGAACTCCAGTGGGCCACCAGGTTTCTGGTGCACATGCGGCACTCGGCCGCCTTCCGCAAGGGCCGCTGCGTGCTCGCGGGCGACGCCGCACACGTGCACAGCCCGGCGGGCGGACAAGGCCTCAACACCGGCATCCAGGACGCGGCCAACCTCGGCGGAAAACTGGCGGCGATCATCAGCGGCGGCGCCGACGCCGAGGTGCTGCTGGCAGGCTACGAGTCCGAGCGGATGCCGATCGCGCGCGAGGTGATCCAGGCCGCCGATCGGCAGACCAAGTTGTGGACGGTGGGCTCGCGTCCGGGACGCGCGGTGCGCGATCTGGTGCTCGGCACCCTGAGCCGCAGCGGGCTGCTGGAGAAGCGACTGGTGCCCTCACTGGCCCAGTACGAGCTCGACTACCGGCACAGCACCGCCGTCGGCAAGCGCGGCGGACGCCGGGCGCTCGGGCGCGCGATCCCGGAGGCGGCGCTCATCGGCCCCGACGGCGCGGCGACCGGGCTGCGCCGGTTGCTCTCCGCCCCTTGGCATGTGCTGCTCGCGGTGCTCGACGCGACGCCGTCGGCGGACGACGCCGGGCGAGTGTCGATGCTGCGTGCGCGAATCACGGAGTCGGGCTTGCCTTTCCGGCTGCACGTGATCGTGCCGGGCGATCCGTCCACGACCACCGCGCCCGACCTCGGCGAGGTGTACTACGCCCCGCCGGGCTTCGCGCCGAAGCACGAGCTCGCGGGCTGCAAGCTCATCGCGATCCGGCCGGACGGCTACGTCGCCGACGCCTCCCCCACGCTCGACATCGACGAACTGCTCGGCAAGCTGCCCGGATTCCGCGCACCGCACGGTGTCGCACCCACCCCCCTCGGACGGAAGGTCTCCTGACATGTGCTCCCCGCAGATCCTCGCCGCCGCCCTGGCCGAGGCGCCGCCGCACGACGACCTGTGCGCCGGACACGGACACCACGCAGGCGCACATCACGAGCACGGCGCCACCGACCACGGGCACGGCGCTCCGGTGAACCACGGACACGGCTCGGCCGCGCACCAAACGCACAGCGCGGCAACGCCTCACGGACGCAGCATCGCATCGCACGACGCGAATAGCGCAGCCGCGCACCACGGACACCGCGCTCGGGAACCGCACGCGGCGCACGAGCACGGCCGCGGCGCGACACCCGCCGAGGGCATCGGCCGTCGGCGTGCGCTGCGCACCGCACTGGGCGCGGCGCTCGGCATCGCGGGTGCGTCGGCCGCCGCGGGGGCGGTCGGCGCACCGCGCGCCCAGGCGCAACCGCTGAACCTCAGCGGATTCGGCGTGCGCGACCTGACCCACGCGGTGGGGCCGGACTTCCCGGTGTTCAACCTGTATGTGCGCCAGCCGGTGCAGCGTCAGGTGATGTTCGAGGAGATCATCGGCTTCAACACCGCCGAGTGGACCATGAACGAGCACACCGGAACTCACATCGACGTGCCTGCGCACTCCCAGCGCGGACTGGCGCGCGCCGACGCGATCCCGGTGGAGAACCTGGTCGCGCCGCTGTGTGTCGTCCGCATCGCCGAGCGGGCGGCCCAGGACACCACGACCGAACTGCACGTGGAGGACCTGCTCGACTGGGAGCGGCGCAACGGCCGCATCCCCGACGGCGCGTTCGTCGCGATGGACACCGGCTGGTACCACCGCGTCCACGATCCCGCCGCCTACCTGCCCTTCGACCCGCTGCGGCTGGCCCTGCTGATTCCCGGCATCGGCCCCGACGCCGCCGAATTCCTGCTCACCGAACGATCCATCGTCGGCTTCGGCACCGATACCAGCAGCCTGGACGTCGGCACCCGATTCGAGCCGATGGTGCACCGGATGTTGCTGCGCTCCGGCCGGTACGGCATCGAGAACCTGGCCGCGTTGGACACCGTCCCGGAAAGCGGCGCGACCCTCGTGGTCGGTGCCGCCAAACTGCGCGGCGGCTTCGGCGCGCCGGCGCGGGTGCTGGCGTTCGTCTGATTGCTGTTGCCGCGCTTGGCAACCCGCCGTAGCATTCCAGAAATAGATAGCAGCACTACCTGTAGTGGATAGTACGACTCTATATAGGTGGAGGAATCGTGTTCGAGAAACTCGGCAGGTGGTCCGCCGCCCATCGCAGATGGGTGGTGGTAGGCACCGTTCTGTTCATCCTGCTCGGCGGTCTCTGGGGCTCCGGTGCGGGCAACCTGCTCGGCGGCGGCGCCGGACTGGACGATCCGACCAGTGAGTCGTCCCACGCGGACGAGATCCTGGAGACCACGCTCGGCAGGCACGTCGCCGACGTGGTGGTCATGTACGAGAGCGCGGAGATGACCGTCGACGATCCGCGCTTCCGCGCGCGGGTCGAGGACGCGGTCGCCAAGGTCCCGCGCGGCTCCTACACCTGGCTGGAGACGTTCTGGACCACCGGTTCCCCGGACTTCGTCTCCACCGACCGGCACAAGACCTACATCTCCATGCAACTGCCCGGCCAGATCGAGGAAGACCGGGTCGTGGTGTGGCGCGAGATCGAGCACCTCTTCGACCAGCCCGGTCTCGAGGTCCGCTTCGGCGGCCTCGTCGCGGTGAACGATCAGTTCAACGACATCACCGAGGAAGACCTCGCGCGCGCCGAGCTGATCTCGTTCCCGCTGCTGCTCATCCTGCTGATCGTCATCTTCCGCAGCGCGATCGCCGCGGCGCTGCCGCTCGCGGTCGGCATCGTCGTCTCGGTCGGCTCGCTCGCGGTCCTGCGGGTGGTCGGCAACTTCACCGACCTGTCCACCTTCTCGATCAACCTGGTCGTCCTGCTGGGCCTCGGCCTCGCCATCGACTACGCGCTGCTCATCGTCAACCGCTTCCGTGACGAACTGGCCGCGGGCCGCACGGTGGACGACGCCATCGGCACCACCATGGCCACCGCGGGTCGCACCGTCGCCGTCTCCGGCATCACCGTCGCGGTCACCCTAGGCGGCCTGGTGATCTTCCCGTCGCGGTTCCTCACCTCGCTCGGCTACTCCGGCGTCAGCGTTGTGCTGTTCGCGGTGCTCGGCGCGCTCATCGTGATGCCCGCCCTGCTGCGTTTCGCGGGCATGCGCATCAATTCGCTGCGAATCCCGCTGCCCTCGTTCGGCAAGCGCGGCGGCGAGCAGGGCGCGCGCTGGTACAAGGTCGCGCACGCGGTCATGCGCCGTCCGGTGCTCGCCGCGGGCAGCATCGGCCTCGTACTGGCGCTGCTCGGTCTGCCGCTGCTCGGCGCGACCTGGTCGCGGCCCGCCGACTGGGCGCTGCCCGCGGGCACCGACAGCCGGGTCGTCTCCGAGGAACTCGATCGGGACTTCCCGCTCGATCCGACCAAGGTGATCACCGCGGTGGTCGACATGCCCGGCGATGCCGCGAGTCCGCAAGCCCAGCAAGCGCTTTCGGGCTACCTCGACCGGCTGCGCGCGGTGCAGGGCGTGGACAGCGCCGTCGTCACAGGAACGGCGGGCGACCTTGCCCGCGTCACGCTCGGCTACTCGATGGACTCGATGGACGCGCCGATCCGCGACGTGGTGCGCCAGCTGCGCGACGTCGAGCCGCCTGCCGAGGCGACCGCCTCGTTCACCAACCGCCCCGCCGCGGTGGCCGACCTGCTCGACATGCTCGCCGAGCGGCTGCCGTGGATGCTGCTGATCGTTACGGTGGTGTCGTTCGCGGTGCTGTTCCTGGCCTTCGGCTCGGTGCTGCTTCCGCTGAAATCGGTTCTGATGAACCTGCTTTCGCTGTTCGCAACCTTCGGCATCGTCGCGCTGATCTTCCAGTACGGATTCCTGTCCGGCCCACTGAATTTCGTTCCCGCGGGATTCATGGACGCGAACATGCCGATGATGATCATGGCGATCGCCTTCGGTCTGGCCATGGACTACGAGGTGTTCCTGCTTGCCCGCATCCGCGAGCACTACCTGCGCAGCGGCGATCCGGTGGAGTCGGTGGCCTTCGGCGTGCGGCACACCGCGCGACTGATCACCAGCGCCGCGCTGTTGCTCGCGGTGGTGCTCGGCGCGTTCGTCTTCTCCGGCATCACCATCGTGAAGATGATCGGCGTCGGCCTGGTGCTCGCCATCTTCCTGGACGCCACCATTGTGCGCGGTCTGCTGGTGCCCGCCACGATGCGACTGCTCGGCGACAAGGCCTGGTGGGCGCCCAAGCCGCTGGCCAACTGGTGGCAGAAGTACGGAATTCCCGAACCTGGAGCCGACGTGGCTCCGGAACCCGGCGGTGCAGGCCGGCCGAGCGGCATCGAACCGGCAGATGCGCTCGGCACAACGGCGGCGACCTCGACAGCGCTGTCGCGGTGATCGTCGGTTTCGTGGCGGGCCCGGTCGACTCCTCTGACCGGGCCCGCCGCCCCGGAAGGACATAGCTCATGGCAGCGAAGTACCAGGCCGGTCCGTTCCGTAGGGTCCTCAACCGCGCCGTGATGGCGTTGGCCGCGCGCGGCGCGGGACCGGACGGCATGTACATCCTGGAGACCATCGGAAGGCGCAGCGGCCGCGCGCGCCGAAACCCGGTGCGCATCATCGAATTCGACGGAGAGCGATGGCTCGTCTCCCCCTACGGGGAGGTGGGCTGGGTGCACAACGTGCGCGCACGCGACGTCGTGCTGTTGCGCCGCGGCAACGACGAACAGCGGGTGTGGGCGGAGGCGGTGCACGGCGAGCGCGCGGGCCATGTGCTGCACCACTACGTCAAGAAGGCGCCGGTGACGACCCCCTACTTCGACGCCTCACCGCGCTCGGCGCCCGGCGTGTTCACCGCCGAGGCGCACAGACATCCCGTCTTCCTATTGCACGGCTGGAGCGAGACCCCATGACCACCACACGCCCCGTGACCACGGCTTCGGCGGCGCTCGAACCGGTGCGCGATCCGAGCCGGTGGTGGGTGCTGGCCACCGTCTGTGTCGCCACGTTCATGCTCACCCTCGACATCACCGTGGTGAACGTGTCGCTGCCCGCCATCCAGGCCGACCTGTCGGCGAGCTTCGGCGCGCTGCAGTGGGTGGTGGACGCCTACGCGCTCGGTATGGCCGCCTGCCTGCTCACAAGCGGCTCGCTGGCGGATCGGGTTGGCAGGCGCAGCCTGTTCGCCGGTGGTCTCGTGGTGTTCACGGCGGCGTCGGTGGCGTGCGGCGTCGCGGGAAGCCCTCTGCTGCTGAATCTTTCGCGCGGCGTCCAGGGCGTCGGCGCGGCCGTCCTCTACGCGGTCGGCCCCGCGATGCTCGCCGCGGCCTTCACCGGCAAGGAACGCGGTACCGCGTTCGGCCTGTTCGGCATGGTGACGGGAATCTCCGTCGCCGCCGGTCCGCTTGTCGGCGGTGCGCTCACCGAAATCGATTGGCGCTGGGTGTTCTATCTGAACGTGCCGACCGGGCTGCTGGCGTTGCTCGTGGTGCTGGCGAAGGTGCCCGAGAGCGCACGACGGGGCGGCAGGCCGGTGGATCGCGCCGGGCTCGTGCTGTTCTCGGCGGCGCTGTTCCTGTTGGTGTACGGGATCATTCGCGGTCCGGTGGTCGGATGGACGGCGGGTTCGACCATCCTGTGCTTCACCGGCTGCGTCGTGCTTGTCGCCGCGTTCGTGCTGGTGCAGCGCCGCGGCAGGCATCCCATGCTCGATCTGGGGCTGTTCGCCAACCGCACCTTCGACGCCCTGTCGGCGGCGACGTTCGTCCTGAATTTCGCTGTGATCCCGGTGATTCTGTTCGGTGTGCTGTGGATGCAGGGCGTGCTCGGCCACTCGGCCATCGAGACCGGTCTGCGCTTCCTGCCGCTCACCGTGATGCTGCTGGTGGCGGGCGTGCTCGGCGGCGTGTTGAGCGTGCGGGTCGCGACCAACCGGTTGATCGGCGCGGCGCTGATCCTGACCGGTATCGGGTTCCTGCTGCTGAACGCCATCGGCCCCGAGGACGACTGGACCGCCGCCCTTGTGCCGTTCCTGGTCGCGGGCATCGGCATGGGGTTGTTCAATCCGCCGCGGGCCAACGCCTCGGTCGCCATCGTCGCGCCGGAGGACTCCGGCATGGGCTCGGGGGTGAACGAGACCTTCCAGCAAGTGGGTTCGGCGCTCGGCGTCGCGGTGCTCGGCGCGGTCGCGCACGCGCGGATCGCCGACAGTCTGTCCGGGCAGCCGGTGCCCGCCGCCGCGGTGGACGCGGTCGCGGCCGGATCCATCGACCGGCTCACCAACGAAACCTCCGCCGCGCACGCGGCCGAGTTGACCGACGCCGCGCACCGGGCGTTCGTGTCCGGCCTGCACGCCGTGGCGACCATCGGCGGGCTGGCCAGCGTGATCGTCGGCGCCGCAGCACTTTTCCTGATCCGCCGCCAGGATTTCGTCCAGGATCCCGCAGCGCCCGAACACGACGACGCACCCGCCCTGTCCTGACGGGCGGGGCCGAGATCGAAGGGGAATCATGAACTGTCGCAAACAGATCGGACGAGCCACGGCGGTGGTGGCGACGGGTGTCGCCGCCCTGGCCTGCGGCACCGCGGGTGCCGACGTGGTGGTGCCGCTACCCGGCGCCCACCAGGTGCAGACGCTCATGGACGGGACGGTGGTCACCGTGCGCCTCACCGGCGAATCGGTGACCATCAGCCCCTCGCTCGGCGCAACGCCGCTGCACCGCAACGCCTGGGTGTCCGGCAGCGCGCACGTCGAGGTGACCGGCGCGGGCGACCGGCCAGGCGGCAAACTCATCCCCGGCTACACCGTCGGCTGCCAAGTGGACATCTCCGGCGGCGCGATGGAAGGGGGCGTGGAAGGCGGGCTCAGCTGGCGCGACGGGCAGAACGTACGCCCGAACGTCGGCGCGGAGTCCGGCGGCGCGCTCTCGCTCGGCCCAGGCCAGACCCGCTCGTTCTATCTGCTGGATGTCGAGGTCCCCGACGACTTCGGCAACGAAGACCACAAGCCCGTCAACCGTTTTCGCGGCAACACCGCCTCGGTCACCTGGGCCGACTCCACCATCGCACTGACCGGATGCGCGGGCTACGCCCAAGCCCGAGCCTTCATCCGCGTGGAAATCGAAACCGCGAACGTCGCGTCGCACCTCACCGTCTGGGGCGCACCGTTCAGCCTCGGCTGAGCGCCGAGCGATCGGGTGCCGGTCGGCCATCACTCACCGGCCGCGGCGCGGTCCCTGCCCTCCTCGAAGAACGCCAGCAACCCGGCGACGGTGCCCACCTGCGCACGCGGGCGCAGCGCGCCGAACGGCGCGTTCCAGAATGCGCCGGTGCGCGGTGTCCACGGCCCGACATACGCGTACGGACCCGGATGCGACGAATCACCGGGCGACACACCGAAATTCACCTCGTCCAGCGTGCTGGACAGGTCGAAGTGCTCCGGCCACAGCACCGGGGTGACGTCGGGCGCGAGGCAGCGCAGGGCCGCGTCCCCGGTGGCGAACCAGTCGGCGATCACGGCCGCGGCCTTCTCGTCGACGCGGATCTCGTCGTCGAGACCGCGCCCGCTGGATTCGGCGTACACGCCTTCCGGTGCGCCCGGCTCGAGACCCGCGGCCTCCGCCAACTGCCGGTAGGTGCCGGTCAGCGGTACGCGACCGGTCGGCCCGATCAGGCTCGCGCCGACCACCGACACCGGTAGCCGCGCCCCGCCGAAACCGCCGAGCACCACCCGTAGCCGGATCGTCCCGTCGCGCCGGTACTGCGGCCCGGCGATCAGCAGCTCCGCCGTGCCGTGCAGGGAGTTCCTGGTCTCGCGGTACGTCGCCTCGTCCACTCCCGCATCATTCCCCGCCGCGGATCGGCGCACAGCGGTTTCGCCGCATCGTGCCCCGCTTACCGGAGCAGTCGACCCCGCCCTGGGCTCCCATCGATGCGTGGCGCCCGCCGCGACATCGGCGCTTGCGCAGGCCGGGAACCGCTCCGGGTTTCGGCCGGAGGCGCTTCGCTCGGAATCGGCGTTCCGAGCGGCACTCACCGGGCGAGGTCGCACAGGACCATGTCGATCACGTCCTGCACTCCCCCGCGCGGAGCGAGCGAGGCGACGAGGGTGGGGAGCTGATTCATCGCGATGGTGACCGCGTGCCGCTCGGTGGCCGCACCCACCACGCTGCTGCCCGCGATGGAGCCGCCGTGGCCCCACGTCTCGATGCCGCACCGATTCACCCTGCGGAACAAGCCGAGTCCGATCTCCTGGTCGAGCAGCGGCACCCCGCTCGGAATCGTCGTGCGCATCTGCTCGAGTTGTGCTGGCGCGACCACCTGGCCCGTGATCAGCGCCATGAAGAAGCGGTTCAAGTCCCGTCCGGTGGCGACCATCGCGCCGTCGGCGAGTCCCCAGTTCGGATCGATATCGGTGATGTCGACGCGTTCCGCTCCGACGACGAGATAGTTGCGCGGATGCGGTCCACGCACCACCTGCTCGACCGGATACAGCGGCCAGTAGGTCTCCTGCAGGCCGAGCGGCAGGATGATCCGCCGCGTCACCTCGACGCCGACGGGAAGGCCGGTCAGCCGTTCGATCAACGAGCCGATGATCAGATAGTTGGTGTTCGAGTACCCCCATCGGGCACCCGGCTCGAACTCCGCGGGCCGGTCCAGCGCGGCTCGGATCAGCTCGGACGCCGGGCGATACCGCTGCATGCCTGCCACGCTGTCGAGATCCACCTCGTTCAGGTAATCGGGGATACCGCTGGTGTGCTGGAGCAGATTGCGCACGGTGATGCGGCGACCGTCGCCGCCGGGTCCGGTGACCTCGCCGGGCAAATAGGCATCGATCGGCGAATCCAGCACGACGCGCCCCTCGCCTACCAGTTGCAAGGTGACAGCGGCCACGAACGACTTCGTGTTGCTCGCGATGCGTAACCGCGCGTCGTCGGGGAACGGGGCTCCGGTGCCGATATCGCCCACCCCGCTGTTGAGCCGCATCTCGCCCGCGTCGCCGCTCACCACCAGCTGCGCGCCCGGCACCCCCGAGGTGAGAACGACCCGATCGAACTCCGCCTGCCAGTTCGCGCCCGGTTCCGCGCCGACGGGACTCGCCGCGGGCCACACCATCGACACGACCAGAACGGCCGCCACCGCGAACCAGCGCACGATCTCCCCTCTCCCCCGATCCCACCGCGATCGCCCGGCTCGATGCCTGCGATCCCGGAGATCGGATACAGAGCGAAATGCCTCGGACATCTGTCTCACGCTTTGATTCGAACAACCGTATGAACGGCCCGCCGCTCGCGGACCGACCGATCCGACACACCCACTCCAGCCTCCCTCATGTCGAGCGTTCGAGATAGTCCCCTCCGGTCGGCGGCTTCCGACCCGCCGGTCAGCTAGGCCCGTGACATCGGCCCGTTTCCGACGTTGATCGGGACCACAGCGTCGCGGAGCTTGCTCGAAGCCGGTCGCCGGCGGAGATGAGCCGGAGCACTGTCCTCCGGTTTGTAACGACGCACGGTGGGCGATCGATGGTCAAGCGACAGTGAAGCAATGCGGCAGAAGGGATTTCGGATGAGAAGGACGACAGCCATCGTGGCCGCCACCGCGGCTTCGGGTTTCGCCACGGTGCTCGGATCCGGTGCGGCCCAGGCCGCGCCGCAGGACTGCGCTGTCACGCGGGACCTGGTCGGCGCGACGGCGAAGTGCCACGACGACGGACCCCCTGGGCGGGAGTACGCCCTGATCGTCGAGTGCTTCGGCCTGCACGGCGTGCCCAACGCCTTTCCGCTCATGGCCATCGGCCCTTACCAGGGGTCGTGGAGTGGTTCCTTCGGCCCGTCCGGCCAGGGCACGGCCTCGTGCTTGGGCCCGATGAGTATCGGGACCGCTACCAACGCCTACGTAACGATCTACCGAGACTGATCCATCACGCGGCGTCGACCGCGACAGCTCGAACAATTCGAAATCCCTACTCGCACAGTCGCTCCGGCAGCGACTGCGATCGAGGCTGGGCTCTACCAGGAGACACTGTGACCCGAACTGCTCTACTCGCTGCCGTTACGGCCACCATCGCGCTATCTCTCACGGCGTGTGGTGGTGAAAGCGAATCCGATCCCGGGACGTCGGCCTCTGGCACCGGTGCGGCCACGGTGACCGCTGTGCCGACCGCATCATCCGCCGCGCCGACCACGGTTCCCGCCGCGCCGACCACGGTGCCCGCCGCGGAGAAGCCGCCGACACCCGCCCACGGGGGCACCGAGCCCGTTTCCGCACCGACGCCCGAACCCTCGGCCGCGCCCGCACCGCCGCAGACCGCGGCGCCGGTGGCCGATCCCTGCGCTGAGGTGACTCGCGAGTACCTGATCACCACGTTGCGAATGACGGGGCTGCCTCGGTATCCCTTGGCCGATCTCCAGCAAGCACGATGCAGTGGCACCTTCGCCTCGGCGATGGCCCAGCCGGAGGGCACTCTGCACCCGGTCATGTACCTGTTCGAGTACTCCGAGCAGAACGGCCACACGCACTGGCGCGTCATCGATGTCGGAGAGGCCCTCGACTGCGTGAACAGGCACGGCGTTCCCGCCAACGTGGGCAGCGCGATCGGCTGCGCCTCCTAGATTCGCGAGGTCTGGTCTCGACGTCCGGCTAGCTCGGCGACGACCGGAGCGAACCTCTCGGCGAAGTCGGCGCCGAAGACGAAATAGGAGAAGCCGATCTCCTCCCGTCGCCGCTGGATTTCCTCGGCGGCGGCCGTCGGATCATCCGGAAGGATGGTCAGTGCGTCCGCCGCGCGAAGCGCAGCGGGGTCGGTGGAGGGGTGCGCCATGTGCGGCGCGACAGAGTCACCGATCACCCCCACGGCGAGCGCGAGCTCGACCTTCCCGCTGAGGCGGAAGTCGCGTGCCAGCCGCTCGACTTCGCCCCGAGGGTGATCGCCCAGCGCGAAGGTGACCGTGTCCGCGACCTCGGCCGCCAACGCCCTGGCCTTCGGACCGAATACCGCCATAGCCACGGGCGTGTGACGGTCGGGACCGTCGAGATCCCGCAGCCTCTCGACGGTCTCCCTGACCTGTGCCAGCCGCTCGTTCGGCGGCGGCACGGCGGGCATTCCCTTGTCGCGCAGCTCGTCCTCGATACCCGGTCTGCCGGTGCCGATACCCATCTCGAAGCGCCCCTCGGTCAGCAGCGACAGCGAGTGCGCTTCCCACGCCGTCAGCCAGGCGGGCCGAAACGGAGAGGCGTACACCCACGTGCCGACGCGCAGGTCGGTCAAGGCGGCGGCGGTGGCCAGCATGGGCCCTGGCGCCGGTTGCATCAGCGGGAAGTCTGGAACCAACAGCGTCGAGTAGCCGATGTCGGCGATGCGGCGCACGCGATCCCGCCACGTCGGGACGTCGGACCTGAGCGGGGCAACGACCCCGAAGCGGAACGGCTTCGTCATACCTGGACTCCTGTCGTTCGGTCTATCCAGAGGACCCGACGGCGGATTCGCCCGAAATTCATCGGTGCAGCGGAGATGTATCCGCTTCGCGGCTGCTCCGCTCGGCTCGAAGGCCTGATCGAGACGCTGATCGGTGGTTTCGTCGTGCTCGGCAGCCTCGGCTACGGCATCGTGGTGATCGCTCGCGTCCGCGAACTCCACCGGGAGAGCTCCTAGCGTCGGTGCGCGGCCACTTGTCGGAGGAGGTGGCGGTGGATCCCGATCTCGCGGCGGTGCGCGCGTTCGTCGCGGTGGCCGACGAGGGACAGTTCGGCTACGCCGCGGACGTGCTCGGCATCACCCAGCAGGCGGTGTCCAAACGCATCGCGAAGCTCGAAACACAGCTCGGCGCAGTGCTGTTCGAACGCGGACGCGAAAGTACCGTCCCGACAGCGGCGGGCGCCCGACTGCTGCCGCACGCGCGCACCCTCCTCGCGGCCTCGCACGCCGCGGTACGCGCGGTCCGAGACGAGGTGCGGCCGTTGCGGGTGGCGGTGCTCGGCAAGCGCATGGCCGCCACCGAGCTGATGGATTTCTATCTCGCGCAACACCCGCACATCGGCACCGAGATCGTCATCTCCAACACGATCACGACCTCGCGGGACGCCCTGCGCGACGGACACGTCGACGCCGCGTTCGCCCGCGTCCACGGCGGTCCCGTCCCGCTCGGACCCGACATCATTTCCGCCCCAGCCTATTTGGAGCCGCTACACCTGTTGGTCGGCAAGAACCATCCGTTCGCGGGCCGCACCTCCGTGACCTTACGTGAGGCCGCCGGCTACCCGGCGTGGGTGCCGGGAGCCGCGGTGCCGTCGGAATGGGCCGACTTCTACCGAGATCTCGCCGCCTACAGCGGAATTCGCATCGACACCGGCGGACCGCTGGTAGGCCTCGCCGAGATCGTCGAACGCATCGCGGACTCGCCGTCGTCGATGACCTTCACCGGCGACGGCGCACGCACACCGTGGCATCCCCACATCCGCCGCGTCACCATCCTCGACCCGACGCCCGCCTACCCCCTTGCGCTCCTATGGTCCGCACGCAACCCGCACCCCCAACTTCCCCACCTCGTCGAGCACGTCGCACAAAACTACAACCGCGACACCGCCGGGCAGAGCTGGATCCCGGACGCCGACCGCCCACTGTTCATGTCCTGAACACGGAGGTGGAGCCGCACCGAGGCGAGGCCCCACCGCTTCGCGGGTCGATCATCATGCTCGTCCCCTCCGCGCGCCGATGTCTACGGTTCGAATCGTGTTCGCGCGCACACTCGTTACTTACTCGGAAGACGGGAGTCGACGGCCGCGGTCGGACTGACCGCGTGCGCGCCGATCGACGCCACCCTCACCAGATGGCCGCTGTCTCGCGCGAGGGAAGCGGGAGGGCGGCCGCGATGCCGTGCAGCCGACCCCGGATGTTGAAGTCGATCATCCGATCTCATTCGTCGACCAGGCCCGCGCCCAGCCGCGACAGCGGCATCACACCGCGTTGGCGACCAGGACGTCGAGTGATGTCGCGCCCCGGCTCTGACCGGCTACGACTTCGAGCCGGTGACCGGGCAGCCGTGGGCCAGGGGGCCGAGCAGCGTGCTGTTGTCGTAGAAGTGTTCGAGCTCGAGGATGCGGAGGTCGTCGCTGACTCTGGCGATTGTGACGCCGAACATCTCGATCAGCTCGCCGGTGGGCTGGTGTTCGCGGTACGGGCCGTCGTAGGTGCCCCAGTGTCGCCAGCGGAAGGTGACATTCGGCGGGCCCGCCATCACTTCCAGTACCTCCCAGAAGAATCCGTTCGGCATCGCGGTGTGGAAAATGTGGTGCGAGCTCTCGAAGGTCTCGTTCTCGGCGTCGTAATACGGGTTGTCGCCGATCAGGATGTTGTAGCTACCGATCCGCGCGAATTCCTCGGCGTCCTGCCACGGTCCGCCGTTGACGCGGCCACGGTAGTGTTCGGCCACGAGCGAGACCCAGGTCGCCGGATCCTTCTTGTGTGAGACCTCCATCTCGAAGACCCGGACCAGGTCTTCGACGATCGCCTCGAGCGACCCCGGCGCGTGCTGGGTGGTTCGCTCGCGCGGGACGGTGAGCTCGGTCAGGTGGTAGTCGGGCGCTCCGTTGCGCCAGTCCTCGGGCTTGGCCGCCGCGACCACGGCATCGCGGCCTCGCAGCCACAGCGGTGTTTCCGCGGCCGACGTCGAATCTGTTGCGTCAACTGTCATTTCGTTCTCGTCCCGTAGGCTGTGTCGGACGCGAAGACGTTAGCAGCAGTCCATCGCCCACGAAAGCTATTGCGCAACTGAGACATCGGCTCGACCGTGCGTGCGATGGGCACGCACGGAGGCGTCGTCGTCGATGGTCTCGGAGCTGCCTTCCAGCGAACCGCCATGTGACTGAAGCCACTGTCCCCGTTGATGCTTTGCGGCACCCCCGGCCGGACCTCACCGTTAACGTGAGGGCCGACAGACTGCTTCGAGGTTCACGACCAAGCCGGTCGGTAGCGGGGATCGAGTGCTGCATATTTACCACTTCAGTTACGGGTGGCTGACGCCCGTGCTGGCCTATCTCATGTCCTTCGTCGGATCACTGCTCGGATTGCAGTGCGCCGCCCGCGCCCGTGCGGGTGAGCACCGGGCGCTCTGGCTCGGACTGGCCGCGCTGGCCATCGGTGGCACCGGCATCTGGGTCATGCATTTCATTGCGATGCTGGGGTTTTCGATCCAGGACGCGCAGATCCGCTTCGACGTGCCGATCACGCTGTTGAGCGCGGCCACCGCCATCGTCGTGGTCGGCATCGGCTTGACGCTCGTGCAGGCGCCCCGGCCGCGTCCTCTGGCGCTCGGGGCGGGCGGCGCGATCACCGGCCTCGGCGTCGGCGGTATGCACTACACGGGCATGTACGCGATGAGATCCGACGCGACGATCGGCTACGACTGGCGGGTCGTCACTCTGTCGCTGATGATCGCGGTCGTCGCCGCCACCGCGGCGCTGTGGTTCACCGTGCACGTGCGTGGCATGGCCGCCGCCGTCGGCGCGGCGTTGATCATGGGCGTCGCGGTCTGCGGCATGCACTACACCGGTATGGCGGCTATGCACGCGCACCGCGGCCATCACGGCACCCCGCCGGGCACCGACCCGCTGGCCATGCTCGCACCGCTGATCGTCGTCATCAGCCTGGTCACGATGCTGTTGCTCATCGCGGTCAGCCTGACCTCGATCGAACGCGACATCGATCTTCCGCCCCTGCGGCCAACCGCCGTGCGTCCGGTCACCGACGACATCGCCCCTCCACCGAAAGGTTCGCCTTCCGGAACCGGATACCCCCGGTCGGGCGGGTGATCCAGGTGCCCGCAAGCCTGGATGACACCGCACACGTTCGCGCCGAAATCGCTGATCGTCGTCTCGAAACAGATAGCCACAGTGCGTCTTTCGGAGATCGACGAGCTCGAAGCGCGGATGGGCATTGCGATGCCACCCGGGTATGCCGACCTCCTCACAACATACGGCGAAGGCACCGTGTGCAACGAGCTGAATCTATGGGCGCCGGCACGTATTCGGGCGAGCATCGATGAAGCACGGACGATGTGGGCGGAGGACTGGTTCTGGGAGCACCCGGATTTGGCGCAAGCCGACTTCGCCGCGGGAGTGCCGGTCGGCGATTCCGCCAACGGTGACCAGCTGGTGCTGATTCCAGAACGTGGGCTTGTCATGCTGCCGCGCCATTCGGATGACGCCATCGAAGTGGGTGCCTCGTATACCGATGCCGTGCATTGGTTCTGCACCTCGGGCCGGCTTGTCGCAGCGTGTTCAGTCCTGTGGTTCGAATCCTGGGCACCGCTGCGCTACTACGAGAGCTGGCGCGGTAAGGGGCCCAGCCGGGTACGGGACGCGGTCGCCGCAGTGGACCTGCACGTCGCACAAGATGGCTTGCACTCGAAGGTGCGAACGTTCCTGATCCCGGCAATCGGCGGCGGTGTGGTTGTCGCGGAGACCTTCGGCGGTGACGATGTGCACGTAGATGTGTGTTTCGAGCCGGGATGTATGCCGACCTATGCACGGATCGAGGCTGCCTTGCTGGCCGTCGGAGCGATCAGAGTCTCGCGGTGGAGCTCGGACCCGACGGAGCGGGTCTGAGCGAGCGGCGGGGATCCGTCAGAGCGCCCGCTTCAGCCCGACGTGACTGTTGTCGTACCCGAGCCGTGCATAAAAGGCGTGAGCCCGCTTGCGGACCCGGTCTGTGGTGACCTGCGCGAGTGTCGCACCTCGGTGCCTGCCGTGGTCGTGCGCCCACTCGAGCATCGCGGTTCCGATGCCGCGAGAGCGTTCCGAGGCAGCGACCCGAACTCCCTCGATCTGGAGGCGGGTGGCGCCGCCGCGGGACAGCCCCGGAATGATGGTGAGCTGCATGGTGCCGACGATCCTGTCGCCCTCGTCCCGGACCACGGCCAGATAGTGCGAGGGATCCCTGGTGACGGCGTCGTACGCCTCCTCGTAGCGGGCAATTTCGGAACCTTCACGGGTACGGCCGATCTCGTCATCGGAGAGCAGCGCGACCAGCGCCGGCACGTCGGAACGCCGCGCCCGCTGCACACGATAGATCCGGTCGCCGAGTCGGAGCCGACCACCGACCGAAGCCCGTGCCCGTGACTGCAGCCGGGCGATCAGCGTGTCCAGCCAGGCGCCAACGTGCCGCCGGGCCTCGGGAGTGTCCGGGTACCGGCAGCGCAGGTGCAGCCCCGCCTCGTCGAGGACGAACCAGAGCATCACGCCGTCGGTCCGAATCGTCGCGCCGACGTATTGCGCCTCCAATCCGGTCGCGTCGACTCGCACCGGCAGCCGACGCAGGTCCAGCCACGAAATCGCGAACATCCCCGGCACCTCGGGCATCCCGCCCCACGGACGCAGGATGTCCTCCAGCGGCCAGGAGCCCATCCGGACGGCCTCCTTCACCGCCTCGGCACAGGCACGGGGATCGGAGTCGGCCGATTCGAGCACCGAGTTGGTGATGAACCACCCCACCGAGTCGTGCCAGGTGGCGTCATACCGACTGTGCACCGGAAACACCGCCCGCAGTGCGGTGCCGGCCAACTCGCGGGTCACCTCGGTCATCGCACCCACCACCAGCGCCAAGGTCGAGACGCCGTCGTCGCGGGCCTGCGCCGAGAACGCGGCGCTGTCATCGACATCCAGGACATCGCGCACCTCCACGCGCTCCTCCTGCAACGTCGCCTCACCCAGCGACAGCGGGAACCGTGGCATCACATCGCCGCTGCCCGCCAGCACCTCTGCCCAGCGGCGGTGCACTTCGGCGGGCGCAGGCGGGCGGTCCCGCAGCGAACGGGTGTGCTCCGCGAAGGCGGGTACGGGCGGCAACGACGGTGAACGACCCTGCTGCACCGCGGCCAGCGCGGCGAGCAGGTCACGCGCGATCACCAGCATCGACCACAAGTCGACGTGCGAGTGGTCGGCGGCGACCACCACGGTCGGCCCTACCGCGGTCTCCAGCACACATAGCCGGTGCGAAGGACGACCGTACGGCGAACAAGCACGGTCGAGCACGGCGCGGAGCGCATCGTTGACTGCCTGCCCAGGAGCGATCACATGCTCGACCCAACCGCCAGGGCGGATATCGACCTCGTGCAGCCGAGGCTCGCCGTCCTCGCCCGGCACGAAGATCGACCGCAGCGTGCCGTGCCGCTCGATCACCGCCAGCCAGGCGGTCGCGAGCTCGTCGGGCGGTACCGGCGCGGAGAGCCTGAAGGACAACGCCATCCAGGATCCCGGTCGGTCGCCGGCGCCGACGTGGCGTCGCTGATCGAAGGACACGGGAAGTGACCGGCCCACCCGACTCACGGTGACGTCGAAGCCCAGCAGGCGGCCGAACGGCAGGCGCAGGTGCGCGACGTTGGTCAGCCGCATGACGGTATCCTAGGCTCCTTCCCGAGCGATCGCCGTCTCACCAGCACTCTGGAGCCACCGTGCCGACCTTCCGCGTTCCCGGCGCCGACCTCGACGTGGAACTGAGCGACGAGGGCGGCCATCCCGTCGTCCAACTCCACGGCCTCACCTCCAGCCGCCACCGCGACCGTCTGATGGACCTCGATCTCGGTCGCGGACTCAGCCGAACCCGATTGCTGCGGTACGACGCGCGCGGCCACGGCCACTCGACGGGTCGTACCGTCCCCGAGGACTATCGGTGGCCAGTTCTGGCCGATGACCTGCTGAACCTGCTCGACCACTGGTTCCCCGGTGAGCAGGTGCACGGTGTCGGTCCTTCGATGGGTACCGGGACACTGCTGCATGCCGCTGTCCGCGACCCTGGCCGATTCGCCGGCCTCACCCTGCTGGTGCCCGCGACCGCTTGGCGCACCCGCGCCGCGAAGGCCGACATCTACAAGAACAATGCCCGCTTGATCGAGGAGCAGGGACTCGACGCCTTCCTCCGTGCCGATCTCACCGCGCCTCGCCCGCCGGCCACTCTCGGAACGCCGAAAACCGTGCCGGATGTCGCCGAGCACCTACTGCCCTCACTGCTCCGCGGGGCAGCGATGAGCGACCTGCCCGCCCCCGAGGCGATCGCCGCGATCAAGGTGCCGACCACAGTGTTGGCCTGGATAGACGATCCCGCCCATCCGGTGTCGACCGCCGAGGCGCTGGTGGACCTGCTGCCGAAGGCCACACTGGAGGTGGCGCACACACCGGCCGATCTCGCTCGCTGGCCGAGCATCCTGTGCGAGGACGTGGCACGACACGGGTAGGCACGACGCCCTTGCGATTCGTTCTGGGGCCAACCGACCGAACCGCGCTGACCGAACCGGCCATCGCGGAGCATCGGAAGATCAACTGGCCGTGCCGATCCGAGGCCGGCGGATCCTGGTGTAGCTGCGCGGCCCGGTGTCCGCCAATGTCGGCACGCCGCCGCTGTAAGGTTCCTGGAAGCGCTCAGCCCTCGCCGTCGAAGGTCAGCAAGACCAGTGGAATCGGCCGGTCGACCTTGGACTGGAAATCCGCGAGCAGCGGGTTGTTGGCCAGCACCCAGGCCGCGAACTCGTCGTAGTCCTCGGCTTCGAGCACCTTGCCGGTCGCCTGGTAGGTCTTGTCTCGGAGTTCGACGGTGACCTGCGGATTCGCCTTGATGTTGTACCACCAGGCCGGGTACTTGTCCTCGATGAACGAACTCACGTACATGGTGTCGCCCCGGTACAGGGGTCCCAGCGGAGTCGTGTGCCGCTTGCCGCTCTTGGCTCCGGTGGTGGTGAGCAGGATGAGGTCCCCGCCCGCGTAAGCGCCACCCACCTTGCCCGAGTTTTCCCGGAACTCCTTGATCACATCATCGTTCCAGTCGGCAATGCCGCCTTCCTGGTCCCACGCCTGGTTCCACGGCGCGTTCGGATCGTTGGAGTCGGTGATGTCGGCCTGATCCGGCTGTCCCGCAGTCGATTCGATTTCGCTCATAGTTCGAGTATGTCGGGGAGATAGGACAGTGCCGGTCCTAATTCACCGAGAAATAAAGCATCCTGAAATGCCGAGTTCAGCGAGTCGGCAGGATCAGCCGCAGACCAGGAGCAATTCAAAGGCACTGTGCAGGTCGGGCTCATCGAAGATCTGAAGCTCGCAGCCCGATGCGGTGCGGTCCCAGACAAGGTAGTGGACAGCCAGATAGCGCAAATCGCCCCAGGGCTCCTGCGCGTGGACTCGCGCGAGCACGCGGCCGCACCGCACGCAACCTCGGGCCGGCTTGTCGCAGCGAGTTCTCGGACCCGACGGTCTCGGATCTTCGCGGGGCAGGGGATGGTTGAGAGGTCAGCGGCCCGGACGTTCTGGAACCGGTCTGACCGCCGCAGTGTTACTCCCCTCTCAGCCCGCCTCGCCGACCTTGGCCATAGTCGTCTGGATGGTGCTGCGCCGCAGGCCGAGCCGGATGTGTCGTCCGGGCTGTAGAAATCCCTAGCCGCCTTTACCGCGGGCATCCGGAATCCCGAGTTCATCGCGGCCCGATCCTGACGAGATCGCGCCCGAACCTGCTGAGCCGCGGGACCGGCAGAGGCCTCGGCCCAGCAGAGTTTTCGGAACACAGCGGTATATCCGAGCCTGTTGGCGACCGGATTCGGGTGACCGAGCCATCAGGCAGACGTCAAGGAGCCGAAATACGTTTCGAGAATTGCATTGTCGCCGTAGGCAAGCGGGGTTCTCTCGGCATCGTCGCGGGAGAACCATCGCAACGCCTGGCCCTCTGTGAGCGTCACGTCCTCGATGTCGAAGTCGGCGGCGGCTGTGAAGGTGTGCTCGATGCCGAAGTCGAGGTCCCGTGTGCACAGGTGCGTCACCTTGGCCGGGTCGAGCTGGAAGCCGATCTCATTGGCGTTATCGATCAGCTCCTCGGCGATCTCACGAACGATGCACTCGAGCGGGGTTTCACCGGGCTCGAGCATCCCACCGAGCAGACTCCACATGTTCGGGTAGAGAATGTCCGGCTTGTCATCACGCAGATACAGCAGCACCTGGCCGTGCGAGTTTACCAAAATGATCTGCGTGCCTTCCTTTTCAGCCATTGAGCTGTCGTCCTTTCAGCGTTGGTAGGCGGTGGCAATCTTGCGGACCGCAGCGGCGACGTCATCGACCTCGGCGTCGGTCATCGCGGGGTAGAGCGGCAGGCTGAGGATTCGGTCGGACACCCGGTGGGCGATCGGTGCGGTGTCGGCCGTCATCGCGTGTTCGCGCTGATAGTACGGCTGGCGGGTCAAGGCGATGAAGTGAATGCCGGTGTTGATGCCCTCTTCACGCAGCGCGACGATGAACTTGTCGCGGTCGATTCTGAGCCGGTCGAGTTCGAGATCGATGATGTAGAGATGGTGGGCGTGGCGCACACCAGGACGACGGTGCAGTGGTCGTACACCGGGCACGTCGGCCAGAAGCTGGTCGTAGCGGTCGGCGTAGGCGGCGCGGATGGCGATGAACTCATCGAGTTTGGGCAGTTGGTGTAAGCCGAGGGCCGCCGACAGATCGGGCATGTGGTACTTGAACCCGGCCATGTATTGCTGCCAGTGCGGAGAACCGTTGGCAGAGTAGCGTTTCCACGCATCACGGGAGATGCCGTGCATGACCAACATCCGTGCGGTCTCGGCGAGTTCGTCGTCGTCGGTGACCAGCATCCCACCCTCACCGCAGGAGAGGTTCTTCGTCGCGTAGAAGCTGAAGCAGGTCATCGGCGACCATTGTCCGATGCGGCGACCCTCCTGCTCGGCACCCAGGGCGTGCGCGGCGTCTTCGATCACCATCAGCCCGTGTTGGATCGCCAGCTCGGCGATGGCGGCGATGTCGGCGGGCTGCCCGCCGATATGCACCGGAACGATCGCCTTGGTGCGCTCAGTGATCACCTTCGCGATCGCTTCCCGGGTCACCATCAGCGTGTCCGGGTCGACGTCGGCGAACACCGGTGTCGCGCCCGAGTGGACGATGACGTTGCCGGTTGCGGGCCAGGTGATCGGCGAGGTGATCACCTCGTCTCCGACACCGATCCCTGCAGCGACGAGCGCGGTGTGCAGCGCGCCGGTGCAGGAGTTGGTGGCAACCGCATGCCGCACGCCGACGTAGTCGGCCACCATCTGCTCGAATCGTTTTGTGCGCGGCCCGGTCGACAGCCACCCCGACCGCAGCGTCTCCACGATCTCGCGCTCCTCCTCAGGACCGAAGGACGGCAGCGCGAACGGCAATGGGGTGCTTCGGATCGGCACACCACCATCGACGGCCGGGACGACCAGCTGGCGACGCAGGCTCGCTTCGCTGGAAAACGCCGCATCCGACGCCACGGCGTCCAAACGGCCGGGCTCGGCACGGAACCAGTCGCGCACCTCCCGGATTCCAGCGGCGATCGAGCGCAAGGCGACAAAGCCGGTGGCGGTGGCGAACGCGGCTCCATCGAGCCGATAGTTGCGTAAATCGCGTGGGCCGCCGCTGAATTCGACGTTAACTCCCGCGCCGAGCTCACCGGCCACGGTCCGCGCGAGGGTACGAATGCGAATGTTCTCGCCGACCACGTTCCAAACCGGCGCGACGGGCAGCGCGTCGTCGGGCATCTCGATGCAACGCAAGTAGGCAGCCGCCGCATCGCGCACGTGCAGCATCGGCCGCCATTGCGTGCCGTCGCCATCGACACGAACTTCCCCCTTGGCCAGACCCCGATGCACCATGGCGTGCACCGCGAGATCGATGCGCATGCGCGGTGACACCCCGAACAGTGTGGAGATGCGCAGCGAGATCGGTGTGAACGTCTCAGAGGCGAGCTCGGCGATGGCCTGCTCGGCGGCCTGTTTGCTGCGGGCGTATTCCGAGTGCGGCGCTAGCGGCGAGTTCTCGTCCAGCATGGTGTCTGCCGCACCGTAGACCGCTGCGGTGGAAGCGTGCACGAACCGACGCACTCTGCGGTCACGGGCGAGAACGGCGAGACGGTGCGTGCCGCCGTGATTGACGGCGCTGGTCCACCGCCGGTCGAGATGGCCAGCGGGGTCGTTGGACACCGCCGCCAGCGCGACCACCGTATCGATGCCATCGAGCAGCTCGGCGGGCATGCTGCGCACATCGCAGTTCTCGATGCGCAAGTTCGGGTGGGCATCCAGGGCGGGACCGTGCGGGAAGGTATCGATGGCGACCACGCTGTGGCCGTGTTCGAGTAGTTCGGGGACCAGGACCGAGCCGACATATCCGGCGGCTCCGGTGACCAATATGGCGTTCACGGTTTCTCCTTGGCGAGGTCGGGACCGTACGCATCAAGGGGATCGGTGAAAGTGTGTGTGAACCAGGTGATCACACGAGCCGTCACAAACCGTCACCACCAGCCCACCACCGGGCCTATCGTGGGAACCATCGGATCCGGCAGCGGCTCGAGCAGGGTGGGGATCGGTATGCACGACACAGGACGGCCCACGCTGGGTGCGATGCTGGCCCAAGCACGCATCGACGCCGGGCTGACCCAAGAAGCCGTCGCGACACAATGCCGCGTCAGCCGTTCCTACGTGGGACACATCGAGGGCGGCCGGGCTACCCCGGATCGGTGGTTCTGGATGGCGGCTGATGCGGCAGTGCGTGCTGGAGGGGCGCTGGTGAACGCGTTCGACGCGCACGCCGGTCGCCAGTTCACCGTCGACCAGCCGGTCGACCTACACCAACTTCCCCTCGACCTGAAGGCGTGGATCGACATGAACCGACGTGAACTGCTGGCATTCCTCGGCGCCGCCGGGTCTCTGCCCGCCGCTGCGGTGCTGGCGGGGCTCGACGATGCCGCACGAGCGCGGATCGGCCGCGCCCTCGGCGGCCGAGTCGATGAAGCCACCATTACGCAGCTCGAAGCGGTATGCGACGTGACCGCCCAACAGTACGAGGCGTTCGGCCCGCGAGCAGTCGCCGCGATCCGCAACGAACAAGCAGAACTGGTGGAGACGCTACTCCCGGACTGCCCGACCAAGCTCAAACCACGACTGTTCGCCGTACGTGCACAGCTGGCACGGGTGATCGGCTGGCAGGCATACGATGCGGGCGACATCCGGGCGGCGACATCGCATTACGAAGTGGCTCGCACCGCTGCCGACGACGCCGGAGATCCGGCACTGACCGCGCTGGTGCTGTGCAATGCCTCGCTTGCCGCAACCCGTGAGGGGCGACCCGGGCTCGGTGTCGACCACGCCGCCGCTGCCCGCTGGTGGGCCGAGCAAGCCCAAGATCGACTGCTAGCCGCCTATGCCCTGGACATGGCGGCCGAGGCCCACGCCGAACGCGGAGAAACACGCGAATGCCGCTCGGCACTCGCCGAGGCCGACGACCTCATCGCCCACGCCGACGCCACGCTGCCCACCTACGTGTTCGATCCGGCAATCCACGCCGGATTCAGCTCGGAATGCCTGGTGAAACTCGGTGACAAACAACCCGCCGTCGACGCCGCCCGCCGTTGTGTGGACCTGATCGACCCCTCCTATGCCCTCTCGCGCGGATTCGCCGACATCGGACTGGCCGCCTCCCTGTGCCAAGCCGGACACATCGAGGAATCCGCCGCCATCACAGGCGCGACGAGCACGATCGCCACCGCGTATGGGTCTGCACGGTTGGCCACCGAGGTCCAAGCAACCAGAGATGCGCTGCACGCGGCGGCTCCCACCTCCCCGGCTGTCCGGGAGCTGGACGCACAACTGGCGACCGTCCGCGCTTGAAACAATGGATTGTCGAGTTCGGTGAGATTCTGGATCTGGCACAGACTTCGTGATTGACCCATTCGGGATGCGAAGGGGCGGATGATAGATCATCATGTCGCGGGTGTTCTGATCTTGCTCCGCTGAGGGTCCTGTTCCCGCATCTTGACGGTCTGCAGATCAAGGTGATCAGAGCGGCGGGTTCGACGGTACGAATCGAGGCCGCTACCGGTGTGGATCCGGTTGGCTGCCCCGCCTGCGGGACGCCGTCCGGGCGAGTCCACAGCCGCTATCAGCGGCGGTTGTCCGACACCTCGATCACCGGCCGCGAGGTCCTGATCGAGCTGCGGGTCCGCAGGCTGTTCTGTGACAACTTCGATTGCGGCAAAACAACTTTCGCCGAGCCGATACCGCGGCTGGCGGCCAGGCACGCTCGCCGGACACTAATCTTGCAGCGGGCGTTGTGCGCGGTCGCGCTGGCACTGGGCGGGCCGCGCTGGAGAGCGGCTGACCCGGCAGCTGGCCGCGACCGTGAGCCGGATGACGTTGCGCCAGATCCGGGCGTTGTCCGATCCGCTGTATTCGGTTCCGCAGGTGCTGGGCGACGACGACTTCGCCCTGCGTCGCGGGCACCAATACGGAACGATCCTGATAGATATGCAGACCCGCCGCCCGATCGAGGTACTCGGCGATCGGACCGCCGAGACCCTCGCGGCGTGGTTGCGAGCCCACCCGGGCGTGGAGATCGTCTGCCGGGACCGGGCCGGTGCCTACGCCGAGGGCGCTGCCGCTGGAGCGCCACAGGCGCTGCAGGTGGCCGATCGATGGCATATCTGGCACAACCTCGGCGAAGCGGTCGAGCGCACCGTGGCACGTCACCGCGCCGACCTGGCCGCCGCGACCGCCGATCCCAAGCCACAGAACCGGCCCGACATCACCGAGATCGCCGCCGAAATACATTGCGGGCCTGTTGCGCCCGACCAACGGCAGGATCGCACAGCGGTGCGCACTCGACAGCGGTGTGCCCAGGTCCATGTGCCCGATCCAGCATTGGCGCGATGTTGACACCCCGTGCTATCGAGACGTTGGGAGGGGCTTTTGCCGACTATCCCTGGTTACGTCATGTGGTGGCATCCGAACGAGTGAGCGCGATGCAGCGGCTGTTGGTAGGACACGTCGGGTTGAAACACGGTCGGGTCTGGGTCGCCGACGATGGTGACGCGGTGGCGGTGTGGACGCATCCCGACACGGACGGGGCTGCGGCTATCGGTGCAAGGCAAGGGTTTTGGTAAAGCCATCGTATTGCCCGGCATGCAAGCCGCCGAGCAGGCCGGTGTCCCTGCGTTTCTGGAAACCTCGGATGAGCGCAACCTACAGTTCTACCGGGGCACCTGACCTTGCACCGCGTGCGCGTCTATGGTCATGAAGCCCCAACCTTCGGGAGGTAGCCGGGTTCAAGAATGAGTCGGCGGAATATGGAAGCGCTCGTGATTGTGGAAGCGGCCGTGGTCATGAATGCAACTGGGGTCACTGACGCGCAACCCGTTGCGCACGCGCGTCCCCTCATCGATGCAAAAGCCGTCATCCCGAGTCGGCGGCGCCTCGGCAGTCGCCGTCACCGCGCTCGGCGCCCCAATCGCCGCGGCAATCAGCGCTACAACCAGGGTGCGGCGTACCGGCGCGGCAGTCGCGGGAATTGATCGCCCCATTGGGTTCCTTCCGTTGCGGGATCTCACACCGTTCTATCAGCGCACGCAGCATGGCAACACCCGCCGATTCCAGGGGCGACTCGACGGTCATCGACCGCGGCCCCTTCCTCATCGACCGGTCAGATCCCGGTCCAGTACGGCGAGTTGGGCTCGCACCTGTGCGTACAGCGACGAATCTCGTTCCAGCGACAAGATAGGCCGCCCACGTCGCGGCCGTCTACGGAGGCTATCCACCAGCCGAGGATGGCCGGGTCTCGAGATTTGAGGACGGCGGCGCGCAAGCGAGCACGGAGAGATTCGCGGACTCAGACGACGTCGGGTGCGCGGGAGGTGGGCAGGAGTTGGTCTCGGTAGCGGCTGATAGCCGGGGCCTGCGCCGCGACTTCGATGCTGTCACTGCGGGTTTGACGCTGCCCTGGAGCAGCGGACCGGTCGAGGGACACGTCAACGGATCAAGATGATCAAACGCCAGATGTTCGGCCGAGCAAAACCGGATCCCGGTGGTTTCGGTCGAACTTTGACCCGCCCGTGACGAATCATGAGGTGCTCAACGTGGAGGACTGGGCGGAGATCCGTCGTTTGCATCGGGCCGAGGCGATGCCGATCCGGGCGATAGCCCGGCATCTGCAGGCAGAGCTCATCAAGCTCGGCCGGACAAAGGCGACAGCTACCGGCTCAAAGACCGCGACCTCGGCCGCGTCCCCGCCGCGAAGACCAACGATTGAACGCTCGAAATGCGGCGCTTCCGGATACACCATATGAGCGGGATCGCCGCTGTGCTGCTTCGACGGTGCGAGACCGCGGTGGTTAGCCGGTCTGTAGGACGAAGAACAGGAAGCCCAGGAAGCTGTCGCCGATGACTTCGCGAAACACCTCGGGAAATAGGTCGCGGGCTGTAGGCGCGGGTGGCGGTTCGCTGATGACAGTGATGCGGAAGCCTGCCGCAGTGAAGGCGTCGGTCATCGCGTGCAGTGGCCGGTCCCAGAAACTCAACCGGGTGGTCTGCCCGCCCATGGTCCACTCTTCGATCCGCTCGCGCGTCCGGAAGTAGTCGGTCTTCTCCCCGGCCGAGCGCTCGGCGATCCAGATGGCGAACGGATGCTCAACCGAGGCAATGAACCGACCGCCTGGCTTCAGGACGCGTCGCAGCTCGGTGAGCGTCGGCCCCCAGTCCGGCAGGTAGTGCAGCGCCAGGGATGCGACGACGTCGTCGAACGCGTCGTCGGGAAATGGCAGCGGGCACGCGAGGTCGGCGATCCGCAGGTCCGCGTCGGCGCCCAAGCGCTGCCGAGCCTGCTCCAACATCCCGGCACTCGCGTCGATACCGGTGACGATGGCGCCCCGATCGCGCAGCTCAGCGAATAGTGGACCGGACCCACACCCGGCGTCGAGAATCCGCCGACCGCTCACGTCCCCGGCGAGCTCCAGCATCGCCGGCCGCTCGTAATAGGCGTTCAGCAGGCTGTTCTCGTTCTCGGCGGTATACCCCTCGGCGATGCTGTCATAGCTGGACGTCCGCGCGGGATCGACGGGAAGCGCCGTGCCTTCCGGAACTGGAGTCATGGGCCCCATGCTGCCATGCTGGCATGCGCTCGCGTTGTAAAGCCATGTCAGACAACCATTCTGACTATTCGACGACCACCCACTACGCGGCTGGTGCGCCCTCCGATTCATTGGCAACCACCACCTGGATCAACAACGAAGGCGAGGGCCGACATCCTCGCGCTCATCGGCATTACCGCGCGTTCGACAATAGGTGGGTCACCGCTGAACCGGACCAGGCGGGTCAGAGTGGGTGGCAGCCCGTTCGAGCCGGGCCGAGTCCGAGGGGAGTCCACGTGATGTGGGCTCCCCTGAGCCTCACGGGCCACAAGAAACTGGTCTACCACGCCGAACCCTCCTCGCCAGCGCCGAGGCGCTGGCGCCGCTCGGCGCACGTCGCACTGACCCGCGTAGACGACGACAGCCCCTCGGCATCGTCTTCGCTCCGGAATAGCTGGCGGCACAACGCAACTGGATCCGAACCATTCGTGGTTCGCCACGCCGCCCCATCATCCCGTCGACGGCGGCCTCGACATATCCACGAACCCGGACGACAGGCATGGACCCTGTGTGATGTGGAAGGGTGGGGTCCGTTCGTGAAACGGGTTCTGCGGATGCCGAGAACGAGATCCGAGGAATGCCGGCAGGAGGAGTGGTCTGGTGGAAGCAACGTTCGAGGTGGCCGAGCTGGTGGGACATCGCTATCGCGTGGACGACTACTACGAGGTGGGTCGGGAGAAGATCCGCGAATACGCGCGAGCGGTGCAGGATTTCCATCCGGCGCATTGGAGCGAAGACGCCGCCCGCGAGCTCGGATACTCCGGTTTGGTTGCGCCGACGACGTTCATCTCGACCGCCGCGATGCTGGCCAACCGCCGGCTGCTCGAGACCGTCCTCGCCGACTACGACATGTTCGTCCAGACCGATCAGGTCTTCGAGATGTACAAGCCGGTGCTCACCGGTGATCGGTTGGTCAGCGACGTCGAACTCGCTTCGGTTCGCCGCGTAGCGGGCAAGGACCTGCTCACCATCACCAACACTTTCACCGACCAAAGCGGTGAGGTGGTGCAGATCATGCACACGACCGTCGTCGGCATCACCGGTGAGGACGTCGACGACGGCATCGGCGCCGCGGTCGAGCGGGTCGTCATGCACGGTCTCGACGTGCCTTCTCGGACCACGCCCTCGGCCGCGACCGAGCAGACCGATACGAATTTGGCGCCGGAAATCCGCCCACGACATTCCGCGATCTCCCGGACGCGTGTCCCGCGCACCGCAATTCGATTCGACGACATCGCCGTCGGCGACGAACTTCCCGCTCGGATCGCGCGGCTGACGCGAGGGGATCTGGTGAACTACGCCGGGGTCGCCGGCGATGCGAACCCGATCCACTGGCACGCCGAAACCGCCGCGCTGGCGGGTCTGCCCGATGTCATCGCGCACGGCATGCTGACCATGGGTCTGGGAGCCGGATTCGTCACCGCGTGGCTCGGTGATCCAGGGGCCGTGACCAGGTATGCCGTCCGGCTCTCGAACTACACGGTCATCGAAGCCTCCTCCGCCGGGAGCGTCGAATTCACCGGTCGGGTGAAATCGGTGGACCCCGAGACCAAGACGGCGGTTGTCGTGATCGTCGCGAAGTCCGCTGGACGCAAGGTCTTCGGCCTCGCCACCGCCGACGTCCGCCTCGCATAGTTACGTACACGCCAGACCGACCTTCGGTGACAGTCAGGATTCCACTACAGACGACCCGTCCGGGACCGAAGCCGGGTGAGATCGGCGGCGGCGCAGGATGGGGCTTCGAGACAGGGCCTAGGCTCGGACCATGGTCGATGATGCCGATATGGCGTGCCTGCGGCGCTGTGTGGACCTGGCGCGGGAGGCGCTCGACGGCGGGAACGCGCCGTTCGGGTCGCTGCTCGTGAGTGCGGGCCGGGTCGTGGCCGAGGCGCGGAACGAGGAAGGCGGCGGCGATCCGACGCGGCACCCGGAGCTCGAGCTCGTGCACTGGGCGATCGCGAACCTCACCTCCGCCGAACGCGCGGCCGCGACCGTCTACACCTCCGGCGAGCACTGCCCGATGTGTTCGGCCGCGCACGCCTGGGCCGGTCTCGGTCGCATCGTCTACGCGAGCTCGGCGGCGCAGTTGACCGAATGGCTCGGCGAGATGGGCATACCGCCCGCGCCGGTGCGATCGCTGCCGATCAACGAGGTCGCACCGGGCGTCCCCACCGAGGGTCCGGCCCCGCAACTGGCGGGCGCGATGCGCGAACTACACCGGCTCCACCGCAGACCGCACGGCTGAGCCGCACCCACAGCCGAGACGGACCCGAGTCATCTCCGGCGAACCAAGCACTACTGCGGCCGGAGCACCACGATCCCCGGCGTCGACCGCACGTAATCGAGCAACGGCGAATCCACCACCTGGTTGTTCGCGGCGAGCGAGGACGCGTTCCGGAAGACCGGACCGTTGGGCGTCGTCACGAAGATGCCGACGTGGGTGACGTCCAGGCCGGGCTGGTCGGCGTACGCGCCGATGTAGTCGCCGGTGCGGAGCTGGCCGATGACGTGCTCGTCCACCGCGGCGCTCGGAATGTAGGTGATGTCGCGGGCGACCACCGGAAGCCCCGGAAGATATATTCCCCCATCACCTTTCGCGTTGAGCTGCTTGCCGACGGTGCTCGCGGCGGCGGTCAGTGAGGCGGTGATGTCGGTCGCGGCGATTCGAGGCGTGTGCGCCCAGTCGGTGAAGAAGTGCTTACGGTGCTGGAAGTCGACCTGCCCGCCCGCGTAGCGGGTCTCGATCAGGTTCGCGACGAACTGGTCGCGGTCCGCGGATCTGGTCAGCGCCTCGACGTAGTCGAGATAGGTGAAGCAGTCCACCTGCCGCAGGTCGACGACCAGCTGCTCCGGTTGGGTCGCGGAGCCGACCAACATGTTCGCCTGGTAGGGCGTGCCGAGGAAGCGACTCGACAGCAGCTCGATCAGCTCGCCCTTGGTCGCACCGGGAACGGTCGCGCGCAGAGCAAGCAGCTCGTCGATCTTGCGGGCGCTGGCGTCATCGATGCTCGCCGCGTTCGGCGCTCCCACCGCCACGGGCAGCGCGACAACCATGCCGCACGCGACGGCCAGCAGAACGAGCAGTACGCGGGCGATGGTGCGCAAGACGCCTCCCGAGAGTCGATCGGTCCACGAGTGCGGTACCCACCGTAGCCCGCTCCCCCGACAACCCGAAGTCGAATATTTAGTTGCTTAGCTCAAGCAATTGAAATATAGTTGCTGACTGCAAGCAATTGATCTCGTGCGGGGAGCGGATATGCCGGTGTCACCCGATACGGCGCAAAGCCTGATCAAGGAGCTCTACCTGATCGGCAGGGCCATCCGGATCGCCCTTCTTCATCCGGAGGAAGGACAACTACTGCCGGGCGGTATCGGCGTGCTCGGCACGCTCGAATCGAAGGGCCCGTGCCGCCAGGGCGACCTGGCTATCGACCTGTGCATCAGCGCGTCCGCGCTGAGCAGGCACGTCACCGAACTGGTCGCCGCCGGCTACATCAGCCGCCACGCCGACCCGAGCGACGGCAGGGCCACCGTCATCCAGGTCACCGACGAAGGCCGCGACCTGCTCGGCCGAGTCCGTGCGTCGCGGGCGCGCGGACTGCAAACCGCCCTCGCCGACTGGAGCGAGGACGAGGCCGAGCAGGCCTGCGAGTCGGTACGCAAGCTCAGGAATTCGCTCGCCACGCACGCGCAGCACGCGGGAACGGCGCACCCCCAGCCGGTTTCGAAGGAGAGTCAGGGAGCAGATGTCTAGTTCAGTCGAGACGCCCGCGCGGCGCGATCCGGCCGCGATGACCCATCGCGAGGTCCTCGAGGCGATGACCGGCCTGCTGGCCGCGCTGTTCACCGCCCTGTTGAGCACCACGATCGTCGCCACCGCGCTGCCCACGATCATCGGCGATCTCGAGGGATCCCAGACGGCGTACGCGTGGGTCATCACCACGGCCCTGCTGGCCAACGCGGCGTCCACGCCGATCTGGGGCAAGTTCGCCGACCTGTTCAACAAGAAGCTGCTCGTGCAGTCGGCGATCGTCATCTTCGTGATCGGCTCGATCGTCGCGGGATTCGCCCACAATGTGGCGCTGCTGCTGGTCGCCAGGGTGATCCAGGGCGTCGGCATGGGCGGGTTGACGGCGCTGGCCGTCGCGATCATCGGCACCATCGTCGCGCCGCGCGAACGCGGCAGGTACTCCGGCTACATGGGCGCGGTGATGGCGGTGTCGATGTCGGGCGGCCCGATCCTCGGCGGCGTCATCGTGGACAGCCCGCTCGGCTGGCGCTGGTGCTTCTTCGTCTGCGTGCCGCTGGCCGTGATCGCCTTGGTGCTGCTGCACCGGACCCTGCGGCTGCCCACCGAACGCAAGGCGGGCGTCTCGATCGACTGGCTCGGCGCGGCACTGCTCACCGCGGGCGTTTCGGTGCTGCTGATCTGGGTGTCGTTCGCGGGCAAGGCGGGCTACTACGAGTGGGTCTCGCGGGAGTCGGCGCTGTATGTCGGCGCGGGTGTGCTGCTGCTCGTCGCGACCGTGTGGGTGGAGGCTCGCGCCGAGTCGCCGATCATCCCGCTGCCGATCGTCACCGAACGCACAACCGGCCTGGCCATCATCGCCTCGGTCGCCGTCGGCGTCGGCATGTTCGGCGCGACCACCTTCCTCGGTCAGTACTTCCAGACGGCGCGCGGCTACTCCCCGACCGCGGCGGGCGTGCTGAGCATCCCGCTGGTCGTCGGCATGCTGATCGCCTCCGTCGGCTCCGGACAGCTGATCACCCGCTTCGGCAAGTGGAAGCGGTTCGTGGTCGCGGGCGGCGCGCTCCTCGTGGTCGGATTCGCGCTGCTGTCGACCATCGATCACGCGACGAACCTGTGGCTGGTGTGCGCGTACACGGTTGTCGTCGGGCTCGGCGTCGGCATGATGATGCAGAATCTCGTTCTCGCCGTGCAGAATACGGTGAGCGTGCACAACATCGGCGCGGCGTCCAGCAGCGTCGCGTTCTTCCGCACCTTCGGCGGCGCGATCGGCGTCTCGGTGCTCGGTTCGGTGCTGGCCACCCGGGTGAGCGAGCTGTCCACGGAGGGATTCGCCAAGCTGGGCATCCACACCGGCGCCTCCGGCGGCAGCAACCTGAATCTCGACGCGCTGCCCGGGCCCGTCGCGACGATCGTGCGCACCTCCTACGGCGACGCGACCGGCCGCATCTTTCTGATCGCCGCGCTGGCCACGGTCGTCGCGCTGATCGCCACCGCGCTGCTGCCGAATCGTCCGCTGCGCAACACGATCGACATCGATCCGGCGTTGGATCCGATGCGCGCGAACGCCGAGGACACTCCCCCGGCCGTCGCATCGACCGACAAGGTTCGGGTACTACAGAACTGAGCGACCAAGGGGCGGCGCCGAAAGCGCCGGGCGCGGAACCCACAGAGTTCTCTCACGAGTTGTGGGCGCGCGAGTTCGACTCAGCGCAGTAGCATCCGCGGAAGACGAGAGGAGATCGCGCATGGCTGGTGGGCGCAACGGATTCCTGCTGCTCGGTGGTGTGGCGTCGGTCGGGGCGGGTGCGCTGCACCTGTTCGCCGCGGGACTGCACACCGAGCACGCCACCCTTGCCCGGCTGATGGTCGTGCTGGCGGCAGCGCAGTGCGCGGCCGGGCTGCTGGCGTCGGTGAGCACGCGAAAGGTCGTGCCTGCCACGGTGATCGGGGTGAACCTGGTCGCGGTGGCGATTTGGGGGTACACCCGCTTCGCGGGGTTGCCGTGGCCCGACGGTCTCGGCACCGCGGAGGCGCCTCAGTTCCTCGACAGCACATGCGCGGTGCTTGGCTTGCTCGCGATCGCCGGTGCGACCGTCGCGTTGGTGCGTCCCGGGGCGACACTGCCCACGGCGCCGACCGCGATCGCCGCCGGTCTGGCCGGCGTCCTCGCGGTCGCGGCGATGCTGGGCGGCGCAGGACATGTGCACAGCCACGGCGATGACGCCCACACCCATGCCGCCGGCGACCACACCGACCACGGGACCGGCACCGCATGGCCGCGGCCGTTCGATCCGGCGACCCCGATCGATCTGTCCGGCGTGCCCGGCGTGACCGCCGAACAGGAGCAGCGCGCGGCCGCCCTGATTCGCAGCACCCTCGATCAGCTGCCCGCATTCGCCGACGTCGCTTCCATCGGCGCCTTGGGCTTCCGCTCCATCGGCGACGCGGCCACCGGCTACGAGCACTACATCAACACCGGCTACATCCGCGACGACCGATTCCTCGACGCCACCCACCCCGAGTCGCTGGTCTACCGGGTCGACGGCGCGAAGCGAACCCTGGTCTCGGCGATGTACATCGCCAAGAGCAAGAAAATCGATGACCCCGAGCTGGTCGACTACGCCGGGCCGCTGATGCAGTGGCACGTCCACGACAACCTCTGCTGGCGGGCCGGCGACAACGGACCTCAGGTCGCCGGGGTCACCGACGCACAGGGCAACTGCCCGCCCAACTCGGTCAATCCCGGCGCGGGCAATCCGATGGTCCACGTCTGGATCACCGCCCACCACTGCGGACCGTTCGCGGCTCTGGAAGGCCACGGCGCGGGGCAGGCGTCCACCTCCGCTGACGGCCGCCGCACCGACACCTGCTCCCACGATCACTCCGGCGGGCACCGCTGAGGTAGCTACCTTTCGGCTCACCGGGAATGTAAACCTCGTCAAGAGGCGGGCCGGTTCCTACCGTCGGTAGCCGTGACAGCGAACGCAAGCACTTTGATCGCCTGCCAGGTCGTCACCTACCGGTTCTGGGCGCAGCGGCTCGACATCACCGTCGACGACATCGCAGTGGCGGCCGAGGGCGACCTGGACGTTCGTGGCTTCTTCGGCATCGACGACACCGTCCGTCCCGGCTTCCAGGCCGTGCGCGTCACGGTCCGTATCACCGGACCGGAGCCCGCCGAACGCTACGCCGAACTCCAGCGAGCCGTGGACGCGCACTGTCCGGTCCTGGATCTCTCGACCGCGCCGACGCCGGTCGAGACCACGCTGATCACCGCCTGACCCCCTCTCGCACTGGAGCACTCGATGACCGAATCCCCGCAGCCCGCCGACCCCACCCAGGCGTGGAGCTTCGAAACCAAGCAGATCCACGTCGGCCAGGTGCCCGACGGCACGACCAACGCGCGGGCGCTGCCGATCTACCAGACCACCTCGTACACGTTCCGCGACACCGAGCACGCGGCCGCGCTGTTCGGACTGACCGAAGCGGGCAACATCTACACCCGCATCATGAACCCGACCCAGGACGCGGTGGAGCAACGCATCGCGGCGTTGGAAGGCGGTGTCGCCGCGCTGCTGTTGGCTTCCGGGCAGGCCGCGGAGACCTTCGCGATCCTCAATATCGCCGGTGCGGGCGACCACATCGTGTCCAGCCCGCGCCTGTACGGCGCACGTACAACCTCTTCCGCTACTCGTTGCCAAAGCTCGGCATCGAGGTGTCGTTCGTGGACGATCCGGACGACCTCGATCAGTGGCGCGCGGCGCTCCGGCCGAACACCAAGGCGCTCTACGGCGAGACGATCTCCAACCCGCAGAACCACATCCTCGACATCCCCGGCATCGCGGCAGTCGCGCACGACGCGGGCGTCCCGTTGCTCGTCGACAACACGGTCGCGACGCCGTACCTGATCCAGCCGCTCGCGCACGGCGCCGACATCGTGGTGCACTCGGCGACCAAGTATCTCGGCGGTCACGGCACGGCGATCGGCGGCGTGATCGTGGACGGCGGCACGTTCGACTGGACCGGCGGCCGATTCCCCGGCTTCACCGAACCCGACCCCAGTTACCACGGCGTCCGCTACGCCGACCTCGGCGCGCCCGCCTACGCGCTCAAAGCCCGCGTGCAGCTGCTGCGCGATCTCGGCGCGGCCATCTCGCCGTTCAACGCGTTCCTCATCAGCCAGGGCCTGGAAACACTGAGCCTGCGCATCGAGCGGCACGTCCAAAACGCCCGAGCCGTAGCGGAATTCGTGGTCGCGCGCCCCGAGGTCACCTCGGTGTCCTACGCCGGTCTGCCCTCCTCGCCGTGGTACGAACGCGGCCGCGCGCTCGCGCCCAAGGGCGTCGGCGCGGTCATCGGCTTCGAACTGGCGGGCGGAGTGGACGCGGGCAAGCGCTTCGTCGAGGCACTGACTCTGCACAGCCACGTCGCCAACATCGGCGACGTGCGCTCGCTGGTGATCCACCCGGCCTCGACCACCCACTCCCAGCTCACGCCCGAAGAACAACTCTCCGCGGGCGTCACCCCGGGCCTGGTCCGCCTCGCCGTCGGCATCGAGCACATCGACGACATCCTCGCCGACCTACGGACCGGCTTCGCCGCAATCTGACCGCGCCGCGCTGTTTGTTGCCATGCGGACCGAGACGAATCCCGTTGGTGCTTTCATTGACTCCGAGGCCGAGCGCAGGTCGCAAAAATAGGTCAGGATGCCGGTAGCGAGGGACATCTGACGGACGGAAGAAGCACCTCATATGGCAGGTTTCTGTTGGATTTGCATCCAAGCACGAAGCCGGTGCGTCGAGGACTCAATCGAAGGTAGCGCGCCACCCCGCCTAGCGGACGACAGCAAAGGTGCTGAGGGATACTGGGCCAACGACCAGGCCAGGAAGTGTGCTACACCAAGGCATCGACTCGGGCGAGCCGCAGTCATCATCCGAGCTTCGGCGACAGATTCCCGTTCTAGTCGACGCCACCCTTGCGATATGTTGTCAACGACATATACAGTGCTCGTCGTGGGCGAACTGTTCACCATCGAGATCGAGCCAGAGGTTCGGGACTGGCTACAGGCGCTGCCAGTCAGGCACTTCCTCAAGATCGACGAATATGTGGGCCTACTCGCCGAGCAAGCAGACTCGCTTGGTGAGCCCTACGCACGACACCTCGGCGACGGAGTCCGCGAACTGCGGCCAACGCTGGAAGGTGCCGCCATTCGTATCACCTACTGGCTTGCACCAGGGCGACGAGCCGTCCTGCTGACGGTCTTCCGCAAGACCCGGATGAGAGAAGATGCCGAGGTCAAACGTGCGAAGCTTGCCCAGCAGACTTGCCAGGCAGAACACGAACCGGCACACGAAGAATTCGTCCGCACGATCGAGAGAGGAGAACTGGACCGATGAGCCACGCACGCTGGAAGACCCTCCGGGAGCGCAAAATCGCCGAGGGCTACACCGAACCCGAGGATGTCACCGAGGCTCGCCGGGAAATCCGGCTCTCCATGGCACTGGCCAAAGCCGTTTACGACCGCCGCACCGAACTCGGGCTCACCCAGGCCGATCTCGCTGAACGGGCGGGCCTGACCCAAGCCAAAATCTCGCGCATCGAAGGGTCCGACACCGTGCCGACCCTCCCCCTGCTCGCAAAACTCGCCGACGCCTTGGACGCCACCCTCAACATCGCCCTCGACGCCGACGACACTCGAGTCAACTTCACCAGCCACCACACCGACGCAGCCTGAACCGGGCTGGCTCCGGGCCTCACCTGCGGGCTGGATCGCTTACGAAGCGGACGCGCCACATGTGCCGGTTCACCCGCAGGCGCTGCGTCGGTGCGGCTGCACCGGGGCGCGAAGCTGGGGGCCGATGGCTGGTCGCGCAGCGTCGACGTGCGCCGATTCGGCAAATGCCAGCACACTTCGAGCTACTATCTCGAGGTCGTCGTCGACAACTCGGCGCCAATTCCCGGCGGGCCCGAGCCCGCCCGGACGTGGGAGAGGACGGCCATGGAACACACCGGCAATCAGGCCGCGGGCTGCTGTGCGCCAACCGCTCGACGGAACGCTCGAAGCGACGCCGCGACCGGGGTGGTGAGCGGCGGCCAGGCTTCTGCCTCGCTGGCGTCCCTTCCCGGCGGGACGTTCCTCATGGGCGACGACAGCGCGTGGGCCTATCCGGGCGACGGTGAAGGTCCCCGCCACGAGGTGACCGTCGACTCGTTCGCCATCGATGAATACGCCGTCACCAACGCGAGTTTCGCGGCTTTCGTCGACGCCACCGGGTACCGCACCGACGCCGAACGCTACGGCTGGTCGTTCGTCTTCGCGGGCCAGCTTCCGAAAGACACGCCGCCGACGAGGAGCGTTGTCGGCGCGCCGTGGTGGCGGCAGATGGAGGGGGCGGATTGGCGGCACCCGTTCGGGCCGGATTCGAGTGTCGACGACATCCTCGACCACCCGGTGGTTCATGTCTCGTGGGAGGACGCCCAGGCGTTCTGCACGTGGTCGGGCACGCGCCTGCCGACGGAAGCCGAGTGGGAGTACGCGGCGCGCGCCGGTTCCACCGATCCGTTTCCCTGGGGACCTGACCTCGAGCCCGACGGCGAACGCAGGATGAACGTCTTCCAGGGCAGGTTTCCCCGCACCGATCCCGGGGCGCACCTGGGCACCATGCCCGTCGATGCCTTCGCGCCCAACGCATTCGGGCTGCACAACGTCACCGGCAACGTGTGGGAATGGTGCGCCGACTGGTTCTCTCCCGGCTACTACCGGCACAGCCCCGCGCAGAACCCGACCGGCCCCACCAGGGGAGCCGGACGTGTCATGCGCGGCGGTTCCTACCTCTGCCACCTGTCCTACTGCCGCCGGTATCGCGTGTCCGCCCGCCAGGGCAGCGAGCCGGTCTCCTCGACCGGCAACCTCGGCTTCCGCGTCGCGAAAGACGCCTGAGCCGCCGCCCAATCCGACACGCGTAAGGCCCTGCGGCGGCTCGAAAACCGGCCAGCCCGTCGTCACCGCCGCCCCTCTCTACAGTCCGCCGATGCCTTTGCCGAGCACGACCGCGCCCATCACAAGCAGCACGATCGCCATCACGGCGTGGTTGTTTGTTTGCAGCCACACCCGCGTGTCGTCGAGCACGCCGCGCGCCCGGTCGGCGGCCAGGGCGTAACCGAGCACCACGACCAGCACGCTCGCGGCGGCGAGCACGGTGAAGACGACGACGACCACCACCTTCTCCCCCGCCCCGAGACCGCTGGAACCGATCGCGACCCCCGCGGACAGGCACAGCAGCAGATTCTTCGGATTGACCGCGGCCAGTGCCGCGCCCAATCCGGCCGCTTTTTCGATCGTGAGCTGGTCGATCGCCCGCATCCAGCCCGGCGTCGCGGTGTCCGACCGGTTGCGCCACTGCTGCCCCGCGAGCACCAGCAGCAGGACGCCGAGGGCCACCCTGACCCACGAACGAGGCGGCCGCCGACGGCTCGCGGTCGGTGGATACGCCGAGCGAACCCGCGACGAGCGCGACGACCGAGGTCGCGACCACGATGCCCGCGACCCATCCGACCGCGAATCCGCTGCCCGCGCCCGCCGCGTTCTTCGACAGGATCATGAGGATCGCGGCCACGATCGGAATCGGCGAGATCGCGACTCCCACCGCCAGTGGAAGCAACTCGCCGAGGACTGTGCTCATCCGGCCACGCTAGAGTCGCGCCGCCGTTCGATCGTCACACGTTGCGGGTGAGATCGCGGGTCAGGTCCGTTCCTCGTCGGCTGTCGAATCCTCGACCTCCGGGGCCTTGTCGGCGATCAAGACGTTCGCCCATCGCGTCGCCGGGTCGATATCGAGCAGCGCGGCCTTGGCCAGCAGGGTGAGCGGGATGGCCAGCAGCGCGCCGAGCGGGCCGAGCACCCAGGACCAGAACACCAGCGACAGGAACGTCACCGTCACGCTCAACCCCACGGCGTCGCCGACGAACTTCGGCTGGATCACCGACTGGATGACGAAATTGATCACGCTGTACAGCACGATCACCCAGATCATCAGCCCGACGCCGCCGTCGAGCAGGGCGAGCAGCGCGGGCGGCAGCAATCCGACGATGAATCCGATGTTCGGGATGTAGTTCGTGATGAACGACAGCAGCGCCCACAGGACCGGGAGCGGCACACCGAGCAACCACAGCCCGATACCGTCGAACACCGCGACGATGAGGCCGAACACCGTCGAGACGATCAGATACTTCCTGGTGCCCTGCGCGAACGCCTCGATGGCGAACGCGATTTCGGGCCGGACGCGCTCGACGACCGCCATCTTCCCCCCGATGGCCATGCCGTCCAGCGCCATGAACACCAGCAGCGCGAGCACGAAGAACAGATTGGAGAAGACGGCGAGCAGACCGCGCAGGGCCCCCTCCAGCAGGTCGACGAGTTTGCCGATGTCGACCGAGCTCAGCAGGTTCTGAATCTCCTCGGCGTTGACCCCGGCATCGGCCAGCGCGCGGCGCACACCCTCCAGCAGCTCGTCGACCCGGTCGGCGTAGTTCGGCAGCTCGGTGGCCAGCTGCGCCGCCGACACCACGAGGGCGCCGACCAGCACGATCAAGATCGACCAGACAGCGATCAGGGCAACGACCATGCCGACCCAGGGCGGCCAGCCGCGTCGCCGCGCCCAGGTCTGGAGGGGCTGGACGGCGATGGTCAGCATGAGCGCGAGGAAGACGGGGGCGAGAATGCTCGCGAAGACCTTGATACCCGCGATGGCGCCCACGGCGCTCGCCGCGGCAAGCAGCACGATGAGGCCGCGCGGAATCGCCCAGGCTCCCGCGGTCGCGGCCGGCGGTTCGCCGTTCCGCGCCTGCCCGGTCCGAGGCGATCGCTTCTCCCCTCGCCCGCTGTCGGTCAACTCGCGACGACCTCGCGCATCCTGGCGCTCGGGTGTGCCATGCGTGTTCCTCCGCTCTTCGGTGCGCCGCCGTGGTCGACGCTAAGTCCGCCGAGGGCCGCGGCGCTTCACACGTTTCGGGTGAGATCGGCTGTCCCGTCGGTGCCTATGCTGGCGCCATGAGCCTTCGGCACGGGGTCTATCTGCCGCCGTTCGGTGAGCTCGCCGACCCGCGGGTGCTGGCCGATCTCGCGGCGGAGGCGGAACAGGCCGGCTTCGACGGCGTCTTCGTCTGGGATCACGTGGTTCGCCCGCACCGGCCTGGGCTGGCGGTGTGCGACGCGTGGATCGCGCTGGCCGCCATGGCCCTCGCGACCCGTCGCGTGACGATCGGGCCGCGGGTCACGCCGTTGTCACGGCGGCGGCCGCACGACGTCGCCCGGCAGGCCGTGGCGCTCGATCAGCTCAGCGGCGCCCGGTTCGTGCTCGGCGTCGGCTCGGGTGCGGACACCGGTGGCGAATTGAGCAAGCTCGGCGAGGCCGCCGAGCCGCGCGAGCGGGCCCGGTTGCTCGACGAAGGCCTGCACGTGATCACCGCGCTGTGGAGCGGCGACGAGGTCCGGCACGACGGTCCCCGCTACCGCGTCGACGACCTGCGTTTCCTGCCCCGTCCGGTGCGGCGCCCCCGCATTCCGATCTGGGTGGCGGCGCGGTCCGTGCGGGGCGCGCCCTTGCGCCGGGCCGCGCGTTACGACGGTTTGTGCCCGGAAGCGTCGCCCGGCGAACTGACCGAGATGCTCGAGGTGATCGCGGAGTATCGCGCCGACCTCACCGGCTACGAGGTGGCCGTAGCCGTCCCACCGGAGCGCGACAAGGAACAGGAGGCTTACGAGCGGGCCGGAGCCACCTGGTGGCTGCGCCAGCTGCCCGAGATCTGCACGCGCGCCGAGGCTTTCGCGCTCATCGACCGGGGTCCGTAGGGCACGAACACCGTCAACCGAGTGCCGCGAGTTTGTCTTCCAGCACAGACCTTTCCCGTTCGTTGGCGCACAACCGCACCGCACGCTTCAGTTCGTCGCGGGCCTCGTCCGCGCGGCCGAGCCGGGTGAGCAGTTCACCGCGCACGCTCGGCAGCAGGTGCGAATTCGCCAGCGCGCCAGCGGTTACCAGTTCGTCCACGATCGGCAGTGCCGCGGCGGGTCCCTGCGCCATGGCGACCGCGACCGCCCTGTTGAGGTCGACGACCGGTGACGGTGCGAGTCTGCCGAGCGCCTCGTAGACGAGAACGATGCGCTCCCAATCGGTTTCGTCCACCGACGACGCGAGAGCGTGGCATTCCGCGATCGCCGCCTGCAAGCCGTAGGCGCCGAGACCGCGGCCGAGCTGCTCCGCGCGGGCGAGGGCGGCGCGGCCGCGCCGGATCGCGCCGCGGTCCCAGCGTCGTCGGTCCTGCTGTTCGAGCAGTACCGGCTGCCCGTCGGGGCCGGTGCGGGCGGGGAACCGCGCCGCGGTCAGTTCGAGCAGCGCGAGCAGGCCGTGCGTCTCGGGTTCGCCCGGCATCAGCCGGGCCAGCACCCGTGCGAGGCGCTGCGCCTCGCTCGCCAGGTCGAACCGGATCAGATCGTCACCCGAACTGGCCGTCGATCCTTCGGTGAAGATCACGTAGATCACGCTGAGCACCGATCCGAGCCGCGCGCGCCGCTCCTCGGCCGAGGGCAGCGCGAACGGCACCCGCGCCGCGGCGAGCGTCTTCTTCGCCCTGGTGATCCTGGCCTGCACGGTCGCGGTCGGGACGAGGAACGCCTTGGCGATCTCGTCGCTGGTGAGACCGCCGACCACCCGGAGCGTGAGCGCGATTCGCGCCTCCCGCGGCAGCACCTCGTGACAGGAGACGAACATCAGCGCGAGGACGTCGTCGTCGATCTGGTCCGGGTCCCAGAGCACGTCGCCGACCTGCTCGGCGGGCGCGCCACCGGAGGCCGCGCCGCCCTCGTCCAATTCGTGAGCGAGGGCGGCGTACCTCTCGTCGAGGGCCGAGCGTCTGCGAAACGCGTCGATGGCGCGGCGCTTGCCGACGGTGAGCAACCATCCGGCGGGATTGCGCGGCACGCCTTCTCGCGGCCAGTTCACCAGCGCTTCGGCCAACGCCTCCTGGGCGAGGTCCTCGGCCAGCGCGAAATCGCCGGTGTAGCGCGCGAGCGCACCGACGATCCGCGCGGACTCGATCCGCCAGACGGCGGCGACGGCCTCACGGCCGGTGCGGTCGGCCATCGCGGGTCGGCTCGCTCAGAGCTGGCCGGTGGCTTCGCGCCACGCCCGCTCTTTCTGGATCCACACGTTGTCCTGCGGGAACTCGTCGATCGTCGGGACGCGGCGGATCTCGGTCTTGAAGCCGGGTCCGGAGATGGGCATCCGCTTGGCCCACTCGATGGCCTCTTCCTTCGATGCCACGTTGAGGATGTAGAAGCCGCCGAACAGCTCCTTGGTCTCGCCGTAGGGGCCGTCGGTGACCACGGGCGTCTCCGAGGAGTGGTCGACGACGACGCCTTCGGCGGCGTCCTCGAGGCCCTCCGCGGCCAGCAGCACGCCCGCCCGGATCAGCTCGTCGTTGAACCGGCCCATGGTCTCGAGCATCTTGTCGAAATCGATGTCGCCCATTGCCTTGTAGGCCTCGTCGGTGGCGCGCATGATCAGCATGTACTTCATGATGTGTCTCCCTGTGCTGTGTGGGTCCCTCGTGGACCCTCTCGCCCATAGGTCGAACGGGGATCGCCGCGGATCGACACCGGGGCCGAACTTTTTTTCCGGCGATCGCGGGCAGCATATGACGGACCGTCCGCCGAGGGGGTTCGCTCGGCGATCACCGGCCGATCCGTCCATCCCCAGACGCCGGGAGCGCTGCCGTCTTGCCATCGCGTTCGCGGGGGCCCGTCGACGCGCGCGGGTCACCGTTCGGATCCGTATCGTGGTGCCGTGCAGACCTTTTCAACGCCACACGTGGGCGCCGTCAACGATCTGACCGCACGGTGGTGCGCCGCCGCAGGCGACGGCGACTTCGTCGTCTCCGGAGCCGGGCTCTGGCCGCTGCTTGCCCTACTGGCCGCCGCGGCCGACGGGCCCGCGCGATCGGAACTGGAAGCCGCCGTCGGCCTGCCCGCCGAGGCGGCGCAGGAGGCGGCACTACGGACGCTCGGCATCCTCGCCGACGCCGTCGACCTGTCCGCCGCGCTCGGTATCTGGGTCCGAAGGGACCTTCCGCTGCACGACGAGTGGCTGAGCTCGCTGCCGGTCGGCACGGTCGATCTGCTGACCGGTCAGCCCGCGCTCGACGAGTGGGCACGACGGCACACCAAGGGCTTGATCGAACGATTCCCGCTGCCCGTCAGCCCCGACACGCTGCTGGTCCTGGCCACCGCGCTCGCCGCGAAGACGAGCTGGCGGTTGCCGTTCCGCGCCACCGTCATGTCGCCGGAAGCCGGTCCGTGGCGTGGACGCCGACTTTCCGCGCTCACCCGCACCGACCACGACCTTCGCACAGTGGCCGTGCTGGACGACGAACGGCCGGTGACGCGGTTGGTGGTCGCCGGGAAGGCCGACCTCGACGTGCATCTGCTGATCGGCTCCGACAGTCCCGCCGAAGTCCTCGCCACCGGGTTGTCCGCGCTCGGCGGGTCGGTGCCGTACCGCACCGGACTCGACGCGGGGCCGGTCGCGCCGGGGCTGGTCGCGCGGCAGGTGTTCGGCCGCGAACAGCTCGACCGTCTCGAGGTTCGCCTGCCGCCCTTCGCGATCCGCTCCCAACACGACCTCATGAAGCATGCCGAACTGTTCGGGTTGCGCGCGGCGAGCGACCGGAGCAGGGGTCATTTCCCCCGGATCTCGCCCACTCCGCTGGCGATCGACCAAGGTGCCCAGGACGTGCTCGCCAAGTTCGACCGCGAGGGGTTCGAGGCCGCGGCCGTCACCGCGTTGTCCATGAATGTCGGTGCCGCGCCGGCGCGTCCCGAGCAGCGCCACACCACCGTCTTGGAGCTGGACTTCGACCGGCCGTTCGGCTTCCTCGCCGTCCACCGCCCGAGCGGGATGGCCGTGGTCGCGGGATGGGTCGCCGACGCCGCCGACGCTCCGCCGCCGAATCCGTATCCCGTGCCGGTTCCCGGATTCTCGCGGTGATCGGCGTCAGCCGATGTCGCGCCGCCGGGCGCGCAGGCGACGCGCCCGCGCGGTGATCGTCGCCGACACCGTCCGCAACTCCCCGGACAGCAGGAACGCCTGCACCAAGCCCTCGACCTCGTCGATGACCGCACCGTCCGGCCCGCACACCAGGCAGTGATACCAGCATCGGCCCCGGTGCAGGCCGCCCGCGCCCGGCCCGAGCAGATCTCGGTAGATCCGCGTCGCCAACTCCGACAGCGCCGCCGCCGTCTGCGCGGGCGTGCCGGAGTTGCTGACCCGCCACCACCGCTCCTCCAGCCGGCCGGGTAGCGAGATCTCGACCACGTAAGTCAGCTCCGACCTCGGATCTCCCATATCAGCAATGGTGCCCAGCGGAACCCGTCCTATTCGGCAACGACGCGCCGTCCGCGACCGGGCTGCGGATTCCGAGACGCGGTTTGGTGCCACCTCCGCCGGGTACGCGGGCGAAAACGAGCGGGTAGTGCGGACCGGGAGGTGCGGGATGCGTCGGTGGCGACAGATCGCGGGAGCCGGAGTCGCGGTATGCGCGCTGGGACTCACCGGATGCGGTGACGACGACGCGGACACCGGCCCGACCGCGAGCCCGACCACTCCGATCGCGACTCCGGTCACCACGACCACCCCGGACTCCGCGAGCCAGCAGTCGGTGGAGACGGCCTCGATCTCGGCGGCGCAACGGGCGCTGCGGACCGCGGCCGACGCCGTGCCGAACGGCCGCGCGTTCGACGTGGAGATCGAGACGAGCAACGGCAAACAGGTCTTCGACGTCAAGGTCGCCTCCGACGGCAACGAGGTGAAGGTGCTCGTCGACCAACTCGGTGAACAGGTCGTGGCCCAGAGCCGATCCGACGAGCCGAGCGACGACGTGGCGAAGGTCGAGTCCGCCACGTTCGACGCCGGTCGCGCGCTGGAAGCCGCCGCGGAGCGCGAGCCGGGCGCGAAGCTGGTCGAGATGGAGCTGGACACCAACCGGGACGGGTTGCTGATCTGGCAGGTCGAACTGGTCCGCGCCAACGGTTCGGAGGTCGAGGTCGACGTGGACGCCCGCACCGGCGCTGTCGTCGGCATCGGCCAGGGCTGAGCCGTAATGTGACTCTTGCCACAGGCCGGTACATGCGCGTACCGTTCGAATGGTACGCCGAAGTACCACGCTGGGAGATGGCGCATGAGCACCGTGACACTGCCCGAAGGACCCTCCACGCCGCCGCTCGTCCAGAGCCTCGCGATCGTGGCAGGCCGGACCCGCGCCTGGCGACACTGGCGCCGCAAGTACGGCTCCGCGTTCACGGTCCACATGCCCAGATTCGGTCGCACCGTGGTGATCTCCGATCCCGCGGAGGTCAAAGCGCTGTTCACCGCGGGTAGCGACGTCGCGGACAACCTGGATGTCAACCTCGGCCAATTCCTCGGTCCCGGTTCGCTTTTCGCGCTGAGCGGGGCCGAACACCGCAAGCAGCGCAAGTTGCTCACCCCGCCCTTCCACGGCAAGCGGCTCGCGGTGTACGAGGCGCTCATCGAAGAGGAGACCGAACGCGAGCTGGCGACCTGGCCCTCGGGTGTCGAGTTCGCGACGATGGATTCGATGATGCGGATCACCCTGAACGTGATCCTGCGCGCGGTGTTCGGCGCGGAAGGCCGGGAGTTCGAGGAGTTGCGCGACCTGCTGCCCCGGCTGGTTCTCGTCGGATCGGCGCTGGCCGCCTTGCCCGTTCCGCGAAACTTCCTCGGCCGCTACGGGCCGTGGGCTCGCTTCGCCGCGCACCGCAAGCACTACGACGAGATCGTCGCGCGCCTCATCGCCCGCGCCGCCGCCGACCCCGATCTGGGCGACCGCGACGACGTGCTGTCGATGATGTTGCAGGCCCGCTACGACGACGGCTCCGCGATGACGCACGGCGAGATCGCCGACGAACTGCTCACCCTGCTCACCGCCGGGCACGAGACCACCGCCACGACGTTGGCCTGGACCGTCGAGCGGCTGCGCAGGCACCCGGATATCCTGCGGCGCTTGGTCGCCGAGGTCGACGCGGGCGGCTCGGAACTGCGCGAAGCGACACTGCTCGAGGTGCAGCGCGTGCGGCCGGTGATCGACGCGACCGCGCGCAAGGTGCGCGCCGACTCGATGACACTGGGACGCTGGACGCTACCCAAGGGCCAGAACGTGCTGGTGAGCATTCGGCTGATGCACGACAACGAGGAGCTCTTCCCGAGGGCCCGCACCTTCGACCCGGACCGATTCGTCGGGGTGCGACCGGGCACCTTCACCTGGATCCCGTTCGGCGGCGGTTCGCGCCGCTGCATCGGCGCGGCCTTCGCCACGATGGAGATGAACGTCGTGTTGCGCACGCTGCTCAGGGATTTCACGCTGGTGCCGAGCACCGCGCCGGACGAGCGCGCGCACTTCCGCGGTGTGGCGCTGGTACCCGCCAAGAAGGGCAGGGCGGTCGTGCGCAGGCGAACGCCGCGTCCCACGGTTCCGGCCGAGACACGGGCCGCCGAGGTGACCGCATGAGCGAAGGTCTTGTCGACGTCGGTCGCGGCGTCCGCCTCGCCTACCAGCGCCTCGGCGCGACCGAAGGGACGCCGATCGTCCTGATCGCCGGACTCGGCCAACAGCTGCACGCGTGGCCCGACGGGCTGTGTCGTCTGCTTGTCGAACGCGGTCGTCCGGTGCTGCGCTTCGACAATCGCGATGTCGGCGAGTCGACGCATTTCGCCTTCCCGCCGCCGGGACCGCTCGACTTTCTGCGCAAGCGGTGGCATCCCCAGCAGTACGAACTGGGCGACATGGCCGCCGACACCGTCGGCCTGCTCGACGCGCTCGAGCTGGAATCCGTACACCTGGTCGGCATGTCGATGGGCGGCATGATCGCGCAGACCGTCGCCGCCCGCCATCCCGAGCGGGTCGCCTCGCTGATCTCCGTCATGTCCACCACCGGTGCGCCGCGCGTCGGCCGCCCGGCGCTCTCGACGTGGCGCCGCATGTTCGGCAAACCGCCGCGCACCCGCGCCGAGCACGTGGACGCCGCCGTCCGCATGTACCGGCACATCGGGTCCTCGGGTTATCCGTTCGACGAGGCCGCGGTGCGCGCGGCGGCGGCGCTCGTGTGGGATCGCGACCCGCGGCCCGCGGCGGGCGTCGGCCGCCAGCTCGCCGGAATCCTGAAGTCCGGTGACCGGACTCGCGAACTCCGCGCGGTGACCGCACCGACACTGGTGCTGCACGGCGATCGCGACCTCATGGTGGCGCCGACCGGTGGCGCCGTCACCGCCCGCGCCATCGCGGGCGCGCGCCTGCACACGCTGACCGGCCTTGGTCACGATCTGCCCGAGGGCATCTGGCCGACGCTCGCCGACCTCATCGATGATCACATCCGCACCGCAGTCACCAGGAGCACCGATGCCCCGAAACACTAGGCCCCTGTCCGGTCACCCGGCGATGATCACCGGCGCCGCCTCCGGCATCGGACGCGCACTCGCCCAACATCTTTCCCGCCGCGGGTCCCCGGTCGCCATCGCCGACATCGACGCGGCGGGACTGAAGGAGACCGCCGCGTCGCTGTCCGGTCCCGTGCTCACCCGCGTGCTCGACGTCCGCGACGCGGCCGATCAGCGGGCATTCGCCGACGAGGTGCGAGACTGGCTGACCGCGCCGTTGGCCGCCGTGTTCAACAACGCGGGGGTCGCGGTGTCCGCGTCGGTGCTCGACGCCGACGCCGAGGACGACGAATGGTTGCGCCGGATCAACTTCGACGGCGTGGTCAACGGCACGCGCGCCTTCCTGCCGCTGCTCGTCGAGCAGGACAGCGGCGTGATCGTCAATACGTCGAGCGTGTTCGGGTTGGTCGGCATGCCGAACCAAAGCGCCTACTGCGCGGCCAAATTCGCGGTCCGCGGCTTCACCGACGCACTGCGCCAAGAACTTCGTGGCACCGGCGTCTCGGCGGTGAACGTACACCCCGGCGGCATCACGACGAATATCGCGCGAAATGCCAGGGTGCGCAGGGATCCCGAGGGCCTCGGGCGCAGCAAGGAGCAGATGGCGGCCGATTTCGAAGCCGTCACCCTGACTTCGCCCGAGAAGGCGGCCGACGTCATCACCCGGGGCGTCGAACGGGGCAAAGCGCGGATCCTGGTCGGCCCGGACGCCTACCTCTTCGACGCGCTCGCGAGGATCACGCCAACCCACTACTACGCCGTGATCTCCTTGCTGGAGAGGCGTTTACGGGCCAGGGGACGCGCCTCGAATCCGGGCGTCAGCGAGGCGCGGGCATGAGTGAGCACCTCGACGTGGTGATCGTCGGCGCGGGCCTCTCCGGCATCGGCGCCGCCCACCACTTGCAAACGGCTCTGCCCGACCGGACCTACCTCGTGCTGGAGGCGCGCGAGACGATCGGCGGCACCTGGGACCTGTTCCGCTATCCGGGCGTGCGCTCGGACTCGGATATGCACACCCTCGGCTACCGATTCCGGCCGTGGACCGACGCCAAGGCGATCGCCGACGGACCGGCGATACTCGACTACGTGCGCGCGACCGCGACCGAGGCGGGCATCGATCGGCGAATCCGCTTCGGGCACAGGGTCATCGACGCGTCCTGGGACAGCGCGACGGCACGCTGGACGCTCACCGTCGAGCACGCCGCTGCGACGGTCACCATGACGTGCTCGTACCTGTACGTCTGCGGCGGCTACTACCACTACGACAGTGGCTACACCCCCGAGTTCGACGGCATCGAGGATTTCCGCGGACAGGTGGTGCATCCGCAGCACTGGCCCGACGATCTCGACCACGCGGGTCGGCGCGTCGTCGTGATCGGCAGCGGCGCCACGGCGGTGACACTCGTCCCCGCCCTGGCAACGGACGCTGCCCACGTCACCATGCTCCAGCGTTCGCCCACCTACATCATGTCCGTCCCGACCGTGGATACCGTGGCCACCCGATTGCGCGCGCTGCTCGGTCCGCGCCGTGCCTACGCCGTCACCCGATGGAAGAACGTGCTCATCGGCACGCTCATCTATCAGCTCAGCCAGCGGCGGCCCGCGATGATGCGCAAGTTCATCCGCGAGCAGACGATCAAGCAGCTGCCCGCGGGCTACGACGTGGACGTCCACTTCAACCCGACCTACGGCCCATGGGACCAACGGCTGTGCCTGGTTCCGGACGCCGATCTGTTCCGGGCGATCGGTAACGGCAGCGCATCGGTGGTCACCGACCGGATCGACCGCTTCACCGAACGCGGGTTGCTGCTTGCCTCCGGCGCGGAGCTCGAGGCCGACATCGTGGTGACCGCGACGGGTCTGCGATTGCTCGCGCTCGGTGGCATCCGGCTCACCGTCGACGGGCGGGAGGTCCCGCTGCCGCAGACCATCGCCTACAAAGGCATGATGCTCGGCGGCGTACCGAATTTCGCTTTCACCATCGGCTACACGAACGCCTCGTGGACGTTGAAGGCCGATCTGGTCGCCGAATACGTCTGCCGGCTGCTGCGGCACATGGACGCGCACGGCTACGACCACTGCGTGCCGGTGCCGGACCCGGCGATCGACACCAGACCGCTGCTGGACTTCCAGGCCGGTTACGTCCTGCGCTCGCTGGACCGGTTCCCGAAAGCGGGATCGCGGGCGCCGTGGCGGCTCGGCATGAACTACGCGCAGGACGTGCTCACCCTGCGGCACGGCCGGATCGACGACGGCACCCTCCGATTCGCCCGAGCGACGCGGCACCGCGCGGGATCCGACGTGCTCGCGGAGCCGGGCGGTCACTAACCTGGTCGATGTGACCCGCGCCGAGCCCGCCACCACGACCGCCGCCGAGGCCGCGCCGGAATCCGGCTTCCGGCGCAGGCTGCTCGACGCGATGGCGGAGGCGATTCGGGAGCGCGGCTACCGCGACGCCACGGTGGCCGACGTGGTCCGGGCCGCGCGCACCTCGCGGCGCACCTTCTACGAGCACTTCACCAGCAAGCAGGACTGCTTCATCGCGCTGCTGACCGAACGCAACAGCGAGACCATCCAGCGGATCTACGACGCCGTCGATCCGCGGGCGCCGTGGCGGACCCAGGTCCGCCAGGCCATCGAGGCGTGGATCGAGGCGTCGAAGGCCGACCGGACGGTCACCCTCGCCTGGATCCGCGACACACCTGCGCTGGGTGAGGACGCGCGGCGGCTGCACCGCGAGGCCGCCGACGCGTTCGTCGGCCTGATCCAGAATCTCACCGCCACACCGGAATTCGGTGCCCCAGGCGTCCATCGAGCGACCCGCAGAACCGCCACCATCCTCTACGGGGGCTACCGCGAACTCATCGCCTCCGCCGTGGAGGACGGCGAGGACGTCTCGGATCTGGTCGAGGTGGCCGTGGAGACCGCCATCGCCCTGCTCGGTCCGCGCTACGAAGCCGACGACCGCGAGTAGGCGTACCTCCGCCTTCGCTCCGGCCATGCGCGGGTTTCGGACGGACTGTCGTCCGGCAGCGCCGACTAGAACAGCGACCGAGCTGAGCCCCAGAGGAATTCGCGTCTGGTGAGTGTTCACAGTTTTACGAACACTGCTATTCGCAGAACCTGGTACTCGACTACCTTCCTCTGCGACAGCTCGTACCGAAAGGATCCACTGTGTCCGGACCGATCCGAATCGCGCTCGCGATCGTCAGCGTATTGGCTGGTGTCGCATTGACTTTCGTTCCTCGAACGCCCGCCGACGCGGCGGGCATCGTGCGCTGGGAGGCGCGGGTCAGCGACCGCGTCCTCGACATCGGCATCTCCTCTGCCAACCTGGAAGGCCCCGACTGGTCGGTGAAGGTGGTCCGCCTGCTGCTGCCGCCCGGCTGGTCCAAGGACGCGAACCGCACCTGGCCGACGGTCTGGGTACTGCACGGCGGCTTCGACGACCACAAGTCCTGGACCGACAAGGGAGACCTCGAAGCGCTCACCGAGGACGCGAACGCCATCTTCGTGCTGCCCGAAACCAGTTGGTGCAGCGCCTATTCCGACTGGTACAACAACGGCGCCGGGGGCGCGCCCGCTTGGGAGAAGTACCTCTTGGAAGACGTGCGCACCATTCTCGAATCCACCTACAAGGCCAACACCACCCGCGCCATCGCGGGCAACTCCATGGGCGGTCTCGGCGCGATGAAGTTCGCGGCCGAGTACCAGGGCATGTTCCGTTCCGCGGCCTCGTTCAGCGGCAACGTCGACCCGCTGCACGCCTCCGGCGCCCCCGGCGACCCGGACAAGCCCGGCCAGGGCTGCGCCGCCGACTGGAAGCGCGTCTGGGGTGACTACAACATCCCCGCCCAGCGTGCGATCTGGGAGCAGAACAACCCCTATAGCCAGGCGGCGAAACTCACCGGCAAGCCCTTGTTCGTCTCCTACGGACGCAGCGGCGGCGTGGAAGAGGCTGTCTACCAACAGAATTACCGCTTCGTGGACCGCCTCCAGCAACTCGGCGCCACCGTCGACGAGCGCTACGTCGAAAACCACGGCCACGACTGGTCCGCTTGGCGCACGCAGATGCAGAACGCCCTCGACATGCTGCTCACCTCAGTGGGCGCGTAACGACCGTGCGGCCCCGGCGGCACCGCCGGGGCCGCCCGCTTCCCCCGCCGGGACCATTCCGACCGTATGTCACCCTCACCGGCGGACGCGAGCTCGGGGTCACCTTCGGTCGCGGTGGGCGCGGGCTTCGCCGGCGCGATCTTCCCCGGTACCTTCGAGCACAGGCAACGTCGCCGACGGAAGGACCACCCCATGACCGACTCCCCCTTCGATCTCGGCGGCCACGTCGCCGTCGTCACCGGCGGCAACTCCGGGATCGGGCTCGGTTTCGCCCGCGGTCTGGCCCGCGCGGGGGCCGACGTCTGCGTCGTCGGCCGCAATGCCGAACGCAACGCCGCGGCCGCCGCCGAGTTGAGCGAGTTCGGCGGCCGTGTGCTTCCGCTCGTCTGCGACGTCGGCGAGGAGCAGCAGATCGTGGACACCATCGCGCGCGCCGCCGCCGAACTCGGGCGCATCGACTCCTGCTTCGTCAATGCCGGTGTGGCACAAGGCATGACGCCCTTTCTGGACACCGACTTGGCGGAGTTTCGCCGCGTCACCTCGATCAACCTGGACGGCGCCTTCGTCACGCTGCGCGAGGCCGCGAAGGTGATGGTGGCCAACGGCACGGGCGGCAGCCTCGTCGCCACCGCCAGCCTGGCGGCCAGGCAAGGTGTGCCGCGGGGCCAGTCCTACGCCGCGAGCAAGGCGGGCATCATCGCGGTGATCAACTCGATCGCCGTCGAACTCGGCAAGCACGGCATCCGCGCCAACGCCGTGCTCCCCGGCTGGATCGATACCCCGATGACCGAGCACATCTTCGCCTGGGACCGCTTCCGGGAACGCGTTCAGCCGCGAATCCCGGTGCGGCGCTGGGGCTCCCCCGACGACTTCGAGGCGGTCGCGGTCTACCTCGCGAGCCCGGCCAGCGCCTACCACACCGGCGACACCCTGCTGATAGATGGCGGCTACAGCATGTTCTGACAGGCTGCACCGACGCGGACCGACAGCGCGACGCGTCACGCCGCGGAGGCCGCCTCGTTCCGGGCCCGCAGACGAAACCGCCGACGGGCCCGGGTGCTCGGTCAGCCGATCACATCGGCGAGGCGGTCGACCTGGGTGGGGTCGGAGCCGTAGCAGTAAAGCATCACTTCGTCGGCGCCGACGTCGGCGAATTGCTTTATGGTCGTGCGGATCTCGTCGGGGGCGGTGCGCAGGCCCGCCACCATGTTGTCGGCCCAGCCGCTGAATTCGTAGTAGGCGGCGATCGCCGCCCGGGCTTCGTCGACCACGGACTGGGGTCCGAGGGCGACGTTGACCTGCGCGACGAGCCGGGGCTGGCCGTCGCGTCCAATCGAGCAGGGCGATTCGGGCGTACCTACTTCATGTAGTTCAGCAGGCCGAGGTTCGGTTCGAGTGCGCCGTCCTGGCCCAGGGCAACGAAGTCCGCTTCCACGGCCGAGCGCGCGAGCTTCCCGGCGCGCACGGCGCGGTAGCGCACGAACGACCAGAGGAAGACGTCGAGGTTGTCGAAGCGGGTGCCGCCTTCGAGCACCTCCTCTTCGTGAAACCACACGGCCACTTGACCATTGGTGAGCACGACGTACAGATTGCCGCCGCCGTCGGCGCCGATCGAGTAGACGTCGTCGTCGGCGAGCTCGGTGGTGTAGTCCGAATCGAGGAGGCCGCAACCGTTTTCGCCGAAGTCGAAACCGTAGGACCAGGAGAAGATGTCCAGGAACTGCGGCAAGCGACCCGAGCGCACCCGGCGGTCGAGGGCAGCAAGGGCCGCCGCGTCCGCGGGAGCTAGGCGCGCGAGAAACGGTGTCACGGGCCGGGTTTGCTCCGGTACCTGAACGGGAGTCGCATCGGGGAACCACCGCGCCAGGTCGGCGTCGAGGTCGCGATCGGTGTAGCCGACGAGGTCGGCGAGGGTGAGCGTCACGCGGGGATTGTAGAAGCAGCTTCGGACATACTTTCAACGGTCAGGGACAGCCGGTGGTCAAGGGCTCGCCGCGCAGCGCGCTGTCGATCAACTCCTGGAAAGCGCCGTCGATCGGTTCGTCGGCGTGCGACACCCGGCGGCCAGGGCAGAACGATTGCACGCTCGCGTTCGTCGCGCCGGGCAGTGGTTCGCGCTCCTCGCCCGCATCCTCGGAGAACAGGTGGTAGGCGGGAAGGTCGGGCGGAATCGCCGGTGCGGCGTTGAGCGCGGTGAGGAACGGCGAACCCGGGCTCAGGTCGCGGCAGCCCGGGTAGAACGGGGCGCACAGCAAGGCCAGAACCACACCGTTCTCGGGTGTTCCGAAATCGAGGTAGGTGCCCACCGCCGCGCGCCCGTCGAGAAACTTCACGAAGTGCCGCTGGGCCAGGCCGCCCATCGAGTGGCCGACGAGATCCACTCGCGCCGAGCCGGTTTCACGGCGAATCTCGGCGACCTTGTCGGCGACCGCGCGCGCCGAGTCGACCAGCGGCGCGGTCGCGGCGGGCTGACCAGGCAGCACCATCGCGTATGCGGTGTAGCCGCGCGAACCCAACCATTCCCGCAGCGTCTCGAGTTTGCCGACGTTCGCGTCGAACCCGCCGATCACCAGGACGGGGTTCCGCGCGGAACCGGGCACCGGCTCGGCGGCGGCGGGTCCGACCCCAACGCTGAGGAGCGCGACCGGAACCAGAAGGGCGAGCAGCTTTCGCACGGTATCCATCGACCTGCTTCCTCGAAGGAGGCGGAATGTCGATGGGGACAGTAGCGGACGAGGTTGGGCCTGCGCAGCTGCGGGCGATCGCGTCGTCGAACTGCCCGCGGTGACACCGTGGTGCTGTAAGTGCAGTGGAGACCGCAGCCGGCCGGACTCCGTCGCATGTCTACTGCGCGGCGATCCGCTGGGCGGTCGCGTACGCCAGGCGCGTGAAGCCGGCACCGGCGGCCACCGCCAAGGACTCACCGATCGTGCGGGTCGTGCGCGGTGCGAAGACGCGGCCGACGGTGAAGCGGGGGGCCGCCGCTACCGGCGGGCCGCGTGAACGGGGCCCGCAGCGGTGCGACCACAGTTCCTTCGGTGGGCGGTACCGCCGGGACGCACCCGCGCGGCACCTCGGCCGTGGCCGGCGTGCAGGTCTAGTCGGCTCCGACGCCGAGGGCGGTGAGCAGGACCAGGACGACCGTGGTGACGGCCAGGACACCGTGCGCGGCGACGATCGCGACCGGGAAGTGCCGTTCCGGCGGAGTGGCGTCGCCGACCTCGGCGGTTCGGGCACGGTACACCGGCAGCCAGCGCGCCAGCATGCCGAATCCGAGGGCCGCGACGGGGACCAGCAGGGCGAACGCGATCCATGCCAGCGCCGTCGAGTCCGCTATCAGGTAGATGATCCAGACGATCAGCCCCGCCGCGGCGAGCAGGAAGTGACCGAAGACGACCGCGGGCGGCAGGTGGCTGGCGGTCGGTTCGCGCGCGCCGCCTTTGGCGATCCAGGTGCCGAGCAGGACCGAGCCACCGCCCGCGGTCAACAGCCAGGTGATCAGTGCTGCGATGCCCATGACGTGCTCCTCCAGGTGAGGTTCGAAGGGAATATCAGCGTGGGAATCCGCGGTCGATCGCACTCCACCCCCGACCGCCGTTCGAGCGACGACCTCCAGGGGCCGATCCGCCCTGGAGGCCGACTTTTCCAGTGATCACATCATCATCGGCATGCCGGGCAGCATGTTGAGCAGACCCATGAACATGTCCATCATCTGCATGCACATACCGGGCATCATCATCGCGATCACCTCCTCGGGTCCCGCGAATCGCTGATCAGTTGCCGCCTACCCATGATCGCCGCGAGTATGCGGAGTTTGCGACGCCGTTCGAGACTCGCAGGTGAATTGGTGGGATGTTTTGGTTCAGGTCGCGGGTTCGGGCTCGAGGGATGCGGCGGCGGCCCCGCTTGGAGTCGGTGGAGCAGGCGCGTGGTGATCGAACAGGAACGCCGCTGCCATGTCGCCGGCGTCGCGCAGGCGGGTGGCGGCGTCGGGCGTGCGGTCGAGGACCCAGACGCCCTGGAGGAAGACCAGCAGGAAGCGGGCCAGCGCACGGGGATCGCGGTCGGCGGCCAGTTCGCCTTGCGCGTGGGCGCGCACGAACGCCGAGGTGAACACGGTTTCCCAGCGTGCCCAACCCGATTCGACCAGCGCGGCGATTTCGGGGTCTCTGGCGGCGAGTTCGACGGCGGTATTGGACACCAGGCAGCCCAGGTAGCGGTGTTCTTCGCGGACCTCCGAGACGAAGTGGTCGAGGAGCGCCCGGATGGCGGGGACAGCCGGGCCCGGTCGCGAGAGCGCGCCGGTGATCCGCTCGTCGGCGAGTTCCAGATAGCGTCGCAGCGCCTTGATGAACAGGTCGCGCTTGCAGCCGAAGGCGGCGTAGATGCTGGCCTTGCCTATGCCGAGATGCTCGACCAGGTCGGCCATCGAGGTCGCTTCGAACCCGCGCTGCCAGAACAGATCCATGGCGAGGTCCAAGACGACGTCTGGGTCGAATTCCTTGGTGCGCGCCATGTTTCGAAATTCCTCCCTATTGCGACCGATAGGTCGAATATGCACCCCTCGGCCGTCACGCCCTTCCGCTGTCACGTAAAACTACAGAAGAGGGTCTTATAGCAGAAGTTCGCGTCGCTACCGCCATTAGGTCGAAACCGGTTCAATTCTGCAATCAGACGCCAGGGCCACCGCCGCCGGGGCCACCCGGCCAAGGCTGGTGCGGGCCGCCGTAGCCCGGGCCCACCCCCGGCCCGCCCTGCGCGCGGCGATTGGACCGGCGGGTCACCAGCACGACGATCAGCGGAATACCGATCACCACCAGCGCGACCACGCCGATAATGGCCAACCAGATCAGGTATCGGACGATTTGCAGGTGTTTCTCCGAACCGGGCGGCGGCTCCGGAGTCGGGTTGCCCACTTGCGCGAGAACATCGAATGCGGTCGCGAGAATCATTGTGGTGCTGCCGATCTGCTCAGCGGGAGTCCTCGACGAATCGTACGACGCCAGAAGGGAAATCAGGAAAGACACGGCTTTGCCCAGTCGGTGAACCGCTCCCCCAGCTCCGCCTGCGCCGCCGCGAGGACAGCGGCCGGATCCGTCGCCGCCGAAAGACCGAATTTCTCGTCGAGCCATGCCACGAACTCGTCGTGGCCGTCGCTGTACGAATCGTCCTCGCCGCGATAGAAATACGCCTCTTCCCCATCGACCGAGATCTCCGAGTCGAAGCCGAGAAGCCGGAACAACTCTCGGACGTCGCGGGCGACGACATGTTGTCCGCCTTCGTCTCCGAAGACGACCACGGGCAGCGTCGCCAGATCGGCCCGGTCATCGATACGCCAGAGCGCGTAGAACGAACCGGAACCATTGGCCTGCGCGAAGGGAATCAGCCGGTCGGTGAACTCCGGATCTTTCGACCAACCCGCCACCAGGCCCGAGAGGTCGCCGAAGTCCGTCAGGCCGAACCCGTCGGCGTAATTCTCGTAGCCGAGCCGGTCCTGCAATTCCATCAGCAGGTTGAGCTCGTCGACGGGCGAGTACGTGCTGTTCACTGTGTCTCCAGGGTGCGGGAGTCCTGTTGCGGCCGCCGGGATTTCGATGCCGAGTGGATCGAGCGCCACGCTCCGAGAGCATAGGACCTCGGCTCGCACCGCGCCCACCGCGCCCATTCCGACGTCGTCCGCACACCGACGGTACGCGCCACACCCGCCGTGACGACGCGATCGACCGCTGAGCGGAACGACACTTGCGACCCACGTCACACCTAAGGCACTATGCCTTAACTCGATCGCTTCGCATCAGCGGCCCGATCGCTGCCAGCCGTTTAAGGCGATGTGACTTACAACGAAGAGGTGTCATTCATGAAGCACATAACTCGATGTCTGCGCGCGCGTCCGCGACAGGCACTGGTTCGTCGAATGGTTGCCTTGCTGATGGTCCTCGCGCCCGGTGCGGCGCTTGCGGCATGCGCGAGCGAACGGTCGGCCTCATCGGCGTCCGAAACCCAGGACGCGTCGCCTGCCATGCCGCCGCGGAACCCGTGGCTGGCCGACAGCGCTTATCCGATCAGCCATGTCAATTCCGCCGCGACGGATTCGACCACGCTTCCCGGCCCCGACGTGGGACGGCCACTGTCGGTGCGAGACACGCAGACCCATCCGACCGTCTTCACCTCGAATCCGACGGTGAAGACGGTCGGCGCGGATTCGGTCATCCTGGCAGCCGGTGCACACGGCATCGACAAGTTCTACGCCACCGACGGCGCATTCCGGCCGGTGGGTTTTCTGCCCTACCCGGGACACGAGGATGCCGCGGCGAAAGCCGACCCGAAAGCGCTTGCCGATCTGCTGTCGAAGACGGACGAGGCATACCGGGCCAAGGACGAGGCGCGCCTGCTCGAGCTGAGCAAGGACGCCGCCGCGCTGGGCTTCAACCGGGACAATATCGCCAACGGCGCCTACAACATGATCGACCGCGACGGGTTCCACTACGTGGCGATCTCGGGCATGCGGATCGTCAAATCGACCGACGACAACGATCCGCACAAGCCACTGCGCGTCGACAAAGTCGTCGATCTGGCGGACATCCTGCCCACCGGGTTGCCCGCGAATGTGGTCGGCGCGGTGTCGGATCCCAAGGCCAAGATCGTGGCGCTCGGCATGACCTACGACGGTCATATCGTCGCGGCCGCGTCGGCGGCGCTGTTCTTGCTGGATCGAGACCTCACGATCCGAGGAGTGTTGCCGTTCCAGGGCGAGCAGATGGAAAACAACGTCGCCATCGACGAATCCGGAATCTACGCGGTCACGTCCCGCCACATGATGAAGGTGGTCTGGACCGGCGATCGGTTGTCGACGGAGGAGGCCGACGGCGGTTGGGTCGCCGACTACGACACCATGTCGCCGGAACAGGCGACCGCGGCCGGTGCGCTGACGCTCTCGGGCGGTTCCGGCACGACACCGACGCTCATGGGCTTCGGCGACGACGCGGACGAGCTGGTCGTCATCTCCGACGCCAATCCCAACGGCCCGAATCTCGTCGCGTTCTGGCGGGATCGGATTCCCGAAGGGTTCACGGCGAAGCCGGGCGCACGCTCGGCGCGCATCGCGGGCCAGGTTCCGATCGACGTCGCCAAGGTCACCATCGAACTGTCCCCCAACGTCGTCGGATACGGCGCACTGGTCGCTTCGACCGCGTATCCCGATCCGGTGCGCGACATCTGGGGCAATGTCTTCACCGCGGGGGTGACTCGACCGGCGCCCATGGGCCTGCAGAAGTTTCAGTGGGACCCGGAAACCGATTCGTTCACCAAGAAGTGGGCGAACCGGGAGATCGACAACAGCGATGTGATCGTGCCGGGTGTCTCCGCGAGTACCGGCCTGATCTATGCCGCGAACAAGTCCAACGGCGTCTACGAGATCACCGGCGTCGACTGGGAAACCGGTCGAACAGCGGCTCGCTGGCCGTTTCCCGACGACAGCCGGATGTGGAACTGTTTCGGCGGCATCACCGGAATCCTCGACAACGGAGACCTTCTCGTCGGCGGACTCTTCTCCGTCAAGCGAATTCACGCGGGTCCCGCGTGATTGCCCACAACGTGCGCTCCGCCGGGCACGCTTCCCGGGCAACTCGCAGCCGGCATATCGACCGGGAGCGACCCAAGCCACCACCTAACTACTTGCGCGACAACACATCTCGACAGGAGGAAGCAGAATGAACGGACGACTACACGGGCGCGTCGCACTGATCACCGGCGGGGCATCCGGCATGGGCGCCGCGCACGCCCGCGCGTTCGTGCGCGAGGGGGCGCGGGTCGTGATCGCCGATATCGTCGATGACGCGGGTTCCGCACTGGCCGACGAAATCGGCGCTGCGGCGGCATATCTGCGCCTCGACGTCACGCGATCAGGCGACTGGGCGACGGCGGTCGCCGAGACGCAGCGGATCTTCGGCAAGCTCGACGTGCTGGTCAACAACGCGGGAGTGCTCGACGGCGGACCGTTGGGCACCTTCACCGAACAGCAGTGGGCGCGCGTACTCGATATCAACCTCACCGGGCCGTTTCTCGGAATGTCCGCCGCGCGTGCGGCATTGATCGCGGCGAGGCGACGGCCCGCCAGGCCATCGACCGAGGCGACAACACCCTGCGACGCCTCGGCCTGCCCGAGGAGGTCACCGAGCTCGTGGTCTTCCTGGCCGCCGAAGAATCCAGCTACTGCACCGGTGCGGAGTTCGTCGTCGACGGCGGCATGACAGCCGGGTCGACATTCGACTGACGGGCATTCGGCTCTATCCCCACCACGTCATTCCCGACGCGGTGAATCCACCTGATGAGGAGAATATTGTGCACATCCGAAAGCTCGCCGCCTCAGCGGGAGTCGCGGTAGCCGCCTTGGCTTTCGCCGGGCCAACGGCCAATGCCGAACCAATGGGAACGACCGGCGTTCCGGCCGAATCGGGCGCCCTTGAAGTGAATGTCGCCCCCGGCGTCCGCTACACGGCCTACAAGGACGGAAACGCCGCCGTCGTCACCGTGGATTCCGGGCGACTCGTCGTCGACAACGGCCAGTTCCAGATCCGGTCGAACGACGGACGAATTCTCGCAGGCGTCCCGTTGGAGGTGAACATCGATGACATCGCCTTCCCGGTCGACGTCGCGATCGAGGGCAACTCTGCGTCGCTGACGCCGGTGCTCGATCCGGCCCGGGCCCGGTACGCGCCGGTCGCGCTGCCGTTCCAGGACAGCGCGCCCTGGCGGACGCCGTATGAACGGGAGCAGGCGGCCTGGAATCGGATGACGCAGACCGTCACCATGGGCGCGGCGGTCGGGGCCATCGTCGGGGCGGTCGGCTCCGGTCTGATCGGATGCCTGCTCGGCGGCGCGGCAGGCGCGGCGTTGACCGGCCCGTTGGCGACATTGTTCGGCGCGGGTCCGCTCGCCGGGTGCCTCATCGGCGCCGGAGCGCTCGCACCGCTCGGCATGATGGCAGGGTCGATCATGGTCGCCGCGCCCGTGGCCATCGCGGCATTCGTGCAGTACCAGACCACGATCAACGAACCGTTCCGCCCGGCACCGCAGCCGAAGTAGCGCGATCCCCGGCCGCGGTGCCGCTGCCATCCCGCCACTACGATGTGCCCCATCGGTTAAGACAGGGCGCATTACCGGGAAAGGGTTGCCATGCGGGAAGCCTCGGGAAGGCTCGAGTTTTCGGATGCTCAGCGGCGGATCCTGCTGGCAGCCGAACGACTCTTCGCGGAGCGCGGGGTTTCCCACGTCTCGATGCGGGAGATATCCGCCGCGGCCGGGCAGCGGAACAATTCGGCGGTGCAATATCACTTCAAGAACAAGAAGGCGCTGCTGTGGGCGCTGTACGACTTGCGGATGATGCCATTGAACACGCAACGCAACAGCTTGCTGGACAACCACACCGAACACACCGTGCGCACACTGGTCGATGCGTTCATTCGGCCCCTCGGCGACGCCGTCGTCGCGGCAGGCGGTAGGACGGCCTACGCGCGGTTTCTCAATCGACACCTCACCGAGATGCGCAGGCTGCCCGAGGAATTCGACGACGAACATGTCAGCGGCGCCGTCCGGGTGTATCACCTGCTCGATGACCTGCTGACGGATCTGCCCGACGCCGAGCGAGCGGAACGCTTCCACCAGATGAATCGGATCGTCACCTCGGTACTCGCCGATCTGGAAGAGCGCCTCGAACTGGGCGAAGCGGATTCGACGGCGGCTCGACGCGCCGTGGAGACGTTGATCTCCGGTGCCGCGGCCGCGGTCGCCTGTTCTTCTTGATTCGATCGAAGGAAAAGGGACTTTTGCCGTACACAGTCGTTAAGTCAGTTTGACTTAAATTGGCACCAAGGAACTGAAATGCGAAACATATTGATACGCAACGTCGTCTCAGGCGTCTTTGTCACGGCTATGCTCGCGCTGCTCGGATGCACGCCCACCGCGGACAGCGCCGACGGGCCGATCGACCCCACGCTGTCGGAGGACCGAATCGCGCAGCTTTCCGAGGAGGCCTTCTACTGGGGTCTGAACATCGCGGGGTTCTACGAGCTGCGGTACGTGTTCAGCCAGCAGGAAGGGCAACCGGCCTACCGCGGCCTGAACCGGCTGAAGCCGGACCTGAAGCTCTACGACGCGACCATGCGCTTCGCCACCACGGTCAACGCCTCGACGCTCTACAGCGGCGGATTCTTCGATGTCTCCGACGAACCCGTGGTGCTCGAGACCCCGTCGGTGCCCGACGATCGCTATTGGAGCGTCCAGCTCGGCGATCACAACGCGAACTGGTTCTTCGCCGCCGGATCGCAGTTCAGCGCGAACGTTCCCCAGCGGTACCTCATCGTCGGCCCGGAGTGGCGCGGACAACTGCCGCCGGGGTTCGCGGGCACGAATGTGATTCGGGCGACGTCGAATTCGTTCGTGCTCGCGACCCGCGTCGAGGTGACCTCGCGCACCGACGCCGATCTCACCACGGCGCGGTCCATCGTGACCGGAGTGGGTGCGGTCCCATTGAACCTCTGGTCGGCCAACGGTGGCCGGGTACCGCCGCTGGACCAGCAGCCGGTGGTCAAGGCGAATTACCCGACCTTTCCGCGGATGTCGGAGATCGCCGATATCGGCAAGTCGATGACAGCGGTCGACTACCTGCACTTGCTGAGCCTGGCGCTCAACGATCCCAGCATCACCAAACGCACCGATTCGGTGAAGGAAAACCAAACCCTGGATCGGTTGGCGTCGCTCGGACTCCGCGTCGGCGAGACATTCGACCCGAGCAAGCTCACCGAGGCGCAAGTAGCCCAGTTGGACAAGGGTTTTCGACAGGCGAGGGAGAACGCCAAGCGCGCGTTCGCGGCCGGTCAGGTCGACATGAACGGATGGCGGCTCCAGTCGAGCCTGTTCTTCGACGATCTGGACTACGTCGCGAAAGCGGGCGCCGACGATGTCGCCTGGGGAACGCCGGTGCCGTACGAATCACATACGATCGCCTTCCTTTTCGACGACAGTCGCGGCCGGACGTTGGATGGCGACAATCGGTACACCCTGACCTTCGATATGGCGAATCTGCCGCCGGTCACCGAGTTCTGGGAGCTTCCCGTCTACGATTCCGCCGGCTACTTCATCGCCAATCCCGCCCATCGCTACAGCGTCACAAGCGGCCAGCTCGCGGCCGGCCAGTACGCCGTCGCGGACGGAAAACTGACCTTCTACTTGCAACCCGACCCGCCGACCGACCCGGATCAGCTGCGCAACTGGCTGCCCACCCCGGCGGGCGACACCTTCCAGTTGGCCGCCCGGTTCTACGGCCCGACCTCCGGCCTGCTCGACGGCAGCTACCCGATGCCGCAGGTCGTCGGTAGCGACTGAACCTGATGCGCCACAACAGATCCCATTGATTGGAATGTCATGCGATTCATCCCGACACACCGGCTTGCCGCGGTGTGCGCAACGATCGGCGCCGTCACGGTGTTGGCTGCCGCAGGCTGCGGGCAGCCCGTCGTCCCATCGACCGCCCCACCGTTCACCATGGACGGCACGAACTATCCCAGCGACGACACCAGCCGTCGTCTCACCGACGAACTCACCTACCAGCGCGCCGTCCAGGCCTACATCTGGGCACAACCGTTGGTCGGCCTGGCCGCGATGCGACAAGGCGCCCAGCAACTCGGCATCGCGCCGCTGCAGACGTTCATCTTCGATCGACTCCAGCAAGTCAACCAAAAACTCCAGACCGGCAACGACGACGTCGTCTACTCCTTCGCCTACTTCGATCTTTCCCACACCGGGCCCCTGGTCGTCGAGATCCCACCCAGCGGTCAATACGGGGTGCTCCTGGACGCATGGCAGCGGCCGATCGAGGATGTCGGCGGCACCGGCCCTGACGCGGGGGTCGGCGGGCGGTATCTGATCGTTCCACCCGGATACGCCGGGCCGGTACCGGACGCCGGCTACCACGTCCGAACCTCTCAGACGAACACCGGCATGCTCTTCCTGCGTGCGGTGCGTAAGCCGGGTGATCCCATCGCTCCCGCGGCCGAACGTTTGAAGCACACCAACCTCTACCCCTATGCCGCGGCAGCACAGCCGCCCGCCCCGAACTATCACCTGATGGGCACCAGCGACTACGACGGCCTCACCCCCAAAGGTATGGACTACTTCGACCTGCTCGCGTCCATGGTCGCCACCGAGGTGACCCAGGAACGCGACCGCGTCATGCTCGGCATGCTCGCCTCACTCGGCATCGAACCGGGCAAGCCGTTCCAGCCCGACAGTCATCTGGAACAGATCCTCGTCCGCGCGGCAGATACCGGCCGCAAGATGGTCGCCAACCTCGAGTTCAACCCGGATCCGGATCGGCGAACGCCCTACCCGAAAACCCAGTGGCGCAACCCGACCGGGATGCGCCACTACTCGCAAGAGCGCGGCGCGCTCACCGAAATCGACGAGCGGGCAGCACTGTTCCGGTTCGGTTTCGCGATGCAGAAGTTCCTGGACCCCGCCGCGAAGCCGCCGGTGGGCACCGGAGGCGTCTACCTCACCAGTTTCCGCGACGCCGAAGGGAACTACCTCGATGGCTCCGAGCACTATGTCCTGCGAGTGCCACCGAACCCCCCGGTCGAGGCCTATTGGTCGGCCTCGGTTTACGACGCGGAAGACTTCAGTTTCATCGCCACCGACCAGCGCAAACCCTCGGTCTCGTCGCTGAAAGACCTTGTCGCGAACCCCGATGGCTCCATCGATGTCTTCTTCGGCCCCTCCGCCCCGAAACAAGGATCGACGAACAACTGGATAAAAACCGTTCCCGGCCAAGGATTTCTGGTCCTCTTTCGACTCTACGGGCCGACGGAGGACTACTACAAAGGCACCTGGCCATTCACCGACATCACCAAAACGACGCCCTAGCCCAATGTTCCGAGCCCTCGCGGTCGGATGCGTGCGTGAGCGGGTTCTGGTGTGATGGTGTCGGGAGGGAGGACACCACATGTACTTCGCCACCGTGACCGCGCAGCGGGGGAGATGAACGATCACGACAACAGGCAGCGCGGCCGGAGGTGGTTGCGGCGGGCGGCGGCGATCGGAGCGGGCGGCGTCGCCGTCGCGGCGGGGTTGCTCTGGGCGCTGAGCGTGGTCATGGTGCTGGAGTCGCGGTTGTCCTCCGACCCGGCCGAGGATCCGCATGGCTACGGTTTGATATTCGGCACGGTGCTCGCGATCCCTGCCGCGACGGTCACCGCCGCCGCGTTGCCGTGGGCGGTGCCGCGACGTCGCAGGGCGCGCGTCGCCCGGCTGACGACATCGATACTGCTGGTGAGCGTCGCGATATTGCTTGTCGCCCTGTTCACCGCGTAGCACCGGCGGCCACTGACGACCAGCAGCCCGGGCACGCCAGACCCTTGCCTGCCGTGGAACACCACTGGCGGACGGGTACGGTGCCACCCGGTCGATCGCGGTGATCCGGTCGTCAGTTCCGCGCGCGGAGGGTGGCCTCCAGCGCCAGGCGGGTCGGTGTGGGCTCGATGCCGAGTTTCTCGGTCGCCGCCGACGAGTTCAAGACGAAGGGGCGGTCGAATTGGTAACGCAATTCCCGGATTTCGCGGGCGTCGGCGTTGACGAGCCCGGCCGCCCACAGCAGCGCCGACGGCATGCGGCGGACCCGCGCCGGGGCCGCGCCCGCGAGAGTGGCGGTCAGCTCCGCCAGGGAGCGGACCGATATCGGGGCGGGGGTGGGCACGTGCCACGCCCTGCCCCAGGTGGATTCGTCATCGGCCAGCGCGACGAGGGTACGGGCCACGTCGTCGATGGCGGTCCAGCTGTGCGGGACGTCCGGGTCGCCGGGGAACATGGCCACCTTGCCCGCGGCGACGGCGGGCAGGACCGTGGCCGTGAATGTCGAGTTGGCACCGGCTCCCAGGTAATCGGAGCCGCGCACCTCCGCCGTACGAATACGCCCCTCCTGGTGCGCGGACAAGGCCTTGTTCCAGAGATCGGCACGTACGCGACCCTTCGCGGAGTTGGGGCGCAACGGATGTGATTCGTCGACCGAACCTTCGAATTCCCCGTAGCCGTACAGGTTTCCGACGGTGAGCAGGACCGCGCCGGAGGCTTCTGCTGCGCTGATCGCGGCGTCGATCAGCGGGGGGAAACCGGTGGCCCAGCGCGTGTACGGGAGGCCAGCGCACTGGTGGATGGCGGTCGCTTCCGCGCAGTGCACCGCGAGGGCCGAGGCGTCGGCGGCGTCGAGGGGGATGCGTGCGATGCGTGGATGCTCCGGCCCCGATCCGCTGCGGGTGAGGAGACGAACGTCGTCGCCTCGCGCTGCCAGGAGTTGAGCGGTGGCCGACCCGACGGGTCCGGCTCCGATGACGACGTGCAGGGACATGAGGGTCCTCGATCCATTCAGGTGTTCCACTTCGAGAACAGCGTTCTCGCTTGCTTCGACACTAGGCCCGGAGGTCGGACGCTGTCAAGAACAGTGTTCTCGAAAGCATCGATCGTTCTTGGATCGGTCACGCGTTCTCTACACTGGTCTCATGTCCGCCCCCTCACTGCGCGCCCGCGTCCGCACGGAAATGATCGAGGAGATCAAGGCCGCCGCCCGCCGACGCCTGGCAACGGACGGGGCCGACCTCTCGCTCCGCGGCGTCGCCCGCGATCTGGGCATCGTCGCCTCGGCGCTCTACCGCTACTTCCCCAGCCGAGACGATCTCCTCACCACCCTCATCCTCGAGGGCTACGAATCCCTCGGCGCGGCAGCCGCTTCCGCCGCCGCGGCGCCGCCCGACGACGACTACCGCGGCCGCTGGCTCGCGGCCTGCACCGCCGTCCGCGACTGGGCCCTTGCCCACCCCGCCGAATACGGCCTGCTGTACGGCAGCCCGGTCCCCGGCTACAAGGCCCCGGCCGACACCATCGGCCCGGCCTCGGTCGTGGTACTCCTGCTCTCCGATATCACCACCGAGGCAGCCGCCGCCGGACACATCGATCCCCCACCGGCGTCTACCCCGCTCCCCACCCCCGTCCGCACCGACCTGCGCGCCCTGATCGAGCGGCGCATACAGACCGAACAGCTGACCGGCAACCTCCCGGAGGACGTCCTCGACCGCGTATTCGCCGGCTGGACACAGCTTTTCGGCCTGATCAACTTCGAGATCTTCGGCCGCCTCGACGGCACCATCGAGGCTCGCGCGGAGTACTTCACCCACCACATGACACTCATGGCCGATCTCGTCGGACTGCCCGACACCCCCGAGCGATACCGGGCCGCCACCTAGCCGGCCGCACCCCCATTCGTCGACGGCGACCGATAAACGCCAGCAGGCGCGTACCTACTCCAGGGCGCGGAATCCCGCCCGAGCCCGGCGAGCGGCAGTGCCGAGGCCAGCGCGACCGGGGTCCGAGTGGGCAGCCCTAATTCCGCCACTTGCCACGCGTCGGCCCGCCGATCGCGCGGCCCGTCATTCGCCGGAGCACTCCTTCGAACCAAGCATGCGATAACAGTGCGCGATCGGTTCGGCACGGAACGGCGCCGCCTGCTCGATGAAATCCTCCTGTACCGGCACGGTCGTACTGCTGGGTCTCGATGTTGCGGAGATGGGCACCTCTACCGGTAGAGACTCGTCCGGCGGCCGAAATGGCTCGCCCCGATCGCCGAACAACGCGTTGGCAACGAGACCGATTGGTCCGCACCGCACCCGATCAAGCCTGAACGACCGAAACCGAAAGGAAGGTCATCGCCATGAACACACCGCCGATCGTCACGCCACAGGAATGGGAGACAGCGTGGCAGCAGCTGCTCGTGAAGGAGAAGGAGCTGACCCGCGCACGCGACGCGCTGGCCGCCTTGCGACGGCGTATGCCGTGGCAGGCCGTGGACAAGGATTACGTGTTCGAGGGACCCGAGGGCAAGGCCAGCTTGCTCGACCTGTTCCGGGGTCGGCGTCAGCTGATCGTCTACCGCGCCTTCTTCGAGCCGGGCGTGGACGGCTGGCCCGACCACGCCTGCCGCGGCTGCTCCATGATGGCCGATCATGTCCCCAACCTCGCCCACCTGAACGCCCGCGACACCACACTCGTGTACGCCTCCCGCGCGCCGCAGGCGGACATCGAGAGGTTGAAGGCGCGGATGGGGTGGGATATGCCGTGGTACACGATTACCGACGACTTCGACGCCGACTTCGGCGTGGACGAATGGCACGGCACCAACGCATTCATCCGCGACGGCGACGACCATGTATTCCGCACCTATTTCATCCACGACCGCGGCGACGAGGCGCTGGGTACCACGTGGAGCTACCTCGATATGACCGCGCTGGGCCGCCAAGAGCAGTGGGAGGACTCACCGGAGGGCTACCCGCAGACCCCGCCCTACGAATGGTGGGACTGGCACGACGCATACGGGCAGCACGCGCCGTCGCGGTGGTTCGGCGACCCCGACCCGGACAACCCCGATGACCAACGGCCGCCGCGAGCCGACTCGTAGGGCGAGCGAGCCGGCGCACCGCCGAACCCTGGGTCCAGGATCTACGAACGGTCCACCGTGATCTCGCCCTGGTCGCTGACAATCTTGACAATCACATCCTCGAAGTGGAGGTATCTCCGGACCTCGCATTCGAACTGGTTGCCCACCTCGACCACGACGGACCCGGGGCAGCTCACCCGGCCCGCCGGCTCGTCTCCCACGCCCTGCAGCATGTTCGCCACCTGCTGCTCCAACGCCGCCTGGTCCAGCACCCGCGGCTGTTCGACCGGGCCCAGATCGGTGCTCATCACCTTCACGGTCACCGCCACCGCGCACACGGCGACTACCGCGGAGGACACCGCCATGACGGAACGGGCGAAGTTCTGTTGATCGACCACGCCGATAGTCCTATCCCCACCAAGAGAACTTGGCAAGACCAGTCGAGGCGCACACCTTTCGGTGCGCTGCGGCCGGAAGCCGTTCCGCGAGCACCGGGCCCGGAGGGCCGGCGCTGCCCAGAACGAGCTGCGGCTAGAGTCCAGCAGACGAAATACCGACGCATGAACGCCAACTCATCGACACGGTCTGGGGTGCACCGATGAATTATTGGCGGATCCGTCGTCGATACCTCTGGATGCACCGGCAGTGGTGGGTCGGAGCAGAAGCAATCGATCCGGACGATGGTTCGGCGGGGCGGGTGGGGTTGCTCGGCGACGCGGCGTTCAGCTCCTCCCCGATGTCGGGCCAGGGCACCGGGCTGGCCCTGGTCGGCGCCTACGTGCTTGCCGGCGAGCTGGCCGCTGCCGAATGGAATCCAGAGACCGGTTTCGCCCGCTACGAGGCACGGATGCGCTCGTTCGTCGAGGCCAACCAGGAGATCGCCCAATTGAACGCGCGCAGCCGCGAGGTCCCCGGCTCCGATGCCGAGCCGGGCCCCGATTTCACCGCAGAGTGGTTCGCCGAGTTGGTCGAGCGCGCGATCAACGGGATCGAACTACCCGACTACGCGGGACTGCCGGACACCGGAGTCCCGGCCGGACCACCGACCACCTCGTCGGCCAAGCCGTAGGTGCCACTCAACGAGTCGAACGCGACGAGGCCCTATGCCTGAACCGCCTATCCGCAGGCGAGCTTGGGGATGCCATCCAGGTGGACCGAATCGCTCCGGTTCTCAACCCGAACAAGGATCTTCGCGTGCTCATCCCTCGCCCGCTACCGGTGGTAGCGCCTGCGCGCAGTACGGTACGCGAAGGATCCCGATGAATGAGATGCCTCGTAGTCGATCCGCGCGAATAGCTGCTTCTGTGAGACGCGACACCCCCAAGTTCCGGTTCATCGGCATACCTGAAGTGGCATTCGCCACGATGAAAGGCATTCCCCCCTATGCGAATCCGATCTCTTCGAATTTCCATTGCGGTGGCAGCGACCGCGGTCGCGGCCACAACCGCTATCACCGGCGTCGCGTCCGCCGATATCGACTTCGGAAGCTCCGGCAGCAGCTCCGGCAAAATGGTCATCACCCTGGTGCGCCATGCCGAGTCCGCCGGTAACGCCTCCGGCCTGATCGATACCAAGGTGCCCGGACCCGACCTGACCGCACGTGGCCGGACACAGGCAGACAACCTCGCTATCCAGCTGGCCGACAAGAACTACGACTGCGCCTTCGCGTCCAACATGGTGCGTACCGAGCAGACCGCGGCACCGACCGTCGCCAAGCAGGACCTGAGCCTCACCATTCAGCCCGGTTTCCGGGAGATCGAGGCAGGCCAGTACGAGGGCACCCCGGAGCGCGATTCTCTGTCCGGGTACCTGCAGGCGCCGATCAAGTGGCTCTCCGGCGACCTCACCGCACGGATTCCAGGCTCCATCGACGGCAACGAGTTCGACGGCCGCGTCGATCAGGCACTGCTCGATGTGCAGAGCCGCAAATGCACCAACCCGGTGATCTTCTCGCACGGCGGCACCATCATGTTCTGGTCCATGATGAACGCCGACAACGCCGACAAGGGCAAACTCAGCAGCGATCCGATGCGCAACGGCGGCCGCGTCGTCCTCGAGGGCAGCCCGCAGAAGGGCTGGACGATTGTCGAGTGGGTCGGCCACCCGGACATCGGCTGATCTACCCTTCCGCGCCCCGGATGTCACCGACACAATCGATGGCACCGGGGCGCAGTCGTATCTCAGCCCAGGGGGCGGATTTCGCGGTGCCGCTCGACACGCTCCCACGCATCCTCGCCAACACGCCCTTCATGATCAACCGTGTTGCGACACAAGCTAGAACCCGGCATCCGCTGCGGCGCCAGCCTTCAGGAGTTACCGACAAGGACATCGTCCTGGGCTCATTGGTCGGCGTGCTCCCCGCGCGGCGTGGACGAACTAATTCAACCAAATGGTTGACGATTGCAGCGCGTCGAGCGCATACTCAACCATGTGGTTGAACAAGAATCCGACCGGCTGGACGCGCTGTTCCACGCGCTGTCGCACCCCACACGCCGCGCCATGCTGCGCAGGCTGGCCGACGGGGCGCACAGTGTTGGCGAGTTGGCCGAGCCGTACGCGATGACACTGGCCGGGGCGTCCAAGCACATTCAGGTGCTCGAGCGCGCGGGGTTGGTGCGGCGGACGGTGCGCGGCCGGGTTCATGTCTGCCGCCTCGACGCGCGGCCGATCCGGGACGGCGCCGAGTGGATGCGCTTCTACGAGCGCTTCTGGACCGAGCGACTCGACAGGCTCGAAGAACTACTCCGAACCGAGGATGAAACATGACGGCACAACAGATTTCCGGCTACGGCACGGTGACCGAACCCGGCGCGGTGCGCATGGAACGACTGCTGCCAGGCCCCATCGAGCGGGTGTGGCGGTACCTGACCGACGCCGAACTGCGGCGCACCTGGCTGGCGGACGGCGAGATGGCGCGGGCGGCGGGCGGCGAGGTCGAACTGATCTGGCGCAATTCCGAACTCACCGGCGCCGACGATCCGGCGCCGCCGCAGTACGCGGGCGAGCACCGGATGCGCGGCGAGGTCCTTGCCTGGGAGCCGCCGCGACTGCTGTCGTTCACCTGGGGCGACGGGTCCGAGGTGACGTTCACGCTGGAGCAGGTCGGCGAACAGGTTCGCCTGGAACTCACCCACCGCAAGCTGCCCGATCGCGGCGCCCTGCTCAGCGTCTCCGGCGGCTGGCACAGCCACCTCGATCTGCTGGTCACCCGGCTGGCGGGCAGCACGCCGGAACCGTTCTGGCCCAAGCTCGCTCGGCTCGAGGCGGAGTACGCCGAGCGTATCCCGGAGTAGCGGACCGCGATTCGCGCTCGAACGGACACGCCGGGATCTACACCGCGGTCGCGACCACCGGTGGCGACCGCGGTTCGATCTCCTGCGGCTAGGACCAGCGACCGGTCCAACCGGCGTACTCCATCCATCGTTCGACGTAGGCGGCCGGTCTGTCGCCGATCTTCCTCGACCCGCCGATGTTGTCGGTGGCGAAGATCGGGCCGGGCAGTGCCGGAATGGCGAAGGCTTCCACCATGCCCGGCAGATGGCCCGCCAGCTCGGCGTAGTGCCGCTGCAACTGGGTTTCGACGCGCGCGGCGAGCTCCGACGACATCGAGCCGCGGGCGGCGTACCACGCACCGTGGGCGTCGACGCGTCCGAGCGCGTACGCCGCGGCGGTCGACTCGATCAGTCGGCGAGCGGCCGGGTCGACCGTTCGAGCGGCGGCGATGACGAGTGCGGTCGTCGCGAGCCGATCTCCGGTGGTGGCGGCCAGCTCGATCGCCGCCGAGTCCCGACCGAGGACGACACCTGCGGATCGGTAGCGGCCGTCTTCCACCGCGGCGGCCAGCGCGTGTTCACGATCGACGAGCAGATCGAGGTACCACGGAAGCTGTGCGGGCGTGTTCGGTAGTCGAAGTTCGGTCAAGCCCGGGGATAGCCCGGCCATGACCAGCAGGATCTGGTTCTCCCCCTCGGCGGTGATGATCGCTTCCAGATTGCCGAGCCAATCCACCAGGTGGTTGACGCGCAAGGCGCCCTGCGCCGCGGCGCGCTGGCGGCAGATCCTCAGCGCGTTGTCGGCGGCGTGGGTCAGCAACGGTTTGGCCAGCGCCGACCACAGCCTCTGGTCGGGTTCGTCAGCGGTCGCGCGCATGTCCCGGATCTGTTGTCCCAGTGCGCTCGTCGCGTACACCGACACCAAGGCCGACACCAGGTCCCGCCGCACCGCGTCGCGGTCGGACATCCTCGTGCCGGATCCCGGACGTCGCTGGCGGCTGTAGTTCACCAGTCCGGACAGGCCAGCGCGGGCACTGGCGATGGCCGCGGTCGCCAAGTCGAGGCGTCCGTTGTCCAGGACGGCGATCGCGCGATGGAAACGGCGGCGCGGCGGGAGCACGCAGTGAAACCGACCGTCCTCGTCGAACCGCGCCCACTCACCCCCCAACAGCGCTTCGCGCGGGAGCCACACCCGATCGAATCGCAGCATCGCGTGATCCATCGGCGCGGACGCTTTGTCCGGCAGGGTGACCACCTCCACGCCGGCCGCGAGCCCGTCGGAGGTGCGCATCCGCAACAGAAACGGCAGCACACCCTCGTCGCGGCCCTCGATCATCAGCCGGGCGGTGACCACGACGGTCTTCGGCACCCCGTCGTCACCGACGTTCGGCATGAACTTCGCGGCTTCCGGTGACGGCGTGGTCAGCCAGAACCCCTTGGAGACGGTGTCCCACTCGGCGATGGTCTGTTGGTCGGCCCCGTTCGTGCCGCCCAGTTCGGTCAGCGCGAGCACTCCCATCGCGGCGCCGGAATCCAGGTCCGCCAGACATTCCTGCTGGTAGGGCGAGCCGTTTCCGTGGGCGAGGATCGCGCCGATCGCGAGGTCGAAGTGGCCGGTCAGCACCAGCAGCAGCCGTGGTGCGGCGACCTGAGCCCAGTCGCACAGCGCGCCGCGCAGCTGCGTGTCGGTCGCGATATCGCTGGCGGGGCGGCCAAGGGCCGCGATGACCGCGCGCAGCAGATCGGGCGCGGCCTTGGTCTGCTGGGCGAAGGTCAGGCCGGACCGCGGGAGATCCCCGAGGCCGGCGACGATGTCACGGACTCGAAGGTGCAGGTCGGTGTGCGCGCCGAAGATCACCTCCCCCAACGCTCGGACGGTCGAGCCCGAATCATCGAGCTCCAGAAGGGATTCGGAGGATAGGTCGACGGGAAGTTCAGCTCTGGTCATTGCCTCACCCTTGGGACTGCCGACGACCGCGCGATTGTCCACTGCGTCGAGCGCGGAGGCGCGGTCGCGGGCGGAACGAAAATGGAACGCCTGCCGAGCCGAGCGCCGCACGGCGCTCGGCTCGATCTCATCTGGTCAACCTCAGTTCATATGCCTCACCCGACATTCAGTGGCGGCATCTTGGGGAAGGCGACCGGCAGGGCTGCCAGCGCTCGATGGAACGGACCTGGACGCCACACCAGGTCCTGCGCCGGGACCGCCAGCCCCAATTCCGGAAGTGCGTCCAGGAGCTGGTCGATGGCGTCCTGGGCGATCTGGAACGCGGATGCCTGCGCCTGTCGCGGACATTGGTGCGGGCTCGGACCGCCCCAGCCCAAACTCCACGCCGCTCCGTGGCCGAAGTATTGGCCGTTGTTCATCGCCGGGTCGTTGCTGCACGCCGCCATGCTGATGATCACCGGTTCGTTCGCGGGCAGTGACGCCCCCGCGATCATGACGGGGTTGGGCGGGTAGGTGATGCAGTAGTTGGCCAGCGGCGGGTCGGTGGCCAGGATCTCCTCCAGCGCCGCACGGGTCAGCGGCGCCGAACCGAGATTGTCCGCCTCCCAACGGCTGTCGGTGAGCATCAACCGCAACGTGTTGGCGATCAGGTTCTGCTGCGGTTCGATGCCCGCCGCGTAGCAGGTGACCAGCGCGTTGATCAGCTCCTTGTCGTCCAGGTCGGCCGGATGCTGGACGAGTCGGGTCGCGACGTCCTCGGCGGGATGGGCCCGTTTGAGCTCGACGAGCTCGAGCAGCGCGTCGTCGAGCATCGCGTTGACCGTGGCCGTGTCCACGCCCTCGAACATGGCCGCCGACGCCGCGGCCACCCGCTCGCCGATCTCCGGCGGACACCCGAGGATGTGGTTGAGCACGCTGAACACCAGCGGTTGCGCGTATTGGCTGATGAGATCGGCCTCGCCCGCCCGGCAGAACGAGTTGATCAGCGGAACCGCGATCCGCTCGACGACCGCGTGCAGCGAATGCAGATCCACACCGGCCAGAGCATCGTTGGTCGCCGTCCGGTAGCGAATACGAGTCGCACCGACATTGCGCAGCGCATTGGGCCGCCATTCCACCATCGGCAGGATCGGCGAATCCGGATCGATGGTCTTCTGCCAGGCCCGCGGGTCGGCCGGGAAACGCGTTTCGTCGCCGAGGATCTTCACCGCGGTCGAGTAGCCGATGACCAGGGTCGCCGGAATGCCCGGGTCGATCTCGACCGGCACCAGCGGTCCGTAACGGCGACGCATGTCTTCGTAGGCTCGGTGCGGATCGTGAGCGAACTCGGGGCTGTAGAGCGAGATTCGTGGCCCGATCAACTCGATGGGGCGTGGTTCGGCGCCCTCACGAAGTGGCGCCTGCTGCGGCTGCACGCGGCTTCTCCTTAGAGATTCAGGGGTGGGGTTTTGGGAAAGGTCACCGGTAGAGCTGTCAACGCGCGGTGGAAAGCGCCGCGCCGCCATTGCGGCTGCTCGGCGAGCTCGATCTCCGGCAGGACATCGAGTAGCTGTTCGACCGCCTCGGTGGCGATCACCATGGCCACCGCCTGAGCCTTGTCCGGGCACGTATGCGGTCCCGCTCCCCACGCCAGATGCGAACGGTTGCCGGTGCGATCGCCGCCGCTGATCGTCGGGTCGTTGTTGGATGCCGCCATGCTGGTGATCACCGGCTGATTCGGCGGGAGCATCGTGGCGCCGATGATCTGCGGCTGACGCGGGTAGCCGACGCAGCCGTTGGGCATCGGCGGGTCACCGAACAGCACGTCGTCGATCGCGTCTCTCGTCGATAGGGATCCGCCGAGAAGGACGTCGCGGAACGAGACGTCGTTGGTCATCTCGAGCAGCGTGTTGGCGATCAAGTTCCAGGTGGGCTCGGCGCCGCCCTCGTACATCATGCCGACGGTCCGGGTGATCTCCGCGTCGCTGAACCGGCTCGGATGCGTCAGCAATGCCGACATCACATCCGAGCCCGGCCGCGAACGTTTGTCCGCCAGCGCCGTGCGGACGATCGCGGCCAACTGCTCGGCAGCCGCCTCCGCCGCTGCCGCGTCGGCGGCGTCGCGCAGGTGCGTCAACGCGGCGAACGCGGCGTCGTCCGCCTCGGGCGGGAAACCCACCAGGGCGTTCATCACCCGCACGGTCAGCGGTACCGCGTACTCGTTGAGCAGATCGGCGACACCTTCACCGCAGAACGAGTTGATCAGCGGTACCGCGTTGGCGATGACGTCGGTGCGCAGCGCGTGCAGGTCGACCCGAGCCAGACAGTCGATGTAGGCCCGCCGGTAGCGGGTGTGGTCCTCGCCCCTCGCGGAGCTCGGCCGCCACTGCGACAGCGGCAGTGCGGGCCATCCCGCCTTCGCCGACAGATCCGTGGGATCGGTCGGGAAACGCGCCGGGTCGCCGAGAATCTGCAGCGCCTCACGGTAGCCGAGCACCAACGTCGCGGCGACCCCGTCGGCCAGCTCGACGGGAGCCAGCGGGCCGTATTCCTTCCGGAGCGCGGAATACGCACCGTGCGGATCGGCGGCGAACGCCTCCGAATCCAGCCTCACGGGCGTCGGCCTCGTCCGTCCGCACGGGCTGCGATATCCGCAACCCGACGCACGGTCGGATTTCTCGGTGTCGATGTCACAGCAAAACCCCCTACAAATCGAATTCTTCGATGAAAGCTACTCGAGCACGAACGATTTCAAGCTGCGTAGATGAAGCGGCCGCGCGTCGACGCGGTCCGGTGAAGCTGAGTCGGCAATCCGCTGGCGACCCCGAAAACCCCGGTCGCCCTGTGCCGCAAGGACTCAGCCGCTGCGTAGACCAGCCGAACCGAGTTCGGTCCAGTGCCACGCCTGCCGCTCAGCAAACTTGCGGCAGTTGAAAAGTGTTCGACCAAAACAGGTTTCGATCACATCGGAGGATCATACCTACCGGAACCATCACTCGCAGCTCGACTGCCGGACAAGCAACTTCGGTGCACACGGCCGGAAAACGGCGCGGCGCGGTCGATTCGAGTTCGGGCCGGCTCTCGATGCGGTACGACAGGCATTCCGGGGAGCGGACCGCTCGGCAGGTGGGCAACGCGCGCGTACAGCAGCCGCAGGTCCGCTCGCAGTCCGGCCGCCATGGCGACCGCGACGGCGTGGTTCGGCGCGATGATCGGATCGTCGCCGCCGACGGCGCGCAGCGTCAGCGCCACCTGCGCGGTCGGCGCCAGCGCGGGGTGGCGGCACAGACGACGCGGACCGGTCCAACCCGAGGTCTGAGTGTTTCCAACCCGCGGGAGGAAGATCTTTCGCGCCCTCTGCGACGAGAGTTGGTTGTGTCATTCCGGGACGCCTTCCGGGGTGTCCCGAAAGCGCTCAGTTGAAGGAAAGATCATGAAATCAACCAAAATGCGCGCAGCCGTCGCAGCGGTAGCGATCGCACCGATGATCGCCCTCGGCTCAGGCGTTGCTACCTCGGCCCCGGCCGTCGAACCTCCTGTGCCCGTCCAGGTGGCGCCTGCCTCCGACCAAGTACCCGCGGAGGTCGAGCCCGCCCTTCTGTGGTGGAACCCCTTCCTGTGGTGGGTCTGCTTCGTGCCGCCGATCTTCCCGTTCGGTACGGGCATCTGCTTGGTCTGACCTGAGCAGCAACGCGACAATGCCATAAACGCCGCGCGTCACTCACCCGTCGGGTGGTGATGTGTAGTAGTAGTGCTTGAACAAGCACCTCCAACCAGACTCGATGCCAGAGAGAACACAACGACAAGGCCTGATGCCGTCGCGCCGATAGGTCTTGTGCGAGAAATGTGCCGACGTCATTCGCGCCGCACGGGAGTATCGCGGCCCCAGCGATGGGATGGACAAATGTTCAGGAAACTCGCAGTGGCCGCTCTCGCACTCGCGGCAGGCGCGCTGTCAGCCGGGGCACAGCCAGCCATCGCACAGGCCGCGGACCCGGCGGTGCTCGGCGGCGGCTCCGGCATTGTCATCGGCGACCAGGGCGTGTGCACGCTCACTACGATCGGGCACGACGCCGCAGGTCGGCTGGTCGGTCTCACCGCAGCTCACTGCGATGCGGCGGGCACCACGGTCGTCGCGGAGGCACACCGTGACGCCGGCGTCGTCGGCACGTTCGCCTACACGAACCCGGAGATGGACTACGCCGTCATCGAGTTCGACGCGGACAGTGTCATCCCCGTCGATCGCGTGGGCAACACGACGATCACCGAATTGGGTGGTCCGGCGCGGTTCCCGGACATCGCATGCAAGCAGGGCTACACCACCGGCCAGACCTGCGGACTCGCCTACGGCGATGTGTTCGAGACCAACAACTGGGCGTGGACCCAGATCTGTGTCCTACCCGGCGACTCCGGCGCACCGATCGTGGTCGGGACGACACTGGTCGGCATGGTCAACGGCTACCTGTACGTGCCGTGCCTCGGACCGCAGCTGGGCGGGAACATGGCCGCCATCATCGAGGACATCGACGCGCGCGGTGGCGTCGGCGCGGGCTTCCGCCCGATCTGACCTCCCACCGCGCCGAAAGGAGTCGCCGCTCCGCACGCGGCGCCGAGGGACGTAAACGAAGATCGAACGAACCGCTACCGATCGTGATAGTCGATCACGCCGCTCTCCATGGCACGTTCGACCAGGAACACGCGTTTCTGATTCGGCGGCAGGGCTTCGACGTCGAAAATCTTGAACAACGCCCGCATGTGGGTTTTGACCGTGGCGACGCTCAGGCACAGATCATGGGCGATCTGCCAGTTCGACGCGGGATAGGTGAACGCGGTCTCGGAGTCGTACGGGCGACACAGCGCCTCCAGAATCGAATACTGAGCGTCGGTCAGCGAGTTCCGGGTCGGCAGCCGCACCTGGACGATCGTCTTCTCGTCTTCGGACGGGCTGCCGTCGGTGAAGACGAACACCGATTTCCCCAGGCGCACCGTATCGCCGGACTCCAGCTTGCGAAATCCGCTGACGCGCTCGCCGTTGACGAAGGTCCCGTTCATCGAGAGACCGTTGTCGATCACGATCCAGCAGCCGCCCACTCGCTCGATGATGGCGTGCAGACGCGAAACGGTCGCGTCGGCCGCCACGATGATGTCCGCGGACTCCGACCGGCCGATCGTCATACGGGTCGCGCCGTGATCGAGGGAAATCTCGCGCCAGACCCCGTGGCGGTCCCGGTGCGACAGGGTGGCACACCCGTCCGACTGTCGCCGCGCCCGTTCGTATGCTGCCGGGTACGCTCGGTTACCCGGCGTTTTTTGCCCGTGTGGCGTGGACATGATGCGTAGTTCCCGTTCCGAAGTACGTCATGACTACGAACACCCGACCCATAACACAGAATGCGCTCTTTCGCGGCCGATTGCACGCGACAAGCCACTGACCTGCGGATTCAGGGGGACGTTTCCGGCTCGGGGCCCGCTTTCGACCCTCCGGCCGAACCGCAGGTGTCGATCCCGGGCCCGCGCACGGGCGCGGAGCCCGCAGCCGATGCGGACCGCCCCCTCACGGCGGTCCGCCGCCCGCCCTCGACGCGCGAAGTTCGGTTGGCAGTCAAACTAGACGACTGTCCAACTTTGTGCGAGGGTTCCGCTCACCACTATCGAAATCCTTGTCGGCCCCCGCGCCGCACCGCTTGGATTGCCGGGTTCAGACAAGGCGGGACGGCGGCAACGCGCCGCTCCGCCACCTCGCGACAAGCATTCGGGAGCACGAGTGAAATTCCATCGGGTACTGGCGATCCCGGTCCTGGTAGCAACCGCGGCCCTCACCCTGACCGCGTGCGGCACCGACGACGCGTCCACCGGCACAGTGGTGCGCATCGGCACCACCGATCGGGATCAGGTCTGGGACGTCTTCGAGCGTAAGGCGAAAGACCAGGGCATCACCCTGCGGATCACCAACTTCTCCGACTACCAGCAACCGAACCTCGCGCTCGCGCAGGGACAGATCGATGTCAACCTGTTCCAGCACCTGCAGTTCCTCGGCCAGTACAACGTGGCCAACAACGACACGCTGACCCCGATCGGCTCGACCTACATCGTGCCGCTCGGGCTGTACTCGAAGAAGCACCGGTCGCTGGCCGACATCCCGCAGGGTGGCCGCATCGCCATCCCGAACGACCCGACCAATCAGGCGAGGGCGCTGTTCGTGCTGCAGGCCGCCGGGTTGCTGAAGCTGTCCGGCGACAGCCGCCAGCCCTCCCCCGCCGACATCGACAAGGCCGCCTCCAAGGTCACCGTGACGCCGGTCGACGCGGCGCAGACGGCGCTGTCGCTGGCCTCGACGGACGGCTCGATCATCAACAACACCTTCCTGGAGCGCTCCGGCATCGACCCGAATTCGGCACTGTACAAGGACGATCCGAGGAATCCGGCCGCCGAGCCGTACATCAACGTCGTCGTCACCAGGGCCGCGGACAAGGACAACCCGCTCTACCAGCGGGTGGTCGACGCCTGGAAGGACCCGGAAGTGCAAGCGGCGCACGCGGAGTCGACCGAGAACACCGCGGTCGAGGTGACCCGCCCCGCGGCGGAGCTGGAGCAGATCCTGCGGCGGGTGCAGCAGACCATCCGCGACGGCAAGTGAGCTCGAGGCCGGACGAGCGCGCGGCCGCGGTCGAATTCCGTGGCGTCACCAAGGTTTTCGGTAGCGGCGCCGATCGCCACGTCGCGCTCGACGGCATCGACCTGCGGATCGAGCGCGGCGAGATCTTCGGCGTCATCGGCTATTCCGGCGCGGGCAAGAGCACGCTGGTGCGCCTGATCAACGCGCTGGAGAAGCCGACGAGCGGCACCGTCCTTGTCTCGGGCACACCGATCACCGGCGTGCCCGAGTCCCGGGTGCGGCGTGTCCGGCGCGATATCGGCATGGTGTTCCAGCAGTTCAACCTGTTCCGCTCGCGCACGGTCGCGGGCAACGTCGAGTACCCGCTGAAGATCGCGGGGTGGCGGCGGGCCGAGCGCAAGGCTCGGGTCGCCGAACTGCTCGAGTTCGTCGGCCTCTCGGAGAAGGCGCGCAGCTATCCGGATCAGCTCTCGGGCGGGCAGAAGCAGCGGGTCGGCATCGCGCGAGCGCTGGCGACTTCGCCCGCGCTGCTGCTGGCCGACGAGGCCACCTCGGCGCTGGACCCGGAGACCACCGGCGAGGTGCTGCGACTGCTGAAGAAGGTCAATCGCGAACTCGGCGTCACCATCGTGGTGATCACCCACGAGATGGATGTCATCCGCGCGGTGGCCGACCGGGTCGCGGTGCTCGCCGAGGGCCGGATCGTCGAGCTGGCCGAGACCTTCCAGGTCTTCGCGGCGCCGCGGGCGACGCCGACAAAGTCGTTCGTCGGCACCGTGCTGCGCAACCGGCCCGATCCCGGCGAACTGGCCCGGCTGCGCGAACGCCACGGCGGCACGCTGGTCACCGTCGACGTCGACGACGCGCGGGGGCTCGGCCCTGCGCTGACGCTCGCGGCGCACGCCGACGTGCGGTTCGAGGTGGTGTACGGCGGGGTCAGCACATTGCAGGACAAGACCTTCGGCAGCGTCACGCTGGCCCTGCACGGAGCGGACGACGCGGTGGCGAAGGTGATCGACGAACTCGAGCGGAGGTGACCGTGCACACGGATTGGGAGAGACTGCGGCCGATGCTGACCGAGGCGATCGGCACCACCGTCTACCTCGTGCTGATCACCTTCGTGGTGGGCGGGCTGATCGGACTCTTTCTCGGCACCGCCCTGTACACCACGCGCAAGGGCGGCCTGCTGGCGAACGCGCCGGTCAACGTGCTGCTCAACGTGCTGGTCAACATCGTGCGGCCGATCCCGTTCCTCATCCTGCTCGCCGCGCTCGGACCGGTGACGCTGGAGGTGGTCGGCACCACGATCGGCACCGAGGCGGCCGCCTTCGTGATGATCGTGGCGGCCTCGTTCGGGATCGCCCGGATCGTGGAACAGAACCTGGTGACCGTCGATCCCGGCGTGATCGAGGCGGCGCGTGCGGTCGGGGCGGGACCGCTGCGGATCATTCTGACGCTGCTCGTCCCGGAGGCGCTCGGCCCGCTGATTCTCGGCTACACCTTCGTGGTGATCGCGATCGTCGACATGTCCGCGATGGCTGGCATCGTGGGCGGCGGCGGACTGGGCGATTTCGCCCTGGTGTACGGGTACCAGCGCTTCGACTGGCAGGTCACCGTGGTCGCCACCCTGATCATCATCGTCGGCGTGCAGGGCATCCAGTTCCTCGGCAACTGGCTGGCGCGCAAGGTGCTGCGCAGGTAGCGGTCAGAGCGCCTGGATGTACCAGTCGAGCGGACCCTCGGCGGGATCGTCGCTGCTGCGCAGATAGTGGAACCTGGCCCGGCGGGCCACGCCCACCGCGGCGGAGCTCGCCGGATCGATCCGCAGCACGACTTCGTCGGCCAAGCCGCTGGCTGCCAGGTACCGGCAACCGAGGATCACCGCCTTGGTCGCCAGGCCCTGGCCGCGATAGGCCGGGTAGATCTCGAAGACCAGGTCGGCCTGACCCGCGGCCAAATAGAACCGACTGGTCTGAATATCCAGGGTGCCGACCAGGGACGCGCCGTGGTCGGCCGTGATCGCGAACAACCGCTCGGGGCCCCCGGAGGCCCAGCTCGCCACACACTTCTCGAAGTGGGCTCGCACGTCCTCCAACGAGCCGAGAGCGCCGCCGGGCCCGCGCGCCCGCCCAGGGCCCGCGGCGGCCAGATGCGCCTCGGCATCGGCCACCGCGATCGGTCGCAGCGCGATCACGCCGTCGGATAGCTGCACCACTCCATAATCGTCAACAAGATCACGATTCGGCAACCGACATCCCGGAGAATTCGCCACAAAGCGGGCGGCGGGGCCTCAGCCCACGTTGGACGTGCAGGCCGAGAGCACCGTGCTCGCCGGACGCGGCGAGGCGCTGCCGAGGTCGGGGAACGGCGGCGCGCTCAGGCCGAGCACCTGGATCGCGGCGCGCTCGGCCCCGCCCTTGGTGGTGTCCCACGCCCAGCCGACGCGCCCGTCGGCGCCCTGCGCCACGGCGCCGCAGGCGTTGCGGAAGTGCACGACCACCTGGCAGTCGCGCGCGCCGCACTCGTCGATCGCGTTGGCGTCGGCCGCCGCGAGGCTGGTGTAGTTCACCGCGTAGGAGACGGCACCGGTGCTACGCGACAGGGCCATGGCGCCGTAGAGATCACCGATCCTGGTCTCCCACGGCTCCGCCTGCTCGGCGACCGCGGGCCCCGCACCGGCGACCACCGCGCCCGCGGCGATGACGCCGACGAAGATACTGCGCGACAACGACATTGGAATTCCTCCCCGTTCAAGAAACGATTCGGGTCAGATCATCGTCCACGAAATCCGCAATGTCCAAAACGCCGGAGCTTTTCGAATGAAATACTCGCCCTGCGCATTTCATCGAATAGGGATCGGCGCCGAGGGGTGCTCGCCGCGAGCAAGGCTCGAGACGCCGAAATCGAGCTCCGGCGGAAATCTCACCCGACGTTCTTGGTGCAGGCCGACACCGCGACCTGAGCGGCACGCGGAGACGCACTGCCGAGATCGGGGAAGGGCGGCGCGCTCTCGCCGAGCGAGGCCATCGCGATCCGCTCGGCCTCTTCGCGGGAACCCGCTGCGGCCCAGCCGAATCGGCCGTCGGCGCCGCGGGCGATGGCGCCGCAGCCGTCGACGACGTTCAGCACCAGGTCGCAGTCGTAGACGTTGCACTCGCGGATGGCCGCGGCGTCGGCCTGGACGCGGCTGGGATGGTCCATCGTGGCAACCACCCGGCCGGTGCTCGGCGAGAACGCCAGCGTGCCGTAGAGCTTGGGCGCCGCGTCGGCCGCACCGGCGGCGACGACCCCGAGGGCGGCGGTGGAGGACACGGCGACGGCAAGGGCCGACTTGCGCAACACAGACAACAGGATCTCCCCGTTCAGAAGCGATAACGGGGAGATCCTTGCCGAGCGTGCCCGAATTGTCCAGATGTTCAGCGGATCACGAACGTCAACGCCCCCAGGGCATCTGGACGTTCGGGACGATCAGGGCCGATCAGCGCGCGTTGGCCGTGCAGACGACCTCGACGATACGCACGCCGCTCATGTTGGCGGAGCCGACGTTGGCCAGCAGCGCCGTCGGAGTGACCTCCGCGATCCGCTGGTAACCGGCGCGCTCGGCATCCGCCCTGGTCGGGCCGGACGCCACGACGGCGGCGTCGTTGCTCTCCATCAGCACACCGCAGCCGTTCGCCCACGAGGCAGCCACCTCGCAACCGTCCGTGCCGCAGTCGGCGATCGCCGCGGCGTCGGCGTCGGCGGTGCTCGCCTCGTTGACGCTCACGCCGTACACCAAACTGTTGGGGTTCACCGCGATCGCCGCGTGCTGGCTCGCCGCGTTCGCGGAGCCGGCACCGAGCACCGACCCCACCGCAAGGCTGCTCACCGCGACGGCGAAGCCGACCTTACCCATCAATCTCATCGAATTATCTTCCTGTTCGGATCGGCCCCGGAATCGGAGCCACCGCAATCATTGCCGACGGCATCGACATTCGAAAGTCGGCCATTGGCGCGAGAAACGAATCGGGCCCGGATCGACACGATCCGGGCCCGATTTCGAACGGCCGCACATGGCCGCGGCGAAGGCGAAGTCGCGCTTTTATACGGTGAAGCCGAGGGCGCGCAGCTGCTCGCGGCCGTCCTCGGTGATCTTGTCCGGACCCCACGGCGGCATCCAGACCCAGTTGATCTCGAGATCCTCGACCAGACCGCTGCGTACCAAGGCGTTACGCGACTGGTCCTCGATGACATCGGTGAGCGGGCACGCCGCCGAGGTCAGCGTCATATCCAGCTTGGCGATCTCGTTCTCGACCTTGATGCCGTAGACCAAGCCGAGATCGACGACGTTGATGCCCAACTCGGGGTCTACGACGTCGCGCATCGCCTCCTCGATGTCCTCGAGGTGCTTGATCTCCTCGGCCGAGAGTTCGACCTGCTCGGCCGCTTCGGTCGCCGGTGACTCACTCATGACGTTTCCCATCCTTCGGCAGGGCGCTGCCCATCGTGCGCTTGGTCTCTTCCGCGGAGGTTATCCGGACCACGGCGTCCTTGAACGCCATCCAGCCCAGCAGTGCGCATTTGACCCGCGCCGGGTACTTGGAAACACCGGCAAGCGCGATGCCGTCGCCGATCATGTCCTCGTCGCCCTCGACGGTGCCGCGGCTGGAGATCATCTCGTTGTAGGCGTCGACGACCTTCAGCGCCTGCTGCACGGGCAGCCCGATCACCTGATCGGTGAGGATCGAGGTGGCGGCCTGGCTGATCGAACAGCCCTGACCGTCGTAGGAGACGTCGGCGACGTCGCCGTTGTCGTCCAGCTGCACGCGCAGGGTCACCTCGTCACCGCAGGTCGGGTTCACGTGGTGCACTTCGGCGCCGTACGGTTCCCGCAGCCCGCGGTGGTGCGGGTGCTTGTAGTGGTCCAGGATCACTTCCTGGTACATCTGCTCCATGCGCATGTCTTATGCAACTCCGAAGAAGCTCTGAGCCTTCCGCACCGCGGCGACCAGCGCGTCGACCTCGTCGAGCGTGTTGTAGACCGCGAACGAGGCCCGCGCGGTGGCGGGAATGCCCATCCTGCGCATCAGCGGCCAGGCGCAGTGGTGGCCGACCCGGATCGCGACGCCTTCGTCGTCCAGGATCTGTCCGACGTCGTGGGCGTGGATGCCCTCGACGACGAACGACACCGCGCCGCCGCGATCCACGTTCTCGGTCGGGCCGACGATGCGCACGCCGTCGATCGCGCCGAGCCCCTCCAGGGTGGCGCCGACCAGCGTGTGCTCATGGGCCGCAACGGCATCCATGCCGATCTCGTCCAGATAGCGCACCGCAGCGCCCAATCCGACCACCTGCGAGGTCATCGGCACGCCCGCCTCGAACCGCTGCGGCGGCGGGGCGTAGGTGGTGGCCTCCATGGTGACCGTCTCGATCATCGAGCCACCGGTGATGAACGGCGGGGTCTCCGCGAGCAGCTCGCGACGGCCGTAGAGCACGCCGACACCGGAAGGGCCGAGCATCTTGTGCCCGGAGAACGCGGCGAAATCGACGCCGAGTTCGCGGAAGTCCACCGGCATGTGCGGCACCGACTGGCAGGCGTCCAGCACCACAAGGGCGCCGACTTTCTTTGCCCGGCGCACCATTTCGGTCACGTCGGCGACCGCGCCCGTGACGTTCGACTGATGGGTGAACGCGACGACCTTGGTGGCGGAAGACAATTCGAGCGAATCGAGGTCGATCCGTCCGTCGGCGGTGATGCCGTACCACTTCAGCGTCGCGCCGGTGCGCCGCGCGAGTTCCTGCCACGGAACGAGATTCGCGTGATGCTCCAGCTCGGTGATGACGATCTCGTCGCCGGGGCCGACGTGGTACGGGAACCGGTCGTCGGCGAACGCGTAGGTCACCAGGTTCAGCGATTCGGTGGCGTTCTTGGTGAACACGATCTCGTCGGCGTCGACGCCGACGAACCGGCCGATGTCGGCCCTGGCGCCCTCGTAGGCGTCGGTCGCCTCCTCGGCAAGCTGGTGCGCGCCGCGGTGCACCGCCGAGTTGCTCTCGGTCAGGAATCGCCGTTCCGCGTCGAGTACCGCGAGCGGCCGCTGCGAGGTCGCGCCGGAGTCCAGGTACACCAACGGTTTCCCGTCCCGAACCGTGCGGCTCAGGATCGGGAAGTCGGCCCGGATACGGGCGACGTCGAGGGTGCGGACCGTAGCGGTCATGTCAGGCTCCAGCGGTGGCGGCGGACGTGAAGCGGACGTAGCCGTTGGCGTCGAGTTCCTCGGCCAGCTCGGGGCCGCCCTCGGCGACGATGCGGCCGCCGACGAAGACGTGCACGAACTGCGGCTGGATGTAGCGCAGGATGCGGGTGTAGTGCGTGATCAGCAGGATGCCGCCGTCCTCGCGCTCCTTGTAGCGGTTGACGCCCTCCGAGACGATGCGCAGCGCGTCGACGTCCAGGCCGGAGTCGGTCTCGTCCAGGATGGCGATCTTCGGCTTGAGCAGGCCAAGCTGCAGGATCTCGTGGCGCTTCTTCTCACCGCCGGAGAAGCCCTCGTTCACGCTGCGGTCGGCGAAGGCGGCGTCGATCTCGAGCTCGCTCATCGACTCCTTCACCTCCTTGACCCAGGTGCGCAGCTTGGGGGCCTCGCCGCGGACCGCGGTGGCTGCGGTGCGCAGGAAGTTCGACATCGAGACGCCGGGCACCTCGACCGGGTACTGCATGGCCAGGAACAGGCCCGCACGCGCGCGCTCGTCGACCGACATCTCGAGCACGTCCTCGCCGTCGAGGGTGATCGAGCCGGAGGTCACCGTGTACTTCGGGTGGCCGGCGATCGCGTAGGACAGGGTCGACTTGCCCGAGCCGTTGGGGCCCATGATCGCGTGCGTCTCGCCCGACTTCACGGTCAGGTTCACGCCCTTGAGGATCTTGATGGGCTCGCCGGTCTCGTCGGGGTTGGCGACCTCGACGTGCAGGTCCTTGATTTCCAGGGTGGTCATGGAGTTCCTTTGCGGGGTAAGAGTTTCGGTGATCAGACGCCGATCGCGGCGAGCTCGGCCTCGATGGCCGTCTCGAGCCGCTCCCGGACCTCGGGGACCGCGATCTTCTGGATGATCTCGTGGAAGAAGCCGCGCACCACCAGGCGGCGGGCGGCGTCCTCCGGGATGCCGCGGGCGCGCAGGTAGAACAGCTGCTCGTCGTCGAAACGGCCGGTGGCCGAGGCGTGTCCGGCCCCGAGGATCTCACCGGTCTCGATCTCCAGGTTCGGCACCGAGTCGGCGCGCGCGCCGTCGGTGAGCACCAGGTTGCGGTTCACCTCGAAGGTGTCGGTGCCCTCGGCGGCCGCGCGGATCAGCACGTCGCCGACCCAGACCGTGCGGGCATCGCCCTTAGCGGAATGCGGATCGCCTTGCAGCGCACCCTTGTACAGCACGTTCGACTTGCAGTTGGGCACCGCGTGGTCGACGAGCAGACGCTGCTCGAAGTGCTGGCCCGCGTCGGCGAAGTAGAGGCCGAGCAGTTCGGCGTCACCGCCGGGGCCGTCGTACTTCACGGTGCCGGTCAGCCGCACCAGGTCGCCGCCAAGGGTCACCGCGGTGTGCCGCAGGGTCGCGTCGCGGCCCAGCTCGGCGTGGTGGGCGGTGGCGTGCACGGCGTCGTCGGCCCAGTCCTGGACCGCGACGACGACCAGCTTGGCGCTGTCGCCGAGCACGAATTCCACGTTCTCCGCGTAGGTTCCGCTGCCGCGCTGGTCGATGACGACGGTGGCGACGGCGAAGTTCCCGAGCCGGATCTGCAGGTGACCGTAGGCGGTCTTGCCCTCGCCGGGACCGGTGATGGTGACCGTGATCGGTTCGGCCACTTCGGTTTCCGAGCCGACCGACACGATGGTGGCCTGCTCGAAACCGGAGTACGCCTGCGCCGCGACGCGATCCGCCGGGATGCCCGCCTGGCCCAGGCGAGCGTCGGTGCGGTCCACCGTCTCCACGGTGACGCCCTCGACCTGCGTGACCTCGACCTGCGTCTTGCCGTCACGGGTCGCGGTGCCGTCGTGCAGGCCGCGAAGGCGGCGCAGCGGGGTGAACCGCCACGCCTCGTCCTTCGCGTGCGGAACTTCGAACGCGTTCACGTCGAACGAAGTGAAGACCTCGCCCTTGTTGATCGCTGGAGTACGAGCCTCAGCGGCTTCGGCAACGTTCTCGACGGCCATCAGCCGACGGCTCCTTCCATCTGCAGTTCGATCAGGCGGTTGAGTTCCAGCGCGTACTCCATCGGGAGTTCCTTGGCGATCGGCTCGACGAAGCCGCGCACCACCATCGCCATCGCCTCGTCCTCGGTGAGGCCGCGGCTCATCAGGTAGAACAGCTGGTCCTCGGAGACCTTCGAGACGGTCGCCTCGTGGCCCATGGTCACGTCGTCCTCGCGGATGTCGACGTAGGGGTAAGTGTCCGAGCGGCTGATCGTGTCGACCAGCAGCGCGTCGCACTTCACGGTCGACTTCGAGCCGTGCGCGCCCTTGTTGACCTGGACCAGGCCGCGGTAGGACGCCCGGCCGCCGCCGCGCGCCACCGACTTCGACACGATGGTCGAGGAGGTGTGCGGCGCCAGGTGCAGCATCTTCGCGCCGGTGTCCTGGTGCTGACCCTCGCCAGCGAACGCGACCGAGAGGACCTCGCCCTTGGCGTACTCGCCGGTCATCCAGACCGCCGGGTACTTCATGGTGACCTTGGAGCCGATGTTGCCGTCGATCCACTCCATGGTCGCGCCCGCCTCGGCCTTGGCCCGCTTGGTGACCAGGTTGTAGACGTTGTTCGACCAGTTCTGGATGGTGGTGTAGCGGCAGCGGCCACCCTTCTTCACGATGATCTCGACGACCGCGGAGTGCAGCGAGTCGGACTTGTAGATCGGCGCGGTGCAGCCCTCGACGTAGTGCACGTAGGCGCCCTCGTCGACGATGATCAGGGTCCGCTCGAACTGGCCCATGTTCTCGGTGTTGATGCGGAAGTAGGCCTGCAGCGGGATGTCGACGTGCACGCCCGGCGGCACGTAGATGAAGGAACCACCCGACCACACGGCGGTGTTCAGCGCGGAGAACTTGTTGTCACCGGCGGGGATCACCGAGCCGAAGTACTCCTGGAAGATCTCCGGGTGCTCGCGCAGACCGGTGTCGGTGTCCAGGAAGATCACGCCCTGGGCCTCCAGGTCCTCGCGGATCTGGTGGTAGACGACCTCGGACTCGTACTGCGCGGCGACACCGGCGACCAGCCGCTGCTTCTCCGCCTCAGGGATACCCAGCTTGTCGTAGGTGTTCTTGATGTCCTCGGGCAGGTCTTCCCAGCTCTCGGCCTGCTTCTCGGTCGAGCGCACGAAGTACTTGATGTTGTCGAAGTCGATGTCCTCGAGGTTGGAGCCCCAGTTCGGCATCGGCTTGCGGTCGAAGATGCGCAGCGCCTTGAGCCGCTGCTCGAGCATCCACGGCTCTTCGTTCTTCTTGGCCGAGATGTCGCGGACGACAGCCTCGGACAGGCCTCGTTGCGCGCTGGCACCGGCCACATCCGAATCGGCCCAGCCGTAACCGTATTTGCCCAGCGAAGCGATGGTTTCTTCCTGAGTGAGCGGTTGCACCTGGTCGGTGGTCGTCGTCATTCGGCACTCCTTCCGGAGTCGTTCGTTCGTACCGTCGCGGGCTGTGCGGCGGCTGGTTGTGCGGCTTTGGAATTGGTAATCGGTAATACGAGCAGCGGCACGTGCGTTGTGCACGCGCAGTCGCCGTTGGCGATCGTCGCGAGCCGCTGCACATGGGTGCCGAGCAGATCGCGGAACGCCTCGAGTTCGGCCTCGCACAGCTGCGGGAATTCCTCGGCGACGTGCGCGACCGGACAGTGATGCTGGCAGATCTGCACGCCCGCGCCCACCTTGCGCGTGGACGCGGCGAACCCGGCGTCGTTGAACGCCTCGGCGATCTCCTCGGCCTTGGCCTCGGTGGTCTCCGTGGTGTGTTCCGCGACGGGTTCGATCCCGGCCACGATAGTGCGTGCCCGTTTGCGGGCGAACTCGGTGATGGCCTGGTCGCCGCCGATCTCGCCGAGCTGGCGGATCGCCGCGCCCGCGAGGTCGTCGTAGGCGTGCCCGAGCTTGCCGCGACCGGCGGCGGTCAGCTGGTACTGCTTGGCTGGACGGCCGCGCCCCTTCTGCTGCCACGGCGCGGACCGGCTGGCCCTGGCCTGCCCCGAATCGATGAGGGCGTCCAGGTGGCGGCGCACGCCCGCCGGGGCGAGCCCCAGCTTGTTGCCGATCGCCGTCGCGGTGATCGGCCCCTCCTCCAGCAGCAGCTGGACGATGGCGGCGCGGGTGTGATGCCCCTCGGCCCCGACCGTGGCGATGGCAGCGGACGGCGCGGCACCGGTCTTGCGACCGGACCTCTCGTCGTTCTTCCGCAAACCCACGGTTTTCACAACATCAGTGTGGCGGAATTCGTTCCCGAAATCTAATAAGGGTGCCCTGAGTAGAACCGGGCTTGACCTGCGCCGCGCGGGGTCTGGGCGACTGTCCTTCTCCGGGGCTTGGAGGCCGCGATTCAGCAAACCGGAGACCGCGGCTACGCCTTCAGTGGGTTCGCACCGCCCCAACCTGGCGCTTTCCGCTGCGACTCGTCTCCACTTCCCCGAGCCCGAGGACGAACGCATCGCGTTCTCGCGACCTCACCACACCCCACCGATGCGAGGTCTGGCGTCGCTGCGACATTGGCCACACCCGCCCCGAGCTCACGGAAATAAGCAACAGACGCCTTCCCCAATGCCTGCGGACGAACCACGCGATGCTCGATGCCCTTCGGTCGTGCGGTGCGACACGCGACCCGCGAGGTTGTTGCCGAACCGGCTCCGGTCGCGCCGACAGGACGTACCTCGCGCGATGCGCGGGCTGTTGACGGACTGCGTCCGGCAGCGCCCACTAGGCTGCGTCTCGTGGCGGTACTGGAGGGCGCGCGGCGCAAGGCAGTGGTATTCGGGCGCCGGGCACTCGGTCTCGACGTGCCCGCGGCCGATCACACCATCGCGGTGTTGCACCGCGACGAATCCGAGGTGCCCGAACTCGACCGCAGAGAGCTGGTCCAGCTCGACCGTATCCGGCTCATGGGCGCGACCGGCACGGTGCTGATGGCGATCAGCGCGCTCGGCATCGGCGCGCAGCCGGTGCAGCAGAATCCCACCTCGGGCATGCGGGTGCTCGGCATCTTCGCCAGGGCGCACACCGGGTCGCTGGCGATGTGCATGATCGGCGCGGTCGTCGTGGTGCTCGCGTGGCTGCTGCTCGGCCGTTTCGCGGTCGGCGGCATCGGCGGCTCCCCACGACACCGGCTGACCCGCTCGCAGCTCGACCGCACCCTGCTGCTGTGGATCATCCCGCTCAGCGTCGCCCCGCCGCTGTTCAGCAACGACGTGTACTCGTACCTGGCACAGAGCGAGATCGCCGCGCGCGGCATCGATCCCTACAAAGAAGGGCCGGTCGCCGGTCTCGGGATCGACAACGTCCTCACCAACAACGTCCCGACCATCTGGCGTGACACGCCCGCCCCCTACGGGCCGCTGTTCCTGTGGATCGGCCGCGGCATCGCCGAATTGACCGGGGACAACATCATTCTCGGCGTCTGGGTGCACCGGGTGCTCGCGCTCGCGGGTGTCGCCTTGATCGTCTGGGCGCTGCCGCGGCTGTCGGTCCGCTGCGGCGTCGCGGGGGTGAGCGCGCTGTGGCTCGGCGCGGCGAACCCGCTGGTGCTGTTCCATCTGGTGGGCGGCGTGCACAACGACGCGCTGATGATCGGTCTGATGCTCGCGGGCCTCGAGTTCGCGCTGCGGGCGATCGAGGACACCCATCCGTTCGACGGCAGGGCCTACACGTTGCTCATCGCGGGTGCGCTGCTCATCTCGCTGTCGTCGACGATCAAGATCACCTCGATCATCGCGATGGGCTTCGTGGGGATGGCGCTGGCCCGACGCTGGGGCGGTGGCTGGCGGCCCGTGGTGACAGCGGCCGCGATGCTCGGCGCGATAGCCCTCGGCACCACACTCGTGATCAGTTCGGCGAGCGGTCTCGGCTTCGGGTGGATCCACACGCTCAACACCGCGAGCGCCGTGCGCAGCTGGATGTCGTTGCCCACCGCGCTCGGCATCATCACCGGTTTCGGCGGTGTGCTGCTCGGCCTCGGCGATCACACCACGGCTCTGCTCAGCATCACCCGGCCGATCGCCGCGACGGTCGCCGCGTTCGTGACGGTGCGCATGCTCGTCGCCACCGGCACCGGTCGCCTGCATCCGGTCGGCGCGCTCGGCGTCACCCTCGGCGCCATCGTGCTGCTGTTCCCGGTGGTGCAGCCGTGGTATCTGCTGTGGGCTATCGTGCCGCTCGCGGCGTGGGCGACCCGGCCCGTGTTCCGCGTTCCCGCCGTGGCGTTCTCCGCGGTGGTGAGCGTGTTGCAGATGCCGCGCGGCGCCGATCTGGAGGTGTTCCAGATCGTCGGCGCCGCCATCGCGACCGTCATCGTCGGCGTGCTGTTCATCGTGATCACCCGTAACTCCCTGCCGTGGCGGGCTGAGGCGGGGGTGTCGGCTCCGTCACAGCAGCCGACGTCTTACGGTGTCTCTTCGTGACCGCTGCCTCCGGACCCGCCGTTAGCGTCGACGGCGTCGTCAAGCGTTATGGCGAGACCACCGCGGTCGACGGCCTGACCTTCGATGTCGAACGGGCGCAGGTGCTCGCGCTGCTCGGGCCCAACGGCGCGGGGAAGACGACGACCGTCGAGATGTGCGAGGGCTTCGTGCGTCCCGACGCGGGCGCGGTGCGGGTGCTCGGACTCGATCCGATCGCCGATTCGGACCGGCTGCGTTCGCGCATCGGCGTCATGTTGCAGGGCGGCGGCTCCTATCCCGGCGCGCGGGCGGGCGAGATGCTCGACCTGGTCGCCGCGTATTCCGCCGACCCGCTCGACCCACAGTGGCTGCTGCGCACCCTCGGGCTCCAAGACAATCGCCGCACACCGTACCGGCGGCTCTCCGGCGGCCAGCAGCAGCGCCTGGCGCTGGCCTGCGCGCTGGTCGGGCGGCCGGAGATCGTGTTCCTCGACGAACCCACCGCTGGTCTGGACGCGCAGGCGCGGCTGATCGTGTGGGAACTGATCGACGCGCTGCGCCGCGACGGCGTCACCGTGGTGCTGACCACGCACATGATGGACGAGGCCGAGCAACTCGCTGATCAGCTCGTCATCATCGACCACGGACGCATCGTCGCCTCCGGCACGCCCGCCGAGGTGACCGCGCACGGCGCCGCCGGGCAGCTGCGCTTCACCGCGCCACCCAAGCTGGACCTCGAGCTGCTGAAAACCGCGCTCCCCGAGGGCTTCTCGCCGCGGGAGACGTCGCCGGGCTCGTACCTGGTGGAAGGCGAGATCGACCCGCAGGTGCTCGCCACCGTGACCGCGTGGTGCGCCCGGCTGAACGTGCTGGCCACCGACATTCGGATCGACCAGCGCCGCCTCGAGGACGTCTTCCTGGAACTGACCGGACGGGACCTACGCGGATGACGAAGCCAGAACCGACCGCCAACCGCTTCGCGCCGGGCACTTTCGCGCCCGATCCGCGGCCGACCACCCGCGCCGCCATGCTCGTCGCGCAGACCAGGCTCGAGCTGATCCTGTTGCTGCGCAACGGCGAACAGCTGCTGTTGACCATGTTCATCCCGATCACGCTGCTGGTCGGGTTGACGCTGCTGCCGTTCGGCGGTCTCGGCCAGGACCGGGTGGACAAGATCGTGCCCGCGGTGATGATGGTGGCGGTCATGTCCACCGCCTTCACCGGGCAGGCCATCGCCGTCGGTTTCGACCGCCGCTACGGCGCGCTCAAGCGCCTCGGCGCCACCGCGCTGCCGCGGTGGGGCATCATCGCGGGCAAGAGCGCCGCGGTGCTGATCGTGGTGGTCCTGCAGGCGATCCTGTTGGGCGCCATCGGTTTCGCGCTCGGCTGGCGGCCGGGTCCGGCCGGGCTGCTGCTCGGCGCGGTGGTGATCGCGCTCGGCACCGCCACCTTCGCCGCGATGGGTCTGCTGCTCGGCGGCACGCTCAAAGCGGAGATCGTCCTTGCGCTGGCGAACATCCTCTGGTTCGTCATGCTCGGCATCGCCAGCGTGGTGTTCGCCGCCGACGACCTGCCGACCGCCGTGAACGTGCTGGTCAGGCTGGTGCCCTCCGGCGCGCTCGCGGTCACGCTGGAGCACGCGCTGCGCAGCAGTGTCGACTGGTTCGGTCTCGCGGTGCTCGCGGGGTGGGGCGCTGTGTCGGGCGCACTGGCCGCGCGCTGGTTCCGTTTCGAGTGAGCGTCGGTACAAACGACGGTATGTAGTAGTCCGGGTGCGGTGGCCCGATCGCCGGTCGCTACCATCGTTGCGTGCTGTTTCGCGCATTCCTGCGACTCGTCGACAAGCTCCCGCTCCCCTCGCTGCGGGCGCAGCGACTGATCGCGCTCGCGGTCGTGCTCACCCAGGCGGGCATCGCGGTGACCGGCTCGGTCGTCCGGGTCACCGCCTCCGGCCTCGGCTGCCCGACCTGGCCGCAGTGCTTCCCCGGCAGCTTCACCCCGATCGGGGTATCCGAAGTAGCGGTCGTGCATCAGGCCGTCGAATTCGGCAACCGGCTGCTGACCTTCGTGGTCTCCCTGTTCGCCGGGCTGATCGTGCTCGCGGTGACCCGCGCGCGGCGCAGGAACGAAGTCCTCCTCTACGCCTGGCTGATGCCGGGCGGCACCGTGGTGCAGGCGATCATCGGCGGCATCACCGTGCGCACCGGTCTGCTGTGGTGGACGGTCGCGGTGCACCTGCTTGCGTCGATGCTGATGGTGTGGCTGGCCACGGTCCTGTACGCGCGGATCTGCGAGCCGGACGACGGCGTCCAGACCGTCCAGGCGCCCGCGCCGCTGCGCTGGCTGACCGCGTTGAGCGGCGTCGCGCTGGCCGGCGTCCTGATCGCGGGCACCCTGGTCACCGCCGCCGGACCGCACGCGGGCGACAAGAGCATCGAACGACCGGTCGAGCGGTTGCAGGTCGAGATCGTCACGCTGGTGCACCTGCACTCGCAGCTGCTGGTCGGCTACCTGGCGCTGCTGGTCGGCCTCGGCTTCGGACTGTTCGCGGTCGGCATCTCCCGCACGGTGCGCACCCGTCTGTTCGTGCTGCTCGGCGTGGTCTGCGCGCAGGCGCTGGTCGGTGTCGTCCAGTACTTCACCGACGTGCCCGCCGCGCTGGTCGTCACCCACGTGGCCGGGGCAGGCGCGTGCACCGCGGCGACCGCCGCGCTGTGGGCCGCGCTGCGGACCCGCGAACCGGTGCCCGCCGTCGCGCCCGACCCGGCGACTCAGTCCGCCTGATCCCGCGCGGTTCCCAGCGGAACCGCGCGGAAAAGGTGTACGTCAGACCACCGACGGACGTGTCAGGCTCGACCAGAGCGGATCACCCTGGGCGACAAGCCGGTTCGCGATCTCGGCGCGCGCGTCGGTGACGCCGCTGGCGCCCGAGACGCAGAACGCGGTCTCGGCGAGGGTGAGCAGCTTGATGTTGACCATGCGGATTCCCGACAGCGGACCGGCGACGGCGGTCGGGAATCCTTCGCCGGTCAAGCCCAGCAGCACGGTGACCAGCCCGTCCTCGTCGACATAGCTACCAGCGGCCTCCGGAGGAAAGTCCAGTCCGGGTAGTGAAACCGACAGCGTCCCATAGTGTTCCAGGTTTCGGGTGAAACGGAATCCGTGCTGCGAGGCGGTCTGCGCGACCGCCATCACCATCTGCCCGAGCCAGGAACCCATCACGTCCGCGAACGGTGCGTCCGCCGGAATGTCGGTGGCGGCCGCGTAGACCTCCACCTCGATGCCGTTGGTCGGGTCGGCGTCCGACCACGTGGCGGGAAACGACAGGCCGAGGCTGGTCACCACCAGCCCGTACTGGCGGCGCACCACCCGGTAGCTGGGGTGATCGATGCTGGGCGGCTCCGACTCCTGCACGCCCATCTGGGCCCAGATCTCGGCCGGAATGAATCTCGATTGGTAGCGCGGGGCCGACACTTCCGGATCGAGTCGCCCCCACGCGTTCCAGACATCGTCGTGCAGCGCCCACATCTGGGCCTCGTACCGCTCATAGATGTCCAGTTCGTCCATTTCAGTCACCCCGCGACGCTACCGACGCCGCGAGACCGGTGGCAAAACCGCGCCGCGTGCCACGGTGGGCGATCCGGTGACGGCTGCCACGATGGGTAAGAGGGTAGGAGAAGAACGGAGACCGAGCCGAGACGACGGCCGCGCCGAGGACACAGCGACGAGACCCACCGGAGGGCAGCGAGATGACCAGGTTCGCCAATCAGCAGTCCATCGTCGTCGGCGTCGACGGCAGTCGCTCCGCGCTGGCCGCCGCGCGGTGGGCGGGCGCCGTCGCCGCGCGCGAGGGCGTACGGCTGGTCGTCCTCAGCATCGTGCCGACCATCGACTACCGGATCACCGCCGCGATCGTCGCCGACGCCGACATCCTGCCGACGCTGCGCTTCGTGGCGAAGAAGCACGCCGCGGCCGCGGTCGACGCGGTGCGTGCCGACCAGCCCGACCTGGAGATCACCCAGACGATCGTGGAGGGCGTGCCTGGCGACGAACTCGTCGAGGCGAGCGAGACCGCGCTGCTGCTGGTGGTGGCCGCCACCGCCGACGACCGGATCACCACCCTGCTGCTCGGTTCGACGGCGCTGCGGGTCGCGAACAAAGCGCACTGTCCCGTGGTGGTGTGGCGCGGGGATGTGGACGATCCGCTGCCCGACGAGCGACCGGTCCTGGTCGGCGTCGACGGTAGCCCCGGCAGCGACGCCGCGGTCGGCAGGGCCTTCGAGATGGCCGCACTGCTCGGCGTGCGCGTCGTCGCGCTGCACGCATGGAACGATCCGGACCTGTTGCAGTGGACGCCGGTGCCCGACGCCTGGGAGGTCCTGGCGCAGCAGGAGCGAAAGTTGTTGAGCGAGCGGCTCGCCGGAGGGTCGAGCCAATTCCCCGACCTCCAGGTCGAGAAGCTGGTGCTACAGAGCCCGGCGACCCGCGCACTCCTCGAGCACGGCGCGGACGCCCAGCTCATCGTCACCGGAAGCCAGGGCCGCAACCGGCTCACCGGCCTGCTACTCGGCTCGACGAGCCAGAACCTGCTGCACCACGCACCGTGCCCGGTCCTGGTGGCCCGAGCCGTATCCTGACGGCCGGGGCCGCCGGGTCACTTCTCGTTGCGCGCCTTGGGGAAGCGGGTCTGGCGGGCGACCCAGCCCGCCATCTGCGCCCAGTGGCTCTTGCGCGGGGTGACGACGGAGGTGAGTTCGCGGTCCCACTCGTCGGCCTCGGTCAGGCCGTCGACGATCTCGACCAGACGCTTGGCGGTGGGCAGATCGTCGACCACGCGGTCGCCGAGGATACCGTCGGCGCCGACCAGGGTGACGCGCACGCCGATGCGGCCGATCGGCTGCAGGACGGCCGTGGCCGAACCACCGTGATCGGCGAGGAAGCCCTTCACCGAGTCGACGAGGGAACTCGACACCTTCACCGGGGCCGGGGCGGTCTCAACGCTCATGCCTGCGCCTCGCTGACGCTCGGCTCCGGCATGCCCGAGGGCGCTGTGCCCATGATTCGCTCGCTGCGCTCGCTCATGCTGGCGAGTTTACCGACCGGTAGGAGGTGGTCCAGACCCGGCGGGTGTAGAACTGAATGCCATGCGCGCCATTCAGGTTTCCGAACACGGTGGTCCCGAGGTCCTGCGGTACACGGAGGTCGAGGAGCCGAGTGTCGGGCCGGATCAGCTGCTGGTGACCACCGAGGCGATCGGCGTCAACTACATCGATACCTATATCCGCACCGGGACCTACCCGCAGCCGGTCCCCTACGTGCCCGGCTCCGAGGGCACCGGTGTGGTGTCCGCGATCGGCTCCGGTGTGGCCGAGTTCGCGGTGGGTGATCGGGTCGCGTGGGCGGCTGCGCCGGGCAGCTACGCCGAGAAGGTCGTGGTCCCCGCCGCCGTCGCGATCCCGGTGCCGGACGGCGTCGAGGCGCCGGTCGCCGCGTCGGCGCTGCTCCAGGGCATGACGGCGCACTACCTGATCGAGTCGATCTACCAGCCGGAACCCGGTGAGACGGTGCTGGTGCACGCGGGCGCGGGCGGTGTCGGCCTGATCCTGACCCAGCTGGCCGCGGCGCGGGGCGCGCGGGTCATCACGACCGTGTCCTCCGACGAGAAGGAGGCGCTCTCCAGGGAAGCGGGCGCGGCGGAGGTGCTTCGCTACGGCGACGACCTCGCCGACCAGGTCCGCAAGCTGACCGACGGTGTCGGTGTGGCGGCGGTCTACGACGGCGTCGGCAAGTCCACCTTCGACGCGAGCCTCGCCTCGCTGCGCGTGCGCGGCACACTGGCCCTGTTCGGCGCGGCCAGCGGACCGGTCCCGCCGTTCGACCCGCAGCGCTTGAACGCCGGCGGCTCGCTGTTCCTGACCCGCCCGTCGCTGGTGCACTACACCCGCGATCGCGCCGAATTGCTCTGGCGCGCGGGCGATATCCTCGCGGCCCTGGCGAACGGGACGCTGCGTATTCGGGTCGGCGCGACCTATCCGCTCGCGGAAGCCGAACGGGCGCATCGTGATCTGGAGGGGCGCAAGACCACGGGGTCGATCGTCCTGCTGCCCTGAGTTCTCGTCGCGGGTCGACCGAGCTGCCAACCCGCGTCGTCGGCCGCCCGCCTCGTCATCGGCACGGGGCCGTCGGTGGCCCGCATGGTCGGCACCGCAGGTCCGCGTGACCGCGCGGTGGTCTGCTGATCGGCCACCGCTCGAAAATGGCGGTCGGCGACCACATCGTCATAAGCCCCAGGCCGACATCGGCACGCAGCCCGCGCCATCGACAACGCCGCCCCGAACCGGAGACAGGCCCACGGTCGACAGCCTGTAGGAGCGGCCGCTACTCAGTAGTCCCGGCCGGTCAGCCCGCGGTAGATGAAGCGGGTCAACCCTTCCACGGCTTCGTCGTCATTCAGTTCGACATTGCCTTCCTCGACTGCGCCGAACAGCGCCTGCGTGAGCAGGAACATCATGGCGAGGCTCGCGTCCGGCGTGCTCGGCAGCCGTAGGCCCGCCGCGGCGAAACCGTCCAGGTGGTCGGCGATGTCGGCGCGCTGATCCTTCGCGAACCGCGCTGCGCTGCGGCCGAATTCGGCATCGACCAGGGCCGCCTGCTCGACCGCGCGCAGCACCGCGACGTGCTCGCGGGCGAAACGCCAGTAGCCCTCGATGTGGTACCGAACCGCGTCGGGACGGCGGAAATCCGGGTCGTGGCCCTCCGCTTCGGCGCGCGCGTCGCCCGCGTCGGCCATATCCCGTAGCAGCGCCGTGAGCAGGTCTTCCTTGCTCGCGAAGTGGTTGTAGAAGGAGCCAGCAGCCCGCCCGGCGGCCGCGGTGATGTCGGTGATCTTGGTGTTCAGATAGCCGCGTTCGGCGAAGACCCGCAGCGCGGCCGCCTTGAGCGCCTGTTCCGTCTCGGCCGACCTCTCCTTGCGGCTCGTCGCCACCGCGCCACCTCCTTGACAGCACAACGTACCAACTCCAATACTGAATCAACATTCAGTGAATTTATATTCAGTTTCAGTGAATTTATATTCAGTTACGGAGTCCTCGTGCAAGTACTCATCGCAGGAGCCGGACCGACCGGCCTCACCCTCGCCATCGATCTGGCCCGCCGCGGCGTGCCGGTGCGCATCGTCGACCAGGCCGCCGAATTCTTCGCCGGGTCGCGCGGTGACGGCATCCAGCCGCGCACGCTCGAGGTGTTCGACGATCTCGGCGTACTCGACGCGGTGCTCGCGGCGGGCTCGCCACTCCCGGTGCTGCGCGCCTACCTCGGCGGCGAGTTCGCCGGGGAACGCCGGATCGCCGAGCCCGTCGCGCCGACGCCCGCGGTCCCCTACCCCAATGGATGGGTGCTCGGACAGTCGCGGACCGAGGCGATCCTGCGCGACCGGCTCGCCGAGTTCGGGGTACGCGTGGAGACCGGCACCGCCCTGGTGTCGTTCGAGCAGGACGACGACGGCGTCACCGCGATCCTGGACCGCGACGGCGCGCGGGAGACCGTGCGGGCGGCATACCTGATCGGCGCCGACGGCGGCCGCAGCACGGTGCGCAAACACCTCGGCATCCCGTTCGAGGGCAGCACGGACGAGTCCCTGCGCATGCTGCTCGGCGACGTGCGCGCCGACGCCCTCGACCACGCGTACGGCTACTGGTTCGCCGCCGACGCCGAGCGTCCGATGGACGGCATCGTGCTGTCACCGCTGCCCGGCGGCGCCCATTTCCAGGTCGCCGCGCCGCTGACCGAGAACGCCGAGCCGACGCTCGCGCTGCTCCAGCGCTACGTCGACCACCACAGCGGCCGCACCGACATCGAACTCACCGACCTCACCTGGGTCACCGTCTGGCGGCCGAACATCCGTCTCGCCCAGCGCTTCCGGGACCGCCGGGTCTTCCTCGCGGGCGACGCCGCGCACACGCATCCACCCACCGGCGGCCAGGGCATGAACACCGGCATCCAGGACGCCTACAACCTCGGCTGGAAGCTCGCCGCCGCACTCGACGGCGACGAATCCGCGCTCGACACCTACGAATCCGAGCGACGGGCGGTGGCGGCGCGAGTGCTCGGCCTCAGCACCGCACTGCTGAACAAGCTGACCGACGGCGACGAGGACGCGCTCGCACGCGGCGAGGACACCCGCCAGCTGGGCATCAGCTACCGCGCGCCAGGCGATCACCGGCCGTTGGCGGTGGGTGACCGCGCGCCCGATGCGCCGGTGAAGGACGCCGACGGACGCCAGGTGCGGCTGTTCGATCTCTTCCGCGGACCGCACGCGACGCTGCTCTGCTTCGGCGCGACGGGCCCGCTGCCCGCCGAGGCGGGCGCGCGAAGTTACGCCGTGCTGCGCCCCGGAGCGACCACCACCGAACCGCACGTGGTCGACGTGGACGGGCACGCGTTCTCGGCGTACGCCGCCGTCGAGGGCGAGCGCGTCCTCGTCCGTCCCGACGGATACCTCGGCCGCCGCGACTGATCGCACCGACGAAAAAGGCCGACGCGCGATGCGTCGGCCTTCTTCGAATCCGGGCGATTACCCGAAGAAGCTTCCGATGGTCTCCCAGCCGAGCACCGAGTCGACCGCGAGACCGCAGAACACCACGGCCAGGTAGTTGTTCGACTGGAGGAACAGCCGCAGCGGCTTGACCGATTCCCCGCGCCGCACGCCCGCGTACAGCTGGTGCGCCATGAGCAGGAACCACGCGCCCGCCACCAGCGCCACCGCGGCGTAGAGCACGCCGGTGGCCGGGACAAGCGCCAGCGTGGTGAGCACGGTCAACCAGGTGTAGATGACGATCTGCTTGGTTACCGTGCGCTCGGTGGCGACGACCGGCAGCATCGGCACGCCCGCCGCACGGTAGTCCTCCTTGTAGCGCATGGCCAACGCCCAGGTGTGCGGCGGCGTCCAGAAGAAGATGACGCCGAACAGCGCGATCGCGGGCCAGCCGATGCCGCCGGTGACCGCCGACCAGCCGACCAGCGCGGGCATGCAGCCCGCCGCGCCGCCCCAGACGACGTTCTGCGAGGTGCGCCGCTTCAGGCCGAGGGTGTAGACGAAGACGTAGAACAGGATGGTCGCGACGACCAGCGCGCCGGCGAGCAGGTTCGCCTGCCACCACAGCCAGGCGAAGGATCCGATGCCGAGCGCGACGCCGAAGACGAACGCGTTGCGGGTCGGCACCGCCTCCCTGGCCAGCGGACGCTTGGCGGTGCGCTTCATCACCTTGTCGATGTCCGCGTCGGCCACGCAGTTGAGCGTGTTGGCGCTCGCGGCACCCATCCAGCCGCCGAACAGGGTGGCCAGGATCAGCGGCATGTTCACGTCGCTGCCGCGATCGGCCAGCAGCATGGTCGGAATCGTGGCGACGAGCAGCAGCTCGATGACGCGCGGCTTGGTCAACGCGATGTAGGCGAGCACCCGTCGCATCAGCCGGGACGGTAGGCCGGGACCAGTGAAACGGTCGGCAAGCACCGTCGCGGAGGAGCCGTGTGCGCCATTGCCACCCGGCTGTTGCCCAATCCGCACTGTCTCTCCTCGCACGCTGTGCATCGCATCCGGCAATGGAACGAGCAGCTCGCTCGGACCCGGTCACGGATGCGCGAGCGCCGGACGTCCGTCCGCCTCGGCGCCCTACAGCCGAATGCGGCGCGGCTACTACTACAGAGGATGGTAGACCCCCGCCGACACCGCTCCGCCGCGAGCCCCGCCCGGCGCGCGGCCCCGGCGCCCAATCAGTGGGCCCGGACACAGTCCGCTATCCGGCCGCGTACGTCCCCGGCGAAGGCGCGATATCACCTGCGACGCGTAGTCGGACACGGTCCGCTATCGGTCCGCGCACAACCGGGCCGAGGCCGAGGTACGCCCGTTAAACCGGGTTCCCGGCATGGCGCTCAGCGGGCACATCTAGGGTGGTTGGATACACAACCGGTATGCATGCCACAGCTGCCGTGCGTTCCCACCTCCGTTAGCAAGCACCGCCGTCGACGAGACCAATGTCAGGAGAACCTCGGTCGTGTCAGTCACAGACGACATCCGCGCCCTCACTCAGCCGAACTACCCGGACGACTGGACGGATCTGGACACCAAGGCCGTCGACACCGTCCGCGTCCTAGCCGCCGACGCGGTGCAGAACGCGGGCAACGGCCACCCGGGCACCGCCATGAGCCTGGCCCCGCTGGCCTACACCCTGTACCAGCGGGTGCTGCGCCACGACCCGAGCGACCCGAGCTGGGTCGGCCGGGACCGGTTCGTGCTGTCGTGCGGTCACTCCAGCCTCACCCAGTACATCCAGCTCTACCTGACCGGCTTCGGTCTGGAACTGGACGACCTGAAGAACCTGCGCAAGTGGGGCTCGCTCACCCCGGGCCACCCGGAGTTCCGGCACACCGACGGCGTCGAGATCACCACCGGCCCGCTGGGCCAGGGCCTGGCCTCCGCGGTCGGCATGGCGATGGCGGCCCGCCGCGAGCGCGGCCTGTTCGACCCGGCCGCCGCGCCGGGCACCAGCCCCTTCGACCACTTCGTCTACGTGGTGGCCTCCGACGGCGACCTCGAGGAAGGCGTCACCTCCGAGGCGTCCTCGCTCGCCGGCACCCAGCAGCTGGGCAATCTCGTCGTGATCTACGACGACAACCGGATCTCCATCGAGGACGACACCACCATCGCCTTCACCGAGGACGTGGCCGCGCGCTACGAGGCCTACGGCTGGCACGTGCAGACCGTGCAGGGCGGCGAGGACGTCGTCGCGATCGAGGCCGCCATCGAGGCCGCCAAGGCCGAGACCGGCAAGCCCTCGATCATCGTGCTGCGCACCGTGATCGGCTACCCGGCCCCGAACAAGATGAACACCGGCGCCTCGCACGGCGCGGCGCTGGGCGCGGACGAGGTGGCCGCGACCAAGAAGATCCTCGGCTTCGATCCCGAGCAGAGCTTCCAGGTCGACGACGCCGTCATCGCGCACACCCGCAAGGCCATCGAGCGCGGTAAGGCGGCGCACGCGGCCTGGCAGGAGCAGTTCGACGCCTGGGCCGCCGCCAACCCGGAGAACAAGGCGCTGTTCGACCGCCTCGCCGAGCGCAGGCTGCCGGACGGCTGGACCGCCAACCTGCCGGTGCACGAGCCCGACCCCAAGGGCATGGCCACCCGCAAGGCGTCCGGCAAGGTGCTCGCCGCGCTGGCCGACGTGCTTCCCGAGCTGTGGGGCGGCTCGGCCGACCTCGCCGAGTCCAACAACACCACAATGCCCGGCCAGCCGAGCTTCGGCCCGGAGTCGATCTCGACCGGCATGTGGAAGGCCAACCCGTTCGGCCGCACCCTGCACTTCGGTGTGCGCGAGCACGCGATGGGCTCGATCCTCAACGGCATCGCGCTGCACGGCCCGACCCGCCCGTACGGCGGCACCTTCCTGGTGTTCAGCGACTACATGCGCCCGGCGGTCCGCCTCGCGGCGCTGATGCGAGTGCCCGCGATCTACGTGTGGACCCACGACTCCATCGGCCTCGGCGAGGACGGCCCGACCCACCAGCCGATCGAGCACTTGGCCGCGCTGCGCGCGATCCCCGGCCTGAACGTGGTCCGTCCCGGCGACGCCAACGAGACCACCTACGCCTGGCGGGCCATCCTCGAGCGTGAATCGGCCGAGAACGCCTCGCACTTCTCGGTCTCCGAGATGCCGCACCAGGACGGCCCTTCCGCGCTGGCGCTGACCCGCCAGGACCTGCCGATCCTGGAGGGCACCGGCTACGAGGGCGTCGCCAAGGGTGGCTACATCCTGGCCGAGGCGTCCACCGGCACCCCGCAGGTGATCCTGATCGCCACCGGCTCGGAGCTGCACCTCGCGGTGGCCGCGCGCACTACGCTGGAGGCGCAGGGCATCGGTACCCGGGTGGTCTCGATGCCGTGTGTGGAGTGGTTCGACGCGCAGGACAAGGCTTACCGGGACGAGGTGCTTCCGCCCGCGATCCGCGCGCGCGTCGTCGTCGAGGCCGGTATCGCGATGCCGTGGCACCGGTTCGCCGGTGACGCGGGCGAGATCGTGTCCATCGAGCACTTCGGCGCCTCGGCCGATTACAAGACCCTGTTCCGCGAGTTCGGTATCACCGAAGACGCGGTCGTTGCCGCCGCGCAGCGCACGCTGGACAACGTGAAGGGATAAGACCTCATGGCACAGAACGAAAACCTCGCCGCGCTCGCCGCGGCGGGCGTCTCGGTGTGGCTCGACGATCTGTCGCGGGACCGGATCCAGTCCGGCAACCTGGCCGAGCTGGTCGCGACCCGCAGCGTCGTCGGCGTCACCACCAACCCGACGATCTTCCAGGGCGCGCTCAGCCAGGGCCACGCCTACGACGCGCAGGTGAAAGCGCTTGCCGCACAGGGCGCGGACGCCGACGCGGCGATCCGCACCATCACCACCGACGACGTGCGCGCGGCCTGCGATGTGCTTGCCGGGGTGTACGAGTCCTCCGGCGGCGTGGACGGCCGGGTCTCCATCGAGGTCGACCCGCGGCTCGCCTTCGACGCCGAGAAGACCGTCGCGCAGGCCATCGACCTGTGGAAGACGGTGGACCGCCCCAACCTGTTCATCAAGATCCCCGCGACCGAGGCGGGCCTGCCCGCCATCACCGCGGTGATCGCCGAGGGCATCAGCGTGAACGTCACGCTGATCTTCTCGGTGGCGCGCTACCGCTCGGTGATGGGTGCCTATCTGGACGGTCTGCGCAAGGCCAAGGGCGCGGGCTACGACCTGGCCAAGATCCATTCCGTCGCTTCGTTCTTCGTGTCCCGGGTGGACACCGAGATCGACAAGCGGCTGGAGGCGATCGGCTCCGACGAGGCGCTCGCGCTGCGCGGCAAAGCCGGTGTGGCCAACGCCCGCCTGGCCTACGCCGAGTACCAGGACGTGTTCGACGGCGGCAAGCACACCTCGACCTACTCGCACCTGGCCTCGGTCGGCGCGAACCGGCAGCGGCCGCTGTGGGCGTCGACCGGCGTCAAGAACCCGGACTACCCCGACACCCTCTACGTCACCGAGCTGGTCGCTCCGAACACCGTGAACACGCTGCCGGAGAAGACGCTCGAGGCGGTCGCCGACCACGGCGAGGTGCGCGGCGACACCGTCAGCGGCACCGCGGCGGAGGCCAAGGAGGTCTTCGACAAGCTCGCCGCGGTGGGCATCGACCTGGACGACGTGTTCGACGTGCTGGAGCGCGAGGGCGTCGACAAGTTCGAGAAGTCCTGGGAGGAACTGCTTTCCGCCACCGCCGAGGAGTTGGGCGCAGCGTCGTCGACCGGGGGCAACTGAATCCCATGGCAGGCTCGGCCAAAACGTCGACAGTCTGGAAGAACCCACTCCGCGACGAGCGGGACAAGCGGGTACCGCGGATCGCGGGACCGTGCAGCATGGTCATCTTCGGTGTGACCGGTGACCTGTCCCGCAAGAAACTGATGCCCGCCATCTACGACCTGGCGAACCGGGGGCTGCTGCCCCCGGGTTTCGCGCTGGTCGGTTTCGCGCGGCGCGACTACGCGGACGAGGATTTCGCCGCGGTCGTGCTCGACGCGGTGAAGGCGCACGCCCGCACGCCGTTCCGCCAGGAGGTCTGGGACCACCTTGCGGAGGGAATCCGGTTCGTGCAGGGCACCTTCGACGACGACGCCGCCTTCGCCAAGCTGGCCGACACCCTCGGCAGGCTGGACAAGGAGCGCGGCACCGGCGGCAATCACGCCTTCTACCTCTCGATTCCGCCGAACATGTTCCCGGTGGTGCTCGACCAGCTCTCCGAGCACAAGCTCGCGCAGCCGACCACCACCGATATCGCCGGGCGCAAGCCGTGGCGGCGGGTGGTGATCGAGAAGCCGTTCGGGCACGACCTGGACAGCGCGGTCGAGCTCAACGCGCTGGTCAACCGGGTGTTCCCGGAGGAGACGGTGTTCCGCATCGACCACTATCTCGGCAAGGAGACGGTGCAGAACGTCCTGGCGTTGCGCTTCGCCAACCAGCTGTTCGACCCGATCTGGAACGCCAACTACGTCGACCACGTCCAGATCACCATGGCCGAGGACATCGGCCTCGGCGGGCGCGCGGGCTACTACGACGGCATCGGCGCGGCCCGCGACGTCATCCAGAACCATCTGCTGCAGCTGCTCGCGCTCACCGCCATGGAGGAGCCGATCAGCTTCGAGCCCAAGCAGTTGCAGACCGAGAAGATCAAGGTGCTCTCGGCGACCAAGCTGGTGGAGCCGCTGGAGGAGACCACGGCGCGCGGGCAGTACTCGGAGGGCTGGCAGGGCGGCGAGCACGTCGTCGGCCTGCTCGACGAGGAGGGTTTCGACCCGCAGTCCAAGACCGAGACCTACGCGGCGATTACCCTCGAGGTCGACACCAGGCGCTGGGCGGGCGTGCCGTTCTACCTGCGCACCGGAAAGCGCTTGGGCCGCAGGGTGACCGAGATCGCGGTCGTCTTCAAGCGGGCGCCGCACCTGCCCTTCGACCAGACCATGACCGAGGAACTGGGGCAGAACGCGCTCGTGATCCGTGTGCAGCCGGACGAGGGCATCACCATGCGCTTCGGCTCGAAGGTGCCAGGCTCGGGCATGGAAGTGCGCGACGTCAACATGGATTTCAGTTACGGCGAGGCGTTCACCGAGTCCTCTCCCGAGGCCTACGAACGCCTGATCCTCGACGTGCTGCTCGGGGTGCCGTCGCTGTTCCCGGTGAACGCGGAGGTCGAATTGTCCTGGCGCATCCTGGATCCCGTGCTCGAGCGGTGGGCGGCGGACGGCACGCCGGACCCGTATCCCGCGGGCACCTGGGGTCCGGCTTCGGCCGACGAGGTGCTCGAGCGCACCGGCCGGGAATGGCGGCGCCCGTGATCATCGACATGCCCGACACCACGACCGGCGCGGTCACCAAGCGCCTGGTGAAGCTGCGCGAGAGCAACGGCGTCATCACCATGGGCCGCGTGCTCACGCTGGTGGTGTGCACGCTCGACAGCTCCGAAGCCGAGGACGCCATCGACGCCGCCAACGACGCCAGCCGCGAACATCCTTGTCGCGTCGTGGTTCTCGCGCGCGGCGATCGCGAGGCCGAGACCAAGCTCGACGCCCAGATCCGCGTCGGCGGCGACGCGGGCGCGGCCGAGGTGATCGTGCTGCGCCTGCAGGGCGAGCTGGTGAGCCACGAGAGCAGCGTCGTCATCCCGTTCCTGCTGCCCGACACCCCGGTGGTGGCGTGGTGGCCGAGGGGCGCGCCGGAGTTCCCGTCCAAGGACTCGGTGGGACGACTGGCGACCCGGCGCATCACCGACGCCACCTTCGCCGCCGACCCGCAGGCCACGATCAAGAAGCGCCGCGCCTCCTACGCATCGGGCGACACCGACCTGGCGTGGAGCCGGATCACCTACTGGCGGGCGCTGCTGGCCGCCTCGCTGGACGAGCCGCCCTTCGAACCGGTCGAGTCGGTGACCGTGTCGGGGCTGCGCGACGAGCCCGCGCTGGACATGCTGGCCGGCTGGCTGGCCGCCCGGCTCGGCTGCCCGGTGCGCAGGCGCTCGGGCGCGCTGCGGGTGGAGGTGAACCGGCCGACCGCGTCCATGGCCATCGAACGCCCGCAGACCGGGCGCACCGCGACGCTCACCCGCACCGGCGATCCCGATCAGCGAATCGCCCTGGCGCGGCGGGAAACTCGCGACTGCCTCGCCGAGGAACTGCGTCGGCTCGACGCCGACGAGATCTATCACGAAGCCCTCGCCGGAATCGAGAAGGTGACCTATGAGTGAGACTCCCAGCGACACCGTCGAAGTTCATCCCGACGCCGACACGCTCGTCGCCGCCGCGGCCGCCCGCTTCGTTCAGGTGGTGACGGCCGCCCAGGCCGAGCGCGGCTCCGCCTCGGTGGTGCTGACCGGTGGCGGCACCGGCATCGCGATGCTCGAGCAGGTGCGCAAGTCGCCCGGCGACATCGACTGGTCGCGCCTCGACATCTTCTGGGGCGACGAGCGTTTCGTCCCCGCGGGTGATCCCGAGCGCAACGAGTTGCAGGCCAGGCAGGCGCTGCTCGACCACGTGCCGGTCGACCACGCCAGGGTGCACCCGGTGGCGACGTCCGACGGCGAGTACCCCGATCCGGTCGAGGCAGCGGCCGAGTACTCGGCGGCGGTGCACGCCCACCTCGCCGAGCACGGCACGTTCGACCTGCACCTGCTCGGCATGGGCCCCGACGCGCACATCAACTCGTTGTTCCCCGGCACCGACGCGGTGCGCGAGGAGCACGAACTCGTTGTCGCCGTGACGAATTCCCCCAAGCCGCCGCCGGTCCGCGTCACGCTGACGCTGCCCGCCGTGCGGCGCTCGCGGCACGTGATGCTGGTCGTCGCAGGCGCGAGCAAGGCCGAAGCGGTCGCCGCGGCGGTCGGCGGGGCCGAGCCGGTCGACATTCCGGCCGCGGGCGCGGCCGGGCAGGAATCGACCACGTGGTTGCTGGATCGAGAAGCCGCGGGCGCGCTGCGCTGAGTATTCTCGAGCGGTCCGCTCGAGCGTTGTTCCCTCGAGCGCCGAGCGCTTTCGACAACGGAGGTCGGGTGCCGCACCTGCTCGTCGACAACCCCACGATGGACCGGCGGCGTGGTCGCACGGCCTACCGTCGGCCGTGCTCGCCCAGCGCGGGGCAGCGATGAGCGGGGTGGCGCCGGAATCCGGCGCGAATCCGGCACGGGCCTTGGACGAGCGTTTCCGCGCCGAGATCGGCACGCTGGCGCCGCGGCACATTCGTGACGAGAACCTCGGACCCGGCATCTCCCCGGACACGCTGTGGGAGGTCTTCGACGCGCAGGCCACCAGCAGGCATCTCGATCTGGCGGCGCGCGCGCTCGGCGTGGCCAAGCGCGGCTACTACAGCATCGGCTCCTCCGGCCACGAGGGCAACGTCGCGCTCTCGGTCGCGACGCGGGCCACCGATCCGGCGCTGCTGCACTATCGTTCCGGCGCGTTCTTCGTGCACCGCGCGCGCCGGGTGCCCGGGCTGGATCCGATCCGCGATGTGCTACTCGGCGTGGTCGCCGCGGCGGTCGACCCCATCTCCGGCGGCAGGCACAAGGTCTTCGGCAGCAAGCCCGCGCACGTGATTCCGCAAACCTCCACCATCGCCTCGCATCTGCCGCGAGCGGTCGGGCTCGCCTTCGCGATCGAACGGGCGGATCGGCTGGGCATCCCCTCGGAATGGCCGCGAGACTCGGTGGTGCTGTGCACTTTCGGGGATGCCTCGGCCAATCACTCGACGGCGGCGGGCGCCGTCAACGCCGCGATTCACACCGCGCACCAGGGGATTCCGGTGCCGATCCTGTTCGTCTGCGAGGACAACGGCATCGGCATCAGCGTGCCGACGCCGCCGGAGTGGATCGAGCACGCGTACGGAACACGGCCCGGCCTTGCCTATTTCGACGCCGACGGTTGCGATCCGATCGACGCGCTGACCGCGTCCGAACGCGCCGTCCGCTGGGTGCGCGAGCACCGCAAGCCCGCGTTCCTGCGGCTGCGCACGGTGCGGTTGCTCGGCCATGCCGGTTCGGACATGGAGACCGCGTATCGCCGTCCCGCCGACATCGCGGCCGATCTGGTGCGCGACCCGGTCGTCGCGACGGCTCGGCTACTCGTCGAACGGGGGCTGGCCAAGCCCGACGAGATGGTCGCGCTCTACGACGAGATCGGGCACCGGGTGACCGCCATGGCCGAATTGGTCTGGCGGGAACCGAAATTGACGTCCGCGGCGGCGGTCACCGCACCCCTGGCGCCCGCGCACCCCGAGGAGGTGCGGGCCGACGTGCTGCGCGCCGGGCCGCCCGGGGAGCGGCGCGACGAGCAAGCTTCCGGAACGGTCGGCGCGGCTCCCGGGATGCCGGACGGCCACGCGGATTCACGGTCCGCGGCGCACAGCACCGCATCCCGGTACGGCGCGCGTCTCACGGGTCCGGACCGTCGCACGACCCGAGCCGCCGCGTCCACGAGCGAACCAGAGATGACCGTCGCGCAGGCGATCAACCACACCCTGGCCGACCTGCTCGCGCGCGACCCCGACGTGCTGGTGTTCGGCGAGGACGTCGGCCGCAAAGGCGGCGTGTACGGCGTCACCAAGGGTTTGCAGAAGCGTTTCGGCGCGCGCCGCGTCTTCGATACGCTGCTCGATGAACAGAGCGTGCTCGGCACCGCGCTCGGCGCGGGGCTCGCCGGATTCGTCCCGATTCCGGAGATCCAGTACCTCGCCTACCTGCACAACGCGGCCGACCAGTTGCGCGGCGAGGCGGCCACCCTCCAGTTCTTCTCGCACGGCCGCTACCGCAATCCGATGGTGGTGCGGATCGCCGGGCTTGCCTACCAGAAGGGCTTCGGCGGGCACTTCCACAACGACAATTCCGTTGCGGCGCTTCGTGACATCCCCGGGCTGGTGATCGCGGTGCCGTCGCGCGCCGACGACGCGGCGGCGCTGCTGCGCACCTGCGTCTCGGCGGCGCGCGTGGACGGACGGGTCTGCGTATACCTCGAGCCCATCGCGCTGTACCACACCAAGGATCTGCATCCTGGCGACGGCGCGTGGTCGGCCCCTGCCACCGGGCCGCACGTGGAGATCGGCCGCGCCCGCGTCTACGGCGACGGCGGCGACCTCACGATCGTGAGCTTCGGCAACGGCGTTCCGATGAGCCTGCGGGTGGCGGACCGGCTCGCGTCGCGCGGTGTCCGCGCCCGCGTGCTCGATCTGCGGTGGCTCAGCCCGCTACCGGTCGCCGATCTGCTCGCGCACGCCCGCGCCACCGGCCGCGTCCTCGTCGCCGACGAGACCCGGCACAGCGGCGGGGTCTCCGAATCGGTGTGCACCGCGCTGATCGACGCCGGTTTCACCGGTCGCGTCGCGCGGGTGACCAGCACGGACAGCTTCGTCCCGCTCGGGCCGGCGGCGGACACCGTGCTGCTGGACGAGACCGGCATCGAGAAGGCCGCGGCGGAACTGCTCGCCTGATCACGTCCGCCGACAATCGCGTGGCCGGAGCGGAGGAATCGGCGCGCGGGTCCGCGTGTTCGCGGTTCGATGGCCGGCAGCGGGAAATACCCTGGACGAATCACCGGTGACCGGCGGCGAAAGGCAGGACGATGACCACGATGTCCATCCTGGGCGAGGTGCGACCCGAGCACGACGCGATCGAGGGCGACGCTCGCGTGCTGCTGCACTACCTGCGGTCCTACCGGCAGCCGGTGCTGGACGTCTGGTCGGCGTGCACGTCACGGAGCCAGCTCGAGCGCTGGTTGGGCGCGGTGTCGGGCGGCAGCGGCAACTACACGATCGAGCCGGTGGACGGTCCCGTCGCGGGTCCGATCGCGGTCCGCGTGGAGCACTGCGTGGCGCCGCACGAACTCGTCGTGCACGTCGACGGCTGTATCGTCGAGCTGCGCCTGTCCCAGGTCGGCGTGGTCACCAATCTGGAACTCGTCCGTCGCCACCTCTGCCATCCCGAAGCAAGTTCCGTCGGTCCGCGCTGGCAGTACCTGCTGGACCGGCTCACCGCCTACCTGGAGTATCGGCCGCTCCCGTGCTGGGCGGATTATCCGGAGCTCGCGGCGGAATACCGCTGAGGGAGCGGTCGGCGCCCTCGATCTCCCACTAGCGCCAGTAGGAGTACCAGTCCCCCTCGTGCGGCCTGAACTTGTACTCGTACTCGCCCTGCGATTCCGGCACGCCATGGGGCATATACGCGTAGCCGAAACCGGCGAGCAGGCCTTGCCTCTCGAACAAGCATCCTCCGCGGTACCTCTCGACACCGACGATGGTGTACACGCCGTAGCGGGCGTCGGTGCCGGACTCCACGCAGTCGGCCGCCGCCTGTTCGAGGCTGCTTTTCGACAACCGCCACCCGAGGTTCTCCGGCAGACCCGTCAACACGAGCGCCACCGTGCAAAGCACCAGGAGAGGCGCCGCCATGCTCAACCGGCCGTTGTCATACCTGATCAGCCCGACCAATCCGCAGATCAGCCAAGACAAGCCGGACAGCAGCAAGATCAATAGCAGCGCGATCGTGCGGTCGCCGTCGCCCTGAACGACGTTCTGGAAGAGCAGCCCGAGACAGCAGAAGCCCGCAACCGCCGCAGTACCCAGCGCCCAGACGACCCACCACCGCGGCGCTCCACGCCGCCACTCGATTCCCCCGATTCTCATGAGGCCACAGTACCGACCGCTCGGCCCGCTCGGCGCGGACCGACGACATCCGAAAAGCCGGGTGCCGCAGCGCGACTCACCGAATGCGCGACACGCCAAGGGATCTCATCCGTCCGAAGCACCGCCCCGAATCACTGACGATCGCTGCTGTCCGCGATCACGCCACACGCCGGGGTGTCACCCCGGCGGTCCAGTTGTGCGGAAGGCGGTGCCCGATATGGCCTTGGAATTCATCTTTCCGGTTGCCGCGGCGGTCTTGGCGCTGACGGTGTTCGTGGTGGGCGACCGAGTTCGCCCGGAATCATGGCGGCAGACCGGCGACGAGGCGTCCGGAACCCTGGTGCTCGATCTCATCAAGACGTTCTTCACCGCGGTCGTCGCGTTCGTCGTGGTGATCTGCTGGCAGCAGTATCAGAACGCGCACAACCACACCGTCGCGGAATCCAAAGCGCTGGTGGACACCTACCTCGCCGCGCAGGAGCTGCCCGAGGCCGACCGGCAGCAGGTCCAAGGCCTGCTGCGCGCGTATACCGACCAGGTCGTCAGCGGGGAATGGGCGGTGATGGACGCCGAAGGCAAACTCAGCCCGGCCACCCAGGACACCTTCGACACACTGCGCGCCAGCGTCACCGCGGTGTCGTCGAGTGATACCGCGACGAGCGATACCCGCGCCGCAGCGTTGGCCGGACTCGACCAGGTAGCGCAGGCTCGGCACGATCGAGCCGTCGACGCGGGCCGCGGCGTGCCCGGATTCCTTTACCTCGCCTTGTTTTTCGGCACCCTCCTGCTGCTGTTCAGCCCGGTGCTCTCAGGTCTGCGGGTGACCAAACGCAGCGTCGCGATGACCGCGCTCCTCGGCGTGGTTGTCGGCGCCGCCGTGCTCGCCATCCACAATCTGGACCGCCCGTTCTCCGGCGGCAACGTCGTCCCGAGGGACGCCTACGAATACGCGCAGACCCGCTTCGAGCAGATAGGCGGGCGCTGGGCGAATTCCGCACCGGCCACGGCGATCGGCGCAGGCGATGTTCCGCACCGGTAAGCCGCGCCGCGCCGGCGTGCGGAAGGCTGACCGCAGCGGGCGAAAGCGCTGCCCGAGAGTCGGATTGGCCGTGGCACTGCCCGTAGCAGCCGTCTGGCTGACGTGCCCACCGCTCGCCGCCGCCTCGCCCGCGCCGCCGCTCCCACCACCGGGCATCATCACCGGCAGTGCGGCGGGCGGGCCATCGACCGGTATCGAGAGTCCCCCCACCGCAGCACCTTTGGCGCTTGGTCCGAAACTCGCGCCGGTCCCCCGCGGCAGCGGTGGCGCGGGCGGCGACGCGCCCGACGGTAGCGGAAATGCCGTCCCGTTCGCCGGTGCGCCGCTCTCGGTGCCGGAGGTCGCCACCGGCAGCGCAGGAGGAACGTCGCCCCTCGGCGGACATCCCGCCGCCGGGCCTGATCAACCGCTCGTGCCGCTGAGCCTCGGTGCACGCGACACGTCCGCGGGCGGAGCACCGATCGGAAGCGGAAGCGCCGCCGCCGGGGCAGCGCCGCGAACCAACTCCGGTAGCACCCTCACGGATCTGACGGCGATCGATACCGGAAGTGCCTACGCCGCAATTCCTTTGGCGCTCGCGCCGGAAGGCTCGCCGATGCGCGAGTCTTCGACAGTCGCAGGCGCCCCGGGCTACGAGCCGGTTCCCGTCGCGAACACCGACTCGGCTCTCGAACCGGCCGCTACCACCCCCGCCGAAACCCTCGGCCTCGACGTCGGGAGCGTGCGCACGGCCTGTGCCGGCAGCGCGGCGGCGGGCAGCGCGGCACTCGCGCTCGGCTCCGCCGCCCCCGCACTGGGCAGCGGTCTCGTCGGTCCCGGCTCGAGCGGGTCCGCCCTCGGCAGCGGTCTGGTAGGCCCGGGTCTCCTCGGCTCCGGCTCGGCGCTCGGCAGCGGCCTCGTCGGACCTGGTTCCAGCGGTTCGGCCCTCGGCAGCGCCGCGGGCTCGGCACTCGGCAGCGCACTCGGCGGAAGCGCCCTGCTCACCTGCCTCCTGCTGCTCCCGACGACACCCCCGACGCCCGGCATTCCGCTTCGGCTCGAGCCACCGCTGCCCATTCCGATACCGCAGGCCGCGCCCGAACCCGTTCCAGCGCAAGCCCTTACACCGGCACCCGTGCCGCCGCCGCTCCCCGCGCGACCACCCGAAGCTGCGGATCCACAACCCGTCGAACCCACCGCCGACCCGCTCGCCTGGAACCTCTTGGAGCTCATGACGGTCCTGGTGATCACGGTGCTCGCCGCCGTCCGCACCCGGGTCGTCGCGACTCGCGCCCCGAGACTGCCGTGATGATGTATCGCTATCAGGCCGGGACGTCGGCGGTGGTCGACGCCAGGTCGGCCAGGTGCGCGGTGATCAGCGCGTTCACTTCGTCGCCACGCTCGAGCTGGACGAGGTGCCCGGCGTCGGCAATCTTGGTCACCGCGCGCAGGTCCGGCACGTACGCGCGCAAGGTCCCCAGCGGATCGCGCCCGCTGAAGCCCTCCATATCCGGATCGCGGTCACCGTAGAGGAAGTAGGCGGGCACGCTCACCCGAGCGTCCGCGTAGTCGGCTGTGAGCGTCCAGTTCCGGTCCAGGTTGCGGTACCAGTTGAGGCCGCCGGTGAAGCCGGTGCGCTCGAAATCGGCTGCGAGCGTGTCGAACTCGTCTTCGGACAGCCAGCGCCACGGCAGCGCGGGAGCCTCGGGAAGCACATCGAGGTAGCCGGTGCCCTCTGCGGGAAAACGCCAGGTGTCGAGGTAGTGGTAGTCGGCGCTGAGCGAGTAGTAGACGCGGGCGAGGAATTCGCGCGGGCGGGCCGCGAGCTCGGCGTCGGCGACACCGGGCCGCTGGAAATAGTCCAGGTGCAGGAAATGGCGCGCGGCGGCCTTCGCCCACAGCTCGGAGGGCGCCCGCGGCGGACGCGGCGCGTAGGGGTTGTTCAGCACGATCACGCCCGCCACTCGCTCGGGCGCGCGCAGCGCCAGCTCCCACACCAGCGCGGCGCCGAAATCCAGGCCGACGAACACCGCGCGTTCGGCGCCGATGTCGTCCAACAGGCCGAGGAGATCACCGATGACGGCGCGATTCGTGTACTCCGCCGGATCATCGGGTGCCTCGGTCCGGCCGTATCCGCGCAGGTCCGGGGCGATGGCGCGATACCCGGCCGCGGCGACAGCGGCGAGCTGCCGATGCCAGACGAACCAGGTGTGCGGGAAACCGTGACAGAACACCACGGGATCGCCACTGCCCTGTTCGGCGATGTGCATCCGGATGCCGTTGGTGGTCACGAACCGATGCGTCAGCTCCACTATCGCCTCCAAATCTAGAACGCGTTCTACAAGTAACGGTAATGTCCGAGAGTCGTGAGCGGAATACCTCGAGAACTCCACGGCCGGGTCGCGGTCGTCACCGGCGCGAGCCGCGGCATCGGCAAGGGCATCGCACTGGAACTGGGCGCGGCGGGCGCGACGGTGTACATCACCGGGCGGTCGGCGACGGCGGGCCGACTACCCGGCACCGTGCACGACACCGCGGCCGAGATCGACGCGCTCGGCGGGCACGGAATCCCCTTCGTCTGCGATCACCGCGACGACGACGCCGTACAGCGCCTCTTCGAACGGGTGCGCGCCGAACAGGGCCGCCTGGATGTACTGGTGAACAACGTCTACAACTCCCCCGCCGCGGCCCGCTGGCTCGGCAAACCGTTCTGGGAGGTGCCGCCGAGCACCTGGGACGAGACCTTCGACGTCGGCGTCCGATCCCATTACGCGGCAAGCTTCTACGCCGCGCCGCTGCTGATCGGTTCGGGCGGGCTCGTCGTCAACGTCTCCTCGCCGGGTTCCCAGCGGTACATGCACAACGCGGTCTACGGCGTGGCCAAGACCGCGCTGGACCGGCTCACCACCGACATGGCCCGCGATCTCGCCGACACCGAGGTCACCGTGGTCTCGCTGTGGCCGGGGATCGTGGACACCGAACTCCTGCAACTGGTCCCCGCCGACGCCGAGGGACGCCGCCTTGTCACCCTGCCCGGCGAGGGCACCTTCGACCTCGGCGCCGCCGAGACACCGCGCTTCCCCGGCCGCGCCGTCGTCGCGCTGGCCGCCGACCCGCAGCGGCGCGCACGCACCGGATCGGCTTGGCGGGTGGCCGATCTCGCCGACCAGTACGGCTTCACCGACGTCGACGGCCGAGTGCCGCGCAACGACTGACCGGGTCGACTCGCCACCGCTGCCGCGCGGCGCAGGTCGTGACGCGCTCGCGAGCGCGCGCCACGACGCGCCGGGGTCACTTCCGCGGGAACGGGGTGTTGATCGTCGTGAAGTACTGGGTCGCGGCAAGCACGGCGACGGGCGCGGTCACCAACAGCTGACCGGCGACGGTGCCGAGCGCGCCGATGGCGACGATGCCACCGAGGCACATCCGGGTGCTCGCGCGCCATCCTGGCAGCGCGTCGGGCGGCGTCGTCAGGTGCAGCCGCAGCGCGGCCCGATGACCGAGCCGTTACCCGTCAGGCGAACTTGATCTCCAGACCGATGCCGAGGATGGCGATGACCCAGATGACGCCGGTGAAGATCGTGACGCGGTCGAGGTTCTTCTCGACGACGGTGGAGCCGGACAGGCTCGATTGCACGCCGCCGCCGAACAGGCTGGACAGGCCTCCACCCTTGGCGCGGTGCAGCAGCACCAGCAGCACCAGCAGCAGGCTGGTGATGATCAGGAGGATATCCAGGAACATCCGCATGGCGACCAGTCTATGGGGTGCCATGATCACCCGCCTAATGGGCCTCGGCGGCGAGGGCTATCGACGGTCCATCGCGACGAGATGAGTGATCTGGTCCTCGCCCGCGGAGAACTCCGCCACCGCGTGCTCGCGGATCTGGTCCTGCGCGGTGAGCCGCACCTGATGCTGCTGCATGTGCTCGGCCCAGGAGCGCACCACGAAGGCCTCGACGTACCGATCGACCACGCCGACGTCGCGATACAGCCGCCATTCCATCGCGCCCGTGCGCTGGCGCGACCGGCCGACGAACGCTATGGCCGCGAGGAACTCCTCGACCCGGTCCTCCGGCACGTCGTAGCCGCGCAGCACCAGCACCGGGCCGTCGTCCGGCTCGGGCTCGACCACCAGCTCGGGTTCCGGCCAGAACGCCGAGGGCGTGAGGTCGAGTTCCTCGGCGTTGTGCCGGATCGGCAGCCACACGCTGCTCACCGCGCTGGCCGCCAGCAGCGCCGCGGCGATCAGCAGTGCGGTCACCGGCGCGAGCGCACCGGCGACCAACCCCCAGAGCAGTGAACCGATCGCCTGCCCGCCCATGAAGACCAGCATGTAGACCGAGAGCCCGCGGGCGCGCACCCAGGCGGGCAGCAGCAGCTGCATGGTGGAGTTCATCGTCGACATGGCCAGCAGCCAGGCCAGACCAGCGCCGACGAGCAGCACCAGCACCACCGCCACGTTGTGCAGCAGGGCCGCGCCCGCCGAGGCGATCCCGAACAGCACGGCGGCCGCGGTCAGCCGCTGCGTGGGTGTCAGCAGCGCGCGGATCCGCGACAGGCCGAACGCGCCGAGCACGGCCCCGACGCCGAGCGCGCCGAGCATCAAGCCGTAGCCCGAGGAGGACAGGCCGAGCGAGTCCCGCGCGATCACCGGAAGCAGCGCCCACAGCGCGCTGGCGGGGGCGATGAACAGGATCGACCGCAGCAGCACCCGGCGGATCGCGGGCGCGGCGCGGATGAACCTCGTACCCGCCTGGAGCGCCGCCAGCGGCCGCTCGGTGGGCAGCTGCCGGTCGGTGACCGGCCTGCGCCACACGGTCAACACGGCGACGATCCCGGCGAAGGACGCCGCGTTGAGCGCGAACACCAGCGTCGGCCCGGACAGCGAGACCAGCACGCCAGCGACCGCGGGTCCCACCGCGCGGCCGATGTTGATGTTCATGCTGCCCAGCGCCGCGACGGACGGAATCTGTTCGCGCGGAACCAGTTCCGGCTGGATCGCCTGCCACGCCGGCGCGGTGAGCGCCTGTCCGCAGCCGAGCAGGAACAGCAGCGTGAGCAGGACCGCGGGCGTAGTGTGGCCCGTCGCGGTCGAGATCGCCAGCAACGTGGCAAGCAGCGCCATCGCGGACTGGGCGCCCAGCAGCAGGCGGCGGCGATCGACCAGGTCGGCGAGCACGCCGGAGGGTATGGACAGCAACATGACCGGCAGCGTGATCGCGGTCTGCACGAACGACACCAGCGTCGCCGCGTTCGGCTCGTCGACCAGAATCCACTGCGCGCCGACCGTCTGCATCCACGTGCCGAGATTCGACACCAACTGCGCGATCCACAACGCCCGATAGATCGGCGACCGCAGCGGCGCCCAGGTGGAGAGCGGGGTCGTCGCGTCGGCGGTGGTCACTCCGCAGAGCATATCGCCGCGTGAAAACCCGCATCTTCGTACGTAGCAGCGGTGCCGCACTCGACTGGCCGGGGCTGGATCCCCGGTTCGCGGGCCGGGGGCTCGGTAGCATCGCGCCCATGGCCTCTCTTACGCGACTCGTCCCAGTGCTGCTGCTCGCGTTCGGTGTCGCCGCGTGCGGGGGCGCGGAGGACGGTGAGCCGACCGAACCGGAGGCGACGCCGATGGGCCGGACCTTTCTGTCGACCGAGGTGGAGGGCGCGCCGATTCCGGGTGGCGGGCCGCTCAGCTTGCGGTTCGCCGAGGGCAACATCACCGCGTACGCGGGGTGCAACACCATTTCGGGGGCGGTGACGCTGGACGAGCACGTGCTGCGGGTCGACGAGCTGGCGAGCACGCTCATCGGTTGTCCCGGCGACCTCGCGAAAGCGGACCAGTGGGTGGACACGCTGCTGACCTCCGCGCCGACCTGGCAGCTCGACGGCGACACCCTGACGTTGAAGAACAACGAGCAGACGGTCACGCTGCTGGACAAGAAGGTCGCGCAGCCGGACAAACCGTTGCGCGGCACCACGTGGGTGGTGAACGGGCTGATCACGCCGGACGCGCAGATCCAGTCCCAAGCCATCGTCGACGCGAAGCCGACGCTGGTGATCGCCGAGGACGGCGCGGTCTCCGGTTCGGCCGGCTGCAACCGGCTGACCGGCACGGCGACCGTCGAACCGAGCCAGGACGCCGAGAAGGTCACCTTTCAGGTGGCCACCACCAAAATGATGTGCCCGCCGGAGGTGATGGAGGTCGAGGCCGCGGTGCTGCGCGTGCTCGACGGACAGACCACCGCCACCATCGACGCCGACGTGCTCACCCTGCGCAACGCGAACGGCCACGGCCTGACGCTGACGGCCCAGTAGCCGGTTCCTGGCGAGTACCACCCGCCCGCCGAAACGCCGTCGGCCCGGCATCGCCTCCGCGATACCGGGCCGACTTCGAGCGTTGTGCCCTATGCCGGGAACGGCTCGGCGCCGTCCACAGCTCAGGGCAGCGGACCGCCCGCGGCGATCGCCGAGAGCGTGGCGAACTCGTCGCCCTTCAGCGACGCGCCGCCGACCAGCGCACCGTCGATGTCGGGCTGAGCGACCAGCTCGCCGACATTCTTGGCGTTGACCGACCCGCCGTAGAGCACCCGCACCTCCATGGCGACCTCGGGCGAGGCCAGCTCGCCGAGCTCGGCGCGGATGGCGCCGCATACCTCCTGCGCGTCGGCAGGAGTGGCGACCTTGCCGGTGCCGATGGCCCAGACCGGCTCGTAGGCGATGACGACCTTCGAGATATCCTCGGCCGTCAGGCCTTTCAGCGAACCGCGCAACTGCTCGAGGTTGTACTCGACGTGCGTGCCCGCCTCCCGGACGTTCAGGCCCTCGCCGATGCAGACGATCGGCGTGATGCCGTGCTTGAGCGCCTGCTTGGCCTTGGCGAGCACGGTGGCGTCGTCCTCGTTGTGGTACTGCCGCCGCTCCGAGTGCCCGACCACCGCGAAGGTGCAGCCGAGCTTGGCCAGCATGCCGCCGCTGATCTCACCGGTGTAGGCGCCCGAGTCGTACACGGAGACGTCCTGCGCGCCGTAGGTGATCAGCAGCTTGTCGCCCTCGACGAGGGTCTGCACGCTGCGGATGTCGGTGAACGGCGGGATGACCGCCACGTCGACCTTGGCGAAGTACTTCTCCGGCAGCGCGAAGGCGATCTTCTGCACCAGGGCGATGGCCTCGAGGTGGTTGAGGTTCATCTTCCAGTTGCCCGCGATAAGCGGTTTCCGTGCCATGGATCAGTCCTCCAACACGCTGATGCCGGGGAGTTCCTTGCCCTCCAGGTACTCCAGCGACGCGCCGCCGCCGGTGGAGATATGCGAGAAACCGTCCTCGGGCAGGCCGAGCGCGCGCACGGCCGCGGCCGAGTCGCCGCCGCCGACCACGGTGAACGCACCCTTGCCGGTCGCGGTGACGATGGCCTCGGCGACCCCGCGGGTGCCCGCGGCGAAGTTCGCGAACTCGAACACGCCCATCGGGCCGTTCCAGAACACCGTCTTCGCCTCGGTGAGCAGCGCCGCGAAACGATCGACCGACTCCGGGCCCACGTCCAGCCCCATCCAGCCTTCGGGGATCTCGTTGGCGGGCACGATCTTGGAGTCGGCGTCGGCGGCGAACTTGTCCGCCACCACGATGTCGCGCGGCAGGTGGATGACGTCGCCGAAGCGCTCGAGCAGGCCCTTGCAGGTGTCGATCATCTCTTCCTGCAGCAGCGAGGAGCCCACCGAAAGGCCCTGTGCGGCAAGGAAGGTGAAGCACATGCCGCCGCCGATCACCAGGGTGTCGACCTTCGGGGCGAGCGCCTCGATGACCGCCAGCTTGTCGGAGACCTTCGAGCCGCCGAGCACGACCGCGTACGGCCGCTCCGGGTTCTCTGTCAGCTTGGCCAGCACGTCGACCTCGGCAGCGACCAGCGTGCCCGCGTAGTGCGGGAGCAGCTTGGCCACGTCGTAGACCGAGGCCTGCTTGCGGTGCACGACGCCGAAGCCGTCGGAGACGAACGCGCCGTCGTCGCCGACCAGTTCGACGAGCGCCGCGGCGAGCTTGCCGCGCTCGGCGTCGTCCTTGCTGGTCTCGCGGGGATCGAAGCGCACGTTCTCCAGCAGCAGCACGTCGCCGTCGGTGAGGCCCTCCGAGCGCGAGAGCGCGTCGTAGCCCACCACGTCACCGGCCAGCTGGACATTGCGGCCGAGCAGCTCGGCCAGCTTCGCGGCGACCGGAGCCAGCGAGAACTTCGGGTCCGGCTCGCCCTTCGGGCGGCCGAGGTGCGCCGTGACGACGACCTTGGCGCCGGCCTGGACCAGCGCCTCGATGGTCGGCACCGACGCGATGATGCGGCCGGGGTCGGTGATCTCGCCGTTGTCGTCGAGGGGAACGTTCAGGTCGGAGCGCACCAGCACGCCCCGGCCCTCGACGCCTTCGTTCAGGAGATCCTGGAGTGTCTTGACTGCCATGCCGATCAGAGGGACTTGCCGACGAGGCCGATGAGGTCGGCGAGGCGGTTGGAGTAGCCCCACTCGTTGTCGTACCACGACACGACCTTCACCTGATCGTCGATGACCTTGGTCAGCGGCGCGTCGTAGATCGACGAGTGCGGGTCGGTGACGATGTCGCTGGACACGATCGGGTCCGTGTTGTACTTCAGGATGCCTTTCAGCGGGCCCTCGGCGGCGGCCTTGTACGCGGCGTTGATCTCGTCGATCGTGGCCGACTTGCGCAGGGTCGCGGTCAGGTCGGTGACCGAGCCGGTCGGGACCGGAACACGCAGCGCGTAGCCGTCCAGCTTGCCCTGCAGCTCGGGCAGCACCAGGCCGATGGCCTTGGCGGCGCCGGTGCCGGTGGGCACGATGTTCAGCGCGGCGGCGCGGGCGCGACGCAGGTCGCTGTGCGGGCCGTCCTGCAGGTTCTGGTCCTGGGTGTAGGCGTGGATCGTGGTCATCAGGCCACGCTCGATGCCGAACTCGTCGTTGAGGACCTTGGCCAGCGGGCCGAGGCAGTTGGTGGTGCAGGACGCGTTGGAGATGATGTTCTGGCTGCCGTCGTACTGGCTGTCGTTGACACCCATGACCACGGTCAGGTCCTCACCCTTGGCCGGGGCGGAGATGATGACCTTCTTGGCGCCCGCCGCCAGGTGGCCCTTGGCCTTGGTGGCGTCGGTGAAGATGCCGGTGGACTCGACGACGACGTCGACGCCCAGGTCGCCCCAGGGCAGCGCCGCCGGGCCTTCCTTGATGGCCAGCGCCTTGATCCGCTGGTCGCCGACCACGATGGTGTCCTCGCCGTCCAGCGAGACATCCTGCGGCAGACGGCCGAGGATCGAGTCGTACTTCAGCAGCGTGGCCAGGGTCGCGTTGTCGGTGAGGTCGTTGACCGCGACGATCTCGATATCGGTGGTGCCGAGCGCCTTCTGCGCCTCCACCGCCCGGAAGAAGTTACGTCCGATACGACCGAAGCCGTTGATGCCTACCCGGACTGTCACGTTATCGCTCCTCAGCTTTCAAGCGGATTCATTCCGATGCCTTACTCACACTAGTGCCCTACCGTCACCTCTCCGACACGCACCTGGCGCGGTGAGGACCGCCCGAGGGCCGTGACCGGTCACGATCCGGCGACCGGCCGCCCAGGTGGGCGCCACGTCGACGACGGCGCGACCGGCCGTTCGCGTCGCCCGCCCGGGGCCTGGGACGGCGACAATCCCCCTCGACAGAACTCCGCGTGTCGCGGAAGCACAGCGCCCCAATGCTTTTCGCCGCCGCACCGCCCGACGAACGCACCGATGGCGCCACTGCCGTTTCGGCGCGGTCGGCGCGCCGACGAGGGCGCCAGGAAAATCGCCGGCGCATCCCGCGTGGCGCGGCAGGATGAACGGCTTCGTCGACCTCGCGCCCCTCCTCGCCGAGCCGGACGGTGACCGCGCCGCCGCGTACGCCGAGGCCGCGCTCGGGCCGCAGCGCACGGCGGCCGCCGCGTACGCCGAGGCCGCGCTCGCGCCGCACCGCACGGCCGAACCCGCCTGGTTCCTCCGCACCGTCGGCGTCAACCCCGGGGCGCGGCCTCGGTGCCGCGGTGATCCGGCCGGCCTGGCTGCCGCCGAGCGCGCGGGCCTGTCCGCCTTCTTGGAGACCTGCGAGGACGCAACGTCGGCTGCTACGAGCGGCTCGGCCTCCGCCTCACCGCAACCGTGGACCGGCCGGACAGCGGCCCCTCCGCTTGGGCAATGCCATGTGACCTCCGCACCGGCGAGAAACCCCACGAACGCTGGGCCCACACACGCGACACGCCCCGGGTGCCGGAATCGGCTCTCGGGGCGTGCGGTGATTCGAGTGCCCTCAGGCCTCGTCGAGAAGCTCTGCGGTGACCGCGGATTCGGTGTCGGGCACGCCCAGTTCCTTGGCGCGCCGGTCCGCCATCGACAGCAGGCGCCGAATCCGGCCCGCGACAGCGTCTTTCGTCATCGGCGGTTCGGCGAGCTGGCCGAGTTCCTCCAGCGACGCCTGGCGATGCTGCACGCGCAGCTTGCCCGCCGCGGCCAAGTGATCGGGCACCTCCTCGCCGAGGATCTCCAGCGCGCGCTCCACCCGGGCGGCCGCTGCGACGGCGGCCCGCGCCGAGCGGCGCAGGTTGGCGTCGTCGAAGTTGGCAAGCCGGTTGGCGGTGGCGCGCACCTCGCGCCGCATCCGGCGCTCCTCCCAGGTGAGCCGGGTGTCCTGCGCGCCCATCCTGGTCAGCAACGCGCCGATGGCCTCGCCATCGCGCACCACGACGCGATCGGTGCCGCGTACCTCGCGCGCCTTGGCCGTGATGCCGAGCCTGCGGGCCGCGCCGACCAGCGCGAGCGCCGCCTCCGGGCCGGGGCAGCTGACCTCGAGCGCGGACGAACGACCGGGCTCGGTGAGCGAGCCGTGCGCGAGAAACGCTCCGCGCCAAGCGGCTTCGGCGTCGGCGATGCTGCCGCCGACCACCTGGGCCGGCAGTCCGCGCACCGGGCGGCCGCGCACGTCGAGCAGGCCGGTCTGCCTGGCCAGCGCCTCGCCCTCCTTGGACACCCGCACGACGTAACGGGAGGTCTTGCGCAGACCGCCCGCGCCGAGCACGTGCACGTCGGAGCCGTAGCCGTACAGCTCGAAGATCTCCCGGCGTAGCCGTCGGGCGATGGATCCCATGTCCACCTCCGCCTCGACGATCACCCGGCCCCCGACGATGTGCAGGCCACCCGCGAAACGCAACAGGGCGGAGAGTTCCGCCTTGCGGGAACTCACCTGGGACACCGTGAGCCTGCTCAGCTCGTCTTTCACTTCGGCTGTCATCGCCACGAGACGCGCTCCTTTCCACCCAACCCGGACCGCACATCCGCGCCCATGTGCCGTCCCTCGACTCGAAGCCCTGCCATTTGCGGCCGAGGTTGCCGGATCAGCTGATCCAGGGCGGCGGCAAGCTTTCCGGGGTGATGCCGGTCAGTTCCCGCTTCGGCGACATCGGAGAAGGTTACTCGCGCCCGCAACTGTTCGGCAGCCCTGGCCACATGTTCGCGTTCCCGTCCCTCCGGCACCGAGCCGGAATCGACCAAGACCTCGTCGACAACGAATTCCGGTGCGTGCTGGGACAATACATGCAGATGGCGCTCGGCGGAGAAACCGGCTGTCTCCCCCGGTTCGGCGGCCAGGTTGAGCACGAGCACCTTTCGCGCCCTTGTGTAGACCAGCGCGTCGCGCAGTTCCGGGACGAGGACGTGCGGAATCACGCTGGTGAACCACGAGCCAGGCCCGAGCACCACCACGTCGGCGTGTTCGATGGCCGAGGTCGCCTCCGGGCTGGCGGGCGGATCGGACGGGATCAGCCGCACGCGCCGCACCTTGCCCGGCGTGGTGGCGACCGCGACCTGGCCGCGGATGCAGCGGCTGACCCGCGGGTCCGCTTCCAGACCCGAGACGTCGGCCTCGATGTCGAGCGCGATCGGCGACATCGGGAGCACCCGGCCGCTGGCGCGCAACATCTTGGCCACCTCGTCCAGCGCCGCGACGGGATCGCCGAGCACCTCGGTCAGCCCCGCGAGAATGAGGTTGCCGACGGAATGACCCGCGAGCGCGCCGGTGCCGCCGAAACGATGCTGAACGGTCTGCGTCCACACGCCTTCGGGATCCGCGGCGAGGGCGGCCAACGCCATGCGCAGATCCCCCGGCGGCAACACTCCGAGCTCGGCGCGCAGCCTGCCCGAGGATCCGCCGTCGTCGGCGACGGTCACCACCGCGCAGATCTTCCTGGTCAGCCGCCGCACCGCCGTCAGCGTCGCGTACAGCCCGTGCCCACCACCCAGTGCGACGATGGCGGGATTCGATTCCCACCCGGTCATTCGCGCCCCAGATCCCGGTGCACGACCCGCACGACGTCGGCGGAGCCGTCGGACTCCGGCCCGATGAGTTCGCCCAGCGCCTCGGCGATCGCCACGCTGCGGTGCTTGCCCCCCGTGCAGCCCACTGCCACCGTCATGTATCGCTTCCCCTCTTGGCGGTAACCGTTCGTCGTCAGGTCGACGAGGTGGCGGCAGGTGTGCAGGTAGTCGGTCGCCCCGGGGCGCGACAGCACGTACTCGCTGACCACCGTCTCCTGTCCCGTGTGTTCCCGCAGTTCCGGTATCCAATGTGGATTGGGTAGAAAACGCACATCCAACACCATGTCGGCGTCCAACGGAACCCCGTACTTGAAGCCGAAGGACTGCACGGTCAGCTGCAGCGCGGCGGGCGCGCCGCCGCCGTACGCCTCCTCCAGCTTGCGGTGCAGCTGATGGATGGACAACTCGGTGGTGTCGATCACCAGGTCGGCGGCGGTCTTCACGGCCGAGAGACGCACCCGCTCGGCGGCGATGCCCGCGGACAGCGTGCCGTCGGCGCTCTCGCTCTGCAGCGGGTGGCGGCGGCGGGCGAAGCCGAAGCGGCGGATCAGCACGTCGTCGGAGGCCTCGAGAAAGAGCACCCTGGTCCGCACGCCGAGCGCGCGCAGCTGTTCGGTGACCACCGAGAGATCGCCGGTGAAGAATCTGCTACGGACGTCCATGACCAGCGCCAAGCGCCGGATCGGCGGCTCGGCGGACGCGCCGAGTTCGACGAGTCTGCCGATCAGTTCGGGCGGCAGGTTGTCGGCGACGTACCAGCCGAGATCCTCCAGCACCCGCGCTGCGGTGCCGCGGCCCGCGCCGGACAAGCCGGTCACGATGACGACCTCGACCTGCTGGCACAGCTGGTTGCCCGCGCGCTGGCCGCCCGCACTGTTGTTCGATTCGACGCGTGTCATGTCCTACCGGAATCCGTGTCTAGGTGCCTCTCGATCATCCCGCACCGGATTCGGTATCGGGCACGCGCGCTCACCCTCCGTGGTGCACGAGGACGGTTCACGAACATGTGGAAACGTTACCGAGGATATATGCAGGTCGGACCGGAGCCGGAGATTTCGAGATCACTCACTCGTCCCGCAGCGCGGCGAGCACGGCTTTCGCGGTGGCCACGCCGATGCCGGGTACCTCGGTGATCTGCTCCACCGTCGCCTCCTTCAACTTGGCCACCGAACCGAAATGAGTGACAAGCGCGGTCCGGCGCGCCGCGCCGAGCCCGCGCACCGAATCCAGCGCCGAGGCCGTCATCCGCCGCGAGCGTTTGCTGCGGTGGAAAGTGATGGCGAAACGGTGCGCCTCGTCGCGGACCCGCTGCAGCAGGAACAGCGCCTCGCTGTTGCGCGGCATGATCACCGGATCGGGTTCGCCGGGCACCCACACCTCCTCCAGGCGTTTGGCGAGGCCGATCACCGCGACATCGGTGATGCCGAGCTCGTCGAGCACTTCGGCGGCGGCGGCGACCTGCGGCGCGCCGCCGTCGACGACGTACAGGTTCGGCGGGTAGGCGAACTTGCGCGGGCGTCCGGTGCGGGGGTCGATGCCCGGCCGCGAGGTCAGCTCGATCTCGTCGGCGTCGTCGGCCAGCATCGTGGTCGCGCTTCCGACGTCGACCGGTAGCGTCGAGGCCGCGTCCGCCCGCGCCACCGAAGTCGCGGCTCCGGCCGAGAGTGCTGATCCCTCGGGCCCGAGCGGCGCGGCGGTCCCGTCGGCGACCCCCGCTGGCTCGCCGATGAGGGGCGCCCCGGGCTCGGCGTCGACCAGCGGGGCGGATGCCCCACCGTCGAGTTCCTCGCGCTCGGCTTCGTCGCGCTCCTTGCGCAGCCGATAGAACCGCCGCCGCGTCACCTCCGCGATGCTGCCGACGTCGTCGGAGCGCCCGCCGCCCGCCGCCTCCTTGATCGCGTAGTGCCGGTATTCGGATTTGCGCGGCAGACCGTCCTCGAAGACGACCAGCGAGGCCACCACGTCGGTGCCCTGCACGTGGCTGATGTCCACGCACTCGATGCGCAGCGGCGCGGTGTCCAGATCGAGTGCGTCCTGGATGTCCTGCAGGGCCGCCGAGCGAGAGGTCAGGTCGCCCGCGCGCTTGAGTTTGTGCTGGGCGAGGGCCTCCATCGCGTTGCGCTGCACGGTCTCGGCGAGCGCCTTCTTGTCGCCGCGCTGCGGTACGCGCAGCTGCACCGCCGAACCGCGCAGCTTGCTCAGCCACTCCTGGATCTGCTCGTGGTCGGCGGGCAGCTCGGGGACGAGCACCTCGCGCGGGACGACGGCGGCGGGCTGCTCGTCGGGACTCTGGTCGGCGTAGGCGACCTGTTCGCCGTAGAACTGGGTGAGGAACTGTTCGACCAACGCGGCCAGCTCGCCGCCGGAATCCGCGGTGTCGACGGCGTCGCCGGACTTGTCGACCACCCAGCCGCGCTGACCGCGCACCCGGCCGTCGCGGACGTGGAAGATCTGCACCGCCACCTCCAATTCGTCGGTGGCGAAGGCGATCACGTCGGCGTCGGTGCCGGTGCCGAGCACCACCGCCTGCTTCTCCAGCGCCCTGCGCAGCGCCTGCACGTCGTCGCGCAGCCGGGCCGCGGTCTCGAAATCCAGATCCTCGGCGGCCTCGTGCATGCGCCGCTCCAGCTCGCGCACCATCCGGTCGGTGCGCCCGGCGAGGAAGTCGCAGAAGTCCTCCACGATGCGGCGGTGCTCGTCGGCGGTCACCCTGCCGACGCACGGCGCGGAGCACTTGTCGATGTAGCCGAGCAGGCACGGGCGACCGATCTGGTTGTGCCGCTTGAAGACTCCGCTCGAGCAGGTGCGCGCGGGAAACACCCGCAGCAGCAGGTCCAGCGTCTCGCGGATGGCCCATGCGTGCGCGTACGGGCCGAAGTACCGCACGCCCTTCTTGCGCGCGCCGCGGTAGACGAACAGGCGCGGGTATTCCTCGTTCAAGGTCACCGCGAGCACCGGGTAGGACTTGTCGTCCCGGTAGCGCACGTTGAACCGCGGATCGAATTCCTTGATCCAGTTGTATTCCAGCTGCAGCGCCTCCACCTCGGTGGAGACGACCGTCCACTCCACGCTCGCGGCGGTGGTGACCATCTGCTTGGTGCGCGGGTGCAGCGAGGCGACGTCGGCGAAGTAGGAGTTCAGCCGACTGCGCAGGCTCTTGGCCTTGCCGACGTAGATGACCCGCTTGTGCGCGTCCCGGAATTTGTAGACGCCGGGTTCGACGGGGATCGTACCGGGGGCGGGGCGGTACCTCGATGGATCTGCCACTCGAACAGCCTATCGACACTGTCGGACACAGTCCGTCCGCAGCCGCGCCGGGCCGAGCGCAGGCGAGGCAGCCGCCTATCGAGGAGAGCCGACGGGTTGGTGTCCGTCCACGGCATGCGCCGGGCCGGGCGGCGGCGACGCAGGTGCGTACCGAGGGGGCCGGGCTTTCAGTCGGTCCTGCGGCGAGGAGAGACACTCACCTCGGGACGGCCAGTCCGTGCGCCCTCAAGGCGTCGACGAGCGCGTCGGGCCGATCCGCGGTGGGCAGCGGGTCCACGAGCGCGAAGCGGGAGCCCAGCGCGGTCGCGCCGCCGTCGGCGTGTGCGCTGTCGCCGACCATCAAGGCGCGCGCCGGGTCGACGCCGAGCTCGTTCAACGCGGCAAGGAAGATCCCCGGCTCGGGTTTGATCACGCCAACCTCGAACGACAGCGCGACCGCGCCGACGAGTCGGTCCCAGCCCCTGGTGCGGAACGCAGGGCGCACGTCGAACGCGATATTGCTCACCACGCCCACCGGAACACCCTGTGCCGCAAGGAACTCCAGGACCGGTCCGGTGTCGGGGTACGGCGTCCAGGCGAGCGGATCGATCAATCTGCCGTAGAGCCGTTCGGCCTGCTCCTCGGTCGGCACGCCGGAGGAACGCAGCACCTCCAGGTACGCGTGCCGGTGCAGCGCCGGGTCCAAATCCCTGTTGTCCCAAGCGTGCTGGCCCGCGGCGTCGAAGGTCATGAACTGTTCGACCGGCGCCGTCATGCGCCGCAGGATCTCGGCCTTGGCCTCGACGTCGAAATCGGCGCCGTCGGCGCCGACCAGCTCGTCGCCCCACGACTCGTCCTCCTCCAATCGAAAGATCGTCCCGGAGAAGTCGAACAGCACGGCCTCGATATCCACCCGACCAGCGTACCGACGCCGAGGCGAACGGTCCGGTCGAGCGCGGGCGGGCCGCGCGTTGTAGATTTGCCGAGCGCCGACCACGACGGCACCGGATCCGTTGGCGGGCATGGTGATCTACCACTACTGCTTCGCCTACGACTGGCGGGCCGTCTTCTGCTACGACGTGGCCGACTGGTCGGAGCCGGTCGAGGTGGACTGATCGCCAAGCCAACTGACGGCCTCGCCCGAAAGCCGCACCGCTGTCGGTCCCGAGGGCTACAGTCCAGGCCATGACGCGCGCGCGACACATCTGGAGCGGAGCCGCCGCGGCCACGATGCTCACGGTCGGACTTCTCACCGGATGTACCACCACCGAGGAGACGACCACCGCCGAATGCACCAGCGCCCCCAACGGCACGCCGGTCGTCGCGGCGCCGCCGACCACGGCGGGCACGGCGACCACCCAGAACCTCAGCACCAACCCCGAGATCGCGTCCGGCTATCGCAGCGGGATGACCGCGGTGCGCACCGGCTCGTACGCGGTCTCCACCGCGAATCCCCTTGCCACAGAAGCGGCTTGCCGGGTACTGCGCGACGGCGGCACCGCGGCCGACGCGCTGGTCACCGCGCAGCTGGTGCTCGGCCTTGTGGAGCCGCAGGCCTCCGGCATCGGCGGCGGCGCGTTCCTGCTGTACTACGACGGCGCCAGCAAGGCGGTCGAGGCCTACGACGGCAGGGAGGTCGCGCCCGCCGCGGCCACCGAGAACTATCTGCGCTGGATCAGCGACACCGACCGCACCGAGCCGCAACCGAACGCGCGCGCCAGCGGCCGCTCGATCGGCGTGCCCGGCGTGCTGCGGATGCTGGAGCTCGCACACCGTGAGCACGGAAAGACCGGCTGGCGTGAGCTGTTCGATCCGGCGGTGGCGATGGCCGACGAGGGTTTCACGATCAGTCCGCGGCTCGCGGGCCAGATCGCGGAATCGGCGCGCGATCTGGCCAGGGACGAGGCCGCGAAACAGTACTTCCTGAATCCCGACGGTTCGCCGAAGCCTGCGGGCACCAAATTGACCAACCCGGCGATGTCGAAGACCTTGAGCGCCATCGCCTCCGAGGGCGCGGACGCCTTCTACACCGGCGCCATCGCCGAGGACATCGTCGAGGCCGCCACCGCGGGGTCCGGCGGGCGCACCCCGAGCCTGCTCACCGCCCAGGACCTGGCGAATTACCAACCGAAGAAGCGCACCGCGCTGTGCGGCGGCTATCGCGCGCACGAGATCTGCGGTATGCCCGCGCCCTCCTCGGGCGGCAGCACGGTCGCCGCGACGCTGGGCATCCTGGAGAATTTCGACCTGGCCGCGCTGAAGCCGGAGTCCGTCGATCGCAACGGCGGCAAGCCGAGAGCCGAAGCGGTGCACCTGATCTCGGAGGCCGAGCGGCTGGCCTACGCCGACCGAAACAAGTACGTGGCCGACACGGATTTCGTTCCGCTGCCCGGTAATTCGGCGCAGACCCTGATCGACAAGAACTACCTGAAGCAGCGCGCGTCGCTGATCGATCCCGGTCGCAGCATGGGCACCGCGAAACCGGGTGACTTCGGCCCGGTTCCGGTGGGCGTTGGTCCGCAGCCGCCCGAGCACGGCACCAGTCACATCTCGGTGGTGGACGAGTACGGCAATGCCGCGGCCATGACCACCACGGTCGAGTCGGCGTTCGGTTCCTTCCATCTCGTCGACGGCTTCGTGCTGAACAACCAGCTCACCGACTTCGCCTCGGACCCGATGGACCCGGACGGCACGCCGGTGGCGAATCGGGTGCAGCCCGGTAAGCGCCCGCGGAGTTCGATGGCGCCCACCCTAGTGTTCGATCGCGGGGCGGACGGCGCGCGCGGCGAACTCACCCACGTCACGGGTTCGCCGGGCGGTTCGGTGATCATCCAGTTCGTGGTGAAGACGCTGGTCGGCATGCTGGACTGGGGTCTCGATCCGCAGCAGGCGACCTCGGCGGTCTCGTTCGGCGCTGGCAATACCCCCACGACCGGCGTCGGCGGCGAGCACCCGGCCATCGACGCGAGCGACAACGGCGATCACGACCCGCTCGTGCTACGTCTCCGCGAACTCGGCCACCAGGTATCGGTCGCGCCCCAGTCCAGCGGGTTGAGCGCGCTACGGCGCGACGGAACCGGTCTGATCGGTGGTGCGGACCCGCGGCGCGAGGGTGCGGTCCTCGGCGATACCCGCTGACCTGGATCTGGGACGCGCGGGTCCGGTTCGCCGACCGCGGCGGTGCCGTACGCGGCGTGCTCGAGCGGCGGATTCGGCAGCTCGCTCAGCGCGACAGCCACATCGGATACAGCACCGGACCGCCCGGCAAGATCAGGTCTTCGTCACGCGCGAAACCGAAACGCTCATAGAACGCCACGTTCGAGAATCGGGTCGCGACCAGAAACACGCGCTCCGCGTCGGACCCGAGCCGCTGCTGGAGCAAGCCGGTGGCGTATCCCTTCCCCTGCGCCTCGGGCCGGGTGCCGATGGCGGCTAGGTAGATCGACCAAGCCGCGCCGGTGCCGGGACGCGATGCGGGAATCTCAGAAGCGCGGCAAGGCTTTTCGGCGGCGCACCGGATCCGGCCAGAACAAGCTCATGAGGGGATCGTCGGCGAAAGCGGCGGCGAGGACGTGCGAACCCGGCGTCATGCCGCGAGACTACCGCCCACTGCGGGGGCGGACGGGTCGCGAAAGTCAGTCTCGCTCGGACTCTTCCGCACCCGTGTACTTCGCGCCGAGCTCGCGCAGCCGATCCATCGCCCGCGCGGCGTGCGCCTTGTCGTTGGAGCGGATCGCGAGCAGCGGCACGTAGTCGTCGTCGACCAATTCCAGTCGCGCCCAGGACTTCTTGTCCAGGAAGACCACGCCGCGAATGTGTTCCCAGCCGAACAGCTGGTCGCCGAGGATGTTGCGTACCGAGACGCCACGTGGCCCGACCCGCACCCGCGGCCGGGTCAGCATCAGTACCCCGCCCGCGATGAGCACGCCGATGGTGACCATCGCGATCTGGTCGGCGAGCCGGAAGTTCACGCCGGTCGAGCCGCTCTGCAACCAGATGCCGCCCACCGCGAACATCGCGACGATCACGGCGGCGACGATCCGCGCGGTCAGCACCGCGCGGCGCGGACGCACCTCGAAGTCCCAGTCGCCCTCGGCCGCGGCGCCGGCCGACGGCGCGCCGTCGTTTCTCCTCCAGATGCGGACGACCGGCATGACTACGCGGACTGCCGCAGCGCGCGCAGGGTGAGGGCGGCGTCCAGCGCCGCCGCGCAGGCCTGCTCGCCCTTGTCCTCGGCCGAACCGGGCAGCCCGGCGCGATCCAGCGCCTGCTCCTCGGTGTTGGTGGTCAGCACGCCGTTGGCGACCGGGGTCGCGGCATCGAGCGAGACTCGGGTAAGGCCAGCGGTCACCGCGTCACAGACGTACTCGAAATGCGGTGTGCCGCCGCGGATCACGACGCCGAGCGCGACGACCGCGTCATGCGTGCGGGCCAGTTCCTGGGCGACCACCGGCAGCTCCATGGCGCCCGCGCAGCGCACCACCGTCACGTCACGGACACCGGCCTGCTTCGCCACCCGCTCGGCGTTCGCCACCAGCGTGTCGCAGATCTTGGTGTGCCAGCGGGAGGCGACGATGCCGAGCTTGAGGTCCTTGGCATCCGACAGCTCGAAGCTGGGTACGCCGGTGCCGCTCATCGTGTTCCGCCTTTCCGGAGGTCGTTGTCGGTCATGCCTGCGCCTCGCTGACGCTCAGCTCCGCCATGCCCGAAGCGGGCTGGCACATGGTTCGCTCACTTCGTTCGCTCATTGCGCCGTCTCGCCGAGATCGAGTTCGTCGAGACCGATCAGGTCGTGGCCCATGCGGTCGCGCTTGGTGCGCAGGTAGCGCAGGTTCTCGGCGTTGGCGCGCAACGGCATCGGGACGCGCTCGGTGATGCGCAGGCCGTAGCCGTCAAGGCCGACGCGCTTGGCCGGGTTGTTGGTGAGCAGTCGCATGGAGCGGATGCCCAGGTCGACCAGGATCTGCGCGCCGGTGCCGTAGTCGCGCGCGTCGGCCGGCAGGCCGAGTTCCAGGTTCGCGTCGACGGTGTCGTGTCCGGAGTCCTGCAGCTGGTAGGCCTGCAACTTGTGCATCAGGCCGATGCCACGGCCCTCGTGGCCGCGCATGTACAGCACGACGCCGCGACCCTCCTTGTCCACCATCTCCAGCGCGGCGTCCAGCTGCGGGCCGCAGTCGCAGCGCAGCGAACCGAACACGTCGCCGGTCAGGCATTCCGAGTGCACCCGCACCAGCACGTCCTCGCCGTCGCTGATGTCGCCGCGCACCAGCGCGACGTGCTCGACCTCGTCGTAGATGCTCTGGTAGCCGACGGCCGTGAAATTGCCGTGCGCGGTGGGGATGCGCGCCTCGGCGACCCGCACGACCTGCTTCTCGTGCTTGCGCCGCCAGGCGATCATGTCCGCGATGGAGATCAGCGCCAGCTCGTGTTCGTCGGCGAAGACGCGCAACTCCTCGGTGCGGGCCATGTGGCCCTCGTCCTTCTGGCTGACGATCTCGCAGATGACGCCTGCGGGACGCAAGCCCGCCATGCGGGCGAGGTCGACGGCCGCCTCGGTGTGGCCGGGGCGGCGCAGCACGCCGCCTTCCTTGGCGCGCAACGGCACCACGTGGCCGGGCCTGGTCAGGTCGTCGGCTTTGGCGTCGGCGTCGGCGAGCAGGCGCATGGTGGTGGCGCGGTCGGCGGCCGAGATGCCGGTGGTGATGCCCTCGCGGGCGTCGACGGACACGGTGTAGGCGGTGCCGTGCTTGTCCTGGTTCGTCGCGTACATCGGCGGCAGGCCGAGACGGTCGCAGTCGTCACCGGTCAGCGGCACACAGATGTAACCGGAGGTGTAGCGGATCATGAAGGCGACCAACTCGGGGGTGGCCTTTTCCGCGGCGAAGATGAGGTCGCCCTCGTTCTCGCGGTCCTCGTCGTCGACGACGACTACGGCCTTACCGGCCGCGATGTCGGCGACTGCGCGCTCGATGGTGTCGAACCTGGTCACGTCTGCTGTGCTCCATCTCGAATTAGGTGCCTCACTACAGTAAGGCCTGTCCCGTGCGCCACCGGCGGCGCACCCGCACGCGTGGGCTCAGCCGCGCTGCCGCAAGCGTTCGACGTACTTGGCGATGACGTCGACCTCGAGGTTCACGGTGGTCCCGACGGTCGCCGCGCCCAGGTTCGTCAACGACAGCGTGGTCGGGATCAGCGACACCTCGAACCAGTCGCGGTTGCCGTCGGCGGCGGGCTCGTCGGCGATGCCGAGGCCCGAGACGGTCAGCGAGATGCCGTCGACGGTGATCGAGCCCTTCTCCACCACGTAGCGGGCGATCGAGTCGGGCAGCGAGATGCGCACGACCTCCCAGTTCTCCGAGGGGGTGCGCGAGAGCACGGTGCCGGTGCCGTCGACGTGGCCCTGCACCAAGTGGCCGCCGAGGCGGCTGTTCAGCGCGGCGGCCCGTTCCAGATTCACCCGCGAGCCCTTGCCGAGCCCGCCGATCGAGGAGCGGTTCAGCGTCTCCTGCATGACGTCGACGGTGAAGGAGTCGCCGTCGACGACCTCGACCACGGTGAGGCACACACCGTTGACGGCGATCGAATCGCCGTGTCCGGCATCGGAGGTGACGAGCTCGCCCCTGATGGTGAGGCGCGCGGCGTCGGCCAGCTGCTCGGTGGCGACGATCTCGCCCAGCTCCTCGACGATGCCTGTGAACATGCGTGACTCCCTGTCGCGTGTGTACGTACGGTTGCGGAACAGCCGTGACCCCGGCCGCTATTCCCGGCGTCCGGCGCCCTCCCAGCGTAACGACGCCCGGTCGTAGCGACCCCGGCGCGGTTGGTCCCCCACCGCGCATCCGAAACCGCAATTCTGCGACACACCGCGAAAACATCCCGGCGGACTTTTCCGGTCGTCCGAACGACCCTATGCCGACATTATTCGCAAACAATTCCGCACGGTCATACCGGAATTTCCCCGCTTCCTGATCGACGACAATTGTTCAGCCAGATTTTCCGGGTATCCACCGGTCGTTTTCGACACGTCGGCGTAACCTCGAACCCGGCTTGATACCCAGCTCGCAACACGGATACACCAACTTCTTGCGCGGTGGCAAAAGTGGAAGCAATATTGTTATGTAGCTGATTCCTACCGTTCAACTTCTGTTCCGTGCAATTCGCCGTCGAAGTCTTCGAGCGGGCCGACGCCCGTGCCGGCCGGTAGCGCCCGAGGAGTTCGACACCGGGAAATCAACCACACGAGGAAGTCGGAACACACAGTGGGTCGACACGAGTTCGATACAGATGGGGGTGCCGCGTGACCACGTTTCTCGATTCGACACTGGAAGTGCGCTGCGGACAGTACCGGCGCGAGTTCCACATGCCGGCATTGATCGATCCCACGTCACGCCGCATCCTGCTGCACATCGGCACCCATTTCGGCGCCATCACGATGCCCGCCGATCTCGGCGAACAGGTGCAACTCGAGCTCGGCCGTGCGCAGATCGCCGCGCCGGTCGTCCACCATCCGCGCGCCAGGCGCTGGACGTTCATCACCGGCCCAGCCCGGCCCGATTCGCTCACCGTCGCCGTCTCGGCCGAACTCTTCCGGCTCTACGCGACGGTCGCCTGCACCGGAAGCCAGGTCGTGCTGCCCTCGCCCGACGACGAGCGCACCGGCTACCGCGTCTGGGTGCGGCCGCCCGAGTCCGCGACGACACTGCCGCCGCTGAGCGTCGTCATCGAGGCGACGCGGACCCTCGGAGCCCCGAAAACCCGCGCCTTGTAATCGAATTCGACCTGGCGGCACTCGCCCCGACGTGCAGCGGGTGCCGCGCTGGCTCAGTGCCAGACGGCGGCCGCCTGCCGCCGCAACTTCTCCACCGTCGCGCCGGGGTCGGCGGTGTTGTAGACCGCGGAGCCCGCGACGAAGCAGTCGATGCCCGCCTCGGCCGCCTGCTCGATGGTGTCGGCGTTGATGCCGCCGTCGATCTCGACGATCAGCCGCAGCTCACCGGCGTCGACCAGCCTGCGCACCGTGCGCGCCTTGTCCAGCACGTGGGCGATGAACGACTGGCCGCCGAAGCCCGGCTCCACACTCATCACCAGCAGGGTGTCGAACTCACGCAGGATCTCCAGGTACGGCTCGATCGGCGTGTTCGGCTTCACCGAGAGGCCGGCCTTCGCGCCCGCCGCGCGGATGTCGCGAGCCACGGCGATCGGATCGTCGGTCGCCTCGGCGTGGAAGGTGACGTTGTGCGCGCCCGCCTCCGCGTACGGCGGGGCCCAGCGGCCCGGATCCTCGATCATCAGGTGGCAGTCCAGCGGGATGTCGGTCGCCTTCAGCAGGCTCTCCACCACCGGAAGGCCGAGCGTGAGATTCGGCACGAAATGGGCGTCCATCACGTCGACGTGCAGCCAGTCCGAGCCTTCCACCCGGCGGGCCTCGTCCGCGAGATGAGCGAAGTCGGCGGACAGGATGGACGGTGCGATCATCGGCTGGCCAGGGCGGGAAAACGTCGGAGAGGACACAGCCCGGCAGTGTACCGAGCCGAGATCACAGGCCGTACCCCAGGGAATCGTTGATTGTGGGCGGCCTTCAGTGGGTAGCCTGGGCAGAGTGATCAACATTTCGGCGGAACAGGGGCTGTACAGCACCCCGGTGGAGATTCGGGTGGCCGCATCGGTCACACAGCTGCCCATCGTGCGCGGGCTCGCCGAAACTCTCGTGCTACTCAGCGATTTCACCCTGGACGAAGTGGCCGACATCCGGTTGGCCGTCGACGAGGTGTGCTCGACCCTCATCGCGCTCGCCGCGCCCGGCACCAGCCTGGACTGCCGGTTCACCATCGGTGAGACCGAACTACGGGTGGAGGTCACCGGGGTCGCCGGGTCCGAAGGGATGCCCGACCAGCGCAGCTTCGGCTGGCATGTGCTGCGCACGCTCACCGACTCGGTGGAGGCGACACAGGATTCGTACGATTCGGCGGTCTCCGGATATCCGACGACGGTGGAGTTCCGTCGGGTCCGGGGGAAGGCGTAGTGGCGGACGAGGACACCGTGTTCGACCAGGAACGTGATGAGGACGCCGAATCCGAGCCCACCGACGCCGCCGAGGACGCGGAGGCCGTCGCCGAGGCGGGGTCGGTCACCGGTTACGACGATCTGAACGCGCTGTTCGAGCGGCTGGCCGGATGCGAGCACGGCACGGCCGAGCACGCCGCGACGCGCGCCGAGTTGATCAGCCGCTGCATCCCGCTCGCCGACCACATCGCGCGCAAGTTCAGCGGCCGCGGCGAACCGTTCGACGACCTCACCCAGGTCGCGCGGGTCGGGCTGGTGCACGCGGTGGACCGCTTCGACGTCTCGCGTGGATCGAACTTCCTGTCGTTCGCGGTGCCGACCATCATGGGCGAGGTCCGCCGCTATTTCCGCGACAACACCTGGGCCATGCGAGTGCCGCGGCGGGTCAAGGAAACCCACCTGCGCATCGGCGCGGCCATCGACACCCTGTCGCAAACCCTCGGCCGCTCCCCCACCGCCAAGGAGATCGCGGCCGAGCTCGACGTGGATCCCGACGAGGTGACCCAGGCCGTCATCGCGGGCAACGCCTATCAGCCGAGCTCCATCGACGCGGCGGCGCTCGGCCGTGACACCGACGCCTCGCTGCTGGACACGCTCGGCGAGGAGGAATCCCAGTTCGACCGGGTCGAGGAGTACGTCGCCATCCGGCCGCTGCTCGCCGGGCTGCCGGAGCGCGAACGCCGGATCCTCACCATGCGGTTCTTCGAATCCATGACGCAGACCCAGATCGCCAAGCAGATGGGCATCTCCCAGATGCACGTCTCCCGGATTCTCGCGAAAACCCTTGCCCGCCTGCGGGAGCTGTCGAGCCGGGACTGACCGGTCAGCCCGCCGCGCGCTGTTTGCGGATCTTCGCGGGCGCCGAGAGCCACCAGGCGGCATCGATCAGTTCGCGCAATTGATCCGGCGCGACCCGGTCGAGATCGATGAGGATGTACGGATACCCGTCGTAGTGCGGCGTGGTGTAGAAGGCGGGATCGCCCGAGGCGAGCAACGCCTCCTTCTCCACCATCTCGCACAGCAGCGCCAGCCCGCCCTCGGCCTCCGAGCGCAGCCGCGCGAACCCCTTGCCGCCGACCTTCAACCCGGGGCTGCGCCACCAGGTCGATTCCTCCACCGCAGGGAGCTCGGTCGCCATCGCCACCACGTCTTGCCACGTCAGGGTCATGGGACCAGTGTGCGCGGCGGCGCGGCGCGATGGATTGGACGGATGGAACCGACCGGCTCGGCGCGGGGACCCGCCTCCGTACCGTTCCCGCCAGTCGATGCGGGGCACCACCGCTCACCTCGGGACTAGCGTGCCGCGGCCACCACGAGCTGGCTGCCGGTCGCGGATCGTCCCTGCGCAAACCAGCCGACCCGCCTCTCTACCTGCGCAGGGCGGCGGACGAAATGGTGCCGACGCGGTGGCGATGCAGCCACAACCCGCGCAGCGGGGCGACGCAGCCACAGCCCGCGCAGCGGGGCGATGCAGCCACAGCCCGCGCGGCGGGGACGACGCAGCCACAGCCTGGGCGGCGGGGACGACGCAGCCACGGCCCGGGCGGCGGGGGCGCTGTGGCGACCGGGCTTCGCCGGGACACCGTGCCTCTCGCCGGGCACCAGGCCCCGCGCAGGCCGAAGCGGGCAGCACGACTCGACCCGCGACCGCCGTGGCGTGGGCAGTCGCCCGGCGGGCTGGCCGACCTCGGCCCGGCTCGCCCAAGGTGACTACGGACGCGGCGTCGAGCCGCAGGATGCGGCCACAATCGCGCGGCGCGGCAGCTTCCGGGCACCGTGCGGTATCGGAGCGGGGCGACACGGCCCGGGATCGTGCTGCGGCCTCGGTTGCCTGGCGGCCGGTCGCTGGCGTCGCCGAGCCGATCGCGGACGTCGCCGAGCCGATCGCGGACGTCGCCGAGCCGATCCGCTGGCGTCGCCGAGCCGATTGAACGGACGGCCGCAGCTCGTTCGACCGACTCGGCCGACGATCAGCTCGGTTTGCGCAGCGCCGCCATGAACATGGCGTCGGTGCCGTGGCGGTGCGGCCACAGTTGGGCGGCCGGACCGTCGCCGACGTCGGTGACGCCGGGGAGCAGGTCGCGGGTGTCGAGTTCGATCGCGCCCGTGCGGCGGACGTGGTCGGCCACGATCGATACGGTCTCGGCCAGGTGCGGCGAGCAGGTCGAGTAGACCACCACGCCGCCGGGGCGGACCAGATCCCATGCCGCGGTGAGCAATTCGCGTTGCAGCACGACGAGGTCGCGGACGTCGGCGGGGCTGCGCCGCCAGCGCGCCTCCGGCCTGCGCCGCAGTGCGCCTAGGCCGGTGCACGGGGCGTCGACCAGGATGCGGTCGTAGCCGGGCTCGAGTCCGCTGTCGCGGCCGTCGACGACGTGCACTCGCACGGGTAGGTCGTGGGTGGCCTTGCGCACCAGTTCGGCGCGGTGTTCCGCGGGTTCTACGGCGTCCACCTGGAAGCGGTCGATCGCCGCGAGCGCGCCGAGCAGCGCGGCCTTGCCGCCCGGACCCGCGCACAGGTCGAGCCAGCGGCCACCGTCTGGACCCTCCAGCGGGGCCCGGGTCAGGCTCAGCGCGACGAGCTGGCTGCCCTCGTCCTGCACGGCGGCCATGCCCTCGCGCACCGGCTCCAGCTTGCCCGGGTCACCGCCCTCGAGGTAGACCGCGTAGGGCGACCAGCGCCCCTCTTCGCCGCCGGTGACGAGCGCCAGCTCCTCGGCGGTGATCTCACCCGGCCGGGCGACCAGGTGCACGACGGGCCGGTCGTCGTCGGCGGCGAGCAGGTCGCGCAGTTCGCCCGCGCGGGCGCCGAGCGCGTCGGCGAACGCTTGGGCGATCCACGCCGGGTGCGCGTACTCGAAGGCCAGCCGTCCCACCGGATCCTCCGGCGCCAGCGCCTCGACCCATTCCTCGGTGGTCTTCTCCCCCGCGCGCCGCAGCACGGCGTTCACGAAACCGGACTTGCCCGTGCCGAATTCGGCCCTCGCCAGTGCCACGGAGGTGTCTACCGCGGCGTGCGCGCCGATGCGGGTGCGCAGCAGCTGGTAGACGCCGAGCCGCAGCACGTCGAGCAGCGGTCCGTCGATCTCCTCGACCGACCGGCCCGCACCGTGCGCGATCACCGCGTCGAGCAGGCCCTGGGTCCGGCAGGCGCCGTAGGCCAGCTCGGTCGCCAGCGCGGCGTCCCGTCCGGAGACGCGCCGGTCGCGAAGCAGGCCGGGCAGCACGAGATTCGCGTACGCGTCGCGCTCGCGAACCGCGCGCAGCACCTCGAGCGCGACCTCGCGGGCGGGGTCGACGGAACCGGCCCGCCGGGCGCGCTTGCTAGAAGTAACCTTCTCCGCCCCAACGGGTTTCGCCGTGCTCCGCCCGGCTCGCTGTGCGCTCGTCGACTGTTCGGGGCGTCCGCCCACGGCATCGCCCGCGCGCCTGCCGTGCGACCCCGAGCTGGTGTCCGAGCCACGGCGGCCGGAGGCGTCGGATTTGAATCCGCGCTCGGCACCACCCGACCGGCGATCACCATGGGACGCCGAGCCGCTGTCGGACCCCCGGCGACCAGCGGCGTCAGCACCGTACTTGTATCCGCGATCGGCACCGCCTGATCGGCGATCACTATAGGCCGCCGAACCGGATTCGGACCCTCGACGACCACCAGCCTCGGCACCAGATCTGTATCCGCGCTCAGCACCGCTCGACCGGCGATCGCCATAGGACGCCGAACCGGATTCGGCTCCTCGCCGACCGGATTCGGCGGCGGACCGGTATCCCTCGCTGGAGCGGCCCGTGGCGTCGCTCGACCGGCGGCCGCCGTACGACGAGCCGGTCTCCGAAGTTCCGCGACGACCGAAGTCGTCCGCGCCGGACTTACGACCTTCGGGCCGTCCCGTCCGCTTGTCGTCCCAAGCTCGGCCGCCCTTGCCGCCGGGTGCCTGCGCCGACCGATCGGTGCGACCGTAGCCGGACCGTCCCGACTCGGAACGCCCTGCGCCGTAACCGGATTCGCGATCGCCTCCCGGTTTCTCCGTCCGCCGCGGTGTGCCCTCGAAGCGGCGGTCGGCCTGTCCCCGATAGCCCGTCGCCTCCCGATCGGAACGGAACGGCTTGCGGGACTCCGGCTTCCGTTGCCCGCCGCGGGTTCCGGCCGAGTCGCGATCGGCCGGCTTCCCCGACGCGGCGTCGCGCCGGGCCTCCTGCTTGCGGGCGGCGCGTTTGGCCCACCCGCCGTCGACGTCGTCGGATTTGCGCGGGCGATCCGCGGGGCTCATTCGACCACCGCGCCGGGCTGCAGACGGGCGCCGCGCGCCCAGTCGAGGGCCGCCATCATCCGCTTACCTTGCGGCTGCACCTGATTCAAGCGCACGGCGGTGGTCGCGGTGCCGACGAAGACGCCGGTCTTGCGCACCTCGATGACGCGTTCGGGCAGCACCTCCTCCACCATCTCGACGGGGCCGAGCTTGAGGCGGGTGCCGTTCACCTCCGTCCAGGCGCCGGGCGCGGGGGTGACGGCGCGGATGCGCCTGCTGATGGCGAGCGCTGGCAGATCCCAGCGGATGTGACCGTCTTCCGCGGCCACCTTCGGCGCGTACGAGACGCCGTCCGTCGACTGCGGCACGGCGTGCAGGGTGCCGTCTTCCACGCCGTCCAAGGTGGTGGCCAGCAGGTGGGCACCGGTTTCGGCGAGCTTGGCGAGCAGCGTGCCCGCGGTGTCGGTCAGCGCGATCTTCTCGGTGACCACGCCGAAGACGGGCCCGGTGTCCAGACCCGCCTCGATCTGGAAGGTGGACGCGCCGGTGATCTCGTCACCCGCGTCGATGGCGGCCTGCACCGGCGCCGCGCCACGCCACGCGGGCAGCAGCGAGAAGTGCAGATTGATCCAGCCGAAGCGCGGGATGTCGAGCACCCGCTGCGGCAACAGCGCGCCGTAGGCCACCACCGGACAGCAGTCGGGCGCCAATTCGGTGAGCTGCTCGACGAATTCGGGTTCGCTTGGGCGGCGCGGGGTGAGCACGGGGATGTCGTGCTCGTCGGCCAGCGTGGCGATCGGCGACCGCGTCACCTTGCGGCCGCGGCCCGCGACGGCGTCGGGCCTGGTCACCACCGCGACCACCTCGTGGCGTTCCGACTCGATGAGCCTGCGCAGCGAGGGTACGGCGGGTTCGGGGGTGCCCGCGAAGACGACGCGCATCAGCGGCCCCGTCCGAACGGTCCGGCCTGACCGGCGCCGCGCGACTCGCGCACGGTGACACCCGCGTTGAACCAGTCGGATTCCCGGATCGTGCGCATCGCCTCCTTGCGGGACGCGGGGTCGAGCCGGTCGATGAACAGCACGCCGTCGAGGTGATCGGTCTCGTGCTGCACGCAGCGCGCCAGCAGTTTCTCCGCGTCGAACTCGACGGGATTGCCGTGCATGTCGACACCGGAGGCCCGTACCCGCAGCGCGCGACGGGTGTCGTAGCGCAGTCCGGGAATGGACAGGCAGCCCTCGGGACCGACCTGTTCCTCGTCGCCAACCACCGTGTAGGTCGGGTTCACCAGGTGCCCCGCGGCGTCGCCGGTGTCGTAGACGAACACCCGCAGCCCCACGCCGATCTGCGGCGCGGCCATGCCGACACCGCCGTCGTCGTGCATGGTGTCGGTCAGGTCCGCGACCAGCTGGCGCAGCTCACGATCGAATTCGGTGACCTCCGCCGCACGGGCGCGCAGAATCGGATCGCCGAACAGGCGAACGGGCTGAATGGTCACGGCGGCTCCCGGAAGCGGACGAATGCGGTCGTCTCATTCTAGAGAGCGGCCCCGATCACCCCGATCTCCCCAACACCACGCCCCCGACCTGGTACAACTCACATGCGGACCGGGCGGGGTGTTCATACCCCCCGCCCGGCCGCCCGGAAAGGGCTGGCCGGCGATCCGCGACCACCCTGAACCCCCTGCTCAGCCGCCGATTAGAGGAGTAACCAACGGTGGGGCGGCACCTTCGGGGTGCCGCCAAGCCGAAGAAGCAGGCCAAATCAACGACGGCGAAGTCGCCGGACGCAGCATCGCCCACCTTCACATCCACGTCATCCCCCGCTGGCACGGCGACCTCCCCAACCCACGGCGGCATCCGCCGCCTGTTCCCCCACTGCGACGACGCACTCGACCAAGCCGCAGCAACCATGGCCCGGCAGAACGCTGCCGCTTGACGTTCGATGTTACGGGATGGCGAATCAGGGCCCAACGGGTACCGCCGCCATCTCGGCCAGGACCTCATCGATCGGAGTCGCTGTGACATGCAATGTCGTAGTGGTCGATGACGCATCGAGAATGTTGGGCCGGTCGTACAGGTACAGCATCTCGGGGAACTCCGCCATGACCGAGTCGGTCCGACCGATTTCCGTGAGCTCGGCGAGCGTCATGCGGTTCAGGCGCGGCTCCGGCGCGCCTGCCGCCGCGGCAAGGTGCACTGCCAGTTCGCGTACCGACTCCTCGGAGCTGGACGGGACGTGCCAGGCGCGACCCCAGGACTGCTCGTGCCGAGCCGCGGCGATGAGTGTGCGCGCCGCGTCGCCGGTATAGGTCCAGCTGTGCGGGGCGTCGAAATCGCCGGGCCACCAAGCCGCGGATCCGGCCAGCACCTGCCCACCGACCATGAGCGTGAAGGGCGAATACGCGTGCGCGCCGAGGAAGTCGTTGGCCCTGACCTCGGTAACCCGCACCCGGCCCGCCTCGTAGGCGGCGCGCGCATCGTGCCACATCCGAGCTCGCACAGAGCCTTTCGCGCTCGATGCGGCCATGGGAAGCTCCGCTGTCACGGGGCCGTCCACCGGGCCGTAGCCGTAGGTGTTGCCGAGCATGACGTAGTCGGCGCCGGTGCGCTCGGCCGCTGCCAGCAGCGCGGCGGCCAACGGAGGGAAGTCGGTCGGCCAGCGGTCGTAGGGCGGTGCGGCGCAATTGAACAGGGTGGCCGCGCCGCGCGTCAGTTCGGTGAGCCGCGTGGTGTCGGTGGCATCGGCGGCGACTCGTTCGATCCGCTCGTGCACCGGCCCGCTGCCGCTGCGGGTGACGAGCCGGACCCGATCGCCGGAGTCGGCGAGCAAACGGGCAGTGGCCGAGCCGGTGGCTCCGGCTCCGATGACGACGTGCGAGGACATATCTCTCCTGGTCCGCGGTGGTGTGAACGGCCGTCGGCGCAACGGTCGCGCCGACGTGCCAATGAGCCTCCGCCACAAGAGATCCGTACGATAGTGACCCACATGCCAAAGATCCGGAGGTTCGGGCCATGCACCGAGTGGCCGTTGTCGCCGTCCCCCCGGCCACGACGTTCGACCTGTCCATCCCCGACCTGGTGCTCGGCGAGATGCTGGTCGACGGCGCTCCCGGCTATCGGGTGCGCGTCTGTACCGCGAGCCCGGGGCCGGTCGCCACCAATGGCAGCCTGGAGATCACGGTTCCGCATGGCCTGGACACCGTCGAGGACGCCGATACCGTCATCGTCACCGGCACCGGCGCCCGCGACGACATCGATCCGCGCGTCCTCGCGGTGCTTCGTCGCTCCGCGGCCGCGGGCAAGCGGATAGCGTCGATCTGCACCGGAGCTTTCGTCCTCGCCGAGGCCGGACTGCTCGACGGGCGCCGCGCCACCACCTATTGGGCCAAATCCGACGAATTCTCCAGTCGTTTCCCCGCGGTGGAACTTCGCCCCGACGTGCTGTATGTCGAAGACGGCAACATCCTGACCTCCGCCGGACTGTCCGCGGGTATCGATCTGTGCCTGCATCTGGTGCGCACCGACTACGGCGCCGCGACGGCCAACTCGGCCGCCCGTCTCGTCGTCGCCGCGCCGGTGCGACCAGGCGGACAAGCCCAGTTCATTCGGACGCCGCTACCGCCCGAGACCGGTACCTCGCTGGCGGCGACCCGTAGCTGGGCGCTCGGCCGCCTGCACGAGCCACTCACCCGCGCCGCCCTCGCGAATCATGCCCGCACCAGTATTCGCACCTTGACCCGCAAGTTCCATGCGGAAACCGGCCTCAGCCCCCTGCAATGGCTGCTCCATCAGCGCGTCATCCGGGCTCAGGAGCTGCTGGAAACGACCGACTTGCCGATGGACCAGGTCGCTCGCCTCAGCGGACTCGCGACGACGGACTCGCTGCGCCAACATCTTTCGCGACGGACCGGACTGACGCCGAGTGCGTATCGCGCCGCGTTCACCCAGCGCCCGGATCGGACATCCAGCGACATCACTACGGCGTAGCGGTGGCGGGCGAGCGGAACTGACCGACAGCCTCCTCCAAGTGCGCTGACCGAACCGGCCATCGATGTCGTCAACCGAACCGCGACGTCAGCGCACAGCAGCGGCTGGTGTGGTCGCGACGGTCGCGGCACGGATACCGGGCACCGTGCGGATCAGGGCGATGGCGATGCGCCGTTCGGATTCGTCGGTGAACCGGCCGGAGATGCTGGCGTCGCCTTCTTCGACGGTGACATGCCAGCGCCGAAGGCCGGTGTACTGATCGAGGAGATTCTGAGCGTCGGCCGCGAGTGAATCGTCGGGGGTGAGCATGATCCGTAGCGCGTCGCCGCGGCTGAACATCCCGACCACACGACCGTCTGCGTCGATGACCGGCAGGCTACGCAGTCCGCGCGTTAGCAGCCACCTCATGACCTCGTCCAGTGCTGCGCTGTCGGAGACCGACACCGCGGGTGTGGTCATCACGGCGTCGACGGTGTCGTCGAGTTCGCCGGCCCGCAGCAGGTCACCGCTGGTGACTACCCCGATGAGGCGGTCGTCCTGGGTGAGAACGGGCAACGCCGCGTAGCCCAGTTCGGTGAGCATCAGCGCCGCCTCGCGTACCGAATCATCGTGTCGCACAGCGATGATCGGTCTTCGCATGACCTCGTTTACCCGCATGTTCCGCATCCGTTCAACTCCGCTTCGACTAGGGTTACGCCGCGCCTGCCTGCGATTTCCGCTCGACTCCATGATGGAGTGGCGGCGAGGTGATCGGTTGCGCTGATTCGACAATCGGGGTGCCGGGATCTGTGGTGACAGCACAGCGCGGGTGTGTCAGGCGGAATCGGTGGCGGCGAGTTCGATCATCATGGCGAGCCGCTTGCGGGGATCGTCCAAGCCGAGGTCGGTCACCTCTGCCATCTTGCGCAGCCGATTACGGATGGTGTTCTCGTGCACACCGAGCTGCGCGGCCGCCTCTGCCGGGTCGCCTTGTGCGTGCAACCAGGCGCGCAGCGTCGCCACGTACTGGGTGGCGTTCGTGCGATCGTGGCGCCGCAACTCCGAGATCGGTCCTCGGGCGGGGGTACGCCCGGACAGCCCCGCGGTGCGCAACCGTTGAAGCAGGATTTCGTCCCATGATTCGTCGTAGGCGGGCGGCGCAGCACCTGCCGAGCGGGCCTCGTGCAGCGCCAGGCATTCGTCGGCTTCCGCGCGCGCCAACCCCAATTCCGTAGCCCGGGCAACGCCGCTGACACCGGCCAGCACCGTAATCCGCGCGGGCAGCGCAGCCTGCCGCTCGCTTATCCAGCGGCGTGCCGTCGACGCCTGATCAGCAGGCAGCACGGTGTAGATGGTGTCGCCGACCAAGGCGCTGCGGCTCGAACGCGACCAGCCGAATCCGGTCGTCGCTCGCTCGAAGATCAACAGCAGCGCCGCGTGCTGCTCGCCTGCGATTCGAGCCCGAAGCGCGAGCACCCGTAGACCCTCCTGTGCCAATCCCAACTTGCTTGCCACCGTCGGCGCGTCCGCGGCGCCCTCCAGCAAACGGATCACCAGCTCGGATTCCACCTGACGTTCCAGGTCCGCGCTGGCCCGCGACCGCAACAGATGCAGGGCCACCGTGCGCGCGCCGTCGGTCAAGGCCCGCCGTCGGGTCCCGTGCAACGGCGCGGGGCACGACACCCATACCGAGCCCAGCAATTGGCGGCCCACGCGCACAGCCACGACCATCCGGCCCGTCACCCGACGTTCTGCCTGCGCGGGAACGAAGATCGGCTCATCCGAGGACGCCAAATGTACGAAGACACCGTGCGCATCGAACACCGCGCGCAACCACTCGGGCATCTGCCTGCCCAGGATCGTCTCCACCCGTGCGGGATCGAGATGCTGCTGCGGCTTGGAATACGCCAGCACCCGAGACTGGTGGTCCTCGATCGTCACCGCTCCGCCGACCGCATCGGCGAGGTTGTCGGCCAAGGCGAACAAATCGGTCGGGCCGCGGCCTGCCTCGGTCTCGCGTCCTTCCAGAACCAATCCGTAGACCACCGCGGCCACCTCGCTCCAGGCCACCGCAGGGTCGATCACCATCACCGCCACGCCCTCGATTTCCAACTCGTCGTGGCCGTTCTCGGGCCCCCCACGGACGAGCGCGACAAAGGCCCGCGCCGCCGCCGCCCAGCCCACCACCTCCGATACCGAGCGTGCCCCGATTCCCAGCAGCACATCGCCTGTTTCCGCCGGGTCCTGCTCGGCCCCGTGAATCACCACACTGCGCAGCGGGGTGGACCGGGGAACCGAACCCAACCGCAAGCGGACGCCGTAGCCACCCAGTACGTTCGCCAACCGGTCCAATGTCACCATGAGCCGCTCCGATGTCGAACCTGACGCGACCTGGTCGCGAATTCAGCTAGGCCGGCGGAACCGTTCGCGGTACCTGATCTCCGCCGCGTCGGCAACGGTCTCGCTGACATCGAGGGACTCCCCGCGCAGGTATCCAGCGACGCCGAGGACTGTGACGATGCAGCCGGATATCCACGCCGTCCACGCGGCACTACCGCCGGCGAAGCCGCCGACCCACGGTGCGAGGAACAATGCGAACCCTACGACGGCCAGCGCCAGGAAATCACGCGTAGGGTCACCCGCCAGCAGCGACCACAACGCCGTCACCGCGGTGAGGCCACCGAGCCCGATCAAGACGGCGGTCGGCACCGGTGACGAGCGCACCACCGTGCCGGCCAGAACCACGGTCACAACCCCCACGACCAGCGCCGCCCGGCTTATCCAACAACTGAACGCGCTGCGCTCGGCCCCGCCCGCGCTGTAGTCGCGCATACCCGATGCGGTGGGCGGATTGTCCCGAGCCCAGGCGGTGGCCCCGAGCGCCATTGCCAGGAACCCTGCTATCCACGCCGTCCACGCGGCCCCACGATCAGGGACGAAACCGGCGCCGAGCCAGGGCAGCAGAAACATCGCCAAGCCCACCACGAAAAGGCCCCAATGATCGGGAGTCCGATTCCGCACCGGCAACGACAACACCCCGAAGAACGCGATGAACGCACCGAACCCGAACGTCAGGCCCTCCCCGACTCGTGTGGAACTCACGGTGATCGACGCGACCATTGCGCCGATTCCCACCACCAGCGCTGCCCACCCCACCCATGTCGAACTTCTCATGAATGTCACCTCACTCCCGAGGGTGTGGCTTCGCGATCGCTCCGTCGAGCTTTGCCTCGATGGGCTCGGCTGACGTTGGTCACCGGGATGGAACACGTCTTCATCGGCGAACACGAGCAGTCGCACCAGCTCGAGGCGAGTTCCCCAGCCTGGCCTTCGTAAACTCGGAAGTGGGGAAATCGGACAATTGGCACGCCCGCAACTGTCGCAGACGAACAAGCGCAGCCGGTTGCGCGAGAACGATCCTGGGGTTGTCAGCGAATAGTTCGAGGGGCGTGGAGGTGGTCATACAGGGGGCCGCTCACAGGGCGGCCCACCCCTTCTCACGTAACCGCATCGAGCCACCTTCCGAACCACCAGTCCTGGAGGACCGGATGACCCCCGCACACCCCCTCTCACCGGAACGTCTTTCCGATTACCTACCCGCGCTGCGCGCGAGACTGAATCAGCAACGCCGCTTCCGCGTGCAACAGCTGGCCGAGCTCGAAGCCGAGATCGATCGCGCCGCTGTACCCTCCGACCCTGCCGCACGGGCCAGACACGAAGTCACCGAAAAGCTGGCCACGGCCGCGCGGCACGCGTTGGCCGACATCGATGCGACCTTCAACCTCATCGCCACCGGCCGTTACGGCGGCTGCCGCGGCTGCCGCGCCGAGATACCGATCCACCTCCTGCAAACCATTCCGACTACGCAGTGGTGCCTGAATTGCCGACGGCGTATGCCCGCCTTCGTGGCAGACGCTGATCGACGTCGGTCACCGCGCCGGCCCAGCAGTGAATATGACCCGGAGGTCTCGGTCTAGAACTTGCCCGTGTGGTGTTCGATTCGGTGCCCCAGTCGCGCGGCGAATTCGGTGCGGAAGTCCTCGGTGAGGGGCGGCCAACCCCAGAAGTCGAAGGCGAGGGCACCCAGTGCGAAGCCGTCTGCCCACTGCCAAGTGGTGATGGGGCTCGGTGTAGTGCAAGAGGGGCAGATCGCCGCGCCGGTGCCCGATTGTTTCCAGGCGTCGATCGCGTCCGAGAACGGCTGCCAAACGGCGGCATCGGCTTCCCATCGTTCGGGGTAGTCGATGATCACGGTGGTGGCCCGGCACCGTGGGCACACCGCGGAGGCCGGTTCGATGCAGCCCTGCCCGGGATAGTGGTCGTGGCGGCCGACGATGACCGCGACGGGGCCGGGAACCCAGTCGGCACCCCAATCCTGGGTGATCTGCGACCAGTCGGGGCCCGGCACATAGCCTTCGTCGACCTGGAGGCTGTACATCGCGTTTCGCGACATCTCCCGAAGCAGCCATCGGCGTGACACCATCCAGCCCACCATGCGCTCGGCCAGCGTGCCCGCGTCTGCCGAGGTCACCTCGAGGTCGACGATTCGTTCGAAATAGTCACCCACACCCGCATCTTGCCAACGAAGCGGCGGATTCGCCCGCGGATGCCGACGGCGTCCCGAGTTGCTGGCGCAGCGATTTCGGCGGTCGCTTCGGACGCGGTCGCCTGAGCGAATCGCCTGTGCAGTTGTTCACGGACTTGATCCGGGGTGTAGGCGCGGCGACGACGCTCGGCGCGCACGACCACCACACCGGTCGCGACCACACCGGCCACACCCGCCAATCCCACTGCCTTCCACCACCTCATACCGAATAGGCTACGTCCATGACGGGGACGAGCATCAGTCTCGATCGAGCGCTCGAGATCACCAGAACCGGCGACATCTGGCTGTTCCGTGGCCATTCCGCGGCCGACCGCGCGATTCGCATGACGACGAACAGCCCGGTGAACCATGTCGGCATGTCGGTCGTGCTCGACGACCTGCCCGCGCTGATCTGGCACGCGGAACTCGGCCGATCACTGCCGGACATGTGGACGGGAGTCGCGCACCGCGGCGTCCAGCTACACAATCTGCGCGACGCGGTGCTGGTGTGGGCGAACCGCTACGGTCAGCAGGCCTGGTTGCGCCAATTGAACCGTCCGCCGACGCGAGAGATGGAAGACAGCTTGCTGCGCACCGTCGCCCGGCTCGACGGAATCCCTTTCCCTTCGACTGCCGCTCTCGCCGGACGCTGGCTACGCGGCCGAGTTCGGGTCCCACGACGCCGATCGAGCCGGGCCGCCGCACAGGAGCTGGAAAGCGCGTACTGCGCGGAGATCGTGGCCGCGACCTACCAGTCGATGGGACTGCTGTCGCAACACCGAAGCCCCAACTGGTATGACCCCGGACGGTTTTGGAGCGGTGACGGACTGGAGCTCAGTGGCGGCTACGAACTGGGTGGCGAAATCGCCGTGCAGTAGGGCGGGTTTTCGTGGAGGGTGACGATCGCGGCGAGGTCGGTGGTCGCTCCGGCGGCGAATCTGCGGGCCAGGTTGGCAAGGCCGGTGCGGACGGGTCCGTACTTGGTGCGGATACCGGTTTGGACCTGTTCGTAGAGGGGGCCGGTGAAGATGACCTCGGCGGTGCCTTGATGCTGGCGTGATCCCAGCGCCGGGGTGCCGCGCCAGTCACCGGCCTGCACGATGACGCGTCGGTCGCGGCTGAGTTGCTGCGCTTCGGCGGAGTGGGCGGGTACTCGGAATGCCAAGCGTCCGTGGTCGATTGGGATCACCAGGTGCGCGACGGTCTGCCATGTCCCGCTGGGGGTCGGGTAGGTCACCAGTACGGTGGCGGCGTCCCACCAGAGCATGCCGGGGTGCCATTCGCTGGGGCGCTGGTCCGCAACGGGCGCGTGATGGCCCGGGAGGGGCGAGGCGGGCCGCGGCATGGGGGTGCCAACGCCGGGTGCACCCTCGAGGACAGAGGTGCTGTGTGCGTGCCGTGTCATGGATGGATACCTCCGGAGGAAAACTGGTGTGCAGCACGGGGTGTCGGTGCCGGATCGGCCGAACCCCGGGGATGCGACTACCGCGCCTGCGGTACCGGGACGCAGCGCGGCGGCGCGCCGTTGCTCGCGGCGCGGTCGAGCGCGCCGTGGTTGCCGAGGTCGGGGGCCCGGCATTGCGGGGGCGCGGTTCGCGCAGGACGGCGGCGAGGATGGCGCAGCCGAGAGTGGCGGTCAGCGTGAGCAGGGTGAGCGGTGGGGCGCCGAGGGCTGCGAGCAGGGCCAGCCCGGTGAGCAGGGCGAGGCTGTGTTGAGGAAGGTGGTGTAGTGCCATCGGTGTTGTGTGCGTGCGGTGCTGTGCGTGTGGTTCAGGGGTTGGGTGACGGGTCGCCCAGGGCGCGGGTGTAGGGGCGCACGCGTGCGGCGTGCGGTCCGCGCGGGGTGTGTTCGACGGTGAACACGACGGGCTGGCCCGCGGAAAGTGTTCGGTAGCCGCGGGTTTCGATACTGGAGTACTCGACGAACACCGCGGTCGCGTCCTCGTCGGGGGTGAGGAATCCGAAGCCCTTCTCGGCGTTGAACCAGGCGACGGTGCCGTGGCGCCAACCGGCGTGCTCGGGGGACTCGATGTCGGAGTGGGTGTCAGTTGGTGAGGCGATAGTCGTCGTCATCGGGTAGCGGGGTGATGAAGGCTTGGTCGATTCGGTCGGTGGTGTCGGCGGCGTCGAAGGCGGCGCGGACGCGTTCGGCCAACGGGTGCAGCGCGCGGGTGTCCAGGCCGGTGTGGCGGTCGGCGTCGTGGACGAGGGTGCGTTGCTCGGCGTAGTCGGCGTCGTCGCGGGCGGGGATCGTGGTCATGGCCAACCTCCTTACGTCGTGCACTGGACACTCGGATGACAGTGGGGCGGGCCCTTCGAGTGATCGCGCTGGCGGGCCCGCCCCTGATCGAAGGAGACGAGAGGTGTAACAGATCCGTCTGCGGTCGGCGCCGCCGTGGATCCGGCGTTGCCACTGGGTGTGGCGGTGCGCAATGTCTGGTCGCAGGCAAGTGTTTCGCAATGCGCCTGGTTGCCGGTCGTCCGGCCGCGGCGCCGCGGACCTGATGGATCGTGCGATGACATCACCTCACTTTCGCTTACCGATTCGCTGTCGATGTTGTCGTAGCGGATGGGTCCGCTTGGGGCCGCGGAGGGCCGCGTTGGGTCGCGCGCATCCTCGGCGGCGCCCGTCCTGTCAATCTCGGTGTCCGCCAATCCGAATCGACGTCGGCCGGTGGGCGGGGCGCTCGGGCGCGAAGCCGCACCCACTCCGAAACCAGCTCGGGGGCAAGGGCTTCGCACAGGATCTCCTCGACCTCGGCGAACAACGGCTCGAGGTCGGGATCCAGCGCCAACAGCCGCGCATCGATCCGGTCGCGAACACCGAAACCATCGGTGCCGATCATGACCAACACACCTCCGACACAACCCAGTCGAAGCCGCCCGGGCTCAGGCGTCGATCACCTTGTGGCCGTCGCACGGGGCGATCTCGATCCGGCGCGGCCTGGCCTGCTCCGCGACCGGGATCGTCGACTGCGCCAGACGGTCCAGATCCCGGAACGGATCGGTACGCATCAGCATGATCGTCACCTCCAACCAACCGTCAACTCGATAGTCGGACACCGGATAATCTATGCCATCCAGTACAGATTTCTTATAGCACTATCAACAGCCACACGCAACGGGATACCATAGAAAACCTAGAGCAACAGCAGTACCGAGGAGCAGAGTTGGATCGCCAACAACACCAACAGCCGGACCCGGCACGCGCGGTATACGCGATATCGGTAGCCGCCGACCTGGCCGGCATCGGCATACAAACCCTGCGCCTCTACGAACGACACGGCCTGATCACCCCCGCCCGCAGCGACGGCGGCACCCGCCGCTACAGCGGCAACGACCTCACCCGCCTACACCGCATCACCACACTCGCCGCCCAAGGCATCAACCTCGCAGGCATCGCCCGCATCCTCGACCTCGAAGACGCCAACGCCCAACTCCACGCCGACAACCACCGCCTACGAACCAACAAACAACGCCAGCGCTGACGACCACTATCGACGGAGGACCGATGGCGATGGGTAGGAAAATCGCTGACAGCTCGGACGCCGAGCCGAAACTGCTTTCCGGCGGAAATCCGCAGATTCCGAAAGGCATCGGTGACGCTCCGGTGCAGTCCTACATCGCGGCCATGCCCGGTTGGAAGCGCGCGGTGGGCGAGCGGCTCGATGAGCTGCTCGTGCGCACCGTCCCCGGTGCGCACAAAGCCGTGAAGTGGAATCAGCCGTTCTACGGTCGCGACACCGAGGGCTGGTTCCTCTCCTTCCGTTGCTACACCGGATACGTGCAGCTCCAATTCCTCCGAGGAACCTCGCTCGAACCCGTGCCGCCCAAGGCGTCCAAACACGAGGAAGTCCGTTACCTCGACATCCACGACGTCGATGAGCTGGGCGAACTCGAGGACCGGCTGATCGACTGGTTCGAACAGGCGAGCAACCTGCCCGGCGTGGCGATGTAGCCACTGTCGTCTCCTGTCGTAGCCGGCTCGCCAGGAACGCTCGGCGATTCCGACACGAACCCATTCGTCGCTCCCTTGGCCTCGATCAGCGACCGCCGGACGGGCTCCGGGTAATCGGCGCGCATGTCACGCAGGGCCGCGTCCATTCGCCTTCTGCCGTCGTGCATCTGCCGCTGCGTCTCCATCGGCTGGGCGGGGTCGGCGCCCAGCGCGCTGAGCGCGATGACCGGGACATCGGGAGGCCCGGCCCGCAGTTCCGTGGACAGTTCGGTCAGATTGCCGCGCTCTGCGATTCCGACACGAACCCATTCGTCGCTCCCCTTGGCCTCGATCAGCGACCGCCGGACGGGCTCCGGGTAGTCCGCGAGCAACTCGGCGCGCATGTCACGACTCCGGCCACCTCCCGCGGGAACAGCTGCGCGAACCGATGCGCGTAGAAAGCGCCCAGCGAGTGGGGCGCGAGAACATAGGGAGCGGGGATGTTCTGGGCACGCAGCAACTCGCGCAGCTCCGTGGCGACCGCGGCGGCGGTGCGCGGCAACGGGAGGGGGTCGCTGTAGCCGGTGCCGCCGCGGTCGTACGCCACCGCGGTGGTGAATTGCGAAACCTGTTGCTGGACACCGAGATAATCCAGACCGACCACGCTCGCGCCGGGCAGGAACACGACGGCGGGTCCGCCGCTCCCCGACCGATGCACGAAAACGCGGCGGCCGTCGACTTCCTGGAACCCGCCGACCGGCGGAGCGAGCCGAGCCGAGGGAGTGCTGCTGTTCGTCATGCGACAAGCCTCCAACCCTGACGCACGGTCAAGGTCAACCTTGCCCGGCCGCGCGAGCGGGGCGGCCGAGCACCGCGCCGAGGCCGACAGGAGCGGGACAACCGAAGACCCGGGATCACAGAAGGGGCGAAGCGTCAACTGCCTGGCGTGCGGTCGCCGGAGGCCATGGAGGGTACGGCCCGCGCCCCCGCCGGACGCCCCAGCCGGGCAGGCATCTGCTGGTAGCCGTGCAGGGTGCACAGGCCGCGGCGGCGTGGTTCGCCTTCGAGGCGCAGGTCGGGGAAGCGTTCGAAGAGGGCGGGCAGCGCGTGGACGGCTTCCAGCCTGGCCAGGCTCGCGCCGATGCAGACGTGGACGCCGGACCCGAACGACAGGTGCTCCTTGGCGTTGGCGCGGGTGATGTCGAATCGGGCGGGATCGGGGAACTTCACGGGGTCACGGTTGGCGCCCGCCAGCGACACCATCATCAAGCGTCCTGGCTCGAGGGAAACGCCCGCACCCGATTCCACCGGTTCCAGCACCCGGCGAGCGGTCATCTGCACCGGCGGGTCGAACCGCAGCACCTCCTCGATCGCGCCAGGCCAGCGCTCCGGCTCGGCGCGCAGGAGTTCGAGCTGATCGGGGTGGCCGAGCAGGAGCGGGATCGCGTTGCCGATCAGGTTCACCGTCGTCTCGAAGCCCGCGCCCATCAGCACGTTCGCACTGGCCATCAGCTCGAGGGTGCTCAGTTCGCCGGAGGACACCAGGACGCTGAAGATGTCCTCGCGAGGTTCGCGGCGCGACTTCTCGATGTGGGCGGCGAGATAACCCGCCATCGCCTTCGTGGCGGCCATCGCGCGCCGGTGCGCGCGCCAGGGAATCCCGACGTCCAGCAGCGGGGTGATCGCGTCACCCCAGCGCAGGAACATCTCGCGGTCGGCGGCCGGAAAACCGAGCATCTCGCCGATGATGGCGGTGGGCACCTGCGCGGCGAAATCGCCGATCAGGTCGGCCGATCCGCGCGCGGCCATGGCGTCGAGCAGTTCGGTGGTGACCTCGCGCACCCGGTCGCCCAACCGGGCGACGGCGCGCGGGGTGAACGCGGAGGCGACCGGCTTGCGCAACCGGCTGTGTTCTGGCGGGTCGAGCATGAACATCGACGGCGCCTCGATCGGATTGGGCGGCAACACGACTCGCTCCGCGTAACGACGCAAGGGACCGGGCACCGCGGGGTCGATCGGGGTACGCACGCCGAATCTTCTGTCGCGCAGAATCTCTCGGCACAGCTGGTAGTCGAAGGCCGCGTATCCGAGCGGACCGGTCCGCACGCCACCCGTCCCGCGCAACTGCTCGAGCAGCGGATACGGATCGTCGCGGCCTTCCGCGCCGCTGAGCAGCCGGGCGAACGGGTCGCCCAGGTGGTACCGGGCGCGCAACGCCAGCCGCGGCAACCCGTGCTCGGCCGCCCACCTGATCGCGTACCGTGCGTTCATCGAAAACTCCTGTGCCATGGCGAAAAACGCCACAGCCGCGTAGGGCCGCGGAGCCCGGTTGGTAAAGCTCCCGTCGGACGGGATGAATGATCTTCGGCGCAACGACAGAGCGAAGTCAAGACCGCGGAGGCCGGCCTCGTTCGGTGGCTTTCTATCGGGCGGCCCTTCGCTCGGTGATGTCGCCGTCGCGGTGGCTGCGCGCCACCATCGCCGAGCGCAGGTACCAGAGACCCGAGGCCTGGGTCGGGTCGAAGTCGATGAGCTGGCCGATCCGCTTGAGCCGGTAGTCGACGGTGTTGGTGTGCACGTGCAGCAGGCGCGCGGTGCGCTGGCGGTTGAGGTTGGTGGCGATGTACATCTGCAGGGTCTCGAAGAACTCCGGATACTCCTCCAACGGATCCAGCAGCGACCCGAGGAAGTCGCGGGCCGGGCCGGGGCGGGTCAGCTGATACTCCAGCGCCATGTCGTTGAACCGATACAGCCCGGACTCGAACCGCAACCGCTGCACGATGTCCAGCAGCTCGTGCGCCTCGTCGGCGGCTTCGGGGATGCGACGCAGCCCGGCTTCCACCGCGGTCGCCCTGATCGGCGCCTGGGCGGCGTCCGAGAGCCACTTCACCAGGAAATCCAATGCGGCGTCGTCGAATTCGTTGGCGGGCAGCAGAATCGTTCCGCCGTCGACGCTCAACAGCGACAGCGCGCGTTCCCCGCACCTGGTCGCCAACTCCGCCTGGACCCGGCGTAACTTGCGCCGCGCCACCACCTTCGGATCCAGCTTGGGATTCGCTTCATCACGATGCGGCGGAATATGCAGCGCCAGAACGTGATAGGCGTCCGCGATCGGGACACCACACTCCCTGGCCATGGTGGAGGTGCTGTTGCCGCCGAGCAGCGCCGAGGTGAGCGTATGCACCGCCGCATGATGCTCGCTGACCACGGCCTTGAGCTCTCGCACGTAGGCGACGGACACCGTCGCGCCGATGGTGTCCAGGATGTCCATCAGCCGCCGCGCGACATTCAGCAGACTCTGCTGATCGCCGGTCGTCGCCTGGGCCAGGACCAGGTCGAAGCCGAGTTTGACGCCCTCGTGGATGGCGTGCTGGATCGTGTCGATCGGAATTCCCTCGCGCGCCCACTGCGCGGCCGCCGCGCCGACCCGCGCGATCTCGGTATCGATGTCCGCACCGCCGTCGAGCATCCGCGTCGCCAGCTCCAGGCACACGCGCGTCACCGCGGCGACATCACCGCCCAGCGCGTCACCGGGCAGGGTGTTGCACGGCGCGACCGTCTCCAGGAAGTGACCTACCATCCGCTCCGAGATCGTGCGAACGTCCCGCAAATGCGTCGATACGGGACGGCCGGACACCGTTAGGTCGTCGTCGACCTGCTCTGCGGACATCGAACCTCCCGCGGCTAGAACACGTTTCCCCACCGTATCCCCGCGAAACCCCGCCCTCGCCACCTCACAACCGACTTTGTGGCAGCTGGGCGACTTCCCGACTTCCTTTGTCGCGCAGGACATATTAGTAGAACGACCAGTTCCAGTAACTGCTTCGCGAGCGCGACCGATGCCTGCCGCCGATGGAAAAGGCCTGCGCTGTCAGCGATTTCGTGTACCGCGAGCAGCCGGAAGCCGCACGCTTCCGTCCGATTCCACGACGTCTGCCGGATCGGGTATCCGGCGCCATGCCGGGTGGCCGGAGGCGCGATGTCACACCCGCGGGGGGCTACGTCGTCGATAGGGCAACGAGCGTGTTCCCGTTGCTGTACCTGGCACCGGCGGCCGCCACGCTGGCGCTGCAACTGGCGGCGTGAACACCGAATCGAGAGGGAGCTGCGCGGTGCCGCGGCTCCCTTTTTCGGCGCCTATTGACTTAACGGATACTATAATCAATATATAAGGCGGAAGATCGGAGTGCCCGAGTGACAGAGCCACCCCCGCGGCGCGCCTACGATTCCCTGCGGCGACACGCTCAGGCGCAGCGCACCCGGGTGGAGATCGCGGACGCCGCTCGCCGATTGTTCGTCTCGCAGGGCTGGGCGTCGACCACCGTGCGCGACGTGGCTCGCGAGGCGGGCGTTTCGGTGCCGACGGTCTACGCCGCGTACGGCAACAAGGCGGGACTGGTCTGGGCGCTGGTCGACGCGGCCGACCTGTCCGCCGACCTCCCCCGCCTGCTCACCGAACTCGATGAATCCCCCACGCCCGCACGGCAACTCGCCGCGATGGCGGGCTACGACCGGCGGCTTCTCGAACGTGCGGGCGACCTCGTGGCGCTGATCCGCGAAGCCGGTCGCACCGAGGCCGATTTCGCCACCGTCTACGGGCAGGTCCGCCGCGCGGCCGATCGAGTGCGCGCCGAGGTCTTCGAGACTTGGCCGGATGACGCGTTGCGTCCCGGCGTGGACCGGTCGACCGCCCTCGATGTCTACGCGGCGCTGTGCAACATCGACGTCTACACCACGCTCACCGTCGAGCGCGGGTGGCGACCCGACCGGGTCGAGCGGTGGTGGGGCGAAGCGCTGACCCGTCAGCTGCTGCGCGGATGACATCCCGACTTCGACCGAAACAGCCGAAACCGAAAGGACATTCACCCATGGCCGATCAGGGCGTCACCTTCATCAATGTGATCGAACTACCCGCCGACCGCATCGACGAATTCGTCGAACAGTGGCGCGAACGCGCGTCTCTCATGCGCCGAGCGCCCGGCTTCCGCGATGTGCGTCTGCACCGAGCGCTGTTGTCCGACACTCGATTCCAGCTGATCAACGTCGCCCACTGGGACAGCGTCGAGGCGTGCGAGGCCGCCGGGCTGAACAAGACCGTGGTGGCCTCGGTCGCGGAGGCCGAGAAGTTCGCCGACGCGAGCCCCGGCCTGTATCACGTTGTCGCCGAGTACCTCTGAACTCACGCGGTGGCTTCGCACGGCGAATAGTCGTGCGAGGGCGCGCGTTCCTCGGTGGTCTCGATGTAGTCGAGCAACGCCTGCCGGGTCCGGGTCAGCGTGGCGATCTGCTCGTCCAGTGCTGCGAGGCGGGCGCGCAGGGTGTCGAAAAGCTCCGGGCACGGTACGAGATCGGCGTCCTCGCCGGTGATGCACGGTTGCAGGTGGCCGATGACCTCGGTCGACAGGCCCGCGTCGAGCAGCTTTCTGATCTGCGTGACCGTCACCACGGAATCGTCGGCGTACTGGCGGTAGCCGTTGCTGCCGCGTTCGGGTTCGAGCAGGCCTTGAGCTTCGTAATACCGCAACTGATGGGCATGAACTCCGGTTCGTTTGCTCAGTTCGCCGATCAGCATGGCGCGCGCTCCTTGACCTTCATACCGGTGTGAACGTTGAGGATCGTGTCATGACGATCGACTCGACACAAGAGCAGGCCCCGACGCGCGAATCCGGCACCGAGACCGTGACGGTCCTCGGCCTCGGCATGATGGGCCACGCGCTCGCTAAGACCTTCCAGCGCAACGGATATCGGACCGTGGTCTGGAATCGCACGGCGGCGAAGGCCGAGGATCTCGTCGAGGACGGCGCCACACTCGCGGAATCCGCCGGCGACGCGGTCGCGGCCGGTCGGCTCCTGATCGTGTGCCTGTCGGACTACGACTCGGTGCACGAGATCCTGGATCCGCTGGACGGGGCGTTGGACGGACGCGTCCTGGTGAACCTGACCTCGGGCACCTCGGCGCAGGCCAGGCAGACCGCCGAATGGGCGGCGCGGCACGGGTGCGGGTACCTCGACGGCGCCATCCTCGGCGTCCCGGCGGCGATCGGCTCGACGGATGCCGAGATCATCTACAGCGGCCCGCGCGCGGCCTTCGACACGCACGAGAACGTCCTCCAGAACCTCGGCCGCACAACCTATCTCGGTGCGGACCACGGCCTGTCCTCGCTGCACGACGTGGCGATCCTCAACCTGATGTGGGGAATCCTGAACGCGTTTCTGCACAGCGCCGCGCTGCTGGGCGCCGCGGGTGTGCGCGCCGATGCCTTCGCGCCCTTGGCAACTCGCGGCGTCGGCACCGTCGGCGAGTGGCTGACCGGATACGCGCAGCAGATCGACGCGCGCGACTACCCGGTCCTGGACGCCACCATCCACACCCACGTCGCCACCATGGAGCACGTCGTCGAGGAGTGCGAGGCCGCGGGCGTCAGCGCCGAAATCCCCAGGTTCGTCAAGGCATTGGCGGACCGGGCGGTGTCGGCCGGACGCGGTGACGAAGGCTACGCGGCCTTGATCGAGCTGTTCCGCGAAGACTCGGTGACGCCGCGGTGAGCGCCGAACCGTTCGACCCTCGCGCGCTGTTGGCGCAGAGCGAGCTCGGTGTGCTCGCGACGATCAAAGCGTCCGGGCGTCCCCAGCTTTCGCCCGTGACGCCGTACTACGACCGCGCGGCAGACCGGATCTACTTCGCGACCGACGAGGGTTTGGCCAAGACGGTCAACCTGCGGCGGGACCCGCGGGCCAGCCTGGAGGTCACTCGACCGGACGGCTGGGCGTGGGCCACCGCCGAGGGCACCGCGACGCTGACGGGGCCGGGAACCGATCCGCACGGCCCCGAGGTGGAGGCCCTGGTGGACTACTACCGCGCCGCCGCGGGCGAACATCCCGATTGGGCGGAGTACCGAGCGGTGATGGTCGCCGAGCGCCGGGTGCTGGTCACGATCGAGGTCGAGCACGTCTACGGCGCGCGACTGCGGTGATCGGGCCGGGCGATTCGTCTCCCGCCCGGCGACCCGATCAGGAATTGCCCGCGATGATCACCTGCGGGATGCCGGTGCCGAGCGGCACCGCCTCGCAGGTGGGCGTCGGCGCGTGCGCGGGATCGAGCGCCCGCAGCACCAGCTGCTGCACGAACGGGTCGTAGACCATGTGGAAGTGACCGGTGAGATTGCTCGGGCACAGGTCTTGCACGACGATGTTCTCCGCGCCCGCCCCGCGCAGCGCGATATTGCTGAACGGCTGGATCATCTCGTCGACCCGGCTGCCGATGGTCACGTAGCGGACACCGGGCACGGTATCGCCGCCCGCGTTGAGTTCGAGCATGATCGGCGAACCTTGCGCCTGCTGGACCGCAGCGGTCGAAGTGACCCTGGCGAACACCTCCAGCGCGCCCGGGATCACCTGTGCCACCGGCACCAGCCCGTACATCACCCCGCCGTAGCTCGGCGACGCGATGCCGACCCACCGGGCCACCTTCGCGGCACCGCCGAGCTTGTTGGTGTAGAGCCGGGTCACGTTGGCGCCCTGGGAGAATCCGACGAGATCCACCTTCTCGGCGCCGGTCGCGGCCAGCACCCGGTCGACGAACTGGCCGATCTGGTAGGCGCTCGCCCGCAGATCCTCGGTGCCGTAGGCGTCGGCGCCCGGCGCGCCGCCGTAGTTGAGCGCGAAGACGCAGAATCCGGCCGCCACCAACTGCGGGCCGATCGCCGACCAGTCGGAGTAGGCGGTGGAGTCGGTGCCGTGCGCCAGCACGACGGGTCGGGGGTGAGCCGCGGTGGGGCGGCAGCCGAAATCGTTGGTGCCCAGCGGCGTGGCGTTCTTGTTCTCCTTCAGATGCCGCGACGCGGCCAAGTGGTCGGTCTGCGGCGGCGCGCCGACGGTCGGCACGTCCGGCGGACGGACGGCGAGCGGTTCGGCGATCGCGCCCGGTTCGGCGCCCGCGGTCGTCGAAACACCGACACCCGAACCGACCAAAGCCCCCGCGACCAGCGCGAACGCCATAGCGCCGCGACAAACCTGTGATCTACCCCAACCCCACACACCAAACGGCTGTTCCATATCACAATGATCTACCTCATCGACGCGAAAAACGCACGCCCACGGGATGTTTCGTGATCATTACTATTCGGTAGCGTCATCCTCGGCGAGGATGCGGTACAGCGAACGGCGGGTGTCGTTCAGGATTTCGGCCGCCTTCGCCGCCTGCTCGGGGGTGCCGACGGCGGCCACCTGCGCGACCGCGCCCATCAACCCGCCGACCAATCCGCGCAGGTCGATGGCCTGCGCGCCGACGTCCGCCTTGACCTGCGCCCACGGATCGCCGAGCTCCTCGCGATGCGCGGTGACGTACTCGCCGCCCGCTTCGGTCAGCTTGGCGGTCTTGCGACCGGCAACCTTCTCGATGAGGACCAGGCCCTCGTCCTCCAGCTGCGCGAGCGCGGGGTAGATCGATCCGGGACTCGGCCGCCAGACGTCGTCGCTGCGTTCGCGGATCTGCTGGATCAGCTCGTAGCCGTGCATCGGCCGCTCGGTGAGCAGCAGCAGCACGGCGGCGCGCACGTCGCCGCGCCTACCACGGCCGCCGCGACCCCGTCCGCGGCCGAACTGTGGGCCGAAGCCCGGTCCGAAACCAGGACCGAAGCCGGGCCCGAACTCGGGACCGAAGCCGTGCCTGCCGCCGTGGCGATGCGGTCCGCGACCGGGACCGAACTCCCCGCGGCCGGGCTTACGCCAGCGGCCGCCGCGTCCGAACTCTCTGTTCTGCATGTTCTCGATGTTTTCCATGTCGGCCCTCCTTGGGCTCTCGTGTTCACTCCACAGTATCGACGATATATCGACAATGCATCGAACGCAAGGAAGTCCTGATGTACCGCCCGAGAAACACCTCGGGCGCGCCTGTGGTGCACAGGCGCGCCCGAAGCGAGTCGCTACAGCGAGTCGATCCAGTCCTGGAGCCGCTTCCCCTCGGCGGCCATCAGCTCGGGATCGCGGAAGGTGTTGGTGAGCAAGGAGATTCCCTGATAGGAAGCGATGAGCGCCACCGCGAGCTCCCGGGCGTCGGCGCGGCCGATTTCCGCGAACTGCCGCTCCACCCAATCCAGCAACGTCCGCATCACCTCTGCCGCACGCCCGTCCAGCGGATCGGCGCGCTTGTGCAGTTCGGCGGTCAGGGAGCCGAAAGGACAGCCGTGCCGGACGGCCATCTCCCGCTCATCGACCCAGCCCTGAACCAGCGCCTTCAATCGCTCTCGCGGCGTCGACAGGGCGTCCAATCCACCGGTCAGTTCGTCGAGGCCGCGGGCATGCGCGCCGATGGCCGCCTCGATCAGCTGATCCTTGGTCTTGAAGTAGTAGTACACGTTGCCGACGGGCACCTTAGCGGTGCGTGCGATATCGGCGATGGTGGTCTTCTCGACGCCGCGCTCGTAGAACTCGCGCACCGCCGCGTCCACCAGCCGCTCGCGCTTGCCCGCCTTCTCGACTGAGTTAGTCACACAACTAACTATAGACAGCCGCGCCATCCTCGACTACGGTTCTGTTAGTCAGTCAACTAACTAGGAGTGGAACATGATCGTGGTGACCGGGGCGACCGGAAATATCGGACGCTCGCTCGTCCCGCTGCTCGCGGCGTCGGGGGCGCAGGTGACGGCCGTCTCGCGCGGAAGCGGCTCGATCGCCCTGCCGGAAGGAGTCCGGCACGTCGCGGCGGATCTCGCCGATCCCGCGAGCCTCTCCCCCGCGCTCGCGGGCGCCGAGGCGCTGTTCCTGTTGATCAGCGGCGAGCAGCTGATCGCGGGACCGGAACCGGAGGAAGTTCTGGACGTCGTCGCCGAGGCGGGCGTGCGGCGGGTGGTCTTCGTGTCCTCGCTCGGTACTCGGACCCGGCCCGAGGCCGCGGGCTACGACCGGCTGCGGGCCTACGAGAAAGCGCTTCGGGCTTCGTCTTTCGAGTGGACCATCCTTCGGCCGGGCGGCTTCTTCAGCAACACCTACGCGTGGGTGGAGTCGGTGCGCGGCGAGCGGACCGTCGCCGCGCCGTTCGGATCGGTCGGCCTGCCCTCGGTGGACCCGGCCGACATCGCGGCCGTCGCCGCCGCCGCGCTGCGCGAGGACGGGCATGCCGGGCAGATCTACACCCTGACCGGACCCGCACTCAGCACCCCACGCGAGCAGGCGGCGGCACTCGGCGCGGCCCTCGGCACCGAAATTCGCTTCGTCGAGCTCTCACCGGCTCAGGCGCGCGAAGGCATGCTCCGCTTCATGCCGGAGGCGGTCGCCGACCACACGCTGAAGATTCTGGGTTCCCCAACCCCCGGCGAGCTGCTCGTCAGCCAGGACATCGAGAAGGTGCTCGGGAGGACCGCGGGCACGTATGCCGAATGGGCGGAACGTAATCGGGCCGTCTTCGCCTGAACCGGCGCACTCCCGACCCCGGTCCGCACCGGGCCATCGGCTCGCGTATCCGAGCGCGCCTTGCCGCAGCGGCCGGGCAGCCGAATCGACGGGGGCCGAATGGGGTCGGCCCGAGGCAGGCGGCCGCACCATGTCCAACAGGGCCACGTCCGCCACGGCGACAGTCCGTTTACCACCTGCCGCGTGCACGCACGGCGATGCGCCTCACTCAGCCGATGTCGATCGGGTCGATTTGGACGCGCAGGGGGGCGTCGGAGCGGTGGGTGCTGCGGATCGCTTGGGCGGCGGTGAGGGCGCGGGAGAGGGCGGCGCCGGTGCGGCGGGGGACGCGCAGCAGCATGCGTTCTACTTCGGCAGGAGAATCGCCGGAGAACGGTTTGCGCGCGTTGGCGGGGAGCGGGACCGGGCCGAGCACCTCGACGTCGGCGGGGAGGTCGGCGGCGGCGAGCAGTTCGTCGATGGCCTCGGTGGCGCCGTCCACCGCGGCCAGGCGGACTGCGGGCGGGAAACCGACCTCCGCGCGGGCGTCGACCTCCGCGCGGGCGTGTCCGAGGGGGTCCCAGCGCACCAGCGCCTGCACGGTCGGCAGGGACGGCTCGGCCATCACCACGACCTGCCCGTGCGGGCGCACCAGCGCCGCGGCCGACATCCAGCGGCGCAGCGCGTCCTCGGCGGCGCGCAGGTCCGCGCGGCCGAGCAGGGCCCAGCCGTCCAGCAGTAGCGCGACGCCGTACCCGCCGCGCACGACGGGCTCCGCGCCGACGGTGGAGACGATCACCTGCGGCCCCGGCTCGACGGTGTCGAGCACCGCACCGCCGCCGGAACCACGGATCGGCACGCCGGGAAAGGCGCGGCCGAGTTCCTCGGCGGTGCGGACGGCGCCGATCACGACGGCGCGCAAGGCTCGGGAGCCGCAGGCCGAACAGCGGAACGCGGTCTCGGTGATGCCGCACCACCGGCAGCTCGGACTGTGCGCCTCGTTCGCGCCGCCCGGCGTGCTCTCCGGAAGCGCCAGCGGGCCGTTGCAGTGCCTGCACCGCGCGGGGGTGCGGCATTTCGCGCAGGACAACGCGGGGACGTAGCCGCGGCGGGGGACCTGCACCAGCACCGCGGCCCCCTCCTTCAACGCGGCGCGTGCCGCCGCGAACGCGACACCCGGGATGCGGACCGCGCGGGCTACGGGATCACGCTCCATGGCGATGTCGCTGTCGCCGGGAGCGCTGATCCGTGGCGCGGCCTTGCGTAGTACCGACCGCTCGGCGACGAGGTCGTGCGCCCACCCGGAATCCACCACCGCTTGGATCTCGGCGGTGCGGGCGAAACCGGCCGCGACGAACGCCGCTCCCGTCTCGTGCGCCCGCAGCATCGACACTTCGCGCGCGTGCGGGTACGGCGCGCGGGGCTCGGCGTAGGTGTCGTCGCCGTCGTCCCAGATCGCGATGAGGCCCAGGTTCGCGGCGGGCGCGAACACGGCGCTGCGCGTGCCGACGACAATCCTTGCGCTGCCGCGCAATACCGCCAGCCACCGCCGGTACCGCGCGGCGGGGCCCAGCCCCGCCGTCAACCCGACGGCCGAATCCCCCACCAGCCGAACGCATTCGGCGAGGACGCGATTCAAATCCCGTTGATCGGGGACCATCAGGATCGCGCTGCGCCCGGCCCCGACCACTGTCGCGGCGAGTTCCGCGAGCCGCCGGGCCCAGTCCTCCCCCGGCATCGCCTGCCAGGCCGCCCGCACCCCCTTGCCCTGCCCCAGCGCCGAGAGGAACGCCTCGCCGTGGATGTAGCGCCCCCACGGCGCGGTGTCGAAGCCGAGCTTCGGCGGCTCTGATGTGCGCGGCGCCAACGTCTTCGGGGCGGAGGCGGCCCCAGCTGCCGCGGCATCATCAGCCGCGATCGAACCGCGCGCAGCCTCGTCGGCGCCCCTCGCGACACCGTCGACAGCATCGGCGCCGCCGGCCTCGGCAACAGCCCCAGCAACGCCATCCGCAGCAGCGCCGCCTTCGGCCGTGCCGCGCGGCGCCGCAACATCCGCCGCACGACGACCTTCGGAGGCATCGCCGACCACCCACGCAAGGCCCGGGGTGGCGCCGCCTGCGACGCCGACATCCGCTGGCCCGCCACGGTTTTCGGAGGAACTATCAGGCTCGCCTTGCCCAGCGGTATCACCGACACTAGCGGAGCCACCAGCGACCACCTCGTTCGCAGCGGCACCGCTGATGACCGCGCGAGACCTCGATGGCTGCTGTGCGTCGGTGGGTGCGAAGGTATCGTCCCCGGGCGAGGCCGGCGATCGTGTCACCCGAGAAGCGTTGTCGCCGAGGTCATCTCGACGCCCGTCTGAGGCGTCACCAGGGATGGTCGAGCCATTCGAAGCGGCAACGGTCGACTCGTCTGGTGCAGAGCGGTTCTTGCCAATCCGCAGCGGCACGTTCGCGTGACCCATCGACCCGGTCTCCGTCACGGGCTCAGCCGTATCCTGCTGCGTGAGTTCAGCGGAGACGGAGTCGGTCCCCTCTTCGTCCGCCGACGACTCACCGGTCGAACGAACTCCCCCCTTCTTCGCCCCCCCGTTCTCCGTCCGCGCATGCCGCGGCGGAATCGCCAACCGCAGCACATCCGCGCGGGTCCCCGCGTAACGGGCCGCGAGGTCGGTGGCAAGCCGCAAAATCTCGGGGGTGAGGACGCGTTCCGCGGAAACCACGCGCTCCAGCTTGACGAGTTTGCCGCCGTGCTCGCTGTGGGTGAGGCGGGCGAGCAGGTAGCCGTCGACGAGGCGGCCCGCGAACCGGACGCGCACCCGCACCCCCGGTTGGGCGATCTCGTCGAATTCGGGGGGCACCAGGTAGTCGAAATCGCGATCCAGGTGCGCGGGCGTCAACAGCGGAAGCACCCGCGCGATGGGTCGCGCGGGTGCTTCCGCTGTTGTCGTCGGTTCCACGGACACATCATCCGTGGGGGTGGCGGACTCGTCCGCCGCGGGTCGGCTCACTCGGGCCCGGTCGGCCTACAGGCCGGCGGCCGCGCGCAGCTTGTCGGCGCGGTCGGTGTGCTCCCAGGGCAGGTCGACGTCGGTGCGGCCGAAGTGGCCGTAGGCGGCGGTCGGCGCATAAATCGGGCGCAGCAGGTCCAGGTCGCGGATGATGGCACCGGGACGCAGGTCGAAGACCTCGGTGATCGCGGTCGAGATGCGCTCCGGGTCGACCTTCTCGGTGCCGAAGGTCTCGACGAACAGACCGACCGGAGCTGCCTTGCCGATGGCGTAGGCGACCTGCACCTCGACGCGGTCGGCCAAGCCCGCGGCCACCACGTTCTTGGCGACCCAGCGCATGGCGTAGGCGGCCGAGCGGTCGACCTTCGACGGATCCTTGCCGGAGAACGCGCCGCCGCCGTGCCTTGCCATGCCGCCGTAGGTGTCGACGATGATCTTGCGGCCGGTCAGGCCCGCGTCGCCCATCGGGCCGCCGAGCACGAACTTGCCGGTCGGGTTGACCAGCAACCGGACGTCGGAGATGTCCAGGGTGGGCAGGTTCAGGTCGGCGAGCACCGAGTCGAGGACCTTCTCGCGGATATCGGGCGCGAGCAGGTTGTCCAGGTCGATGTCGGCCGCGTGCTGGGTCGAGATGACCACGGTGTCGAGCCGGACCGGCAGGTGGCCGTCGTATTCGATGGTGACCTGGGTCTTGCCGTCGGGACGCAGGTAGGGCAGCACGCCGGTCTTGCGGACCTCGGTCAGGCGGCGCGAGAGCCGGTGCGCGAGCGCGATCGGCAGCGGCATCAGCTCGGGGGTGTCGGTGTTGGCGTAGCCGAACATCAGGCCCTGGTCGCCCGCGCCCTGCTTGGCGATCTCGTCGTCTTCGCCGCCGACGCGCGCCTCGTGCGAGGTGTCGACACCCTGCGCGATATCGGGCGACTGGGCGCCGATGGCGATGTTGACGCCGCACGAGTTGCCGTCGAAACCCTTTGCGGACGAGTCGTATCCGATCTCGAGGACCTTCTCGCGGACGATGCGCGGGATGTCGGCGTATGCCGAGGTGGTGACCTCGCCCGCGACGTGCACCTGACCGGTGGTCACGAGCGTCTCCACCGCGACCCGGCTGCGCGGGTCTTCCGCCAGCAACGCGTCGAGGATGGAATCGCTGATGGCGTCACAGATCTTGTCCGGATGACCCTCGGTCACGGACTCACTGGTGAATAGGCGGCTGCCAGACGTGCGCACAGTTGTTCCCTCTCCCTCAACGGGTTTCTCGTATCGGATGGCCACAGCGACAGTAATGCGATACCGCCGTCGCGCAACCCTTCATCTCAGACTATTCCAAACCCACGGCGCGACGAATCCGCCGGTTATCGCCGTCCCAGACTATCCGCACCCGCGGCGGCCGGTGCGCACATTCGCACACCGCGCCGCGGTCGGCGTCCGGATCGAGCGGCACGCCGATCGCTCGGCGCGGCAACGGAATTCGATCGGGCCAAGATTACCCGGCGCGCAGCAACGGACCGAGCGCGTCCAGCACACGGCTGGCGAGCAGCGCCTTCGACCCGTGGTCGAGGGCTTGTTCGGTGCCGTCGGCGCCGAGCAGCCAGCCGTCGTTGGTGTCGACCTCGAAGGCCTTGCCCTCGCCGACCGCGTTGACCACGAGCAGGTCGCACCCCTTGCGGGCCAGCTTGGCGCGCGCGTGGGTGAGCACGTCGCCGTGCTCGTCACCGGTCTCGGCCGCGAAGCCGACGATGGCGGTGCCCGCCAGCTGACCGTCGCGCCGCGACTGCACCAGACCGGCGAGGATGTCGTCGGTCTTGGTCAACGGGATGACGTCCGGTTCGCCGGCGCCCTTCTTGATCTTGGCGGCGGCCACGTTCGTCGGCCGGAAATCGGCGACGGCGGCGGCCATGATGACGGCGTCGGCGCCGACCGCGTGCTTCTCCACCGCCGTCTTGAGCTGCTCGGCGGTGGTGATGTGCACCAGGTCGACGGCCGCGGGGGCGGCCATCTCGATCGTGTTGCCCGCGATCAGCGTGACGTGCGCGCCGCGCTGCGCGGCGACCCTGGCCAGCGCGTAGCCCTGCTTGCCCGAGCTGCGATTGCCGAGGAAGCGCACCGGATCCAGCGGTTCCCTCGTGCCGCCCGCGGTGATCACCAGACGGCGGCCGACCAGGTCGCGCGGGATGGCGTCGGCGCGCTCGAGCAGCAGCGCGGCGAGCCCGAAGATCTCCTCGGGCTCGGGCAGCCTGCCCGGACCGGTGTCGGCGCCGGTGAGGCGTCCGGAGGCGGGTTCCATGACGGTCGCGCCGTGTCTGCGCAGCGTCTCGACGTTGGCGATGGTCGCCGGGTGCTCCCACATCTCGGTGTGCATCGCGGGCGCGAACAGCACGGGACATCGCGCGGTCAGCAGCGTGGCGGTGAGCAGGTCGTCGGCGCGGCCATGTGCGGCGCGCGCCATCAGATCCGCGGTGGCGGGGGCGATGACCACAAGGTCGGCCTCCTGCCCGAGGCGGACGTGCGGGACCTCGGGCACGTCCGTGAACACGTCGGTGTGCACCGGGTTCCCGGACAGCGCCTCGAAGGTCGCCTTGCCGACGAATTGCAGAGCCGACTCGGTCGGGATCACCCTGACCTCGTGCCCCGTCTCGGTGAAGCGCCGGACGAGTGCGCAGGCCTTGTAGGCCGCGATCCCTCCGCTGACGCCGACGACGATGCGTGTGGTCACTACGCCTCCGTGGGCTCGTCCCCGGCCACGCGGGGAGTTCGATACTGCGGCATCACGCGCGGACGCGGGATGTGGGTTACTCGCCCTCGGAGTGCTCGAGCAGGTCGGAGTGGATTTCGCGCATGGCCACCGACAGCGGCTTCTCCTGCAGGCCCGGCTCGACCAGCGGACCGACGTACTCGAGGATGCCGTCGCCGAGCTGGTTGTAGTAGTCGTTGATCTGGCGGGCCCGCTTGGCGGCGTAGATGACCAGCGCGTACTTGGACGACGTGCGCTCGAGCAGCTCGTCGATCGGCGGGTTGGTCAGGCCGACCGGGGTGTCGTACGCGGGCGCGGTCTTGGTGTCGCTCACTGGTGAGGCTCCTGCGGGTTGTCGTGGAAAAATCAGCGGGTAATCGAGCGTGCGATACCGCCGCCCTTGCCCCGGCCGCGACCGGGACACGGGTGTACGGCGGCTACCTCGAATTTGTGCTAACGAACAACGATACCAACTGCTCGCAGGCGCTGGTCACCTCGTCGTTCACGATGACGATGTCGAACTCGTCACATGCCGCCAGTTCGGTGCGCGCGGTCTCCAACCTGCGCTCGATCACCTCCGGCGATTCGGTACCGCGCGAAGTGAGCCGGAAGACCAGTTCGTCCCAGCTCGGCGGGGCGAGGAAGACGAGAAGAGCCTCCGGCATCGCCTTGCGCACCGAGCGCGCGCCTTCGAGATCCACCTCGACCAGCACGTTCATGCCCGCGTTCAGCGCCTCGCGCACCGGACCCGCCGGGGTCCCCGAACGCTGCAGGCCGCCGTGGATGTCCGCCCATTCCAGCAGTTCGCCCGCCTCGATCATGGCGTCGAACTGGTCACGAGAGACGAACCGGTAGTCGAGTCCGTCGACCTCCCCGGGCCGGGGGGCCCGGGTCGTCGCCGACACACTGAAGACCAGTTCGGGCAGGCGTTCCCGCACGCACCGCACGACCGTGGACTTGCCTACGGCCGAGGGGCCGACCAGTACAACCAGCCGACCCTTCCGCGTGTGTTCGACCACCCTCGTCGTCAGGCGTCGAAGTCGAACCGGGCGAGCAGCGCCTTGCGCTGCCGATCGCCGAGTCCGCGCAGACGGCGGGTGGGGGCGATCTCCAGCTCGGTCATGATCTCGGCCGCCTTGACCTTGCCGACCTTGGGCAGGGCCTCCAGCAGCGCCGACACCTTCATCTTGCCGAGGATCTCGTCGGTCTCGGCATCCTTGAGGACGCTCTTCAGGTCGGTGCCGCCACGCTTCAAGCGCTCCTTGAGCTCCGCCCGAGCGCGGCGAGCGGCAGCCGCCTTCTCCAAAGCAGCGGCGCGCTGCTCGTCAGTCAGCTGGGGAAGGGCCACGGTTCCTCCGTCTCATCGTTCATTGCTTGATCTACCGCCGGTAACCCGCGCGGTCTCAGCGACCGTACCCACGACGTCCGCCGATTGCGAACCCACCCCCCAGGTCAGCGCATGATTCTGGATGCCGTAGGGGCGAGTAGGACCGGATGCGCGTCACGCCCCGGGCGCTGCGGTGATCGTACCGCCGAATCTCGGAAACGCCCTGCTACCAGCGTATTTTCGAAGCATTCCAAGGTTAGCGGAGCGGTTGCGGTGGCTCGCCACGACGTGTCAGCAATCGGTCGGGCTTCCGACCAGGAACTTTCTGGAAATTCCCCGCGTGTCGCACTGTTCTTCCGCGTGTCGGATCGAACACATGTCCCATCGCTTGGGATTCGGCACCGCGAAAACGCCGAAGAGCCCCGGCGCGAGGCGGCCGAGGCGGAGCCAGAGGAGTCGGGGGCACGGCGTGCCGCTGAATCGGCGTCTGCGCGATTCACCACACGTCACCCGGGTTTCCCCGCGCGGGACGCGCGTAAACCCCGCAGAAGGGCGGCCAGACACCACGAAGCGGCCCGCGGGTTCGGTCGGTACCGAACCCGCGGGCCGCTTCGAGGACGATGTGCCGTGGGAAACCCGGCCGCGATCCCTCAGCGCTGCAGGAAGGCGAAATCCTCCTGAAGCGCGCTCACCCTGGCACGCAGTGCCGAAACGGACGGACCTTCGCGCAGCACCTCGCGCGAGACGTTCGGCACCACCGCACCGAGTACGGACTCGGGCACCAGGTCACGCACCGAACCCGGTCCCCCGCCCTGGGCGCCGATGCCGGGCATCAGGATCGGGCCGTTGAGCGCGGTGAGGTCGGGGGCCTCGGCGAGGGTGGCGCCGACGACGACACCGACCGACCCGAAGTCGTGGCCCGCGTTGCGCGCGGCGGCCTCGTCCACCATGGTCTGGGCGATGCTGCGCCCGTCCGCCGCGCGCGCCGTCTGCACCTGCGCCCCTTCGGGATTCGAGGTGGCGGCGAGCACGAAGAGGCCGCGGTGGTTGGCTTCGGCCAGTTCCAGCGCGGGTGCGAGCGAGCCGAAACCGAGGTACGGCGAGACCGTCACCGCGTCCGAGCCGAGCGGCCCGTCGCCGAGCCAGGTGCGGGCGTAGGCGTCCATCGTCGAGCCGATGTCACCGCGTTTGGCGTCGGCAAGCACCAGGGTGCCCGAGGCGCGAAGCACCTCGACGGCCCGTTCCAGCACCGCGATCCCGGCCGAACCGTAGGCCTCGAAGAACGCCACCTGCGGCTTGACCAGCGCGACGGTGCCGTCGAATGCCTCCACGCAGATCTCGGCGAACTTCTCCACGCCCTCGGCGTCCTCGGAAAGCCCCCAGGCCGAGAGCAGCTGCGGGTGCGGATCGATGCCGACGCACAGCGGACCGAAGTGGTGCATCGCGTGCCGCAGGCGCGCGCCGAACGTCTTCATCGCATCTCCTGTGTTTTCGGCGCGCCGGGGCGCGCGGGTTCGCGGCCGTCCCGCCGACCTCCGCATCGCCGGTTCAGCCGCGCAGCGAGGAGTGCAGTTCCTGGAGGGACCGCACGCCGAGGCCGCCGTTGATGCTGGCCTCGATGCCCTGCACGGCCGCGGCCGCGCCCTGCACCGTGGTGATGCACGGGATGTTGACGCCCACCGCCGCGGTGCGGATCTCGTAGCCGTCCACCCGAGGACCCGAGTTGCCGTACGGGGTGTTGAACACCATGTCGACCTCGCCGTCGCGGATCTGCTCCACGATCGTCGGCTCGTCGGCCCGGTTCTCGTCGGAGTGCTTGCGCACCTGCTCGCACGGAATTCCGTTGCGGCGCAGCATTTCCGCGGTGCCCTCGGTGGCCAGGATGCGGAAGCCGAGATCGTGCAGGCGCTTGACCGGGAACACCATGGCGCGCTTGTCGCGGTTGGCGATCGAGACGAACACGGTGCCCTCGGTGGGCAGCGAGCCGTAGGCGGCGGACTGGCTCTTGGCGAAGGCGGTGCCGAAGTCGGCGTCGATGCCCATCACCTCGCCGGTCGACTTCATCTCCGGCGAGAGCAGCGAGTCCACACCGCTGCCGTCGGCGCGACGGAACCGGTGGAACGGCAGCACCGCTTCCTTCACCGCGACCGGCGCGTCCAGCGCGACGTGCCCGCCGTCGCCCTCGCTCGGCAGCATGCCCTCCTTGCGGAGTTCGGCGATGGTGGCGCCGAGCATGACCCGCGCGCAGGCCTTGGCCAGCGGCACCGCGGTGGCCTTGGAGACGAACGGAACCGTCCGGCTGGCCCGTGGATTGGCCTCCAGCACGTAGAGCACGTCGTCCTTGAGCGCGTACTGCACGTTGAGCAGACCCTTGACGCCGATGCCCTTGGCCAGCGCGATCGTGGAGCGGCGCACCGCCTCGATGTCGCTGCGGCCCAACGTGATCGGGGGCAGCGCGCAGGCCGAGTCGCCGGAGTGGATGCCCGCTTCCTCGATGTGCTCCATCACGCCGCCGAGGTAGACCTCCTCGCCGTCGCAGAGCGCGTCCACGTCGATCTCGATGGCGTCCTCGAGGAAACGGTCGACGAGGACCGGGTGCTCCGGGTTCAGCTCGGTGGCCCGGGAGATGTAGCCCTCCAGGGACTTCTCGTCGTAGACGATCTCCATGCCGCGCCCGCCGAGCACGTAGGAAGGGCGGACCAGCACGGGGTAGCCGATGCCAGCGGCGATCTTCTTCGCCTGCTCGACCGTGGTCGCCGTGCCGTACTTCGGCGCGGGCAGCCCGGCCGCGACAAGCACCTCACCGAACTCGCCGCGGTCCTCGGCCAAGTCGATGGCGGCGGCGCTGGTGCCGACGACCGGGACGCCCGCGTCGGTCAGTCGCTGCGCGAGGCCGAGCGGGGTCTGCCCGCCGAGCTGCACGATGACGCCCGCGACGGTGCCGGACTCGCATTCCGCGTGATAGACCTCGAGCACGTCCTCGAAGGTGAGCGGCTCGAAGTAGAGGCGGTCGGCGGTGTCGTAGTCGGTAGAGACGGTCTCCGGGTTGCAGTTGACCATCACCGTCTCGTACCCGGCCTGCGACAGCGTCTGCGCCGCGTGCACGCACGAGTAGTCGAACTCGATGCCCTGGCCGATGCGGTTCGGGCCGGAGCCGAGGATGATCACCTTCTCGCGCTCGCGCTGCGGCGCCACTTCGGACTCCGCGGCGGGATCGAGCTCGTAGGCCGAGTAGTGGTACGGCGTCTTGGCCTCGAACTCGGCGGCGCAGGTGTCGACGGTCTTGAACACCGGGCGCACGCCGAGCCGGTGGCGCAGCGCGCGGACGCCGGTCTCACCCGCCAGCTCGGGCCGCAGCGCGGCGAGCTGGTTGTCGGAGAGGCCGTAGTGCTTGGCGCGGCGCAGCAGCGGCTCGTCCAGCACCGGGGCGTCGATGATCTCCTGGCGCAGTTCGACCAGACCGGCGACCTCGGCGACGAACCACGGGTCGATACCCGAGGCCTCGGCCACGTCCTCGATGCTCGCGCCGTATCGCAGCGCCCGCTCGACCTGGTAGATGCGGCCCTCGATCGGGGTGCGCAGGTCGTCGAGGATCTTCTCGATCGCGGCCTGCGCGTCACCGTCGACGGGCGCCCACGGGCCGTCGTCCAGGGTCCAGAAGCCGGTGGCCTTGGTCTCCAGCGAGCGCAGCACCTTGCCGAGCGCCTCGGAGAAGTTGCGGCCCAGCGACATCGCCTCGCCCACCGACTTCATGGTCGTGGTCAGCGTCGGGTCGGCGCCGGGGAACTTCTCGAACGCGAACCGCGGCGCCTTGACGACGACGTAGTCCAGGGTCGGCTCGAAGCAGGCCGGGGTTTCCTTGGTGATGTCGTTGACGATCTCGTCCAGCGTGTAGCCGATGGCCAGCTTGGCCGCGATCTTGGCGATCGGGAACCCGGTGGCCTTGGAGGCCAGCGCCGAGGACCGCGAGACGCGCGGGTTCATCTCGATGACGATCAGGCGGCCGTCGCGCGGGTTCACCGCGAACTGGATGTTGCAGCCGCCGGTGTCGACGCCGACCTCACGCAGGATGGCGATGCCCAGGTCGCGCAGCTTCTGGTACTCGCGGTCGGTGAGCGTCATCGCCGGGGCGACGGTCATCGAGTCGCCGGTGTGCACGCCCATCGGGTCCACGTTCTCGATCGAGCAGACCACCACGACGTTGTCGCGGCCGTCGCGCATCAGCTCGAGCTCGTATTCCTTCCAGCCGAGGATGGACTCCTCGATCAGGACGTTGGCCGTCGGCGAGGCGGCGAGGCCACCGCCCGCGATGCGGTCGAGGTCGTCGTGGTTGTAGGCCATGCCGGAGCCGAGGCCGCCCATGGTGAACGAAGGCCGCACCACGACCGGGAAGCCGAGCTCGGCGACCGTCTCGCGCACCTCGTCCATGGTGAAGCAGACCCGCGAGCGGGCGCTCTCGCCGCCGACCTTGGCGACGATGTCCTTGAACTTCTGCCGGTCCTCACCGCGCTGGATGGCGTCGAAGTCGGCGCCGATCAGCTCGACGTTGTACTTCTCGAGCACCCCACGCTCGTGCAGCGCGACGGCGGTGTTCAGCGCGGTCTGCCCGCCGAGGGTCGCGAGGATGGCGTCGGGACGCTCCTTCGCGATGACCTTCTCGACGAACTCCGGCGTGATCGGCTCGACGTAGGTCGAGTCGGCGAACTCGGGGTCGGTCATGATCGTCGCCGGGTTGGAGTTCACCAGCGACACGCGCAGGCCCTCGGACCTGAGCACCCGGCACGCCTGGGTGCCGGAATAGTCGAACTCACAAGCCTGGCCGATGACGATCGGGCCCGATCCGATCACCAGGATGTGGTGTAGATCCTCGCGGCGAGGCATCAGGCTCCTTCCATGAGACCGGCGAAACGGTCGAACAGATATGCGGCGTCGTGGGGGCCTGCGGCGGCCTCCGGGTGGTACTGCACGGAGAACGCGCGGCCGTCGAGCAGGCGAACGCCCTCGACGGTGCCGTCGTTGGCGCAGACGTGGCTGACCTCGGCGCGGCCGAACGGGGTGTCGAACTGTTCGCCCTGCTCGCCCTCGAGGGCGAAGCCGTGGTTCTGCGCGGTGATGGAGATCCGGCCGGTCTCGTGCTCGACGACCGGGATGTTGATGCCGCGGTGGCCGAACTTCATCTTGTAGGTCTCGCGGCCGAGCGCCCGGCCGAGGATCTGGTTGCCGAAGCAGATGCCGAACAGCGGCAGTCCCTGCTCGAGCACGCCCTGGGTGAGGGCGACCGCGCGGTCCTGGGTGGCGGGGTCGCCGGGTCCGTTGGACAGGAAGACGCCATCGGGCTTCAGCTCCCGGATCTGGTCCAGGGTGAAGGTCGAGGGCACCACGTGCACCCGCATGCCGCGCTGGGCGAACATGCGCGGGGTGTTGGTCTTGATGCCCAGGTCGACGGCGACGACGGTGAAGCGGCGCTCGCCCGTCGGCTCGATGGTGTAGACCGAGTCGGTGCTGACTTCCCCGGCCAGGTCCGCGCCGAGCATGGACGACTGGCCGTTGACCCTGGCCAGCAGCGCGTCCTCGTCGGCGAGGGCGGCACCGGAGAAGATGCCCGCCTTCATCGAACCGCGGGTGCGCAGGTGGCGCACCAGCGCGCGGGTGTCGACGCCCGCGATACCGACGATGTCCTGCTCGCGCATGGCGTCGGGCAGCGTCGTGGTCGCGCGCCAGTTCGACGCGCGCCGCGCGGGGTCGCGCACCACGTACCCGGCCACCCAGATCTTCGAGGACTCGTCGTCCTCGTCGTTCCATCCGGTGTTGCCGATCTGCGGTGCCGCCGCCACCACGATCTGGCGGTGGTAGCTGGGATCGGTCAAAGTCTCCTGATACCCGGTCATCGCGGTGCAGAACACCGCCTCGCCGAGCGTCTCGCCCACGGCGCCGTAGGCCGTGCCGCGGAACACCCGGCCGTCCTCGAGCACCAGCGCAGCCGCTTCATTCACGTTCGTTCATCTCCCGTCGTCGTCCTGGCCCACGCCGGATACACCGTCTTGTCGTCCCCTCGGAAACCGGTGTCTATCTCGGTTCCGGTCGGCAGCTTCCAGCGAATTACCAGCACACCATCTTCCGTCATCACTTTGCCCGCGTGGCCGCGTTCGGTGCGGACCGCCGTGATGGACTCCTGCGGAATCCAGATCACCGTCGCCCCGTCGCGCTCGAGCAGAATCCCCCGCTCGAACCGCGTGAGTTCCGCTGTGGCGCGGAAACCGAGATCGCCGACCGCGATCCGGTCCTGCCAGCTCGGCGCGATCGTGCTGCCGAGATACAGGCCGGTCGTCGGCTCGAGCACCTGGGCGCCGAGTTCGGCGGGCACCGGAGGCAGCTCGCCGATCCGCGCCTGCTGACGCGCCGCCCGGTTCTGCCAGCCTCGGTACATCAGCCAGATACCGAGCGCGAACAGCGCGAGGCACCCGACCACCCACAGCGTTCTCTCCATTACGGACCTCCTGCGTCCAATCGGCGGCGCTCCCGGTGCCCTCCGTGGCCACGCTCCGCTACCGCCTCCGGGCCCGTCGCTCGCGCCGCGGTGCCGGCGCCGACCGCCTTGCCATCGCGTGCGGTCACCCGGCCGCGCAGCAACGTCGCCGTCACCTTGGCCGGGAAGGTCATCGCCTCGAACGGCGTGTTGTTCGAGATGCTGGCCAGCTCGGCCGCGCGCACCGTCCAGGTGGCGTCGGGGTCGACCAGGGTGAGGTTCGCGGGCTCGCCCACCTCGAGCGGGCGGCCGTGGTCGTCGAGTCCGACGATCCGCGCGGGCTGCTCGCTCATCACGCGGGCCACGCCGCGCCAGTCGAGCAGCCCCGGTTCGACCATCGTCTGGACGACGATCGACAGCGCGGTCTCCAGCCCGAGCATGCCGGGACGGGCGGCGGCGAATTCGCAGCACTTGTCCTGTTCGGCGTGCGGGGCGTGGTCGGTGGCCACGCAGTCGATGATGCCCTCGGCCAGCGCCTGCCGCAGCGCCGCGGCGTCGGACGCCTCGCGCAGCGGCGGGTTGACCTTGTTGACCGCGTCGTAGGTCTCCAGCCGCGTGTCGTCCAGCAGCAGGTGGTGCGGCGTCACCTCCGCGGTGATCGAAATGTCCTGGGACTTGGCCCATTTCACCAGTTCCACGGTGCCGGCGGTGGAGGCGTGGCAGATGTGCACGCGCGCGCCCGCGTCCCTGGCCAGCAGCGCGTCGCGGGCCACGATCGACTCCTCGGCGGCGCGCGGCCAGCCCGCGAGACCGAGCCGCGCAGCGGTCGGGCCCTCGTGCGCGACCGCGCCCTTGGTGAGCCGCGGCTCCTCCGCGTGCTGGGCGATGAGCACGCCGAGGGAGTTCGAGTACTCCAGCGCGCGGCGCATGATCAGCGGGTCGTAGACGCAGTGGCCGTCGTCGGAGAACATCCGCACCGCGCCGACGCCCGCCGCCATGGTGCCCATCTCCGCGAGCTGCTTGCCCTCCAGCCCGACCGTCACCGCGCCCACCGGGAACACGTCGACGAGGCCGACCTCCTGCCCACGCCGCCACACGTGGTCGGTGACGACCACCGAGTCGGCGACCGGGTTGGTGTTGGCCATGGCGAACACGGCGGTGTAGCCGCCCAGTGCCGCGGCGGCGGAACCGGTCTCGATGGTCTCGGTGTCCTCGCGGCCCGGTTCGCGCAGGTGGGTGTGCAGGTCGACGAAGCCCGGCAGCAGGATCTGCCCCTTCGCGTCGATGATCTCGGCGTCCACGATGCCGAGATCGGTGCCGATCTGCCGGATCTCGCCCTCGTCGACGAAGACGTCCACGGGCTCACCCTCGCCGTAGACCAAGGCCCCCTTGATCAACAGCCCACTCATGGCGCCACCTTCCGCTCGTTGCCGTTCATGCCACTGCCTCCTGCGCGCCGACCAGCAGCCGGAACAGCACCGCCATGCGCAGGTGCACGCCGTTGGTGACCTGCTGCAGGATCGCGGCCTTCGGCGAATCCGCCACGGCCGAGGCGATTTCCATGCCGCGCAGCATCGGACCGGGGTGCATGACCACCGCGTGCTCCGCGAGCAGCGCGAGCCTGCGCTCGGACAGGCCGTAGTTCACCGAGTACTCGCGCGCCGAGGGGAAGAACCCGCCGTTCATGCGCTCGGCCTGGACGCGCAGCATGAGCACCGCGTCGGCGCCGGGCAGTTCGGCGTCCAGGTGGTGCGAGACCCGGGCGGGCCAAGCCTCGACGCCGACCGGCAGCAGCGTGCGCGGCGCGACGAGCACCACCTCGGCGCCGAGGGTGTGCAGCAGGAAGACGTTGGACCGCGCCACCCGGCTGTGCAGGATGTCGCCGACGATCACCACCCGCTTGCCCTCGATGTCGCCGAGCCGCTGGCGCAGCGTCAGCGCGTCGAGCAGCGCCTGGGTCGGATGTTCGTGCATGCCGTCGCCCGCGTTGACGATCGCGGGACCGGAGGTCCGGCCCTCCGCTCGCGCCCAGCCGTCCATCCAGTGCGCGATCTGGTGCGCGGCGCCGGAGGCGGGGTGCCGCACGATCAGCGCGTCCGCGCCCGCGGCGTGCAGGGTCAGCGCGGTGTCGCGCAGCGATTCGCCCTTGGACACCGACGAGCTGCTCGCGCTGACGTTGATCACGTCGGCGCTCATCCACTTCCCTGCGACCTCGAAAGACACCCGGGTGCGTGTCGAGTTCTCGTAGAACACCGTCATCACGGTGCGGCCGCGCAATGTCGGCAGTTTGTGCACCTCGCGACCGAGCAGCGCCTGCTCGAAGCGCTCGGCCTCGTCGAGCAGTTCGGACGCCGCGGCGCGGTCCAGATCGGTGACGCTCAGCAGGTGTCTCACGCCTCGGCCTCCTGGTGCAGATAGACGCCGTCGCGACCGTCGTGTTCGGTGAGCAGCACGGAGATGTCCTCGGCCCGCGCGGTGGGCACGTTCTTGCCGACGAAGTCGGCGCGGATCGGCAGCTCGCGGTGGCCGCGGTCGATCAGCACGGCCAGTTGCACCGCACGCGGTCTGCCGAGGTCGCGCAGCCCGTCGAGCGCCGAGCGCACCGTGCGGCCGGAGAAGAGGACGTCGTCGACGAGCACCACGAGCGCGTCCTCGATGCCGCCCTCGGGCACCGAGGTCCGCTCCAGCGGGCGGTGCGGACGACTGCGCAGGTCGTCGCGGTACAGGGTGATGTCGAGCGAGCCGAGGGCCGGGCGGACGCCGGAGAATTCCTCGATCTTGTCGGTCAGCCGCGCGGCCAGGGTGGTGCCGCGGGTCGGGATGCCGATCAGCACCACGCGCGGCGAGCCGGCCTCGTCGGAGTCCAGCGCGGTCTTCTCGATGATCTGGTGCGCGATGCGCGCGATGGTCCGGCCGACATCGGAAGCCGACAACAGCTCCCGCCCCGTCGCCACCCATTCGGGTGTGTGCCGCTGAGAGTGCGTCGTCTCGGCAGCGCCGGACTTGGCGGCCCGATCTCCGGGCACAGCCATGCCGACCTCCTTCCCCGCCTCACCGGACGGTCCGTTAAAGGATGTCTTACGGCTAGCAGCGTAACAGCGCCTCAGACCCCGCTTTCACCAGGCATATCGGCCTGTGAGCTGCCCCACGAAAGCGGCGTGAGCGGCGCCACCGCGCGGGCGGTGTGAAGCGTGGCGTGTGCACATATGTTCGAATGAGGGTAGGGTCGGGCGGGTGACCGCTTGGCTGCAGGGTTCGCTGTTCGACGGGGCCGGGGACGTCTGTCTCGGTTCCCTCGACGGCACGCGCCGCACGCCGCTGTCGGACGGCGCGTGGGTCGATGTGCGGCCCGGGTGGCTGACCGGCGCGGACATCCTGTTCGAGCGGCTGGCGCGGGATGTTCCGTGGCAGGCCGAGCGCAGGCCGATGTACGACCGGGTCGTGGACGTCCCCCGGTTGCTGCACTTCTACGACGAGAACGCCGCGCTACCGGATCCGATCCTCGATGACGCCCGCGACGCGCTCAGCCGCCACTACGCCGCCGAACTCGGTGAGCCGTTCCGGACGGCGGGCCTGTGTTACTACCGCGACGGGCGCGATTCCGTCGCCTGGCACGGCGACACCCTCGGCCGCGGCGCGAAACACGACACCATGGTGGCGATTCTGTCCATCGGCGCACCGCGCGCCCTACTGCTCCGGCCGCGGCGCGGCGGCGCGAGCATCCGGTACCAGGTCGGGCACGGCGACCTGCTGGTGATGGGCGGTTCCTGCCAGCGAACTTGGGAGCACGCGGTGCCCAAGACCCGCAAGCCGGTCGGTCCGCGGATCAGCATTCAGTTCCGTCCGCGCGACGTGCGCTGAGGGACGGTCCCGCACGCCTGCACGCGGTGGCGGCGATTCGAGAGCGGCGCCCATGCCCGGCCTGGCCACGACCATCAACCTCTCGGTGCGTGAGGAATCTGCGGCTCGCGCGCTGCCAGCCGTGTGCGGACCGCGGTCTACCGACGACGAGCTAGGAGCCGCGAGCTATGGGCCGACAGCGGCGCGCTACGAACTGCGAGCCCAGGGCTGCGCGAGCCGCCAGCGGCGGGCTACAAGTCGCGGGCTACGGGCAGGGGCTGTGGGCTGTGGGCTGTGGGCTGTGGGCTGTGGAAATGATTGGCGGGGAATTGGATTCGCGGCGGCGGGAAGTCGAGCACGCGCCCGGCAATCGACTCGGAGCCGATTTTTCGAAATCCGATAGGTGAACAAGTGTCGCAGGGCACAGCGCGCGGCCGAAAGGCTCGATAGATTGGCGTTATGCGTAACCCTGGGGCGGGAGCCTTGGCCGTGATGCCGCTGCACACGATCAGCGAGGTCTATGGCGAGGCGGGGCTGCGCGAGCGGCTGCTGCTTGAGATCGCGGAACTGCCCGACGGCGAGCGGCTGACCGCGGCGCTGGAGCTGGCCACCGAACTGCACCGCGACGACCGCTACGGCCGCGAACCGTACCTGAATCACCTTCTGCGCGTAGCGATCCGGATCGTCAGCCACTACGAGGTTCGCGACACCGACGTGGTGGCGGCCGGCCTGCTGCACGATGCCGTGGAAGACCATCCGGCCGAGCTGGCGGGCGCACGCGACGGATCCCCCACCGACGCCGCGCTCACCGAACTGTCCGAGCGCTTCGGCGGCCGCGTCGCCGACCTCGTCGCCGCCGTCACCAATCCGGAGCCCGATCCGGACCGCGACCGTCACGAGCAGTATCGCGACCACGTCGCGACGACCTTGGATCGCAAACCTTGGGCGCGGGTGGTCAAGCTGTCCGACTTCACCGACAACGGCGTCGGAATCCTCTACGCCGAGAAGCCGATCATGCGCAAACTCGCCGTGAAATACCGCCCACTCACCGACGTCTACCGCGACCTGGTGAGCAGACCGGACACCCCCCTCGCCGACCACGTCAAGCAGCACATCCTCGGCCAGCTCGACCGCGCCGACGAACGCTTCGAAGCCATCCTCTCCCGAGGCTGACCAGCAGAGCCGCGGCAACATCGCACACCGCGACGACCTGCCATTCTCGCGCAGCCTCCACGTGGACATCACGGCCCGCGCGGCACTCGCCAGGCCATTCACATGTCTCGTGACCTGCATACTTGCCCGGCCGACACCAACTGCCGCCGCCCGGCATGCGCACAGAAACGCTCGGCGGACTTGACGCCGCGACAAGATCGCGCACCGCGTTGGCATTCCGGCACACGGGCTGACCAACAACTGCTCAGCAGAGCTGCGGCAAGATCAAGCCCTACCGCAGGCGATCCGGCGGCATTACGTTTCCGACGCGGCTCGAGGCGCTCGCAGCACCGACGCGACGAGATCGTGCACCGCGGTCCGCAGGCGATCCGCCTCCCCCGCGCGCACCATTCGGGACGCGAGCTCGCCGCCCAACGGCGCGAGCAGCAGCGCGCCGACTACTTCGGCGTCCAGATCCGGTCGCGCCTCGCGCAGCATCGCGGTGATGTGCGCGGCCCAGAACGCGTGGAACTCTTCGCGTCTCGGATGGGGCGGTACCGCGTTGTAGGCGACGACGAGTTCGATGTTGTCGATCACCAGGTCGGTCATCGCCGCGAAGAAGGCCAGCAGACGCTCGGCGGCGGGTGCGCCCGGCCCCAGGGGCGGCGGACCGCTGGAGACGGCCTCCATCAGGGCGATCGCGGGTTCGGCGACCAGTTCGTGCAGCAGCCCGGCCCGGCTGCCGAAGCGGTGAAAGATCGTCCCCTTGCCCACGCCCGCCGCGGCGGCGACCCGGTCCATGGTGACACCCTCTGCGCCGTGCTCGGCGAGCAACGTCCTGGTCGCGTCCAGGATCGCGCGCCGGTTGCGGGCGGCGTCGGCCCGTTCTCGCGTGCGCCCGTCGGACATGCCACCCGCCTTCGTCGTTGACAAAGTTGACCGACGGTCCATATCGTGGCGAGATATCTGGACCAGCAGTCAACTTATGGAGTTCTCGATGCGGGCAATCGTAATGACAGGCGTGGGCGGACCCGAGGTGCTGGTTCCGACCGAGGCACCGCGACCGGCAGCGGGCGCGGGCGAATTGGTCGTCCGTGCGGAGGCCGTTCCGGTGCTGTACCCGGAGACGGCGATCCGCGCGGGAACCTTCCCGACGCCCGCCGAGCCGCCGTTCGTGTTCGGTTTCCAGTCGGCGGGCACGGTCACCGAGACCGGAGCGGGCGTCGAAACCGGTTTGGTCGGGCGGCGAGTCGTGGTGGCCACCAACGGTTTCGGCGCCTACGCCGAATACGTCGTCGCCCCGGCCGTGCAGGCGACGCTCATTCCCGACGGTGTGGACACCGCCGTCGCCGCGGCGGTCCTGATGAGCGGTTCCGTCGCGGCCGCTCTGACCGACACGGCCGCGCTCACCAGGGACGAGACCGTGCTGGTCGAGGCAGCCGCGACCGGTGTCGGCGCTTATCTGACCCAGTACGCGGCCCGCGTGGGTGCGCGCGTCATCGCGACGGCGGGCGGCCCAGCCAAGGCCGCACAGGCGCGCAAGTTCGGGGCCGAGGTGATCGACCACAACGACCTGGCGTGGACCGACCGCCTCCGCGACGTGCTCGGCGCGACGACATTGGATGTCGTGTTCGACTCGATCGGCGGCACCGCGACACCGGCGCTGCTCGACCTCATGACGCCGGTGCGCGGTCGCATGCTGGGCTACGGCTTCCTCTCCGGCGGCCCAGCTCCGATCACCGCGATCGACCTTGTCAACCGCGGGCTGACCCTGATCGGCTGCGCAGGTCCCGCCTGGCTCGCGAAGGTCGCGGGCTACCGCGCGCAGGTGCTCGACGAGGTCGCGGACGGAACGCTCGAGCCACTGCTCGACACGATACTGCCCCTCGATCAGGCGGCACGCGCGCACGAACTGATCGAGCAGCGCGCCACGTTCGGCACAATCGTCCTGCGCCCGCACCACACTTGATTCCAACCGGCCGATCCACGCCCGAGTCACCGCGTTTCGCCGAGCACGCAATCGGCGCTCGCGAAGCAGACCGAATCTGTACGAGCGGCTATCGGCATCGGGTGCGCGAGGCTGGCGACGAGCGTCTGGCGGCGAGCGGCGGGTGATGGGCAGCGGAAGCAGAGACGGCGTGCGGCTGGCAGCAGAGGCCAGCCGCAAGCAGCCGACAGCGGGCAGCGAGCAGCGGGCAGCGAGCAACAAGCAGCGAGCAGCGAGCAACAAGCAGCGAGCAGCGAGCAACAAGCAGCGAGCAGCGAGCAACAAGCAGCGAGCAGCGAGCAACAAGCAACAAGCAGCGAGCAACAAGCAGCGAGCAGCGAGCAACAAGCAGCGAGCAGCGAGCAACAAGCAACAAGCAGC